>CAVTJE010000028.1:0-451767 GCA_963734775.1 uncultured Solirubrobacterales bacterium
ACGACGGTTGCGGCATCCCTCGCGGGGAACCGGACCGCATGGTTGAGGGGTTCGGCTTGCGCAGCATTCGTGAGCGCGCCGCCGGCTTCGGCGGGGCGATGCGGATTCACTCGGCGCAGCGGTTCTGGGACAGCGCTTGAGGTGACCTTGCCTTGACCGCCCGTCCGCGGCTCCTGATCGCCGACCACGGACCCACACGTCTGGGTGTCCGAATGGCGCTCGATGGTCAGGTCGAGCTTTGCGCTGAGGTGGCGAACGCAGAGCAGGCGATCCGGGCGGCCAAGTCAAAGCAGCCCGACGTTTGCCTGGTCGGGATCGAAATTCCGGGCGGTGGAATCGCCGCCGTACGCGGGATCTGCCGGGCGGCACCCGGGGCTGCGGTCATTGTCCTGGGTGGGATCGATGATGCCGACGACGTGCTCGCCGCCATTCGCGCCGGTGCGATCGGCTACGTGGAAAGTGGTATCAGCGCCGCATCGCTACGCCGGAGCGTCGCGCATGTCGTTGCCGGTGAAGCCGCGATACCTCGGTCGCTGGTGCTCGAACTCCTCCTGGAGCTGCGCGGCCGCGGCGATACCGAGGACGGTCTGACGGCTCGCGAAGCACAGGTACTCGGGATGCTGCGGCGGGGCCGCGACACCGCAGAGATCGCGAGCCGGCTCAGGATCAGGCCGGTGACAGTCCGTCGGCACATATCCGGCCTTGTCCACAAGCTCGGCGTCGAAGACCGCTCAGAGCTGAGCCGAGACCGTGTTCGGAGCGTCGTCCGCGCGACGGCCCCGGGACGGCCGGCGCGCGTTTTCTGAACGCGAATCGGGCCACGCGACTCATTGGACGTACTGTCGCGATGAGCAACCATGTTCAGCTTCCTCAATGCATCAGTCGCTGAAGCATGGACGTGAGCCGGACCACATCACCGCCGCACTCGAGGCAAGCTGCGGTGCGCTTCTGGTGCTCGAGGTCACGCGGCAGGAGATTGCCGATGCGGATAACGCGCTGGAGGGGGCGACGAGGGAGGTGGAGCGGGCGATGGCGTCGGTGCGCCGAGCCATCGCCGTGCTGCATGCCGCGGCGGAACCTTCGTCCCCGGCCGAGGATGCTGAGTTAGCGTCGTTCGCGTTCGTGCTCGGCGCGCACGACGCGTAGGTCAGGCCATGCCGCGGCGGACCGCGCAGATTGCCGCCTGGATCCGATTTGGCACGCCGAGCTTCTTGAGAATGCTTGACACGTGGTTCTTCGCCGTCCGCGAACTTATTTGAAGCTTGGCCGCAATCTCGGCGTTCTCCAGGCCGCGCGCGATGAGCCTCAGGACATCCACCTCTCTCGGGGTCAGTTCCGTCCTTAGAACGCTGTCCTCGCCCGTCTCGGTCCCCAAACGGCGCATCCGGCTAAGTACCGCCTCGGCGGCCTGCGGGGACAGCCAAGTCGCGCCCTGAGCCGCCGCGCACACCGCACCGGCGACGTCGGCAACGGGCGCGTCCTTGACCAGAAAGCCACAGGCGCCGGCCGACATTACGGCCGCTACGTCGCCGTCCGCTGATCCCACGCTGAGCGCCACCACCCTGGCCTCCGGATCGCGCTCGACGATGGCCCGGGTCGCATCGACGCCACCGAGATCGGGCATCCGGAGGTCCATCAACACGACGTCGGGTTTCAGCTCACGCGACAGCCGAACGCCGCTGTGACCCCCGGATGCCTGGCCCACGACGTCGATTGTCCGCTGCGCGGCCAGCAGTGTCGCGAGGCCCATGCGAAACAGATCGTGATCGTCCACGATCAACACGCGAACCACGTCACCGGGTTGCTCGGGTCGAACGTCACCGGGTTGCTCGGGTCCGCTTTCCCAAGAACGGCTCTGAGTCCCTTTTCTTGCGTTCATCGCGTTGAACGGCTCATGGTCATCGAGTCCTATTCGCTTCCTCGCATGCCTGCCGTACCGTCCTTCAAGGTAATTACGGGGCGACTCAGGGAGATCTTTTGCAGACAAGGCTTGGCGCGCTCCCAGGGCAACGGAAGGTTCGGTTTGTCGACCTTGGGCGCCAACATGCGCAGCTCGAGCACGAGTTGCACGACGCATTCGCGAGGCTGATCGCCTCCAGCGCATTCACGCTCGGGGCCGAGGTCGAGCGTTTTGAGGCGGAGTTCGCGGAGTACTGTGGCGTGGCGCATTGTGTGGGTGTCTCTTCAGGCACCGCGGCGCTGGGATTGATTCTCAGGGGCTACGGAATCGGCCCGGGCGACGAGGTGATCCTGCCCGCCCACACCTTCATCGCCTCGGCACTGGCGGTCGCGCACGTCGGCGCGACGCCCGTCCTCTGTGACGTTGAGGACGACACGGGCCTGATCGATCCGGACGCTGTCCTCGCCGCGCTCGGCCCACGAACCGCGGCGATCATCGCCGTTCATCTCTACGGCCAGCCGTGCGAGATGGACCAGATCAGCGCGATCGCGCAGCGTCACGCCCTGCTCGTGATCGAGGACGCCGCCCAGGCGCATGGAGCGCGTTATCTAGGCCGTCCGACGGGTTCGCTCGGCGCGGCGGCCGCGTTTTCCTTCTATCCCAGTAAGAACCTGGGAGCGCTCGGTGACGGCGGTGCCGTGTGCACCCGGGACGACGTGCTGGCGGGGCGGCTGCGTCGCCTTCGCAACCTCGGCCAGCGCAATAAGGGCGAGCACGTCGAGCTGGGCTACAACGAGCGACTCGATGCCGTGCAGGCGGCAATGCTGCGCGTCAAGTTGCCGCATCTCGACGACTGGAATCGTGCGCGGCAGCAGCATGCCGCCTGTTATCGCGAGCTGCTACCACCCTCTGCGCGGCTGCTCCCGGCTCGCTCTGACGGATCCTCCGTCCATCACCTCTTTCCGGCGCGATTCGAGAACCGCGATGTGGTGGTCGCGACGCTGCTCGCTGCCGGCATTGAGACGGGCGTCCACTACGCGCCCGCGGTGCATGAACATGCGGCCTGGGGGGGCCGCGTCCTGCGGTGCGGCGAGGTACCGTGCGCCGAGGCATGGGCCGCCCAGGAGGTCTCGCTGCCAATGCATCCGGATCTCCGTCCCGACGAGATCGAAACGGTTGCCGACGCGGTTCGTGCGGCCGTCCACGATCCGATCAAACGCACAGGAGTGGCTCGTGCTCGCCTCGATTAGATCCCCGCATGAGGATCAGGGTCCACGCTCCGGCGAGCCGCTCGGCATCGCGGTGATCGGATTGGGCTATTGGGGCCCGAATCTCCTCCGCGTATTCAACGAAAACCCCGACGTGGAGATCCGCTGGATCTGCGACCTCGACCCCGACAGGCTCGCCAAGTACCGCCGCCGGTATCCCACGGCGCGTGTGACAACGCATGCCCTCCGCGCGATGACCGATCCAAAGGTCCATGCGGTCGTCGTGGCTACTCCGGTGCACACGCACTACGAGCTGGCCGCAGACGCGCTCCGGGCCGGCAAGCATGTGTTTGTCGAAAAGCCGCTCGCGCCATCGAGCGCGCTCGCTGATGATTTGGCGCAAATGGCCGCCGCGCGTCGCCTGACGCTGATGTGCGGCCACACGTTCGTGTACAGCCCGCCCGTGCGCGCCGTCAAGCGGATGCTCGAGGCGGGCACGCTCGGTGAGGTCTACTTCATCTCCTCGAGCCGGGTGAACCTTGGCTTGCATCAGCGCGACGTGAGCGTGATCTGGGACCTCGGACCACATGACTTCTCGATCCTGCTCTACTGGCTGAGTGAGCTTCCGAGCAGCGTCCGGGCGGTGGGGCGAGACTCAATCGTGAAGGGGATCGCCGACGTCGCGTTCGTCACGATGAGTTTCCCGTCAGGAATCGTCGTCAACGTCGAGCTGAGCTGGCTGGCCCCCAGCAAGCTTCGCCGCACGGTTGTCGTGGGCAGTGAGCGCATGGTGATCTACGACGACGGAGCGGCGGAACCGGTTCGTCTGTTTGACCGCGGAGTCGTCTATCGGGATCCGGAGACGTTCGGGGAATACCACCTCTCCTACCGGAGCGGCGACATCCTGTCGCCGAAGATCGAGACCCATGAGCCGCTCGTGCTCGAGCTTGGGGATTTTGTGAGGTCGATTCGCCGGGGTGAGCAAATGGGGTTCCACACCAGTCTCGCGCGCAGTGTTGTGCGCATCGTCGAGGCTGCCGACCGCTCGCTCCTCGCTGGGGGCCGCGAGGTCACGCTCGATCCCGCCGGCATCGCCGATCAGCTGGATCCACGCCGCGAGTTCGCGCTCGCGTGAGCCGCACCGCGCGCGCCGCTCAGACCTCTGCCCGGCGACTTCCCTACGGCACGCGGTCGCCCGCGAACCTCCCGAATCCGCTCACCAACCTCATAAAACTTCACTAACGCTGATAAAAGTGATACAAATCTGATCAACGTTATGTAGCCGTCGTCCGTCGGGGACGTGGGGACGACTAGCTCAAACAACAAAATAGGGGGCGGCCGCCGTTGAACGGCGGCCTGCCACGCGATCGCAGGAGTGCCCGGGTCGGAACGGCCCGCTGTGCGCCTCCGAAAGCAAGGATGATGAACATTCGGAAACCGAGATCGAGGCACCGGGGCCTGCATCGGGGCAGGCGGGCGTAGGCCGGATGCCAGAAAGCGCCGAGCTAGGTGAGACGCGGCCCGGACGGCGAGTCCGGGTTTTGGTGGTCGATGACCATGACCTCTTCAGGGTCGGCTTGGCTTCGATGCTGGCGGCCCGCGAGGACATCGAGGTCGCCGCGCAGGCTTCGAATGGGAAGATGGCGGTGCGGCTCGCCCGGGAGTTGCAGCCCGACGTGGTCCTCATGGACATGCGCATGCCGGACCTCGACGGGTGCGCCGCGACGCGGCTGATTCTCGAGCAGGATGAATCAGTCCGAATCGTGATCCTCACCGTGGTGGCGACCGAGTCGGATGTCGTCGGCGCCGTGAGCGCCGGTGCGTGCGGCTATCTCCTCAAAGACTCAGCGGTCGACGACGTGGTCACGGCCATCCGCGCCGCCGCGAGCGGCGCCGCATGGCTCTCGCCGTGCGCCGCCGAGACCGTTCTGCAACGGATGAGGCGCGCGGAGGCCCGCAACGGCAACATCGGTGAGCTCGACGGCGATCTATCCCCACGCGAGGTCGAGGTGCTGCAGCTCCTGGCTCGCGGTCTCGACAACAACGAGATCGCGGCCGAGATGTCAATCAGCCCACGGACGGCCAAGAACCACGTATCGAGCATCCTCGCCAAGCTGGGCTTGGGCAACCGCATTCAGGCGGCCGTCTACGCCATCAAACGCGGCATCGAGTGACGTTCCTCGCCCGCGCGCCGGGCGTCCTGCCTTCATTTATGCGTCCTTGAAGTCGGCGCGAGTACGGACCCCGCACCTCCGTTCCTTGTGTGTGGATCCGCGTGGAGTGATTGTGGTCGACGACGAGATGGTTCACGGCCGCGCCGTGCCCTCGTCCGGTGACGCGGCACTGGAGCACGTCGCCAATCGCCCGATCGCCGAGCACGTGCTCGAGGAGATGGAGTCGGCTGGGGTCCGGGATGTGGTGGTCGCGTCGACGGTCGAGCGCGCGGGCGAGATCCGCAAGGCATTTGCGTCGTGCAAACCACAGACGAGTCTGCGTTTGCGTTATGTCGAGCGACGGGGCCCGATCGATCTTGCCCGGGCACTGAGACTGGTCACCCCGATCGTCGGCGAGGCGCCGTGCATCGTGCACCTGGCCAGCGGTCTTCTCGGTGAGCCGCTGACACCCCTCGTCGATCAGCTGCGGACAGGCTTACCCGACCTCGTCGTACACGTGCATCATCAGCCGGGTCCGCACGAGCACCTGAGCGCCTCGACGCGAGACATGCTGCACATCGCGGAACTCCACCCCGGGCGGGACGTGCTCGGAATGGCCGGTGTGTGGCTCTTCGGTCCGGGTGCCTTGCAGTGCACCGGCCAGGCCGCGTGGCAATGCGAGGATGATGTCGACCTCACGAGTGTGGCCGACCGGATCGCAGCAGCCGGAGGCAGCTTCCAGGTCCGACTGGCACATGGCTGGCGCAAGTACGCGGGCGAACCCGCTCGATCTGCTGGAGCTCAACCAGATTGCTCTGGACCGTCTGGAGATCTCTCAGCGCCGGGCCAACGGCAACGGGAGCGACAACGGCAACCGAATCGAAGGACGCGTTCAGATACATCGGGACGCGTCCGTCCGGGCGAGCGTGATCGTTGGCCCCACGGTGATCGGCCGCGGCGCTCGCGTGACGGACGCGTACATCGGGCCGTACACCTCGATCGGCGAAGACGCCCGCATCGAGGGCGCCGAGATCGAGCGTTCGATCATCGCCTCGGGCGCCAGCATCACGCATATCGGCGGGCGTCTGGTGGCGAGCGTGGTTGGCCGGGACGCCCGAATCTTTCGCGACTTCTCGCTGCCGCGGGCCCTTCGGCTGCGGGTTGGTCACGGGACAGAGGTGGCGCTGTGCTGAACGAGTGGGCCACGAGCACGTTCTGTCGGCCCCGGGCCGCCCAGCTGGTTCTGGTCTGAGCGGCGCACCGGACGTGCGGCCGGCTGCCCAGCTCTCGCCGCTGGGGTACGCGTAACGGCGGAATAGGTACCGTCAAGTGATGGCTCGAGGCTCCCATTTGAGATCCGGTCGTGTGTTTGCGCTGGCCCTGTTGGCCTGCTTGCTCGTCGCTGCGGTTGCCGTGGCGACTGGTTCACGCGCGCCGGAACGCTCCTCCGCGGCCGCTGAGGCGGCGAGCACCGAGCCGGCGACGCAGGCGCTGGCCACGCTGCGTAGAGCCTTTCCTGCCGCGGCCGGCCTCCGCGTTCAGAGCCTTCACCGGTCCCGAGGCCAGGCTGGTGCGGAAGCTCAGCGAGCACCGGGCGATCGTGGCGGATGCCTCGGGACGCACGTCACTTGCCGTCGGGGTTCTGCCGCTGTTCGGCACCACCAAGGCCGGCCACAGCGCGCCACTGGACCTGAGGCTGATCGCGCGGGGAGGCAGCTGGGTGCCGCGGAGCGCCCTGGTTCCGGTGTCGCTGCCGAGGACCTCGGTCGCACCGGTGAGCTTTACCGCGCAACGGTGGTCGATCCACTTCGCCACCGGCCCAGCGATCGCGGGACGCCGAGTGGGCGGGAGCGTGTTCTTCGCCAACGTCGCAGGGCGCGCGCGGAGCACCGACGCCGTGGTGCGGGCGACTCCACTCGGAGCGAAGATCTCGTTCGTCCTGCGTGGATCCGGGAGCCCTGGATCGGAGCGCCTGCGCTTCGCGCTGCCGGCTGGCTGGAGGCTTGCGGCGTCGCGTGAGCTCTCTGGCGCCGTCCAGATCACATCTGGTCACGGCCATGCTGCCGGGCTGATCGGCCCGGTGGTGGCCAGCGACAGCCGCGGAAGGCGGGTGTCGGCGAGTTACAGCCTGCGCCCGGGCCGGCAGCTGCTGATCGGGGTGCGGCGCAGAGGAGGTGGCTTCAGCCGCCCGATCCTGGTCGATGTTCCGGTGGTCCGCCTCGGTCTGGGCCACTGGCTGGGTTCGTCCGTCAGGTGGCGCGCGCTGGAGAGCAATCCGAATTCCGCTCTATACGACCGCTCGTACGGCGAGTACGGCGTCTGGTCCGGCGTTGCACGGCATCGCTATCCCACGTCGAGCTGGGGGGAGTACACCACCACCGCGCCAGCTGGCGCCTACATCTACAAGCTGACTGAGGATGGCGTCACGCATACGCCGAGCGGCAGCGAGGAGTTCGGGGGGATCGCCCGGGCCGCGGGGGCGGGCTGGGAGACGTCAGGAACGTGGAGGGGCCCCGGCGGCTCGGGTGCCGGAGCCTACCGGAGTGAGCAGCGGAGCTTGTCGGACGCTGCCTACACGTACTGTGCGCGTCCGAGTTGCGCGCCGGATTCAGCCGTTGGCGACTGGCAACCTGGCGGTGTTCGGCCTACGGATGCTCGGGGGCATCACGCCGAGCATGCGTCCGGCAGCGCTGATCGACAATGCCACGTTGTACGAATCCGACCGGGGTCCGGTCAGCCTGAGTACCCCGAGCCACAGCGGGTACGTTCCCGGTACGTGGGTCAACCGCGCGACCGACTCGGTGAGCGCAACCGCGTCGGAGGCAAGCGGTCTCGGCATCTACCGTGAGGTCGTGACCGGTGCCGGCACCAAGGCAACGTCCAGCTTCGGCCCGCGCTGTAACAGCGCCGCCCCCGCTCCCTGTCCGCTCAGCTACACGGGCCGTATGACGTACAGCACCGCTGGGATGCCCGCCGGAAGGCATACGCTCTCGGAGAGGGCGGTCGATGCTGGGGGAATCCTGTCCCGGACGTCGACCTGGACCGTGAATGTCGATCGGAAAGCGCCGACGCTGGCGCTGTCCGGGCCGCTCGCCAAGGAGAACCACAAGACCCTGCGCTCGGGTGAGTATGGCCTGACGATCCGCGCGCGTGACACGAACGGATCGACACCCACCTCAGGGATCGCCCGGATCTCCGTTCTGGTCGACGGCAGGGCACAGTCGGGCGTGTCTGGGTTTTCGCCCTGCACGTTCGGCGCAAAGTGCGCGTCATCGGGGACCGCGAGTTGGACGCTGGACACCAATCAGTTCCGTTCAGGTACGCATACGGTCCTCGTCCAAGCCGTCGATAGCGCCCGCAACTCGGCGACGTCGAGCATCAGCGTCTCCTTCAAGACGCCACCAAAGATGTATTGGGGCGCAAGCATCGGCACGCAGTTCACGGGTGGATCGCCTCCATTTGACTGGAATGCCGAGACCGCTTTCGCCAAGGTCGACGCGGGCGGCAAGCTGCCCAGCATCGTGAGCTGGGGCCAGCCCTTCTATGCGTCGGCATATTGCACCTCAAAATCACCGTATCCGGCCGGGCATTACTGCCCATTCCAGACCAGCACGTTCGATTCGGTGCGCCAGCGCGGCTATATCCCGATGCTGAGCTTGTCGAGCAACAACGCTGACGACTACTGGGACCCCAGTTTCCTGGACGGCGCGATCGCGAGCGGTTCCCAGGACGCCTATCTAACCCAGTGGGCGCGGGCGGCGAAGGCCTGGGGACATCCGTTGTTCCTCCGCTTCGACTGGGAAATGAACGGATCCTGGTTCAACTATGGAACGGGCAAGCATGCTCGACCGGCGCGGTCAACGCTACGCCGGCGCAGTTCGTCGCTATGTGGCGCCGACGTGCACGCCATCTTCACCCACGTGGGTGCGACAAACGTGACGTGGCTCTGGTGTCCGAACGTCGACTTCTCAGGCGGATCACCGGTGGCGAATAATTTCCCCGGCGACGCGTACGTCGACTGGACGTGCATCGACGGCTACAACGGCGATCCGTGGCAGAGCTTTGAGAGCGTGTTCGGCGCCACCTACAAGCAGGTCGCTGGGCTGGCACCAAACAAGCCCATGATGATCGGCGAGACTGCCAGCACGGGCATCGGCGGATCGAAGCCTCAGTGGATCAGCGGGATGTTCAGCGCGCTGAGCACCACGTTCCCCAAGGTGCTGGGATTCGTCTGGGAGGATGTCGACGCGAACGGTCCCGGCGGCCGTAGCGACTGGCCGGTTGAGGGGCCCAACGCGAAGAATCCGGACAGGGCATCGATCGCCGCCTTCACGGCCGGCGTCAAGAACGCACGCTACACGACGAACGCGTACTCGCAGCTGAAGACGAGCCCGATTCCGGCACCGTAAACCCCCCCGGGCCGGTCCTGCACGAGCGGCCGGACGCCTTCGACGTACCGCCGGAGCATGTTCCGGTTTGGCTAGGAGGCCCGATGGGTACCGGGCGGTGGACGCGGAACCGGCGGACCTGACCAAAGGGAACGTGGAGCCTCGCCGGCCGCGCACCTCCCACTCCCACGATGCGCGTTAACGCCAGCCAAGGATGTGTTGCGTCATGACGCGGCGCACTGATGTGCGACCGAGTGGTGTCTTTGCACTGGCGCTTTTGGCCTGCCTGATCGTCGCCGCGGTTGCCGCGGCCACCGGTCCGCGGGGGCACGAATTCGCGGCCACTGAAGCCGCGCCCGCAGGTTCCCGAGCCGAGTCCGCGCTTCAGGCGCTGGCCACGGTGCGCAAGGCTTTTCCCGCCCGCCTCGCCGGCGCATTCAGAGTCTTTGACGCCCCGGAGACCCGACTGGTGCAGAAGCTCAGCGATCACCAGGCGATCGTGGCGGATGCCACGGGACGCACATCGCTTGCGGTTGGCGTCCTGCCGCTGTTCGGAACGACCGGGGCAGACCAGAGCGCGCCTTTGGACCTGACTCTGACCGCGCGAGGCAGCGGTTGGGTTCCTCGCAGCGCACTAGTCCCGATGTCGCTCCCAGCAACGTCGGTGGGGCCCGTCAGGCTCATCGGGCAACCGTGGGCGGTCCACTTCGCCAGCGGCACCGCAATCACCGGAAGCCGAGTGAATGGGAGCGTGTTCTTCGCCAACCTGGGCGGGAGCACGCGGACCACCGACGCGGTGCTCCGGGCGATTCCCCTCGGCGCCGAGATCTCGTTCGTCCTGCGTGGAGCGTCGAGCCCGGTATCGGAGCGCCTCCGCGTCACGCTGCCGGCAGGCTGGCGGCTTGCGCGGTCCGCTGAGGCCCCTGGCGCGCTCCAGATCACATCCGGTAGCGGCCATGCTGCCGGGCTGTTAGGCCCCGCGGTGGCCACCGACAGCCAGGGAAGACGGATAGCCCTGCGCTACATCTTGGGCAAGCGCGGACAGCTGCTGATCAACGTGGACCGACGCGGTGGCTACGCCTACCCGATCCTGGTCGATGTCCCCGTGGTTCGGCTGGGTTTGGGCTCCTGGCTGGGTTCGCCCGTCGCGTGGCGCGCCCTCAAAAGCAGCCAGAATCCGTTTCTCACCCACCGCGCGTATGGCGAGTACGGCGCCTGGTACGGCACCCCAGGGCATAGCTATCCCGCGCCGACGTGGGGCGAGTACAGCGCCGCCGCTCCAGCCGGTGCATACATCTACAAAGCGACCGAGGGCGACGTCACCCACACCCCGAACCACAGCGATGAGTTCGGGGGGATCGCCCGGGCCGGCGGGGCGGGCTGGGAGACGTCAGGAACCTGGAGAGGTCCCTACGGTTCGGGCACCGGCGCCTACCGCGCCGAGCAGCGCACGCTGTCAAACGCGACCTACACGTACTGCGCGCGGGTGAGTTGCGCACCGGATCGGACCATCGATGCGGGGAACCTCGCCGTGTTCGGGTTGCGGATGCTCGGGCAGACGGCCCCGAGCATGCGTCCGGCAGCGCTGATCGACGATGCCACCGTGTACGAGTCCGACAACGGGCCGGTCGGCCTGAGCACCCCGAGACACAGCGGCTACATCCCGGGAACCTGGGTTAGGGCCGCAACCGATACGGTGAGCGCAACGGCATCCGAGGCGAGCGGGCTCGGCATCTATCGGGAGGTTGTGACCGGCGTCGGCTCCAAGGCAACCTCCGGCTTGCGCCCGCCCTGTAACAACGCGGCCCCTCCTCCCTGTCCGCTGAGCTACACGGGTCGCATGACGTACAGCACCGCTGGGATGCCCGCGGGAAGGCATACGCTGTCGGAGAGGGCGGTCGATGTTGGCGGGACGGTCTCCCACACGTCGTCGTGGACCGTAAATATCGACCGCACGGCGCCGACGCTGACGTTGTCTGGACCGCTGGCCAATGCGAACCACCAGACCCTCAGCTCAGGCCGGTACGGCCTGAGCATCAGCGCGCGTGATACGAACGGATCGACGCCCACCTCGGGAATCGCCCGGATCTCTGTCCTGGTCGACGGCAAGGCACAGTCAGGCGTGTCCGGGTTTTCGGCCTGCTCGTTTGGCGCCCAGTGTGGGTCGTCAGGGACCGCGAGCTGGACGCTGGACACAAGTCACTTCGGGCCCGGTAGCCACACGCTCGACGTCCAGGCCCTAGACAGCGCCCACAACGTCGTCACCTCCAGCATCAGCTTTTCCATCAACGCGCCGGCGCCGCCACCACAGACGCCGGCGCCAAAGATGTACTGGGGCGCGAACGTCGGATCACAGTTCACAGGTGGATCGCCTCCATTTGACTGGAATGCTGAGACCGCTTTCGCCAAGTCCGACGCGGGCGGCAAGATGCCCAGCATCCTGAGCTGGGGCCAGCCCTTCTTTGCCTCGGCGTATTGCACGTCGACATCGCCATATCCGGCGGGGCACTACTGCCCGTTCCAGACCAGTACGTTCGATTCCGTGCGACAACACGGGTTCATCCCGATGCTGAGCTGGTCGAGCAGCGACGCGGGGAACTACTGGGACTCCAAGTACACCGACGCCGCGATCGCCAACGGCTCCCAGAACGCATACATAACTCAGTGGGCGCGGGCCGCGAAGGCCTGGGGACATCCGTTATTCCTCCGGTTCGACTGGGAGATGAACGGATCGTGGTTTAACTACGGAACCGGAAAGCACAGCTCGACCCAGGCGGCTAACAGCACGCCGGCTCAGTTCGTAGCCATGTGGCGTCACGTGCATGACATCTTCGCCAGTGTCGGTGCCACGAACGTGACGTGGCTGTGGTGTTCGAACGTCGAGTATCCGCTCGGTTCCACGCCGGCGAGTAACTACCCGGGCGGCGCGTACGTCGACTGGACGTGCATCGACGCCTATAACGGGGATGATCCGTGGCAGAGCTTCGACGGTCTGCTTGGCACCACGTACCCAGACGTCGCTGGGCTCGCAGCAAACAAGCCCATGATGATCGGCGAGACTGCCAGCACGGCGACCGGCGGATCGAAGGCCCAGTGGATCAGCGGCATGTTCAGTGGGTTGGCAGGCACCTTCCCCAAAGTCCGCGGATTCGTCTGGGAGGATGTCGACGCGAACGGGTCCTGGCGGTCGAACCGACTGGCCCGTCGAGGGATCCAATCGCGAAGAATCCGGACACGGCATCGGTCGCCGCCTTCACCGCGGGCGTCAGGAACTCGCGCTACACGAGCAACGCGTACTCGCAGCTCAACACCAGCCCGATTGCCGCGCCCTGAACGGGTTTTATCGACCAGCCCGCCCCGAGCCTGTCTTCGTGCTCTCGGGCGGGCTGACCGGCGGCGCCGTAGAATTCCCCCCAAGCGGACGTCAAAGTGATCGGAGGCACTGCGTGACAGGTTCCCGCTGGGCGCGTCTCGACCGGCGCGTGGTGATCGCTGCCTCGGTTGGTCTGGCGCTCGTCCTCGTGTCAGCCGTAGCCTTGGCCGACTCCGATGGCTCGGCAGCCTCTAACGAGGCGGCTGCCCACTCCGATGCGACAGAGCTCCTTTCCAAGCTCGTGCTCCCGCCCGGGGCGAAGCAGTCATCGACCGAGCCGGCCGGCGACCACTCGGCCCTGGCCGGACCCTCGAGCTTCCCGGCCACCGGCAATCTGGTCGATCTGCACCGGTGGTGGCTCGTCACCGGGTCGCCACACTCGGCGATCGCCTACATCCGGGCTCATGGCCCCCGGGGTTCCAACCTCAACGAAACGAGCACCAGCTCGGGCGACTCGGCCACCTTCGTCGCCGTTGGCTACGGCTGGCCATCCGACCTCCGTGTCCTGGCGAGCCGGGAGCTGCTGATCGGCGCGGTCCAGTTGCCCGGAGGGGTCACCGGTCTCCGAGTCGATGCCCAGGACGTCTGGCTGACGCCGCGGCCGGCGTCCGAGCTGATCCCGTCGCGCGTCGCTCGGCTGGGTGTCACCGTGACCAGGGCAAACCGGCGACGCCAGGGCCCGCTCACCTTCACCTCGGCGACGAGGCTGCGAGCGGTCGTCATGCTGCTCAACTCGCTGCCGGCCTATCAGCCCGGGGCGCAGTCCTGCCCGGCGGACTGGGGGACAGTGATCCGGCTGCGTTTCTACGCCGCACACGGTCGCACGCCGACCGCCGAGGCGAACGTCCACGCGGGCGGCTGCGGCGCAGTGCAGCTCAACCTCGGCGGCCAACGTCAAGGCTCGCTGGCGAGCTTCCCGATCCCGGGCCATCCACACGCCACCCTGACGACGCTCCTCGGGCGCGCCCTGGGCGTGCGGTTTGTGCGGTTTGCGCCCTGAGGCGGGCGGGCATCCTTCGCGCAACGAGCTGTTGAAACATGCGTGACGCTCGAAGGGCCTGGGCCGGGTGCTGCATCTGTCCGCTCACAATCCATCTATCATCGCCGCGGCGGATGTAGCGCTGCCGCGAAATTGCCGATGGGGAAGGCAGGTCGCTTTCGCTTGAGGCGAAGAGGTCGAGAAAGGTCTTGGATGTGATGGCTCGACGCGTTTCCGTATGTCTCAGTCCTGCATTGGTGTTGGCCCTCGTGGCTTATTTCCTGGTCGGCCAGGCCGCCGGGGCGGGTGGTCTGCGTCCAGCCAGGGCGCACGTCGGGCGGGCACGACATCAACACCAGACCGCGAAGCAAGCGCTCGGCACGCTCCGTAAGGCCTTCCCGGCGCAGGTCGCCAGCGGATTCACAAGCTTCAACGGGTCGCACCTGGTGAGAAGGCTCAGTGACCATCAGGCCATCGTTGCGACCTCGACCGGACGCTATTCGCTCGCTGTTGGCGTGCTGCCGCTGTTTGGCAGGACGCCCGCAGGCCGAACCGCGCCGGTGGATCTGAGACTGGTTCGCCGAGGTTCCACCTTCGTGCCCCGCAGCGCGCTGATGCGTGTGTCGCTGCCGAGTAGCACCGGCGGGGCCGTGACCTTCGCCACGCCTCGGATGGCGATCCGGTTCGCGGCCGGGCCGCGGGTAGCCGGACGCCAAGCCGGCGGGGCCGTGTTCTTCGCCAACATTGGCGGACGTGCTCACCACACTGACGCGGTCGTTCGACCGACCCCAGCGGGCGCCATGGTGTCGTTCGTGTTGCGCTCGCCAGCCAGCCTCGGATCGAAGCACCTGACCTTTGCCCTTCCGAAGGGTTCGCGGCTCCGAAGCTCGGCGTCGGTGTCGGGCGCCGTGCAGATTCTGTCTGGTCGCCGTGCCTCGGTGGCTTTTGTTGCTCCGTTGACCGCCAGAGACGCCCACGGGCGGGCGGTCCCGGCCCACTATCGGGTGCGCGGCAAACAGCTGGTGATCACGCTTTCCCACCGGCACGGCTTCGCGTACCCGATCCTCGTCGGCGTGCCGGTTACCGATCTGGCTCTCGGTGCCTGGAGCGGCGCGCACGTGGCCTGGCGCGCGGTCACGGGCAAAGGCAAACCTGCGTTGACGCATAGTGCCTACGGCGATTACGGAGTCTGGTCGGGCGCCGGACATCGACGCTATACGGCCAATTCGATGGGCGAGTACCTAGGCAGCGCGCCCGTGGGAGCCTATATCTACAAGCTGGTCGAGACCGGCGTCATTCACACGCTGGGCAACAGCCAGGTGTTCGGCGGCATCGCCAAAGCCGGCGGCGCGGGTTGGGAGACGGCAGGGGCGTGGCGCGGGCCCGACGGCAAGGGGACTGGGGCCCACTACAGCACTCGCGGCGCCCTCTCAGACGCGATGTACACGTACTGCGCGATCCGTAGTTGCGCGCCGGGCGCAGCGGTCGACACCGGCAATGCCGCCGTGTTCGGGTTGAGCATGCTCGGTGCGAACAGGGGCAGCACCCCGACGGCGGGCCTGATCAACGACGCAATCCTGTACGAAGCCGACAAAGGCCCGGTTGTTATTGGCGTCCCGCGCCATCGTGGCTACAGGCCCGGAACGTGGGTCAACAATGGGGTCGACACCGTCACGGCGAGCGCGGCCCAGACAAGAGGGCTCGGGATCGCGAGCCTTCGCCTCTCCGCCGCGGGCTTGAAAGGAGCGCCGAGCGCGAATCCGCGCTGTGCGGGCAGTCGTCTCTCCACCTGTCCGCGCAGCTACACCGGGAGCATCGGCTACAGCACCGCGAACATGCCCGACGGCAGAGATACGGTGTCGGAGCGAGCGATCTCCGCGGGAGGAACACTTTCGCGAGCCCTGGCGTGGACGGTTGACGTCGACCACAAACGTCCATCCATCAAGCTGACCGGCGCGCTGGCGGCAAAGAACAACGCCAGCGTCGGTCCGGGCAGTTACGGGCTGAGTATCAGCGCTCGGGACACAAACGGATCGACGCCCACGTCTGGAATCGCCCGGATCGCGGTACTCGTCGATGGCAAGGCGCAGTCCGGCGTGTCCGGCTTCTCGCCCTGCTCGTTCGGCGCCCAGTGCGCGTCGTCGGCCGCGGCGAGCTGGACGTTCGCGGCGAGTCAGTTTGCCGCGGGGAAGCACACGATCACGGTCGAGAGCCTCGACAGCGCTGGCAACGTGACCACATCGAGCCTCAGCGTTTCGGTCCAATCGACGCCGCCAAACCTGTACTGGGGCGCGAGCGTCGGAACCCAATTCACGGGCAACTACCCTCCCTTTGACTGGAACGCCGAGACCGATTTCGCCAACCTCGATTCCGGCGGCAAGCAGCCCAGCATCGTGAGCTGGGGACAGCCTTGGTCGGCCTCGGCGTATTGCACGTCGAGCTCACCGTATCCCGCTGGGCACTATTGCCCATTCCAGACCAGCTTGTTCGATTCGGTGCGACAGCGCGGCTACGTCCCAATGTTGAGCTGGGCAAGTGGCAATGCCGGCAATTACTGGGACCCCAACTTCATGGACGGCGCAATCGCGGACGGCTCGCAGGATGCTTACATAGCTCAGTGGGCGCGGGACGCGAAGGCCTGGGGACATCCGTTGTTCCTCCGTTTCGACTGGGAGATGAACGGATCGTGGTTCAACTACGGGACCGGCAAGCATCCGACGACCAGGACTGCGAACAACACTCCGGCTCAGTTCGTGGCCATGTGGCGCCACGTGCACGACATCTTCACCAGCGTTGGTGCCGCGAATGTGACGTGGCTGTGGTGTACCAACATCGACTTCGGGCTCGGCTCGCCCGTGGCGAGTAATTATCCGGGCAATGCGTACGCCGACTGGACATGCATCGACGCCTACAACGCCAATGATCCGTGGCAGAGCTTCAACAGCTTGATCGGCAGCACGTATCCGCAGGTCATGAACTTCGCGCCAAACAAACCCATGCTGATCGGCGAGACCGGCAGCACGGCAACAGGCGGATCGAAGTCTCAGTGGATCAGCGGGATGTTCCGGGACCTGGCTGGCAGTTTCCCCAATGTGCAGGGACTCGTCTGGGAGGACGTCGACGCGCCGGGTCCCGGCGGTCAAACCGACTGGCCGATCGAGGGGCCCGATAAGAACAATCCGGACACGGCGTCGACCTCGGCCTTCGCCTCCGGTGTCAAGTCCCCGCGCTACAAGACGAACACTTACTCGCAGCTGAACACCAGCCCCATCCCGCCACCCTCGTAGCGGCGCGGCGTCCGCGGCTGGCCCTTACGCGACCCAGCTCTCGGTGAGCGTCAGCCAGAAGGCCAGACCGGCGAACTCCCCGTAGCGCCTGAACGCGCGCTCGATGCCCCGGTCGGTAACGCGCGGTCGGCCGGCCAGGCGGCGGTAGGTTGGACGCGTCCAGGAGTCGAGAATGAGCGGGCGGTAACGACCGAGCAGCATCATCATGTGGGCCATCGCGTACGGTCCCACCCCGGCGACCCCGAGCAGCGCCGTCGCCACATCATCGTCGGTCATCGCGGGGTCGCCGAGCGCCTCGAGGTCGAGGCGACCCTCGGCTTCGTCGCTGGCCAGCGTCCGAAGGTACGGGCCGCGGTAGCCGGCGCGAGCGACATCGCGGTAAAAGCCCTCATCTGCCTGTGCCATCGCCTCGGGTGTGGGAAATGCGCGGCGTTCGGGATTCCGGGGTGCCGCGACGCCGAGCGTGTCCACCAAGCGCGGTGACCATCCTCACCGTCGCCGACCATGTGCAGTTGGTCGTGCAGATCGTCTTGACCAGGTCCTCGAACACGGTCGGGCTCCGCAGCATGCGTCCCGCCCCGTTCGGCACCCAGGCCAGCACGGGATCGGCGGCCGCCATCGCGTAGAAGGCGCTCAGATCCTCGTCCAGGCGGAGCATGTGACGAACCTGACCGGCGAGCGCGGCCCGGATCAGCGCCGGCGGCGCGGGCGCGCCCGCGACCATCTGAAGGCGTGCCGAGGTCGTCGCCATCGGGAATCAGTTCGACGATCCAGGCGCGCTCGCCGGCGAGCAGGACGCTCTCCAGCCGCGATCCGTCCTCGGCGATCGTGTTGGGAAGCAGATCTGCCACGCCGTGGGAGAGCAGCGTGCGCGCGAAGTCCACCGCCTCGCCGCCGGCACCGCGAAGCCCGATCGCCTCAGACCATGCCACCGGTGGATCGTACGCGGCGGCGCCGATGAATTTTGCCTGCGGTCACCGTCTTCACTGACAGCAACAACGTCGAGCAGAAAGGCAAGCTGAGATGGGACGAGTCGTGGTGTCGGAGTTCGTCACGCTGGACGGCGTGATGGAGGATCCCGGCGGGGCAGAGCAGTTCGCGCACGGGGGCTGGGCGTTCAAGTTCGATCGTGGCGAGGCGGGCACCAAGTACAAGGTCGACGAGCTGATGGTCGCCGACGCGTTGCTGCTCGGGCGCGCGACGTACGAGGGGTTCGCTGCGGCGTGGCCCAAGATGAACAGCGACGAATTCGGCAAGAAGATGAACTCGATGCCCAAGTACGTCGTCTCGAGCACGCTGACCGACCCGAGCTGGACCAACTCGACGGTGATCAGCGGGCGACGACCTGCCCGGCGAGGTCAATCGGCTCAAGGACGAGGTCGGCGAGCTGCTGGTCGCCGGCAGCGCCCAGCTCGCGCAGGCGCTGTTGAGCGGCGGGTTGGTCGACGAGTTGCGCCTGATGGTCTATCCGACCGTCCTTGGCGCCGGCAAGCGGCTCTTCCCCGAGGGCAGCGCGAGCCAATCAACTTTGATTTGGTGTATTCCGCGCCGGCAGGGCAGACGCTGCTTCTGACCTACCACAAGGCGGCTTCATGAGCCCACCGGACGCCGCCCGTCGTGGCGGATGCGTACGATGAGTGTCGTGACTAGCGGCTTTGCTGTAGACACGCTTGAGCAGGGGCTCGAACAGCACCGAAAGGAGCTTGTCGGCTACTGCTACCGGATGCTCGGGTCGCCGTTCGAGGCCGAGGATGCCGTTCAGGACACGTTCCTGCGCGCGTGGCGTGGTTACGAGCGCTTCGAGGGCCGCGCGGCGCTGCGCTCCTGGCTGTACCGGATTGCCACCAACGTCTGTCTGGACATGCTGAACGGCAGAGCCCGCCGCGCCCGACCGATGGATCTAGGCGGAGCCGCGGAGCCGGTGGAGGCCAGCCTGAACACGCTGCCCGAGGCGACGCTGGATGGAGCCGATCCCCGATGGGTTGGCGATCGCCGAGAACGATCCGGCCGACCAGGCGATGGCGCGCGAGACCATCCGTCTGGCCTTCGTCGCGGCGCTCCAGCATCTGCCAGCGCGCCAGCGGGCGGTGCTGATCCTGTGCGAGGTGCTGAAGTGGAAGGCGAGCGAGGTCGCCGAGCTGCTGGACACGAGCGTCGCCTCGGTCAACAGCGCGCTGCAGCGCGCCCGGGCCACACTTGGAGCAGGCCGGCGTCAGCTCGACCGACGTCGTGCCAACGATGGACCAGGCCCAGCGCGACCTGCTCGCCCGCTACGTCGATGCCTTCGAGCGTTACGACATGGACGCGCTGACGGAGCTGATCCAGGAGGACGCGCATCAGTCGATGCCGCCGTTCGACATGTGGTTGGCCGGGCGCGAGGACATCTTCACGTGGTGGTTCGGGCCCGGGATCCCGTGCAAGGGGTCGAAGGTGCTACCGGCGCCCAGCGCCAATGGCACCGTCGCTTTCGGCCAGTACAAGCCGAGCGAGAGCGGCAGCGGTTGGGACCCGTGGGCGCTGCAGGTCCTTGAGTTTGGCGAGGACGGCAAGATCGCTGAGCTGACCTTCTTCCTCAGCACCGAGCGGTTGTTCCCCTTGTTCGGCTTACCGCCGCGGATCGACGCCTGAGGCGCAGAGACTTCGCCTAGGTGCGGAGGGCTCGTACTAGTCCGGGAGGACGTACTCGAGCCCCGTGAAGGCCAGCAACTGCCGCAGTGCGGGGGACGCGTGGCGGAGTCTGACCTGGTACCCCCGTCGGCGAGCGGCCAGCTGTAGGCGCGCCAGCGCCTCGAGCGTCACCGCGTCGGGCGCGACGGTGGCGACGTCGCAGAACGCCACCGTCGGCTCGTGCTCGGCGAACAGGGCACACACGCGGTCATACAGCCCTGGCAGGTCCTCGCGGGTGATCGGACCCCGGACCTCGAACAAGAGCGAGCCTGCCTCGGGTATGGCCACGTCCCAAAGACCCTCGCCAGGCCCCAAAGTCATCGGCGGCCCGCAAATAGGACGGCGGTCGCCGCGATGCGAGCCCGGCGCCGGTCAGGTGGTCCAGCGGCGTCGAGCAGCGTGGAGCCGACTGCGTCTGAGCAGCAGCCCCGCCAGCGTGAGCAGGAATGCCATGACGAAGAAAATCGGCAGCCACACGCCCGTTCCGCCGGCGTGCGAGGCCCCGGTGACGATCGGATGGAGCAGTGCGGACAGGAGGCCGCGACCGTTCACGTTGGGTGCAGCTGCGTGGGCGCCAGCGGCAGCGCTGCCGGCGCTTGCCGCGCTGCTCCCGCCCGGCGTGCCACCACCGGTTGCCCTGAGCCGTCGACGACCCGAGCGTTGCGCCTGCGCCGCTGGCCGGCGCGACCGCGGCGCCTTCGGCGGCGTTCCCGACGGTGCCGGTGTTGGCCACGAGCGCCTGGACGGCATGCCCGGCGCCACCCTGCCCTGACGAGCGCCCGGCTCGTTCCGGAGGGGACGTGGCCGGCGCCGCCTCCGGAACCGCCGGAACCGTGATGGTGGTGGCTCGGAGGTCCGTTGCAGCTGGCTCCGGGAATCGTCTCGGCGTACTGGTTGACGCCCGAATTGCCAGGCGGAGCGCACTGGACAGCAGCGGCGCCAGCCGGGACGGCGAGCGCGACAGCGCGGCAAGAATTCCCAAGGCGAGCTTCATCTCGCTATAGAGTACGGAGCGGTGGGGCGCAGGCTGACGCGGATGTCAGCATTCGGGCAATTGGCGCGTATGAAGCCCGGTCCTAGTCGCCGCACGCACCGTGGCGTCGAGAGACCCCCAGTTATAGGCCGGGTTGGTCGGGTTGGTCGGGTCGGTTCCCCTGCGGGGACGGTGCGGCGCGATGGTCGGCCAGGGCACCGGCAGGAGCACGAATTGTGCACCCGCCGCTCCGGCCCGGGTCAGCCAGATCCCACCCCCGGGGACTCGAAGATCCCGTCGGCCACGCCGGTCATGAGCGTGCCGGCCCCTGCACGCTCCGGAGCCATGCGGCACAGCGATCGAGATCGCCACCAGGGTCAACCAGCGCCGCTTCACGATCCAAAGGGGCCGCTGCCCAGGGCACCCAGGAGTGCGAGCACGAGCAACAGCGCACCAGAAATGAGGTAGGCGCACACGAGCAACCACAGACGGTTCGGGCGACGGGCTTCCGTGTCTTCGGCTAGCGAGGCGGTGCCGCAGCTCGCTCGCGTAGCCCCGAGGGAACAGGGCGGCTTTGTACAGCCTCGCACCCAGCTCGTTCTCGGGGCGTTCGGTTCGCTCACTCGGCTGTCAATGGAGATCGGGGATTTAGGAAGTGTGCGCGCGTTAAAATCCCGGACCGCGACATGGGGATGTCCACTCTCGGCCTGGATGCGCGAGTCGACGAGCCAGATCTGCCAGTTGGAGGGCTCTCGGGCCACGGCCTGTGCGATCGCTACGCGTGACTGCGGTAGGTCACCCATCGCCTCGAGGATGACCGCTCGCTGCAGCCGTGGAGTGGCGCGCGTAGGGCTGAAGCGTCTGCGCTGTCTCAGCGTCCGACAGCGCTGCGTGTGGGTTTCCGGCCGCAAATGCCGCCTGGCTCGCGCTGATTGCTTCGTTGGCGCCGTATGGAATGGCAATCGCCACCAACGCCGCCGCGCTGACCGCGACCGAGACGATGCGCGGCGCCCATTTACGCGGGCCCGTAGTCGGCCCGTCGGCCGGAAGCCGCTCCCGGTCATAGGCCAAGATCGCGGCAGCGAGCAGCAGCGCCGCGACCGGGATGACGGCCAGCTGCCACAGCCAGTCGTAGCCGGCCCCGACGCAGAACGCGGCGAACGAGGCGGTGGCGGCGGCGAGGCTGGCGCGGGCCAGGGGCGGTGCGCGCAGGCTGCGCACGATCCCGGTGATCAGCACGACGAGCAGGAAGCCGACCAGAAGCAGGAAGCCTGGGATGCCCGTCTCGGCCAGCGTCTCCAGGTACAGCGAATGGGCGTTTCTGATGAACTCGTAGATCGGGCCGTGCTGGGCCCAGTAGAACTCAAACGTGCCCGGGCCAGTTCCGGTCAGCGGCTTGCTCTTGAACGCGTGGACCGCCGTCTGCCAGTACTGGTAGCGATGGCTGCCGGTCACTGTCCCAAAGCGCGGATAGACGTTCCCGGACGCGACGCCCGTGTGTCGACTTGCTTGAACAGATGCCACTGGTGCTGGAGCTTTCCGGGTAGGCCGGCCGCCACCGCGATCACGACGACGACCACCGCGGTCGGCCAGGCACCAATGCCGGCATTCGTCGGCTGACCTCAACACCCGTGGCCGATCGGCGAAACTGGCGGCCAGCCCGATCCCAACCTGGGCCAGCGCGACGCCGATGCAGACGAGCAGCAACAGCGCCATGAGCTGGTGGCGTTGCGAGACCGCCACCGGCGTCGAGAGCCCGTCTCTCACCCCGTGGCGCCGAAGCAATGCCGAGACGAGGATCGCAGAGCCTCCAGCCGTCACCAGGCCGGTGAGGAAGCTTTGGCAGCCGATCTGGCGCGAGCAGGTAGAAGACAGCAATTCCGACGATCGCTGTCAGCACCGCACCTCTCGACGCCGTGAGGACGATCGCCAGGACCGAAACCGGGATAGCCGCCGCGCCAAGCGCCTGACCGGCGATCGTCCGCGCGCGCGTGGCCAGCACGAGCAGGAGGGGCAGGCCGATGGGCGAGGAAGTTGCCCGTGCCGTTCGCGTAGTTCAGCGGATAGTTCAGCCGCCCGCCCGACCTGTGGAAGTAGGCGAGCACTGGCTCGTTAGGAAACGCGCCGGGATAGAGACGCGAAAGCACCGCGAGTAGGCCGATCACCCCGAATGCGATGCCCATGCCGTTCACAAGCTATCGCACCGTCGTGCGGCGCACCACGAGGAGCGCAAGCAGGAACATGGCGAGGTAGGTCGACAGCCGTCCGACCTCGTCCACCGTCCGCTCCGCGCTGTCCTGACCATCCCGTCGATCAGCGTCCAGACGGCGAACCCGGCGAGGAGGGCGAGCGACACCCAGCCAAGCACGCCGATCCGCCACAGCGACAGCGCCGGCGAGGACGCCGAGCAGGATCAGCCACCAGGCCGCCAGCCCGACCTGACTGCGAATGACGACGTCATATCCGCCGCCGCGCAACGCCAGGTAGAGGACCGGAGCGAAGCCGAGCGTCCACGCGCCCAGCGCCGGTCCGTCGAAGCGGAGCGTCGCGCCGCGCGCGCGACGTCGCGATACGGGTGTGGCCGCAAGCTCCATCGTCTAAGAAATACGAGGCAAGGCGACCGCGGCTGACAGGCGACCCAGTCCGGGTCCCGGGTGCGTCAGCCCACCGTCCAGACGAGACTCGTCTTTGAGCCGACTCTTGCTCGCAGCCTGGTGTGCGGCGGCACCAACCTGGTGGTGGTGAAGACGCCGTGCGCGCTCACGCGAAAACGCAGGAAGTTCCGCCACGCGCCCGAGCGATACATCTGCACGCGAACGGTGCCGGTCTGCGGAGAGATGCCCCAGATGACGTGGTGGTGGTGCCCGGCGGGTTCGGCGACCAACGGAAAGCTAAATGCCTGAACGGCGCCCGGCTTGGCTCGTCCGTTCTCGAAGTAGATGCCGGACTGAGGGACCCATTGACCTTTGGGAGGGGTTGGATAGTCGCCCAGGATGAACCAGGCCAGCGCACCGACTCCCTGCCTCCACAGCACGTAGAACGACTCCTGCATCCAGCGCAGCCAGGTCCCCATGGGTACCGCGCCTCGATCGGGCGGCGACGAGTTGTACGAGAACTCCGTCACCCACACCGGCTTGTGGTGGTCTGGAACCACCGTCCCGTCTCGCACGGCTGCTGCCAGTGGCCTCGTCAGCTTGGCGAAGTCCGGCAGCGTGACGTCATCCGCGTTATAGGCCCGTTGGAACGGCCCGCCAATCTCGTACGGATGGTGCGAGAGAATGTCGAAGTGCGCCGGGTCGGGACATGGTTCTCGTTGCAGACTGGGACTGAGACAGAGCAGCTGCCGGACGAACCAAGCCGGCGGCACCCGAGGCCCATGGCCCGGCTGGTCACCGAACGGTTCGGTGGCTCCGGCGATCACCTGATTGGACCGGTGGACCGATTTGATCCCTGCGTAAGCGGCGTTCAGGAGGCCGCGATAGATGATCGGGCTCTCGGCTTCCCACTGGCCGTTGACCAACTTCCACTGCGGACTGAGATGGAACGGCAGATTGGGCTCGCTCCAGGCCTCGTAATAGCGAACGCGAGGGAGCACCCCGGTGCCCGGATTGAAGCTGCCCGAATAGCGCCGAGCCAGCGCCTTGGAGAATTGCCCGAAGGCCTGCGCGTCCGGGCGCCACGCACCCGGCGGGTACATTCGCCGGCCGGTTCGGCGCATCTGCCCACGGTGGGCCGCCGCCTGGGGCAATCGAAAAGATGACCGTCAGACCATGCGAGGTTGCGGCGCGCACACTCTGATCGAGCGAGCCCCAGTCATATGAGGGATTGGACGGGTCCGTCGGATCGCCACTCGGCGGGAACGGCGCGATGGCGGCCCACGTGACCTGCAGCAGGATGAATTGCGCCCCGACGCGGACGGCACGCCGAAGCCAGATGTTCTGCCCGATTACGTTCTCGAATCGCCCGTCGACGAACCCGGTCATGAACGGGTGAGGCTTCGCTGCGGTGGGTGCGGCCGTAGCCAACAGCCCGGTGAGGGCGATGATCAGCGCGCCGCACATCAGCTGCGACCGGCGCAGACGCGTTGCGAGTTCGGGTGGTCGGCTGATTACGGTTACGCCTCGCTCACAGGTATTCCAGGATCTAACACGTTCACACGACGGAAGTCGCGCATTGCTCCGCCCTGCCTTCAAAGGTTACGCGTCGAGGGCTCTTCGCAGACGCCTTAGCGAGCGAGAGATAATCTGCTGCACGTTGGCTAGGCTCAGGCCGGTGAGCAGCGCTATCTCCGGACCGGTCAGTTCCGCACCGTAGCGCAGCGCGATGATCTCGCGGTCCCGACCGCCCAGCTCGTCGAGAGCCCGGGCGAGCTGTGGCTCAAGCCCCAGAGCCGCTCCCGCGCCGTCAACGCTCGGCAGCGCGGACGGGTCGACGTTTTCTAGCGGGACGGTCTCTGACGGGGGTCGGTTGGCGCGGTAGTGGTCGATCAGGAGGTTCCGCGCGATGGCCAGCAGCCACGTGCTCATCGACGAGCGACGGGGGTCGAAGCGGCTCCAGGCTCTGAGCGCCCGTTCGAAGGTTTGCTGAGTCAGATCCTCAGCGTCGTCGCGACTAATGAGCCGATAGGCAAAGAAGCCGTAGATGCGTCCGAGGTTCTCGTCGTATGCCTGTTCGAAGTCCAGAGCGCCACCGGTGGCGTTCGTCAATCCCGCGCCCGCGTACGGTAGTAGACCTTTATCTGATCCGACGTCCCAGGCCATGACGGCGGACGCGAGTTGGGCACCGCCGTTCGCTACCGTTTTGACGCGGATGCCGGAGGCTTCATCGCCTCTGTACGTGGATGCAGTACGTCACATGCGCGGACGGCAGCTGGTTGGCCGACTCCGACGGCTCGTCCCGCCCGCCTCCCTGGC
This sequence comes from uncultured Solirubrobacterales bacterium, assembly GCA_963734775.1. GTDB lineage: Bacteria > Actinomycetota > Thermoleophilia > Solirubrobacterales > Solirubrobacteraceae > Palsa-465. The sequence continues at coordinate 25,842 of CAVTJE010000028.1, forward strand.
AGCCGGCCCCACCCGAGGTGCCGCCGCGAGCTACACGCGAAACGCCGCAGCTCTGGGCGTAGAGGCGGCGCCGCAGTTTGGCCCCTTGCCCGATCCGTCACAGACGGGCACTTTTGAGGCACTAGGCCACGTACGGTCTGCACGAGCTGCAAATCTCTGGGAGACCGGACCTGAGGGGACGTTGTTCATGTTCCACTTGCACGGGTTCCGCCAGCTCGGTGCGTATAGCGCCGGCGCAAGGTCTAGGGGACACGACAGCTTCTGGGCCGAGATCGTGGAAAGCTGGCTGATCGCGGAGGCCCGTCCGTCGCTACCTGGCTGGCATCCCTACCCGACTTCGCTCCGCCTGATTGCATGGTGTTCGGCCCTCGGTGCGATCGATGGCTGGAGCGTGTCTCTCCGCGAGCGCTTGGCGGCCGAAATCGCCCGCCAAGCACGCTATCTACGTCGCGCTGTGGAGTACGACATCGGCGGCAACCACGTGTTGAAAAACGCCACGGCCCTCGTGTTTGCCGGCGTGACCGTGCCCGGTTCCCGTGTGCTTGCCTTTGGCTTGAAGCTGTTGGAACGCGAGCTCCAGCGCCAGATCCTGTCCGATGGGGGACACGAGGAGCGAAGCACCTCGTATCACCGGGAGGTCAGCCAAGATCTCGCGGAGGTCTCAGAACTGCTGTCACGAGCCGCCATCGACGTTCCCGATTGGCTCAACGATGCGTCGTTGAAGACCCAGAACTGGACCGCGGCGTTGGCAGGTCCTGATGGTCGGCTCCCGATGCTGAACGACGCCTGGGAAGGGCCGCCGCTCAACTCGGCGCGTGACCGGCATCCGCACGTAACTGTGCTTCCGGATACCGGCTACGTCGTGTTGCGGCACGGCGATGACCAGGCCGTGCTCGACTGCGGTCCGCTCTGTCCCGCCCATCTCCCGGCTCACGCCCATGCCGACGCCCTGTCGTTCGTCCTGTGGCTGGACGGCCAACTGATCGTGGCCGATCCGGGCTCATACACTTACACTGGGGCGGACCGAGCTGCGTTTCGCTCAACCGCTGCCCATTCCACGGTCGAGGTGGATGGTCAGGATCAGTGCGTGTTCTGGGGCGATTTCCGGGCGAGTTACCTGCCGCGTGTCCAGGCGCCCAGAGTCCGGACGTGTGACGGCGTGACCATCGTTGAGAGCTCACATGACGGCTACGCTAGGCAGAACGATCGAATTATTCATCACCGAGCATTCATATGGGTTCCGAGAGGTGGGATAGTCATATTCGATCGTGTCGAATGTGCCAAGCCGCACACAGTCTGTACACGCTTGCCCCTCTCGCCGTTAGTCGACCCCAGTGGGATTGAGTTGGCAGGCGTTACCGTGTCACCCCTTACGACCGGAGAAAACTTTCGCGCAGAGAGGTCTCGGTACTCGCCGTTCCTCGGCAGCGAACGTGAGACGAGCTGCTTCGTGGACTCGCGGAACATCCCTCCTGGTGAAGTTTTCGGCTGGCGCTTGCTTCGCGACGATTGGGACGTCCACGTGGTCCGCCACAGCGAACTTGAGATCATCTGCGAGGGCGACGACCCGATTCGCATCGACCTGTCGTCACCTGACTAAAGCCTGCTGACAACACGAGACCATCACGCGTCAGGTCCCGGACTAGCCAAGATCCGAAACCGGTATGCGCGCCCGATCGCGCGTCTGATCACGAGGCTGTGATCAGAGGCGACAATTCGCCAGCCGCCTTCGCGGAGTAGGCGGTCGAGTGTTCGCTCGGTGTAACTATGCGGATGCATGATCGTGTTCGGATCAACCGGATGGCGTCGACGGGTCCAGTGGTTCCATTTCAGGTGTCCGACAGTTGAGAAAGCGTTCACCCCAAATGCAAGCATTCCTCCGGGGACGAGTAGTCGTCGGCATTCATGTAGGACCGCCTGCGGCTGCTCCGTATGGTCGACGACGTTGTCGCATATCACCAGGTCGAAGCTTCGGGCCGGTAATGCTTGATCCTCAGCTCTACTTTGCGTGAAGGTGATCCGTTGTTGGAGGCGTTCGCACGAAGTCGTCGAGCTCGGCAATACCCGTCGATGGCTGAATTCGTGGCAGGGGATACCGAAGCCGTGTAAATCGTCAGGCCTACCCTGACCAAATGCTGCGACCCATCCTATTCCGAGAGGCCCGACCCCGAGATCGACTACCCGCGTGTAGCTGATGTGGCGCGCGCGAAGAAACGCGTCGTGCGCGGCCGCGTCCAGCAACTCGTCGTAGATGAGCGCAGGAGACGTGCAGATGAGATCCCTCCACGTCGCGAGCTCCATCGCTTGCGCCGCTTGCCAGTCGACCGTCAAGGAGGCGACCATACCCGGAATAAAGAGACGTTGCGGGCGACCAGCGCGACACAGTGGCCTTGTAGACGGTCTTGCGGACGCGGAGGTCCAGAGCGGGCTGGGCTCGCGATCAACCGTGTCATGAACGGTTGGACGCCGTTGGACTCACCCTTTCGCGATAGGCATTTCACGGGGCGCACGACCAAGGCTCGAAGCTCAGGCCAGCTGATCCCCGCTCAGCGGCTCCTGGATCCGGTCGCGGACCGCGAAAGTGGCGCGCATTACCGCCGCTAGATCCGACACGGGACGGGGCTCCTGGCCCCGCTGACACGCTCGCAAGAATGCAGCCATCTCAGCCACATGACCTTTATCGCGCTTATGAGATCTGCGGCGTACCGAGCCACCGCGATGCACGGTTAACTCGCGGAAATCGTCAATGACGCCAGCGCCCGCTTCGCCAAGCACCTCTATTCGTTCCTTTGGTAGTGAGGACTCGCCCAGCGACGCGTAGACAATCGTCGAGACGGAACCATCGGCCATGCGGATTATCGAGCTCACGTTATCCTCGCGCGGCTCCGATGAGCCGCTCGCCGAGGTCGCAGTCACCTCCCGCGGGGGGCGCGCCGGCCAAGAACGATGCGAAGTCGACGAAGTGGCAGCCTCTCTCCGACGATCCGTCCACCTCCGATCTTCGGATCGTGCGTCCAGTGCGAGGATCAGGCAACCGCCCAGCGCTCACCCGATAGGACATCATTAGTGGCCCGCGGCCGCCGAGAAGGGCGTCAGCTTCAGCTCGAGCGCCATGGGCGCCGTACCGCCGGTTGAACCCGACCATGAGCGAGCGCCTGCTCGTAGAAGGCGACTGCTCCGCCCCACCAAAGGTGACCGTCTACCTGACCGGCGCGACGTAAGGCTTCGCTGTGTATCTCACGTCGTGGGTCGCGAGCAAGTACGGCGCCGCCTAGTGCGCTAACAGCTGCCCTGACCGGTCCGGGCATACGGCGGAGCGAAGCCCAATAGCGGCGCGCGATGCGGTCGGCTTGCACAAAGCTGTCGTACCCCGCGAATGACTTCGTCGGCGCCTTCGCCGACGTGAACGACCGTGACCCCATTATCCTTTGCAAGCTTTGCGACAAAGTAGACAGGCACACAGACAGGGTCCGCGATCGGTTCGTCTTGGTAATGCACGAGCGAAGGCAAAAAATTCCATAGGTCGGCGTCATCAATCTTAATTTCATGATGTTTGGTGCCGAATTGAGAGGCGATTCTTCGGGCCCAGCCGAATTCATTGAATTGCTCCTCGCCATGGTAGCCAATGCTGAACGTGTTGATCGGATGGCTGACCAGCCGACTCATGAGGGCTACGTTTGTAGAAGAGTCGAGCACCGCCAGACAAAAAGACGCCCACAGGGACGTCACTCATCATCCGTCGTTCAATTGATCGTTCAAGCCGGAGGCGAAGCTCCGACTTCCATTCTGGCGAAGTGCCAGAGAAATTCGCCCGGTCTGCAATCGGATCCCAGTATCGCGCCGGGCCACGCGGTCCGCCCTTGTCGATCGTTAGCGTGTGTGCCGGGGCCAGCTTGCTCACTCCAGAAATCAAAGTTCGCGGTGCCGGCACCGCAACGAACGTAAGATAGTGCGAGAGCGCTGTTGGGTCGATCTCGTTTCGCCGCAGAAGCGGTAAGAGGGCCTCTATCTCTGAGGCGAACGCGAATAGCGGCCCGTCCTCCATGAAGTAGAGCGGCTTGATCCCCAGCCGGTCCCGCGCGAGGAAGAGCGGACTTTACCTCGATCATCCCAGATGGCGAATGCGAACATTCCCACGAGGTCGTCGACCATGGCTGGGCCATGCTCTTCCCAGAGGTGGACCAGCACTTCGGTATCGCAGCGAGAATGAAGAAACGTGTCCACGCCGCCGAAGGTCGGCTCGAAGTGCGTGGTTATCGTTGTAAATCTCGCCGTTGAAGGTGACCTGAACAGAGCCATCTTCGTTGCTCATCGGGGCCCGGCCTGCTGCAGTAAGGTCAACGATCGCCAAGCGTCTATGACCAAGCACCACCTCACCGCTTCCCGATTGCCAGACGCCAGCGTCGTCTGGTCCACGATGGCGCATGGTGTCGCGCATCCGCATAACAGCGCTCTCATCGACCCGCCGCCCGTCTCGCGCATATACGCCTACGATCCCGCACATCAGGATGGCCTTAGCCCGTGTCTTACATTGTGATCACGCATGCCGAGGGGTAGGTCCTCCGTAGTAGACACGCCACTGCCGCCACGGGAGGACGCTGGCGCCTTCTGTGCATGCCGGACGATAGCGTGCGCCGATCGGGCCGCCCAGGTCCAGAGGCAACCATCGGGCGGTAAGGACTAACCGGCTCTGAGGCGGTCGTGGCTTCTGCGCGGTCGCCGATGCACGCCACGCCAAGTCGGACCGCTCGGTTTCCAATTGGCTCGACAAACACACCCACTGCGCGAAAAGCTTAACCTACAAGATCGCTAAGGTTCCGCCGGTGGCCCTGGTCAGCGATTTAAGGGATCTAGAGCGTAAGCCTAAGTTACGAAGGATCGGCTGCAAGAGTGCTGAGGTTTGATCACTTCGCGACTGGGCCGCGCATGGGGCTGAAGGTGGCGCTTGCATTAGAAGCGGCCGGGCTGCTCAAAGCATCCACATCGACGCATGGTTACCCCCCGGTCGGACGGCCAGGGTGGCGGAGCGAGTCTTGGGGCCACGTACGCGGAACCGCGTCATCCACGGGATTGGCGCGAGCAAGATTCACGCTCATCCGGAACTGTTCTTGCTCAACCGTCTCACGACGTGCACATCTGGCCGGAAGGGATCTGACAATTCTGGAGCGCCTGGTCGTCCGCGACTTTCGATTTATTGCCCGACAATGCTCGTCCCCTGCGGTCTTCGGGATGCAGTCATGCTGCGTCGAACTCTTCGAGGGACGGCGACGTGCAAGGTCATGGAACAATTTGCTGCGCCGTCTCTGGTCGAACGTCGTGTCGCAGAAGAGGAGCAGCGACGGCGAGCCCCCAGGGTGGACGCACGACCGTGTCTCATCGCCGACGCGATGGGATGATCGCAACGTCCAAGAGTGGAATGCGGCGGACATTATCTGGGCTCCATCGCCCTATGTCGTTGAGCTTTGTGAACAGGAGGGAGCCGATCGCAGCAAACTTCGCATGGTCCGGTATCCAATTCCTAGTCATCCGAGAGCGGCTGCGAGAGCTTTTCACCGTGGCAGGACGCTGCGCGTCCTGTTCGCTGGCACGTTGATGTTGCGTAAGGGTGTTCAGTACATCTACGAGGCGCTACGCGGCTGGAATAACCCTCGCATTGACATGCACTTCTTTGGCCCTCACCAACTAACCGACACTGGAGTCGGTAGGCTGGCCAAGATAGGCACGCTGCACGGACCGCTGTCACGAGCCGAACTGCTGGACGAGTTCATTCGTAGCGACGTCCTGCTGTTTCCGTCCGTATCCGAGGGCAGCGCGTTAGTGATGGCAGAGGCCGTAGGAACCGGCCTGCCAGTCATTGCGACCGAGGAGTCAGGCCCGCCGGACTCGGCGATGGTGATCGAGGCGCGGAGCCCTGAGGCCATCCGCGCAGCCCTCGAGAGCATTTTGGACGAGCCCGGCTCCCTGGAGGTGGCATCGCGTAAATGCCTCGAGGAAGCAGATCGTCGCAGCCCGAAGTCTTTCAATGGTGAACTTGCCGCCCTGGCGAAGGAGTCGCTCCAGCTCGGGGCTCGGAATAGCCCGGCCGCGCAACTAGGTCCGGTGGCTGACCATCCTGATCGCGTATGAATGCACGCCGGCGTGGCCTTCTGGTTTTCACGAATACACAAAGCCCTTACAATGCCGCCTTCTATGCCGAGCTTGCGAACCGGATCGCCTTGGAGGTCTACTATTCGGTCGAACCGGCTCGCGCGGGTCGGGCGTGGCAATTACCGCAGCGACACTGGGAACACATTGCTGCGCCTTGGCGTGCGGAAGCTGCTGCGATGGTCCGGAACCGCAGTGTGTACTTCCTACTATCGGGCGACTACACGTCCGCGCGGTCGTTCATGCGGCTCGCCGTCAGTCGCTTGGCCGCCGGTCGCTACTTCTGGGGCGAGCGCCTGCGGCCGGGGCGGATTCCGAAACAGCTAGCGCGTAGGGCGCTCCTAAGCGGGGTCGATGGAGTTTTCGCCGTGGGCACGTGGGCGCAGGCTAGTTACCGTGAAGTGCTTGGCCCCAATGTTCCGGTTCACGTGCTCCCGTACGTTTGCGCCACGCATGAGATTGCGCGGTGTCCGACCGACGATCCGGTTGTTGGTTTCGTCGGGAGCCTGGTCCCACGCAAAGGTCTGGACCTCCTCATGAGAGGCCTAGCGCGTATGGTTGCGCCACCGCGGCTAGAGGTTGCAGGAAGTGGTCCGGAGGAGGCAAGGCTCCGGGCTCTTGCTAGCAGGCTTGGCCTCACTACGTCCTGGCTGGGCCAACTGTCCACTGATGCGGTGAATCGCGCTCGCGCAACGTGGTGGCTTCAGGCTGTGCCTAGCCGGTATGACGGTTGGGGCGTCGTGGTAAACGAGGCTTTGGCCAGTGGCGTTCCCGTCTTGGCGAGCAACATGACTGGCGCCGCCCATGATTTGCTCAATGGGCACTGTGGTGCCATCGTGCGCTGCGATGAGGCTTGGCCAGCGGCAGTGACGGAATGGCTCCCAATAGCGCGTGACTCGACCGTCACCAACGCGGCCAGGCGTGTGGCCAACAGGGTGAGCGCGCGCCAGGCGGCTGACTGGCTTCTCGAATTCCTGGCAAATCCGGGCGAGCGCGAACGCAACTTCGTAAGCGACAGGCTTGGCGCTGATTCGCGGGAGGGACCTAGCCTCGAGGACGCGTCAGGCTACCCGCGGCGATAAGACGGTGGTAGTTCTCTGTAGCCCGTTCCATCCCGGCGTTGAAGCTTGCTCGTGCGCGTACGATCTTGGCGTTTAGCGGCCGAGCGATCTCGACGAGCTCAGTATCCGTCATGGCACGAACGAGCGCAACGGAAACCGCCTCGTGATCGTCTGGGCGTACGATGAGCCCGTTGCGCTCATGCGTCACCCATTCGCGCACCGACTCGACGTCTCCTACTACCGGTAAGGCGCCGCAGGCCATCGCCTCGAGCAGTGTGTTCGGCGTTCCGTCATGCGTGCTGAGCGAAACCGACGCGCGGGCCGCCCGGAATATGTCTGCCATCTCTTCGCGATTCACCGCAGGCAGCAGGTGGACTCGGTCATCGAGTCCACTGGCTCTGACCAACTTTTCGGCCCTCGGCGAGCCGGCCATCCCAGGACACACTACATGGACGTCGGGCAGCTTCTCTCGCACGCGGGCAAGGGCGGCAAAGAAGACGTCTGTGCGCACATATTCCCGGATGCCTCGTGGATCCACGATGATTGGCGTGCCATTGGGGAGGCCCAGCCTCTGCGGCAACGTGCTCGGACCCCGGCGGAAGATCGACTCCACTACGCCTCCGTTCCCGGGCAGTATCCACACCGGGCGATCGGGCGGGAAGCCCCAATGGTGAGCAAGACGCGCATCGCGGTGGCAGTCGCAGTGAAGCGCCGCCGCACTTGTCATTGTGTTGCGCGTGGCCCGGGCCATCAGCGGTGTCCGATTGGCGTAGAGCGTGAAGTCGTTTCCCCAGACCGAGACGACAAGCGGGGGCCCCGTTGTAGACCCGCCGCTGCCATCCCTTCATACGGAATACGCATCGCATGAATCAGATGCGGCCGATGTTGGTCAATCAGCGACTGTAACGCCGCCCGCCGGAACCTAACAGCAACAGGTCCCGCAATCGATCTGATGCCCGCTGCTCGTGCGGGCGTAACAATTCCTCGCATATGCCGCAGAGTTGCGCTGCTTCGCTGACGGTCTGACCCCGCCTGGGCCATTGCCGCTCCTATCTGCGCGAAGACCAAGGGGACAACCGAGACCGACGCGCCCGGAATGACGTCCGGCGGGACAGGATGTGAGGAGATCGCATGAACCTGAGCCCCGCGTCGGGCAAACTCCGCGATCCACTGGAGTGCAAGTGGACTGCGCAAATCGGCAAGGAAGGTGAGTCTCACCAGGATGCGACCGTGTGAAAAGCGGAGGGCCGTCGCGCCCCCGTGCTTACTCCGACCGCGTGAGCGGCGGCGACTGCGGAAAGTAATTTGAACCCCACGGGCCCTTATGCGTCAGGCGTGGCTCGCCGCGACATAACCACTCCCCAGGCACGGTGCCGGGTAGATCGGACATCGAGCCCCGCGTTGCACAAAAGGCTATTGGCGTCGGCGATAGAGGAAGTCATGAAACGAGAGCTGAGCGACGAGTTCGTAGCGGTCGCCTAGTAGGGATTTCGACAGGTCGACGATCACCATCGATTTCGACAAGAAGGTAGTTCGGCGCGTTTCTCGCGAAGCCGAGGCCCCTAAGCGCGTGGACCTCATATCCTTCGACATCGAGGCTTAGAAAGTCGACCTCAGGTACATCAGGTGCGTCGAGAATGGCACTGAGAGTTGTGGCAGGGACGGTGATCTCTTCGCCCCTGAAGCCGAACTCGGGTGAATGCTTCACCAGCGACGTGACGCTAGACGTACTTCACCATTGCGCATGATAATAGTCCCGTCGGGGAAGTCTTTGCTAGACCAAGGCGGCGTTGATCACGGGCACCGACCGCTCCTTGGAGGCAGCCCTTGCCAGCTCGGGAATGGGCTCGACGAGTAGTCCGCGCCAGCCACGAAATTTCTCGAGATAGTAAGTAGTGCTTTGCCGAAAGCCGTCATACGCTCCGGCCTCAATGAAGAAGCCGCCATCGGGCAGGTACGCCTGAAGTTTGCGATCCATGTCAAAAAGAGCGGGCCGTGAATGTCGCGAGCGGCCAGTGCGCTCTCCAAGCCGCCGCCACAAACGCAGAGCAGCGCGCCACGCTCTCAAGAGAAAGCGCTGTGCGTCGACGGGGAGGAAGGTGAGCAGCCGCTGAATCGTTGACAGCGTCATGAGGACAACGACTTAGGCCAACCAGTCGCCTCCGTCCTGTCGGGCGAGGTGATGTCTGGAAGGAAGAAAAGGGGCTGCACATACCTGCTCTGATGACGGATTCGTCAGTGGAGGCCGATTTGAGCGATCCAGATCGTATATATGGCACCAATTCAAGCCGTAACGAGAATCCGGCGCGAAGATCTCGGATACCCGAAGAACAGTTGCCGGAGGCTGACAGCGGTCAGGGTGAGCGCCATTACCGCAGCGGCAGCAGCAGGCAAGGCACCGAACTCCGCGCGGCACCAAGCAAGCGACGGCGATCCTGTTCCGCCAAATACAGCGACGCACAGCTGGACCATGGGTAGGGGTGCTGAAGGCGACGCGTTCTTGCGCGCCGGCCTGTCGCCCGTGCAACGGGCCAAGCTTGGAAGAGCACCACGGGCACGAGCACGGCAATCGCTGTCCCTAAGATCGACCATCCTGTGGTCAGCGAAACCGCCGAAACGACGTGTGTCACGAACGCGCCGACGAACCACAGAGGAATCGACCCGAGCGCAGCATCTGCTTGCAGCGTTCTAATGTGTGGAATGTACACGTTCCTCACCGTTGCAGCGACTAATAGAACGATAATTGCCCCCCAGGCCCGACCGTAGCCATGCCCGAAGACCACCGTGAGTAAGGTGCCACCGAGGGCCGTTGCGGCGCAGCCCAGCGCCAACCCTGCTGTGATGGCGGGCCAGGACAGCGCCACCACATGTCTCTCAACCGCAAGACGGTCTGAACCCCGGGTCCGACACAGTGAAATGAAGAGGCTGTCGCTAAAGGGAGAAAACAGCCGACTGACTAGATCGGCGACCTTAGCCGCGACGACGTAAATCGCAACGTCTGCTGCCCTAAGGACTCGTCCAACAATAGCGGCGTCAACGAGCAGCATTAGTTGGGGAGAGAACATTCAATGATAAGGATGCCCCACGATTCGCCGACCAGGGCACGCCATCCGGGTGTAGTCGTGGTGCTGGGTGGCTCGTGTTTGGGTGTGGCGCTAAAGCTCGGCGAGAGTCGAACCAGCGCGATCAGGCCGAGGTCGAAACCGACCTCGACTGACGCGTATGCTATCCCCACGGCAAGCGACGAGTGGAATATCGCGGCGGCGGCGATCGTCGTCAGCGTCCCGACGATTGCTGGCCCTGCACCGAATAGGCCCTCGATGTCCAGGCGACCCCGGGTGAGAAGGCGAATGGTATAAGGCTGCACGGCGACGTTGACGACGATGGCCGCCACGACGATGACGGCGGTCAAGCGGGGGCTTTGGGTGGTCGCGAGGAAAGGCGAGATGAGGCCACCTGGGAGGAGGCAGACAGCGAGAAGGACCGTCGCAAGACTCGCACTCGTGACGCGATAGAAGCGTCGGGCCGAGGACAAAATGGGGCCCGATGAGGACGGCGCAGAGGACGTAATGATCCGCACGAAAACGGAAGACATCCCGAAGTCGGCTATGGTGGCGACGGCACTGAGAGCGAGGAGCTGACTCCAAAGCCCGAACTCCTGTTTCGTCAGGAGGCGCGTGAGTAAGGGGAGCGCAAGTGTGGAGGCAACCAGCGTTCCTTGCGTCCACAGCCACGTGATGATCGTGTTGGTGTAGAGCTCGCGCCTTCCCGGCAGGGAATGCACCGCTCTACCTGGAGGCCGAAGTCTGTATTCGTGGGCGCGCTGGCCGCGACGCGCAGCCCCGGATGAGCCCAACGTCAGAGACAAACGACGGCAGACGACGAGGGTGGCGATGATGAGCCCAAGGAACGTTACGGCCATCGGGGCAATCGCGCCCCGGACGAAGAGCTGCGCTAGGACGGCGTAGGCAACGGAGACGAGCACCGCTTCTCGGAGGCTGGGAGTCTTCGCCAAGCGAAGCCACAGCCACTCTACGAGAAGGCCTACCAGGATGGAACCTAGAACGAGGCCCAGGAAACCGAAATTCGCATACATCTCCCCGAATTCCGGGAAGGCGAGACCCGCATCGCTCGGATCGAAGACGTGGGTGAGTCCGGTGATCTTGCCGGCCGGCTTTGAGTGCCAAAGGGAGCGCGGGATTGGAAACACGAGGGTTTCGAGGTAGCTTGAGCCGTCAAGGTACGGAACCTGGCGGGGAACGGTCTCCGCGAGCCCCGCTAGCGGAGCGAACAGCTCAGTTCCACCCCCCACAGACTGAAACGTAAGGTTCCTCAACGTAATCTGTCGCTTATCAGCTGGCTCACGAAAGACACCGATCAATGTGGAGAAGGCCACTACTGCTGATAGAGCCAACACAGCGAGTAGCCTCGGATGTACTTGTCTACGGGTCGTCTTGAACCATACGAGCCCGGCTGCCAGTGCTGGGACGAGAAAGAGTCGACGCTGACCAATCCCTGAGGAGGAGAATCGCCGCCGCGGCGACCATGAGAATCACCGCCAGACGGTTCGCTTCAGAACCGCTAGACGTAGACCGGAGAACGGCAAAGATGAGGGCCAGGCCGCCGACGATCTGGAACGTCAAAAACACCCCACTTGTCGTAGCTGACTGGTAGAACGACCCATAGCCCGTCTGCGAGCTGAAGAGAAGAACTGGTGAAGGTTCGCGTGGCCCGACACAACGTCAAGCATGAGCCCGAAGTATCCGATGCCCAAAGCGACGATCGCTGCTCGATCGAGCCGCCCGGACGACAGGGTAGTGTGGATCGGGGTAAGTGGACGACTTGGCCAGATTGCTCGCGCAAAAACGACACCAGCAAACGTCGCCCATTGGGCTAAGGCGGAAATCTGTAGCGCGCGCGTCGTTCCGGCGCCGAAGTCGTCGCCCGCGATGAATGTTCGCTGGTCAGCAACATGGATCGTCGCCGGAATGACGACGTAGATGAGCATCCCGGCCAGGATGATCGCGAAGGGGATGGAAAAGGACGGGGCCGTGAACGTCCAGCTCGTGCTGACAATCCAGCCGAGCCACAAGATCACGAGCCAGAATGACTGGGTGCTGCCGATCAAGGTCACTGACCACCCGGCGAGCAGACACAGGCAGAAGGTGGATACGAGCCTGACTATTGCTGCGCCGTGGAAATCTGGCAAACCCTGTAATCACCGTTGCACCGTGCCAGAGTCAGCCCCAGCGGTTCGGCATGTGCTGTGAACGACAGTCACCGCGGCAGGCGTGCCCGGCGACTGGGTGACTCCTTCGCCTGGCCATTCCCTCGTTGCCCGTCATGCTCGGTCGCTGTGAGGTAGTACGCGTGGCGATAGTCTGGATAGTTGGTGTCCATGTTGAAGTTGTTGTAGACACCGCCAATTACGCTCGCACGCGCGTTGTTGAGCTGGTCTCGGGCCTGGACCAAGGTGAGGCGGGTGGTACTTCTCGCATTCAGCACATACAGCACAGCATCCGTGTACGGGATGAGGATGGAGGCGTCTGCGACCGCAAGTGTCGGCGGTGCGTCAATCACGATGAAGTCGGCATTCGTGGCGCGGACTTCTTCGACGAATTGCGCGGCCTGATGGCCCCCAAAGAGAGCTGCCGGATCTCTCGGGGGCGGGACCAGAACCAATGAAGGTCAGATTGCCGACGCTCAGATTTTGCATGACCTCATCGAGCGTCTTGGATCCGTTGACGACGTCGACGATCCCGTCGTTGGGAACGCCGAAGAAGCTGTGGAGGCTTGGGCGTCGGAGGTCGGCAGAGATTAGGAGTACCTCTGTCCCAGCCTGCGCAAGCGCAATGGCAAGATTCGCCGAAATTGTGCTCTTGCCCTCGTCGCGCACCGCGCTGGTGACGAGGACTGAACGGATGCCGTGCTCCCTTGCTGCATATCTGAGATTTGTCGCCAGGGTCCGGTAGACCTCCGCAGCCGGGCTCTGAGGATTCGCAAGTAGGACCAGAGAGTCGCTTGGCTTGCGCAGGCCGGAAATGTGTGGCACTGCGCCGAGCACCGGGGCGCCGAGTTCGTGCTCGAATTCACGTGGACTCTTGAAGCGAATGTCGAGGCGATGCCGGAACAGCGCTATCAAGACCCCGAGAAATAGCCCCGCGAACACGCCGAGAATCGCATTCCGCAGTATGTGGGGCCGAATAGGGGAGGTCGGAATCGTGGCGCGCTGGATTACATCGGTGGAGGCGTTCTGGTTCGTGACCGAGCCGGCCTGCAACGTTGAGAGTTGCTGCTGGAGAACGCCAAGCTGGGCCACCATGCTGTCATGCTGACCTTGCAGAGCACTCTTGGTGGCTGGGTTGATCGCTCGGCTGATTCGGCCGTCGAGGCGAGCGAGATTTCGCTGCAGGGCGGTCAGCTGCGCCTGGGTTGTCGCGGCAGCAGCTTGATAGGTGCGGGCTACTTCACCCCCGCGGAACTTCACGTAAGCGGTAGCGAACGCATTCGCCGCCGTGCGCGGCGAATGCGGGGGATGGACTGTCGTACGCGATCGACAGAACCCCCGCCGTGTTCGGAACGGGCGTCACGTTGAGGTCAGACAGAAGCGACTTCGTCGACATCGTCAGATGGTGTGTTCGCCGGGCGATTGCCGCGACCGCCGAGGACTCGACCACCTGTTGCTCGGTGGGAAGATCGGGCGTCTGGGCCCCGGCCGAGGAGTTCGGGTCCTGAACCGCGTTGACCAGGACCTTCGCCTGCCCCTCGTAGATCTTGGTTTCTCGCAGCGTGATGAACATCGTCGCGGCGATCGTCAAGGCCGCGACGATGAGAATCTCCCACTTGCGCCGCCTCAGAAGCCATACGTAGTCCCGTATTTGGGCCGATTGTTGATTCGTGGCCATAGAGTTTGGGCGGTCCCAAGCCTTCCCCCCGGCGATAGCTTAGCGGCAGTCGAGGCAGGCGCGCGGGGAGAGTCGGCGCGGCGTCTATCAGCCGCTTCGCTCGGCCCATCGCCAGGCTCGCCGAGGTCTTGGCGCCATCCGATCGGCGGGTGGATCGGTCCAGTCGTTGGCTGGTTCGGGTCCGCATTTCTTTGGCCGCAGCTCGCTGACCACCGGGCGACATGAATTGAGGAACGGGCGTGCTCACCAGCGTCAGAGGCCGAATGCATCGTTATTTGGACTGATTGTCAATTAGCGACTACCAGGGTTGGCGCGTCCCACCACCGCCGAGCAGGGAGTCTCGCAATCTCGCAGCGGTGCTCTCCCAGCTGAACTGCCTCGCGTGGATCAGGCCGCAACGCCGCGCATGCTGGTGCGCCTCGTGATCCATAAGAAGTGAGTAGAGCTCGGTTCTCCAAGATGCCACGTCGTTGGCCGCAACGAACCTGGTGCCAGGGCCGCCGGTCTCGTGCAACGCGGGCAGGTCTCGGGCAACTGCGGGCACACCGCAAGCAAGCGCCTCGAGCAGGGGCATGCAGAAGCTCTCGTGCTCGGACGCGATCACGAACACTCGCGGACCTCTGTATGCGCCGATCAGATCGGAAAGCGGGAGCTCCTGTTCGAGCTGGACCTCGCCAAGGTGGCGGTACCGACGGACCCGCGCGAGCACCTCACCATAGGGAGTCGCGGGCACGTCTGGGTCGCCGATGAGTCGCAGACGCGGCCGGGGTGGCGGCAGCGCCGCCCACGCGTCGACCACGCACATCGTGTCGCTTGTGCGGGTAGAAGTCGGCCACGCACAGGATCTCGTCTCCTTGTTCGTCGGCGGGCGCGAAGCGGGTGTGATCGACTCCGAAGGGAACGACGGCCACGCGAGTACCGAGCGCCCGGCTTGCCGCCGTTGCCATGGCGGCAGTTGGCGCAACGATGCGGGTTTCTCCCAATGCGGTTTGCCGGACTACGCGACGTCGAACGCGGTTGGCCAGGCCGTCTTGCGCGAACATCAGCGGATTCGAGATAAACGACGTGACGCGTGCGCCGGGCCTCCGCGGCAGCATGCCAGACCAAGTTAATACCACCGTCTCTCCGTCTCGGGCGACTTCGCGCGGAAGACCCACCCCCTCCCACAGAATACGTCGTACGAGCTCACCTCTCGCTGCAGCTGGCAGCAAGAGCACGCGCAGCCGCCGAGTCGGAGCAAGGCCATTGGCAACGATCGAGCCTCTTCGCGCGACAACAACCACCTCCGTGAAGTCGTCGCGGAGTGCGAGGTGCCTCGCGGTCTGAATCGCGGCGTAGGCCGTGCCGCCGAAACGAGCTGCCAGCGCATCAATGACTAGCCGTGGCGGGTTCATCGCCAGTCCCTCGCGCGATGCCGACGCCGCGCCCAATGGCGAAGAACCACGCTCATCCGGGCGATCAGAGTACGTTCAATCAGCCATTGCTGGAACGTTGAAACGGCAATGTGCCGCTCTGCGAAGCGCGCCGCCGAATCGTGGAAAGCGCGGATCGTCCGCTCACTGGTTCCGCTGGCACCCGTCGCATGGTCAACGACCGCGCCTGGCTCGTACGCGACCTTCCAGCCCGCGTTCCTGAGGCGCCGGCACAGGTCGGCGTCTTCCCAGTACATCCAGTAGCGATCGTCGAAGCCGCCGACCTGCCGGAACGCCTCGATTCTGACCATCATGCAAGCACCTGACACCCAGTCCACGGTGCCGGCCCGCCCGCGAGTGGGATTGAGCTCCATCGGCAGTCGGCCCGCGCGCAGCAAGATGCGCGTGGCTACGGATCGGCGGCCGAAGAATCCGGTGCGGACGGTCGGGAACGCCCGTGCCGAGGGCTGCACGGCTCCGTTCGACAGGATCCTCGGACCCACGACGGCTACACGGGGGTCGTCTTCGAGGCGCGGGACGAGCCTCTCGAGCGCGTCTCGCGCGAGCACCACATCCGCGTTCATGACAAGCAGCAAGTCGCCCGCGGCCGCTTGAGCTCCGACATTGCAACCAGCCCCGAATCCCAGGTTAGTCGCGGGCTGCTCGATCGTAATGCCAGGCAGATCGACCACATCGCTTAGGGGGGCGCCTTCCGACGCGCCGTTGTCGACGATGATGATCTCGTCGGGCGCTCGGTTCTGCCCGCGCAGGGACGCGACGGCGGCGGCCACCTCAGCGGGCGTCCGATAGGCAACGATGACGGCTGAAACCATCTGACTGGGGTAGTAGACCAAACCCCTAATGCCGAAGCCTCTTCGGGAATGTAAGCTCTCCCCGGCGTTGGGGCTTCGCATCGCGATCGTGTCACAGTATTTCCCACCCGAGCCTGGGGCGACCCAGAACCGGGTCGGGACATTCGCCGAAGGCCTTGCGCTACGCGGGCACGACGTGACGGTGATCTGCGAGCAGCCGAACCACCCAGCAGGTATCTACCAACCCGGCTTCGGCAGGCTGCCGATCATGACCGAGCGTAGGGTCGGCGTGGTCGTCCGGCGACTCTGGGTCGTGACTTCCCGCCACAAGACGACCGTGCGGCGGCTCGGCTTCTACACCAGCTTTGCTGTGGCCGCCGGAATAACACTGCTCGGCTCGGCGCCGTTCGATGTCGTGTTTGCGAGTTCTCCACCGTTGCCAGGGCCGTTCGCGGCAGGGGTCGTGGCGAGGTTGCGCGACATGCCGTTCGTCCTCGACGTCCGCGACATCTGGCCTGCCGCAGCCGAGGCGCTCGGCGAGCTATCGAGTCAGCGTGCGATCGCGGCGCTCGAGCGCGTAGAGCGCTGGCTGTATCGCGCGTCGAGGTCCGTCACGGCAACGACGCGTCCGTTCTGCGCCCACATCGATCGCGTCGCGGAACGTCCGATCAGCGTGCACATCCCGAATGGTGCGCTCGATGAACTTATTGCGCTGCCGCCCACAGCACCACCGAACGGTCCTTTCGTCGTGGGGTACACGGGCAACTTGGGCATCGCCCAGGGGCTTGGAATCGTCTTTGATGCCGCCGAGCGGCTGCGGGACGAGGACGTTCGTTTCCGGTTGGTCGGCGATGGGCCGTTGAGCTCTGAGCTGAGAGCCGAGCGTGACCGGCGCGGGCTTGAGACCGTGGAGATCCGTCCAGCGGTTCCGGTGGCCGACATCGCGAAGGTCATGCAAGAGTGCAGTGCATTGCTCGTGCCGCTGCGCGCCCATCCCCTGCTCGCCGACTTCGTGCCCTCAAAGCTTTACGACGCCATGGCGGTGGGTCGGCCGGCGATTGTCGCGGCCAACGGTGAAGCCGCGGCGCTGGTTCGTGAGTGCGCCGCCGGAGTCGCGATCCAGCCCGAGGACGGCGCGGCACTCGCGGAGGCTGTGCGGGGGCTCGTACATAACCCGCGGCGCGCGGCGGCGCTCGGAGACGGCGGTCGTCGTGCGGCTCGGGACCACGCACGGTCGCGCCAGATCGCGCGCCTGGAGCAAATACTCGCCGACGCCGCAGCGATGTCCGTGGCACCCGAGTGAGCGCTCCGTCCTGCTCAGTGGTTGTCTGTACACGCGACCGAACCGCGCTGTTGGAACGCTGCCTTACGGCGATCGTCGCGCTGGCACACCCAAGCTACGAAGTGATCGTCGTCGACAACAGCGGAGGCGATACCGTGACGATGCAGCTGGCGAAGCGCTTCGACGCCCGCTACGTGTTAGAGCCACAAATTGGCCTTAGCCGTGCGCGTAACACTGGTGCCCGTGCCGCGCGAGGCGACATCGTTGCGTTCACCGACGATGACGGGGTTCCCGATTCAGCCTGGCTTCGCTGTCATGCCGACGCGCTCAGCGACACGACGCTGGCGGCAACCACCGGCCGAGTCGTTTCGCTTGACACCTCCTCCACACCGCCCGGCGGATACGAGGCGGCCGGAGTGGAAGACTTGGGCACGAAGGCGTTCCGCGTCGAGCTCGTCCGAGACGACTGGTTCGAGCGCACAAACTTCGGCGGGGTCGGCGTCGGGGGAAATATTGCACTCCGACGAGAGTTGTTTCGTAACGGCTGGGGGTTTCGTGAGGACCTTGGCCTTGGCCGCCGGATACTCGGCGAAGAGCACTATGCATTTTTCGAACTTGTCCGAGCGGGGCATGCGATCGCATACGTGCCAGACGCGGTTATCCGCCACGAGGCGCCGCGAGACCTCGAGGCGGTCGAGCTGCGAATGCGTCGAACGCTGCGAGGGAGCAGTGCCTATATGGTCATGTTGCTTGTCGAGGAGCGTGGATATCGCTTGCGGACTCTCCGCTACGCCCTCGGTGCACTACGCGGGCGGCGCCGGGCCTGGCGAAACATCGGGCAGACGACACCTTTCGCGAACGCCCGAGAGCGCCGCCTCGCCGGACTAGCGGGCCCAACCCTGTACGTCTCCAATTGTGTGTGCGGCGCACGGCGCGGGCGTCACAGGCCGCCGCCATCACGATGAATGACGTGAGCGTCGTAATTCCCACGGATGGGGGGCGAGCAAGCATTCTCGAGCGATCGCTCCCGACACTGTTGAGCGATCCGGCAACCGCGGAGGTGGTCGTCGTGGCCGGACAGCTCGATCCTGCAACGGACAAGCTTCTGAGACGTTTCGGCGCGAGCGAATCGCGCGTCCGCCTCGTCGAACCAGCGAGCGGCCATAGGGAACTCGATCGCGGTCAGGCGAACCGCGACGCTGGCGTTCGCGAGGCGCGTGGTGAGTTGATCCTCGCGATCGATGACGACGTCGAGCCCAGTCCAGGATTGGTTAGCGCCCATGCCGCTCGACAGGCAGGCAGCCGGCGACTCGTCCTGCTCGGCTACATGCCAATCGCGCCCGTGGTCGAGCGCCGGCGCGCTAGGCAGGCCACTGCGCTCCTTTACGGCCAAGCGTACGAGCAGGAGTGTCGCATCTTCGAGTCCTCGCCCGAGTCGATTCTGATGCGATTGTGGGCAGGCAACCTGTCGATACGCCGCGAGCGCTGGCTTGAGGCAGCTGGGCGGGTTGCGGTGGGCAGTTACCACGTCGATCGAGAATTCGGCCTGAGGCTGCGAGCGCTCGGGATGGAGGCCGCATTCGACCGGCGCCTCCGAGCCGTCCATCATTACCGCCGGACCGCGATCGAGCTCTTCGATGATGCGCTCAGCTCTGGAATCGGCCGCGCGCGGCTCCATCTTCGCTACCCCGAGCTGAGAGCACTGGAGCCAACGCCGTCTCCGCGCAGAGGCCCGCGGTCGCTCTTGTGGCGTGGCCGCTCGCGCCGCCCGGTCGCTGCTATCGGGCGCTCTCTGGCGATCGCGGCAGATGGCGCGGCCGTGGCACGCCTCGCGGTGCTCGAGAACCAGCTCGTGCACGCGATCTGGGAGCTCGGCTTCGGTCGAGGCCTGTACGAGGACTCCAGGGGTGCTAATCAGCGATGAGACATACGACGGAGTCGACAACCCAGACGGTCGTCCACGTGCCTCGGATCGGCGGCACCCGGTGGCGCGGGCCACAGCCGCATCGTTACGAGCCTGGCGCGAGGCCTCGACCAGAAGCGGTACCGCGTCGTCGGATTGTTTATCGGAGAGGACGGTCGCCTGCTCCAAGAACTACATGTGAGCGGCGGAGCGGTCAAGCGGACGCCGTGGTACGGCGGGCCCCGTGATCCGGCGGGAGCGCTGCGGTTTGCTCGTGCACTCCGTGTCGTGAGGCCTGCGATTGTTCATCACCACGTCGGCGCGCTCGCGCTTTCGGAGATAGCGCGTCTGTCGACCCGCGCTGTGATAGTGGCTCACGTCCACGGTGCGCGCGACGAGGCTGGAGCGCACAATCCTGCGCGCGCGATTGTCCGGGGTGCCGACGCGGTAGTGGCAGCATCGCGCGCGGCAGCGGCCGCGGTCCAGGCGTCCGCCCGCGTGATCCCGCCGGGAGTCCTCGTCCCCCCGCGGCAGCCAGCGCTGCCCGAGATCGATGGGCCGCTGGTGATCGGCACAGCCGGCCGCTTGGCGCCAATCAAGGGCGTCGTGTATTTGCTGCGCGCGATGCCCGCCGTCCTCCGGTCAACAGGAGACGCAGTCCTGGAGATTCTCGGCGAGGGGTTCGCGGAGGATGAGTTACGAGCCGAGGCGGCACGTCTTGGGATCGAGGATCGCGTTCGTTTTCTTGGGTGGCGGGCGGATCTCGGCCAGTGGCTAGAGCGCTTCGACGTTTATGTGCAGCCGTCGCTGTCCGAGGGGTTATCGATTTCCACGCTTGAGGCGATGGCTCGGGGAAGGCCGGTTATCGCGACTGAGGTTGGAGGGACGTGCCAGCTCGTCGCTCCGGGTAGCGGCGTGCTCGTGCCTCCGGGCGACGATGCGGCGCTTGCAGATGCGGTCACGGCGCTGCTAAGCGACCCACAACGCCGGCGAGCGCTGGCTCGGGGGGCGTGGGAACGGGCGCAGGACTTCAGCGAGGCCAAGATGGTGCGAGCCATGTCGGCGGTGTACGACGAGTTGCTGAATCCGCTGCCCGCCGACCGTCCCGGCGTCGTCGGCTTGGCCTTTCGCGCCGCACGCCTCTCCCGAGGGGTTCTCCCCGAGGGGCGGGAGCACTGCATCAAGCGCGGCTACCTGCGCCGCGTGACGCCTCGATACTTCGACGACGTCGGCGCGGCCGTTGCCGGATGGCAACCGGCCGTGTACGACGAGGCGGCGGTGGTGGCGCGCGAGCTGCTGGCCCGACGGATCATCGACCTCGGCTGCGCCGCCGGTGCGCGGCTGATGGAGCTGGCCGACGAGTTCGAGACGATCGGCCTGGATTACGGCCCCAACATCGAGCGCGCACGGCGCGTGTTCCCGACTGCATCCTGGATCGAGCACGATCTCGACTGCTCTGAGCACCTCCCGCTGACCCCGTCCGAGCTGGATGGAAGCGTGCTAGTCGCGACCGACGTGATCGAGCACCTGCGCCGACCGCGGCGGCTTCTGCGTGCGATCCGTTCGGCTCTCCGCCACTCGAGCGCCGCAGTCCTTTCGACACCCGACCGTGATCTAACGTGGGGCATCCGCCACCACGGCCCGCCACCCAACTCCACGCACGTGCGGGAATGGAACCTGCAGCGAGTTTGAAGACTTCCTGCGCTCGGAGGGGCTCGTGAACTGCCGCGTTGTGCTTACTCGCTCGCACACGATCGGCCGCGCGAACATACGATTCTGGCCATAGTGCGGGCGAACGGCATCAAGTCCGGCGCACCTGCGAGCGCGCGAGCATCTTGACCCGCGACAGCCGCGGCTGTGCCTGGCGCTCGTAAACCGCCTCGATTGCGGTTGGATCTCGTGCCAGGCCGCGCCAGAAGCGACGATCTCGCCAAGGACCGCGCGGCCAGCGCTCGAGCTCCGCAGCCAGCAGTTCGAGCGCCGCCCGTGCCTGGCGCTCGATCCTCGTCCCGCGCTCCGCTGGACGTCGGTCGAAGTACGTCTCGACGAGATGAAGGCGGTCCGGCCACGCCACCGCGCCGTTTCGGCTAAGCGAGGTGGGATGCTGCCGGTACCACACCACGACGCGGCGGGTCGCGACGAGCTCGCCGAGTTCGAGTAGGCGCAGGAGGTACTCCGTATCCTGGAGCATTACTAAGTCGGTGCGCCACGGCCCAACCGCTTCGGCAAGTGGTCGCGGAACGAGCATCGCGGCCGGCGGGACGATGGTGCAACGCATCAGCAGGAGGGCGCGAACGGGATCGCCGCGCCAGCGTACCCGTCGGTCGAGGATTGGCTCGAGATCCTCCCGACACCAACGTGCAGCGCCACAGGCCAGGACATCCCGGCCTCGTTCCGCGAGATCCAGAAGCCGCGCCGTGGAGTCGACTGGATAGATATCGTCGGCGTCGATGAAGCGCAGGAAGCGTCCGGTACTCGCCGCTATCCCGGCGTTTCGTGCGCCCCCCAAGCCGGCACGCTTAATACGCACGACGCGCAGCCGGGCATCAGTCACGTCCTCTAGCATCGCGACGACCGGTTGCGGTGACCCATCATCGACGATCACCACCTCGATGCTGCACCCAGCCTGCGCAAGGGCGCTTCCGACGGCGGCGTGCAGCCAGTCGGCCCGCGGGGCGTGCGCCGCCATAAGTATCGACACGTCTACTTCAGCCAAGCGACCTCACTACGATCGCCCCGCGTCGCACGTTGGCGCGTTCGAGCACAGCGCGAGGCTACAAAATGGTGACCGATGATCGGCGCCTCCACGAGTGAGTCGGCTATTTCTTGGCGCGTCCTCAGGCCCAGCGGCCGATGGGGACGGCGCATCGTGCTGCGAGAGCTGTGGGCATCGCGCGAGCTCGTCCTCATCCTCGCGGTGAGGGATCTCAAGCTCCGCTACCGCCAGACGATACTGGGCATCGCTTGGGCAGTGCTACAACCCGCGGCCGGTGTCGCGATCTTCACCGTCATCTTCGGTCGCTTCGCGCACGTGCCAAGCGACGGGCTTCCGTACTCGATCTTCGCCCTCGCGGGGCTTGCCGTTTGGTCGTTCCTTTCAACCGCGGTAGCCAATGCCGCTCAAAGCTTGCTCGAGCATCGAGCACTTGTGACGGACGTAGCCCTACCCCGCATCCTCGCCCCGGTCGCGGCCGTGCTCGCGGCGGTTGTCGACTTGCTGATTGGTCTGGCGTTGCTCATCCCGTTTTTCATCGGCTATGGGATAGTGCCCCCACTGCAGGTTCTGACCCTGCCCCTTCTGGCTGCTGGGCGGGGTGGCCGTAGCGATCGGGGCCGGAGTGTGGTTGTCCGCCGCCAACGTGCTCTACAGAGATGTCCGCTATGCGTTCGGGTTCCTGATCCAGCTCTGGTTCTTTGCCAGCCCGGTTGTGTATCCCAGCACGCTCATCCATGGTGCCTGGCGGTACGTGCTGGCGGTTAACCCGATGACGGGGGTCATCGATGGCGTGCGCTGGGCGCTCTTTAACGCACCGCTGCCAGGGCCCGAGCTAGCAATATCTGCCTGTGCGCTCGTAGCCCTGCTCGTCGGCGCAGTTCTCTACTTCCAGATAGCCGAGCGAAACTTCGCGGACCGGATCTGATGCGCAACGCGCTCGAGATCCGCGGCCTCGGAAAGCTCTACCGCCTTGGTGCCGACGGCTCGGGCTACGACACGCTGCGCGACGCGATGCGTCGGAGACTGTCGCGCGATGCTGGCGACGACCGGCTTGTCTGGGCGCTCCAGGACATCGACCTCGACGTCGAGATGGGCGAGGTGCTTGGCGTCATTGGGCGCAACGGCGCAGGTAAGACGACGCTACTCAAGGTGCTGGCGGGCATCACTGACCCAACAGTCGGCGAGGCGAGGGTCCGCGGGAAGGTCGGCGCGCTGCTAGATGTGGGCACGGGATTTCACCCGGAGCTGACCGGCCGCGAGAATGTCTATCTGAGCGGGGCGATCCTCGGTATGAGCCGCGGTCAGGTACGGCAGCGATTCGATGAGATCGTCGCTTTCGCCGATGTTGAGCGTTTCCTCGACACCCCGGTGAAACGCTATTCGACCGGTATGAAGCTGCGGCTCGGGTTCGCGGTCGCGGCTCACATTGAGCCGCCCGTGATTGTGGTTGATGAGGTTCTAGCGGTGGGCGACGCCGCTTTTCGCCAAAAGTGCATGGGCAGAATGTCCGAGATGGGGCGTGATGGTCGGACTGTGCTGTTCGTTAGCCACGATCTGGGCGCCGTTACGCGCCTATGCGATCGGGTCATTTGCCTTGAGAATGGTCGGATCTCAGCTGACGGTCCTCCGAAGGAGATCGTCTCGCGCTACTTACGTCTGGGCTACCCGCGCCAGCTGGTTGCCGAAGGCAACGGTTATCCGTTCGATCGTGCATGGATCGAGGATCTGCAGGGGCGGCCGCTGACCAGGCTGCGTCGTGGCGAGGCGTTTCGGATCGGAATCCGCCTGATCGTACGCGACCACCTACCGGGTCTGGATGTGGCCGTATGGATTGCCGATCGCGAGGGCACGCGAGTATTGGATGAGGCGCGCTCAGATCATGGCCAGCGGCCCCTGACCGGCGAGCCCGGGACCTACGAATTGAGGGTCAGTGTGCCGGCGCTCTTGCGCGCTGGCCCGCACGTCATCGGCGTGTGGCTCGGATCCGAGTGGGAGGAGCTCTTCGACCGCGAGCTGATCTCGGTAGAGGTCGAACCACTGCCCGAGGACCGGCAGGAGATGATCGAGCGTCGGCGCGTCGTGGCTCCGGACGTCGAGTGGGCCGCGTCTTTCGAGCCCAGATGACATCCCGCCGACAACGGCGAGAAGATCCTCGAATCGATCGGAACCTACCTGCAGCCGAAATCACTCGCGACAGTAACGTGCGTGAGCCGACTGGCGCACTGCAAGCTGACTGGCGGAAGCGGAGTCTGAAGCCGTGGTTAGAACAGTAGTCCTGCGCGTCGCCGGCGCCCGAGCGCTAATGCTCTTCGGCGACACGCTGGTAATTGATAGATGGCGATGGCTTGCTCCTCGCCTCCCGGACCGCTCGAGCAAGGTGCTCGATGCGGGGTGTGGCAACGGTTGGCTTTCCATCGCCTGTGCGAAACGAGGGCACGAGACGATTGGCCTAGGCTGGGATGAAGCGGACATGGCCAAGGCGAGGAGCCGGGCAGCGATCTTTGGTTCTAATGCCCATTTCGAGGTTCAGGACCTAAGAGATCTTTCTGCTCGGACCGATCTGCTCGACCGATTTGAGCTCGTTGTCTGCACGGAGACGATTGAACACATTATTGACGATGAGCGGTTGATGATCGCGTTGGCTGGCACAATGCGATCGGGGGGACGCCTCTTGTTAACCACTCCGAGCAAGGGATACGTGCCCATGGGCGGAGATGACGTGGGACCCTTCCAACCCATCGAGGACGGCGGCCACGTCCGAAAAGGGTACGACGCCGGCGACCTTCAGCATCTCTGCACACGCGCCAACCTCGATGTCGAGGAAGTGTCATTCTGCTCGGGCGCGTGGAGCCAACGGGTCACGAGGGTGCTTAGGCGGTTGACGAATCGCTTCGGATATGGTCCGGCCTGGATGCTTACGCTTCCCTTGCGGGCTTTACCTGTTGTGCTGGACCACCGAGCCCGCAAGCTCCCGCCATACACAATTTGTCTCGTCGCATCGAAAAATAGGCACTAGTCGGTGGTGTTCTCACCGCTTCGAGAGCTAGGCGTAAGTGCCTCCCTCCTTTAACTCGTGCGCTTCGGGCCGTCCTTATCCATGAGTCTAGGCGAGGTCCCCTACCGTCAGGTCGGCTATGGTGGGCCACTGACCGCACAAATTCAGTATCGGCAATGATTAGTCATATTGGATACCGTACGACGAGCGGTATCTAGCCCGCTCCGACCGTCACAACAGGCCCAGCACGTGACATCCGCATGGGCGGACCCTCCCCCGCACGATCGATTCGATCGGCACCCGGCGCCTGCCCTGTCGGTGACGGGCGACACTGGTTCTTTAACGACAGTAAGCATGGTTTCTGGTGTCGTGAGTGTTATTTTCGGTGCCAGCGTGGGAAGGCGGTGTGTGTGGCAAACGCCGCTGCGAATGGCACTGCGCGAAGTCCTCATCGCGCACTCGGACGACCAACGCTCAGCCACCTCAGCTGACCTTGTTGCGAGCACGCCCACAAGGGTCTTAACGTTAAACTAAGCCAACCGAACAGAACTCGACATTTTAGGGGCCCCTAGTCACAGCCAGATCGCGGCGATCGCAGGCGGCGGAGGATGCACCGCGCGGTGAAGCCAGGGTGGCGTTGGCCATTCTTCGGCGGGGTTACGGGTGGCGGCGACACGCCGCGTGGCGGCCAGCGCAGGCTCGCCGCCTGCCGCCATGACTACCCCTCTGGCGATCATCTGGAGGTCACGCTCTAGCCATCCCAGCTGGACGTATGCCGATCCCGCGCGGAACCGATTGCCCGCGAGCCTGCTCGCGCCGGCTCGCCATTGCAGCCACCAGGCGCGGTCGATCGAGACACCCAGCTGGGCCCGAGCAGGCGCGTACTTGGATTGGACGCGCCTGAGCTCCTGGGCGAGTGCGCGGCCGCCGCGCCGCTGCATGTTGGTTCCATGGAGCGTGTACGCCAGCAGGTACTCGGGCGTCATCGCGGGTGTTGCGCTCGCGCTCAATCGGATGAGCAGATCCCAATCCGCGATGTGCATGAGGTGCTCATCGAAACCGCCCACCGACCGAGCGACGCTGGCCTTGACCACAAGATTGGAGCTCGGGTACGGCACCTTCAGCGATCTCAGCATCGCACGATGAAAGTCGTGGTCGGGTTGAGAGGGAGCCTGGGCGTGCAGCACCGAGCCGTCGGCGTCGATCAGCACGCCGCCCGAGAACGCAAAGTCAGCTCCCGACCTGACGGCGACGTCGAGGACGCGTGCCAGCTTGGTCGGTGCCCACACGTCGTCGTCATCGAGGAACGCCAGCCACTCTCCGCCCGCCGAGGCGACACCTGCGTTGCGCGCGGTTGCCACGCCCCGCGGGTGCTCGAATCGCACGACCTTGCACCGCGACCGGGCGAAGTCGGTCAATCTCCGCTCGACTGGAACTTGTGAGCCGTCGTCGACAACGATGATCTCGGCTGCGATTTCCTTCTGACCGAGTGCACTGAGCAGCGCGCGCGGAAGCCACTTCTCCCGATCGCGAGTGGGCACGATGACCGAGACCGTCGGATGAGCTTCGGCGTGCATCGCCCTCAATCATGCCGGGATGAAAGTGCTGCGTCTGCCGACGCGCGGATCTGACGGCGCTGCTCCTCCTCATCGTGCCCCGCTGGACCAGACGCAGCCCGCGTCGTGCTGCTCTAACGCGGCAGCGCCAAGGCGGCTGGCTACCCCTTACAGGACTTGGCACCCTCACGATGACAGAATTCGCGCTCCCGTCCGTGCGCTCGCTGCCCGCCCATGGCTGATCATTTGTCACGCTCGCTGCTGCGACGGGTGGGGCGTCGAGTCGTGCGGCGCCAAGAGACACGTGCCGAGTTGTCGCGGCGATACGCGCATTGGAAATTGTGGCCGCCTGTCGGCTTCGTGCGGTTCGGGAACCTGCGCCGCGACGTGCCGTTCAGCCGGTCATTCGGGTTCGACCGCGGAACTCCGGTCGATCGCTATTACATCGACCAGTTCCTGCGGCGAAACAGTGGGGCGGTCATCCGGGGGAGCGTGCTCGAGATCGGGGAACCGACGTACACTTCGGCCTTCGGACGACCGGACGACATCGAGCGGCTGGACATCCTGCACATATCGGCCGACTACCCCGGTGCCACGGTGGTCGCTGATCTCGCGGACGGAAAAGAGCTCCCCTCGGACTGCTACGACTGCGTGATCTGCACCCAGACCTTGCTCTTGATCTATGACGTACATGCAGCCGTCCGCACGCTCCACCGCATCCTCAAGCCGGACGGGACAGCCCTCGTGACGCTGCCTGGGATCTCGCAGATATGCCGTGCGGAGGCCGATCGTTGGGGGGACTACTGGCGCTTCACGTCGATGTCCGCGAGGCGGTTGTTCTCGGAAGCATTCGATCCGCCGGACGTGAGCGTCGAGAGCTATGGCAACGTGCTGACGGCGACCGCGTTTCTGTATGGACTCGCTGCGCAGGACCTCCGCCCACGCGAACTGGAGAACCACGATCCGGACTACCAGGTCACGATCGGCGTCAAGGCAGTCAAGCGGAGCAGGCGGTCCTGAGCTGGACCGCGTCACGTCGGCCTAGCGGCTCAGCGTTGCACGGATCGCGCGAACAGCCTGTGCAGCGGTGCGGAGTCCGAAGGCCCGAGCCTCCTCGATTGGAGCCGCGGGCGCTGCGAGGTGCTCGGCGGGGCCCTCCGCGTGCTGCTCGGGCCGACCCATGGCGATCCCGTCCGGCCGCCAGCGGGGACTGTCGAGCGCAAGAATTGCGATAACGCCGACCAGAAAGACGCCGAGGCCGAGCCAGGTCACCCCAGTCGAACCGAGCTTGTAGCCCACAAGCGCGAGCGAGGAGAGACACGCCTGCAACGCCGCCACCGCCGCAGCCACAGCTAGCGGGCTCCGTAAGCGGAGCAGTAACCGGTGAGTCAGGTGATCGCGACCACCGGTCATGATCGGGACGCCGCGATGCAGACGCGAGAAGCTGACCAGCGCCGCGTCGAAGATCGGCAGCCCTACGAGAAGTGCGCCGACAATCAATGCTGGGTTGCCGGCGGAACCGTGCCAGGCCGTTGCCATTACAAAAGCTGCGACGAGAAAGCCGAGCGGCATGCTGCCGCCATCACCGAGGAAGATCTTGGCGGGCCTTGCGAGGTTCCATGGCAGGAACCCGACACACGCGCCGGATAGCGCGAATGCCATCCCAGCGATGGTCATATCCCCTTTGATGGCGGCCAGGGCCCCCAGACCCAGAGACGCGACGGCTGTCACTGAGCTGCAGGCGCCGTCGAGGTTGTCCATCAGGTTGAAGGCGTTCACCGCTATGACAATTGACGCGACGGTAAGCACGAAGTCGAGCACGCCCGGAAGACTCGTCTGCCAGCCGAGACCAGCCGCGAAGAGCGCCGCTGCGGTCGCCGTCTCTGCGAGGAGCCGCCAGCTGGGGAGAACGGCGAAACGGTCGTCGATTGTCCCGACCAGCCACAGGGTCGCAGCGCAGGCGAGCGGCACGAGCAGGCGCCCGCTCGCGCCGGCCACAAGCAGCGCCGCGAGCAGGAAGCCAGCCAGAACCGCAGCGCCGCCTAGAAGCGGAGTCGGCTTCGCGTGCGTTCGATATTCGCGCGGGCGATCGAGGAACCCTGTGCGCCTTGCCACGTGGATCGCGGCGGGGGTTGCTGCAGCCGACGCCGCTCCCGCCACCGCAAAACTCCCCGCTGCTGTCGCCGCGAGGCTCATATCGTCTGAAGCGGCTCTTTTACGGAGGCCTCGATGGCCAGTTCGGTCCGCTGGTACGCGATGACGTCGTCCAGCGCTTCGTCGAGCGTCCGCGTCGGCCGCCAGCCGAATACGTCCTCCAGGCGCGGTCGTGTCCGGACGCCGGCGTCCGAGCTCCTCGAAACCTTCGTCGTACGCCTCCTCGTAGGGGATGAAGGTGATCGTCGAACGCGACTCGGCCCGGGCGATGACTCGCTCGGCGAGCTGGAGAATGGTGATCGGAGCCGGGTTGCCAATGTTGTACGCGTTGCCGCTGACGCCACTCTGCTCGGCCAAGCCGAGGATCGCGGCGACGGCGTCGTGCACATGCAGGAAGCATCGCGATTGGCTCCCGTCGCCGTACACGGTTACGTCCTGGCCGCGAATCGCCTGGCATACGAAGCGAGGCACAACCATCCCGTAGATGCCGCGCTGGCGTGGGCCAATCGTGTTGAAGAGCCTGACCACGACGGTATCGGCACCGTGTTCGCGGTGGTACCCATAGGCAATCGCCTCGCCGTAGGACTTCGCGATCGCGTACGACCATCGGCTCTTAGATGCCGACCCGAGGACCCGGTCGGACTCCTCGTGAAGAGCGCCGTCTGAATTCTTGCCATAGACCTCGGAGGTCGAGGCGAACAGGACCCGCTTGTGCTGCTTTGCGGCTGTCGAGACCACGACGTCGGTGCCATGCACGATTCGACGCAGGGTTTCGAGCGGGCTCGCCACGACCAGCTTGACCCCGACCGCCGAGGCGAAGTGCAGACAGCAATCGCAGTTGGAGATGAGCGCGTCCACGAGCGCTTCATCGGTGACCGATCCGGTGACGAGGTCCACAGCCCCATTGGAGGGGAGATGTTGAAGGTTCTCCCGGCGGCCTGTGCTGAAGTCGTCGAGAATCACGACTTCGTCTCCCCTGGTCACGAGCGCATCGGCAACGTGGGAGCCGATGAAACCGGCGCCTCCAGTTATCAGGTACCGCAAACCAGTCGTTCCTTCCCTACCGCACAAGAACTCACCCGATGCCACGCGCGGACGACTCCCGTGAGTACTGCCCTCCCGCGCCCGTCGAGGCGCATCGTATAAAGCATCGGTCTCCCCTGCAATAGCGGAATTCAAACACTCCGGAATCCAGCATAATTATCGGCGCGGAGGGACCATGGATAGCGGCTGCCCAACGGCGCTGGCGCTGTAATATGCTGTGAATCTGGATTCACAATCGTTGGCTGGCCGGGGTGCGCGGATTGTCGCTGGGCTCGCGGTCGGTCCAGCCGAAGTGCAGCAATCGAGGAGACGACCGTGGACCTGAACGACACGCCCGAGCAGGCCTCCTATCGCGAGGAGGTGCGATCGTGGCTCGAGGCAAACAAGGCGCAGGCACCACCCCGCTCGGGCTCGTACGAGGACAGCGCCTACGTGGATGCGCGCCGGCGGTGGCAGGGCAGGCTGGCGGAAGCAGGGCTGGCCGGCGTGACCTGGCCGGTGGAGTTCGGAGGCCGCGAGCTGGGGCCGATCGAGCAGGTGACGGTCAACCAGGAGATCTCAAAGGCGGGGGTGCCGGGCATTCTCGACGTGATCGGCATCGGGATGCTCGGGCCATGCCTGATCGCTCACGGGAGCCAAGAGCAGAAGAGCCGATATCTCGGTCCGATGCTCCACGGGGACGAGGTCTGGTGTCAGCTGTTCTCCGAGCCCGCGGCGGGATCGGACCTCGCCGCCGTTCAGACGCGAGCTCGTCAGAATGATGACGGCACCTGGACGCTGAACGGGCAGAAGGTGTGGACGACGAACGCGCAGTTCGCCGCCTATGGGCTGCTGCTGGCGCGTACGGACCCAGACGTGCCCAAGCACAAGGGCCTGACGATGTTCATCGTGCCGATGAATGCCGAAGGCGTGACGGTCCGCGGCCTGCGTCAGATCTCGGGTGAAGCCGAGTTCAATGAGGTCTTCTTCGATGACGTCAATCTGAGCGAGGATGCCGTCGTCGGCGGCGTCGGCAACGGGTGGGGCACCGCGCTGACTGTCCTCATGTACGAGCGGCTGACGATCGGGTTTGGCTCCGAGGGCTTTGGCTCGCCTACCCGGCTCGCCGACACGGTCGCGGCGGACCCCGCGGCGCGGCGGGACCCCGAGATTCGCGAGCGTCTCGGCCACGTGATCACCGAGCTCCTCGCCGTGCGGTTCAACGGCTACCGAGCGCTCACGGCATTGTCCCGGGGCCAGATTCCCGGACCCGAAGCCGGCTTGGCCAAGGTGACGCTCGTCAATGCGGCGATCGCGGCCAGTGACCTCGGGGCGGACGTCGTGGGCCCCGATGCGCTGGATGCAGACAGCGAGTGGAGTTACCTCATCTCATTCATGCCGGGCCTCAAATCAGCTGGAGGAACGGAGCCGATCCTCCGCAACACGATTGGTGAGCGCGTCCTCGGCCTGCCGCCCGAACCACGCTTGGACAAGGGCGTGCCGTTCAGCGAACTGCGCGCCAAGGAGCGGGAGACGGTGGCGAAATGAACTTTGCCCTTTCAGATGAGCAGGTCCTTCTGCGCGAGGCGGCGCGCGGGTCGCTGTCGCGGTTCAAGACTGTCGAGGCGGCGCGCGAGGCGTTGGAGAGCCCCGATGCCTTGCCTGACCTGTGGCCGATGGCCGTCGAGGCAGGTTGGCCCGGTCTCCTGATCGGCGAGCAGGCCGGGGGCGCCGCGCTCGGAGCGTTCGACGCCCTGCTCGTGGCCGAGGAATGTGGCCGCGTGCTGGCGTCGGTGCCGATGCTCGGTCTCCTGCCGGCGACGGCGATTCTCAATGCCGCCGGCGACGAGTCGCTCGCGAGTCTCGCGTCCGGCGTGACCCGCGCCACGTACGTCCCAGCCCGCCCGCCGAGCGACCGGGAGCCGCGCTGGACGGTCGAGCCCGACACCGGGCTGGCCCGGACCGATGCCCCGCGTGCAGTGGTCCAGGGCGACACGGCGACGATCGACGGAAGCGTCGCGTTCGTTCCCGACGCTCCTGGGGCGGATCTACTCGTCGTTGTCGGCGTTGCTGCGAGCGGATCGCCCGTGGCCGTGGCGGTGCCGAGCGACGGC
The DNA here is from genome assembly GCA_963734775.1 of uncultured Solirubrobacterales bacterium. Taxonomy (GTDB): domain Bacteria; phylum Actinomycetota; class Thermoleophilia; order Solirubrobacterales; family Solirubrobacteraceae; genus Palsa-465. The sequence continues at coordinate 57,919 of CAVTJE010000028.1, forward strand.
GAGGGCGTGGCTGTCGAGGCGACGATGCGGTACGACGCCACTCGGTCGCTTGCTCACGTCAGCTTCGCCGGCGCGCGTGGGCGGGTGCTCGCGGTCGATGCCGGCGTGCTCGCCGACGCGTGGTATCTGGCCAATGCCCTGATCGCCGCCGAGTCACTGGGCGCGGTGGAGACATGCCTTCAGGTCAGCGTCGCCTACGCCAAGGAGCGCTTCACGTTTGGGCGCGCGATCGGCTCCTATCAGGCGATCAAGCACGAGCTGACCGAGGTCCTGCGCCAGCTGGAGAACGCCCGAGGCCTCGAGTACTACGCGGGCTGGGCGCGCGAGTCAAAGCCAGAGGAGTTCGCGCTGGCGGCCAGCGCGGCCCGCTCGGCAGCGGGGCAGGCGCTCGACTTCGCGGCTCGCTCGATGATCAACGTGCACGGTGGTATCGGAGCCACGTGGGAGCATGATGCGCCGCTGTTCTTCCGGCGTGCTCAACTCTCGCGGCGGCTGTTGGGCGGCACGCGCGACGCGACCGACCGGGTGGCGGAACAGGTGCTGAGCAGCGCCGCTGCTTAGGCGCAGCGCGGACGGCTTAGCCGCGCATGGCAGGCGTTAGCGCTCGGGGATCAGTCTTCTCGACCGCGAACGCCAGATACGGCGTGAAGGAAATCCGGGTCAGCCGCTTGATCGCGCGAAACACCATCCTCAGCCGGGCTTTGAACCCCGGCAACTCGTTGACGTGCGAGATCTCGTACCACAGATCGAACTCGTCCCGGATTCCGTCAGTCCCGATCGGCCGGCGCAGCGCCGCATCCCGGTAACCCGCCTGACGCAGCATGTCGAGGAATTCGTGTTCGGTCGCGCCGCGGATGCCGGCGCGGAGAAGTTGCTCCCAGCTCGCGCCTGCCCAATCCCGGCGAGAAAAGCGGCGGGCGAAACGCAGGGCGAGTGGATCAGGAAGGTAGTTGATCAACGGCAGCCCGTTGGTCGTATGCACTTCGACGGGCGTGTATCGGTGCGGTGTCTCACTCACTAACAGCACTCCGCCTGGCCGCAGTGCGGACCACACCTGCGGAATGATGAGCGCGCGCTCGTTCGGGAGCAGATGCTCGACAACGGCACTGAACACGATCACATCAAACTCGCCCAAATGGGCCGGAAGCCGATTCGGGTCCGGCGAGTGCTGGAACTCGACATTGGGCACCTCGTAGTATCTGCGCCGGGCCTCGGCAATTTGCAGCGACGGTTCGTCCAGGTCAACACCAATGAACCGTGCGTCGGAGAACAGCCGCGCGAGGATCATCGTCGAGGCGCCGGACCCGCACCCGAAGTCGAGCACCCGAGCGCCACGCAACTCGTCCTGGCCAAGATGCGCCGAAACCATCAACCGCAGGATGTGCTGTAGATACCCCGGGCTCTCCTCGCGCGTGATCTCATCGCACAGCCAAGTCAGGCCCTTGACGCGCAGGATCACCTCGATGAGCTCGACCGGGTACCGGGTCGTGCATCGAGGAATCGCAACGAACAACCCAGGACTGCGCGGGGTTACGGACACATGGCGGTTGCCGTCCATCAGTTCGACGATCGTGACCGTGCCGTCCGGATGGTCAAGCTCCACTTTTGACGATGAGGTCATCGCAGACGATCCTAACTGCCGTGGCCGATGAGAGGACCGAGCGAAGGCCCTCGCGGGCGATCTCGAGTTTTCGCTACAGTCATCCAAGTATGGGGCGCAGACTTTTCAGGCGGGCCCGGATGGCTGCGGCGATACTGTCCGTTGCTCCCGTCCCGTTGGGCGCTTTTCATCCACTCAGCCAGGTGTGGCAGAGCCGAACGGGGGGAGCGATCGCCGCGACGCCGGCGGTCTCTGCTGGGAACGTTTACCTCGGTTCCTGGGACGGCTACGAGTATGCGTTTCGCGAGAACACCGGAAGGCGGGTCTGGCGCACGTACCTCGGACAGACCACGGACGACCAGTGTGGCACGCTGAGCACGCTGGGCATCACATCGGGCGCGAAGATCCACGATCACACGCTCTACGTGGGCGGGGGCGACCGGAACTGGTACGCCCTGGGCGCGCGCACCGGGAAAAGACTATGGCGGATAAACACCGTCAGCTCCGTCCCCGCTTCGCAACGCAGTGGGTATTACAACTGGTCCACCCCGGTCATCTACCACGGCTCGGCGTACATCGGGTTGGCCGGCCAGTGCGACCATCCGTTGACGCAGGGCAAGCTGCTGCGGGTGGACCTCTCCTCACACAAGCTGAAAGCCGTCTGGGACGCGGTTCCGGATGACCAGGTCGGGGGCGGTATCTGGAAAACACCGGTGCCGGACCCCGAGGCGAACACCATTTTCGTCACCACAGGCACACGCGCCCTGGTCACCCAGAAATACGTCGAGGCGGTCGTGGCCCTCGATGCCACAAACCTCCGTGTCAAGGGTCACTGGACACTTCCCGTGAGAGACCGGGTGGTTGACTCAGATTGGGGGACATCCCCGCTCCTCTTTCACGACAGCCGGGGGCGCTCATTGGTAGCTGCGATCAACAAGAACGGCATTCTCTACGCATTTCGAAGGACCAATCTCCAGGCTGGACCCGTGTGGCAAACGCCTGTTGCGCGCGCAGGACCTTGTCCACAGTGCGGAGATGGCTCGAATTCGAATGGGTTCTTCTCCGGAGGCCGGCTCTTCTTCGCCGGCGGCGCCACCACGATCGATGGGCAAGCCTATGGAGGCTCCGTCCGAGCGATCGATCCCGCGACCGGAAGGTTCCTCTGGCAGGTCGGGCTTCCTTCAGAGGTCTTGGGAGACCTCACCGGAACCCACGGCATGATCGTCGTGCCGGCAGCCTCCGGGAACCTCTATCTGCTGAGCGAGACGACCGGACAGGTGCTCCACGCAAATCCTCTGACCGGCGCGGGCGCGCAACTTTCAGCCGATCTACGCCGCTCCGAGGATCGCCGACGGGTACATCTTCATCGGCACTACCGACGGCGTCCTGCACGCGTTCAAACTCCCGGCGACGCCGTAGCCGGCGAGCAGGTAGTCGGTCTACTTCGGCGTTCGGTAGAGGAACACGGTCAGGTTCGTGAAGCTGGCCGGCGGGCCGACTTGCGCGTGGTTGACCCGGAGTGCGGTCTCGATCTGGCGCTGCTGGGTTGGCGATACGCTGTTGTTTCGAATCGCGAACCAGATACGGCGTGGTTGGTTCAGCGCAGATGGGTCTCCGGGCCGGAATGGCAGGACCGTTGGCCCGCCGACACCGCGCAATTGCGCGTAGTACTCAAACCCTGTGCCCGTGTAGTCGGGGGAGTAGATGACGCCGTCTCCGAGTCGCTCATGACTGAGGATGTAGTTGGCGGCGCCACGGTAGTCCTCGAGGCTGGGCGTGCGGTACCACTGTGCGATACCGGCGGCCGCCGCAAGTACCACCGCGGTGAGCGCAAGGCCTTGAACGAACGCGAAGCGAAGGCCGATCAGCCCAGCGGTGGCCAGCAGAATAATCCCGGGGACAGCGACGATCAGGTAGTAACTGATGAACAGCGGCCTGATCAGTGCGGAGAACGCGAAGGCGAACAGTATTGGGAGAACGAACCAGGCCGCCGGAAACCCGATCCGCCATCCGCGGAGCGCCCTCGGCGGGTTCAGCAAGCCGTAGAGGCCGAGGAGCAGGAGGCAGAGGGAGATCAGCTGGCCCCCCGTCAGTGTCACGGGCATGCGCGCCAGGTCGCCTAGGCCAGAGTGGCGGATCCACTGGATCCCCCCGTTGCCTTTGCGGAGTGCAGCGATCACCTCGGGCACGCACAGCAGCGCGACCAAGCTGCCCGTGACCAGCCATCTTCGGTTCAGGCCAGCCCGGCGCTTGACCGCGAGCAGTGTCAGCAGCTGCACCAGCAGTATCCAGGCAGCGAAATAGTGGGCATACAGAGCCAGCGCGCTCGTGATCACATATCCGACTCGGCTGAGCGTCGACGGTTGCTCCAGTTCGACGACAAAGAAGTACGAGGACCAGATGACAAGCGCGACAACCAGGGCGTAGGACCGAGCCGTCTGCTCGTACTCGATGAAGAAAGGAGCCAGCGCAAGCAGCAGCCCCGAGATCAGACCCGCTGGCGATCCAAGCAGACGGTTGCCCAACATCACCATCCCGATCACCGCCGCCACCCCGCACAGAACCGAGAGGCTCCGGACCGTGACCTCGCCCAACCCGAAGATACGCACCCAAACATGCAGCAGTGCGTAATACAGCCCACCGTTTGGATCGCCGCCGGCGAGTATCTTCAGCAGGTGGCTGGATCCATGGCTTGTGTTCTGAATACTGGCTGCTTCGTCGAGCCAGAAGCTCTTTGCTCCCAGCCGGTAGGTCGCGACCACAACGGCCAACGCGACCAAACCGGCTATCGCACAGCCGTATTGAATGGCCCGACGCCTTGCCAGGTCCTCGGCACGTACGACCCAAGCCTCCGCCCACAACGCCATGTCGCCATGGTATCGGCGCGTGGCTGAGCAGAGCTGAGCGCCGCGGACTCGGCGAACCGCTCAGGGCGCAGAAGCACCCATACCGGGAGACGGCGCCGCGTGGATTAGATCCTGTAAAGTTTGGGCAGGATCAATTAGGTTTTGGAAGGGCCGTGCGCGGCCCTACATAGCTTAAGTTCCAGGCAGGGGACTCGACTCCGAAGTTGGTTCGGCGTCGGGCGGCCGTGCCGATCGAACCCTTGCGGGTTTGTCGGGCGGCGGGGATCGGGGACGAAGTTCTGTCCAGCGCTGAACCGCTACAAATCGCACAAACTCGTGTAATATGTCCTATTTCCGGGGCAAGGCGGCGTTAACTCGGGGCGCCCTCTGCCGATACAAGATCGTCAGACGGCCGGATCTTCTCAGAGTTCAACGTACGACCAGGTAGGGCGCGACATGGTTCAAGGACGGGTTCAAGCAAGCGGGGTAGGTCCTCGGCTTCCTGCCCAATGCGGGAAGGCCCGCTGATGGGCGAAAGTTCGCTACTTCTGGTGGGCGGGATCGTCAGCGTCTTCGCCTGCATAGGAATTCTCTTTAGCCGGATCCTCGCGCCAAGCACTCCCGTGAGGCTGCGCGATTCGCGCGAGCGTCGGCGTTGGCGCACGTCCGGTGACGACGAGTTGCAGGACACCCACGCCCAACGGACACGCCAGCCCTCGGTGAGCGTCGTCGTGCCGACGCTCAACGAGGCCGACAGCCTGCCCTGGGTGCTGGAGCGCCTTCCATCATGGGTTACTGAGGTCGTCCTCGTGGACGGCCTGTCCACCGACCATACGGAGGTTGTGGCCCGCGGTTTGCTGGCCGACGTCGTGGTGGTCCATCAGCCACAGCCTGGCAAGGGCGCGGCCCTGCGAGCTGGCTTCGCCGCGGCCACCGGCGACATCATCGTCATGATCGACGGGGACGGCAGCACAAATCCGGGCGAGATGGGCCACTTCGTGGGCGCTCTTCAGGACGGGGCGGAGTTCGTAAAGGGCTCGCGCTATCTGCGCGCGGGCGGCTCTGAGGATTGGACAAGCATCCGCCGAGCGGGAAACAGCGCCTTCGTTCACATGGTGAACCTCATCTACGGATCGAAGTTCACGGACCTCTGCTACGGCTATTGCGCCTTCTGGCGCCGGCACGTCGATTCCTTGGCGCTGACGGCCGACGGGTTCGAGATCGAGACGCAGCTCACGCTCAACGCGGTCAAGGCAGGACTCCAGATCCACGAAGTGGCCAGCTTCGAGCTGCGCCGGCGCCACGGGGCCTCGAACTTGAACGCGATGCGCGACGGCCTGCGCGTGCTTCGCACGATCATGGATGAGCGGCCGGGCCGCGACTCTCGCCGGGACGCTGCCCGGCCCCGGATCTGCCTCGTCCCGGTGGAGCTGGCCTCCCCGGGCACGCCCAGCTGGCGTCCCGCCGGTCACGAGCGCCGCCGGGTGGACCGGCGTATACGCGACCGCCTGCAGTCTGGCTACACCGGTCCCGACCGGCGCAAGGACGACCGCCGCTCGGAACCACACAGCAAGGTCACCGTGTACCGCGTCGTGGACCAGCCGCCCGGAGCGCGGCTGGAGCGCGAGCTGGCCGCCTGAGCTGCGGGTAAGCGCCCGTTCCACGGGCGATCCTCGGTGACCGCGCGTGTCTGAACCCTACAATCGGCCAACAGTGTCAACCGGTCATCGGCCCAAGTTCAAGCGTCGTTTCGCCGCGGCCGACATCACAACTGTGAGCGCATCGACTGCGCAGGTTGATGAGGGGGTGCGGGCGGCACCTCGGCCCCTGCGTGGGGCCAAGCGCGACGTGGACCGTGCCCGGGCGGCACCGGTGCTCGGCCGCTTCGCCGCGATCGCGGCGTTGACCGGGGTCGGGCTTCTGGTCATCTCCGCCACAGAGGTCGCGTCCCGGGCCACGCTCGGCCCCTCGACCTGGTTTCTGTGGGCGGGGCTCTCCTTCATCGTTGGCCCGATTGTGTACCGCCTGTGCTCGGCCGAGGCCTCGGTGGGCGAGCGGATCGCGCTCGTGTGCCTGCTGGGACTGTCGCTGTACGCGGTCAAGGTGATGCGAGATCCATTCGGCTACACGATGGCCGACGAGTTCCTACACGCCTTCAATGCCCAGCAGATCGCCGCGCATCACCACCTATTCAGCACGAATCCGATCCTGCCGGTGAGCGCCAGATTCCCCGGGCTCGAAGGAGCAACCTCAGCTCTGATGAGCCTGACCGGGATGTCAGGCTTTGGCGCCGGGCTGATCCTGATCGCGGCAGCGCGGCTCACGATGATGCTCGGCGTGTTCCTGCTGTTCCTCATGGTCAGCAAATCGGCGCGTGTAGCGGGCCTCGGTGCGGCTATCTACGCCGCCAATGGCAACTTCCTGCTGTGGAGCGCACAGTACTCGTACGAGTCGCTCGCGCTTCCGCTGCTCGTTGTAGTCCTTGCTCTGTTCGCAAAGCGCGCGGCAGTGACCGAGCGCGAGAAGCGCGAGTGGTCCTATCCAATCGTGATCGGCATTGCCGCGATCGTCGTCACGCACCACATCACGTCATATCTGCTCAGCGTCATTCTTCTCCTGCTTGTTGTTGCACCGTTCGAAGTCCGCGCGACGCAGCGCCACGGCAGGCCGGCTTTCCAGGTGTCCCGGAGTCCCGTACCGAACCTCCGGCTCGGTCGCTTCGCCGCTCTGACGGTCGGATTATCGGTTGGCTGGCTGCTATTGGTGGCCAGCCAGACTCTCGGTTACATCGCTCCGCTGATCGACCACGCGATGACTGAGACACTGCAGACGATCACCTTCCAGTCGCCGCCTCGGGCCCCGTTCGCCGGGGGCGGGCCCGGTAATACGACGCCGATCACCCCGGTGCCCGAACGCGTAGTGGCCTACGTCTCGCTGCTGATCTTGCTGGTCGCGCTGCCGTTCGGGCTGCGGGCGGTGTGGCGCCGGCATAAATGGGATCCCTTCGCTTGCCTGCTCTGCCTAGGCAGTGTTGGATTTTTTGGAGCGCTGGGATTGCGCTTTTCGCCGAGTGCCTGGGAAGTCGCGAACCGTCTGGCCGAGTTCCTCTTCATCGGTCTGGCGTTCGTGGTGGCGTATGCCGTGGTTAGCCGGCTCCTGAACCTCGGACGAGCCTGGATGCCTGCGCTGGTCGCGGGCATGGCCGCGGTAGTGATGGTGGGGGGCGCCATCACGGGCTGGCCCGTGGACAACGTCCTCTCACCGCCGGTGAGGGCGCAGTTCAGCGGGCATACGGTCCCGTCAGAGGCCTTCGCCCTCGGCCGATGGGTCGGAGGTGAGCTGAACGGTGCCCGAATCGGGGCCTTGGAAGGAGACGCTCGTCCGATCATGCTGCTCGGCGACGACGGCCACGTGATCAGCGGACACACATACAAGCTCGACAACTTCCTGACCGATTGGAACATCCCCGCGTCTGAGCTCTTCCTCCTAAAAGCACGGAAGGTCCGCTACGTGGTGATCGACCTCCGCCTCCGGGCCGGAGACGTTGCGCGCGCCTACGGTTTCTCGGTTCACCCGCCCGGTGGACCCAGGGACATCCTGATCTCACCGAATGTCGCGGCCAAGTTCGATCGGCTACCCGTGTCGCGAATATACGACAGCGGCACGATTTACATCTATGACCTGAAAGGTGCAGTGTGATGGCCGTCGACCGCGACATCCGAGCCACTGCTGTCGTCGCGATCCTGTGCGCGGTGGTCGTGGTGTCGGTTCCGATCACTGCCCTTCGGGCCCTGTTCGCGTTGCCGCTATGCCTGGTTCTGCCGGGGTACGCGATCACCGCCGCCATTTTCCCCCGTCGGCAGCTCACCGGGCTCGAGATGGCCGCGCTCACCACCGCCACAAGCTTGGCCACGCTGGTTCTCGGTGCGCTGCTTCTGAACTTCGCTCCCGGTGGCCTGCGCACCGGTTCCTGGGCGGTTCTGCTGCTCGTGGTGGTCGGCGCGGCGTGCGCGGTCACGGTTGCCCGCCGCGCCCCGGTCGCCGCTACGACGAGGACCATCAACTGGAGGGGGCCCAGACCCACCGAGATCATGTTGCTCGTCTTCGCCGCGCTGGCGATCTCGGGGGCACTCGTGCTTTCCCGGGTGCATGTCGGGGCCGTAAATGCCTACGGGTATACGCAGTTCTGGATGGTCCAGAACGGCACTCCGATTGCACCCGCCGTGCGGATCGGCCTTCAGAGCGGTGAGAAGGCGGCCACCACGTATCGCGTCGTGCTGAAAAATGAGTCGGGCGCCACCACGGCCGTGGCAGGCAACCTGAGGCTCGGGCCGGGCGGTTCCACCGCCATCAACGTGCCGGTGAAGGGCCTGCCGGTTGGCCAGAGTGTCGTCACGGCACAGCTGTATATAGGCGACAACCCGAACGTCTACCGGACGGTCACCGCGGTGGTTCAGTCGCCGATTGCCCCTGTGTTCGGGCCCCACGATCAGCCCGGCCTGACCGCCCACGCGCGCCGTCCCTGATCGTCACGGCTTCCGCGGCGCCGATGATGCTCGGATCTCCAACTGCGGTGGACATCGTGGTCAACAACCACAACTACGGCTGCTACCTGCTCGACGCGATCGAAAGCGCGCAGCACCAGAACCATCCAGCCGTCAACGTGGTGGTGGTCGACGACGGCTCGACAGACGATTCCCGTGACCGGCTGCGCACCTACCATGGCGCGATCGACCTCGTGTTGACCGAGAACCGCGGCCAGTCGGCCGCGTTCAACGCGGGCTTTGCCCGCTGCCGCGGGGAGGTTGTCATCTTCCTCGACGCGGACGATCTGCTGGCTCCCAGCGCCGCCTCACGGGCCGCTGCCGCCTTGACCGCGCGGCCCACCGCTGCGCGCGCACAGTTCAGGATGAGCGTGATCAACGCGGAGGGTCGAGAGCTTGGGCGGACCCGGCCGGCAGCGCACCAGCCGCTGGCGCAGGGCGACCTCCGGCGGGCTGAACTCGCCTTTCCGTTTGACATGGCATGGGCCGGAACCTCAGGCAACGCGTTCCGTACCGAGCTGCTGCGGCAGATCATGCCCATCCCTGAGCAGGCTTACGGTCGCTGGGGCGCCGATTGGTACCTGGTGCATCTGACCACGCTGCTGGGTCCGGTGGTGGCGCTGGACGAACCCGGGGCGTTCTATCGGGTGCACGGCGCCAACGCGTTCGAGCCGGCCGCACCGGAGCTTGATCTGGAGCGCATCCGGCGCGAGATCGGCTACCAGCAGACAACGGCCACCGAGCTGGCGCGGCTGGCCGACGAGCTCGGCCTGGACCGGCCGGATCAGATCCTCTCGCTGTCGAACCTGGCGCTCCGGATCATCTCGCTCAAGCTCGCCCCACGGCGACATCCGGTGCCTGGCGATCGCTTCTCCCGACTTCTGATCAGTGCTGCCCGAGCGGCCTGGCGCCGCTACGACGTCTCGGCGCCGATGCGGGTTGCCATCCTCGGGTGGCTCAGCCTGATCGCCATGGCCCCGCGCCCGCTGGCCGCCCACCTAGCGGAACTGTTCGTGTTCCCGGAACGGCGCCAGCGCCTGATCCCCCTACTCGCGCGGCCGCGTCGTCGCGGCGCCGCGGGCCCGTGAATCGGCCTATGCGTGTTCTGCTCGCCACAGACCACTTCCCGCCGTTCATCGGCGGAGGCCACCGATGGGGATCGCTCCTGGCCACCGGCCTCGCGCGGCGGGGGCACGAAGTCGCCGTGGCCACCATGTGGCACGGCGGGCTGCCGGAAATCGAGCGGCATGGACAGGAAAGCGTCGTCGTACACCGCCTTCGGCAGCTGCGCACCCCGGTTCCCGCGCTGGTGCACGATCGCCGTCAGCGGCACGCCCCGCCGCTGCCCGATCCGCTCATGGTGCGTGGGCTGCGGCGCCTGATCCGGGAGTCACGCCCCGACGTTGTCTTGTCGCACGGATGGATCTCGGCCGCGGTCGTGCGCGCCCTGCGACGAACCTCGATCCCGCTCGTACTGTCCTCGCACGACTACGGCTACTTTTGCGCGATTCGGATCTTGATGCACAACGGCGATGTATGCAGTGGCCCGGCACCCCGCAAGTGCCTGGCCTGCGCAAGCGGCTTCTACGGCAAGCCCAAGGGGGTGGCAGCGGTCGCGGGTGTCGGGCAGCTCCGCCGCAAAGCGTTGCCCCGCATCTCCGCCGTGCAGAGCGTCTCGTCGTTTGTCGATGAGGTGAACGGCCGGCATTTCATTGACAACGCCCCGGGCGCCGACCGAATCGAGCGTTTCATCATTCCCGCCTTCGTCGATGCCGACGTGCCCGGCGAGGCCGATGAGCGCGTGGTGCGCTCGGCTCTGGCCGAGCTACCCGAGGAGCCGTTCATCCTGTTTGTGGGCGCGCTCCGGCCGCTCAAGGGAATCGAGGTCCTGTTTGACGCCTACGGCCGGCTGCGCGATCCGCCGCCGCTGGTGTTGATGGGGACGGTCGAACAGGATACGCCGGAGCCGTTCCCTGATGGCGCGACCGTGCTCACCGATGTGCCGCACGTGGCGGTGATGGAGGCATGGCGCCGGGCCTGCATAGGCGTCGTCCCGTCAGTATGGCCCGAGCCACTGGGCACGGTATCCATCGAGGGCATCATGCAGGGGACCTCGATGATTGCCACCGAGCCGAGCGGGATGGTCGACACAGTGGGCGACGGCGCTGGCGTGCTCGTGCCCCAGGGGGATCCGGTGGCTCTGGCCGAGGCGATGCAGGCTCTTATCGATGATCCGGCTCGCCGCCGGGAACTCGAGCGAGCGGGTAAGGCCAGAGCCGCCCAGTTCGACGCAGAGGCGGTTCTCGATCGCTACGAGATGATGCTGGGCCAGCTGGCTGCGGGTCGGTGATGGAAGGACCGCCTCCCATTCCCGCAAAGGAGGTGCCCGTCGTCGGACGGTCCGGTGAGGAAACCTCGTCCACCCCTGCCCCGTCGGCACTGAGGCGCCATCTCAAGGACCCGCTTTATCGCACTAGCTACCTGCTGACGATTGGGTCAGGGATCACGGCGGTGCTCGGGCTGGTCTTCTGGACGGCGGCTGCGCGCTCATATCCCGCCCACGTCGTAGGCATCAACTCAGCGCTGATTTCGGCGACGGTGCTTGTCTCGGGCGTGTGTCAGCTCGGTCTCGGTCCCGTCCTGGTGCGGTACCTGCCGGCCACCGGTCACCGTGCGCGGACCCTGGTGATTCGCGCATACGCCACAACGGTGCTCCTGTCGCTCATCCTGGGTGCCGCCGCCGGGCTGACGAGTCCGCTGTGGTCATCCAGCTTGGGCTTTGTCGGGCACAGTGCAGCGTGGCTGATTGGTTTCACCCTTGCCACTGCCTGCTGGACAGTGTTCCAGCTTCAGGACTTCGTGATGACAGGCCTCCAGGCGCCGCAATGGGTTCCGCTTGAGAACTCGCTGTTCTCCTTGGCCAAGCTGGTGCTGCTCGTGGTCTTCGTGGGCGCTCTACCGCTGGCCGGTCCGTTCGTGGCCTGGAACGCGCCCGTGGGGCTGGTGGTGCTTGGCGTCACCCTGCTGATCTTCCGGCGGCTTCTTCCCGGGGTCCGGCGATCGCCTACAGGCAGCAACGTCAGCGCGCGCCGGCTCATGCGCACGGCGGCCGGGAATTACGGGGCGTCGCTCTTCAGCATCGGCGTCCTCTACCTCACGCCCGTGCTGGTCACGAACATCACGAATCCGACGGAGACCGCCTACTTCTACGCACCGTGGACGATCATCGCCGGCATCGGGGTTATCTCGGTGAACGCGTCTACCTCGATGACGGTGGAGGCGGCGCTCAACGAGGACCAGCTCGGACAGCTGTTCCGGCGAAGCCTCGCGCACGCGATGCGGCTACTGTTGCCGGTCGTCGCGGTGACGATCGCTGCAGCCCCACTCGTCCTGTCGATATTCGGGCACCGCTACGCTCATGCCGCGACTCCATTGCTACGCCTGCTGACCCTAGCCTTGTTGCCAAACGCCGTGGTATCGCTGGGGCTGGCCGTCGGTCGGATTCAGCAGCGTGCATGGTTGTTGCTGATCACGCAGGCGGCGGAGTTTGTCCCCCTCACCGTGCTCGTGCTCGTACTCGTTCCCTCCCACGGAATAGTCGGCGTCGGCATCGCCTTCCTTGCCAGCCAGTCGGCGGTGGCGGCCGGCCTTCTGGCAACCAATCTTCGCCCGCTGCTCACGCGTCGCGCACACGTCTGAGGGTGACATGAAGATCCTCCTGATCACGCCAATGTTGCCGTACGGCCCTGGCGCAATTCCGGTGCTCGTAGAGACGCAGCTGAGCGCGCTCAGCGCACGGCACGAGGTCACGTTTATCACCGCCGTGGGCGACGAGCCCTGGGAGGCGGCGGCAGCCGAGGCGGTGCAGACGCTTCCGGTCGACGTACGCCTGGCCGATCGCCGGCAGCCGGCCCGCCGTCGCGGGCGGATGCGACGGCGGGCGCGGCTGGCCTCCGACTGGCTGTTGACGCGGCGGCCATGGACGACGCTGTGGTTCGCGCCTCCTTCCCTGCAGGCGGTGATCGACGAGCTCGATGCCCGGGCTTTCGATGTGGTCGCCGTCGAGCACACGCCGATGGCCATGCTGCGCCTTCCCGAAGGTGTCCCGGCGGTACTGACCGAGCACGAGGTGGGACGCCCACGGCCGCCCATGTGGCGACCGAACGGACCGACCAGTCTGTGGGACTGGGGCTTTCGGGAGGTCGACTCGCGGCGTTGGAACGCGTCCTCGCCCGCCGCCTGGCGCCGCTACGCCGCCCTGCAGGTTTTTACTCATTACGACGCGGCGGCGATCGCCCGGCAGGCGCCCGACGTCTCGCCGCGGGTTCGCGTGAATCCGTTTGGCGTGGTGATGCCACTCGTGCTTGACGCGCGGCACGAGCAGCCGAACCAGATCGTGTTCATCGGCAACTTCACACATGATCCAAACCGCGACGCCGCTACCTGGCTGGTGCGCGAGATCATGCCCCGCGTTCGCGCGGTGCACCCCGGGGCAGCTCTGCAGCTCGTCGGCAGCGATCCGCCGCGAGAGGTGGTTGGGCTGGCGGGAGAGGGGGTCGAGGTGATCGGTGATGTCCCAAGCGTCGATCCCTACCTGGCGGCGGCGTCCGTGGTCGCGGCGCCCGTGCGGCTGAGTGGCGGCATGCGCATGAAGGTGCTCTACGCACTGTCCCGTGGTAAGGCGGTGGTCACCACGACCCGAGGCGCGCAGGGCTACGACGGCGTGGGGTGTGACGCGCCGATGCTCGTGCGTGATTCTCCCCAGGACATCGCCACCGCGATCGGCGGGCTGCTGGCAGACGAGCGAAGGCGGCGCGAGCTGGGGGCCCGGGCGCGGGCGTTCGCCGAGGAATTCCACAGCCCCGAGGCATGGGGCCGACGGCTCGAGGTCGTGTACGAGGAGGCGATTGCGGGATTTCGGCGCGAAGGGGTGGCTGTCGGATGAGAGTTCTTATGGTGACCCCGCTCAGCCCGCTACAGCCGGGTGGAGTGCAGCGGTACGTCTGGGAGGTTTCGAGCCGACTAGCCGCCCGCGGTCTGCAGGTGGAAGTCCTCTGCACCGATCCGAGCGGACGGGGTATCGGGCTCGAGGCGCGCGATGGGTTCCAAATCAGAACGGTCCGCGCCTGGCCTGCGGAGCGTGATTGGTGCTTCGCCCCGGGGATCTGGCGCCACATCGAGCATGGAGCCTGGGACGTGATCCATGTCCAGTCGTACCACACGCTCGTGGCTCCGCTGGCCATGCTGCGGGCGCTGCGCGTGCGCACCCCATACGTCGTCACGTTTCACGGGGGCGGGCATTCGTCGGCGTTTCGCAACCAGGCTCGGCACGCGCAGCGACAGGCGCTACGCCCGCTGCTGTCGCGCGCGGCGGCGCTCGTGGCGATCGCGCGGTTCGAGATCGATCTGTACTCGCAGACGCTCGGCGTGCCGCGGGAGCGCTTCCGACTCATCCCAGTGGGTACGGATCTCGAGCTGCCCTCGAACGATGCTCCCGCGGCGGCGCCCCAGGACGACGTGGTGCTGGCCTCGATCGGACGGCTCGAGCGCTATAAGGGTCATCACCGGGTGATCGCAGCGCTGCCGGCGTTGCTCGAGTCGCGCGCGGCGCGATTGCTGATCGTCGGGGGCGGTCCTTATGAGGCCGAGTTGCGCGCCTACGTTTCGCAGCTGGGAATCGACGACCACGTGCAGTTCACGCGCGTCCCGGCCGGTGATACGAGCGGGATGGCCGATCTCCTCGCCCGCGTCTCGCTGGTCGTCCTGATGAGTGACTATGAGACTCACCCGCAGGTGGCGTTGGAAGCGGCGGCCGCCCGCCGGCGCCTGCTGGTCGCCGACGATGGGGCGGGCCTCCGGGAGCTGGCCGACGATGGCCTGGCCCGCTCGATTCCACTGTCCAGCGGGCCCGCGGCGCTGGCTGCGGCGATCCTTGAGGAGCTCGAGAAGCCGGCGCCGACCGTGCGGCCGCGGCTCACCAGCTGGCATCAGTGCGTCGACGAGCTTCTTTCGCTGTACGAGGCCGTGGCGCGGCGCGACGCCTAACGTGGCGGCCGGATTGGGCTCTGCGAGATGTGGCCGAACACATTGCGCCGGTAGGCGCGCTGGCCGATACCGCGGCGGAAGGCTAGCTCAGAGCTCCGAGATGATTCGACAACCCAGTCGTGGCGGTTGCCGGGCCCCAGGTTTTGGCCCTCGAACCAGATGAGCGCTCGCACCTTGGGGAAGGACCTGCCGAGCGCGGCGAACATGTTTCGAATCCACGTGGCCTTGGATCCGCCGGCCTCCGTGGAGGAAACCTCGCCGAGCATGATCGGCTTGGTGGGAGCGATGTGCTTGACGATCGTCTGGTAGGAGCGTCCATAGACCTGGCTGAAACTGAGCCAAGGATCGTCCGCGTTGTAGCCATCGAGGCACGTCCAATCCACGTAGCGATCGCCCGGGTAGAACCGCGAGACAGGCGTATACGTATAAGGCACCGAGGTCCAGTTGGGACACCACACCCAGGAGACGTTCCTGGCCCCCACGCTGGTGAAGATATTGTGGACGTGGCGCCACATCGCGACCCAGTCCGACGGCTTGTTGTCGTAGCCGTTCTTGGTAACGCCGCGCCCGCCGACCCCCCAGGGGAACCAGCGGCCGTTCATCTCCCAGGCAAAGCGCAGGAAGAAGGGGTGACCCCAAGCCTTGGCGGCTTGCGCCCACTGCCTGATGTAGGCGTCCTGGGATCCGTTGGCGATCTTACGATCCATGCCGCGCACGGCCGGACTGGGCGACCACGAGAAGATTGGAATCGCCCCGTAACTCCGGATCTTGTCGAAGTTGGACGTCTGGAAGGGGCAGTAGCCACCGCAGAACGCGGCGGAATCGAACTGACTGCCCCAGCTGATGAGGGACACCCTCTTGCCCGCGATGCCGGCGAACTGACTGGCCGTACCCATCTGCCAGGGCGCCTGGCCGCTGCTGTACTGGATGGAGGCTCCCCAGTACGACGGGTGAGCGCGGGCCGTCACGGCAAGCGCCGACGCATTGGCCGCCGCCAGCTCTCCGGAGCCGCCGGATGCCGCCTTGCTCGCGTTCGAGGAGCCGATTGCTTGCGAAACCCACACCGCGCCGGCGGCCAGGAGCAGCGCGACGGCAGCGCTCACCAGCACGGCGCCCCCGCGCCCACCGAATATGCGACGTGAAAAGATCATCTAGAGCACCTACCTGCTCTTAGGCCGCCCCCCGGCCGGGTCTTCCTCATGGGAGGATTCGGACGCGCCCTACGTGGGGTGAGGGTAGCAGGGTCCGAGCCTGGGTCTGGGGTCATTAGACTCAGGACGGAGGCGGGATTGGGCTGGTATTCAAGTTCGAATACGAGTTCCCCATGTAGTTGGAGGCTCTGATGCCGTTTGTAAACGCGGCTTCCGACGTGCCAGAGGTCTCGACCGGCCAATCGCTGTAGCCGCCCGGGCCCTTGGACGTGATGTCGTACCAGAGCAAGCCGTGGATATTCGGGAAGCTCACCGGCAGGTCGCTGAGCATGTTCGTGATCCACTGAGTCTTCGATCCGCCGGACTCGGTGGAGCCGGTCTCTCCGACGACCATCGGCTTGTTCGGCGCGATCCCCATGACCCGGGTGTAGGTGGGCATGAACAGATTGTGGAAACTCGTCCACGGGTTGTTGCCGTTGTAGCCATCCAGGCAGGTCCAGTCGACATAGGCATTGCCTGGGTACAGACTGGACAGCGGCGCGAACTGACTGTTCGAGTCGATGTTCGGGCACCAGACCCAGCTGACGTTGGTCGCGCCCACGCTCGTGAAGATGTCGTGCACGTGGCGCCACATGGCGACGTAGCTCGCCGCGGTGTTGCCGTTGGCGCCCACGCCCCAGGGGAACCAGCTGCCGTTCATCTCCCAGTCGAAACGGAGGAAGAAGGGATGGCCCCAGGCCTTGGCGGCCTGCGCCCATTTGGTGATGTAGGAGTCGAGCGAACCAGAGGCAATCGCTGCGTCGGTGTACGAGCTCGAGTTCGGCGAGTCGATATTGCGGCTCGACCACGACAGCCACGGGATTACGCCATGGCTCCGCAGGGCACTCATCTGGCTCGTCTGGAACACGCCATCGCCGCCGTACCAGGCCGAGGAGTAGAACGACTCCCCCCAATTTAGGATGCTGATCGGCTTGCCGCCGGAATCGGTGTTCTGGAAGTCGGTGACCGCGTTCCAATCAAACGGCGGAGAGGACCCGGTGAACTGCGAGCCGATCGCCGCACCCCAGTAGAGCGACGTCGGAGCCGAGGGCGTCGTCGTTGTGGTCGTGGTGGTAGTGGTCGTTGGGGTGGTGGTCGTGGTCGTTGGGGTGGTAGTGGTCGTTGGGGTGGTCGTGGTCGTGGTTGACGTGGTGGGATCGGAAGTCGTAGTGCTCGTAGGCGACGAGGTGGTCGTGGTCGTAGCGGCCGCCGTCGTGGTGGTGGAGGCGGTAGTCGTGGTCGTGGTGGAGCCGCGGCCCTTGTGGTGCGACGCCGCCTCGGACTGGAAGGTATGGACCAGCAACGTCTTCCGGCAACGCGGTGCGCGGTGCGCGTGCCCCACGTTCCCCTGATGTCGCCGCCGTACGTCCCGCTGATGCCACCACCGTACGTTCACCTGATGCTGCCACCAGCGCCAGGGCTGGTTCGGGCGTGGAACGCGAGCACACGCCGCGGCCCGGCCGGAGCCGGTGGCTACGTTGTGCCGGACGTCCACGTGCCCGAGGTAGGCGACGGCCGGTCCGATGTAGAGCGAGGAGAGAAGGAGACCGAACAGGGCCGCCAGCAGGTTCCGTCGGCCGAAGCGGGGCACTCGGAGCTTCATGACTGCTCCGATCGGGTCGACGGACCCAGTGCCATGCTTACGCGCGCCGACCTGGACATTTGTTCGACACGGTCGGTGCCGCCGCTACGATGCCTGCCGTGCGAACGCCAGCCACGGGGGCCGACGCGTGGGTGCGGAACCGCCTGGTGGCTGGAACGGTGGTCCTGTTTGCCGGTCGGCTGGTGCTGTCACTGGTGCGCACTGGACCGGTTCTGGTGGCCGACGAGATCGGCTACCTGACCAATGCCCGAGTGCTGGGTGGGGGCCTGCCGGGGCAGCTCCAACTGGCTCCGTATTACCGCGGCGGTTACTCGCTGCTCCTCTCGCCGCTGATGGCCCTCACGTCAAGCCCGAGCCTGGCCTATCACCTGGTACTTGCGGTCAACGCTGCCCTCGCGGCATCGCTCGTGGGACTGCTCTACCTGGTGCTGACCAGGTGTGCCGGATTTGCCCCTCGGCAGGCGGTCTGGCCGGCCCTGGCAGGCGCGGTCTACCCCTCGGTCACGGTTTTCTCTCAGGTCGCGCTCTCGGAGAACGCGCTGCTTCCTCTGACCTGTCTGTGGCTTCTTTGCCTTGGCGGCGTGCTGGGCGCCCGGGAGCGCGGCCGATCGCTGGCCTGGACAGTGGGAGTGGGCGCCTGTGCCACCGCTCTATGGGCCGTGCACGGCCGGATGATCACAGTGCTGGTGCTGACCGCCGCTCTGGCAGTCTGGCTCGCGGCGCGCCGCCGCGCCTATCTCCAGGCGGCGAGCCTGGTGGCGGTGCTTGCCGTCGGCATCGAAGCCACGCACCTGCTGAACGCCTATCTGGTCACTCACAACTACGGCGGCCACGCCACCAATGAGCTGAACGACCGCTTCAGTGCCCTGCTCGGCTTCGGCCCGGGATTGGCCGCGCTCTCCAACCTGATCGGCCAGCTGTGGTACCTGCTCGTGGCTACGTTTGGCCTCGTGGTCGTGGTCGTGCTCTCGGTCTTGCCCTCTCGCGGAGACCTTGCCGGCCGGGCCGAACCTTCGGCCCGCACAACCTTCCTCGCGTGGCTGCTGGGCCTGACGGCACTGCTATTGCTCGTCTCCGCAGGGTCATTCTCGGTCCGCACCCGTCCGGACATGCTGATCTACGGACGCTACGTGGAGGTGGTCACGCCGCCGTTGGTCGCGGTCGGCGTCGCACTCCTGTCGGAGCGCGGCTGGCTCTGGCAGCCGCGATACATCGCGCTCGGTCTGGCGCCGCTGACGCTGGTCGTGGTGCTGAGCCGGGTCCTGCTCTCCACCCAGGGCGCTGCGAATCGCTGGAACGTTGCCTCATTACCGTTCCTCACCTTCCAGCTCGGCGCGGGCGTGCTGATCGGTGCCACCGTGGTCGCATTGGCCGGCGCCTGGCTACTGATCCGGGCCTCGAGACAGGCCACGGGCCGCGTGCCCCTCCTCGCCATCGCGCTGTTCGCGGCGGTGACCGCGTATGGCGAGTTGAATCCTGTGATTGATTCGCAGCGCTCGGTCTACCCGGCGGGCTGGACCAGCCCGGATCCAGTGGCCAGTGCGAAGGGCATCCGTCTGGCGGCATACGACCTCGCCGAGTATGACGAGATCGGGCTCTACGCCACTCAGTGGTTCTTGCCGCATACGCGTCTGGATCTGTTCGACGGCGCACGCCGGTCGGCTCCCGCGCGCTATGTCATCTCCGGCGCGGCTTGGGCGCGGAGACATCCGGTCACGCGTCCGGCGGCGCTCTGGCGCGACGTTGGGCGCGACCAGGTTCTATGGCAACTGGGCCACCGCCGCTAAGGGGCGAAGGGTAAAGGCGACGATACAGTCATCACGATGATCGTCTCGCGTACGCCGCTACGGGTCAGCTTCGTGGGGGGCGGCAGCGACCTGCCAGATTTCTACGAGGAGCATGGCGGCGCCGTCGTCTCAACCAGCATCGACAAATGGATCCACGTCATCGTGGCCCCCCGGTTTGAGGGGAACGTCCGCGTCAGCTATTCCAAGACCGAGATCGTGGACAAGGCGGCCGACGTGGAACACGATCTCGTGCGTGAGGTCATGCGGTTGGTCGGCGTGCCGCGGGGCGTGGAGATCATCACGCTGGCCGACGTCCCGTCTAGCGGGACCGGGCTCGGATCCTCCAGCACCGTCACCGTTGGCCTGCTGAACGCGCTCTACGCCTTCCAGGGCCTGTACAAGCCTCCTCTTCTGCTGGCCAAGGAGGCAGCCCAGATCGAGATCGAGGCCCTGGGCAAGCCGATCGGGGTTCAGGACCAGTACGCCGCGGCGCTGGGCGGCTTCAATTTCATCGAGTTCCTGCCCCGCGGCGGCGGCGTGCGGGTGGAGCCCATCATCGCTGCGCCTGACACGTTCAAGGCGCTTCACCGCTCGCTGCTCATGTTCTACACCGGCCTCCAGCGCTCGGCCGATGACGTTCTGATCGAGCAGCGCAACGCCATTCGACGGGGCCCGGCCATCGAGGCGTTGAAACAGATGGCCGGACTGGCCTACGAGTTGCGCGATCGTCTCGGTGCCGGTGACGTCGACGCGCTGGGCGCGATGCTTCACCAGAGCTGGGAGCTCAAGCGTGGGCTGGCCGGCGGCGTCAGCAACGAGAGCATCGATGGCCTGTACTCCCGGGCGCTCGATGCCGGCGCCACCGGCGGCAAGATCCTGGGGGCGGGCGCGGGCGGATTTCTCCTCCTGTTCGTTTCGCCGGAGCGCCAGATGGCCGTGAGGTCGGCGATGTCGGAGTTCCGGGAGGTGCCACTAAGATTCTCAGCCCGAGGTACCCACATAAGCGTTTGGGACGGCAACGCAGGAATCAGCGCAACATGACAGTGCAGAGCAGTATGGAGGACAAGGCGGCGAGTTACCTCGAAGCGCTCAAGACGGCCATCGACGCTCTCCCCACCGACCGCCTGGCGCAGCTCGGCGACATGCTCTACCGCGCCTATCGCAATGACAAGCAGGTCTTCACCCTGGGCAATGGCGGCAGCGCGTCGACTGCCAGTCACATCGCCGCCGACTTGGCGAAGAACACGATACTCGCCAACATGCACCGGTTCCGGATAGCCAGCCTGAATGACAACGCCGCAATCCTGACCGCACTCGCAAATGACTTGGGCTATGAGAACGTGTTCAGCGAACAGCTTCAGAACCTGATCCGAGCCGGCGATCTGCTGATTGCCGTGTCCGGCAGTGGCAACTCGCCCAACGTCGTCAAGGCGATTCGCTACGCGCAGTCACAATGCGCCGAGGTGGTGGGAATACTCGGCTTCGACGGAGGTCGGGCTGCACAACTGGCTGATGTGGCCATCATCGTGCCGTCACACAACTACGGTGTCGTGGAGGACGTGCACCTGATCATCAACCACATTCTCGTCGAGCACTTCAAAACAAAGCTCGCCGAAGAACGACCGTGGGTCGTCTGATCCGGCCGGCTGCCTTCGTCGACCGAGACGGGACGATCAACGTCCAGCCTCGCGAGCATGAGTACGTCACGTCGCTCAGTGACTTCACGTGGCTGCCCGGTGCCGCGCGCGGCCTGGCTCGCCTGGACGGCGCCGGCTTTGGGCTCGTCGTCGTATCAAACCAGCGAGGGGTGGCGCGGGGTCTCGTGTCGCCGCAGGTGATCAGCCAAATCGAGGCGCTGATTCAGAGAGAGTTGGCCCACCATGGGAGTCACATCATCGCCTTCCGGTATTGCTTTCACGACGAATGGGAGCGGTGTGACTGTCGGAAGCCGAGGCCAGGAATGCTGTTGGACGCTGCCCGCGAGTTGGATTTGGATCTCGAGCGCTCATGGATGATCGGGGACTCGGCTAGTGACATCGCCGCGGGCAGAGCCGCCGGCTGCCGTACAGCCTCGGTGCGTCCTGACCGAGCAGCCGATGCCGACGTTGTGGCCGACTCGCTGGAGCAGGTGGCGGAGCTGATCTCCGGACGGACCGCTCAGCCTGATCCGGAAGCGGACTCGGCCTCGAACGCTTCGACGAGCGCCCGATAGGTGGTGCGCAGGCCGTCGTCGAGCTTGACCTCGGCCCGCCATCCCAGCTCTCGCTCGGCCCGCCGCGGATCCATGCAGCTTCGCTCGAGCTCGCCCTCCCGCAGTGGGGCAAGCTGAGGCTCGATCGAGCCGCGCGAGACATCGCGAAGAGTTTCGAAAATCGTGATCACGTCGGTCTCCACGCCCGTCGAGACGTTGAACGTCCCGCCTTTACCCACGGCAGCTCGCAGCGCCCGCGCTACGTCGGCGACGTGTACGTAGTCCCGGGTGGATTTCCCGAAGCCAAACACCTTCGGCGCCTGGCCACTCCACAGCAGGTGCGTGAAGATGGCCACCACGCCCGCCTCGCCAAAAGGGCTCTGACGCGGACCGTAGACATTGCCGAGCCGGCAGATCGAGTGACCGAGGTCGCCCGCCTCGCGCCAGGTATTTATGTATGCCTCACCGGCCCATTTGGACGCTCCGTACGGCGAAATGGGCGCCGGTGGCGAATCCTCGGTCGTGGGGATCGGAGCGTTATTGCCATACAACGCACCTCCGGTCGAGGTGAACACGATGGGTGCATGATGGCGTCTTGCCGCCTCAAGGACGTTGAGCGTGCCGTGCACATTAACTTCACAGTCGCGCTCTGGATCAGCCACCGACCGAGTGACGCTGGCCTGAGCTCCGATGTGAAAGATCGCTGACGGTTTGACCTCGTCGACCGCTCTGTCAAACGCTGGGCGGTCGCTTATATCGATTACCTCAAGATGAACCTCGGGACGCAGGTTGCTGCGTGACCCAGTGGAAAGATCATCGATCACGGCGACCGACCACCCCTCGTTCAGGAGGAGATCCACGGTATGAGAGCCGATGAACCCCGCGCCGCCTGTAACTACCGCTGTTGCATTGCGATCGGGCGAGGGCGTGGTCACGAGGGCTATCCTAACGGAGTCATGAACGCGATGATCCTTGCCGCTGGGCTGGGGACGCGGCTGGGTGCGCTGGGTGCCGCGACACCAAAGATCCTGATCGATGTGGGTGGACGGCCGCTGCTGGAGCGCCACATGGAGTACCTATCCGACGCCCAGGTCGCGCGCGTGGTCATCAATGTGCATCACCATGCGGAGCAAATCGAGGAAGTCGCGGCGGGCTACGCGGGAGCACCGGAACTGCTTTGCGTCCGCGAAGAGCGCTTGCTGGGCACGGCGGGCGGCGTGCGCAACGCCCTGGCCCAGCTTCAGCCCAGCCCATTCGTGGTGCTCTACGGGGACATCCTGGTGCAGGAGCCGATTCACGAGATGCTCGACCTTCATCGGTCGAGCCAGGCCCTGGTCACACTCGCGGTGCACGAGTCCGAGAGCGCGGAGGGTAAAGGCACGGTCGAGGTCGATCGCCAGGGGCGGGTGAAACGCTTCGCCGAGAAGGAAGGCAAGGTCGGGCGAGGTCCGGCCCTGATCAACTCGGGGATCTACGTGCTCGAGACCGAGGCCGTCAAGGACATCAGGGTGGGGACGTTCTCCGACTTCGGCCACGATGTGTTTCCGGCACTGCTAGGGGAAGGCGCACGCCTGGTGGCGTTCCGGCTGGCCAAGCCGGTGATCGACATCGGAACGCCAGAGGGTCTGGACCTGGCGGAGGCGACAGCCACCATGGACCGGGCGTCAGGAACGAGCGAGCGATGAGCGACATCTCCGTCGTGGTGTGCGCTCACGACGAGGGGCGCTGGAACGAGATAGGGGCGGCGCTGCGCTCGCTGGAGGAGCAGACCGAGGCCCCGCGGGAGGTCGTCGTGGTCGTCGACCATAACCCTCGGCTGCTCGAACGTCTGAACGCTGAGCTGGGCGTGGCTGCCGTGGCCAACACGAACGCGCGAGGTCTAGGTGGCGCTCGCAACACAGGGGTGGCGGCCACCTCGGGGTCGGTCGTTGCGTTCCTGGACGACGACGCCATGGCCTCTCGGACCTGGCTGGCGCTGCTGCGGGAGCACTACGAGAATCCGGGTATCGCTGCAGTGGGCGGAGGCGCCGAGCCGTTGTGGACGGCCGGCCGCCCGAAATGGTTCCCGCCCGAATTCGACTGGGTGATCGGGTGCTCCTACCTGGGAATGCCCGAACAGCCGGCGGAGATGCGCAATCTCTTCGGCTGCAACATGTCCTACCGGCGCGACCTACTGGATGCCCTGGACGGGTTCAGGCTCGGCTACGGTTGCGACGAGACCGAGCTCTGCATCCGCCTGACACAGCGCTGGCCCCAACGGCGGATCCTCTACGTGCCGCAGGCCAGCGTCTTGCACCACGTGCCGGCCAACCGGACCACGTTCCGGCGCTTCATCTCGCGCTGCTTTTTCGAAGGTGGCTCCAAGGCGGTCGTCGCCCACCTGGTCGGCCCCACGCGGGCGCTGTCCTCGGAGCTCCGCTACACCGCGGAGGTGCTTCCGCGCGGAGTGTGGCGAGGGGGCCGCGAATTCGTGCGTCATGGTGACGGGGCCGGGCTCTTGCGGGCCGGTGCCATCCTCACCGGTCTGCTCAGCACCGCCGCCGGCTACGTCATGGCAACTCTGTTTCCCGACCGCGCCGCCCGATTGCGTGGTTGG
The DNA here is from genome assembly GCA_963734775.1 of uncultured Solirubrobacterales bacterium. Taxonomy (GTDB): domain Bacteria; phylum Actinomycetota; class Thermoleophilia; order Solirubrobacterales; family Solirubrobacteraceae; genus Palsa-465. Next base: position 82,321 of record CAVTJE010000028.1, read on the forward strand.
TCGGGTGCGAGGCTGGGCTAGCCGCAGGGTTATCCTCGCGGCGTGGATCAAGTGGCCGAGCAGACGGCGAGCGAGCCGCGGGATCTGTCGCCGCGAAGCGAACAGCCGACCATACGACTTGAGCCCACCCGGGGTTTCAGCCGTATGCTCGCCCCGTCGGATCTGTGGCGCTATCGCGATCTGGCCCGCCAGCTCGCGGTCCGTGACATCACCGTGCGCTACCGCCAGACGGTGCTGGGGGCGGCATGGGCAATCCTCCAGCCGCTCGCCATCATGGTGGTGTTCACGATTTTCTTCGGGCATCTGGCCCACATCTCCTCGGACGGCCTTCCCTACGCCCTGTTCAGCCTCGCTGGTCTGGTGCCGTGGACATTCTTCGCGACGTGCGTCCAGCTCGGCTCCGACAGCATGGTCATGAATTCCGCGCTCGTATCGAAGGTCTACTTCCCGCGGATCTTCCTCCCGGCGGGGATCGTCGCGGCGGGACTCGTGGATTTCGCCATCTCGTTCGTGATCCTGGTTGTAGTCGTGCTTGTGTTCAACGGACATCCGTCACTGGGCGTCCTGGCGCTGCCGTTGTTGCTGGCCATCGCCATCGCGACGTCGCTCGGAGTGAGCACTGCACTCTCAGCGCTCAATGTGCGCTACCGCGACGTGCGTTACGTGGTGCCGTTCCTGGTTCAGCTCTGGCTGTTCGCCACGCCGATCGCGTATCCAAGCTCGCTCCTGCACGAGCCATGGCGCACCCTCTCAGCGATCAATCCAATGGTGGGAGTGGTCAATGGATTCCGCTGGGCGATGCTTGGTAGTCCGGACGCTCCCTGGGGCCTGATAGGAGTCTCGGCAGCTTCCGCGCTCATCATCCTTGCCGCCGGGCTGGCGTATTTCAGTCGGGTCGAGCGCGGTTTTGCCGACATCGTCTGAGAGGAGCGTGCCTTGGACGACGTAGCGATATGCACCTATCAGCTCGGGAAGCGCTATCGGCTGGGCACAGACATCCGCGGCTACGGCACGCTGCGTGAGGGTCTGGCCCGGGCCGGACAGCAGACGCTGCAAACGGTGACTCGTCGCCGGCGGTCGTCTTCCCGTCCCGCCTTTTGGGCATTGCGCGACCTGTCGCTAACCGTCCGAGACGGGGAGATCGTCGGGTTAATCGGTCATAACGGAGCCGGCAAGACCACGCTGCTGAAGATCCTTTCCCGCATCACCGAGCCCAGTTCCGGATATGCCGACGTCCGCGGACGAGTGGGCTCTCTGTTGGAAGTGGGCACCGGGTTCCATCCAGAGCTCACCGGCCGGGAGAACATCTTTCTGAACGGCGCGATCCTGGGCATGCGTCGGTCCGAGATTCGCCGGCGCTTCGACGAGATCGTCGCCTTCTCCGAGATTGAGCGGTTCCTTGACACCCCCGTGAAGCGGTATTCGAGCGGCATGTCTGTCCGTCTGGCCTTTGCCGTCGCCGCTCACCTGGAGCCCGAGATCCTCCTCGTCGACGAGGTCCTCGCGGTGGGGGACGCGGCGTTCCAGCGCAAGTCACTCGGCAAGATGGGCGAGGTGGCCAGCCAGGGCAGAACGGTCATCTTCGTCTCGCACAATCTGGCCATCATCCAAGCGCTCTGTCAGCGGGGAGTGCTTCTTCAGGAGGGACGCCAGGTCGTGGATGGGCCGGTCGCGGAGGCCGTCGGGGTGTACCTGAGGGGCCTGGAACGGGCGGCCTCACAGGATCTGCTCGAACGCACCGATCGCGACGCTCGTGGCTATGACGACGCGCTCGTCAGCCGACTGGAGATCCGCGACGCAGTCAGCGGGACGCCGGCGGTCGTCGTCTCGGGTCACCGCGCACTGATCGTGGTCCACGTCACCAAGGTGATTCCGATGATGCAGTGCCGGCTCACGATTCTCAATTCACTCGGCCAGCCGGTGACCACCTTCGACAGCGAGGTGTCGGCCCCCCGCGACGCGCGCACGGCGCAGCTCGGGCCGCAGATCGCGTGCGAGATCGACTCGGTCCTGCTGCTGCCCGGCCGCTACCGTATCGACGTGCTGCTCAAGGGGCGCAACCAGATCCAGGACGGTCTCCACGCCGCCACCTTCTTCGATGTCGAGCCAGGCGTGCACGGGGGGCGGCCGACCCCGGCCACCGCGGGCGACGGCGACGTCGTCCTCACTCACGCGTGGCGGCTACCTGAGTGACCTCGCGTAATGATTTGAACCTGCTCGCGCCGGCACCGGAGGCGCCGGTCCAGCGCCTCGGCGATCCGCCGACCTTCTCGATCGTCATCCCGGCCTATCAGGCGGCAGGGACGATCGCCCGTGCCGTTCGCTCGGCGCTGGCCCAGACCCTTCCGGCGCACGAGGTGATCGTGGTCGATGACGGATCCACCGACGACCTGGAGGGCGCGCTTGTCCCGTTCGACGATCAGATCAAGCTGCTGCGCAAGGAGAACGGTGGGGCGGCATCGGCCCGCAATGCCGGGACGATGGCCGCCAGCGGCGACTTCGTCGCCGTGCTGGACGCCGACGACGCTTTTGACCGGCGACGGCTGGTCGTTCTTGCTCAGCTGGCCGCGCTGCGCCCGGACCTCGACCTCATCACCACGGACACCCGGTTCGTGGTCGGCGGCAAGCCGGTCGGCACTTTTTACGCCCACAACCGGTTTGAAATCGATGACCAGCGCACGGCGATCCTCGGCAGCTGCTTCGTGGGCGGGTGGGCGGCTGTCCGGCGCAGCCGACTACATGAGATCGGCGGCTTCGACGAGCGGTTGCGAATCGCCCATGACTGGGATTGCTGGCTGCGGTTGATTCTGGACGGATCGCGCGCGGGACTGATACTCGAGCCCTATTACGACTACTCGCTTGACTCAGGAACGCTCACTGCCAGCAGGGTCTCCAGCCTCTGGCAACGCGTCCGCGTCTTGGAGAAGGCCGCGGTCAGCCCGGCACTGCAGCCAGCCGAGCGCCCAGTGCTGGCGGCGTCGCTGCGCCGGCATCGGACGCAGGCGGTCCGCGCTCAGGTGCAGGCGGTGCTGTCCGGGGACGAGCCTCGGGCGGGCCTGCGCGGCGTTGCCATCTCGCCGGGTATCGGGCCGCGTACGCGCCTGTTGGCGGCGGCGGCGCTGATCGCGCCGGCCCTGCTCAAGCGGCTGGTCACGTCCGAGCCCTGGCCGGCCACGCGACTCAGCGAGGACGCGACCTGATGCGGTTCAGCATCGTGATTCCGACGTATGAGCGCCGCGACGTTATTACTCGGAACGTGCGAGCACTAGAGCGTCAGCAGCGCTCGGACTTCGAGGTGATCGTGGTCGACGATGGCTCGACCGATGGCACGGCGGCCGCGCTGCGGGGCCTCAACATGACATTTCCACTGATCGTGATCGAGCAGCCCAACCTTGGAGCCGGGGCTGCGCGCGACGCAGGGGCCACGGTAGCCACCGGTCAGGTGCTGCTGTTCCTGGACGACGACATGGAGGCCGACCCGCACCTGCTGACGGTGCACGACCGTCAGCACGCGAGCGGCGCCGACGTCGTTGTTGGCGACTTGCCGCTTCACCCCGAGTCCCCCCGCAACCTCCTGAGCTGGGGCGTGGGATTCTGGGCGCGCGAGCGGCGTGCGCGGCTTATGGTGTCCGCCGACGAGATCGAGATTGGCGAGATGCTGACCGGGCAGCTGTCAATTGCCCGCGAGACTTACGAGCGCCTCGGTGGGTTCGACGGTAGCTTCACACGCGAGGGTCTGTTCGGAGGAGAGGACACCGATTTCGGCTACCGCGCAAGGCAGGCGGGGCTACGCGTCGTGTTCGATCCCGAGGCCGTCACCCACCAGTACTACAACGTCGACCCCGGCCACTACTTGAGGCGCGAGTTTGAGGCCGCGCGCTCGAGTCACGAGCTGCTGCTCAAGTACCCCGACCAGGCGGACAGGTTCGGGAGCGTTCCCGACTTCAAGCGGCGGCGTGATCGCTGGCTCCTGATGCCATTCGTCGTGGCTCCCGGGTGGGTTAGCTGGCCGCTTCGTGCGGGCGTCACGGCACTCGCCCGGACCGGGCATCTCGGGCCCCGGTTGCGAACGCTGTTCTTCGCGGTGAGAACAATGCAGCGGTTTCGGGGGCTGCGTCAGGCGCGCCGAGCGACGTCCACGGGCCGCGTGCTGGTGCTTGCCTATCACGGGATCGCTGAAGAAAGCGACGACCCCGTTCTGGAGCCGTATCTCGTGACCCCCGCCATGTTTGGCCAACAGCTGGACGCGCTGCTGGCGCGAGGGTGGCGGTTCGTCGACCTCGACACGGTTCTGGCCGGGCTAGCCGGAGAGCGCACGCTGCCTCGTCGGGCCGCGCTCCTGACCTTCGATGATGGCTACACCGACTTCATCGAGGCGGCGCTGCCGGGGCTGACGGCACGAGCCATCCCCGCGGTCGTATTCGCAGTGGCGGCACTGATCGGGGCATCGAATGTTTGGGACCAGGAGATCGGCGCGCGGCCACGTCAGCTGATGGAGCGCGACCAGCTGCTGGCGGCCGCGCGGGCTGGAGTCAGCATCGGTTCACACGGGCTCTCCCACCACACGGTCGCCACAATGGATGCGTCCGAGCTCTATGCCGAAATTCACCGGTCAGCGGATCAGCTCGAGGCGCTTGGCCTGCCCAGACCGAAGGTTTTCTCCTACCCCTACGGAGAGGTCAACGACGAGGCTCCGGCGCTCCTGCGACGGTCGGGCTACGAGGCTGCGTTCATTGTCGGCGACGGCGTTGTTGACCGGGCAGCTGACCGATACAGGCTGCCGCGTATTCAAGTGTTGGCCGAGGACACGGCCGACAGGCTTCGTCTGAGGCTCGCCGTCGCTGCCTGGCCGCCGCGGTGGCGCGACTGGCTGCTCCGCGCCGCGCTCAAGCTCCGCCGAACCAGAGCTTGATCAGAAAGCGCGCCAGCGAGTCTGATCCCTTGACCTCCACCCGGGGGATCTCCAGCGGATCGTCGCCCGGGCCTACCAGGCGCGGCTCGACGGTGCACGCACCTCGGAAGCCACCGCTCTTGACGGCGGCAAGCGCGCGCCGGTCGTAGCGACCGTACGGATAGGCGAAGGAGGTGACCGGCACGCCCAGCTGCTGCTCGAGGTCGGCTCGCGAGCCGCCGATCTCCTGCTCGAGTTGCGCATCCGCGATCTCGGGCAGCGAGCAGTGGGTGCGGGTGTGGGCGCCGAACGCGATGTTTGCCTTGGCCAGCTCGGTGACTTGGGCGGCGTCGAGGAGCGGTCGGCGGGCGAGCGAGTCGCCGGTACTCCAATCGTTGCAGGCGCCAATACGCCGGCTGACCAGAAAGATCGTGGCGGGAAAGCCTCGCTTTCGCAAAACGGGCTGAGCGAGTTGGAGGTTGTCGGCGTAGCCATCGTCGATCGTGATGGCTAGCGCTCGGGGCGGCAGAAGCTCGAATTCGCCCAGCGCCCTCCCGACTCGGTCGAACTCAATAACGTGATAGCGCAGGAGCACCAGTATTCGCATCTGCCGCGCGAACGCTCGGCTTGACACGACGTAGCGGCGTCCGCCCGCGGACTCGCCAAACGCGTGATACATGAGGACTGGAACGCCGTAGGTGAGCTGCTGCCAGCGCTGGTGGGCGACGCTCTGCCGCACGCCGCGCCAGAAAGCAAGGCGCGACACGAAATCAAACCACTTGTCCTGCCGCCCTCGGCCGGGGATCAGAGGCCCGAGTCGCGCCAGCACGGCCGGTCGGACCTGGAGGGCGAGCATCAGCCGGCGCAGCGCGATTTCGCGCGGGGTAGTGGCCGCAAACCAGCCGAGCAGCTTGGGCATCATCTCTGGTACTCGGTTGGAGAGTTCGATGCTCGCCCCTCCGAGCCGTCGAGACTCCGCGAGCATCCGCTCGCCTCGTTTCTGGTCATCATGGACTACATGCGCCTCCGGCAGGTAGCGCGGGGTGAGGCCGCTGCGCCAGAGGCGAAAGCCAAACTCCACGTCGTCCAGATCTGCGACCGGGTTCAGCGGTTTTGCGAATCCGCCGATGGACATGACGACGGAACGCGGCGCCGAGAGGTTGGCTGCAAACGCCGCTGTGAAGTCTGGGGCGCGCTCCTCCAGGTGAGCGTAGTGCCGGTTCCAGGCTCGGGCAAAGGAATGCGCGTACCAGTCCCGGGCGGCAGGCGGCTGCTGCGTGACCTTGCCGATGCCGAACATTCTCGAGTCCCGCTTGTGCGCGGCGATGTGCACCGCAATCAGCTCGGACGACGGGATCACGTCGTCGTCGAGGGTCAGGCAGACTGCGCCATGTGCCGCCTCGAATCCCGCGTTCCGCGCGGCGGGCCGCCCGACCTTGTCGCGATGGATCACGCGCAGCGGAAACGGGGTGTGAGCTGCGCGAGCCAGTCGGCGGTGCCGTCGGTTGATCCGTCGACGACCACGATCACCTCGAAGCTCTCGGGCGAGGCGCTCTGCGAGCCGAGTGCTGTCAGGCATCGCTCCAGCAGCGGCCGGCGGTTGTGGGTGGCGACGATGACGCTGAGCTCGGGCGGCATGGGTCAGCTGACACTCAGGAGGGCGGCCGCGCAGGCCCGGCGTGACGGGATGCGCGCGCTGCGGCCGGTGGCGGCGCGGAGGAAGAATAGGTGACCGTACCGCGCGGTGTGCGTCCCGTAGTCCCCGGCACCTGTAACGGTCGCCACACGCCGGCCGCAGCGCACGGTGATGCCCGGGTACACCGGGTAGCCCGTGAGACTCGCGTCGTTTCTCTGCAGCCTCAGCGCCCCGCTGAAGTCGTCCTTGTCCTTGAACACCGGGACCTCGGGGGCCGCCTGGTCCGTGACGTCGAAGCTGACCAGCGTGCCGCCCGGAGGCAGGCGAGGGACGTTGCCGGCAATCGAGCTGAGAATGCCGGCCTGCAGCCCGGCGGCTCGCCGCCAATCGGTCTGGTCGTCGTGAAGATGAACCGCGTAGCCGACTGCGATGAGACCGGCCGCCGCCAGCGGTCCTGCAGTGGCCAGAGGCGAGCCTGGAATCAAGAGATGCGCCGCCAGCGCGACGATCGCGTAGGCGAACAGCGCATATCCGAAGCCGGCCAGTATGTTCGTCCGGTTGTCGATGCCGGGATCATTCGGGTGCAGATGGCTGCCCAGGAACATGAAGTAGGTGGCGGCGATCATGACCACGGCAACAGCGCACCAGCCCAGCCACGGGGCCAGTTCCGGATCAGCCCGCCGTCTGAGACGGATGACGGCGAGGGTCAGCGTCAGCCCGATTGCCAGGAGCACGACCGCCTGCAGGATGCGACTCGAGGCGGGCGGAATGATTCCCGACACCAGCAGCGCGAGTGCCTGGCGGACGAAGTGGGGGACGTCGCTGAGGCGAGCCGAGGGAGAGCCCACCGGACGCGAGGCGACCGTGTTGACCAGGGAGAAGGTAAGACCCGCGATCACGACGACGACGTCGACCAGCCACCGGCGCGCCACGCTGCGGGCCGGCGCCCGGCCGATATACAGCGCCCCGGCTAGGAGCGCTGCCGCGCCGGTGGCCTCGTAGGTGAGCACGCTCATCAGATAGAGGGCGGCCGCTCCAGCGTGCATCACGATTGCCGCGGCACCGTGCCGTCGCAACCCGTGCAGCGCGACCACGACCCCGAGACAGAGGAAGCACACCGACAGCGTGGTCATGCTTGCCGTGGGCCACAAGCGGATCGAGTCAGACCAAGGGAACAGCAGCGTCAGGATGGCGATCGCCACGGCGGGGGCTGGCCGCATGGTCAGCGTGCGCAGCAGCAGGTAAAAGCACCAGGAGCTGAGGACGCCGAGTCCCGCCGCCAGCCCTAGGTAGGGCGCGGGATGCGAACCGAACAGAGCGTTCGGTATGGGCAGCAGAAGCGCCAGCATCGGCCGTCCGCCCAGCGTGCGATGCAGATCGGAGACATCGGTCCAGAACTTCGGTGAGCCAGCAAAGTGATAGCCGGCGAGATCGGACCAGTCGTCCGAATAGAACCCACCATGCGCGACGTACGCCCCGTATGCGGCGGCCCCTACCGCCGCCAGGAGGAGCGCGACGAGGGTCAGCTCCATGACCGGTGGCGTGACGATCGCGCCGCACCGGCGCGTCCTGTCCGTGCGCCCGGGGGAGATCACCGTGTGCCCCGTCGTGCCGGCCTCCTGTGCCTGCGCGATCACTCGCTCCTCCACGGGCAATCACTATAGGTTGCAGGGGGCAGGGCGACAGGAGCCATGCCAGACTCCGCCCGATGACTGCTGCACGCACCCGGGCGTTTTTGGGCCGCCTCCCGCGCCCGCGTCACCCGGCCAGAATGCTCGGCTGGTGGGTTGTCGTGCCGCTACTGCGCCGGCGGGCGGCCCGGCGCTTGACGACCCTGACTCCGGACGGCGTGACCGTGCTGACGGTCAACTGGAACTCGTTCGACTACTTAGCCGTGCTGATCGACATCGTCAGACGCCGGAGCCCCCCCGGCACGCGGATCCTCGTGGTTGACAACGCCTCAAAGGACGGCTCGCGCCGGCGGGTGACAACTATTCCAGACGTCTCGGTGGTCGCGCTACCGCTCAATATGGGGCACGACTTCGCACTCGACGTCGGCGCCCTGCTCTCCCGCACCGAGTACGTGGTGGCGCTCGATGTCGACGCGTTCCCGCTGCATGATCGTTGGCTGGACGAGCTGCTCGCGCCGCTGCGAGCCGGTGCCCACGTCTCAGGGGCCAGGCTGAACCGCGACTACGTCCACCCCTCCTGTTGGGCCATGAGGACGGCCCGCTTCGTGTCCGAGGGTCACTCGTTCCGGAACCGCTATCGCCCCCGGGCACCAGGGCGGGACGCCTCGGGCGACGTCGGCGAGGAGATCTCGGCTCGGGAGGCGCCGCGGCTTCACTTCTTCGAGGTCACAAGCCAGCGCGGACCAGGCGACGTGGGCACCGTGTTCGGTGACATCGTCTACCACAACTTCTACTCCACCCGCTTTCGGGACACCGATGAGCAGGTGCTGGATAGCGTGGTCGAACGGCCCGATGCAGAGCGCGCCTGGGAGGAGGCGCTCCAGCGCTACGTCGCGTGAGTCTGGTCGGACGCGTGCCGGGGCTCCGGCGGCCGTCGCCCGGTGGCCAGCAGCGCGCGGTACGGTCCCCACGTCAGTCCCCAGCGCTCCAGCCGGACCGCGGCAAGCATGAACGGATAAAGCACAACGCGGACGGCCAGCGGGGCCGTCTTGACGCGGTCGCGAATCTCCTGGGCCACGGTCACCGTTCCGCGCAGCGTCGGACACACGTCGATGTCGCTGAGTCCGACGTCCCGGAACGCCTGCGCGATCTCATCCTCGCCGTAGCCGTGCCGCACCTCGTGGCGCCAGATCGGGTCGCTGCCCGGAAGGATCGGTCGCCAGGAGCGCTCAGGCACGTGAACAATCAGCAGCCCGCCCGGGGCCACGGCGTCGGCCAGGTTCTGAAGAACTCGCTGGTGCTCGGGGATCTCGGACAGGATCTCGATGGCCATCACCACGTGAAAACCGGTCTCGGGCAGTGGCTGGGTCAGGTCGACGCGCGCGAAGTGCACGTTGGCCGATCCACGATGGGTCGCCCGTACGCGTGCGTCCGATAGCAGATCGTCATTGACGTCGAACCCAGCCACGGTCCAGCCGGGGTGTCGGTGGGCGATGCGCAGCGTCAGCCGCCCATCACCCGAGCCCGCGTCGAGCACGCGCACCGGCTGGCCCGCCGGGATCTCACGCTCCGCCGTGTCGAGCGCCTGCAGCGTGAGTGCCAATCGCAGCCGTCGGGACGGCGCCATGAACGCCACGCGCTCCTCGGCTCCGCCTCGCAACCATGCGAGGGCTCGCCTCACGCGGCTGCGCATCGCACCTCTTCCTCGATGAGACCCAGAAACGTGCTGCGGCGAAGGGCCGAGGGCGGCGGTCCGTCACCCAGCTCCAGCTCTACATGGCGGACGTCCGAGCGAGCGTGGACGATCCAGGTGAGCAGGCGGAGCGCCGGGAGCTGCGCCGGATCGAGACCGAGTGCTTGGCAATAGTCAGCCAGGCACTTCTCCGCCACCCGGCCTGTGCCCGTGCTGGCCGAGAGAAGCCCGCGATAGCTCTCGCGAGTTCGTCCCGACTCAAGCGCGCCTTCCAGGACGAACGCGGCGTTGGTCAGGAAGTACACGAGATCGAGCATCGGCAGCCCGGCGGGTTCGGCCGACTCCCAATCGAGAAGAGCCGGGGTTCCGCGCTCGGTGAGGACGATGTTCCAGGGGGCGCAGTCGCGATGCTCGACCACCAACGGTAGTGGCCCCAGGTAGGCCAGGCGGCGGCGTACCCGCGCCAGCAGCTCGCCGTCGATGACCGTTTCGAACTGTCGCTCGAAGATTCGCACAGGCACCTCGACCAGCCGCTCTTGCCACAGCGCGGTCGGGTGCGCCTCGTTACGACCGGCGAGCGACACCAGCCACTTGGTCACGCCCGCGGCGAGCTGCGGGAGTGTGTCGAAGGAAAGCGTCGACATCAGCCGCGTTCCGTGCACGGCCGTCTCGGCGAGGGCGGTGCGCCCGACCCGGCGGCCGGCCGCGACGACCCTCGGCACATCGGGCACGTCGAGATGGTTCTCGGCGATCGTGCGCAGCACGGAAGCCTCGTGCGCGATCGACGGCTCGGCCTCGGGCACGCGCGCGAACTTGACTACGAGCTCCGGAGACTCCGAGTCGGGGGCGAAAGGCAGGCCCACGACCTTGTTGATGGTGCGCTTGCCGCCGGTGAGCAGGAGCCACTGCCGGGCCGCTGTGTGCTCGAGCAACGCCCCGATCTCGTCCGACTCGACTGCCGCCTCCGGGACGGCGTTCCAGCGCGCCACGGCGCCGAGGGGCGCCAGTGCTCCCGCGCCCGCGGCCAGGTGCCAGGCTCCCCTGAGCGCCCTCTCGCGGCCCGTGCGGGCGGGGCGCTCGGCCAGCAAGTGCGCGGCGGCTTCGGGGGACTCGACCGGCAGCCAGAACTGGGGCGGCCGACCGCGTGACGGCGGGCCCGGCCAGACCATCACGAGGGGCTGGAACCCGGCCCGAGCCAAAGCGATGCGGGCCGACCGCGGGCGCATCGGAGCCGGCAGCGTCCACTGGCAGTACAGCGCGCCGCCCGGACGAAGGGCCTTGCTCGCTCGCCCCAGTTGCTCGTGTGTGGGGTTTCCGACCACGACCAGATCCGCTGTGGCTTTGCCATCGCCCACCGCATCGCTGATGAGCCTCACCGCCGTGGCGAGCCGCCCGCCGGCCAGGTTCAGCACACGCGGCCGATCGGCCAGCGGCAGGAGGAATCTCCAGTCCACCTGGCGCAGAAGCGAGTTGCGCTCCTGCTCAGGGAGCCGGATATGGTCGTCCGCCATCGCCTAGCAGCTCCTCGTACACGTCAACCACCTTGCCGGTCATCGCCTCAGCCGTGAACTCGCGTTCGACCCGCGCGCGGGCGGCGCGGCCAAGGCGCCGGCGTAGCTCGGGATCCTCGAGCAAACGACGCAGCGCCTCGGTCAGCGCGGCTGGATCGTTGGGTGGCACGAGCAGGCCATCTTCCTCGTGCGTGATGAGCTCGTCAGTTCCGGGGATCGCCGAGCTCACTACTGCGCACCCGGCAGCCATCGCCTCGAGCGTGGCCAGTGAGGACCCCTCGTAGAGCGAGGGCAGCGCGAAAACGTCGCAGGCCAGCAATAGGTCGGGAACGTCGGTCCGATGGCCCAGGAAGCGAATCCGGTCTCTGACGCCCAGCGCCGTTGCCTGCTGCTCCAACGCCGTCCGGTCGGGCCCCTCGCCGGCGAACACGAACAAGGCGCCCGGCAGCTGAGCCGCCGCCCGCAGTAGCGCCGGATGTCCCTTTTGCTCGTCCAGCCGCGCGATCGTGAGCACGATCGGATGCCCGGGCCCGGCGAGGAGCTGGTCGCGCAGCGATGGCTCCGAGGCACCCGCTGGGAATTGGCGCAGCGAGACGGCGTTGTACACGACCTCGATCTTGTGAGCCGGCCAGTGAAACCGCTGGACGAGCTCGTGCTTGATGTCGCGCGAGACGGCCAGGTAGCGATCGACGCCTGCCGCCAGCAGCCGGAGCTGAAGCCTGCTCGAGCGGTCGATCTCGAACGGCCCGACAAGCTGGACGGTGGCGACAACGGCGGGGACGCGCGCCAGGACCGCCGCGGTCAGCGCGAACTTGGCGCTCAGCGGTACGGGCAGCTGGGCGTGGAACACGTCGGGCCGCTCACGGCGGAGCAGGCGCACAAGCGCCGGGACCCGGGCCGCTCCGGTGACCCCCAGGGGCATCGCTGGTGTCGTGCGCGCCGGCACCCCCAGCGCGGCCGCGCGCTGCACGAGGATGGGCGCCAGGGGTGATTCGGCCACCAGCAGCCGCGGTTGCCAGGCGGCGCGGTCGAGCGTCTCGAGCAGCAGCAGGAGCGCTTGCTCAGCGCCGCCGAACAGCTGGCTATCCGTGTAGAAGAAAGTCGAGCGGGCCACGGTCGAGTTCGCTGGCAAGCAGGGCCAGGGCTCCGTCGTTCCGGGATCGCCGGAGCGCCCCGTCGACTCCCACCCAGAACGCATAGTCGAGGAGTGCCCGGTAGAAGAGCGGCTGGCGCCACAGGCCCAGCCGCTCCAGCATCACAGCGGCGGCGAACACGACGTCTGGGGTGCGAGGCCAGTTCCGCGTCACCTCGAGGAGAGCCGCGCGCGCCACCAGCCACGCCTGTGACGCATCACGGGGATCGGCCAGCCGGAGCGCTCCGAATACCTCGGGATGCCCGCGGGCCAGCAGCACAGTGGTCGTGCCCTTCGCACGCGTATCCCGCGCCAGGCCGCGCACATCCTTGTCGTAATTTTGCTCGGCCATCGCGCTGGCGTCGTAGCGCAACTGCACCCCGGCGGCCCTCAGTCGGATGCCCAGGTCGACATCCTCGTTGCCATACATGCCGAACGACTCGTCGAAGCAGCCCACTTCCTGCAACACCTCGGCCCGCAGCGACGCGTTTCCCGAGTAGAAGTCGCGCGGCACGAAATCGTGATCTGGCTCAGCTATTCGCCCGGAGTGCGCGGCGAACTTGGCAGCCACGTAGCGTGCAGCCAGCGAACTCCGGGCACCGGTCCGAACGGGGACTGCGCCCATCACGCACAGCCGTGACTGGGGCGCGTGGTGGCTGCGGTGGCGCTCGATGAACTGCGGCGCCGGCTCCATGTCGTCATCGAGAAGGATCAGCACCTCGCCACGGGCTAGCTCGACGCCCGCGTTGCAGGCTGCGGCGCGCCCGACGCTCGTGCTCTCGGCCACGCGGAGCGCGTAGGGCGGGTTGAGCGCGTCGATCATTTCTCGCGTCCCGTCGGTGGAGCGGTCGATGGACACGACCACCTCGTACTCATCGTGGCCCACCGTCTGGACGGTTAGCGACAGCAGCGCGCGGCGCAGCGATTCTCGGCGCTGGAAGGTGGGGGTGATGACGCTGACCGAAGGGCGCTTCTGGGCCATGTGCCGCATGAACCTACTGATGAGGGCCAGGTCTCGTCGACCGCACCGTCAGCCCGTGGGCCGCCCACGGCCATAGCGTCTAGGCGTCCAGCTTTCGGATCACGCACACGACCCAGCCGGGGTCATCCTCGCTCGCGCCTTGCATGTCTCCCGGCTCCCTGCGACAAACGAGCTCGCCTCGACCGGCAAGCGTCTCATTGAGGTTGGTTTCATGGTTCACGCGCCAGACGATGAGCTGACCTTGGCGCTCCTCGAAGTTCCATTGATGCAGCTGTACATACGACTCCTTGACCGCTTCGTTTCTTGAATGGCGCAGGACCACGTGGCCACCGGGACGCACCACAGCGAGCATCTGCTCAATGATCAGCACCGGATCGACAGCATGATCGAGAGCGTTACGTGCGTAGGCGATATCGAAGTGGTCGTGCCCGAAGTGGTCCACCAATCGCTCACCCTCGAGCTGCGTGGTGCGCACCGGTGGCACAAGACCAGCATTGGCGATCAATCGGTTGTACTTGGCGGCGAGGGGATCGACGGCGGCCACTTTTAACCGACAGCCGTCAAAGCGGTAGCCCACCGTGGTGATCGGGCCAGCGCCGACGTCGAGGATCGAGGCGTCCTGATCCCCCATCCGACCGAGCAGCTCGCGCAAAAGCGGATCTGCCACCTCGGAGTCACGATCGAAGCGGAAGGCGTAATCGTCGCGCCAGCCACCTCCTCGTGTCGACAACCAGTGACTCCAGTAGTCCGCCTCTTCAGCGAGCGCGCGTCTTCGACCACGAACGGGGTCGCTCCGTCTGCGCCATTCCCGCTTTCGCCGCAGACCGAGTGCAGCGACGACCCGGGAGCTGGTCCTCTGCGCCCAGCTGACCATCTCAGAGATCGTATGCCAAACGGCGCTCAGGGCGAGATGGGTACGTTGTTGTCGTCCCCGACCTTGCCATGTGAATCCGGATTCACTATGCTGTGAATCGCGATTCACGCGCACGCCTGCGAGAGGAGCCCCATGGCCACGATCGACGTCACCGACCCCGCCCGCGAGGTTCGCAACCAGCCGCCACCGCTGGCGCCGATCAACCTGTTCGAGGTCGATCTGCCGCTGCGCGAGGCGCTCGAGCGCGAAGGCGGAGGCTGGGCGATCGATCGCGTGCGCGAGGCCGGGGCGGTGGCCGGCAGCGTGGAGGCCGTCGAGCACGGCCGGCGCGCCGAGCGCAACCTGCCGATCCTCCGGACCCACGACCGGTACGGCAACCGGATCGACGAGGTCGAGCTCGACCCGTCGTGGCACTGGCTGCTCCGGGGCGCGGTCGAGCGCGGGATCGCCAGCCTCCCGTGGCGCGAAGAGCAGCCCGGCGCGCATGTTGTCCGCGGTGCGATGTTCATGCAATGGGGCAATGCCAACGATGGCGTGATGTGCCCGGTCTCGATGACCTACGCCGCCGTCCCCGCCCTGCGCGACGGCGCCCCCGAGCTCGCGGCCGAGTGGGAGCCGCGGCTGACCAAGCCCGACTACGACCACGGCGCGCTGGCCGGGATGGCGATGACCGAGCGCCAGGGTGGGTCGGACGTCCGCGCCAACCTGACCCGCGCTGAGCCGCTCGGCGACGGTACCTACGAGATCCACGGTCACAAATGGTTCTGCTCCTACCCGCCGTGCGACGTGTTCCTCATCCTCGCCCAGGCGCCGGGCGGTCTGTCGTGTTTCCTGATCGAGCGCGGGCCGGGGATGGAGTTCCAGCGGCTCAAGGACAAGCTCGGCACGCGGTCGCTGCCCTCCTCCGAGGTCGAGTTTCGTGGCATCCAGGGACGGCTTATCGGGGAGGAAGGGCGCGGAGTGCCGGCGATCATCCGGATGGTCAACCACACGCGCCTCGACTGCCTGCTCGGAGCCACTACCGGGATCCGTCGTGGGACGCTCGAGGCGATCCACCACGCTCGCCACCGGGCCGCGTTCGGAGCGCTGCTCGCCGACCAGCCGGCGATGCGCAACGTGCTCGCCGACCTGGCGCTGGAGTCCGAGGCGGCCACCGCGTCTGCCATGCGTGTCGCGCGAAGCTACGACTCCGAATCCGAGGCCGCATTCCGGCGCTTCGCCACTGCGGTGATGAAGTACTGGGTGTCCAAACGCGCCGCCGCCCACGCCGCCGAGGCGCTCGAATGCCTGGGCGGCAATGGCTTCGTCGAGGACTCGGGCATGCCGGTGCTGTACCGCGACGCGCCGCTGAACTCGATCTGGGAGGGCTCGGGCAACGTCGCCGCCCTCGACGTCCTGCGCGCGATGGTCAAGGAGCCCGAGGGACTGCCGGCGTTCATGGCCGAATGTGAGCTCGGCGCCGGCGGCGATTCGCGGCTCGACGCCCATCTTCAGCGGGTGCGCGCCGAGGCACGCCAGGTGTTCGAGAGCGCAGAGCCCCAGTTCTCGGCCCGGCGGGTCGTCGAGGATCTCGCCGTGGCGCTCCAGGCGTCGCTGCTCGTGCGCTACGCGCCGGCCGCCGTGGCGGACGCATTCTGCGCCGCGCGAATCGATGGCCAGGCGGGGCGCGTGTACGGCACCCTGCCGGCCGGCGTCGACGCCCCGGCGATCATCGAGCGCGCGTTCCCAGTATGAGGGACGTGGCATACCAGGTCACGGACCGGGTGGCCCGCCTCACGCTCGATCGCCCCCAGCGCGGCAACGGGATCACGGGCGAGCTGGTGCGCGAGCTCGCGGACTCGGTCGAGCGGGCCGACCTCGACCCGGCCGTGCACGTGCTCGTGCTGAGCGGCAACGGCAAGGGGTTCTGCGGTGGCTATGACCTCGTGCAATACGGCGAGGGTTCGATCCCCAACCACGACCCGTCCGAGCCCTGGGATCCGATGCTCGACTACAGCGCGATGAGCCGCAACGTCCGAGCCTTCATGTCGCTCTTTCACTGCTCCAAGCCGGTCGTCTGCAAGGTGCACGGATTCTGCGTGGCCGGGGGGACCGACATGGCGCTCTGCTCGGACCTTCTCCTCATCGCCGCCGACGCCAAGATCGGCTATCCCCCGGCGCGGGTGTGGGGTTCGCCGACCACCTCGCTGTGGGCCTATCGGCTCGGACCCCAGCGGGCCAAGCGGCTGCTGTTCACCGGCGACTCGCTGTCGGGCGCCGAGGCGCTCGAGTGGGGCCTGGCCATCGAAGCACCGAGCCCCGAGACGCTCGACGAGCGCACCGAAACGCTCGTGGAACGGATCGCGCGCCTCCCCGTCAACCAGCTGCAGATGATGAAGCTGCTCGTCAACCAGTCGCTGTATGCCCAGGGCCTCCACGCCACCCAGGTGCTCGGGACGGTGTTCGACGGCATCACCCGGCACACCAAGGAGGGGTACGCGTTCCAGGCCCTGGCCGCCCGCGAGGGCTTCCGGGAGGCCGTTCGCCAGCGCGACCAGCCGTTCGGGGACCTGGGGCCTTCGACCTTCAAGGGATGACCGAGGTCCTGACCCCCACCCGCGAGCGCCTGCTCCGGGCCGCCCAGGAGCTGATCGAGGAGGGCGGCTACGGCGCCGCGTCGGTGATCGCCATCGCCGAGCGCGCCGGCGTGGCCTCGGGCACGCTGTATCGCCACTTCACCTCCAAGGAGGAACTGTTCGTGCACCTGTTCCGCTCGGTGTGCGACCGCGAGGTCGAGGCCATGCGGGCGGCGGCCGAGAGGATGCCGCCGGAAGCCTCGCACGTCGATCGCCTGGAAACCGTGCTGGCCACGTTCGCCCAACGGGCGCTGCGCCGCCCGCGGCTGGCCTGGGCCCTCATCGCCGAGCCCGTCGATCCGATGGTCGATGCCGAGCGCCTGGCCTACCGCGAGCGCTACCGGGAGCTGACGGCGCAGGCGCTGCGCGCCGGGATCACCGCAGGGGAGATCCCCGAGCAGGACGTCCAGCTCACCGCCGCGGCGCTCGTCGGCGGCTGTGGCGAGGCTCTCGTTGGGCCACTGTCGCCTCTGGCCGGAGCCCGCCCGGCGGCGCAGGACATCGTCGCCGCGCTGCGGATCTTCGTCCGTCGTGCCGTCGGAGCGGCGGCGTGAGCGAGGCCGTCCGCGTGGAGCGCGATGGCGCGGTGAGGACCGTGTCTCCTCTCGCGCCCCGAGCGCCGCAACGCCGTGGACGGAGACACCGCGGCTGCGCTGGCCGAGGCGTTCCGCGCCTTTGACGCCGACGAGGAGGCAGCGGTTGCCGTCCTGCACGGCGAGGGCGGCGTGTTCTGCGCCGGTGCCGACCTCAAGGCGGCGGGGACGGCGGCGGGAAACCGGGTGGCGCCCGACGGAGACGGACCGATGGGGCCGACGAGAATGCGCCTGACCAAGCCCGTGATCGCCGCCGTGTCGGGCCATGCCGTCGCCGGAGGTCTCGAGCTGGCGCTGTGGTGCGATCTGCGGGTGGCCGACGAGACAGCGGTGTTCGGGGTGTTCTGCCGCCGCTGGGGAGTTCCGCTGATCGACGGCGGCACGCTTCGCCTGCCCCGGCTGATCGGGGAGAGCCGCGCCATGGACCTGGTGTTGACCGGACGCCCGGTCGACGCGCGCGAGGCGCAGGCGATCGGCCTGGCCAACCGCGTCGTGCCGGCCGGCCAGGCCCGCGCAGCCGCCGAGGAGTTGGCCCGCGAGCTGGCTCGCTTTCCCCAGACGTGCATGCGTGAGGATCGTCTCTCGCTCCTCGAGTCCTCGGGTCTGACCGAGGCGGCCGCGATCGCCAACGAGCTCGAGCACGGGATGCGCTCGCTCACCGACGTGCAGGCGGGGCTCGAACGGTTCCGTGCAGGTGACGGACGTCACGGTTCGTTCGACAGACTCGGCTAGGGTTTAGGGGCGCGGGCAACCGCTGCCACGGTTAGGCAGCGGGGCGACTATTCAACGGAGGAGGGCATTTTGTTCGGCATCAATTCATCGCGGGTGTCGCTGGCCATGTCGGCGACCGCGCTCTTCGTCGCCCTGGGCGGCACGGCACTCGCCGTGACCCAGATCGGGACGAACCAGATCAAGGATGGGGCGGTGACGTCCCCGAAGATCAAGAACGGGGCGGTCACCAACTCCAAGCTCGCCAACAAGTCGGTCGGCAACGGCAAGCTGGCCAAGAGCGCCGTGGGGAATGGCAAGATCGCCGACAACGCGGTGACCGGGTCCAAGGTCAAGGACGGCTCGTTGACGGCCTCAGACGTAGCGCCCAATACGTTTCTAGACGTCAACGGGACGGCGGCCAACGCCAGCCGACTGGGGAACCTGCTGCCTGGGGACTTCGTCCAGGGAACGGGGTTCGTGCAGCAGCGGCGAATCGTTGTCGCCCAAGGGACCACCGGCGCCATATTCCTGAACACCCTGATAGGGCAGTTCACCGCCAACTGCTCGGCGGCACCAGCTAAGCCAAGCGTCACGTGGACTCCGACGACGAGCAATCAGGAGTACGCGGCTACGGTCACCACCGGGACCACCGTCAGGCTGGTCACGTTGAACAACGTCTCGACCAGCGCCGGGGATCCTGAACCGTTCCCGGCGGCAGGTCCATTCGGCATCACCTACCAGATCGGCTTTACATCCGGTGGCCTCGATCACGTGGCCACCGCCTGGATCAACGGGCGCACCGAGGGCGCGACCTGCGTGTTCGTGGGACAGGAGGTTTCGACCGGCTGACCCGTCAGCGCCCGATGCTGGCTCGGCGGCTCCGCTGTCGAGCCAGCACGGGGCGCCGCATGACAAGGCCTCCGGGTTCGTGTCAACCGGGAGCAGCGCTATGCGGTCTGGGCGGCCCGCACCGGCGCGGGCATCATCCAGGCGGCCATCAGCACGAGCACGAAGGCGAAGCACTGCACGATCAACCACAGCGGGTTGCCCGACAGCGGGTCCCCGAACACGATGATCCCACCGACGATGCCGGCGACGTTGGCCGCCGTACCCGTGACCGCGATCACCGGTACCGCCTCGCCGTCCTGCAGCCCCTTGGCCGAGGCATAGAACGCCGCGATCGATGCGGCGACGGTGACCAGCATCCATGGACTGAGCAGGCCCGCCACGCCGTGGGCGCCGACGACGCCCGAGATCGCCTTGATCGCCACGTCCGAGACGCCGAACAGGATTCCGGCCGCGGCCCCGAGCATGAAGCCGTGATGCTCGCGCGGTGCGCCGATTCGCGGGCCCATGATGAGCAGCGTCCCGGCCATGATCAGGAAGGCTTCAAAGGCGATCATCCCCGGCACCGAGAAGCGCGAGTGGGCACCGTGGACGGGGGGCAGCGTGGCGCCGAGGAGCATCAGACCAAGCGCGGTCAGCGCGAGGCCGAGCCACTGACGGCGTCCGATTCGCAGACCGAAGAGGCGCTCGGCCATGACGGCTAGGAGCACGACACCTCCGGCCAGCACGGCCTGAACCGTCGACATCGGGGCCAGCGCCATCGCGACGACGTGAAATGCCCAGGCGCCGGTGGCGATCAGCATGCCGATGGCAAACAGGCGAGAGCGGAGCAACGCCGACGCCGACCGGAGCGGGTGGCGCATGTCGACATCCGCGGCCGCGCAGGCGCCACGGTGCTTGTAGAGGAAGCCGACGTTGCTCGCGAGAGCGCACGCGAGTGCGAGCAGGATGCCAATGAGTAGTGTCATCTCAGATGCAGGAACCTGGAGCGGAAGCCAGCGGTGCGGCGCGTAGC
Organism: uncultured Solirubrobacterales bacterium; assembly: GCA_963734775.1. GTDB lineage: Bacteria > Actinomycetota > Thermoleophilia > Solirubrobacterales > Solirubrobacteraceae > Palsa-465. The sequence goes on from CAVTJE010000028.1 coordinate 102,451, forward strand.
TTCATGCCTCGTACTCGGCACCGCACATAGCCGTCTTGAATCCGCTCGCGCAAGTACAGCAGATATCGACTCGTGCCATGCCAACCGCGTCGGCATGGTCCAGAATCTGACGGATGCGGATAAGCGGAACATATGGATAGGCCTCTGCTGCTGGTCGACGTCGACGGCGTCATCTCGCTGTTCGGCTTCGACACTGCCAATCCCCCCGCCGGGCGGTTCGAGATCGTGGACGGAATCGCCCATTTCCTTTCCGCTACCGCGGGCGACCATCTGCGGCGGCTCTCGGGCGCATACGAGCTGGCCTGGTGCACCGGCTGGGAGGAGAAGGCCAACGAGTACCTCACGATGGCGCTGGGGCTACCCGCGGAGCTGCCACTCGTACCCTTCGACGAGTGCGATCGCCCGCCGAGCGCTCACTGGAAGGTGGCGGCGATCGACGCCTGGGTGGCTCCGACGCGACCCCTGGCCTGGATCGACGATGCCCACGACGACCGGTGCCACACGTGGGCCGGCGCCCGGTCGGCGCCGACGTTGCTGGTCGCTACCGAGCCGGCACACGGCATCACGGCGGGCCACGTCGACGAGCTGCTCGGGTGGGCGAGCGCCGCCGGGCCGCGCTAGCAGGATCGACCCGCGAGTGGGCCTCCCAGAAACATTGCACCCGAAATGGCCGGCCCGGATGACCGCTGGCCTTTGTCCTCGGATCCTCGTGCACCTCCAGTGCACGTCGGATCCTGCGTCCGCGGCCAACGGCCCCCGGACCTGGCCATTTCAGGCACAACGTTCCGGGGAGACCCACTAGGCCTGGCTGCCCTCCAGAATCACGCGCGCGACCTGATCGGGATCGTCCCAGGTCGGGACGTGGCCGCAGCCCTCGAGCATGATCAGCTTGGAGCCAGGGATCTCACGCCGGGCCCGGGCCGCCTGGCGGGGGAGGAGGAGGTGGTCGCGGGTGCCCCAGCCAATCGTGACCGGCACCTTGATTCGCTCGCCGTAGCTGAAGCGGTCGTCGATGAGCGCGGCCAGCGTGTCGTCAAACCACTCGGCTCCGGCCAGCGCGCGCGTGGCCTGAGCGGCCTGTGAGGCGGAGATGCGGCTCGGCTTGGCGACGAACAGGTTCAGCATCGCCGCCCGGCCCGCGGGCGAGGCGAGGACGCCGTCGGCCCGGCTGGCGAGAAGGCGTGCGCTGCCCACGGCCATCTTCAGGGACAGGCGCTCGTAGGTGCCCTCCGCGCCCTGATGAAAGCCGGCGGGGGACAGTGGCGTGGACGACGCGACCCTTCCCTGCTTGGCCAGCTCGAGTGCGATCCAGCCGCCCATCGAGTTGCCCGCCACGTGGGGGCGCTCGAGGCCCTGGTCGTCGAGGAACTCGGCCACCAGGCTGGTCAGGCTGGCGATGCCCGCCGGCGTCCCGGGAGGCGGCATCGTAGAGGCACCGAAGCCGGGGAGATCGATGGCGAGCACATCGCGCTCCTGGGCCAGCCGGCCGAGCACTGGTCGCCACATCTGCCACTGGCTGCCGATGCCGTGGATGAGCACCAGCGGCGCACCGGAACCGGTCCGATAGTGGTTCAAGTACATGACCGCCAAGACTATTGCAGCGACTGGGATAACCCTTGTGCACCGATACTTCCAGCATGGACAATTGAGTTGCTTCGACTTGGCAGCTACCGTTGTACAAAACGGCACACGTTTGCGAGGAGAGTTATGGCGAGCACGGATACCGCAGTTCGAGTTGAGTCCGGCCGGCTCCAGGAGATGGCCCGTCGGCATCTCTGGATGCACTTCACGCGGATGTCCGCCTACGAGGAGGCCGACATCCCGATCATCGTGAGGGGTGACGGCTGTTACGTCTACGACGACAAGGGCAAGCGCTACCTGGACGCTCTGTCGGCACTCTTCTGCGTGAACATCGGCCATGGCCGCGCCGACATCGCCCAGGCTGGAGCCGACCAGGCCAAGGAGCTTGGCTTCTACACCAACTGGTCCTACGCGCATCCGCCCGCGATCGAGCTGGCCGCGAAGGTAGCGTCGCTGGCTCCGGGCGATCTCAATCGCGTGTTCTTCACCAGCGGCGGCAGCGAGGCCGTCGAATCGGCGCTGAAGCTGGCACGCCAGTACCACAAGCTGCACGGCAACCCGAACAAGACCAAGGTGATCGCGCGCGAGATCGCCTATCACGGGACGACGCTGGGCGCGCTGTCGGCCACGGGCGTGACCTCGCTGCGCCAGCCGTTCGAGCCCCTCACCCCCGGTGGCTGCCATGTCACGAACACCAACACCTACCGGATGCCGCCCGGCATGACAGAGGACGGCTTCGCCGAGGCAATCGCCGAGCGGATCGAGTTCGAGGGCCCCGACACGGTATCGGCGGTGATCCTCGAGCCGGTGCAGAACGCCGGCGGCTGCTTCACCCCGCCCGACGGTTACTTCGCAAGGGTCCGCGAGATCTGCGACGACTACAACGTGCTGATGATCTCCGACGAGGTCATCTGCGCCTGGGGCCGCCTCGGCGAGTGGTTCGGCGCTCAGCGCTACGACTACCAGCCCGACGTCATCACCACGGCCAAGGGCCTGACCAGCGCGTACGCGCCGATGGGCGCGGTGATCCTCTCCGATCGGGTCGCCGAGCCGTTCCTGCAGGGCCACAACACCTTCACCCACGGCCTGACCTTCGGCGGCCACCCGATCTGCGCCGCGGTCGCCCTGGCCAACCTCGATGCCTTCGAGAGCGAGGGCCTGATCGAGCACGTCCGGGCCCATGAGAAGGAGTTCCGCGACACCGTCGAATCGCTGCGCGATCTGCCCATCGTCGGCGACGTCCGCGGGGCGGGGTACTTCCTCGCCGTGGAGCTGGTCAAGGACAAGGACACCAAGGAGACGTTCGACGCCGAGGAGTCCGAAACGCTGCTGCGCGGCTTCCTTTCCGGAGAGCTCTACCGTCGGGGCCTGATCTGCCGCGCCGACGACCGCGGCGATCCGGTCATCCAGCTCTCACCGCCGCTGATCGCCGGGCCCGAGCAGTTCGCCGAGATCGAGTCGATCCTGCGGTCGGTGTTGACCGAGGCCGCCGAGCGAATGTCGGTGAGCTAGTGGACCCCACCCAAAGATCCCACTAGCGACCGATGCTCACGGTCCGGGACCTCCTGTCGGACGTCGACGTCGAGCTCGTCGCCGGCGAAGCGGGCCTTGACCTGCCGGTTCGCTGGGTCCACATCACCGAGCTGCTCGACCCCACGCCGTGGCTGTCCGGTGGTGAGGTGCTCCTCACCACCGGGCTGCAGCTCGGATCGGCCGAGCGACAGGGCGAGTTCGTTCAGCGGCTGGCCGACCACCACCTAGCGGCGCTGGGGTTCGGGACCGGGTTCGGTCACGACAAGGTCCCGCCCGCCGTTATCCAGGCGGCGGCCGAGCGCGACTTCCCCGTTTTCGAGGTCCCCTATGACGTGCCGTTCATCGCCGTAACCGAGGCCGCCTTCACGCAACTCGTCAACGAGCAGTACGCGGTCCTGCGCCGGGCACTGGCGGCGCAGGAGCGGCTGGAGCGGATCGTGCTCTCCGAGCGCGGTCTCGACGCCCTGGCCGGCACGCTGGCCACTTTGATCGGGGCCGCCGTTCTCGTGTTCGACGCCCGTGGCGAGCCGCTGGCCCACCATGCCTTCCGCCGGCCGGTCGAGGAGGAGACCTTCTCGGCCCTGCGCGAGGAGATGCGCGAGCGCGCACGGCGGCGGGAGGCCCGGGCATTCATGCCCGGCGGCGAGGACGGAAGCCGCTCCCTGGCGCTGCCGGTCGCCTCGGACGGCGTGCCCCGTTCGAGTGCCTCGACCCCTCCCCGGGTGCCCGAGGCGTGGCTGGTGGCGATCAAGGACACCGGTCCGCTGACCGACTTCGACCGGCTCACGCTCCACCAGGCGGTGACGATCGTCGCGCTCGAGCTTCTGCGCGCACGGGTGGCGGGCGACACCGAACGCCGGCTGGCCGGTGATGTTCTTGCCGCCGTGGTGCGGGGCGAGCTGTCGGGAACCGAGCTCTCGCGTCGCCTGGAGCCGTTCGGTCTGGCCGACCGCGTGGCGGCGATCGTGCTCGAGCGACCCTCGCGCGGCCGTGGCTCGCCCGCGCCAGCTGAATCTGCCCTCAGCACGGCGCTGCGCGAGGATGCTGCCCCCGGCCTCGTGGCCTCGAGTGGCGGTCTGACCTGTGCGCTCGTGCCCGGGGTCGAGGAGGACGAACTGTTTGCCCTCGCCGAGCGGGTGGCGGTGGTTGTCTCCAAGCAGCTCGCCGCCCCCGTGCCGGTCGGGGTCGGGCGCGCCGTGCCGGGCAGCGAGGCTCGCCGCAGCTTCCACGAAGCGCGCTGTGCACTGGAGGCGCTGGCGTTCGTCGACACCTCGGGCGCCAATGGCGCGAGCAATGGTGCCGGCTCGGCGAGCGGCCGCGCCCGCGTGGCCACCTACAAGGACCTCGGGTCATTCCAGCTCTTGCTCTCGCTCCAGGACGACGAGGCGCTCAAGCTGTTCTGCGACTCGATCCTCGGGCCGATCGAGGCGTCCGAGGGTCACTACGGCGGCGAGCTGATGCGCTCCCTGGAGGCGTTCATCGAAGAGAACGGGCAGTGGGAACGGGCTGCCCGCCGCCTGTACTGCCACCGCCACACCCTCCGATACCGCATCCGGCGCGTGGAGGATTTGACTGGACGAAACCTGGCCAGTGCACGGGACCGCATTGAGTTCTGGCTGGCGCTTCGAGGAAGGGAGTTGGTGTCGTGAAGGTTGGCGTACCGAGTGAGGTCAAGACGGATGAGTACCGGGTCGCGCTGACCCCGGCCGGGGTGCGGGAGCTGGTCGACGCCGGTCATGAGGTGATCGTCGAGCGCGGGGCCGGAAACGGCTCGGCCATCGCGGACGAGGCCTACGAGGCCCAGGGCGCGACGATCGTGCCCGAGGCGGCCGATGTGTTCGGTGGCGCCGAGCTGATCGTCAAGGTCAAGGAGCCCCAGCCGGGCGAGGTGACGATGCTCGAGCCCCGCCACACCCTGTTCACGTATCTGCACCTGGCCGCCGACTCCGAGCTGACCCACGGTCTGATGGCCTCCGGGGCGACCTGTATCGCCTACGAGACCGTCGAGGACGGGCGCGGCCGGCTGCCGCTGCTGGCTCCAATGTCGGAGGTCGCGGGGAAGATCGCCACCCAGGCCGGAGCCTTCATGCTCGAGAAGCCGCTCGGCGGCCGCGGCATCCTCCTCGGCGGCGTCCCCGGGGTCGCCGCGGCCAACGTCATGGTCATCGGCGGCGGCGTGGTCGGTATGAACGCCGCCTTCATCGCGCTCGGCATGGAGGCGACGGTCTACGTGTTCGACCGCAACATCGACCGTCTGCGAGAACTCGACATCATCTTCGGCGGGCGGGCCGACACGTGCTTTGCCTCGACGCTTTCGATCGAGGAGCGCTTGCCCTACACGGACCTTGTCATCGGGGCCGTGCTCGTTCACGGCGCGCGCGCCCCGCATGTCATCACGCGCGCTCAGCTCTCGCTCATGAAGCCCGGTGCCGTCCTCGTCGACGTCTCGATCGACCAGGGCGGCTGCTTCGAGACCTCACACCCCACCACCCATTCGAACCCCACCTACGAGGTCGACGGCGTCATCCACTACTGCGTGGCCAACATGCCTGGTGCCGTGCCGATCACCTCGACCTACGCCCTGACCAACGCCACCATTCCCTACGTCATCGACCTGGCCACCGCCGGCGTGCTCGGCGCCGTGTCCGAAAGTCCGGGGTTGCGCCTGGGGGTGAACGTGGCCGGCGGCCGCGTGACCTACAGGCCCGTGGCCGACGCCGTCGGCGTGGCCTGCATCGATGTCGACGAGGCTCTGGCCGCGGTGAGGGTCTAGGCGGCCGTAACGGGAAGGGCAACGCGGCCGCTCGTCTCGAGAGCGGCCGCATCGCCCTTTGGGATGCGCCCCAGCACAAAGGTCCTCTTCGCGCATACGAGTCCCTGATCGGTTTGGATCATCGAGACGGAAACTTTTTTGACACGGCCGTGATCGCGGCCCCTGCTACATTGCGATCCGCATGCCGACTACCAGCCAGTTGATCCGTAAGGGTCGCGTCACGCCGAAGAAGAAGCTCGCCACGCCGGGTCTGAAGTCCGGCAAGGGACGCAAGAAGAAGGTCGCCGCCCCGCAGCGGCGCGGCGTCTGTACGCGGGTCTACACGACGACGCCGAAGAAGCCGAACTCGGCGCTGCGCAAGGTTGCGCGTGTGAGGCTGACCAACGGTATGGAGGTCGGCGCCTACATTCCCGGCGAGGGCCACAACCTGCAGGAGCACTCGGTGGTGCTCGTGCGCGGTGGCCGCGTCAAGGACCTGCCTGGCTTCCGCTACAAGGTCATTCGCGGGACGCTCGACGCCGCGGGCGTGAGCGATCGCAAGAAGGCCCGGTCGCAGTACGGCGTGAAGGCGAAGTAGCAGTCCATGCCTCGCCGCGCCGCCGCCCAGATCAGGCCGACCGAGCCCGACGCCGTCCACCGCAACCGGCTCGTCCAGCAGGTCATCAACAAGGTGATGCTCGACGGCAAGAAGTCGGTGGCCGAGAAGATCGTCTACGACGCGCTGGCCATCCTCGGCGAGCGCAGTGGCAAGAACCCGGTCGAGCAGCTCGAGGGTGGCATCAAGGCGCTGACGCCTGTGCTCGAGGTCAAGTCGCGTCGCGTCGGTGGCGCCACCTACCAGGTTCCGGTCGAGGTCCCACCGCGTCGCGCCCGTACGCTCGCCGTTCGCTGGCTGGTGCAGTTCGCGCGCGCGCGTCGCGAGAAGACGATGGCGCAGCGCCTCGCCCACGAGCTCCTCGATGCCCAACAGCAGCAGGGCGCGGCCTACAAGCGCAAGGACGACGTGTACCGCATGGCGCAGGCCAACAAGGCCTTCGCCCACTACCGCTGGTAGAAACCCCTGGCCATTTCCGGGCGCCGGAACGCTGCAACGGCTCCCGCGCGCTGACCATCAAGAGTTAGAAACGCGAGGGCCGCCCACCACACGGGACCGGGGGCTGCGGTGGGACAACCCTCGCGTTGCTCAAGGGTAGATGCAAACGGGGTCTCGGCGTCGCACTCGCCGCCGCTGATGTCAGCATGCCGACCATCGGCCGCCCCGCCGGCCAGCTCATTGACAGCAACGCTAGAGCGTCGGTCCGCGCCGTCGCTGCGGGGCGCCGAGCAGCAGGAAGCCCGAGACCGACGTGATCAGAAGGAGCACGGCGGCGAGTGTCTCCATATAGAAGCCGGCGCTCGGCCGCGAGTTGGCGGCGGCGAAATGCGTGGCGCTCGAACCCACCAGGCCGGACGAGTGGGCGTCCGGGAGGTCGCCGAGGAGGCTGATCAACAGCACGATCACGCCCAGCACACCGAGGGCGAGCAGGGCGGGGCGGCTGGCTGCACGCCAAACCGCGTAGCTCAGAAACACGGCCAGGACCGCGACGGGAATCAGGGCGTAGGTGTGATTCGCGCCTCCGCCGACGGTCTTGACCACGGTGGCACCGGTCGTGGTGCGGACGGTGTACAGCGTCGTAAACTCGGCCACGGCGAGCAGCACCGCGGCCAGCAGCCCCCCGACCAGGACGCCCAGCAGAACCCTCGATTCGGCCAACGAAACGCCCCGAGGATCAGTGGGTGCTCTGCTATATTCGGTGTTCGCCTCGGGTGGCGTGCCAATCATCTGTGCTCGCTCCCGGGCGCGGAATATCCAAGCGATGGAGACGCCGACCAAATAGCAACCCGCCCCACGTCGACACGTGCGTCGTGAAGGGGCCCGCTGGGCCCTTTTTCATGTCCGCGCTCGGCAAGGAGCGACAGCCGGGAGCAGCTTCCCGGTTCGGAACGAAACCGCCCCAACCGACTCACACTTATGCCTCGCAAGTTCACCCTAGAGAAGATTCGAAACATCGGGATCATGGCTCACATCGACGCCGGTAAGACGACGACGACCGAGCGCATCCTCTATTACACCGGTCGGACCTACAAGATGGGGGAGGTTCACGAGGGCGCCGCCGTCATGGACTGGATGGAGCAGGAGCAGGAGCGCGGCATCACGATTACCTCCGCGGCCACCACGTGTGAATGGAACGGCACGCGCATCAACATCCTTGATACCCCAGGACACGTCGACTTCACCGTCGAGGTCGAGCGCTCGCTGCGCGTACTCGACGGGGCGATCGCCCTGTTCGACTCCGTCGCCGGCGTCGAGCCGCAGTCCGAGACCGTGTGGCGCCAGGCCGACAAGTACCACGTGCCGCGGATCGCCTACATCAACAAGATGGACCGCATCGGCGCCGACTTCGAGCGTGGCGTGCAGACCATGATCGACCGCCTGGGCGCGCACCCCGTTCCCATCCAGCTGCCGATCGGATCCGAGGCCGAGTTCAGGGGCATCATCGATCTCGTCGCCAACAAGGCGATCGTCTACAAGGACGAGCTGGGCAAGGACCAGGAGGTCATCGAGATCCCGGCCGAGTACGTCGACGCCGCCGCGGCGGCGCGCGAGCACCTGCTCGAAGAGGTCTCGCACTACGACGACGAGCTGCTCGAGATGATTCTCGAGGAGCAGGACGTTCCCGTCAGCCGGCTCAAGGCCGCCATCCGCAAGGCCACGCTGGAGATCAAGATGACCCCCGTCCTGTGCGGGTCGAGCTTCAAGAACAAGGGCGTCCAACCACTGCTCGACGCTGTCCTCGACTATCTCCCCAGCCCGCTCGACGTGCCGCCGGTCGAGGGGCTCGAGCCGGCCAAGGGCTCGAGGAACGGCGACGAGCACGAGGCGGTGCGCGAGGCCTCCGACGAGGAGCCCTTCGCCGCCCTGGCCTTCAAGATCATGGCCGACCCCTACGTCGGCAAGCTGACTTATTTCCGCGTCTACTCCGGGCGCCTCGAGGCCGGCTCGCGGGTGCTCAACGTCAACACGGGTCGGACCGAGCGCATCGGCCGCATCCTCATGATGCACGCCAACGAGCGCGAGGAGCTCAAGGAGGTCTTCGCCGGCGACATCGCCGCCGCGGTGGGGATCAAGCAGGTCGTGACCGGCGACACGCTCGCCGCGCCCGACCGCGCGATCAAGCTCGAGACGATCGTGTTCCCCGAGCCGGTGATCAAGGTGGCCATCGAGCCCAAGACGAAGGCCGACCAGGAGAAGATGTCCACGGCGCTCGGTCGTCTGGCCGAGGAGGACCCGACCTTCCAGGTCCGCACCAACGAGGAGACCGGTCAGACCGAGATCTCCGGCATGGGCGAGCTCCACCTCGAGGTGCTGGTCGATCGCATGCTGCGCGAGTTCAAGGTCGAGGCCAACGTCGGCCGTCCGCAGGTCTCCTACCGCGAGACCGTGCGTGGTCACGCCGACAAGGTCGAGGGCCGTTTCGTGCGCCAGACCGGTGGCGCCGGCCAGTACGGAATCGTCTACATCAACCTCGAGCCGGCTCCCGGCGAGGGCTTTGACTTCGTCAACAAGATCAAGGGCGGGGCGATCCCGACCGAGTTCATTCCCGCCGTCGAGAAGGGCGTCGAGGAGGCACTCGAGAACGGGCCGCGCGCCGGCTATCCGATGGTCGACGTTCGGGTCACGCTGACCGACGGCAAGTACCACGACACCGATTCGAGCGAGATCGCCTTCAAGGTGGCCGGGTCACTGGCCCTGAAGGAGGCCGCCCGCCGGGCCAAGCCGGTGCTGCTCGAGCCGATCTTCGCGGTCGAGGTCACCACGCCCGAGGACTTCATGGGTGACGTGATCGGCGATCTCAATCGCCGGCGCGGCCATGTCCAGGGCATGGAGCAGCGCGGCAACGCCCAGGTCGTCAGCGCCTACGTGCCGCTGGCGGAAATGTTCGGGTACGCGACCGACCTGCGGTCCAACACCCAAGGACGGGCGACGTACTCGATGCAGTTCGAGCGCTACGACGAAGTCCCCGCAAATATCGCCGAGAAAGTGGTTGGTGAACTGCAGCCCGCCTAAGAGCGGGCAAAGCAGCCTAGCCGCAAGCGCGGACGGAACTTTATATCCTGAGTAGGTTCGTCCCCAGGACGAACAGAACCACTGAAACCAGAAGGAGCGACACCAAAGTGGCGAAAGCCAAGTTCGAGCGCGACAAGCCCCACGTCAACGTCGGCACCATCGGTCACATCGACCATGGCAAGACGACGCTGACCGCGGCCATCACCAAGGTGCTGAACGAGCGGTTCGGCGGCACCGAGGTGCGGTCGTTCGAGTCGATCGACAACGCTCCTGAGGAGAAGGCGCGCGGGATCACGATCGCAACCTCGCACGTCGAGTACCAGACCCCCAATCGGCACTACGCACACGTCGACTGCCCCGGTCACGCCGACTACGTCAAGAACATGATCACCGGCGCCGCCCAGATGGACGGGGCGATCCTGGTCGTGTCCGCGGCGGACGGCGCGATGCCGCAGACGCGCGAGCACATCCTGCTCGCCCGCCAGGTCGGCGTCCCCTACATCGTTGTGTTCCTGAACAAGGTCGATATGGTCGACGACCCTGAGCTCCTCGAGCTCGTCGAGGTCGAGATCCGCGACCTGCTGTCCGAGTACGAGTTCCCGGGCGACGACATCCCGTTCGTCGCCGGCTCCGCGCTGAAGGCGCTGGAGGGCGACGAGGAGCAGGAGGGCAAGATCCTCGAGCTCGCCGAGGCGCTCGACACCTACATTCCCGAGCCTGTCCGTGACCTGGACAAGCCGTTCCTGATGCCGGTCGAGGACGTGTTCTCGATCACCGGCCGCGGTACGGTGGCCACCGGCCGCGTCGAGCAGGGGATCATCAAGACCGGCGAGACCGTGGAGATCGTGGGCATCAAGGCCACGACGAGCACGGTCGTCACCGGCGTCGAGATGTTCAAGAAGATCCTCGACGAGGGTCGCGCTGGCGACAACGTCGGGTGCCTGCTGCGCGGCACCAAGCGCGACGAGATCGAGCGCGGGCAGGTCCTCTGCAAGCCGGGTTCGATCACCCCGCACACCAAGTTCAAGGCCGAGGTCTACGTCCTCAAGAAGGAGGAGGGCGGCCGTCACACGCCGTTCTTCACGGGCTACCGGCCGCAGTTCTACTTCCGCACGACCGACGTCACAGGCGTGGCCCAGCTGCCCGAGGGCACCGAGATGGTCATGCCCGGCGACAACGTCCAGATGGAGATCGAGCTGATCCAGCCGATCGCCATGGACCAGGGTCTGCGGTTCGCGATCCGCGAGGGCGGCCGCACGGTCGGCTCGGGGGTCGTCTCCGAAGTGGTTCAGTAGTGATTAAGGCGGCGTGGCCCCAGGGGGCCCGCCGCCTGTTTTTGAGCAGATACGACCTTCAGGGCGGGCCCCGAGCCCGGGGCGCGCCCATTCGACTGAGAGAAACCGAACGCTTTCGTGGCAACCATCGCCCAGAACAAGATCCGGATTCGCCTGAAGTCCTACGACCACACGGCGATCGAGACAGCGGCCAAGGAGATCGTCGAGACGGCGACGCGCACGGGCGCGACCGTCTCGGGCCCCGTGCCGCTGCCGACGGAAAAGAACGTCTACTGCGTGATCCGCTCGCCGTTCAAGGACAAGGACTCGCGTGAGCACTTCGAGATCCGCACGCACAAGCGACTGATCGATATCCACCAGCCGACCCCGAAGACGGTCGACTCGTTGCAGCGACTCGACCATCTCCCCGCGGGCGTGGATATCGAGATTCGCCTGGCTTCATAGCGCCGTGGCCGCGATCCTCGCCAAGAAGCTCGGAATGACCCAGCGCTTCCTCGACGACGGACGCGTCGAGCGGGTCACCGTGCTCGAGGCCGGGCCGTGCCCGGTCACCGCGATCAGGACGGTCGAGCGCGATGGCTATGAGGCCGTCCAGCTCGCCTTTGGCGCCTGCAAGGAGAAGTCGCTCTCCAGGCCAGAGCTCGGCCACCTGAAGAAGGCCGACGCCTCGGCCCACCGCCACCTGGCCGAGTTCCGCGACGAGGCGGGCGAGCTGCTCGTCGGCAACACGGTCACCGTGGAGGCCTTCGAGCCCGGCCAGCGCGTCAAGGTCTCCGGCGACTCCAAGGGCAAGGGCTTTCAGGGCACGATCAAGCGCCACAACTTCAAGAGCGGGCCCAAGTCGCACGGATCCCACAACGTCCGCGCGCCGGGATCGATCGGCGCCTCGGCCACCCCGTCGCGCGTGTTCAAGGGGACTGCGCGGCCCCGGCCGGATGGGCGGTGGTCGCGTCACCCAGCGGGGCCTGACCGTGGTCGAGGTGATCCCGCGGCAGAACCTGCTGATGGTGCGCGGTGCGGTGCCCGGACCCAAGGGCGGCACCGTGGAGGTGCGCAGCGATGCCTGATCGCACGGCGCCCAAGCTCGGCGGCGGCAGCGTGAACCTCGAGTCCGCCGCCTTCGAGGCCAAGTTCAACATGCCGCTGGTGCACGAGGCCGTGCGGGCCGAGCTCAACGCTCGCCGTCGCGGTACCGCCGCGACGCTGACCCGCGGCAAGGTCCGCGGTGGCGGCGCCAAGCCGTGGCGCCAGAAGGGCACCGGCCGCGCCCGCCAGGGTTCGATCCGCGCTCCCCATTTCGCCGGCGGCGGGATCGTCTTCGGCCCCACCCCGCGCCACTTCACCGTCAAGGTCAACCGCAAGGCTCGGCGGGCGGCGCTGCGCAGCGCCCTCTCGGCCCACGCCGAGCATGAGTCGCTGGCCGTGTTCGACGCCACGGTCTTCGACGAGCCGTCGACCAGCCAGGCCGCCGAGCTGCTCGAGGACTGGGGCGTGGAGGGGCCCGTGCTCGTCGTCCTCGGCCCCGAAGAGGCCGCGGCCGGCAAGTCATTTCGCAACATCGCGCGCGTCGACGTGATGCCCGTCGGCGACACCGGCGTCGCCGACATCGTCGGGGCCGCCTCACTGCTCGTGTCCGAGGTGGCGCTCCCCGAGCTGGTGGCCCGCGCGAGTGGCGGCGCCCGCAACGGCGGCGGCGAGGAGGAAGCCTGATGGATGCCAGCCAGGTGATCATCCGCCCCGTCGTATCCGAGAAGACCTTCGTGCTCGCCGAGGCCGGCAAGTACACCTTCCGCGTTCACGAGCGGGCCCACAAGACCCAGATCCGGCAGGCCATCGAGCAGCTGTTCGACGTCAAGGTGGTCGAGATCCGCACGATGTCGGTGAAGAGCAAGCCCAAGCGTCGGGGCCAGACCGCCGGTCGCACGCGACAGTGGAAGAAGGCCATCGTCCAGGTCCGCGAGGGCGACACGATCCCGATCTTCCGCGGCTTCGAGGGAAGCGAGTAACCGATGCCCATCCGCAATCCGAAACCAACCTCGCCGGGACGTCGGTTCGTCACCTATCCGGACTACGCCGAGATCACGCGGACCGAGCCCGAGAAGTCGCTCACCGAGGGACTCAAGAAGTCCGGCGGGCGCAATGCCAACGGCCGCAAGACTTCGCGCCACCGCGGCGGCGGCGCCAAGCGGTTGTACCGCAAGATCGACTTCAAGCGCCGCAAGGACGAGCGTCCCCGCCAAGGTGGCGCACATCGAGTACGACCCCAACCGCTCGGCCTACATCGCCCTGCTGCATTACGCCGACGGCGAGAAGCGCTACATCCTGGCGCCGCAGCGGCTGCGCGTCGGGATGACGGTCCAGTCTGGCCCGAGCGCCGACATTCGCGTCGGCAACAGTCTGCCGCTGGCCAACATGCCCGCCGGTACCGTGGTCCACAACGTCGAGTTGACCCCCGGTCGCGGTGGCCAGCTGGCCCGCGCCGCCGGCTCGGGCATCCAGCTGCTGGCCAAGGACGGCGAGTACGTCACTCTGCGTCTGCCCTCCGGCGAGATGCGGTTGGTGCGCGGCGAGTGCCGTGCCACCGTCGGCGTCATCGGGAACTCGGACCATCAGAACGTCAAGATCGGCAAGGCCGGGCGCAAGCGCCACATGGGCGTGCGCCCGCAGACCCGCGGCACGGCGATGAACCCGGTCGACCACCCGCATGGCGGTGGCGAGGGCTCGACCACCCCCGGGCGCCATCCGGTCACCCCGTGGGGCGTGCCCACGCTCGGCTATCGCACCCGCAAGAAGGGCAAGCAATCAGACCGCTACATCGTGCGCGGACGGAGAAGAGGTAAGAAGCGTTGAGCCGATCGAGCAAGAAGGGACCGTTCGTCGACGAGCGCCTGATGGCGCGGATCGAGGTCATGAACACCAGCGGCGAGAAGCGCATGCTCAGGACCTGGTCGCGCACGTCCACGATCTTCCCCGAGATGGTCGGGCACACGATCGCCGTACACGACGGGCGCAAGCACGTGCCGGTCTTCATCAGCGAGTCGATGGTCGGCCACAAGCTCGGCGAGTTTGCCCCCACGCGGCTTTATCGCGGTCACGCCAACACTGGGAAGCGGCGGTAGCGATGGCTGAAGAGCCCGAAGAGAAGCCGCGTCGGCGTCGGCGCGCCCGTCGTAAGCCTGACGAGGAGGCCCCGGAGGTCACGTCCACCTCCGAGGGCACCGAGGACACATCCGCGTCCGAAGCCCCGCGCTCTGAGCCAGAGGCCGAAACGGAGGCGGAGTCAACGCGAGTGGCTTCGGAGGCCGACGCGTCCTCGGTGGAGCCGACGCCCGACGACGAAGAGGCCGAGGAGGCCGCTGCCGACGTCATGCTCGAGGCCGATGATGAGGCCGAGGAGGAGCGAGGCTGACGCCTCGGAGGACGAGGAGCCATCCGAGGAAGCGGACGCCGACGAGGAACCTGAGGCTGACGCGCCGAAGCCCGCTCGCCGCCGGCGCCGGCGTGGTGCGGACGAGGAGGAGGTGGCGACGCCTGCTCCGACGCGGCGCCGGCGCTCCCAGCGCGATCCCAATCTGCCGCCACCCGTCGTTCGGGCGCAGGCCAAGTACGTGCGTTCGAGCGCGCGGAAGGCGCGCCTGGTGTGCGACCACATCCGCGGCAAGACCGTGGAGGAAGCGCGAGCTATCCTCGCTCATACGCCGCGTTCGGTGGCGCGCGATTGGAGCAAGCTGCTCGAGTCAGCCGTTGCCAACGCCGAGCAGAACCACGAGCTCGTCGGCGAGGACCTCTACGTCAAGGCGATCAAGGCCGACGAGGGTCCGACCATCAAGCGGTTCCGCCCGCGCGCGATGGGACGCGCGACGAGGATCCGCAAACGCACCAGCCACCTCACCATCCTGCTCACGCCGAAGGAATAAGCACAACACATGGGTCAGAAAGTTCATCCCGAATCGATTCGCGTGGGCTACATCCACGATTGGAAGTCGAACTGGTTCAACGAGCGCCACTTCGCCGACTACCTGCACGAGGACACGCAAATCCGCGAACACATCGTCGGCCGCCTCTCGCACGCCGGGCTGTCGGACATCACGATCCGCAAGAACGCCACCGAGGTGGAGATCAACATCCACACGGCGCGGCCGGGGATCGTCATCGGCAAGTCAGGCTCGGAGGTCGACCAGCTGCGCCGCGACCTGCACCGGATCACGGGCAAGCAGGTCAAGGTCAACATTCTCGAGATCAAGCGTCCCGAGCTCGACGCGCGCCTGGTCGCGCAGTCGATTGCCGAGCAGCTCCAGAATCGCGTCGCCTTCCGGCGCGCGATGAAGCGTGCGCTGACCAGCGCCATGCGCTCGGGCGCCAAGGGCGTCAAGGTCCAGGTCTCCGGCCGCCTGGGCGGCGCCGAGATGGCGCGCACCGAGGGCTACTCGGATGGACGCGTGCCTCTGCACACACTCCGAGCTGACATCGACTACGGATTCCACGAGGCCCGCACGACGTTCGGGCGGATCGGCGTCAAGTGCTGGATCAACAAGGGCGAGATTATGCCCGAGGGCTACACGGGCACCGATCTCACGATCATGGACGAGCCAGCGCCGCAGGCGCCTGAGCGCGGTGGTCGCGATGGACGCGGCGGCGGGCGTGACGGTCGCGGACGCGGCGGGCCCGGTGGCCAGGGCCGCGGTGGCCCCGGCGGTCGCGGCGGTGGCCCGGGTGGTCGTGGCGGCGGTCCCGGTGGTCGTGGCGGCGGACCGGGTGGCCCCGGTGGTCGTGGCGGTGGCCCCGGTGGTCGTGGCGGCGGTCCCGGTGGTCGTGGCGGCGGTCCCGGTGGTCGCGGTGGTGGACCGGGTGGCCCCGGCGGTGGTCGTGGCGGTGGACCGGGTGGCCCCGGCGGTGGTCGTGGCGGTGGACCGGGTGGCCCCGGCGGTGGTGGTCGCGGTGGTCGCGGCGGTGGCGGTGGTGGTGGCGGCGGCCGTGGTCGCGGCGGCGGCGGTGGCGCTCCCGGCGGTGGAGGCGGCGCGCCGAGCGGGGGCAACAGCTGATGCTCGCGCCCAAGCGCGTCAAGCACCGCAAGCAGCATCGAGGCCGGCGCGGCGGGCTGTCGCGCGGTCAGGTCAAGGTGCAGTTCGGCGAGTACGGGCTCAAGTCGCTCGACGCCGGTTGGCTGACCAACCGCCAGATCGAGGCTGCTCGTATCGCCATGACGCGCAAGATCAAGCGCGGCGGCAAGGTGTGGATCAACGTCTATCCGGATAAGCCCTTCACCAAGAAGCCGGCCGAGACGCGCATGGGCTCGGGCAAGGGCAACCCCGAGGGCTGGGTCGCGGTCGTCAAGCCCGGACGCGTGATGTTCGAGCTCGCGGGCGTTCCCGAGCCCCTGGCCCGCGAGGCGATGCGTCTCGCCGGGCACAAGCTTCCGGTGCGGACCAAATTCGTGATGCGGGAGGAAGGATGAAGGCGGCCGAGCTGCGTGACCTGTCCGATGGCGAGCTGCGTGAGCACGTCGAAACCACGAGGCGCGATCTGTTCGGGCTCCGCTTCCAGCACGCCACCGGCGAGCTCGACAACACGGCCGGCCTGGCAAGAGCCAAGCGAGAGGTGGCGCGGGCGCTGACCGTCGCACGCGAACGAGAGTTGATGAGTGATGAGTGAGGAACCTGAGAACGTAGAAGAGACGGCCCCGGCCCCGGCCCCGGACGCGTCCGCGCCCAGGCCCGCTGCGGAGCCGCAGGAGGTTCTGGCTCCCAAGGAGCGGCGGGCGCGAGCTCGCGCGGCCAAGGCAGCCAAAGCCCGCAAGAAGCCCGTCGCGAGCACGCCGGAGGAGCGGCAGGAGCTGCGTGCGGCCGAGCGAAAGCGCAAGGCGGCCTTGCGGCGAGTCGAGCGCACGCGGTCGCGGGCGAAGGCGCGCGCGAATCGCGGCGAGGTCACGGCCACGGCGGCGCGCGAGCATCAGCCCGGCGTCCAGAAGGTACGCCAGGGAATCGTCGTCTCCGACAAGGCCGACAAGACGATCACGGTGCGGATCGACACCGCCCGCCGGCATCGCCGCTACCAGAAGATCGTCCGCACCTCGAGGACGCTCCACGCCCATGACGAGCGCAACGACGCCCATCTCGGCGACACGGTGATCGTGCGCGAGGCCCGTCCTCTGTCCCGGACGAAGCGCTGGCGCCTGGTCGATGTCCTGGAGCGCGCCAAGTGACTCCTCTGCTCGCTCCTGTCCCGCTGGGAGCCACTTCGTGATCCAGAACGAGACCCGTCTCCGCGTGGCCGATAACAGCGGCGCGCGCGAAATTCTCGTCATCCGCGTCAAGGGCGGACACCGCCGGCGCTATGCCGGCGTCGGCGACGTGATCACGGCGACCGTCAAGACGGCAAGCCCACAGGGCGCGGTCAAGAAGGGCGAGGTCGTCACCGCCGTGGTCGTGCGGACGAAGAAGTCCTACGGCCGCGAGGATGGCACCTACATCGGCTTCGACGAGAACGCCGCCGTGCTCATCGATAGCGCCAACAACCCGCGCGGGACTCGCATCTTCGGCCCGGTGGCGCGCGAGCTGCGCGAGCGCAACTTCATGAAGATCGTCTCCCTGGCTCCGGAGGTGCTCTGATCATGGCCAGACGGATCAGGACCGACGACGAGGTGCTCGTGATCGGCGGGAAGGACCGCGGCAAGCGCGGCAAGGTGCTGCGGGTCGAGCCCAAGCAGCATCGCGTCTACGTCGAGGGCCTCAACATCGTCAAGCGCCACCAGCGCCCGCAGCAGGTGGCCGGCGCCCAGCGCGCCGAGCAGGTCGGCGGGGTGATCGAGAAGGAGGGCCCGATTCACATCTCCAACGTGATGCTCCTCGACCCCAAGGACGGCAAGCCCACGCGGGTCGGCACCGAGGTCGAGGACGGCAAGCGCTTCCGCATCAGCAGGCGAAGCGGAACGAGGCTCGACTGATGGCTTCCGCCCGACTCAAGACCCGGTACATCGAGGAGATCCGCCCGGCGCTGATCGAGCGGTTCGGCTACTCGACCCCGATGCAGGCACCCCGGGTCGAGAAGGTCACCGTCAACATGGGCGTCGGCGACGCCAAGCAGGACTCGAAGATGCTCGAGGCGGCCACCGAGCAGCTGGCCACGATCACCGGTCAGCGACCCAACGTCCGCCGCGCCCGCAAGTCCATCGCACAGTTCAAGGTGCGCGACGGCATGCCCGTGGGCGTGGCCGTGACGCTGCGCAACGAGCGCGGCTACGAATTTCTCGACCGTCTCATGTCGATCGCGATCCCCCGTATTCGCGACTTCCGCGGGCTCAACCCGCGCTCGTTCGACGGCCGCGGCAACTACTCAATGGGCGTGCGCGAGCAGATCATCTTCCCCGAGGTCGACTACGACGAGGTCGACCAGGTTCGCGGACTTGACATCACGATTACCACGTCGGCGGCCAGCGACGAGGAGGCGTTCGTCCTGCTCGAGGCGCTCGGCATGCCGTTTGCCAGAGACGGCCGCCCCCAAGCGGCAACCACGGAGAACTAGGAGCACATGGCCAAGGTTTCACAACGGGTTCGCCAGCAGCGGACGCCCAAGTACAAGACGCGCGGTTACACGCGCTGCCGCCGGTGCGGCCGGGCCCGCGCGGTCTACCGCAAGTTCGGCATCTGCCGGATCTGCCTGCGCGAGCTCGCCCACAACGGATACATCCCCGGGATGACGAAGTCGAGTTGGTAGCCCCATGTCCATGACCGACCCGATCTCCGACTTCCTCACGCGTTTGCGCAATGCCGCCAGCGCGCAGCACGAGGACGTCGAGATCCCCTCATCGAAGCTCAAGCGCGAGCTGGCACGGATCCTCAAGGAGCAGGGCTACATCGAGGGTTACGAGATCCGTCCTCCGGCGCCCGACCAGCCCGGCGAGCGGATCACCATCACGATCAAGTACAACGAGGACCGCAAGCCCACGATCACCGGAATCGAGCGGGTCTCGCGTCCTGGTCGGCGCACGTACGTCGACAGCGCTCACATCCCGCGCATCCAGGGTGGCATGGGCACGACGATCATCTCGACCTCCCGGGGCGTGATGACCGGCCACGAGGCGCGCCAGCAGGGCGTCGGCGGAGAGGTCGTAGCTAAGGTCTGGTAGTCCCATGTCTCGAATCGGAAAGCAACCAATCCCCGTGCCCGCGGGCGTGACGATCGCGATCGAGCCCGAGCGCGTGACTGTCAACGGCCCCAAGGGCGAGCTGTTCGAGCACATCAACCGCGACATCAACGTCGAGCACGTGGACGATCAGGTTCTGGTCACGCGACCCACCGACCGCGGTGAGCATCGTGCCCTCCACGGCCTCACGCGGACGCTGGTCGCCAACATGGTCCAGGGCGTGACCGACGGCTTCGAGAAGCGGCTCGAGATTCAGGGCGTCGGTTATCGCGCCCAGCTGCGTGGCCGCGACCTCGAACTGGCGCTGGGTTATTCGCACCCGGTGTCGATCAAAGCGCCCGACGGCATCGAGTTCGAGGTCCCGCAGCCGACCCGGATCGTCGTCCGCGGTGCGTCCAAGCAGCGCGTCGGAGAGGTGGCGGCGAACATCCGCAAGCAGCGCAAGCCCGAGCCATACAAGGGCAAGGGCATCCGCTACGAGGGCGAATACGTGGCCCGGAAGGTAGGTAAGCGGGCATGAGCGTCAAGACCGCACCGGCCCGCCGGCTCAAGCGCCGCCGCCGCGTCCGCGCCAAGATCCGCGGCAGCGCTGAGCGCCCCAGGATCTCGGTGTTCCGGTCCAATCGCGGCATCTTCGTCCAGCTCATCGACGACGACAGCGGACGCACGCTGGCCGCCGTCAACTGGACCGAGGCCGATCTGCGCGGCCTCGGGCCCATGGAGCAGGCCACCCGCGCCGGCACGTTGCTGGCCGAGCGGGCCAGGGCGGCGGGCGTGGAGACCGCGGTGTTCGATCGCGGTGGCTACCAGTACCACGGACGTGTCAAAGCTCTCGCCGACGGGGCCCGCGAGGGCGGGTTGACTTTCTGAGCTCGCCGAGCCGCTACTCTGGATCAGCCCATGCCCACCCGTGATCGCTCAATTTCCTCCGCCGGCCTCGACCTTCAGGAGCGCGTCGTCGAGATCAACCGCGTGGCCAAGGTCGTCAAGGGCGGCCGGCGCTTCTCCTTCACCGCGCTGGTCGTCGTCGGCGACGAGCGCGAGGTGGTCGGCATCGGGTACGGCAAGGCCAACGAGGTTCCCGTCGCCATTCAGAAGGGCGTCGAGCGCGCCAAGAAGAACCTCTATCGCGTGCCCAAGCATGGCTCGACGATCACCCACCAGACCACCGGCGTGTTCGGCGCCGGACGGGTTCTCCTCAAGCCGGCCTCGCCGGGTACCGGCGTGATCGCCGGCGGTGGCGTGCGCGCGGTGCTCGAGCTGGCCGGGATCCACGACATCCTGTCCAAGAGCCTCGGCTCGCAGAATCCCATCAATCTGGTCAAGGCCACGATGGCCGGGCTCGAGTCGCTTCGCACGCCCGAGGAGGTAGCCGACATCCGCGGGCTGTCGATCAATCAGGTTCTCGGGTTGACGTCGGAATCCGCGTCCGGCGCTCCCGACGATGGTGACGCTGCGCCGACGGCCGCGGCCCCTGCGATCTCCAATGGCTCCGGTGACCCCACGGCTACACGAGGGGCCGCTGACGTCGGCCCAGCCTCGACTGAACCAGCCGGTGAGGCCTCCGCGTGAGCAACGTCACGATCACGCAGCGCAGGTCGCGCAATGGCGCGGATCAGAGCCAGATTGACACGCTTCGCTCCCTCGGTTTGCGGAGGATTGGTCACAGCGTGGAGCGGCCGGATTCGGCGCAGCTGCGCGGGATGATCCACAAGGTTCGCCATCTGGTCGAGGTCTCGGAAGATGCCTGAATCCGAGCGCATCGGCCTGCACAACCTGAAGCCGGCCCCGGGATCGCGGCGGGCGCGCAAACGCGTCGGCCGTGGCGAGGGTTCGGGCACCGGCAAGACCGCCGGTCGCGGGCAGAAGGGCTGGGGCTCGCGGTCGGGTTCCAAGCGCCGGTACCGCTTCGAGGGCGGCCAGAATCCGATTCACATGCGGATGCGCAAGCTACGCGGCCCCCACATGAAGAAGTCGATGCCGTTCGAGCGCTTCCGCACCGCGACGCAGCCGGTCAACCTCGTCGATCTCGAGGCGCGCTTCGAGGCCGGCGAGGCGGTCACGCTCGACGCGATGAAGGCGCGCGGGCTCGGCACGCGCAAGGAGATTCCGATCAAGGTGCTCGCCAAGGGCACGCTCAGCAAGGCGCTGACCGTCCACGCGCACGGGTTCAGCCAGACGGCCCGCGAGCAGATCGAGGCCGCCGGCGGGACCTGCGTGGTCGAAGTCACGGAGCGCCCGGAGGGCTGAGGTCATGGTCTCGACGATCCTCGGGGCGTTCAGGGTTGGCGAGATCCGCAACAAGATCCTGTTCACGGCGGGCATCCTGGCCCTGTACCGGCTGGGAACCCACATCCCGGCGCCAGGCATCAGCTCCTCCGCCGTCAACGCGATCCAGTCGAACTTCGGCGGCAGCAACATCCTCGGCCTGCTCAACCTGTTCTCGGGCGGCGGCCTGGGACGGATCGCCATCTTCGCGCTCGGGATCATGCCCTACATCACGGCGTCGATCATCCTGCAGCTACTGCAGGTCGTCGTCCCTTCCCTGGAGAAGCTGTCCAAGGAAGGCGAGGTGGGCCAGGCCCGGATCACGCAGTACACGCGCTACCTGACCGTCGGTCTCGCCTTTGCTCAGTCGATCGGCTACGTGTTCCTGTTCAAGAGCTTTGAGAAGCAGGCCGGCCAGACGCTGATCCCGAACTTCAGCCTGGCCAAGGTGCTGCTCATCGTGATCTCACTGACCGCGGGCACGGTCCTGCTGATGTGGATGGGTGAGCTCATCACCCAGCGGGGCATCGGCAACGGAATCTCGTTGCTCATCTTCGCCAGCATCGTCTCCCGGATCCCGCACGGGATCCAATCCTGGTGGACCAACCCCGACCAGGTCTTCCGCGTTGTCATGCCGTTCATCGCCATCGGCGTGGTCGCGGCCATCGTGTTCGTCCAGGAGGGGCAGCGTCGGATTCCGATCCAGTACGCAAAACGGGTGATAGGCCGGCGAATGACCCAGGGCGGGCAGACGTACCTGCCCCTGCGCGTGAACATGGCCGGTGTGATTCCGGTCATCTTCGCCGCCAGCGTGATGGCCATTCCGCCCACCATCGGTCAGCTGATCGGCCAGAACCGCGACAACTTCGCCACCCACCTGGCCGACTTCTTCAACCCACAGAGCTGGCACTACGTGCTTGGCGAGAGCCTGTTCATCATCTTGTTCACGTACTTCTACACAGCGGTGACGTTCAACCCCGTCGATCAGGCCGACAACCTGAAGAAGTACGGAGGCTTCATCCCAGGGGTGAGGCCAGGCAGACCCACGGCCGAATTCCTGGATCGGATCCTCGCTCGGTTGACGTTCCCGGGAGCGCTGTTCCTGGCCGCGATCGCCGCGTTACCGACCGTACTCATCAATCAGACCAACGCCAACTTCTTCTTCGGAGGAACGTCGATCCTGATCGTGATCGGGGTCGCGCTCGATACGATGAAGCAGCTAGAAGCGCAGCTGATGATGCGCAACTACGAGGGCTTCTTGAAATAGCTTCCGCCCGAGTAAGGAAGGGACTCCTTGCCCGGGCCGTGACAGTCGGCCTGCTGGTGCTGGCCGCAAGTGCGGCGGGAGGGCGTGCGGCGGACGCTCGCGTGGCTCATCTGACGGTCGCGCCCAGCGAGAAGGGCCGACCCGTGCCACGAGCATTTCTAGGGCTGTCCATCGAGTACAGCGAGCTCGGCCGATACGAGGCGACGGGTGCGGACTTCGTCCGGCTTCTCGACGCGCTGCGCCCGCCGGGCGATCCGGCCCGCGTCATTCTCCGCGTCGGCGGCGAGAGTGCCGACAGCACGGTCTGGGGTCCGAACTCCAGGCAGTGGATCCCTCCCGCCTTCCGTCAGGGCCACCCCTTCCAGATCGACCAGGCGTGGATGTCGCGGCTGGCAGCCCTGGTCCGCGTCGCGCGCCTGAAGGTCATGCTCGACCTCAACCTCGCGGCGCACGCGCCCAAGATGGCCCGGGTGGTGGTCGCGGCGGCGCGCCGGACGCTGCCGAGCGGGAGCCTGTCCGACTTCGAGATCGGTAACGAGCCGGACCTCTATCAGGACGGCTTGGTCGGCATGACTCATACGAAGCCCGGAGGCCGGAGCCAGTGGGCCCTCAGCTTCGAGCCCAATGACTACAACGCGTGGTTCGGCAACTACGTGAGCGCGGTACGGCACGTCGACCCCGAGGCCAAGTTCGCCGGCCCCGAGGTCGAGAGCAAGTCGGCGTCGTGGGTGCGGAGCCTGCTCTACTCCTCGCGCTCGCGCGATGTGTCGCTGGTCACCGTGCATACGTACCCGGGATACAGCGCCTGCTCCGGACAGGGCGAGCCGCCGCCCCGAGCGCGCGACTACCTTGGCGATGGCGCCACCGTCGGTCTCGCGCACTCCGAGAGCCCAATTCTCGTGCCCGCTGCCCTCGCGGGAGTGTCCGTCCGCGTGACCGAGGTCGGCACGGCCGTGTGCGGTGGCGTCGCGGGCCAGAGCGACACCTTCGCGACCGCCCTGTGGGCCCCCGACGCGCTGTTCAACATGCTCGCCGACGGCATCGCCGGCGTGAACATCCATCTGCGAGCCAACGGATTGCCCAACTCGGCCCTCGCCGTGACCCCGAACGGGATTTACCCGGAGCCGCTGTTCTACGGGCTGGTCATGTTCGTCCGGACGCTCGGCCCCGGCGCGCAACTCGTCAACGTGTCCCGCAGCGCCGGGCCGGTGGGACTCAAGGTGTGGATCGTGCGGCGCCGCGACCGCAGCCTTCGCGCGCTGTACATCAACAAGTCCAAGCATCCGGTGTGGGTCAGACTCCGGTTCCACTCCAAGCGGGCCGCCTCGCTGCAGCGGTTGACGGCCCCCTCGATCCACGCCAACCAGACGGTCAAGCTCGCCGGCCAGCGACTCGGCCCGGACGGCCGCTGGTACGGCAAGGCGATCACCCAGCACGTGCCCAATCGCAACCACGTCTACACGGTCTACGTACACGCCTACTCGGCAGCGCTGCTCGGGGTGCCGCACCCCTGAGGGCTTGAGTAGGCTTAGGCCTCGTGAGGAAGGGGATTGTTGGTGGTTGTGTCGTCGCTTCGCTGATGCTGGGGGTCGGCAGCGCTTCTGCGGCGATCACGGTCAACACCACCAAGGACGAGACGATCGCGGGCGACGGCACGTGTTCGCTGCGCGAGGCGGTGCAGGCGGCCTCGGGGAGCCCCAGTCCCGACTGTCCGGGGCGGACGAGCTCCGGCGTGACGACGATCTCGTTGCCCGCCGGCCATTACCGCCTGTCGCTCGGCTCCGAGCTCGCTCTGACCGGTGACATGGCCATCGTCGGGAGCAAGAGCGACCCGTCGCAGACGGTCATCGACGCTGCACTGCACAGCCGCGTGCTCCTGAACGAGGGCACGGCCAGCCTCAGCCGGCTCACCATCACCGGCGGCCGCGCCGCGGGGCCGGGTCCGGCCGGCGCCCCCGGAGGCGGGATCGAGAACGACGGCACGCTGGCCCTGAGCAACGTGATGGTCGCCGAGAATGCCTCTGGCAACGGCGGCGGCGGGGCGGTCGGCGACTCGGGCAGCACCTGCACCGCGGGCGGCGACGGGGCGGACGGGGGCAACGGGGGCGGGATCTTCAACCACGGCATCCTGACCATGTCGCGAGTGACCGTCTCGGGCAACCAAACCGGCGACGGCGGGACCGGGGGCAGCGGAGGCGATCGGACCGGCCCCAACCGAACGGGCTGCGCGGGAGGCGGTGGCGGCAGCGGTGGCAGCGGCGCGGGCGTCTTCAGCGACGGTCAGCTCACCGTCAACCAGTCCACGATCACCGGCAACGCCACGGGCAACGGTGGGGCGGGCGGTGCGGGTGGTCGGAGCTCGACCGGTGGCGCCGCGGGCAGCGGCGGGGCGGGCGGCGACGGCGCTGGCATCGCCAGCGCCATCCAGAGCGGTGCCGCCACGGTGACTGCCTCCGCGATCGCCACCAATCTGGCCGGCAACGGCGGCACTGGCGGCGCGGGCGGTCCGGGCGCCGACCCCGGCACCGGGGCCACCGGCGGCGACGGCGGACGCGGCGGGCGTGGCGCCGGAGTGTTCAGCGATGCCGCGGTGGCCGGCACGATGTCGCTGACCAACTCGACGATTGCCCAGGACGTGGCCGGCGACGGTGGCTACGGCGGGAGCGCAGGCGCCGGGCACGGGTCGGGCCACAGCGGCGGAGCCGGCGGAGACGGAGCCGATGGCGCCGACGGTGGCGGTGTCTACGCCGACACTGGGTCCGTAGCGCTGAGCGCCGATACGCTGGCCGGCGACCTCGCCGGCGATGGCGGCGGGCCCGGAACGGGAGGCAGCGGCCAGGATTCCGCCGCCACCGGACCCCAGGGCATCGGGGGCGGCGCCGGTTCGGGTGGCGCCATCGCCGTCGGCCCGGCGGTGATGACCAGCGTCCCCAGCATCAGCGAGCAGGACACGCTCGTCGCCGCCAGCCTTCCGGAGAACTGCTCGGGCACGATCGCCGACGGAGGCGAGAACCTGAGCTTTCCCGAGAGCTCGTGTCCCGGCGAGGTAGCCGGCGACCCGCGACTGGGCGCGCTCCAGAACAACGGCGGGGCCGCCCCCACGATGGCGCTCAAGCCCGGCAGCGCGGCCATCAACCAGGTACCGGCGAGCGGCGCGGGCTGTCCTGCAGTCGATCAGCGCAACGTGGTCAGGCCACAGCCCGCAAACGGCCGATGCGACGTCGGCGCGTACGAGGTCGCGCCGCCGGTGTGCCGATCACTGGCCGACGCCACCGCCATGGGCCAGCCCATTCGCGTCTCGCTCGCCTGTGCCGACCCCTCGGGTCTCGCGGTCAAGTACGCCATCAAACGCCGTCCCGCCCACGGCTCGCTGGGGACGCTCGATGCTTCGGGTGGCAAGGTCACCTACACGCCTCGCGCGGGCTTCGTCGGCAGGGACAGCTTCACCTACCAGGCCTCCAATTCCAACGGCACGGCCACCGTACAGACCGTCACCCTCACGGTCACCCGCGTCCCGCCCAAGCTCACGGCGGCCAAACTGGCCAGGACCCAGTTCACGGCCACTGCCGGCACCCAGCTGCACTTCACGCTCTCGGCCGCCGCCGCGCTCACGATCACCATCACGCACAAGAACGGAAAGGCAGCCGGGACGCTGACCTTCGCTCGCGAGCCGGCGGGCAAGGACACGGTGGCGTTCAAGGGCGAGGTCGGAAACCGCGCGCTGGCCGCCGGGGCCTACAGGGCCACGCTCGTGGCCAGCAACGCCGGCGGACGCTCGGCCGCCACCGTACTCACCTTCACGATCCTCAAGCCTCCGGCCAGCATCAACCGCTGAGGGCGCCAGCGAGCTCGCGCCGCGACTCGATATCGAGCTTGCGGTAGACGTTGCGCAGGTGGTACTCGACTGTCTTCGGGGTGACGAACAGCGCCTGGCCAATCTCGCGTGGTGTGAAGGAGGGTCTCGACCTCTAGGCTGATGGCAGCGGCTGAGCCGCAGACCGTGCAAGAAGGGGGCTTCGGCGCACGACGGTAGAGCACGGTACGGCAAGGGTGCAGACACCGTGGGGGCGGGAGACGTGGGGCGCCGGCACAACATGGGAGGGCCGGCAGGGAGGCCGGCCCAAGTGTCTGTTGACAACGCGCCTCACGAGGCGGTTGCTGTACCGATACAGTGACGTCTCGTGTCCGAGCTAGACCTGATTTTGTTCGGCCCTCCGGGGGCCGGCAAGGGCACGCAGGCCGACCGCCTGCGTGACGACTTCCAGCTGCCGTTCATCTCCACCGGGGACATGCTGAGGTCCAATGTCACGGACGGCACGGAGCTCGGACGCGAGGCGAAGAAGTACATGGACGCGGGCGAGCTCGTACCCGACGAGCTGATCCTGGCCATGGCCGCCGAACGGCTCCAGGAGCCGGACGCCCGCGACGGCTTCATCCTCGACGGGTTTCCCCGTACGATCGCCCAAGCCGACGCACTCGATAAGCAGCTATCGGGCCTCGGGCGCCGCGTCACGGCGGCGCTGCTGATCGAAGTGCCCGACGAGGAAGTGATTCGGCGCCTCTCGGGGCGGCGCGTGTGCGTGAAGAGCGGGCACAACTATCACGTCGAGTTTGACCCGCCCAAGCGCGAGGGAGTCTGCGACCAGGACGGCTCGCGCCTGATCCAGCGCGACGACGACAAGGCCGAGGTGATCGCCAACCGGCTGCGTGTGTATCACGACCAGACCGAGCCCCTTGTCGACTACTACGACGAGAAGGGGTTGATGCGGCGCATCGACGGAACCCGGGCCCCGGCCGAGGTCCACGACCACATCCGCGCCGTGATCGCGACCTTGCGCCTGGAAGAGGACGTGTAAGTGGTGGCCCGCGCCGAGGACCACTAGTGATCATCAAGAAGACACCGGAGGAGATCGACCGCATGGCCGCGGCCGGGGCGATCCTGGTCACGACCATGAACCTCCTGGCCGGCAAGATCCGGGCCGGGGTGAGCACGCTCGACCTCGATCAGGCGGCCGAGAAGTTCATCCGCTCCCAGGGCGCCGAACCGGCCTTCAAGGGCTATCGCGGCTTTCCTGGATCGATCTGCGCATCGCCCAACTCGATGATCGTGCACGGCATCCCCGGCCCCTACAAGGTGGGCCGCGGCGACATCCTGTCGATCGACATCGGCGTGATCCTCGACGGTTGGGTGGCCGACGGCGCGCGGACCTTCCCCGTCGGTCCGATCAGCCCCGTGGCGCGCAAGCTGCTGAGGGTGACCGAGGAAGCGCTGTTCGTGGCCGTCGAGCAATGCCGCGTGGGCAAGCGGCTCGGTGATGTCTCGCACGCGATCCAGGAGCACGTCGAGGCCGAGGGCCTATCCATCGTCAGAACGCTCGTCGGTCACGGCATCGGGCGCAGCATGCACGAGGAGCCGCAGATCCCCAACTACGGCAGCCCGGGGACCGGAATCGTTCTTGAGGAGGGGATGGTTCTGGCCGTCGAGCCGATGGTCACGGCCGGGCGCCATGCCGTCCGGATTGGCGAGGATCACTGGGCGATCTACTCCCAGGACGGCTCTCTGGCGGCCCATTTCGAGTTCACCATCGCCATCACCGCCGCCGGGCCGAGGGTTCTCACGCCGTGGCACGAGGCCGGCAACGGCCGGGCCGCGGCTTAGCGCCCCGCCCTTGCTAACATCGCACGTTGGCGTTCGTGGCGCGATTTTGGCGCTATGTGCGGTTCTCAGCGCGGTAGCGGCGGCCTGAAGCGGTCTCCAGAGCCGGGCTGAGGGAACTAATGGAATCACTCACGAGAGCGAACGAGCGTGAAAGTACGACCCTCGGTCAAACCGATGTGCGAGAAGTGCAAGATCATCCGCCGGCAGAGGCGGGTGCTCGTGATCTGCTCAAATCCGCGACACAAGCAGCGGCAGGGCTAGATGGCTCGGATCTCCGGAGTCAATATCCCCCTGAATAAGCGGGTCGAGGTCGGCCTCACATACATCTACGGCATCGGGCGTTCGACGTCCAACGAGGTGCTGGCCAAGGTCGGTGTCGCTCCCGACACCTACGTGCGCGACCTCACCGACGACGAGGTCGTCAAGCTCCGCGAGGCGATCGACGCCTCGCTCACCGTCGAGGGCGATCTTCGCCGCGAGCGTTCGCAGAACGTCAAGCGGCTGCAGGAGATCGGCTCGTATCGCGGTCTGCGCCACCGTCGCGGCCTGCCGGTCCATGGTCAGAACACCAAGACCAACGCGCGCACGCGCAAGGGCCCCAAGCGCATGCAGGTGGCCGGGAAGAAGAAGGCGACCAAGAAGTAATGCCCGCCCCACGTAGACCGCAGCGGGGCCGCCGCCGGGTTCGCAAGAACATCCCGATCGGCCAGGCCCACATCAAGACGTCTTTCAACAACACGATCGTGTCGCTGACCGACCGCGAAGGCAATGTGATTGCGTGGGAGTCCGCCGGTGGCGCCGGCTTCAAGGGCTCGCGCAAGTCGACGCCGTTCGCGGCTCAGGTCACCGCGGATGCCGCCGCCCGCAAGGGAATCGAGCACGGGCTGCAGAAGGTCGAAGTCTTTGTCAAGGGCCCCGGCTCGGGCCGGGAGACGGCCATCCGCTCGCTACAGGCCGCCGGCCTCGAGGTGACCGGCGTCAAGGACGTCACCCCGCAGGCGCACAACGGCTGCCGTCCGCGCAAGAGGAGGAGGGTGTAAGCCATGGCCCGCGACACCGGACCCCAGTGCAAGCAGTGCCGCCGGGAGGGGCAGAAGCTATTCCTCAAGGGCGAGCGATGCCTGACCGACAAGTGTGGCGTCGAGCGCCGCTCGTATCCGCCCGGCGAGCACGGCCGCGGCCGTCAGAAGCAGAGCGAGTACCGCGTCCAGTTGCGCGAGAAGCAAAAGGCCCGCCGCTATTACGGGGTGCTCGAGAAGCAGTTCCGCAATTACTACGAGAAGGCTTCGCGTCAGCCCGGAATCACGGGCGAGAACCTCCTCCGGATGCTCGAGTGCCGCTTCGACAACGTGCTGGTCAGGCTTGGCTTCGCCGCCTCGCGGCGGCAGGCCCGGCAGCTCATCCTTCACGGCCACTGGACCGTCAACGGTCGGCGAGTGAACATCCCGAGCTATCAGCTCCGCGACAACGACGTGATCGCGATCCACCCGCGCTCCACCGCGAGCCAGGTGATCCGGGACGCCACCGAGCTGACAGGCCAGGTGCCGGCATGGCTGCAGGCGGACCACGACTCACTCACGGCGAAGGTGCTTCGCAAGCCGGAGCGGCGCGAGATCGCCGCGCCGGTGCAGGAGCAGCTAATCGTCGAGCTTTACTCGAAGTAGACCCAAGCTTTCAGTCGCCCGGGCCGATGGCGCCGCGCGACGATGACAGCCGCCGCGGCGGCGGCAGGAACCCACGACGTTAGGACCCCGATGCTTGACTTCCAAGTCCCACGAATCTCCAGCGAGTCGGTCGACGACAACCGTGGCTCGTTCACGATCGAGCCGCTCGATAGGGGCTTCGGCTACACCTTTGGCAACTCTCTGCGACGCGTACTGCTCTCGTCGCTGGCCGGCGCTGCCGTTACCAGCGTACGGATCGAGGGCGTCGCCCACGAGTTCTCGACCATCCGCGGGGTCAAGGAAGACGTCACCGACATCGTCCTCAACCTCAAGGGCGTGGTCTGCCGGATGCACAGTGACGCGACAGAGATCGAGGCGCCCCTGGTGGTCACGGGTCCCGGCGAGATCACGGCCAAGGACATCGATCTGCCCTCTGGCGTGGAGATCCTCAACCCAGACACCCACATCGCCACGCTCGAGAAGAAGACCAAGCTCGAGGTCTACCTCACCATCGGTCGCGGCCGCGGCTACCGACCGGCGGAGGAGAACAAGTCCCCCGACCAGCCGATCGGCGTGATCCCGATCGACTCGATCTTCTCGCCCGTGCGGCGCGTCGCCTACAACGTCGAGCAGGCCCGTGTCGGGCAGAAGACCGACTTCGACAAGCTCACCCTCGACATTGAGACCGATGGGTCGATCGATCCGCCGGCCGCGCTGCGCGAGGCGGCCGAGATCCTGATCTCCCAGCTGGCCATCTTCACCGACCCCGATCGGGTGACCGAGCTGCGCGCTGCCGGCGACGCTGGGGCGCTCGAGCCCGGGCTGGTCGGTGGCGCCGGGCCCGGCGGTCCCTCGCGTCAGCCCAACGCCATGGACGACATCCTCATCGAGGAGCTCGAGCTGGGCGTTCGCTCGTACAACTGCCTCAAGCGGGCCGGGATCCAGACCGTCGGCGACCTCGTGACCAAGACCGAGTCAGAGCTCAACGCGATCCCCAACTTCGGCAAGAAGTCGATCGACGAGGTGATCGAGACTCTGCACGCGCGTGGTCTCGGGCTCCGCGGCGAGTAAGGTCTGCCTCTGCCATGCGCCACCAGCGTCAGCGATATCAGCTCAGCCGTAGCGCCTCGCACCGCAAGTCGCTGCTGATGAACCTCAGCAAGGAGGTGATCCAGCACGAGCGGATTCAGACCACCGAGGCCAAGGCCAAGGCCGTCAAGCCAGAGGTGGAGAAGCTGATCACGCTGGCCAAGCGCGGCGACCTGCACGCCCGCCGCCAGGCGCTGTCGGCCCTGGGCCAGGACAAGTTCACGGTCTACAAGCTGTTCGACGAGATCGCGCCGCGGTATTCGGAGCGTCCGGGCGGCTACACGCGGATCCTGAAGCTGGGGCCACGGCAGTCGGACTCGACGGAGATGGTCTTCCTCGAGCTGGTCTAGCGCGGCCGGGATCGGGGTGGTTTCCCGGCTGCTTCTCGAATACGACGGACGCGATTTCGCCGGCTGGGCCGCCCAGCCCGGTGAGCGGACCGTGCAGGCCGAGGTCGAGCGCGCGCTGTGCGTGCTGCTGCGCAGCGACGAGGCGCCGTTGACCGTCGCCGGCCGGACGGACGCCGGCGTGCACGCACTCGGCCAGGTCGCGAGCTACGAGGGCGAGCCGGTGCCGGTGGCGGGGCTCAACGCTCTGCTGCCCGACGACGTGGCGGCGCTTTCCTGCGCGCCGGCCCCCGACGGGTTCAACGCCCGGTTTGACGCCACCAGCCGCGCCTACACATATCTGCTCCTGAACCGCCGGGGCCGGAGCGCGCTCCAGCGCGGGCGGGCGCTTCACTGGCCCCACGCGATCGACATCGGAGCACTTGACGCGTGCTCGGCGGCGCTGGCGGGCGTGCACGACTTCACCGCGTTCACGCCAACCGAGACCGACCACGTGCGCTTTTCGCGCCAGGTGTTCGGAGCGTGCTGGCGGACGGGCGGGTCCGAGGGATTGGTCGAGTTCTGGATCGAGGCCGACGCGTTCATGCGCCACATGAACCGCGTGCTCGTGGGCACGATGCTCGAGGTCGCCGGGGGGCGGCGGTCGGTCGAGTCGTTCGAGGCCTTGCTGGCTGGCCAGCCGAGGTCGGCGGCGGGGCCAACGGCGCCGGCCTACGGGCTGTATCTGGCCGGGGTCGGGTATGGCGGGGAAAGAGTGCTCGAGGTGTAGAAACTTCGCAACGAAGGGGGTGAGGCGGAGTCGGTCGCGGCCTCTTGTCAGCAATGGCCCCTGGAGGACGCGAGAAACGCAGCAAAGCTCCCCGTAGGGACCGACCACGTGCGATTCCTCGGCCTCAGCCCGAGTTTTGCGCCTCGATCGTCTCGCCCGAGGAGCTTTGTCACATTACTCGGGGGCTTGAGGATGCCCCCGATCGAACGGCGGCGGTCATCGCCGAGCGGCAGCTCGGGCTGATCACGATCGGGCAGCTGCAAGCCGTGGGGCTGCACAAAGACGCGATCACCACGCGATGCCGGCGGCGGAGCCTGACCCGGATCCATTCGGGCGTCTACCTGCTCGGCGGTCCGCCGCCGGTTCCGGGTGCCCGCGAGCTGGCGGCCATCCTCGCGCTCGGCCACTCGGCAGTGGTCAGTCACCGGTCGGCGGCAGCGATGTGGGGACTCGCCGCGGTTGAGGCGACGGTCGAGGTCACGATCGTCGGCCGTAGTGCCAGGAGTCGTGACGGAGTCAAGGTCCACCGTGCCGGGGGCCTCGACCCCCTCGACCGCGCCACCAGGCACGGCATCCCGCTCACCGGCCCAGCCCGTACCCTCATCGACTTCGCCGCCACCGCGGCCGACACCGAGCTCGACCGCGCCCTGAGCGAGGCGCGGGTGCAGCGGCTCGTCAACGACCGCAACCTCGCCGAGGCGCTGAGTCGCGCCGGCAACCGTGCCGGGGTGGGCCGCCTTCGGGGCGTTCTGGCCCGGGAGGATGAGTCCGAATACACCGCGCTCGAGGCCGAGCGGCGTATGCGCCAGCTGGTCAAGCAGGCGCGCCTGCCGCGCCCGACCTACGGTGCGATCGTCGAGGGCTGGCCAGTCGATTTGTTCTGGCCCGAACACCGGTTGGTGGTGGAAATCGATGGCTACCAGTTCCACGGCCACCGAGGGGCGTTCGAGCGCGACCGGCGCAAGGACGCGATGCTTGTGGCCGCCGGTTTCCGTGTGATTCGGATCACCTGGCGCCAGCTGACGGAGGAGCCGCTGGCGGTCGCCGCAGCGCTCGCCAGCGCACTCGCCGTCAGCCGGGGCCCCGGCTAGGATCAAAAGCGGTGCGCGTTCTGCTGACCAATGACGATGGAATCGAGGCCGCCGGCCTGCAGGCGCTGCGCCGCGCACTTCTCAATCTCTCTGGGATCGAGCTGGCCGTGATCGCGCCCGACGGCAATCGCTCGGCGATCGCGCGGGGCATCACGACGCGCCGCCCGCTGTGGGTGCAGGAGGTTACGTTTGCCGACGGAACTGTCGGCTTCGCCACCGACGGAACTCCGGTTGACTGCGTGCGCCTGGCCCGGTTGGGGCTGATCGAGGGCTTCGAGGCCGAGCTCGTCGTGTCCGGCATCAACCACGGCTCCAACCTCGGCGACGACATCACCTACTCGGGCACGGTGGCGGCCGCTCTTGAGGCGATCGTCCTCGGCCTGCCGGGGATCGCCGTGTCGCAGGAGTCGCCCTCGCTCGAGCAGGGCTTTCGGCTCGGATCCGGATTCGACTTCGACGTCGCGGCCCGGTTCACAGCCCGGCTCGTCGCCGATCTGGAGGCAGTGCCGCTTCCGCCCGGCACGCTGCTGAACATCAACGTCCCCGGCGGGGAGCCGCAAGGTGTCGAGGTCGGGCGGCTCGGCAAGCGGGTCTACGACGACGAGCTGGCGCTGATCGACAAGGGCAAGGACGGCCGGCGCCTGTATCGCATCTACGGGGACGCGAGGTTCGAGTGCGAGGAGACGGACACCGACCTCGCCGCCGTGGCCCGAGGCAACATCGCCGTCACCCCGATCCACTTCGACCTGACCGATCGCGACGGACTCGACGCCCTGCAGCAGCACGACCTAGCCCGACTGCTCGCGCCGGCGTCCACCGAGGTCGAGGGATGAGCGCCCGGAGCGCGGCAAGGGCTTCCGATCCGATCCAACGCGCAGCTGAGCTGCGCAAGCAGCTCGACTATCACGGCTACCGCTACTACGTCCTCGACGATCCCAAGATTGGGGACGATCAGTACGACGCGCTGATCGACGAGCTGAGGGCGATCGAGGCCGAGCACCCCGAGCTCCTCACGCCAGATTCACCCACGCAGCGCACCGGCGGCGAGCCGGTCTCCGAGCTCGAGAAGGTGCGCCATCCGCAGGCCATGCTGTCGCTGGCCAACGCGCGCTCGGGCGATGAGCTCCGGGCCTGGATCGCGCGCATGCGCAACCACCTGGCTCGGGAGGGGATCGAGGATCCGGACTTCGAGTATGTGGTCGAGCCCAAGATCGACGGTCTGGCCATCTCCCTGATCTACCGGGACGGCGTGTTCGAGCGCGGCGCCACCCGGGGCAACGGGGAGATCGGCGAGGACGTGACTCACAACCTGCGCACGATTCCCGGGATCCCGCTCAAGCTCGACATGGACGACCCACCTGCGATGCTCGAAGTCCGGGGCGAGGCGTACATGTCGCTGCCAGACTTCGCCAAGCTCAACGAACGACGCGCCGAGGCCGGGCTGTCCACTTTCATGAACCCCCGCAATTCGGCGGCCGGGACCATCCGCCAGCTCGATCCCAAGCTCGCCGCCGACCGTCCGCTGTCCTTCTGGGCCTACGCGATTGGCGCCACCGAGGGCATCCGGTTCGACGCCCACTGGGACGCACTCGAGTGGCTTCGCGAGCACCGTTTCCCGGTCCATCCCGACGTCAAGAAGCTGAGCGACGAGGACAAGGTCGTGGCTCAGTGCCGGGGCTGGGAGGAGCGCCGCGGTTCACTGGACTTCGAGATCGATGGGGCGGTGATCAAGGTCAACACGGTCGAGCTCCAGCGCCGCCTGGGCGTGGTCGGCCGCGAGCCGCGGTGGGCGATCGCGTGGAAGTTCCCGCCGACGATCGCGGTCACGACGCTCAACGACATCGGGTGGAACCCCGGAAAGTTCGGTGATCTCCATCCGTTCGCGATGCTCGAGCCCGTGCACGTCGGCGGTGTGACGATCAAACAGGCCACTCTCCACAACGAGGAGGACCTGGCCCACAAGGACATACGCATCGGCGAAGAGGTGATCGTGCTCCGCGCCGGCGACGTGATCCCGCAGGTGCTCTCGCCGGCGCCGCACGTCGCTGAGCGCGAGGACCGGCCGCCCCCACCGCACCCGCCCGCGAAGTGCCCGGTGTGCGACACGCCCACTGTCAAGGCCGAAGGCTCGGTGTTCACCCGGTGTCCGAACCTGGTCTGTCCCGGCCGACGCTGGCAGCTGCTCACGCACTTCGTCGGCGCGATGGACATCGACGGCCTGGGCGAGAAGCAGGTGACCCTGTTCATGGACCTCGGCTGGGTCGAGACGGCCGCAGACTTCTACAGGATCACGGCAGAGCAGGTCGCCGAGCAGAGCGGCTTCGGTCAGGTCTCGGCCGACAAGCTCGTACGAGCGCTCGAGACCTCCAAACAGCAGCCGTTCGGGCGGGTGCTGTTCGCGATCGGGATCGAGGAAGTCGGGTACGTGACCGGCCGCAACCTCGCCGCACACTTCCGCACGGTCGACGCGCTATTGGCGGCGAGTCCCGAGGAGATCGAGCAGACGCAGGGAGTGGGGCCAAAGATGGCGGCCCTGATCCACGACCAGCTCGCCGATCCACAGATGCGTGAGCTCATCGCCGACCTCAGCGGCCAGGGGCTGCAGTTCGAGGAGGCCGGTCCGCCGCCGGGCGAGGGTCCACTGGCGGGCCAGACGTTCGTCCTCACCGGGACCCTCCCGACATTGACTCGTGAGGAGGCGACGGAGCGGATCGTCGCCGCCGGGGGCAAGGTCACAGGCTCGGTGTCCAAGAAGACCGCCTACGTGGTCGCCGGCGACAGCCCCGGCTCCAAGCTGGCCAGCGCCGAGCGCCTCGGCGTGGCGGTGCTCGACGAGGACGGGCTGGTGGAGCTGCTCAGCGCTCAGGGCGGCTAACCCTAAGAATCGCATGGCAGGATTCTCATAAACGCGGGTTTGCCCGCGGTCGGCGCTGGACATAACAGGGGCGCTTCAGCGGGACCGGTCGCGCAATTCGGAGGGAGGGGAAGTAAATGCGAGGACGCAACCCAAGGGGATTGCGACATCTCTTGCTGTGGTTGCTCTGCGTCGGTGCAGCATTGCTTGTGCCGGCCAGCGCAGGGGCGGTCTCATCGGCCGGGTGCAACCACCGCGTCAATGACACGCCGGGGAAGCTCATCCCGTGCATAACGAAGGCCGATCTCTGGGCCCACATGCAGAACCTCCAGGCGATCGCCGACGCCAATCCGGGCGCCGACGGACATCCGTCACGCAACTCGGGCGAGCCTGGGTACAAGGCGTCGGTCGATTACGTCGCAAACGTTATGAAGGCGGCTGGGTACAGCGTCAGCATCCAGACATACCATTTCGACTACTTCGTCTTTACGGCGATCCCGACGATGAGTGAGGTCTCACCGACTTCTCACGACTACGCGGTGAGCACCGAGTTCAATCCCGGGCTGAGCATGGGCACCACGACCGCCGATCTCCAGCCGGCCGGAGGGATTCTCATCCCGTCGCCCGGGGGCTCGTCGAGCGGCTGCGATCCGTCCGACTTCGCTGGCTTCCAGGCTGGACGGATCGCGCTCATCCAGCGCGGCACGTGTACCTTCAGCCAGAAGGTGCAGAACGCCCAGGATGCGGGCGCGTCGGGGGTGATCATCTTCAACGAGGGCAACGATCCGACGCGCACGGGCGTGTTCTCAGGGTCCTTGACCGGCGTCCCGACGATCCCGGTGGCGTTCACGTCATTCGCCATCGGCGACGACCTGAACAACCAATACAAGACTGCTGTCGCGGGCGGGACGGCGCTGCCGCACATGTCCCTCAGCTTCCATGGCATCCATGACCCGAACCGCGCCGACTACAACCTGATCGCGGATTCGAAGGGTGGTAATCCCAACAGTGTCCTCGTCGTCGACGCGCACCTCGACGCGATCTACGGCGCCGGAATGCTCGACAACGGGTCCGGGTCGGCGACGATCCTCGACGTCGCTCAGATGATGAAGAAGGTCAATCCGCTCCATAAGCTGCGGTTCATCTGGTTCGGCGGCGAGGAGCTGGGCCTGCTCGGGTCGAAGTTCTACGTCAACAACCTCAGCTCGACCGACCTGGGGCACATCTTCTATGACCTCGATGCGGACGTCACCGCGACGCCGAACTACGTCATCGGGGTTCTAGACCCTGCGGCGGTAGACCTCTTCGGCCGTACCGTCTCGACGACGTCCTGTTCATCGCCCTCGCCTTCGTCGCCGTGTTTCCCCGCGAACGTGTACGGACCGTCGCAGGTCTCGAGGGATCAGTCGATCCAGTACTTCAACTCGATCGGCAAGAACCACGAGCTGTTCTCGCCGGTGGGAACCGACGCGTACAGCTTCAACGTGGCCGGGATCCCGGCCAGCGGACTGCTGACCGGTCAGGACTGCTGCAAGACGCAGGATGAGGTAAACCTGTTCGGCGGCGAGACGGGCAACTACGAAGGCAACCTCGGAACGTCCGACGGGGGCTGTGTCGATAACCCCTTCCGGTGGTGCGACAACCTGAGCAACAACGATCCGAACGTGCTGACGTTCATCTCGAAAGCCTTCGCCAACACCGTTGTCCGGATGGCGTTCGACAAGAATCTGACGAGCCCGAGCAGCCAGTCGGGCAAGCACTCGAGCGCCAACCTGCGCTCGAAGGCCAGGCTCAGGCAGGTGGCCACCTCGGGCCACGGTCGGTTCCAGGTGAAATAGCGATGGTGGCGCCGCGCCTCTCGGGCGCGGCGCCGTCGTCACCGAGCTAACCGTTGTAGCGGGCCACGGCGACGCCCATGTTGTCCTCGATCGCGTGGCCGGTGTCGGCGTCGGCGAGTCCGTTCATCAGGAAGGCGAAGGCGAGCAGGTGGCCGTCCTTGCCGGTGCAATAGCCGACCAGGTTGGCGACGTCGCTCAGTGTGCCCGTCTTGCCGCGGCAGTTGCCCACGGCGCGAGTGCCGAGCATCTCGCCGGCCATCGTCCCGGTCTCGCCGGCCACGGCCAGCGAGTTCGTGAACGGGCGGTTGTTCCGCAGGTCACTCAGCAGCCTGACCACCTCGCGCGGCGAGGTGGCGTCATCGCGCGACAGTCCCGAGCCATCATCGAGCTTGGGATGGAGGCCGAAGCTGGCCGCGATCTGCTGGCGCACGACACGAGCGCCCGCGGCGGTCGTGCCGGCGCCCCCGAAGCTGGCCCCAATCCCCTTGAGCAGCATCTCGGCGAAGTAGTTGTCCGATGGCGTGTTGGTGAGCCGGATCAGCGTCGACAGGTTGGGCGATTGCACGACGGCCAGGAGCTTGGCCTGGGCGGGCGTCCTGCCGGTGAAGAGCCGCACGTGGCGCGCCACCGTGACATGGGCCGAGCGCAGCGCGTGCACGAACCGCTTGGTCGCGTAGAAGGCGGGGCGGGGGACGAACGAGAGGCCCTCGGGGTCGGCGAAGCCACGGTTATAGGCCAGCGCGCTGAGTTCGCCCTCGACATAGCCGCTGGCCTGGTATCGGGTGGCCGGTGTGCCGCGACGCGAGTCGAACAACGACTCGTCGCCGACGATGTGGCCGGTCACGGAGCGGATCCCCTGACGGCGGATCAGGTTGGCCACCAGCTGGCCCATCGTCGCCCCGGTGCCATAGGCCTGGCGGTCAAACGCGGCCGAGCCGAACGTGGGATCGCCCCCGCCCTTGAGGAACAGCGTGCCGTGCCACGCGCCACCGGCGCCCAGCGTTCCGGTCCCCATCACGCGCGTGCTCAGCGTCGCGTCCGGCCCGAAGCGCAAGAGCGCCGTCGATGTCGTGTAGAGCTTCTCGACCGACGCCGGCAGCCGCCGGACCGAGGCGTGGGAGGCGAACAGCGTCTTGCCGGTGGCCAGGTCGACGACGTAGGCGCCATCGTGTCCCCCCGCCTGGCGAAGGTATTTCGACAACGCCCGGTCGAGTTTGCGCTGGGCCGCAGGCGGCCTGGCGATCGAGATGGAGGGGCCGGCGAGCAGCGCGACGACCGCCGTCAGCGTGGCAACGAACCGCGCCATTGGGTGTATATAACCGTTCAGGTCGGCGAAAGCTGCGGTTCTCAGGGAAGAGTTCGGTCATACAATCGGAGGGCTAATGGGCAAGGTCGTCAAGCTCGAGACAGGAGGGACCGGGCGCCCGAGCGCCGGATCTGCCCAATCCAAGGGGCGCGGGCGGCCCAAGCGCTCGAAGTCGGCGCTGGTCCTCGGTGGTGGCGGTTTCACCGGAGGCGTCTACGAGATCGGCGCCCTGCGAGCGCTCGACCTCCTCTCGGTCAACCGCACCGTAAACCAGTTCGACGTATACGTCGGGACCAGCGCGGGGGCGTTCGTTGCCGCGGCCGTGGCCAATGGCGTGACCCCCGAGGAGATGATGCGGGTCATCGTCCAACAGGTGCCCACGCCGTTCCCCGACGCCCGCGTGAGCTCGTTGCTCCGCCCCAACTACGCCGAATTCTTGACCAAAGGGCTGCTGCTCCCGCTGCGCGTCGTGAGCCTCGTACGCACGCTGATTCGCGACCTCGGCGAGGTCTCCGCGGTGGACATCGCCGTTGGGCTGGCCGAGGCGTTGCCCTCGGGCCTCTACTCGGGCGACGGGATCGAGCGCTACGTGCGGACGATCCTCTCCGACCCCGATCGCACGGACGATTTCCGCCTGCTTCCGGCCGAGCTGTATCTGGCCGCCACCGACCTCGACACCTGCGAGCGGATCGTGTTCGGCGCCGAGGACTGGGACGACGTCCCCATCTCGAAGGCCGTCAGCGCGTCGACCGCGCTGCCGATGATCTACAAGCCCGTCAAGGTCAAGGATCGCGAGCTGATCGACGGCGGCATCCTGTCGACGACCAACCTCGACATCGCCGTCGAGGCGGGGGCCAAATTCATCGTCGTGGTCAATCCTCTGGTCCCGTTCGTCAACGAGTTCGACCAGGCACTCCCCACCACGACTGGGTCGCGCGCGCGGCGGATCTCAGAGATGGGCTTCCCCCAGATCGGCTATCAGTCGTTCAAGCTGCTGGCCTACCAGCGCCTGCACGAGCTTGCTCGCCGCTGGGAGGAGCGCTATCCCGGCGTCGACATCATCCTGATCGAGCCCGAGCCCAACGACGAGCTGATGTTTCAGACGAGCATCATGAACTACAGCTCGCGGGTGGACATCGCGCGCCACGGATTCCAGTCGGTGACGATCAAGCTGGCCCAGGACTACCAGCGCTTCAAGCGGATCTGCGCCCGCCACGGGATCGAGATCTCGGCCACGCGGGTGCGCAAGGTCGTCAAACACTTCGAGGCCGAACGCGAGAAGACTCGCGCCTGGCGCAAGATTCTCGAGCAGACGACATCGACCCTGCTACGGCAGTCGGCTCAAGACTAAAACGGGCCCGGCGAATGCCGGGCCATTAATCAAACAGCTAAGCGGTCGCGGCTTGCGAGTTCTGCTGGCCGCTGTACTCGCGGACGCTTGACAGGAAGAGCGTCTTGTCGATGCGACCGTTGAAGATCGGGACACCCAGCTGAACGCACTTTGTGATCACGTCGCGACGTTCGAGCCCCGCCTCCCGCGCGAGCTCACTGGGCGTCAGGTGATTTGCCATCGGTCTGGTTCCTCCTTTGCCGTTCGCTACATAAAGAGAAGTATGCCGGGTCGGGCGGATGGTCTCAACGTAATATTTGGCAAATCGTTCGTTTAGAACGGGCTTTTGCGGTCAACAATTGGAGCTACGGCCCTCGATTAAACGGTACGGTTCAGATGACGTTCGGCTCGGGTGGCCCGTTTTGCCCCCGGGAGAGTCGCTCAGGTCATGTCATTCGCGCTAAGCGTGACCCAACCCGCCCCGGCGTGCACCGAGCACGACCTTGTCGCTGCCGTCAGGCAGGGAAGTGACCAGGCGTTCGAGGAGCTCTACGCGCGCTACCGGCCCCGGATCGCGTCCTACATCTTCGGCATGGTGGGGGATCACGCTCGTGCCGAGGACCTCGTCCAGGAGGTCTTCATCTCCGCCCTGCGACGGATGCGCGAGACCGACCAGACGATCGCCTTCAAGCCATGGATCTACGAGATCGCCAAGAACTCGTGCATCGATGAGTTC
The DNA here is from genome assembly GCA_963734775.1 of uncultured Solirubrobacterales bacterium. Taxonomy (GTDB): domain Bacteria; phylum Actinomycetota; class Thermoleophilia; order Solirubrobacterales; family Solirubrobacteraceae; genus Palsa-465. The sequence continues at coordinate 144,102 of CAVTJE010000028.1, forward strand.
CGCCGAACGCGCCGCGTGCGTGAGGTCCCGCTGGCCACCGAGAGCGACCTCGACGACGACGGCGGCGAGGGCGCGACGGTCCACAGCCACGCGACCACCGACGGCGAGGTCGAGACCAAGCAGTCGCTCGAGAGTCTCCGGGGCGCCTTCTACGGCCTGTCGGAGACCCATCACAAGATCATCGTCATGCGCGAGCTGGCCGGCCTCTCCTACGCCGAGATCGGCGAGCGACTCGACATGTCCCAGGCGATGGTCGAGAGCAACCTGTTCCGTGCCCGCCGCCGGCTGAGCGAGGAGTACAGCGAGCTCGTCAGCGGACGGCGCTGCCAGAGCGTCCAGACGATCATCGGGGTCGACGACCCCGCGCTGGTCCGCAAGCTCGGAGTCCGGCAGCGCCGCCAGGTGGCGCGCCACCTCGCCCACTGTCAGCCCTGCCGCCGCGAGGCGCGGATGGCTGGTCTCGACGAGTCGTTCTTCAAGACCCCGACCCTTATCGGCAAGATTGCCGCGCTGCTGCCCTTCCCGTGGCTTCGCTGGCATCGCTCGGGCGGCGACGACGACGCGGCGGCCGCCTCCGGCTCTTCACACGGCTTCTCGGCTCTCAACACGCTCCAGAATGCGGCCAGGTGGTTTGACCCGTCGGCGCCGTCGACTGGTTTCGGGCGCGCCGCCACGGCGCTCGCGGCCCTCGCGGTCGCGGCCGTGGGCGGCGGGGTGGCCACCACGGTGGCCGGCCATCAGAGCCACCCGGCGCCCCCGCGGATCTCGACCGCGGCCGCCAACGTACGGAGACGGCGTCGACGACGGCGAGCACGCACAAGGCCGCCGCCCAGAGGACGAGCTCGACCCGGTCGGCATCGCTCTCGCGGGCCGGCGGCAGCGGTAGCGCTCACCACTCATCCAAGTCGGGCGCCACCGGCTCGGGCGGCGGTGGGGGCGCGGCGAAGTCGGGTAATGGCGGCGGATCGGGCTCCGGTGGACATCGCGGTGGCGGTTCGGGCGCGTCGTCATCAGGCGGCTCCAGCCACAACAGCACCTCGGGCGGTTCGGGCGGTTCCACGGGCTCGAGCAGCTCGGGGTCGTCGGGATCGACCAGTCACTCGACGTCGTCGAGCCAGTCGGGGTCTCAGCTTCCGGTCGTCTCGCAGCCGCACAGCGTCACCGTCGGCGGGGTCACGGTGACGACGCCGACGGTGACGGTTCCCAAGGTGGCGCTCCCCAAGGTTCCGCTGCCGAAGGTCCCGCTGCCCAAGGTGCAGGTGCCGACGGTCAGCGTCCCCAGCCCGACGAAGGTGGTCAAGAAGATCCTCGGGGGGTAGCCCCGGAAGATCACCCGAGGCGCCCGACCCTGTTGCGATTCGTTCTCGGCCGACGATTCGAGGCGCTCGTCCGCAAGCGCCTGTGGTTTACTGAAGCCCATCGGGGCGTGGCGCAGCCTGGTAGCGCGCACCGTTCGGGTCGGTGAGGTCCCCGGTTCAAATCCGGGCGCCCCGATAAAAAAGCCCCGCAAATGCGGAGTTTTCTTTGTCAGGAGCTGCACTTCGACGGGGCAGGGATTGGGCAGTAACTGCCTTTTAGACTTCTTCGTCGGCGCTTTGGGGGGACGAAATCCCTGCAATCAGGGACCTTCTGACCCGTAGCCCGCACCGGCGGCTGCGGTGCGGTCCCCGGTTCCCAAGCGCGTCTATCGCCCGGCCGGCGGCACCCAGCGCAACATCGGCCGCGACGGCATCCACATCACCCAGCCGTGGCACGTACAAGCAGCCGGAGGTCCACCGCTGACCCAGAAGCGCCCAGGGCGGCAGCACAAGCGAGACCGCGTCGCCGGGCCACCGATGCTCGCGCGGGATGCGGAAGTGTTCGCTCCGGTAGGGGCACGTGCCAACAACGAAGCAGGACCTCGTCGACACGGCCGAGTGTTTTCGCAAATCGCCAGAGGCGGATCTGGCGACGTAAGTGGCCCGCTCAGCTCGCCGGGGTCGATGCCTTCCGCGCCGAGCGGGACGCTCCTTGCCCTTGGAGGAATGCTGGTCGGTGAGTCAAAGGAGGTCTTAGCCAAACGGCTTCGGATCCAGCGATCACTCGCCGTCGTGATCGGTTTCGAGTGTCTCGAGGCCTTCCTTGATGACGAGCGGTACGACGGCGAGCGCGGCGGGATCGGCCCACCACCAGCCGAACGCGATATTCAGGGTCAGGCCGACGAGCACGGCCGCGGAGAGGTAGGCGCAGAAGATGGATTCGGCGGCGTCCGTCAGCAGCATCTGGCTGCCAAGGGCGCTCCCAGTCCGTCGCTTCAGGAGGGAGAGGAACGGGCATGACCAATAGTGCGGCAGCCGATACCGCTACACCCGCCACGCTGCTTTCTGGCCGACTGGACGCGATGAGCGTGGATGCGGCGTCGGCAGTTATGTACGCCGCGAGCACGAAGAAGGTGATGCCGATCACGTGCAGCGCCCGCCGCGCGGCGGTGTCGCCTTGACCGGTCTGCTCGGCACGAAATGTTTGCAACACCACGAGCGCCGCGACGAACTCGATCACCGAATCGATGCCAAACGCCATTAACGCGACGCTCCCTGTTGCTACCCCCGCTGCGACCGCAACGGCGGCCTCGGCGGTCATCCATGACAGCGTGAAGATCTCCGGCGCGATACCGCGTCGGACAATTGCCTCCCGGGCGGGGGTAATTGTCAGGTGCCTGCGTGCCGGTGGGCTCAGCGTTGCGGGTCTGTCGATCGTCGCGTCGCAGCGTCGTGTGGGCTGCGTGACGCCGGCTTTGCTCGGGCTCGCTGACGTCGGGTTCGCATGGAGCGCTGGTCGTGTCCGCCTGGTCTGGGAGGGGCGGCTCTTCGGGGCGCCAGAGGCGTGAGTAGCTCGCAGCGATCGCGGCGCGGGCCTCGGCGACTTGGTTGAGCACTTGAGCGGCGAGTCCTGGGCGCTGCATCGACTCGTCACCTTACAGTGTAAAGTCGGCTGTCGGGATGCCGGTTGCAGCCAAGTCGACGCCGAGGCGCCATCAGGGTCCGTTGAACCGGGCTGCGATCCTCGACGCCGCCGTGTCCCTGATCGAGCAGGACGGGCCCGGGGCGCTCAGCATGCGCCGCCTCGGAACTCGGCTGGGCGTTGAAGGGATGGCGCTTTACCACCACTTCGACGGTCGCGAGGAGCTGCTCACAGCGATCGGAGATCGGCTATTGGAGCCGCTTCACGAGCTCCCGTTGACAGACGACTGGCGCGGGGCGTGCCGGCGGTTTGCGACCGCGTTGCGTGACGTGGCGGTTGCGCATCCATCGACGTTTCAGCTGGTGGGCCTCCAGCCGCTCGACACCCCGGCGTCGTTGCGGCCTGTCGAGCGGCTCCTGGGCGTGCTCGTGGGGCGCGGGTTCAGTCCGAGCGAGGCGCTTGCGATCTACCGAGTGACGGTCAGCTACGCCCGCGGCTACGCGCTGGCCGAGGCAACCGGTTTCACCGTGGACGCTGCGCGGCCGGCGGGGCGCGCACGGCTCAAAGCACTTCCTGGCAACGAGTTCGAGATCCTCGCTGGTCGAGCAAGCGAACTGGTCGAGCTCGACGCCGAGGCCGCGTTCCAATTCGGGCTCGACTCGCTGCTGGGCGGGATGCGCGATCCCCGGTCGCGGTGATCGCTCGGCGCACCCGATGAGCCCGAGCCGACGCTCGAGAGCGGCGGGCGTCGCCGGCCATCACCGGCGAGCGCTCCGAGCGCTGTCCGATTGGCTGGCGGCCTCGAAGTTGGGGTTGGTCGTGATGGCGTTGGTGGTCGGGTTGGGGGCGGGGTTCGCCGCGGCCGCGTTTCGGGAGCTGATCTTCTTCATCACCTGGCTGTTCACAGGCCACGAGACGTTCGGCCAGCAGGGGCATGCCGCCAGTACGCACGTCCCGTTCCTCGGCGTGGGGTTCGTGCTGATCGTCCCCGTGATCGCCGCGGTGCTCTATGGCCCGCTGATCTATCGGTTCGCTCGCGAGGCCCGGGGACACGGCGTGCCGGAGGTGATGGTCGCAGTAGCGGAGAACGGCGGACGCATCCGGCCACCGGTGACCGTCGTCAAGGCGCTGGCATCGGCGCTATGCATCGGCGGCGGCGGGTCGGTGGGTCGCGAGGGGCCGATCGTGCAGATCGGTTCGGCGCTGGCCTCCACGCTTGGTCAGCTGGTTCGGATGAGCGAGGGACGGCTGCGGGTGATCGTCGCTTGTGGCGCGGCCGGGGGGATCGCGGCGACCTTCAACGCGCCGCTGACGGGCGTGTTCTTCGGCTTTGAAATCGTGCTCAAGGAGTTCTCGCTGGACGCGCTGGCGGCCACGATCGTGTCCGCCGTCACCGCTGATGTGCTCAGCCGCGCGTTTTTCGGCGGGGCGCCGTTCTTCGCCTTTGTCCCCCACGACCTGAGCGTCACCAACGACTTCACTTACCTCCTGATCGTGCTGCTCGGGATCGCGGCCGCGCTGATCGGCGTCGCGTTTCAAAAGACTCTCTACAAGGGCGAGGACGCGGCCGACCGCGTCTGGCGAGCCCGGCCGGAGTGGCTGCGCCCGGTCGCGGGGGCACCGTTGCTCGGGCTGGTGCTGCTGGCACTGCCACAGATGTACGGCGTCGGCTACCCGGTGATGGACCGAGTGCTCGGCAACCACTACGTCCTGTGGTTCGTGGTCATCCTGATGCTCGGCAAGATCCTCGCCGCCAGTCTGACGCTGTGGATCGGCGGGTCCGGAGGAGTATTTGCACCCTCGTTGTTCATCGGCGCCGCCGCCGGAATGGCCTTCGGAGTCATCGTGCACGATGTGTTCGGCGCCGCCGTCGGCCCGCCGGCCCTGTACGGCGTGGTCGCGATGGGCGGCGTGTTCGCTGCCGCCGCGCAGGCGCCGCTGGCAGCGATCGCGAGCGTGGCCGAGATGACCGGAAACTTCACGCTGATCCTGCCGATCATGCTGGCCTGCGGGGTCGCCGCCCAGCTGGCCAAGCGCATCACCTACGGCAGCATCTACACGACCAAGCTGCTGAGACGCGGAATCGACATCGAACGCCCCAAGGCTCTTAGCGCGTTGCAAGCCCTCACCGTGGAACAGGTCATGCAGCCGCTCGATCACCAGAACGGACAGCCGAGCATGACCGACGCCGCACACCGCCGGCCCGTGGATGAGCCAGACTGGGAGCGGCTCGTCGGTCCCGTGACCCTCCGCCGCCCGCCACAGGTGCTGTTCGCAGAAGAGGACCTCGAGGACGCACGGCGCCAACTCGTCCTCTACGGACGCGACGGGCTACCCGTGCTCACCCGCGACGGACAGCTGCACGGATGGCTGACCCGCGCCGATGTGCTGCGGGCGCTGGCCACCAGGCTGAGCTCCTCGGAAGCGGAGATCGAGGAGGGCGCCGCCGCGGCCGAATTAGCCGTCACCGACCCGCAGGCCGCGATCCACTTGCCCAGCTCGCCAATGCGCGGCTACGAGATGCTCGAGCTCAGGATCACCCCTGACTCGCCCGCACGCGGACGACGCATCGCCGACATCAAATGGCCGCCCGGTGTGATCGTCGCGGCCGTAACCGCCGGCCGCGAGATCCACGCCGCTCGGCCAGACCTCACGCTCGAACCCAACGAGCGGCTGATAGTCCTCGCACCCACGAACCAGAAACGCGACCGCCACCGGCCAACAACCGCTGCCGTCAGCGCTGACGCCGAGCCCTGACCCGCTCGCGCGTGAGGCCAGGCTCTGAGCATCGCCTTGGCCATAGACTTGGTGACGGAGTGCCGAGAAGCCGGTCGGCGTGCCCTTCGGGGGGAGACCAAGGTGACCCACACACACGACATACGGCACTGCACTCGTCGTTCGCCCGCGGCGCCGCGGTCTGACCCGGCGGGAGCCTGACGGTCGTGTCCGATCCGCTGCTGGTGCTTGCCTTCGTGGCGGCGGCGCTGGTAAGTCTTGGCACGAGCTGGGTGCTCGTGTCGCGGTTGGAGCGAATTGGGGCGCGGTTGGGGGTCACCGAGGCGTTATTGGGGATGATGGCGGCGCTGGCGGCAGACGCCCCGGAGATCACGGCGGCGGTGACGGCGCTCGTTGGCCATCAGGCACGGATCGGGGCTGGGGTGGTGATCGGGTCGAATGTTTTCAACCTGGCCGCGTTGCTCGGGCTCGCGGCCGTGCTCGCCGGGGAGATCGCGCTGCACCGCCGCGTGGTCGTGTTCGAGGGCGTCGTGGCGTTGTCGATCGCCGCGACGGCCGTCGCGGTGGTGGTGGGGGCATTGTCGGCCGCGGCGGGGCTGGCGGTCGTGCTGGTGGTGCTGGTGCCGTACTTGCTGATCCTCGGGGTCAAACACGATCGGCTGCGGCGACTCGGGCTTCCGGCGGCTTGGGCACGGTGGCTGACGGCTGCGATTGAGGAGGAGGAGCTTGAGCTCGTGGCTGCGATCCATCCTCGCCGGGGCCGCGCGCGGGACGCGGTCCTCGCCGTGGGGGCGGTGGTCGTCGTGGTCGGCGCGAGCATCGCGATGGAGCAGGCCGCCTCCACGCTCGGCACCCGGCATGCGGTCCCGGAGATCGTCGTCGGCGCGCTGGTCCTCGCCGTGGTGACGAGCTTGCCGAATGCGGTCGCGGCCGTGTATCTCGCCCGCCGCGGAAGGGGAGCCGCGACGCTCAGCACGGCGATGAACAGCAACGCGCTCAACGTCGCCTTAGGATTGCTGCTCCCCGGCGCGATCGTAGGCCTCGGCGCGTCGTCGACAGCGGCGACGCTCGTGGTCGTGTGGTACTTCGGTTTGACGGCATTTGCGCTGGGCTGCGCGTATGTGGGTGGCGGCCTGCGTCGCGGCGAGGGCGTTCTGATCGTGTGCGCGTATCTCGCGTTCGTCGGCCTGATTCTGACGAGCGCGTACTCGTCCACGGTCGGCATGCTGCTGGGCACCGCACTGCCGGTCGTGGTGGGGGTGGGACTCGGGGCAAGGCTGCTCCGCCGCCCCGGCCGCCAGCCGACGGCCCGGCCCGAGCCGAGAGCAGGAGCGCATCGCACGATCGAGCCTGAGGCGAGTCGATCGCGAGATTCCTCCTGATCCAACACTGGCATCGCGAGCGGCCGGCAACCACGAACGGCAGCGCGGCGGCGGGCTCCCTAGCACCGACGATTGGTCGCTCGTTTCTGGCTGGTCGGTCAACCGGGTCTTCTACCTAGCCGTCATCCTCAGCTCGCGCATCGCCGCGGCCCACGCGGCCCTGGCGGGCATGTGATCCTGGTCGGTGCGCTGATCGTGGGGCCATGCTGCGGACTGCTCACCGGCCGCTGGTCCCGGACGGCAACCGCTGATGGAGTCGCGGTCTTGCTCGCTGTAGTGCTCGGCCTGCCCGATAGCAATTTCGGCTCGCGGACGCACCTCGTGTGCCTCGGCCGCCGTCGTGATCGTGACCGTCGTGGCCACGAGCTCAGGCGCAGTTATCGAGACTGCTCGGCGGCGCCAGCGCCGCTGACCGAGGCAACGGCGCCGTTGACTCGACCCGCCCGTGACTACGCGCGCGGGTGTTTGGCTAGGACTCGCCACGGGCCGGGTAGTCGGTAGCGGTCCAGTAGTCGATGCCATCGAGCAGGTCGCTCAGTCGCGGGGGTCCGACGGGCATCGAGAGCATCGATTCGTAGTAGACGGTGTGGTCGGGTGAAATGAGGAATAGCCCGGGTTCGTTGAACAGCGTTGGCTCGTCGTCTTTGATTCCGTGGGAGATGAATAGGCCCCAAGCACGCATCTGCTCTTCGGTGAGGCCGTATGCGAGGGGGAGGCGTTCGAGTTTCCACTCTCGCGCGAGCCTGGTGGTGCGCTCGTACGTCTCTCCGCTGACGGCGATGACGTTTATGCCGCGCTTGTCGAGCTCATCGAGGCGGCGATCAAGTTCAGTCAGCTGAGCCCGGCAGACCGGGCAGTGAAGGCCGCGGAAGAATACGACCATCGTGAACAGCTCCGCCTTCTCATCGTCGAGACGGTAGGTGCCTCCGCGGAGAAGCGGGACGGTGAGGTCGGGGGCGGGCTGGCGCGGGCGGACGACGTGGGTCGAAATCGGGGCGGTAGTAGACATGGTGCGGCCTCCTCTGGTCGCTGTGGGCAAGCAGATCCGCGACGGTGTCGCGTTAGTTCCGCTCGTCTCTGATCTTGGACTACTCAGTCCAATAGAAGGGAAGCACAGCGCCCTTGGACTATCAAGTCCATTCTTGGCGCGCGTCTCCGGGGCTTGCGACTACCTTGAGCTGACCGAGTGGTGCGGCACGCGTTCGGCGGCTCGGCAGACCTCGCGACACCCCGCACGGTGGCTGCCTTCTGCTGGTCGCAGGGAACCAGCGCGCTCAGGATGCGGCGCTGCGCAGGACGGTGCGCGCGGCGTCCAAAGCGATGCGCAGCTGATGCGGGTCTCGTCGTACCTGGGTCAGCAGGAGGCCGCCCTGGAGCGCGGCCATCGTCGCGGTGGCGAGCGCGGCGGGGTCGGCGTCCGTTGCGCAGCTTGCCACGGGCTTCTCATGCGCGTCGAGGCCTTCGCGCAAGTGCGCTTCCCATCGGTCGAGGCCAGCCGCGATCGCCGCCCGGGCTCTGCGGTCGCGCTCCGCGAGTTGACCGACGAGCGACGCCGATCGGGCAACCGCCGCGCGCCTCGCCGATCGATTTGAGGTACTGGACGAGTGCGTCGAACCAGCGGTCGATACCAGCCCACGAGTCAAGGTCGTGAAGGAGCTCGCCCTGGTCGTTGAGGACGACGTCGGTCGTGACGTCGATGACGGCGCGGACGAGGTCGTCACGGTCTTCGAAGTAGTGATAGAGCTGACTGCGGCTGGCGCCTGTGCGTGCCCGGACGTCGTCGAGGCTCATGCCGGCCGCGCCCTTCTCGGCGATGAGCTCGGCTGCGGCTTGCACGATCCGCTCGCGCATCGCACGTCCCTTCGCCGTTGCCGGCGCATTGGCGTTCGCCATAGACCGAATGGTAACGGAATTGGACTTGACAGTCCAATCATATTCCGCCTAGAGTGGACTGCAAAGTCCACTATAGGAGGAAGAACATGAGCGAACGACACTGGCTTGAAAGGAATCCACGCACGAATTGAGCGGACAGCGAGCGCTGGTTACCGGCGGCACCTCGGGTATCGGTCGGGCGACGGCGGAAGCGCTCGCGCGCGAAGGAGCGCGTGTCCTGATCAGCGGCCGGAGCGAGGCGCGTGGCGCAGAGGTGGTCGCGGCGATCAGGGCAGGCGGTGGCGAGGCGGAGTTCGTCCGCGCCGACCTCGAGTCGCCCGACGATGTGCGGCGGCTCGCCGAGCGCGCCGCCGATGTGGACATCCTCGTCAACAACGCCGGCGTCTTTCCAGGTGGCGCGACCCACGAGCTTTCCGAGGCGACGTTTGACGAGACCTTCGCCGTCAACGTCAAGGCGCCGTTTCTGCTGACGGCGGCGATCGCGCCGAAGATGGCCGCGCGCGGCGGCGGCGCGATCATCAACGTCACGACGATGGTCGCCGAGTTCGGGATGGCGGGGCTCTCGGCCTACGGCGCCTCGAAGGCTGCGGTGGCGCTGCTGACCAAGGCGTGGGCGGCCGAGTACGGCCCAAAGGGCGTGCGCGTCAACGCCGTCTCGCCCGGTCCGACCAGCACTCCCGGTACGGCCGCGATGGGCGACGGGTTCGGCGCCATCGTCTCGACCATTCCGCTTGGCCGCGCCGCCGACCCCGACGAGATCGCCGAGGCGATCGTCTTCCTCGCCTCAAACAAGGCGCCAGCTACGTGAATGGAGCGATCATCCCCGTCGACGGCGGCCGTGTCGCGGTCTGATGTCGAACCCGCATCGCGCTTGGCAGCTGGACCACTACGAAGCTCAAGGAGCAACAAATGAACGACTACCCGTCACCAATCGTCCCCGTCAACCACGTTGAGCCAGCTCCCCGCAGGGTCCGCGCCGTCCTTGCCGACGAGACGATCTTCGATACCACACGGGCGAGGTATGTCTGGGAGTGGCCCTACTACCCGCAGTACTACATACCGCTGGAAGACGTACGTCAGGATCTGCTCGTCGCGGAAGGGAACACCCAGGCGACCAGACGGGGACCCGTCGAGCTGTACGGGCTGCGGGTCCACGACGTCGAGCGGGCCCGCGCCGCCAAGTTACACACCGAATCACCGACCGACGGGCTCAGCGGGACCGTGCGCTTCGACTGGGACGCGCTCGACGCCTGGTTCGAGGAGGACGAGCAGGTGTTCGTCCATCCCCGCAGCCCGTACGTCCGCGTCGACGCGGTGCGCTCGACCCGCCCGGTGCGAGTCGAGCTCGACGGCGTCGTACTCGCCGACTCGCCCTCGCCGGTGATGGTCTTCGAGACTGGACTGCCGACTCGCTACTACCTCGACCGTACCGAGATCAACTTCGATTACCTGACACCCACCGAGACCGTCACCGCGTGCCCATACAAGGGGATGACAAGCGGCTACTGGTCGATCCGGGTCGGCGAGACGGTTCACCCAGACCTTGGGTGGGCATATGACTTTCCGACTCGCCAACTGCTGCCGATCGCCGGCCTGGTCGCGTTCTACAACGAGAAGGTCGACTTGTTCCTCGACGGCCAACAACTAGAGCGGCCAAAGACCCACTTCTTCAACTCCACCGACTGACCCGCCGGCCAAGGGACCGACCCAGGCGCCGGCCCACAGCAGACTCGCCAACCCTCACACGAACCAAGGAGATAGATCATGAGCACGCCCTACGCATTCGTGGCCCGGATTGAGGCAAAGCCCGACAAGACCGAGGACGTCGCAGCGCTGCTGACCGGCGCACTACCGCTCGCCGAGGCCGAGCAAGGCACCATCGACTGGTACGCGGCCCGGACATCACCGACCACGTTCTGGATCTTCGACACCTTCGGCAGCGAGGAAGCGCGCCAGGCGCACATCAACGGCGAGATCGCAGCGGCGCTCACGGCCAACGCCGACGAGCTCCTCGCCGCCCCGCCGGAGATCCTCGCCGCCGACGTGCTTGCCGCGAAATAGCCTCCTGAACACGCCACCCGGCGCGAGGCGTCACCCCACGCCGCGCGCGAACGGCACGCCGTCACCCCGCGACCGGTCCGCTCGGGAACCAACACGACAGCCCATGACCGCCTCCCGGCGCAAGCCAACTGCTTCGACACCGAACGACCAGGTCTCCGTGCGGCCGCACCGTCGCAAGGACTTGTTCCGCCAAGGCGTCCCGTCGGTGGGAGCGATCGTCGGCGAAGTCGTGCCTAAGTCCACCGTCGCTGACCGCGGCGATGGTCGTTACCTGAGGCGGGGTACACCTGCTGGCGCACCCCGCTAAGTTTGGGCAGTAATCCGGTCTCCCTGCCTAAACCCCTGAAATCGACCGCAAAATCCGCGAATCTTGCAGCGTCCGCCCCGAAGGCCGAATCTAAGACTTTGCAGGGACTTCCTGCTGCACCCGCCGATTTTGCCCGTAACTCGGGTCGGTGAGGTCCCCGGTTCAAATCCGGGCGCCCCGATAAAAGCCCCGCAAATGCGGGGTTCGTCGGTCGAAAGACCCCTGCGGCCCGAGTGCGCAGCTAACCGGTTGCAGTTCGCTGTGGAGTGTCGAGCCGGCACGAGCTCGGTCGGCGGCCTCTCTGCGATGCCGGGAGAGCCGCACCTCGCCGGCAAGGCGCCGTCGTTGTCGGGGAGCAATATCGGACAATCGCGTGGGTGCTCGGGGAAGGCAGCTGCCCTCGACGTTCGGGGGGTGTACGCCAGTGTTGGAAGTCAATCTTCACAGGACTACTTTCCTTCGGTCCCGCGAGGGGCGTAGTCTTGCCGGGCGGGAGCCGCCATAGGTCACGTGGACCGGTCGCGCGTGCATACATCCGAGACGGCAACGTTTAGCGGTCGACCTCACGCCGATGAAGTCGGTGGTCGTCGACGCTCCGGGCCGCCGCGTGACGTGCGGCGGAGGTACCAGGTGGGGTGAGCTTGACGCGGCGACCCAAGAGCATGGACTGGCAGTCCCGGGCGGTTTCATCAGGACTACCGGCGTGGCCGGGCTGGCGCTCGGCGGCGGCTTTGGGTGGCTTAGCCGTCTAGCTGGACTTGCCGCCGATAACCTGCTCGCCGCCGAGGTCGTGACCGCTGATGGCCGCGTGCTGCGCGCGACGAGCGGCGAAAACTCGGACCTTTTCTGGGCGCTACGCGGCGGCGGCAATTTCGGGGTAGTGACCTCGTTCGAGTTCGGACTCACGCCGGTCGGTCCGCTGGTCCATCTGGGATGTTTCTGTACGCGCCCGAGCAGGGCGGTGACGCGTTCCGCTTCGCCCGCGAGTACGTCGAGCAGCTGCCCGACGAATGCGGGGTGTTCCTGGCCGGTCTGAGCGCTCCGCCGGCGCCGTTCGTCCCCGAGGAGCATCACCTTGCCCCCGTCTACGCATTCATCATCGTTGGTTTCGGCGACGTCGACACCCACGCCGGGTTGATCGAGTCGGTGCGTCAGGCAATTCCGCCGCTGGTCGAGTTCGTGACACCGATGCCCTATACGGCCCTTCAGCAGATGTTCAATGAGTCGGCGCCGTGCGGCATCCTGGCCTATGAGAAGGCTGTCTACCTCGATGAGCTCAGCGACGCCGCGATCGAGGTGATCCTCGAACAGCAGCCCAAGAAGACATTCCCGCTGTCCTTCTTGCCGATTTTCGTTCTAGGTGGCGCCTATGGCCGGGCGGGCGAGGATGACACCGCGTTCGGCGGGAGCCGGTCGCACACCTGCATCGTGAACATCGCAGCGGCCGCCCCGACACCAGAGCCCTACGAGATCGAGCGAGAATCGGTGCGGACGTTCTGGTCAGCGTTATCACCCCGTGCCGTCGGTGTCGGCAGCTACGTGAACTTCATGACCGAGCCCGACGAAGACCGCGTGCGTGCGGCCTACGGAACGCACCAGTACGAGCGTCTCGCCGAGATCAAGGCGCAGTACGACCCCCACAACGCGTTCCATCTCAACGCTAACATCCGCCCGGCGAAACGCGCTAGCTAACCGGGAGCAGACAAGCCCGCCACGCGGAGGGCGCACCGCCGCCACGGTTGCAACTGCAACCGCGCGACCGTCGAGACATCACCGCGGCCGGCTTCAAGATCACCGCGCTCGAGCGCGACGCGATCTGCCAGGCACCACCGATCGTTCGGTCGCTCGCGATCGCCGCCGCGCAACCCAACGGCTCCCCCACCCAATAGCCGTTCGAATCCCGGCGGCAGAGTCCGTTCGCTGAGGGTTGCCGCCACTAGCGTTGTGGTGCCTTCGGCTCGTCGGTCAACTGCCGCTCCGACCGGACGAACGTCTGCCGAACGACCGCCGGCATCGTCCGGCGCCCACGGATGCGTCCCCTTGGGCTTATGAGCGCTCTCGCGTGTAACGCCGAGCGACTGAGCCCTACTACCGATCATGGTCGAAGTCCATTTCACCAATCTGCTGATCGTTGTGTTCGTCGCTCTGCTGGCTCCCTTGGCTCTTGGTTTCTTCCCACGGTTTCGTTTTCCGGCAATCGTGCTCGAGATCGTCCTCGGCATCGTGATCGGCCCCTCGGGGCTTGGCTGGGTTAAGCCCGATTTCCCGGTGTCGATCCTGGCGCTGGTGGGGCTCGCTTTCCTACTGTTTCTCTCCGGCCTCGAGATCGACATCGAGCGTCTGCGCGGCAGGATTCTCAAGCTCACCGCGCTTGGGTTCCTGGCGTCGTTCGCGATCGCGATCGTGCTTGGCCTTGGTCTGCAGGCGGGGGGCTTCGTGAAGTCGCCGCTGTTCGTCGCGATCGTGCTGGTGGCCACGTCGCTGGGTGTGATCGTGCCGGTGCTGAAGGACTCGGGCAATATCAGCTCGGACTTCGGTCAGCTGGTGATCGCGGCCGCGTCGATCGCGGACTTCGGCGCGATCATCCTGCTGTCGGTGTTCTTCTCCGGCAAGGGGTCGACGAGCACGACCGGGACGCTGATCCTGCTCGGTGTGTTCGGGCTCGTGGTGGCGCTGGTCGGCCTGGCGATCGCCGGTGTCGAGCACTCGATGAGTCTTGCGGGCGTGCTGCGGCGCCTCCAGGATACGACGGCGCAAATTCGAGTGCGCGCGGCGTTCGTGTTGCTGATCGGGTTCACGGCCCTGGCCGACAGTGTCGGACTGGAGACGATCCTGGGCGCGTTCGCCGCTGGTGCGCTTCTGTCGCTGATCGACCGCGATGAGGCCATGACCCACCCCCAGTTCCGCCTCAAGCTCGAAGCGGTCGGCTTCGGCGTGTTCATTCCGGTCTTCTTCGTCACGAGCGGTCTGCGCTTCGATCTGAATGCGCTGTTCTCGAGCCCGTCCACGGTCGCGCGCGTCCCGCTGTTCCTGCTCGCGATCTACTTGGCGCGAGGTCTCCCAGCGTTCGTCTACGTGCGGCTGCTCGGCCGCTCGCGATCTGTCATCGCGGGCGTGCTGCAGGCCACGTCGCTGCCGTTCATTGTCGCCGCGACGCAGATCGGCCTGTCCCTCGGGGTTGTGACTCGGGCGAGCGCCGCCGCGCTGGTCGCCGCTGGACTGCTGTCGGTCGTGATCTCGCCGGCGCTCGGACTGGTCCTGCTGCGTCGCGCACAGCCGGGGACTGCTGAGCCTGAAGAGATCCCCGCCCCCGTGATGCCGGTGATCACCGCGGATGACCGCGCGCTGTGTCGCGTCGGCGGCACGCCCACGCCGGCATGAGGCGCGCATCATGGCGCTGATCAACAGGGGGTTCGGACGTCGGCGTCCACTTGACCCGGAACTGGCCGTGCGGCTGCCGCCCGGCCAGCACCTCGTCAAGGACTTTCCCGTGCTGACCGTGGGCCCGACCCCGCGTCCGCCGCCCGGCGACTGGACGCTGCGGATTGACGGAGCTGTCGACATGCCGCGGCTATGGACTTGGGATGAGTTCCAGGCGCTTCCATCGCAGCGGTTCGAGACCGACATCCACTGCGTCACGTCGTGGTCAAAGCTCGGCACCGTCTGGGAAGGCGTGTCGCTCGACGTCCTGCTGGAGGGGATCGACACGAGCGCGTGCCACCTGCGCGCCGTATGCGACGGCGGCTATGACACGAGCCTTCCACTCGGGGACGTGATCGGCGGCAGAGCATGGATCGCGTACGCCTACGATGACCAGCCGCTGACTGCTGAGCACGGCGGCCCCGCGCGACTGCTCGTCCCGCACCTCTACTTCTGGAAGAGCGCCAAGTGGGTGCGCGAGCTGATCCTGATCGAAGACGAGCGTCTGGGATTCTGGGAGACGCACGGATATCACCGTCGCGGCGACCCATGGCGCGAGGAGCGCTACGGCGACGGCTAGCTAGCAGTGCCCGTCGTGCGATCCGCCCTCCTCGCAGCAGCCGCGGTCACGCTGACGGTCGGGATCGCCGCCTGCGGCTCGGCGCTGGATTCGACCAGGCCCGAGACGAGGTCCGCTTCGACGAGCACCGTTGACGTGTCAACACGGGCTGCGTCGCGGGTGCATCAGCGAGCTGCGGACCCGGTGCGTCACCGAGCCCGCACGGTCGAGGCGGTGCGCGTTGCGCGCACGGCCTACGGGCCCGCTCTGGTGGATCGGCGCGGTTTCGCTCTCTACCTCTTCACCCACGACGGTGGCCCAGTCAGCACGTGTTACGGCGCGTGTGCCAGTGCCTGGCCTCCGTATGAGGTTGCGAAGCGGCCGTCCGACGCGGCCCGTGGAACACATGCGAGGTCGGTTGGCAGCGTCCGGCGGCGAGACGGCAGGCTTCAGGTCACCTATGCGGGTCACCCGCTCTATTACTACGTTGGCGACCGGCGCCCCGGCCAGGTCTTGTGCCAAGCGGTCCTGGAGTTCGGCGGCACGTGGTACGTGGTGGCTCCGAGCGGCGATGCGATTCATTGACGAACGGCGTCGTGTAACGGCGGGGCGGTTCGGGCTACCAACGCCTGACACCGACGACGTTCAGGAGGACTCATGTCAGCAACCACCACGGATACCCGCCGGGCGGAGGCTATGCCCGGGCTCAAGGGCAAGGGCGTTTTGGTCACGGGCGGCACGTCCGGGATCGGTCAGGCGATCGCGGTCAAGTTCGCGGAGTACGGGGCGAACGTCGCGATCAATTACCTGCACCAGCCCGGCGAGGCGGCGGACACGGCGGATCAGGTTCACGCGTGCGTGAACAAGGTCCAACAGACCGGCGTGCGCGATTCGCTTGTCCAGGGCGACGTCTCGCGCGAAGCGGACGTCGTGGGGATGGTCGGCAAGACCGTCGAGGAACTCGATGGCCTCGACGTGCTCGTCAACAACGCCGGCATCCAGATCTCGCGCCACAGCGATGAGCTCTCCAGCGAGGATTTCGAGAAGGTGCTCGCGGTCAACCTCCGGGGCGCCTTCCTGTGCGCTCGCGAGGCGATCCGACACTTCCTGGCCGAGAACAAGCCGGGCGTGATCGTCAACGTCTCGAGCGTGCATCAGCTGATCCCGAAGCCCGACTACCTGGGCTACTCGGTCAGTAAGGGCGGGATGCAGAACCTGACGCGCACGCTCGCGCTGGAGTACGCGGGCCGCGGCATTCGCGTCAACGGGATCGGCCCCGGCGCGACCGTGACGCCGATCAACCGGGCGTGGATCGATGACCCGATCAAGCGCGAGATGGTGGAGAGTCACATCCCGATGGCCCGCGCGGGGACGGCGGAGGAGATGGGCGCTGTCGCGTGCTTCCTCGCCAGCGAACACGCCGGGTACATCACCGGCCAGACGATCTTCGTCGACGGCGGCCTGACGCTGTTCCCGAGCTTCCGCGAGCCCTGGTCCTCGGAATGACCGCCACCGCCGCAAGCGAGCTCGGAATGCTCGCCCTGATCGACGACGCCAAACGGGCCTCCGCCCTCGCGGAGGTCCAGCACGGCCGGATGTACGACCTGGGGCATGTGCTCGACGAGAAGGTCCCGGTGTTCCCCGGGCGCTACTTCAAGCAGACTCTGGTGACCACGGCGCATCACGCCAACTCCGACGGCGGCGTCGGCGAGAACCGGGTGAACTGGATCACCGAGCTGGTGTCGGGAACGATGCAGCTCGGGACCCATCTGGACGCGCTCTCGCACCTGCAGATGGAAGACCGCGGGTACGGAGGGTTCAGCGTCTCCGATCTCGCCGGCACCGCCGGGGTGAGGAAGCTGGGCGTCGAGACCGTGCCGCAGATCGTCACCAGAGGCTGGCTGGTCGATGCTGCGGGCCTGCACCCGGGCGACGTGATCACCCCGGCCGCGTGCCAGGCGATCGACCCCAAGCCCGGTGACGCCGTGCTGTTTCACACTGGCTGGGCCCGCCATTGGAACGACCCGGACGTCTACCTCTCGGGCGAGCCGGGGCCGGGATGCGAGCTGGCGGAGTGGCTGGCCGAGCGCCGCGTCGCACTGACCGGCTGTGACACCTGGAGCTACGGGCCGGTCCCGCCCGAGGATCCGCAGCGGCCCTTCCGGGTCCCCCAGATCCTCAACATCGACCACGGGATCTTCGTGGTCGAGAACCTCGATCTCGAGCAGCTGGCCGCGGACCGAGTGCGGCGGTTCGCGCTGATCCTTACCCATCCGAAGCTCCGGGGCGCAACCGGGGCGTGGACCTCGCCAATCGCCCTCGTCTGAGGAAGGTGGACCTCATGGAGCATTATGACGTGATCATCATCGGGACCGGCGCGGGGGGCGGCACGCTCGCGCACAAGCTGGCACCAAGCGGCAAGAAGATCCTGCTGCTCGAACGCGGTGGCTACCTGCCGCGCGAGCCGGAGAACTGGGACAGCCGCGAGATCTTCCGCAAGGAGCGCTATCTCGACGACGAGCGCTGGCTCGACAAGGGCGGGACGCCGTACAAACCCCACCAGCAGTACTTCGTCGGCGGCAACACCAAGTTCTACGGCGCGATCCTGTTTCGTCTCCGCGAGCGCGACTTCGGCGAAATCCAGCATTACGGCGGCACGTCACCCGCCTGGCCGATCTCCTACGAGGACCTCGAGCCCTACTACACCGAGGCAGAGAAGCTCTACCTGGTGCATGGCCACGCCGGCGAGGATCCGACCGAGCCATACCGCTCCGGTCCGTTCCCGTACCCGGCCGTCTCCCACGAGCCGCGGATCCAGCAGCTCGCGGACGACTTCGAGCGCGCCGGACATCAGCCCTTCCACCTGCCGGTGGGGATCGACCTCAACGAGTCCGATCCCGAAGCCGGGCGGTGCATCCGCTGCGACCGCTTTGACGGCTTCCCGTGTCTGACCGACGGGAAGGCCGACGCCCACGTCTGCTGTGTGCGTCCGGCGCTGAAGCACGACAACGTCAAGCTGCTAACGCACGCGCGGGTGCAGCGGCTTCAGACCGACTCGTCCGGCAACAGCGTCAAGCGCGTGATCGTCGATCGCCGCGGCGCACAAGAGGTATTCAGCGCCGACATCGTCGTCGTCTCCTGCGGGGCCACCAACTCGGCGGCACTGCTGTTGAAGTCCGCCAGCGACGAGCACCCCAACGGGCTGGCCAACTCCTCGGACGTCGTGGGGCGCCACTACATGGCGCA
This sequence comes from uncultured Solirubrobacterales bacterium, assembly GCA_963734775.1. Taxonomy (GTDB): domain Bacteria; phylum Actinomycetota; class Thermoleophilia; order Solirubrobacterales; family Solirubrobacteraceae; genus Palsa-465. The sequence goes on from CAVTJE010000028.1 coordinate 162,646, forward strand.
CATCAACTCCGGCGTGATCGCGATTTCGCAGACGCCGAACACGACCAAGTTCCAGAAGACGCTCGGCATCAACGACTACTACTGGGGAGCCGCGGACTCCGACCTCCCGCTCGGTCACATACAGATGCTCGCCAAGTCAGACAAGGACATCCTGCGCGCCGGGGCCCCCTGGTTCGCCCCCAACCTGGCGCTCGACTACATCGCCAAGCACGCGATCGACTTCTGGTTGACGACCGAGGACCTGCCCCACCCCTCCAACCGCGTCACGGTCGACCGCGCCGGCCAGATCCGCGTGGCCAAGACCTACCACAACCTCGAGTCCCACAAGCGGCTGCTGGGCAAGCTCAAGGCGCTGATGGGGCCGCTCGGTTGCCACGAGACCGCGGTCCCCAGCTGGTCGATCCTCGACCAGCGGATCCCGCTGGCGGGCAACGCGCATCAGTGCGGAACGGTGAGGTTCGGCACCGATCCGACCAGCTCGGCGCTCGACGTGAATTGCCGCGCGCACGACCTCGACAACCTGTACGTCGTCGACACGAGCTTCTTCCCCTCGAGCAGCGCGGTGAATCCGGCGCTGACCGCGATGGCCAACGCGCTGCGTGTCGGCGACCACCTGCTCGAACGGCTGGACGCGACAGCGGTAGCTGCGAGCGCACCCGAAGGCAACGCCAGGCCAGTGGAGGCTCACTCATGAAGACCGCAGAGAAGATCGCCAGCAGCATCGGCAAGGGACTCGTCGCCGGGTTCGCAGGGACCGCGGCAATGACCGTCTCGAGCACGGTGGAAGCGCGGCTGCGAAAGCGCCAGCCCAGCACCGCCCCGGCGCGCGCCACCGCCAAGGCGCTCGGCATCGCGTCCTTCGAGGACGGGATCGCGCAGGCGCGCTTCAACGACCTCTCCCATTGGGGCTACGGCACCGGCTGGGGAGTCGTGCGCGGCCTGCTCGACGCCGCCGGCGTCCCGCCGGGCAAGGCCATGCTCGCGCACGGCGGTGCCATATGGGGAAGCGCCCAGGTGACGCTCCCCGCGCTGGACATCGCGCCGCCGGCGATCTTCTGGGCCAAGCAGGAGATCGCGATCGACGCCTTTCACCACACCGTGTACGCGGTGGCTACCGGAATCGCGTACCAGATGCTGAGCTCGCCAAACGGGCATTCCGGCTGATGGCCGCGAGCTTCCGTAGTCCCGGAGGCATGGGCCGGTCGGCGACGCTGCTCGCGCTGCGTGTCGCCGCTGGAGGCGTGTTCGTCGTCTTCGGCGTGGGGAAGTTCGTCAACCACGGGGCCGAGCTGGCCTCGTTCAAGACGTACGGGCTGCCGGCGCCGGAGCTGTTCGTGGTCGTGATCGGCGTCGTCGAGCTGGTCGGCGGGATGCTGCTGATCGCCGGAATCCTCACCCGGCCGGTGGCGCTGGTGCTCGCCGGCGACATGCTCGGCGCGATCGTGGTGTCAGGCCTGGCGAACGGGGAGATAGTCAGCCTGACGCTGGCGCCCGCCCAGCTCGCGATATGCCTGCTCCTGATGCGGACCGGGCCCGGGATATGGTCGCTGGACGGCCGGGTCGCAGCTCTGGGACCGAGCGCCAGCTGATCGGAGGATCCATTGTGTCGGGTTTTGTCCCCGTCCGTGTTCGGCTGGCGACCTGGGGCGCCCAGGCGCCGGGACGGCCCTGTCGGTCCTCTGCGCGCTCTTCGCTGTCGCGCTCGTTCTTGGTGAAGGATCACCGCTGGCGAGGATCCCGATGTCGTTGCGGCTTGCGATTACGGGCCTGCTCGTTGGTGTCTGCGTGGCCTTGATCGCCGTCTCGCCCCTCGGCCGGCTGTCTGGCGCGCACATCAACCCCGCCGTCACGCTCGGCTTCTGGATCGTGCGGATGGTCCCCCTGCGGGATCTCGTCGGTTATATCGGTGCGCAGCTCGCGGGTGGCGTCGTGGGGGGTATCTGTTTCGTTGGTCGTCGGCCCACGTGGCGCTATCCGTACGGGGCGGTGTCACCCACTCCGAGCGTGTCGATGCCCGTCGCATTGGCGCTCGAGGCCGCAATGACGGCGCTGCTGATGGCGATGATCCTGCTGTTCGTCTCGCACGCACGGCTCACGCGCTGGACGCCGCTGATGCTCGTGCCACTGCTCGCCGTGCTGGTCTGGCGGGACTCCCCCTAGACCGGGACCAGCCTGAACCCGGCTCCGAGCGAGGGCCCTGCGATCGCATTCAATGACCTCGCCGATCTGTGGCTCTACTTCATCGGTCCGCTTCTTGGCGCTGCAGCGGCGGCGACCACATGGCAGTTCCTGAGTCTGGCGCGCCGCCCGACGACCGCCAAGCACTTCCACGATCCGCGCTACCCGTGCACGCCGCGATCTGAGCTCCCGGTGCGCGCCGCTGACGGACCCGCCACGAGTCAGGTCTCGCCCGCGCCGGGCATCCCGCTGCCCGTCAGCCGCGCCACTGCCACTGCCAAGATCAGCCCGCCCCCGTAGAAGAGCTGCTGCACGAAGCTCGCGGCTCCGAGCAGCTGAAGGCCGGTGACGCCGGTGACGAGGAAGTACACGGCGACGATCGAGCCCCACGGGTTGAACCGCCCGGGGAAGATGCTGGTGGCGCCGAGGAACGCCGCCGCGAACGCCGGCAGTAGAAAGCTCGCGCCCGATGACGGGTCGGCCCCACCCGTCGTGCCTGCGTAAAGGACGCCGGCGACGGCGGCGATCGTCCCCGAGGCGACGAACGCACCGACGCGGGCGCGACGGACGCGGACCCCCGCGAGCCGGGCGACGCGGCGGCTGCGGCCGACGAACAGCAGGCGGCGGCCGTTCGGCGTGAAGTCGAGCAGGTACCAGACGGCTGCGCACACCACGAGTCCGTAGAAGAAGGCGAGCGGGATGCCGAGCAGCTTCCACGAGATCACTGGGTCAACCAGCGCTGACGAGACGCCGCCGATCGTCTCCGAGTTGCTGATCCAAAGCACGATGCCCGCGATCAGCGTCCCTGACCCGAGCGTGATCACGAGCGAATCGGCCCGGAGCAAGACTACAAGCGCGCCGTTCATCAATCCAGCCAAAGCCCCGGCGGCAACGGCGACAACGATCGCCAGTCCAACCGGCCAGCCCTGCTGGGCGTTGAGCAGCGCGACGATCATCGCGGACAGCGTCAGCACCGACGCGATCGAGAGGTCATAGTCGCCCGCGGTGAGTGGGATCAGCAGCCCCATCGTGACCACGACCAGGACGGCTTGCGAGCCGAGGATGTTCTGGGCATTCGCGGAGGTGAGGAACGTGTCCGGCTCGATCGCGCCGAACAACACGATCACAGCCAGCCAGGCCGCGGGGAGTGCGACGCGCTGCCCGGTTGTCATGAGAGGCTTTCCGGCGCGCGCCGCGCTGCGGCCTGACTGCGCTCGGCGATCAGCGCTGGGGTCAGCTCGACACCAGCGAGCTCGCTGCAGACGGCGCCCTCGCCGAACACGAGCACTCGGTGGCACAACAGGCTGAGCTCGTGGGAATCGCTGCTGGCGCAAAGTGTCGCGACGCCATCGCGCGAGCGCGCGGCGAGCGTGGCCGCGATCCGGGCGCGGGCACCCACGTCGACGCCTCGCGTCGGCTCATCCAGGAGCAGCAGCCGCGGACCGGAGTCAATCCACTTGGCGAGCAGCGCCTTCTGCTGGTTGCCGCCGCTCAGCTCCCCGAGCAAGACCGACGGATCAGCGGGGCGCACATCGTGTCGGAACAGCAGTTCGGCGGCATCTCGATCCATCTTTCGGCTGTCCAGTCCGTGCCGGCTGGCGTAGCGGCCAAGCACGGGGAGGGTGAGGTTGGCGCCGACGGACAGCGACGCGACGCCCCCATCCCGCGCACGGTCTCCCGGCACCAGCGCGATGCCCGCCGCGATCGCCCGCGCAGGGTTCATGTCAGCGAGGTCGTACCACCTGCCGAGCCCGAGCCGTCCACCCCGGGCCGGGAGCGCACCGAATATGAGGTAGGGAATCTCGTCGAAGCCCGAGCCAACGAGCCCGGTCAGCCCGACCACCTCGCCGGCGCCGATCTCGAAAGACGCATCGCGAACGACACCACCCGACAGCCCCGTAATCCTCGCCCCTGCCCCCCCAGCGCTCGGGGGCGGCGTCGCGGGTGTCGCGGTAGATCCCGGAGCGGCGCCGACGATCAGTTCGATCAACCGGCCGGCGTCAATCTCGCGCGCGTCCACGGTCGCGGCAACGCGTCCCTCGCGAAGCACCGTGATCCGGTCAGTGATCGCCAAGGCCTCGTCGAGATCGTGGCTGACGACCAGGACTGCAGTCCCCGCCGCTGCGACCTCGCGAACGAGTGCGAACAGGTGATGGCGCTCAGAGCGTGGGAGGTAGGCCGCCGCCTCGTCGAGCACGAGCAGTCCACCCGACTCTCCCGTCCTGCGCGCGGTCAGCTGCCCGACAGCGCGCGCGATCGCTACCTCGGCTCGCTGCACCAGCGGGAGCTCGGCGACGATCGCCGCGGGGTCGACGTCAAGCCCCAACCGGTCGAGCACGGCCCGCGCCATGCGGCGCTCCCGCGGCCATGAGATGAATGGCGATGAGGCCGCCGCGAGCTCGGCGATCCGGATGTTCTCCGTCACGCTCAGCGACGGGATCAGCCCAAGGTCCTGGTGCACGAACGCCAGCCCTCGCTCACCGGCCTGGCCGGGGCGCAGCGGCAGGTCGACCGCGTGCCCGTCGATCTCGAGCTCGCCGCCGGGCTGAGGCGCGTGATAGCCGGCGAGGACATTGACGAGCGTCGACTTCCCCGACCCATTCTCTCCGAGCAGACCGTGAACCTCGCTGCGCTGCACGACGATGCTCACTTCGTCCAGCGCCTGCACGCCGCCGAACCGCTTCGAGATGCGGCGCGCTGCGACGGCGGGTGGCGCCGCCGTCAGATGCTCCGTTAGCGGCGCGCGCCCCACAGCCGCTCGTATCCGGCCACGTACGGGTTCCCGTAACCCTGGTCGAAGCGCGGCGGCGTCCCGGCCTGGCGGACGTCGGAGTCATCGAACACGCGCAGGGCGGTATGCTCGCTGCGAACCGGAGGCACGCCCGCGATGACCCTGAACGTCTGGTCCATCATCCCCCATCCGACCCATGCCAAGTCCTCGCCGGCGTCCATCTGCACGACGTCGCCGCCCTCGAGTAGCTTGAGGACGAAAGGTGTCCCGTTGAAGGTCGCGATCCTCACCCGGTTCGCGGCCCCCTGCGCCTCGATCGCGGGGACAACGTACTGCGACATGCTGTCGTAGATCGGGATCACGTAGTTCAACTCCGGATCACGGACCAGCGCGGACTGGACCTCGCCGCGCAGCTGCGTGGCCCACCGCGGGATCGGCACGTCGACGAACCGCAGGTCACATCGCGGACACCGCATCCGGAACTCATTCATCAGACCACGGGTGAGCGGCACCGTCGAGCGGGCGTCGTTCGAGGTCACGACGAGCACGTCGGCATGGCCGCCACTGGACGCGGTCACCCAATCGGCCTCCAGACGCCCCGCCTGCTCGAACGGGCCCGCCACGCACGCCGACCCGTACGGGCGGCCGGCGGCGTCGGTCTGGCAGGACTCGCCTTCGCCGGTGGTGCGCGCGACGATGACCGGGATCCCTGCCCTCATCGCCTCCGCGATCTGGGGCGCCAGCAGCCGCGGATCCTGCGCTAGGAGGGTGATCGCGGCTGCGTGCTCGGCGATCGCCGTCCGGATTCCCTGCGCCCACTCGCTGGGGTTGCCCTGGTTCGGATACGTGACCAGGTGAGCCCCGACCCGAGCTGCGGCCTGCCGCATGCCCCCCTCGACCGCGGTGATGAACGGCACTTCGCTGGTGATCGGGATCTCGAAGATCGTCTTGCCGCGCAGCCGTGAGACGGCGTCGAACGCCGGCCCGGGCGCCACGAACGTGGGCATCGCGCGGAATCGGTCGATCTGCGCCCGGGCGGCGCTCGGCTGAGCAGCAGGCAACTTGCCGGAGCGATGCTCGCCGTTTCCGCCTGAACCACACCCGGCCGCCATCGCGCACATCGCGACGGTGAGCGACGCGCAGGCGGTTCGCCCCAACCGCGGGGTTGCTCGCATGGAGCTCAAAGGCGGCGCGATCTCGGAGCCACGTGCCAATCAGATCAGATCGGCGATGCAGGATCCATCCACAGTACGATCGTTCCTGGCGATTTTCCCGCGCTGCTCCGGCTCGCCGTTAGACTCGACCACGGCGAGGGGCCCCAAGGCGGAAGGCGCAGCGCCCAACAAAGGAGTACCACTTCGTGTCCTCAGCATCTGCGCCTCGGGCGGTTCGAATCGCAGGCTCGCGTCCCGTCATTGTCGGTACGAAGCTGCACATTCCCCCTGGGCGGTCGGATGCGGTTCGTCGCGCAGGGCTGGTGGGAAAGCTTGTAGATAGCGCCCAGCGCCGGCTGACCCTGGTGGCGGCCCCGGCGGGCTCGGGCAAGACCAGCCTCCTCGCAGAGTGGCACCTCGATCCTCGCGAGCGGCGACCCTTCGCGTGGATTTCGCTGGACGCCGCCGACAACGATCCTGTCCGCTTCTGGGACGGCATCATCGCGGCACTGCGAACCGTCGATCCGGCCGTGGGGACCGAGGCCGAGTCCGCACTGCACAGCCCCGGAACGACGATCGCCGAGCACATGCTGCCATTCTTGATCAACGAGCTGAGCGATCGTGATCAAGCGATCGTCCTGGCGCTGGACGACTACCACGTCATCGACAACGGGCACATCCATCGCCAGATCGAAGCGTTGATCGACAGGCTGCCGATCACGATGCATCTGGCCATCGCGACCCGCGCGGATCCTCCCCTCCCACTCGGTCGCCTCCGTGCAAGAGCACAGCTCGCGGAGATCCGCGCCGTTGATCTGCGCTTCGACGCGACTGAGGCCGAGGCGTTCCTCAACGAGGTGCTGGGGCTCGATCTTGACCACAACGATGTCGTGACTCTGCAGGATCGGACCGAGGGATGGATCGCGGGACTCCAGCTCGCGGGCCTGTCGCTGCGCGACCGCGACGATCCGAGCGACTTCATCGCCTCCTTCGCGGGCGACGATCGCCAAATCGTCGACTATCTCGGGCTCGAGGTCCTCGATCACCAACCCGAAGCGGTCCGAGAGTTCCTCCTTCAAACGTCGATCCTCGACCGCCTATCCGCGCCGCTGTGCGCCGCCGTCACAGACAGACAGGACTCGGCGGCCCTCCTCGAGCGGCTCGAGCGCGAAAACCTGTTCGTCGTCGCCCTCGACCCCAAGCGAGAGTGGTACCGCTACCACCACCTGTTCAGCGATCTGCTGCGGTACGAGCTCAGTCAGGCGCATCCTGAGGCGGTGCGAGAGCTCCACCAGCGGGCGGCCGCCTGGTACGCGGACGAAGGTGAGGTCCACGAGGCGATCGAGCATTTCACGGCGGCGAACGACATCAGGGCCGCGATGGATCTGATCACCGCGCACTGGTACGAGTTCCTGCAGCGTGGACGCGCCGAGACGATCGCCGGCTGGATCGAGCGGCTGCCGGCCGAGGACGTGACCGCGGAGCCCAACATCTGCCTGATCAAGGCGTGGCTGGGGATCAACCTCGGGCGGCTCGACGAGGTTCACCGCTGGATCCTCGCCGCCGACGAGTTGGCCGAGACGAGCGGCGGCGACACCGAGATGCCACCGCTCGAATCCGGTGTCGCCAGCCTGCAAGCCATCCACCGCTACATGGACGGCAGTGTCGCCGCCGCGGTGGAGGCGGGCCGCCGTGCGCTCGATCTTGAACGTGGCGGAGCCCCATCTCCGTGGCGCCCCGTCGGTTGCCCCGTCCTTGGTTTGGCACTGCACTGGCACGGCGAGGACGACCGGGCGCTGACAGCGCTGCGCGAGGCCGTGGAACTCGCAAATGCCGACGCGAACCATCTGGCGGCGATGCACGCCTCGGCCGGGCTGGCAGCGATCGAGTACGAGCGGGGTCAGGTCGAGGAAGCGCTTACCCACGCGACCGAAGCGAAAGCGATCGCTGAGCAGCACGGCCTTCAAGAGCACTGGGCGAAATCGCTCTCGCTCGCCGTCCGGGGACAGGTTCACCAGCAGCGCGGTGACCTGCAGGAGGCTGAGCGGGCAATCGGCCGCGCCGTCGAGCTCGCCAAGCGCGGCGTGGCGTCCGTCGAGATCGTCTACGCGCTCCTAGCGCTGGCCGAACTGAAACGCCAACAAGGGCTTCGGGAGGCCGCCGCGCGGTTGCACCACGAGGCTACGCGCGCCGTTCGCTCGTGCGCTGACCCCGGAATCCTGCGGGAGCTGCTCGCGCGACTCGAGCGCAGGCTGCGCTTGACCCCTCGTAAGCACAACCACGGCGGACCGGCGCCCGAGGCGCTCACCGACGCCGAGCTAGCGGTTCTCCAACTGCTCCGCAGCGATCTCTCTCAGCGCGAGATCGGCGCGGAGCTGTACGTCTCGGTCAACACCGTCAAGTCTCACACGCGCAGCATCTATCGCAAGCTCGGCGCGGCGACGCGCGAGGAGGCCGTCAAGCGGGCTCGCGAGCTTTGACGCGCCAGGCACTCGGGTGATCGAGATGCTCGCGCCTGGGCCGGTCCGGCACTTTCTCACGCCTCGTCGTCGGGCTCGCGCCCGAGAACCTGCTGCAGCGAGTGGCCGACGCGAAACAGCGCCGTCCCGATTACGAGCATGATCCCTGCGATGAGGAGCGCGGCGCCATGGGAGTCCCGGGTCGGACGGCCCGCGACTGCGAACAGCAGTATCGGGATGCCCGCGGCACCCAGAATTCCCACGAGGACGCTGCGACTCTTCCAGCTGATCACAACGAGCCACAGAACACCGACCGCGACGGCGAGTCCTGCAGCCGGTAGCGCTGCTTGCAGGTCCACGTTCCTTCCGCGGGCCCTCAGCCGAGGACGTTGACCGCGCGTGAGACCACCAGGAGGACCGTGGTCAGCGCGATCAGCGATTGCGTTGCCATCAGCAGCTTGGCTCGCGGGCTGAGCGGCATCGTGTCGGTCGGGCTGAACGCGGTGGCGTTGGTGTAGGACGTGTAGAGGTAGTCGATGAAGCCTGGTCTCCACCCAGGGGAGATGCTCGGCTCGACCATCTGCGGGAACAGGAAGTCAGCCTGCCTTTCGGGATGCGCCATGCGCATGCCCGGCCCGCCGCGGTCGAGCTCCCAGAACCAGATCCCGAAGATCAGGACGTTGGTGAACCACAGGACCGAGCCGGCGAACAGCAAGGCACGCCCGCCGGCGTGACTGCCGTCGATCAATGTACGGGCCAGGAGAACCAGCGAGATCAGAGTTGTGAGGCTCACCAGGCCGACGAGCGCGACGATCAGAGCCCGCAGGCGGGGGGACTGGTTGTGGGGGCGGGTGGGGGTCGTAGCGATGAGCCCGAGCAGCAGGATCCCTTCGACCCCCGGCACCAGCCACTTCGGCCCCATGATCAGCGCGTGGGGGAGCGTCAGGTACAGGATGAGCGCCGCGGCGGCGGCGAGCTGGGCGGGCCAGAACGCCTCGGCCTGGGCTGACCCGGCCCGCTCGAGCTGTGATGCCGTCGCATCCCACGCCATGCGGCTCTGCCTAGCTCGCGACGGCGGCGCTCGCCTCCCACGCTGCGCGCGCGTTCGCGAGCGTCGGGTCGAAGTCGGGCTTGATGCGGCGGAACAGGTCGTCGAGGTCTTCCCACAGCCGATAGGCGGAGGGTCGGCCCCAGAACCAGTAGCCGACATAGGTCTTGTCGATCAGCAGATCCGGGGCGAGCACGAGCGTGTGCGGGACCGTCGCGTTGTGGTGGGGGTCCGTATATTCGTCGATCCCGAGCGTGCGCTGGACCTCTAGCTGCTCGTCGCATAGGTAGGTCCATGCGGCCGGGGTCGAGATCTTCAGCTTGTAGGTCTCGTGCTGGTCGTTGGGCAGCACCGTCACCATGTTGGCGAAGCCGACCGTGCACCACTCGTAGAGCTTGATCAGTTCCTTCTGGTGCTGGCGCTCGCGCGGGCAGTGCTCTCCGCGTCCCAGCATCAGGATCATCGGGTTCTCGCCCTGGAGCTCTGAGAGCTTGTACATGACTCCGTTCTCGTCGGGCAGCTCGAAGTCGGGCAGGGTCATTCCGGGTTGTAACTTGGCGGCCATGTTCGTCGTCCTCCTGGTCCTGATCGTTTCTAGGGTCGGATGCCTGGGATCTCTAACCGGATGCGGTAGACGCTGGTAAGCGCCGTGACGTACAGCGTGCACCCGTCTTCGTCCCCCCAGGCAAGGTTGTGAGGTGGCTCGGGCAGGTGCAGCGTGCCGAGATGGTCGCCCTCGGGCGAGATGACCCAGATTCCACCCGGTCCGCAGGCGTAGACGTTCCCGGCCTGGTCGACCTTCAGCCCGTCGATCGCGTCCTCGCCGCGCGCGTCGGTCATGTCGAACAGCACGCTCGAGGCGATCAGCTCGTTCTCGTCGCCGAGCTCGCAACGCATCACGACCTTGCGCTGTGGGTCCCAGTTTCCGACATATAGAAACCGCTCGTCTGGCGAGAAGGCGAGTCCGTTCGGTCCCTCGAGCTCGTCGATGACCAGCGACACGTTGCCATCTCGCGCGGCGAATACGCCGCTGAACGGAAGCTCCTTGTCGGGGTCATCGAACACGCCGGGAAGCCCGAATGGGGGGTCGGTGAAGAACAAGGTCCCGTCGGAGCGGCAGACGAGGTCGTTAGGGCTGCTGAGCCGGCGACCATCGAACTGGTCGGCGAGGACGGTGATGTTGCCGTGCGGCTCGACTCGGACCACGCGGCGGTTTCCGTGCTGGCAGAGGGTCAGCCGTCCTTGCGGGTCGAACGTGAGCCCATTCGATCCCGGTTGATTGAAGCGGCCGATGTCGAGGCCGCTGTAGCCGCTCTTGGAGCGGAATATCGTGACGCGGCCCGCCGGGTGCCAGCGGTAGATCACGTTGGTATTCGGCGAGCTGAACAGGAGCGCGCCTTCCGGACTCCATACGGGTCCCTCGGTGAACACGAAGCCTCCGGCGACTCGCTCAAGCTCGGCCTCCGGCGCGAGGATCGAGTCGAGCGCCGGGTCTGCCCGCTCGACCTCGAGCTCGGCGCTCGTCGTCGGCCGCGCTCGCTCGGGTGCGTAGAAGTCGAGCGTCGCGGTGCGCATCCAGATGTAGTTGTGCGGTGAGGCCGAGATCGGCCCGTTGATCCCGAACACTGCGATCTGGAACTGCTGTCCGGGACGGGCATCGTCGGTCAGCGACACGCGGTTTGGGGCATTGAAGCCGCCGGCCACGTGCCCGCCGGTGTCGCCCAGTGCGTGCGGCAGCCGGCCGTCGACCCAGACCTCGGCGTAGTCGTCGATCACGACCTCGAACACGACGCTCGCGCCGGTGGGATCGAAATCGCCGACCCGCTCGGGAATCGTGACGTTGATGCGGTACCAGTTGAAGCACACTCGCCCCTGGCTGAGGCGCAGCTGCGTCTGCTCCGGCGACAGCGTCCGCCACCGGGAATCGTCGTAGTCGGCCCGCTCGGCGTGCGGCTCGACGTCGAAGGTCCGGTTGGGCTCGAGTCCTGGACCGAGTGGATCGTCCGGATGGCCGACCTCGACGAAATCGATCTCAGTGACCGTGGCGTCGGAGTAGCGCCACTGCCCATCGACGAGCTCGACGCCGGCGTCCGTCTGAAGGTCGATGATCGCGTCCGGGCAGCCGGGCAGCAGCTCCGAAGGCCCAGGGACCAGCGCCGCGATGTCGGAACGTGCCTGGGTAAGCATCGTCATGCCTCCGTACCGACGAGCGGCGCGCCGTTGCTGCTCGCGACGGGCGCACCTAGCGCCCGTGAGCCGAGCACCGCCAGCTCCTGGTCCTCGTCCGCCGACGAAGCACCACTGACGCCGACCGCTCCGATCACCTCGCCCTCGTGGATCACCGGGATGCCGCCCTGGAGCGGGACGGCGCGGGCCAGGTGAAGCGCCGACGCCCGGCCGCCGGCGGCCTGCTCCTCGAAGTCCTTGCTCGGTCGGCGGTAGATCGCGGCGGTGCGGGCCTTGTCGGTCGCAACGCCCACGCTCGCCACCTGCGCCTGCTCGGGCCGCCAGAGATAAAGAAGCTCGCCGCCCGCATCGACCACCGCGCACACCGGCGCGACGCCCCGCCTCGCGCATTCGTGCGCGACCGACTCAGCGGCGCGCCGAGCGCCCTCGTAGCTGAGCGCCGGCACGGTCGCACTCGAGAACGGCGCCGCGGCACCGGCGATCGAAATCGCCTCGTCCTCATCGGGCGTCTCGCCGCTGGTTCCGATCGCGCCCACCACCTCGTCGCCCACCTTCAGCGGAATCCCGCCCGTCAGCGCCCGAGCGCCATGGAGCGCGAGCGCGCCGAGCCTGCCGCTCGATACCTGCTCCTCGAGCTCCCGGCTCGGCCGCACGAAGATCGCCGCGGTGCGGGCCTTGTCCACCGCGACGCGCGAACTTGCGATCTGCGCCTCGGGCGTGCGCCGCAGCGCGACCAGCTCCCCCGAGCGCTCCACGACGGCGATCACGACGCGATGTCCGCGCTCGCGGGCGTGACGCTCTGCGGCCTCGAGCACAGCCTCGGCTCCGGCCTCATCGATGGTCTTGTGACTGGTTACATCGGTCATGAGTCATGCTCCTTTCGCGGCCAGTTCAGCGGCCCAGACCGCGGCGTCGGTAGTAATGAACAGCAAGTTGCGCTCAGGGCCGCCGAAGCAGAAGTTCACGGCGCCGGGAAGCCGGATCTCGCCGAGCAGCTGACCGCAGGGGTCGAGCACCTGGACGCCCGAGAACGACGAGGCATAGATGCGCCCTTCGGCGTCGACCTTCAGCCCATCGGGAAATCCGGGGGTGGTGACAGCGAGCAGCCGCTCGCCGGCGAGAGCGCGGGCGTCGACGACGTCGAAGGCCTTTATGTGGTGCGGGCGATCGACGTGATAGCTGCCCGGCTCCTGGTTGGCGCCACTGTCGGTGACGTACAGCGTCCGCTCGTCCGGCGAGAAGGCCAGGCCGTTGGGCTTGTCGAACGCGTCGGCGACGACGTTTACCTGACTGCTGTCAGAGTCATAGCGATATACGAAGTCGCCGACAGTCGGCTCGGGCTTGAAACCCTGGAGGTGGCCGTAGCTCGGGTCGGTGAACCAGATCGACCCGTCATTGGCGGCGATTACGTCATTTGGCGAGTTGAACCGCAGGCCATGCCAGCCGTCGACGACTGTCTCGAGCTCGCCCGTCTCCCGGTCCAAGTGGCTGATGCGAGCGTGTTCTGAGCGCGTGCCCTGCTCACAGACGAGCAGTCGGCCCGCGAGATCCGGCGCCATGCCGTTGGCCGCATTGGCTTCCTCCACTACCACCGAGACCGATCCGCGCTCGCTGTCGTCGAGAGCTAGGCGTTTGATCTGGACCCATGGCGCGCGGTCGACGCCCGGCTTCGGCAGCGTCGTGAAGTACAGGGCGTTCTCGTCCGCGAAATAGACGGGGCCCTCGTGGGCGTCGACCTCGGCCACGCGACTCAGATGCGGACCGTCGCCGAGGACGTCATCGAACTCGGGGGCGCACGCGCTGAACCTCGGATCCCGGAGCGCGGTGCTCATGCCGTGACCCCGCGAGCCTTGTCGATCTCCCAGGCGGCCGTGATCAGCCCGATGTGGCTGAACGCCTGCGGGAAGTTGCCCAGTAGCTCAGCGTTTGCCGTGTCGATCTCCTCGGCCAGCAGGCCGAGGTCGTTGGCGTAGCTCGCCAGCTTGTCGAACAGCGCCTGCGCGCGGTCGACCTCGCCCGCCTTCGCCAATGCCGAGACCAGCCAGAAGCTGCAGATCACGAACGTGCCCTCCTCGCCGGTGAGACCATCGGCGTTGAGGCCCTCGTCGTTGCGGTAGCGGAGCACTAGGTCGTCCTCGGTCAGTTCGGCGGCGATCGCGTCGATCGTCGAGCGCATCCGCTCGTCGCTGGCCGGGAGGAACCCGAGGATCGGCATCAGCAGCTGCGCAGCGTCGAGCTCGTCGGAATCGAACGACTGCGCGTAGGCGTGGCGCGACTCGCTCCAGCCGCGCGTCAGCACCGCATCGCGGATCATGTCCCGCTCGCTGGCCCAGTGCTCGACGTCCGCGTGCATGCCGAGCTGATCGGCGAGCTTGACGGCGCGGTCCAGAGCGACCCAGCACAGGACCTTCGACGAGAGATGGTGGCGGGGATCGCCCCGCATCTCCCACATGCCCGCATCGGTCTCCCGCCAGCGGCGGGCAGCCGTGTTCGCCAGGTCGGCCACGAACTGCTGGATCTCGGAGTGCAGCTCGCCGAGCTGCTCGCGGTAGAGGTAGAGCGAGTTGAGCAGCTCGCCGTAGACGTCGAGCTGGGTCTGGCCCCAGGCGCCGTTGCCGACGCGGACGGGAGCGGAATCGCGCCAGCCGCGCAGGTGCGGCAGCTCGCGCTCTGAGAGATCGTGCTCACCGCTGATTCCGTACATGATCTGCAGCGAGCGCTCGCTCGCCCGGCCGCCGGCCGAGCTGGTCATGAACGACACGAACTCCTGCGCCTCATCCGAGCACGCGCCGATATAAAGTGCCTCGACCGTCAGGCTGGCGTCGCGGATCCATGAGTAGCGGTAGTCCCAGTTGCGCTCGCCGCCGACCGTCTCCGGCAGCGAGGTCGTCGGGGCGGCGACGATCGCGCCGGTGGGACGGTAGGTCAGGCCCTTCAGGACACGCGAGCTGAGCCGCACTAGCTCGCGATGCGGTCCCTCGTAGATGTCGTGCTCGGCCTCCCACGAGCGCCACCCGGCGATCGTGTCCGCGAGGCGCTCTGCGACCCGCTCTGCGGCGATTGGCTCTGGCGCCGGCGCGTCCGGCGAGACCCACTGCAGCGCAAAGCCGAACTGCTCGCCAGCGCTGACCACGAAGCTCGCACGCATCGTCGAGTCCTCGAGTGAGCAATCAACAGCGGAGCTGAACACCACCTGATTGGGGCCCCCGAACGTCCGCCCTCCGCTCGCCGTCTGGCGAAACAGGGGCTTGACCAGCCCGTACTCAGGCCTCGGCGCCATCTCCAGCTCGAGCTCCACTTGACCGGAGACGCCTTGAACGGAGCGCAGCAGCAGGTGCGGGGAGTCCATCCCGAGCTCGTGATGGCGCTGCCCCTCGGCGAACGTCATCGCGTCGATCAGCTTCACGCTCCCGCTCGCGGTCGTGAACGTCGACTCGATCACCAGCGTCCCGTCGATATAGCGGCGTTCGCTTCGGTACTCGCCGGTGGGGCTGATCCGCCAGTGCCCGCCGGCCGGATCGAGGATCTGGGAGAACACGGCGGGACTGTCATATCGGGGCAGGCACAGCCAGCCGATCGAGCCGTCGCGATCCACCAACGCGGCCGAGTTGCAGTCCGCCAATAGTCCGTAGGAGGCAATCGGCTGAAAGTCATTGCTCGCGACCGCAGCCGCGGTGCCTGGACTCGGGGAGGTGGTGCTCATCTGTGCTCCGATCTTCGGGATTCGAGCGTCGAGTGGTTCGTACGCCGGCGCCCCGGTTCGTTACGCGTTCGCGGTCGTCCTGCCCGGCAGCGCACGCGCGGCCGCCTCTTCGCGATCAAGCGCCGCGCGGAAGACGACGAACGCGTCGGCCCAGTCAGCTCGATCGGCCTGGCGCCAGGCGAGATATGCCGCCTGGGCGTCGTCAGCAGCATCGGACCATGCGAGGAGCAAGTCGGTCCAGCGCGGGGCGGCGAGGGGGCCGCCGCTGAACATGTTGGCTGAAGTTCTCATCCCCGTTCGTTGCGGGAGGCGAGGCGGCCGTTACGAGGCCGATCGACATTCACCCGGGTGAACGCGCACCCGGGTGATGACAACTCACCCATGCCCGCCCGAAGCTTGCGGACATGACGAATCCGGCGGCCTCGCGGCAGCACTACGACATCGTCGTTCGGGGCAGGCTGAGCACGCGCTACGAGTCCGCGTTCGACGGAGTCACGCTCGAACCCCGCAACGGGGAGACGATGCTCCGCGCGGACCTCGCCGATCAGTCGCAGCTCTACGGACTGCTGAACCGGCTGCGCGACTTCGGAATCGAACTCATGAGCGTCAACGCCGTCCCGGGGGTTTCCGATGGAGACTGAACTGGCAGCAGTACCCAGCGGCGCACGCTGGACAGAAGACGACCAGATCGTGGCCTCCCTGCGCGCGGGCGACGAGCACACGTTCCGCGACCTCTATCAGCGCCACTACCCGGCGATGAAGCGCGTTGCGCGCAGCCACGTCGATTCCGACGCCGTGGCGGAGGAGATCGTGCAGGAGACGTGGGTTGGGATCCTGACCGGGATCGACCGCTTCGAAGGACGCGCCACGCTCGGCACGTGGATCTTCTCGATCCTGCTCAACCAGGCGAAATCGCACAACGCGCGCGAGCGCAGAACGCTGCCGTTCTCCTCGATCTCGTCGCGCGATCAGGACGAGACGGCGGTGACCGCCGATCGTTTCCAGACCGAGGACGACGCGTGGCCGGGTCACTGGGCAACGCCGCCTCGGCCCTGGCAGAGGCCGGACCGGCGATTCCTCTCGCTCGAGGCCCGCGAGCGGATCAAACACGCGATGGCCGGGTTGCCGGATCGCCAGCGCCTGATCGTCGGCCTACGCGACGTCGACGGCCTCTCATCCCGCGAGGTCTGCGGTCTCCTCGGGCTCAGTCGCGAGAACGAGCGTGTTCTCCTGCATCGGGGGCGCTCGCGCCTGCGGGCCGCGCTGGAGGACTACGTCGACGGCGCCGCCGCGTAACGGAATCCGACCGAGGCAGACAGAACGATGTGAATGATCTCGACCCGCGACGGAAAGGTCAATTGGGCACCAGCGCCGACGAGGTCACCTGCCGGCAGTTCGTCGAACTGATTACCGACTACTTCGAGGGGGCACTCACGCCCCGAACGCTCTGCCATGTCGAGGAGCATCTCGTCATGTGCGACTGGTGCGTCACCTACCTCCAACAGATGGAGGCCACGATCGCCTCCCTCGGCACGCTCGGTGAATCGCAAGCTCCGGAGCCGGCCCAGGCTCTCCTTTCGGTCCTGTCCGCAAAGCGAGACGGCAGTTGATCGCCTACAAGTTCCTGCGAACTTCTCGCATCGGTCCGTTCAGCAAGTTTGCCTGGCCCGGGCCGGGGGTATGGGTGCGCGCCGACGCCGCGGTGCAGCAGTGCAGGCGCGGCATTCACGCCTGTCGTACCCGTGACCTTCCGTGGTGGCTGGCCGATGAGCTGTGGGAGGTCGAGCTCGACGGTGAGGTCCAGATCGACGAGCACAAGCTCGTCGCGAGCGCCGGCGCTTTGCGCTCGCAAGTCGACGGTTGGACGGCCGCCTGCGCGCAGCACTACGGAGAAGCCTGCGCCTGGCGGGCACGGGACCGGGGTTTGGAAGCGCTGAAGCGCGCCGGGCACCGGCGCGCGGCCGACCAACTCGTTGATTGCACGACACTCGAAGATGTGCTGGTGACCGCGCGCCGTCTGGCGGACGACGTGCCGGACACCCGCATCGCTCTCACGATCGCCGGGGATGGTGCCTTCCGCGCGCTCACCAGCGCGCCCTCGACCAGCGCGTACATCGCGGCCCATGCCGCGCTTCGGCTCGACGGACCGTCGGGCTATGCCACCGAACGTGCCTGGCAGTCACGCTGGCTGGTCGAGCGGCTGGAGCTGAGCGCCGGCGGCGCGTAACGAATCAGCCCTCGACCTGACCCATCATCGATGACCGACAAGTCCAAGCCATTGCGGCGACCGTCCCACTTGCGTCCTTCGGTCCCGATCGACCGGATGCCGGCAGGTGTGCTCGCCGCCATGCGCCGCCACCGCCGACCTCATCGCGCGTCACTCGCGATCCCCGGCCGCGACGCCCCCGAGAGGAGCAAGACATGACCAGCGACTACGACGTGATCGTGATCGGAGCCGGAGCGGCAGGAGAGCATTGCGCGGCAGCGCTCGCCGAAGGAGGGCTGACCGTCGCGATCATCGAGCGCGAGCTGATCGCCGGGGAATGCTCGTACTACGCCTGCATCCCGTCCAAGACCCTCCTGCGGCCAGGCGAGGCGCGGAGCGCCGCGCTCGATGCTCCCGGCGCCGCCGAAGCGGTCACCGCCCCGCTTGACCCTGGGGCGGTGCTCGCCTGGCGTGACTACATGGTCTCGAACTACGACGACTCAGCCCAGGCGAACTGGCTGGCCGAGAACGGCATCGAGCTGATCCGGGGCAGCGCACGGATCGTCGTCGGCGGCGTGGTCGAGGTCGCCGGCAACCGGCACACAACTCGACACATCGTCGTCGCGACCGGCTCGGAGCCGGTGATTCCTCCGATTCCCGGGCTCGATCAGCTCGACGGGGTGTGGACGAACCGCGAGGCCACCGGCGCGCACGAGGTGCCCGACAGCATCGTAATCCTGGGTGGTGGACCGGTAGGGGTCGAAATGGCGCAAGCGTTTGCCGCGCTGGGCTCCAGCGTCGACCTGGTGGAAGGCATGGATCACATCCTTCCCCGTGAACCACGCCTGCTTGGTGATGCGCTTGCGGACGCGATTGCCTCGGAGCGGCTGCGGGTCCATCTCGGCAGGCGGGCAGCTGCAGTACGTCGCCAGGACGGGCAGTACGTGGTCCGCTTCGCGGACGGTGCCGTCCTCGCTGCGGAGCGGCTTCTTGTTGCCACCGGCCGTCGCCCACGCGTGGCTGGCCTCGGACTGGATAGCGTCGGGATCCAACCAAGCCCGCGCGGCATTCCGGTGGACGGCCGGATGAACGTGGCCGAGGGCCTGTGGGCGATCGGTGACGTAACCGGCATCTGGCCACTCACCTACGTCGGCAAATATCACGCGCGGATCGTGGCCGCGAACATCCTCGGGGAGGACCGGGAGGCGGACTTCAGCGCAGTGCCGCGTGTCGTCTTCACCTATCCCCAGGCGGCTGCCGTCGGCGCGGCCGAGGGCGAGCTCACCGCCACGATCTCACTCGCGGCCGTACCGAAGACCGCGACTTATATGCGCGGCTGGGATGAGCGACCGGGGTTTCTCACGCTGATCTCCGACGGCGAGGTCCTCACCGGGGCCTACGGAGTAGGGCCCGAGGCGGGCGAGTGGATGCAGCAGGCCACGCTCGCGATCCGTGCCCGGGTGCCGCTCGAGGTCCTGCAGGACACGATTCAGCCGTTTCCAACCTTCTCGGAGGCGTTTCACTTCGCGCTCGCGGCGCTCCCAAACCGCAGGCTGGCTCAAGCCCACTAAGGACGCTCCGATGCGCGCACTGGTCATCTCCGATACGCACTTCGGCGCCTGGACGGGAGAGCCGCTGCTTCAACACGAGTGGCCCCCGTCGCAGGATCGGCGCCGTGCTCGAGAACGCGGACGAGCTGGTGCTGCTCGGCGATCTGTTCGACTTCCTGTTCTCCCCGGTGGAGAACGCCTTCGCGCAAGCGGACGGATTCTTTCTCGCTCCTGGAGGAGAAGCTGGCAGGTAAGCGCATCGTCTTCTCCTGCGGAAACCACGATCACCACATCGTGGTGCGCGATCTGCGCACCGCGGTCGAGCTGAAGGTGATCACGGCAACGAAGTCGCGCTCGCGGAGGCGCTCGCGATGCAACGCAACTTCTTCCAGCGCTTCCTGCATGTCGGGAGAGTGGAAGTGCTCCCTGCGCGGTCGCCCTGGGCGCTGACCCGCACGACGGCCACGGCGCGGGGCTTGCTGGTCACGGCGGGTTCCTCCCGGTTGGCGGGGACGTTACGCCCTTTAGAGGCATTAGACCCGACCGGGGAGAAGGCCCGGGCGGTCAAGGCCCGCTACGTCGGCGAGTGCCGCAGGTGCGGCGCCACACGCAGCCGCACAACGGCAAGGGCGACGCCTACGCCTACTGCAAGGCCTGCCGCCCCGGGGCGATCGAGCAGCGCTGGACACACGAGCGCGTGCTTAGGGCGATGCGGGAGTGGCGCTCGCGATTCGGGACGCTGCCGTCCTCGTACGACTGGTCCCGGACGCACGCGCGTCGGCGTGGGGGAGACGCGCTCGCGCGCCTCGCCCAAGGAGAGTGGCCGCGGCGAGTGTCGTCACACGCCTGTTCGGCACGTAGAGCGCCGCCCGCGCGGTGGCCGCGGAGCGGGCTGAGGAGATGACGAGGGAGCCGGCGCCGGCGTCCTCGTCGTCATTTGGCAGGGAATCGATCTCCCTGCCGAAACCCCGGGAATCCACCGCAAAAACCGAGGATCTGAAACGAGGTGAGCCCAAGCCGGAACCCGTCGATTTGCAGGTACTTCTTACGGCACCCGCAGATTTCGCCCATAATTCGGGTCGGTCAGGTCCCCGGTTCAAATCCGGGCGCCCTGATCAAAAAGCCCCGCAAATGTCGGGTTTTTGTTAGGCGAGCGGACATCGCGATCGGGCAGGATTGGGCACAAACGCTGCCACAAAGGGGCGCGGCGCAGGTAAAAGGTGCGCCTTGCGTTTCCAGCGGCAACCGAGGCGGCTTGATGGCCTGACGTGTCGCTCGCCGCGCGCAACAGCCGTCGACCAGGGACGGGATGGTCAGTCAGCTCGTGCCGTGCGTCGCCCGTGACGGGTGTGGCGCGAAGCCCTGTCTGAGCGGTTCGCTGGTTGGTCAGGCAGCCGACGCGACCCTGGGAAAGAGCGGCCGCCCATGCCAGCTTGGCCGCGAAGACATAATTCTGGCGGCTGCGGCAAGCAGCGACCTCGAGATCGCGGAGCCGGTTTGCCCATGCGAAGCCGGTCTGGATCGTGATCGCTTGCGCGTTCGAGGTGCTGTCGGTGCTGGCCTACTTCCGGCGTTCCGGGCTGTGTTCTGCAGGCGGATGAGCTGGGCCACGAGCTACAAGATCGCGGTCGCCGAGGAGGGCGCCGGCTCGTTGTTCCCGCTCGGTGGCGCGGGCAGCTTGGCGCTAGGGGTCTGGGCGCTGCGGCGCGGCGGAATGCCCGGTGACGAGATCGCGCGCAAGACGGTCGCGTTCTTCTTACTGACAAGCGTTCCGTCCGTCGGGCTGCTCTTGCTCTTGGGCGTCGGCTTGGCGACGGGAATCCTCCCCGGCGGCGGCGGGGTACTTCTCACCGCGCTCCCCACGGTGGTCGCCGCGGGAGCGATCGCGGCGACGCTCGCCTCGCGCCGGCTGGCGCGCGGGGCCGAGGCGCGGATAAGGCGACACGGCGAGGGGTCGAGATGGGTCCGCCTGGCGCCGGCGCTGTCAGCCACGGCCGATGGCGTCGATGAGGCGCTACACCAACTCAGGCAAGCTAACCCGCTCCTGCTCGTCGGACTGGTCGGCTACTTGGTGTTCGACATGCTGGTTTTCTGGGCGAGCTTCCGAGCGGTGGGGGCCTCGCCGGAGCTGGCTCCGATCTGGATGGCCTACCTGATCGGCCAGCTCGGTAACTGGCTTCCGATTCCCGGCGGGATCGGCGGGACCGAGCTCGGGCTCGTCGGAGCACTCGTCCTCTACGGGCTGCCCGCCGTCACCGCGACCGCAGCTGTCCTGCTCTACCGCGTGATCGAACTATGGATCCCCGCCGTCCTGGGCCTCGCCGCGTTCGTGCAGCTACGCCTGCTGCTACGACGAGAGACCGACGCGATCAAACTCTGCAAGCCGGGCGACACCGTCGAGATCGTCGGTCTCGGCCCCGCGACCGTTGATCGGTCCACGGTGAAATCGACCGCGAGCACGACGCGCGCACCCGCGTTCTAGATCACGACCTGCTCTGGCGTCCACGCGGTACCTGTGAAATCAGGGACCGCAATCGCGCAGCACGGTCGCTGCTCCCTGCTGGTCGTCATAGCGTGATCACGGTCTTACCGCTGGCGGGTCGAGCCTGCACCGAGCTCAGGGCAGCTGGCACTTCATCCAGGGATATGCGTGTGATTGGCGGGGCGACGATGCGTCCGTCAGCGACGGCTTCTGCCACTCGCTCGAAGAGCTCACTCGACGCCGGCAAGGCGAAGTTGACGCCGGTGACACCAGCCGGCCCGAGGGCCGCTTCATCAGCGACATATTGAGCCGTCACGGCGGTACCGCCTGGTCTCACCAGCGAGGCGAGCGCGGCAAAGCCGGTGGCGTCGCTCACCAGGTCGAGGAGCGCATCGATGCCGTCGGGGTGTGCCTGTCGTACCCCGTCAACCAGCGGGACCTTGGTGTGATCGATCGTCTCGGTAGCGCCGTAAGCGCGCATACGCTCGGCGTCCTCGTCGCGCACGTTCGCGATCACATTCCCCCCGGCGTTCGCCGCGAACTGAGTAGCGAACGACCCAACGCCGCCGGCTGCGCCAACGATCAGCACCGTCTTGTCGCTGAGCGGTTCGAGCAAGTCCACCAAGGCGAGCCCGGCGCCACCCGCGGTCGGCAGCGCCGCCGCCACAACGTCATCGAGTCCGGTAGGAACTCTCGTCAGCGGCGCATCCTCGGTAACGGCCACATACTCGGCGTAGGTTCCCGCCGAGCCAAGCGGGGCGATAAACAACTGGCCGAACAGATCGTCACCGACCGAAAACCTCGACGTCGCTTCGCCAAGCTTCTCGACCACGCCCGCGCAATCGGCGCCGAGCACCATCGGGAATGTCGCCGGCATCGGCTTCCAGTCGCCGGAGGCGAGCGTGCGATCCATGGGGTTCATGCCCGCGGCTCGCAGCTTGAGCAGGACCTGTCCCTGTCCCGGCGCAGGCGTCGGCATCTCCGCCATGGCAGGAGTAGCTCCATATTCAGTGACCGTGATTGCACGCAAGTCCGCCTGCTTCCTGTTGTGGCTTGGTAGATGACTATTGGCTCATGCCGAGACGTCGCGCTCGAGGTAGCCACATGCTCGCAGCCGCAAGCTTCCGGTGCTCGCGCTGCCCGCCCCGCGGGGTGAACTGCCGACACCCGCCTTGCATCGACGAATCACGTCAGGGCCGCCCTTTGTCGCGGTCGCGCAAATCTCCACGACGCCGCCTGGCCCTGAATCTGCGCCTCGCCGACCACGAGGAGCCCAGCCCGCCGGCGACCGACGCGAGGTGTCGGGCCACGTCCTCCCCGCGGTAGACGTACAGCGCGCCTCGGAGTTCGTCGGGCTCGACCCTGCGGGATGAAGGAGGGGAACCTCGTTCGGAGGTCAACCGGCACCTCGCGGTTGAAGCGGGTGGTCCAAGCCGGTTTCCAGCAGGTCGCCGACGCGCGCGATCAGCTTCGCGTAGGCATTTGCCGCGGCCTCTTCGCGATCGAGCGCCGCCCGATACGCGACGTCGACGTGTGCCCTTTCCCGGGGGGGTGCACTCGCCCATCGGCTGTACGCATCCCATACGGCATTGCACTCCTCGCGCCACTCAACGTACGCAAGGACGGCTTTGTCGACGAGCCGCCGCTGCAGAGCAGAAGTCGTTGTTGGGCTCACACTCAAAATGCAATAACGAGAAGCGGCCAATAGCGCACCGAAGACATCGCGCTGATAGTGGCAGTCACGCGCGCCCTTCGAATCCGGGCATTCCCTAGTCCATGACCGAGCTTGTCCTTAGTAATGCCTCGTTCGCCGGGGAGTACCGCACCGCGGCTGTGCCAGGGCCAGCGGCGCGGCAAGCCACGGTCACGGCTTAAGGAATTCCGGGATTTACCTCCGTCGCCGGGGTGTCGGCCGGTGGCTCGTGTCGAGACCTAGCCAGTCGAGCATGCTCTCGTGGTCTTCGTGGCGCGGGTCCGCCAGCGCTCTTTTGAGAGACGTAGCCCCAGGGTCCGCCGTAGCGATTCTGAGCCGCGCCAGAAGAGTGTGGCGGTTAGCCTGGAGCGATGGACGGCGGTTCACCCGCGGCCATCCACCGGCAGCACACGAGCCCTCCATCTAGAGTCCTACCTGATGATGAGCGAACAAGTCCAGCGGGCCTTGGCGCACGACCGGACGGTGGACATCACGACCATCGGGCGGCGTTCCGGACAACCCCGGCGAATCGAGATCTGGTTCCACAACCTCGACGGCCGCATCTACATCAGCGGCCGGCCGGGCCTGCGGGGGTGGTACGCGAACGTCGTCGCGCACCCCGACTTCGAGTTCCACCTCAAGGAGAGCGCCGAGGCGGACATGCCGGCGCGTGCCCATCCCATCACCGATCCGGCCGAACGCCGGCGGGTGCTCTCCGGAGTCCTCGCCGGGATCGGACGCGAGGGCGCGCTTGAAGACTGGGTCGATCACAGCCCGCTCATCGAGGTGGAACTGCTCGGGCGCGAAGACGCGGTGTAGCGCTTGAGCCGTAGGTCGGGTGCGGGGCCCGCGCCGCGAACGTCGGTCGATCAGCTGCTGGAGCTCGCGGCGCCCGCTCGAGCCCACGGGCTGGCGCGCTAGGACGCCGGTTAGCCGGGGTTGTGGCCGACGGTGGCCCGCTCGCGGCTCTCGTTCGCGCAGCGCCCGAGCAGGTCCGCGAGCTGCCGCTGCTCGGTGCGCGTGAGCCCCGCGAACATCGCGGACGCGGCGAGCGTCGCGATCAGACGCTTTCGAACATCCACCCCAGCCGGTGTGAGCGCCAGCGCCTTGACCCGCCGGTCTGACTTGACGCGAGCGCGCGCGACGAGCCGCCGACGCTCTAGCCGGTCAACGAGGAATGTCACGTTGGACGGATCGCACTGCAGGCGCTCGGCGAGCTCCCGCCGAGACTGCGGCCCGAGTTCCGGATCGAGCTGCCAGACGACGTCGGCCAAGGGGATCGTCAGGTCGAGCTCGGCCAGGGATGGAGAGGCGCGCCCTCAGGTGTCGGTCTCGATGGACGTGCCCTCCGGATCAGCGGATCGTTCATCTTGCCGGCTCGATGCCCTATTAGTGGAGGACGACGCGCTTGTCATGTTCAGCTGACACCATCTGTTGAGCCCTCCTGATGGTGGGCGGTCAGGAGGGGTCAGGCGAGCCCGAGTTGCTGCAGGATGCCGAGCTGGTCGGTCGAGCCCCAACGCTCGATCATCCGACCGTTCGCAAAGCGAGCAACCTGCACATTGCGGACGGTGAACGTCCTGTCGGTCGGCTCGTGGCCCATGAACTGGCCCGTGTGGCGGCCAGACAAGTTCGTTACGGTCACCACGTGTTCGGCGGTCGCGACGGTCTCGATGATCTCGCGCTTGACGTCGCTGAACGACTCCGCGAATCCCGCCCAGAACCACGCTAGGCCAGCGGCGCCCTGCGGCTGACTGGGCGCCGGGTCGCGATCGGTGAATCCCGGATCAAAGGCGGCCTCGACATCGCCCTGAATCGCTTTCTGCATGGCGTCGAGCAGCGCTTGGCCGCCCGCGGTGATCTCAGTGCCCATAATGACGTTCTCCCTTTCCGCGATCCCACATCGATTTGCACAATGACCTCAATATAAGGCGCTTCCATAGTCGAAATGGTGTAATCAACTTATTGACACCCTCCATGTCAATCAACTATGTCAAGGCCGCTGGGGCGAAGACGGACGGCCATGGCGGTGTCAGACCAGCCGCAGTGAGCGTTCGGTAGCCGTCCTTCTGATCGGAACGACCAAGCCGATGCCACGGCTGCGGCGCGTAGCGCAGCCGCGCAACGGCAAGGGCGATGCGTACGCGTACTGCAAGGCCTGCCACCCGGGGGCGATTGAGCGGCGCTGGTCGCGCGCGCGTGTATCGGACGCGATGCGCTCCTGGGAGGCGCAGTACGGGCGGCTGCCGACGTCATACGACTGGTCGAGGACGCACGCGCGTCGACGTAGGGGAGACGCGCTCGCACGCCTCGCCGAGGGCGAGTGGTCGGCGGCAAGCGTTGTCACGCGCCTGTTCGGCACCTGGAGGGCCGCCCGCGCGGTGGCCGCGGAGCGGGCTGGGGAGATCACGAGGGAGCCGGCGCCGGCGTCCTCGTCATTTGGCAGGGCGTAACAGCGCGAGCCGCGGTCTCGTGTCAGCGCGAGTATCCGCCCTCGTCGAGGTCGCACCCGCTGTGCGCGCGGTAGGGAGGGCCGCGGGCAGCCTTGTAGTCGGTTGCACGGGGCTCTCGGCCTGCGTCATGATTGCTAGGATCTGTCTAGTCTGTCCAGAATAGTGAGGCCGATGGTGAGCTGGCAGCTACAGACAGCGAAGCAGCACTTCAGCGAACTCGTCGAGCGTGCTCGGCGCGATGGCCCGCAGATCGTGACCAAGCACGGCAAGGAGGCGGTCGTGGTCGTGTCTGCCGAGGATTACCGACGACTGCGGGGCGGTGGCGCCAGCCTCGTCGAGTTCATTCGTGCTGCTCCGGATTTCGATGCGCTCGAGCTCGACCGTGCCGAGGATCGCGGCCGCGACGTGGATCTTTGAGCTTTCTCCTCGACACGAACGTCGTTTCTGAGATCCGCCGCGGCCGCGATCCGAGTGTGCGCGCGTGGGCTGGCGAGGTTGACGACGTAGACCTGCATCTCAGCGTGCTGACGCTTGGTGAGATCCGCAAGGGCATCGAGCTGCTGCGTGATCGCGACCGCGTTCAGGCCGAAGTGTTTGCCGGCTGGCTGAGCGAGCTGCGAACGCGGTTCGCGGACCGGATCGTCTCGATCGATGTCCGCGTCGCCGAGGAGTGGGGCCGCCTCAACGCTGCCGCGCCGCGCAACACGATCGACAGTCTCATCGCCGCGACCGCCAGCATCCACGGCCTCACCGTCGTGACCCGCAACACTGGCGACTTCGAGCGCTGCGGCGTTGCGCTCATCAACCCGTGGCATCACGAGCCCAGCGCCACCAGCTGACCTGCTCTGGCGGCCAGCGGGAGCAGCGCTGCGGTCTCGGCTGCTGTCGGAGGCCCACACCAAGTCGACGATTGGTCACAGCGTCCGGCAACACGTTTCAGGGCGCTCGTAGCGTTCTGAGCTAGCGAGGGAATACAGACGCTGTGCTCCCAAGCGCCGAACATTCCGTCTCGTTTCCGTCGGATCTATGAACTAGCGACGGGATCGTGGACAGGGCACTTGTGAAGTCGTTGCTCGCCCGGCATGATCCGGCGGTTGTCGAGCCTCACGGCCGGTTCGGTGCGATGAGGATCTTCATTGTGCTCGCGTCGCGTAGCCGCTTGAATGCGGCAGGGGCGTCGTCGATGCTTGCGATCTCCGAAGTCAGGTCCGCGACTTGGAGCGCTCCATCGGCTAGCAGGGCGATTACCTCGGCGAACTCGTCGGCGTAGGTGAAGCTGCCTAGAACGCGTAGCTCCTTGAGTAGGATCGCGATCGGATCGAGGCCTGCACGCCCGCCACCAACCATGACGACAGTGCCCTCGGGCCTCGCTGCAGCCAAACTGGAACGGATGCCGGGCTCGCTGCCGGAGCATTCCAGGACCACGTCGACCCGCAGGCGCTCGATGTCAGCCGCCTCGACCGTCGGATCGAATGCGCGGTCGGCCTGTGAGGCTTCGGCGTAGCTGCGGCGTTCGGCGGACGGCTCGCTCAGCCAGACACGCGCTGCCTGGTGGTGCCGCGCGAGTCGGCAGCACAGCTGCCCGATCGGACCGCCACCGACGACGAGCACCGACCGCCCGCTGAGTTCTCCGGCAGCCAGGACGGCGCGCAGCGCGACGGCGGCTGGCTCCACCCAACCAGACTCGACACGACCCATCTCGTCCGGCAAGGCGTGCAGAGTTCTTGCTGATACCGCCACGTGTGCGGCCAGCCCGCCGTACGACTGGCTGCGCTCGCCCGACAAACCAACGAGCGCCGCAACCGAAGCCCCAACTTCGGCGCAGCTCTGAGCATTGATGTCCGCACGGGCGGGGGTCGGCCGGCTCCGGACCGCGTGTCTGCGACGGTGGTCGCCTGAGGGC
Organism: uncultured Solirubrobacterales bacterium; assembly: GCA_963734775.1. GTDB lineage: Bacteria > Actinomycetota > Thermoleophilia > Solirubrobacterales > Solirubrobacteraceae > Palsa-465. The sequence goes on from CAVTJE010000028.1 coordinate 190,393, forward strand.
GGGCGCCGCCAGCGTGGCGGCGAGTTGGGTAGCGCAGTTCGTCGGGAGCAGCGGACGCGCACACCACGTCGCTGTGGCCATTCCTTGACACTCACCTTCATCCGATAGGGGCAGGCTATCGCTCGCACGGGAGACAGGTCTTAGACAAGAGCCACCTCCAGATCCAACGTCTGTGCGAGCACAACTTCCCCGTAACGGCGTCGTGGTCGCAACTTTCTTCTATCCAACCGCGCTCCTAGCGAGCACTATCGCGACGACATGATGGATTCGGCGGCGCACGTGGTGCTCGCGGCGATTGCCGGGCGGACCGAGCGGATCAGGCTCGGCACCGTGGTGACCGTGCCCTCGACGAGGATCCGGTCCGGCTGTACGACGACTTCGCGACGCCGGACGCGGTCTCCGGTGGCCGCGCGCAGCTGATTCTGGGGCGTGGTTCGGTGACCGAGTCCTTCGCGCTGTTGGCTCCGACCTTCACGAGCACGAGGAGATCGCCGTCAATGCGCGCGACACTGCTTTCCTCGGGCGACGCGGCTCACCCTCCGCTGGCGAGGACAAGGGACACAACCTGTCAGTGACTTCAGACCTGCTTCTGCGTTCGGGGGTGACGCGGCCCGACGGTGCAACGAGCGCGCGCTCTGACGCCTCCGGTTGCTCTGGAGGTTAGGCGGGGCCACGCTGTGTTCAGCGCGTGACGCGGTAGTGCATGTGGGTGACACCGTCCTCGCCCTCGAGGATTCGGGTGCGCTGTAGCTCGATGGGGTTGGGAAGGTGGTCGAAGAGACGGCGTCCTTGGCCGAGGAGCACCGGGATGAGATGGATCTCGAGCTCGTCGAGGAGGCCGGCGGCGAGCGCGAGCTGGGCGGTCGCGGCACCGTGAACCAGTATGTTCTTGTCGCCCGCGGCCCGCTTGGCCGCGGTCATCGCCGTCCCGATGTCGTTGACATAGGTCACGAGCGGCCATTGGCTCACGTCGATGCCGGGTGGTTGGCGGCTGAGGATCCAGATCGGCACGCCGTCGTGGTGGTCGCCGCCCCACCCGTCCGCCGGCTCGAAGGTCCCGCGGCCCGCGACGACCGCGCCGGTCGCCATGAACTCGTCGAACACCTGGCCGAAGACGGGCTGCTGGCCGTTGAAGAACCACTCGTGCAGGCGTTCCCCGCCGTCGCCGAGGCCGTTGCCCGGCCCCGCATTGGGGCCGGCGATGAATCCGTCGAGGGACATCGACATGTAGAGAACGGTTGCGGACACGGCTTCTCCTCTTCTCGCGTGCTGTTTCTAGTGAGACCGTGGGGTGCCGCGTACCTCATCGCTCGGCCCGACGACAGCTTTGGGCGCTCTCCCGCTTGATGAGGACCTGGTGCCTGCTGCGCGCCGCGGCCAGCAGCGGTCACCAGCGCTCTGCGTGGCGCTGGCCGGGGCGCGGTTTGCGGGAGGGGTGAGCGCGCCCCAAGGCGTATCGTTGTGTGCTCAATACTTGACGGCGCAAGTAATGTCCCATATAATTATCGTGTTCGCAACCATGTTTATCCGATAGCGGGGAGCTCTGTGAGAGATGGAAGAACGCGAATACGAATTCGGTCTTGACTCGTTCATGGCGGTCACGGCCGGACTCGATGGTGAGCCGATCGGCGGCGATCAGGTGGTTCGCGACACGGTCGAGGAGGGTGTCCTCGCCGAGCAGGTCGGGATCGACTCGTTCAACATCGGCGAGCACTATCGCGACGACATGATGGATTCGGCGGCGCACGTGGTGCTCGCGGCGATCGCCGGGCGGACCGAGCGGATCAGGCTCGGCACGTCCGTGACCGTGCTCTCGACCCAGGATCCGGTCCGGCTGTACAACAACTTCGCGACGCTGGACGCCGTCTCCGGTGGCCGCGCGCAGCTGATCCTCGGGCGTGGTTCGGCGATCGAGTCCTTCCCGCTGTTCGGCTACGACCTCCGCGATTACGAGGAGATCTTCGAGGAGAAGCTGGGGCTGTTCGTGGAGCTGCTCGCGCGGCGGACCGATCACCTGGTCCGGGAAGTACCGGCCGCCGCTGAACGACGTCGTGCTGACCCCGCCGCTCCCGGCCGGCCACCTCCCGACGTGGGTCGGCTCCGGCGGCAGCCCCGACTCGGTGATCCGCGCCGCACGCTACGGGCTGCCACTGATGCTCGCGGTGATCGGTGGAAGGCCAGAGCGGTTCCGCCCGCTTGTCGACCTCTACCGCCGCGCGTTGGCCGAGTACGGGCACCCGACCGACCTTCCGGTCGGGCTCCACACGCTCGGCTACGTCGCCGCCACCGACGAAGAGGCGATCGAGACCCAGTGGCCGTACTGGCTCCAGACCTTCGATCGCGCCTCGCGTGAGCGGGGTTGGCGCCCGCCGACGCGCGCGCAGTTCGACGCCGAGACAGCCCACGGCGCGATGTTCGTCGGCTCCCCGGAGACGGTCGCACAGCGGATCGCGCCCGTGATGCGAGCCCTCGATGTCGACCGGATCGACCTCCACTACGCGCTCGGCCAGGTGCCGGCGGGGCAGCGGAGGGAATCGATCGAACTGCTCGGACGCGAAGTCTTTCCGCGGGTGCGGGAACTGCTCAAGGCGGACCCCGGCGAACACGACGTCGCCGGCCGGCTCTGCGGCACCCGGAGATGTCGCGAGCCCGGTCCGCTCCACCCACGCGCCGGCGCCGATCGCGAGGTAGCGCGATGGCTCCGGTATCAGCCGCGGTGAGCGCGAGGCACGACGAGCGGACGATCGGCTCGGCTCGCAGCCGCCGCTCCCACCGACGCGGCGGCCAGGGAGCGAGTGGGAATCGTCGGGGCGGGGAAGCTCGGGATGGCGCTGGCACGCGCCGCGCTGGCCGCCGGCTACGAGGTGGCCGTGGCGGGTTCCGGCCCGGCCGAGCGGATCGCGCTGTCGGTCGACGTGCTCGCCCCCGGCGCCGTCGCGTCGACCGTCGACTCGGTCGTCGACTTCGCCGACGTGATCGTTCTCGCTGTACCGGCCCACCGGTTCCGTCAACTCCCGAGCGATCTGTTCGACGGCAAGATCCTCGTCGACGCGATGAACTACTGGCCCGACACCGACGGCGAAGATCCCGAGCTAGCGGCGGCAGACGGCGGCTCGAGCGTCGTCGTGCAAGCACACTTCCCCGCCGCCCGGGTCGTCAAGAGCCTCAATCAGCTCGGCTACCACGAGCTCGATGAGTACCCACGCCCTCCGGGCGCGCCCGATCGCATTGCGGTGGCCGCGGTCGGCGACGACCGGCTCGCGGTGCGCACCGTGATGCATCTGATCGACCGGCTCGGATTCGACCCGGTCGACGGCGGCCCGCTCGCCAAGGGGAAGCTGCTCGAACCTGACGGCTCGCCGTACGCCGAGACATTTTCGGCCGACGCTCTGGCCGCGCGGTTGTCCACTCGTCTAGCGCAGCCGTAGCCGAGCCAGTAGGACCTCAACGCAGGACCAGGCCGCCGTCAACGGTGAGCGTCTGGCCGGTCGGCGCTGCGGCTTCGTCGCGCGCGAGCATGGCCACCACAGCAGCGGTGTCCTCGGGCGTGAGGGGTCGGGGTAGGGCCTGGTCGAGCGTGGCAAAGGCAACCATCGCCGCCGCGTGGACAAGGACGTCGTCTGCGCTCGCGAATAGAGGTGCGGTTTGCTGACCACCCTCCGCCGCACCCTTCCCAGGGCGCACCGGCCGGTTGTGATCGGCGCGCAACGGGCACGCCCGGGGTGCCGAGGAAAGTACAAACCGCCGCGACGGCGGAAACCGAGCGACCGAAACTCGGGCTCAGGCCGAGGAATGTGCCCCGCGACAGACGGCGCCGGCGACGTTGTCACGATTCTCCGCGGGTGGGCGACCGACCCCAGGGGCCGGTCGCCCCCAGTCGGCTGTTGGTTGCTCACACGTCGCCGGGTTGTGCGACGGCGGCACCTAACGGGGCTTTCATCGGACAGGTCGCTGCTGTAGCAGGGCGATGAGCTGCGCCAGCGCGTCGGTGGCGGCGGCGAGCGCGTCGACCTGCTCGTCAGGGATCTCGGCGAGGTAGGTGCCGAGCATCGCCCGGACGCGCGAGCGGTAGTCCTCGAGCGTGACGCTCCCGGCCTCTGTCAGGCTGACCAGGACCACGCGCCCGTCGTCGGTTTGTCGCTCTCGCTTCACCAGCCCTCGTTGTTCGAGCTGCTTGACCATGGTGGTCATCGTCGGCTGTGCGAGCCCTTCGAGTTCGGCCAGCGCGGTGATCCGCCGTGGTCCGCCGCCGAGGGTGCTCAGAAGACCGACTTCGGTGCGCGATATCTCGCCGCCGAGCTGGCGGAAGAGCAGCCTGGTGAGCAGTGCGGCGCCCGGCAACAGCTGTCTCGAGACGAGGTCGATTTGGTGGGAGCGGCCCAGCGTGTGTGCGGTCGCCGATTTCATATTGACAGACTATATTTGTTTACGATATAACTGTCAAATCAATTCTCTTCCAGCGGACCGATGCGTCCAGCTCAGAGTTCGCCCCCGTACGAATGGGAGGACGGCGTCATGTTTCACAACATCCTGGTCGCGGTTGATGGATCCGTGGACGCAGATGAGGCGTTGGCGCATGCAATCGACCTCGCCGAGAGCGAGCACACCCGATTGACATTGATGACTGGCGTGGCGGAGGTACCCCCGACCGCGTATCTGATGGCCGGGGAGGAGACCGGTCATCTGATCGAGAACGCCCGTGCGCAGGCCGAAGCGATCCTCCGGCAAGCACGCGATCGCGTGCCCTCTGACCTCCCGATCACGACGGTGCTGAGTGAACGGCCGATCCGGTGCGCGCTGCTCGACCAGATCAAACGCGGTGGCCACGATCTCGTGGTCATGGGCTCGCGCGGTCGCGGCGCGTTGCGCGCCGCGCTGATGGGCAGCGTCAGCCATTACGTGCTGCACCACAGTCGCGTGCCCGTGCTGATCGTCCATGCCGACCGGTCGGCGCAGTCCCGAAGCGTGGACACGGCCGCAGCGGCATAGCGGGGGGCGTGCCGATCCTGGACCAGAAAGCCTGGACCAGAAAGGAATGACCGATGCGCTCTAAGAGAGACGCCGGCAGTGGGTTCTTCTCGCAGCCCAGGGCGGTCTGGGCGGTCGCGTTCGCCTCCGTCGTCTCGTTCATGGGGCTGGGGTTGGTGGACCCGATCCTGCCCGCGATCGCCAGGAACCTTCACGCCACGCCCAGCGAGGTCGAGCTCCTGTTCACGAGCTACTTCGCGATCACGGGCATCTCGATGCTCGTCTCGAGCGCCGTCGCCAGCCGGATCGGCGCCAAGCGCACGCTGCTCGCCGGCCTGGTCCTGATCATCGCGTTCAGCGCGGCGGCTGGCGCGTCGAACAGCGTCGGAGCGATCGTCGGGCTGCGCGCCGGCTGGGGCCTTGGGAACGCGCTATTCATCGCCACCGCGCTGTCGGTGATCATCGGCTCGGCCAGCGGTGGCGTCGCCGGCGCGGTTGTGCTCTACGAGGCAGCGCTCGGCCTCGGGATCTCAGTCGGTCCGCTCCTCGGCGGGGAGCTCGGCGGCGTCAGCTGGCGCGGTCCCTTTTTCGGCGTCGCCGTACTGATGGCGATCGCATTCGTCGCAATCAACGTATTCCTGCGGAGCACCCCGCCGCCGCCCAAGCACGAGGGGTGTCGATCGCCGAGCCTTTGCGGGCGCTGCGCCACCGCGCGACGCGGGGAAGCGGGCTGACGGCGGTCTTCTACAACTTCGGGTTCTTCACGCTGCTGGCTTACACGCCGTTCCCTCTGCACATGGGCATCCACCAACTCGGTTACACGTTCACGGGGTGGGGGCTGCTGCTGGCGGTCTCCGCCGTCTTCGTAGCGCCGCGGATCGGTCGTTGCTACGGCGACATTCGCGGCCTGGGTGCCGCGCTGATGGGGATCGTGGCGATCCTGGTCGTGATGGGCGTGCTGCACGCCTCACAGACAGCGCTGATCGTCTGTGTCGTCGCCTCCGGAGCGTTTCTCGGGATCACGAACACACTGATGACCCAGGTCGTGATGGAGTCCTCACCGGTTCCGCGGCCGATCGCCTCGTCGGCCTACAGCTTTGTGCGCTTCTGCGGCGGCGCAATCGCCCCGTTCATCGCCGGCAAGCTCGCCGAACATGTCAGCGTCCAGGCGCCGTTCTACCTCGGCGCAGGCATGACCGCGATCGGCGTCGGGGTCCTATGGTTCTATCGCGGCGCGCTGCGGCCAGCGGCCGCGGCGGCCCCCGCGCCGGCAGATGCAGCGGCCGAGCTCGCGGGTGCCGGCCCGATGGTCGTCGCCGTGGCCGGCCCGACGGCCCGCCAAGTGAGCCCAGCGCACGCGCAAGCGCTGCTCGATGCCTGCATGGACGAACTACGCGAGGCGGGCGTGCCGGTTACCGGAGAACTGCTGCGCAGCTACGGCACGCACACCGACGTGGCCAGGCAGATCCTGCGCCGCGCCGCCAGCCTGCACGCCGGCGCGATCGTGCTCGGCCCCGACACGCGCCACGCGACCGTGAGCAGCACCGTGACCGCGTACATCGCCGCCCATGCGCCCGGTCACGTGATCGTCGTCAACCCCGCGGCCGGCGCTCTCGGCCGACCGATCGAGACCACCGCGCACGTCCGCGACCCGGTCGTGAACTCAGTAGCGGGCTGAGCTCTCGAGCAGTGCCGGCCATACCGGGAGCTCGACGCCGTCCACGGTCGTGCCTCCGAAGCCGAGCATCGGGCCGAGCAGGGCGTTGTTGGGGGCTGGGAAGTCGAGCGACGGCGCCGATGGCTCGTCGAGAGCGGCGAGTTGCTCGGGCGCGAGCGTGACCTCCAGCGAAGCGAGGTTGGACTGGAGCTGCTCGATCGTGCGAGCGCCGATCAGCGTCGAGGTGACCGCCGGCCGGCTGCGCACCCACGCGAGCGCGACCTCCGCCGAGCTGACGCCGAGCTCGGCCGCGACCCGGGCGACCGCCTCGATCACATCCCAGTCGCGCTCGGTCGGCTCCGTCGATCAGGCCGGCGCGTCGGCTGTCGGCGGGCGTGCCGTTGTTGCGGACGTACTTGCCCGACAGCTGGCCGCTGCGCAGCGGGCTCCACGGCAGGACGCCGATGCCGAGCGTCTTCGGCCATCGGCAGCAGCTCGCCTTCGGGCGTGCGCTCCAGCAGCGAGTACTCGAGCTGCAGCGCGGTGACGGGCGTCCAGCCGCGGAAGCGGGCGATCGTCTGGGCCTGCGCGGCGACCCAGGCCGGGACGTCGGAGAGGCCGATGTAGCGGACCTTGCCGGCGGCGACGAGGTCATCGAGCGCGCGCAGCGTCTCTTCGATCGGGGCGCGGCGGTCCCAGTTGTGCAGCCAGTAGAGGTCGACGTAGTCGGTCTGCAGGCGGCGCAGCGACTCCTCGAGCTGGGCGATCAGCGCCTTGCGGCCGCCGCCGCCGCCGTTGGGGTCCCCGGGATGGAGGTTGGCGAAGAACTTCGTGCTGAGCACGACGCGGTCGCGCAGGCCGGGCCGGGCGGCGAAGAAGTCGCCGACGATCTTCTCGGAGTGCCCGTTGGTGTAGACGTTGGCGGTGTCGACGACGTTGCCGCCGCGGTCGAGGTACTCGGCGAGGATCGCCTCGGAGGTCTCGGGGCTCGCGCCCCAGCCCCAGTCCTCGCCGAAGGTCATCGTGCCGAGGGTGAGCGGGCTGACGCGCAGACCCGAGCGGCCGAGCGTGATGTAGGAGTCGAGAGATGTCATGGCCTCCATGACACCACCGCGCGGCCGCTCGGGCGTTAGATCGATGCTGCCCGACTCTTGCACGATCCTGCCAACCGTGGCAGTGAGCGCGCGCCGGCGTGATTCACTTGGTGCGTGGACGAGCTGGCTCGTCTGAAGCAGTCGATCACCCGCCATGCGGGCTGACGGCCTGACGCGCACGGCGCTGCCCGGCGTCTCGGTCGTCTGCTCGCCGACGACCAGCGAGCCGCTGTGCGGGATCGCGGAGCCGACGCTCGCGGTCGTCGCGCAGGGCGTCAAGGAGACGACGCTGAACGGCCGCACCTTCACCTACGGCGCCGGGCAGTTCCTGGTCGTGTCGGTCGACTTGCCGGTCATCGGGCACGTCACGCACGCCAGCGCCGACGAGCCGTTCCTCGCCTTCGTGCTCGAGCTGCGCCCGCAGATGATCGCCGCGCTGCTGCTCGAGACGGCGACGGCGGCCAGCCGCCGGACCGGCGGTCCTCGACGCCTTGCCCGCGGGCATCGCCGTCAGCGACGCATCACCGGCGCTGTTGGACGCGATCGCCCGGCTGCTCGCGCTGCTCGACGCGCCCGATGACGCCGCCGCGCTGGCGCGCCGGCTTCGAGCGCGAGGTCCTGTGGCGGCTCATCACCGGACCGCAGGGCGCGACCGTGCGGCAGATCGGACTGGCCGACAGCCGGCTCGCGCACCTGGCCCGCGCGATCCGCTGGATCCGCGGCCACTACAACGAGACGCTGCGCGTCGAGGAGCTGGCGGCGCTGGCGACGATGAGCGTCTCCTCGTTCCATCGCCACTTCCGCGCGGTCACCTCGATGACACCGATCCAGTTCCAGAAGGAGATCCGCCTGCACGAAGCGCGGGCGCGGCTCCTCGCCGAGCCGGGAGACGTCACCGGCGTCGGCTTCGCGGTCGGCTACGACAGCCCCTCGCAGTTCAGCCGCGAGTACCGCCGCATGTTCGGCGTGCCGCCGAGCCGCGACGCGCGAGCGCTCCGTGACGCGGCTGTGGTCCCGTCCACGTTCGGCCCTCTCGGCGACGAAGGCGATCTTGCGGACGCGACCTTCGCGGAGCCAGTCGCTCCAGAGCCGGTGGGCGGCCAGTAGCTCCTCCACCGCCCGGCGTCCGATTTGCGCGGCAATGTCGTCAGCATCTGCCGCGAACGCGTCGATCAGCGAATCCGCCATCTCGCGGTGGGACCGACTGCAGTCCTCCTGCCAGCGGACAACCAGCCCGACCCTCTCCAAGCACGTGAGCATCTCCGCCATCGGGGTGAGCCAGACCGTGTCGGCGTCAGGCATCGTCTCTCGCTCTACCGCCGTGAGCGGGAGGCCCTCCTCCATGGTGAAGGCAAACCGCCCACCAGTTATCAGCGCCCGGGATATCTCCGCCAGGAGCAACTCCTTTTCGCGAAAAGCAAGCATGGTCTCGAACAGCAGCACCACGTCGAACGGTCCCGGCGGGACCGGGGGGATCTGCGAGACCTCGAAGCGGCAGGGAAGGCCGCGCGCGCGCTCACGGGCGATGTCGATGGCACTCGCGCTGAAGTCCACCCCGAGATAGGTACAACCCAACTCCCGCGTGATGAACCGCCCGGGGCCGGCAACTCCGCAGCACAGGTCCAGCACTGAGACGCCGGGGGCAATGGCGGCCCGAGCCGCCAGGGCGCGGATTTCTCCGGCGCGCATGAAGCCCTCCTGCTCGACGTACTCGTCCGGGGGGTAGGCCGACACTCGGGCTCGCTGGAGCGCGCGGGCGAACGGGGCACGCTCGTCCTGCTTCACGTCTGCTGGCTCGTTCGATGGACCACCCCGAGCGCAATTCGTGGCGGCGTTTCTCGGTGGCACTCCACTGGCAACTCGGCCACGCCGCGCAGGATCTCAGCCGGCCGCCGGGAAGGCTTCGGCCCAAAGGGAGGTCATGGTTGGTATGAAGACTACGGCCCAGACTGCCCCGATGACTGCGCTGATCGCACAGGTGACGCTGATCGCCGGACTCGCCGTTATCGTCGGCCTCGCCGGAGCTGGCCTCAGCCCTGCAGCTTGGGCCGTCGGACTGACGTGCGGAGTGATCACCAGTTCGGGACTGGCGCGTGGACTCTCCTACTATCGCGCCGACGGGTTGCGCCCGGCGGACTGGGTGACCCTCGCTCGGGCCACGCTGGCCGTTGGCGTGGCGGTGCTGGTTGCGAACTCGTTCGGCGGGCCCGCACCGGTGGCGCTGTTGGTGTCACTCGCGACGTTCGCGCTCGTGCTCGACGCGGTCGACGGATGGGTTGCGCGGCGTACACGGACGGCAGCCCGGCTCGGCGCGCAGTTCGACGCCGAGGTCGACGCATTCCTCATTCTCACCCTCAGCATTTACGTGGCCCGCTCGGCCGGCGCATGGGTCCTCGCGATCGGCGCGGCACGCTACGCGTTTCTCGCCGCGGGGTGGGCGCTGCCGTGGATGCGCGAGTCACTGCCGCCGCGCTACTGGCGCAAGTTCGTCGCCGCCACGCAGGGGATCGTCCTGACGGTGGCGGCCGCGGGCATCCTGTCACCGGCCGTGACCGAGGGCGCGCTCGTCGTCGCCCTCGTCCTACTCGCCGAGTCGTTCGGCCGCGATGTGTGGTGGCTGCGGGGCAACCGAGGCCACGCACACCCTCGAATCGTGACGCCCAGCTCCGGCGACAAGGTCGACCCTCCCGGTAGGCACGGGCCCGTGCGGAAAGGCGTTGTCCTCGGGCTCACGATCATCGCCGGGCTGCTCGTGTGGGTCGCCCTCGTCGCTCCCTACGAGCCGCAGGATCTCACGCCGAACGCGTTCCTCAGGATTCCGCTCGAGCTGCTCGTCCTGATCGCACTGGCCGCCGTCCTGCCCCGCATCCCTCGGCGCATCCTGGCTGTGACCTGCGGACTGGTCCTCACGGCGGTGATCGTCCTGAAGGTCATCAATTACGAGATGTTCACGCTCTACGACCGGCCGTACGATCCGCTTGGAGACACGAGTCAGCTCGGGAACGGGATCGAGACGTTGCGCTCCTTGGTCGGTGGTACGGAGACGAAGCTGATCGAGGTCGGCGCCGTGGCAGGCACCATCGCACTGATCGTCGTGCTGACGCTGGCGATACTGCGGCTGACACGGGTTGCGGCCGGCAACCGCCGCTGGGCGCTGCGGGCGGTCGCGGGGGTCGGCGCGGTCTGGGCACTCTGCTGGGTGCTCGGCGCGCAGCTCATCTCCCACACGCCGATCGCCTCCACGCTTTCCGCCAGTCTGGTCGTCAAGGAGGTCAATGCGATTCGGGCGGACATCCACGACCAGAGCGTGTTCGCCGCCGAGATCAAGCACGACCCGATGGCCAACATACCCACCAACCGGCTGCTGACCGCGCTGCGCGGCAAGGACGTCCTGCTCGTGTTCGTGGAAGCCTACGGCCAGCAGGCGGTGCAGGGGACGTCCTTCTCACCGGAGGTCGATGCTGCGCTGGCTGAGGGCAACAAGCGGCTGAAGAGCGCCGGCTTCTCCTCTCGCAGTGGCTTCCTCACCTCGGCGACGTACGGAGGCATCAGCTGGCTGGCGCACTCAAGCCTGCAGTCGGGACTCTGGGTCGACAACCAGGACCGTTACAACCAGCTACTACCCGCCAAGCGCTTCACGATGGCCGCGGCGTTCAAGCAGGCCGGGTGGCGGACCGTCGCGGACGATCCATCGAACGACCGCCCGTGGCCGCAGGGGAAGGCCTACTACCACTACGACCAGGTCTACAACCGCTATCAGGTCGGCTATCACGGCCCGACCTTCACCTACGCGTCGATGCCCGACCAGTACGTCTTCGCGGCGTTCAACCGTCTCGAGCTGGCGAAACCTCATAGGCAGCCGCTGTTTGCGGAGATCGACACGATTTCGAGCCACATGCCGTGGAACCGCATCCCACAGGAGATCGGATGGAATCAGGTCGGCAACGGCTCGATCTACAACCGCATTCCGATGGACCACGAGACGGGCGCGTTCTGGAGCAACCCCCCACGCGTAAAGGCGGCGTACGGCCGGTCGGTCGTCTATGCGCTGAACAGCCTCACGTCGTTCGTGCAGCACTACGGCAAGAAGAACCTCGTGATGATCGTCCTGGGCGACCATCAGCCGTTGCCGGTCGTGAGCGGACAGCACTCGAATCACGACGTGCCCATCTCGATCATCGCCCACGACCCGGCGGTGCTGAAGCGAATCGGAGGCTGGGGATGGGGCTCGGGGTTGCGTCCCAGCCCACAGGCGCCTGTCTGGCCGATGAATGCCTTCCGCAACCGTTTCCTCACCGCCTTCGACGCCCGTGGCTCTGGATCCGCAAAGCGATAAGGGGTTCGCGTGTCCGAGCCGGCCTGCGGTCGGGAGGTAACCCCCGCCGTCACATATCTCACTCGGCCCGAAGGCACTCCAGCGGCGGCGTTGCCCCGAGTGCGGGTGCCGGCCGTACCCGCGGTCGTCGCCCCTGCCACGCGACAGCGGCTGGTCGGCTTGGACGGCCTTCGCGGCCTGGCCGCGCTCTACGTCGTGGTGAACCACGTCTTTCTGCGCACATTTTCCGGCTACCCGGTTGACCACGCACCGTTCTGGGCCGGCTGGCTCATCTACGGGCGCTTCGCCGTCGTCGTGTTCATCGTGCTGTCCGGCTTCTCCTTGGCCCTGTCACCGGCCCGTCACGGCTGGCGGCTTGACCGCATCTCGGGGTACGCGCGCCGGCGCGCCCGGCGCATCCTGCCGGCCTACTGGGCGGCCCTGGCGTTCAGCCTCGCGGTGGCGTGGTTAGTCGTCGCACAGCCACGGCACGGCGTTCCCGACGCCAAATCGGTCGTCGTCAACGGCCTGCTGGTGCAGAACATCGTCAGGGCGCCAAGCCCCAACGCGGCGTTCTGGTCAATGGCCGTCGAGGCCCAGCTGTACATCCTGTTCCCACTGCTCCTGCTGATGGTGCGCCGGCGGGGCGCGATCGTCATGGTTGCCACCGTCACGGTCGTCGTGGCGATGCTCGGGATCGTCGGTCCGCACGTCTCGCATCTGGACACGTTCGTGATCCAGTCGCCGCCTGACCTCGCCGCACTGTTCGCGGCCGGAATCCTGAGCGCCGGGATCGTAAGCGCGAGCCGGGCTCGGAGGTCGTGGCCGTGGCACTGGCTCGCGCTGGCGGCCGTCGCTCCTGTGCTCGCCACGATCTGGTGGCAGGGTTCGGTGTGGACGCTCGACCACCTGTTCTGGGTCGACCTCGCGCTGGGCCCGGCGATCGCGTGCCTGCTGGCCGGTCTGGCGACCGGCCGTCCGGCTCCTCTCCTGCGCCTGCTCGATGCGCGCCCGATCCACAACCTCGGCCTGTCGTCCTACAGCCTGTATCTGACGCACGCGCCGATCGTCGTCGTTGTCTACGAGCTGATCGTTGCCGGCCGGGTCGCCCAGGGCGTTCCAGCCTTCCTCGTCACGCTCGCTCTGGTGCTGCCCCTGACGATCGTGTTCGCGCGGGTCTTCGCCTCGGTCTTCGAGACCCCGTTCCGCCGGCGTCAGAGCTCGTCGCGGCGCGCCCGACTGCAGCGCCCGCGAGCACAGGGAGCGCCAGGATGAGCAGGTCCGCCTGGACGGCGGTTCGCCTGGCGGGTTCCGTGCTGACGCTGGCCTTCCTGGTCTGGCGCCTGGGTACGGGCCCCTTCGTTGACGGTGTCCGTTCGGTTGACGGCGGGGCGCTGGCCGCGGCGGCAGGAATCGCGGTGCTGACGACCGTGTGCTGCGCCTGGCGGTGGAAGACCGTGGCCGGCGGTCTCGGCGCCCATCTGTCGCTGCCCTCGGCCGTGGCGGCTTACTACCGGTCGCTGTTCCTCAACGTCACGCTGCCTGGGGGGGTCGTGGGCGACGTCCACCGTGGGGTCAGTCACGGTCGCGACGTTCGCGATGTCAATCGCGGGTTGCGGGCCGTCGCGTGGGAACGCTCCGCCGGTCAGGTCGTCCAGGTCGCCCTGACCTTCGTGGTTCTCCTCGCGCTGCCGTCGCCGGTGCGCTCGTCGATGCCATGGGTGGCGCTCGCGGTGGTCGTGGCGGTGCTCGCCGTCGTACTCGTGTCCAGAGCGCGGTCCGGTGGCGGCCGGCCTGGATGGGCGCGACTCAGGACGGCCGTGGCCCGCGACATTCACGACGGACTGCTCGCCCATAGGGCATGGATCGGCATCGCGCTCGCATCTGCGCTGGTCCTCGCCGGTCACGCGATCACGTTCATGCTCGCCGCGCGGACCGCCGGCATCACGGCACCCCTGTCCGAGATGTTGCCGATAGTGTTGCTCGTGATGATGGCGATGGTGCTGCCGAGCGTCGCTGGCTGGGGACCGCGCGAGGGCGTGACGGCATGGGCGTTCGGCGCGGCCGGCCTGGGTGCGCAACGAGGTGTCGCCACCGCCGTCATCTACGGCGTCATGGTGTTTGTCGCCAGCCTGCCGGGCGCCGCCGTTCTTGTCCTGGCATGGTTCCACCGTGCCCGGACTCCGGCGCCCAACCAACCGCCGCTCCGGGAGCGAGCTGTTCATGCGTGATCGCCCCTACATCCTGTTGAGCTGTGGCATGTCGATCGACGGCTATCTCGACGCCGCGACGCCGCGACGCCTCGAGCTCTCCAACGACGCTGATTTCGACCGGGTCGACGGCGTGCGCGCCTCCTGCGACGCGATCTTGATCGGCGCGGCCACCGTCCGCAACGACAACCCACGCCTGCTGGTGCGCTCGAAGAGCCGCCGCGAAGAGCGGACCGCTCGTGGGCTCCCGCCGTCACCGATCAAGGTCACGGTCACCGAGCGCGTGGAGTTGGATCCGCGGTCGGAGTTCTTCACCACAGGCGACAACGAGAAGCTCGTCTACTGCGTGAGCCCGCGCGTCGTCGACGCCCGCTCGCGACTCGGAAGGGTCGCGACCGTGGTCGACGGTGGTCAGCGGGTCGAGATGCGCAGCCTCAGTGAGGACCTCGGCGCCCGCGGCGTGCAACGGCTGTTGGTCGAGGGCGGCGGCAAGGTGCACACCCAGTTTTTGACCGACAACCTGGCCGATGAGCTTCAGCTAGTCGTCGCTCCCGTGTTCGTCGGCGACTCCCGGGCTCCACGGTTCGTGAGCGACGGCCGGTTCCCCTGGAACCCGGGCCGGCGCGCGACGCTCGCCGGGGTCCGCCAGATCGGCGACGTGGTGCTGCTGCGCTACGCGCTCTCGCCGCGGTTCCAGACCGACTGAACGGCAGATCGATGGCGCTGGAACTGCCCACTGCGACGATCCGTACCCAGGTGTCGCTGCCCCTGCGGTTCGCCGACGGGTACGCCACGCCCGCCCGAGTTTTCAGCTTCGATGGGCTGGTCGACGGCCAGGAGGCGCTCGCCTTCGGGCTGGGCGACTGGGCCGCCGCGGTCACGCCCGCTGGACGCGAGTCCGTGCCGCTGGTCCGCCCCCACAGTGAGTGCCTGACCGGGGATGTGTTCGGCAGTCAACGGTGCGACTGCGGGCCACAGCTACGTGAGGCGGTCGAGCGTATCGCCGACTCGGGTGGCTACTTGTTGTACTTGCGCCAGGAGGGGCGTGGCATCGGTCTGTACGCCAAGCTCGAGGCCTACGCGCTGCAGGACGCGGGCCTGGACACCTATGAGGCGAACCTCGCGCTTGGCCACGGCGAGGACGAACGCAGCTACCTCGTCGCCGCCCAGATGTTGCGGGCGCTGGGGGTGTTGCGGGTCGCCCTGCTCAGCAACAACCCCGACAAGGCCCAGCAGCTCCGCCGGTTCGGGGTGACCGTGACCGCGTGCGTGCCGACGCACGTGCACCTGTCAGCCGCGAACGCCCGCTATCTGGCGACGAAGGCGCGCAAGGCCGCCCACACACTCGACCTCCCGCTGTCAGCGGGGTGAGATTCGCCCGGCTGGTCGGGGCAGGACGAGCAGGTCGGCGTGGTCCACGGTGACCGCGAGCTGTCCGGCCCGTAGCTGTGCCAGACGTCGGCGAGCATAGTCGCGGGTCTCCGCCGCGAGCTCCACGTGCTGCTCGCCCGCGGCACTCACCCACCCGGTGAACCACTCCGCCGCCAGATCGACGTGTGATGCGCCAAGCCGCCACGGGCTAGACCGCACGAGCACGTCGGCGCCGAGCCGCCGGCAATGCTCGACCGCGAACCCGACGGCATCCGGGCCCAGCAGGCGACCCCTCCCGATCGCACGGCGTTGGTGGGCATCAAATGCGCCGGCCACGCGGCGGTCCAGTGGCTCCGCCGGCATCAGGCTGACGCGACCGGCGACCGATAGCGTCAGCAGCATCGGGCATCCTGCGTCGGCGCAGACGGTGAGCAACCCGGCCAACTCGTCCTCCACCAACATGTCCAGCAGCGCCGAGGCGGTGATGAGGGTTGCGCCGGAAAGATCGTTCGGTCGCAGCCGGGTGATGTCAGAGAGCGTCGTCTCTGCCGTGACCGTGGCCCCGTCGGCGGCCGGGCCGGGGGCGTCGGCGGCGGCGAGAGCCAGCAGGTCGGCGTCGCGGTCGTGCAGAACCCAATGCTGCGGGCCGAGCAGCTGTGGCGCGAGCCAGCGGCCCATCGCGCCGGTGCCGCAGCCGAGGTCGTGCACCACCCACCGACCCGTCGGCGCGGGCTGTCGTCTGAGGTGTTCGACGAGGTCGCGTGAACGGGCGGCGGCGTCAGCAGGCTCGCGCAGAGCAAGCCATGCGCGAGCTGACCCGGACACCCTCATTCCTCATCGCGATACCCCGGCTAGGACGCCAGCGATCGCTGAGGTGGTGGTCTCCCATCCTGGGAGCGACTCACGGCGATTACGCGCGGCCCGGCGCAGTCGCCGTCGCAGCTCGGCATCACGGAGCCAGGATCGGAGCGCGCCGGCGAATGCCGCAGGGTCCTCGGGCGGGACGAGAAGGCCCGGCCGGACCCCGTCGTCGCCGTCCCCGAGGGCCTCAGTCAGCCCGCCGACCTCGGTTGCGATGACCGGCAGGCCACGCGCCAGAGCCTCGGTGACGACCATGCCATACGTCTCGGCACGCGAGGCCAGCACCATCAGATCAGCGGCGGCGTAGCTGCGGTCGAGCTCGGCTCCGGTCCGCGGTCCCGCGAAGTCCACGCGGTCCTCCAGCCCACTGTCCACCACGCGACGACGCGAGTTGCTCGACGAACGCCGGGTCGCGGTCCAGGCTGCCCACGCACACGCAGTGCCAGGACAGGCCCGAGACCGACGCCAGCGCCTCGAGCAGCACATCGTGGCCCTTGTCGAACGTCACCGCCGCCACGCAGAGCAGCGCCGCGCCGTCCGCGGTCCCGGTTGCGAGCTCGGCGGCGTCCACGCCGGGGTGCGCGACGTGCACTCGGTGGGCGGGCAGGCGGTACAGCTCGAGCAGCCGGAGCCGGGCCCAGACACTGGTCGTGACCACGGCGGCGGCGGCCGACAGGACCGCACGCTCCCGCATTCGGGTGTCGCCGTCCTCTCCTGAGCGGTCGCCGAGCGGCATGTGCACGAGGACGACCAGGCGCAAGCGGCGCGCCTCTGGTACGAGCACGTCGGGGGCCGTCGAGGCGACGAGCCCGTCGAGCAGCACGACGGCGTCGTCGGGGATCTGCTCGACGACGCCGCCGAGGGTGGCCAACGACGCCGCCTCGGGGAGCGGCCACGAGCCGCCCACGGCGTGCTCGTGCACCGACCAGCCCAGCGAGGCGAGCCCGCGACAGGCACGGCGGTCATAGGTGTTGCCTCCGCTCGGCCGGTCGGGGTCGTCGATGCCGTCGGGCACGACGACATGGACCACGGTCACAGCGGCCGCTCGTAGCTCGCCCAGGCTACGTGCGATTCGTGCAGCGTGACGACCAGCCCGTCGAGCCCCGGCGCCGAGGCCCCGAGGGCGCCCGCGTGCACCCTGTCGGCGAGTCGATCTGCGATCACTCGCGCGAGCGCCTCGGTGGAGGTGTTCATGCCCGCGAAGGCCTCCTCGTCGTCGAGGTTGCGGTAGCTCAGCTCGGCCAACACACCGTGCAGCTCCCCAGCCGCTGCGCCGATGTCGACCACGATGTTGTCGGGGTCCAGGGCCGCTCGCCGGAACGTGGCGTCGACGACGTACGTCGCGCCGTGCAGGCGCTGCGCCGGCCCGAACACCTCGCCGTGAAAGCTGTGGGCGATCATCATGTGATCGCGTACGGTCACGCTGAACACCAGCTACCTCCCGTCGTATGTGATCGTGTGGCACAGCGCCGGCAGACTCCTCGCGGCCAACCGGGCCATGACGTCGGGCAGCTCGCAAAAACGCGACTGCCCGGTGATCAACGCGTCGAAGGCAGGGTCGCGCAGCAGCTCGAGGGCCAGCGCCAGCCGGTCGGCCGCTCGTACGGCGCCCGCTGCGGGCCGGTGAGACGGTCCCCACCTGACTGGCACGGATGCCGAGACGACCCGAGTGAAAGGCGCCACCGAGCGAGAGCCGGACCTCGCTGTCGCCGTACCAGCTGAGGTCGATGACCGTGCCCTCGGGCGCGAGCAGGTCGAGCGACCGCTGAAGCCCGGCGGACGTCGCGCTGGCGTGAACGACCAGGTCGCAGCGGTCGGCGGCGTCGGCCGGCAGCGCGAACTCGACGCCCATCGCGGCCGCGATGTCCGCCCGGCCGGCGTCGACGTCTATGAGCGTCACCTGCACGGCCGGGAACCGACTCAGCAGACGAGCGACGCAGCAGCCGACCATCCCGGCGCCGACGACCGCGACCCGGTCACCGAGGAGCGGTGCGGCGTCCCACAGAGCGTTGACGGCGGTCTCGACCGTGCCCGCGAGAACGGCACGAGCGGGTGGCACCCCCTCGGGCACGACGGTCACCGCGCCGGCCGGCACCACGTAGGCAGTCTGGTGCGGGTACAGGCAGAAGACCGTGCGGCCGCGCAACTCCGCCGGCCCCCGCACCACGACGCCAACGTTGAGGTAGCCGTACTTGACAGGTCCCGGGAAGTTCCCCTCCTGAAACGGCGCCCGCATCGCGGCGTACTGGGTGGGCGGCACACCGCCCCGGAACACCAAGGTCTCGCTGCCTCGGCTGACGCCGGACCATAACGTGCGCACACACACGTCGTCCCCCTCCGGCTCCGGCAGGGTCACCGGGCGGATCTCCCCAACGCCGGGCGCCCGCAGCCAGAATGCGAACGCGCCGGCCTGCACGGGCGTCACCTTGTGCATCGACCCCGACATCGTGGCAACCTTATCCTGCGGGCGTGGATCCGGCCGGTCGCCGGCTGAACCGCAGACGGGGCGGCGGGAGCCGCGAGTACGGTCGGAACTCACTGGGAGCCGAAGGGGCTGTTGATCGTCGTGAGGAAGTCGTTGAAGGCCTGGTTCGTGCGCGCGGTATCGCCGGTTGCGTCGAGGTCCATGAGGAGGCCGCGAATGACGGCGAGTACGACGGTTGCCAGCTCGGGTCGCCCGAGGCCGCGCAGGCCGTCCTCGAGCGGTGCGAGCCAGTCGGTGGTCGCGGTCCGTCGGAATCCGGGCCAGAGTGGTTCTCCAGCAGCGTCATGCAGCCGGGTGAACATGCGGAGGTAGGGTTCGCCCGGTGGTCCGGAGATCGCCGTCCACGCACGGGCCAGAGTCACCGTGTATGCCTCTTCAGGGCGCAGGCGTATGAGTTCGGTGAAGGCCTCGACCTGGCGTTGCCGGGCTTGTCTGAGGATCTCGCGGAGCAGTCCGTCACGCGTCCCGAAGTGGTAGATCAGCATTCGGCTCGAGGTGCCCGTGGCGGTCGCGAGGGGCTCGAGCCGGTCGGGGAGCCCCTGCTCGAGCGCGTAGTCGGTGCATACGTCGAGAAGCCGCTGCCTGATCTGCGGTTGCCGGTGCCTGCCCATTGCGCCATCTTTTCACGTAATAACCGATACGTCTATTGTTTGGGCGGTGGTTCGAACCAGGCGAGGAGGTTGTGATGAGGGTCGTTTTCGTGCATGGGGCATGCGTCAAGGACGGGGCGTGGTGGTGGCACCGAACCGCTGAGCTGCTGGCCGAGCGAGGCGTCGCCAGCGAGGCGCCCGCCCTGCCCAGCTGCGGCGAGACGGGTGAGCCGACGGGTGCGCGAGGACCCGGGCTGGCCGACGATGTCGCCTCGGTCCGGCAAGTCTTGACCGCGAGCGATGAGCCGACCGTCGTGGTCGCCCACAGCTACGGCGGCATCGTCACCGCGGAGGCAGCGGCGGGCGTCGACGCCGTGCGCCATCTGCTGCTCGTGTCCAGCTACCTGCCCGAGGTCGGGCAGAGCCTCTCCTCGTTCGGCGGGGAGGAGCCCGCCCCGTTTCTCGACATCGATCCCGAGGGCGGCACGTTCACCGTCCGGCCGGAGGCCCTGGCCGAGACGTTCCTGCAGGATTGCGATCCGGAGATCCAGCGACAGGCCATGGACAAGACGGCCCGGCAGAGCCTGGCGGTCCTCGGGCAGCCGGTGCAGTCAGCGGCCTGGCAGCACGTGCCCTCGACGTACCTCGTCTGCGCGCAGGACCAGGGCACCCCGGCCGACCTGCAACGCGAGTTCGCCGGTCGAGCAGCCAGCGTCGTGGAACTCGACGCCGGCCACCACCCGTTCCTCTCCCAGCCCGCTGCCGTCCGCGATCTGATCGTCGGGCTGTGACGGCGACCACCGGCGTGCGGGCGGACCACCGAAAAGTCTTGCTGCAGTCACGGGCACAGTTTTGTGTCGATGCACCGACGGCCGCATTCGCCCGACGGCGAGCGCGCCGGTCGTGAACATCGAGACTTGCGCAATGCACGAAGTCCGCGAGTACGGGGCTGCGAACCGCCCGCACCCGCGCTGTGGATCGGGGCAGCTTGAGGACGCGGCCACGGCCACGTATCGTCTTGGGATGCCGCAGCGCACGGCTTTGGGCGACTATCTCCGTGCGCGGCGCGAGCTGCTGCGTCCGCAGGACGTGGGGCTGCCGACCGGTGGCCGCCGACGAGTGCCGGGGCTACGCCGGGAGGAGTTGGCGACGCTCGCCGGGATCAGCCCGAACTACTACGTGCGGCTTGAGCAGGGCCGCGATCGTCGCCCATCGGCCCAGGTGGTTGAGGCGCTCGCTCGCGCGCTCCAACTCGACGAAGACGCCACCGGTCATCTGCATTTCCTCTCGCATCCGGGGCCGTCGCCCGGTCGGTCTGACGAGGGTGAGCGCGCGCCGTTGTCGATCGAGCAGCTGATCGCGTCGTGGCCCGAGACGCCAGCGTTCGTGCACGACCGACATTTGACCGTGCTCGCAGCCAACGCGTTGAACGTCGCCCTCTGCCCAGTCTTTAGACCCGGCGTCAATCTTCTCCGAGCCTTGTTCTTGGACTCCGAGCTACGTTCCCTCTACGGCGATTGGCAAGACGTGGCCCGCAGCGCGGTCGCCCGCGTCCGTGTGTTGGTCGGGCGCGACGTAAATGATCCGCCCCTGGTCGAGCTCGTCAGCGAGCTATCAGAGCGCAGCGAAGAGTTCCGTCGACTGTGGGCGCGCCATGACATTCAGCTGAGGCCCGCCCAACGTCAGGTCTTCAACCATCCGATCGTCGGCCGTGTCGAGCTCCAGCCTGAGAGGTTGGCGATCGTCGGGACCGACGGGCAGATGCTGATCGTTCGACACGCGGAGCCGGGCAGCCCCTCGGAGCGCGCGCTTCGTCGCTTGGCGCGGCTGGTCGCCGAGGGGCGGATTGAGGCTGCCCCTGTCGATGGTAGGAAAACTGGGGGTCTGGCTAACTCCGGCTGACGCTCGCACAATCGGCTCGTGAGTGCCGACTCACATCGGTACGGCCGAACCGCGGGGAGTTCCGATTCACGCGGCGGTCATTTCAAAGGAGAGCTGATGGCGACCAAGAGAATCCTCATTACCGGCGCAGGCTCGGGCTTCGGTGAGCTGCGCAGCGATCGGGTTGGCCAAGGAAGGGCACGACGTGATCGCCGGGGTGCAAATCTGGCCCCAGGCGACCCAGCTTCGGCGAAAAGTCGCCGACCTCGGATTGAACAACCTTCGGGTTGAGAAGCTTGACCTTCTGCATCCGTACGACGTTCAGAACGCTTCGCGTTGGGATATCGACATCCTCGTCAACAACGCCGCGGTCGCGGAGAGCGGTCCGATGAGCGAGATCCCGCTCGAGCTCATGCACCGCATCTTCGAGGCAAACTTCTTCGGGCCGCTCAACTTGACCCAGCGATTCGCTCGTAAGCTCGTCGATGAGGGTCGGACCGGCAAGATCGTCTTCACCAGTTCCATCGGAGGCTTGATCGCCGTTCCCTTTGGCGGTCCATACGCCGCGACGAAGCACGCACTGGAAGCGATTGCCGGCGCGATGCTCGTCGAACTCGCTCGATTCGGGATTCAGGTGCAGGTCGTCAATCCGGGAGGGTTCCTGAACCGGCTTTAACGAAACCGAAGCCGAGAGCGCCTCGCATTGGCTGGATGAGCGAACGAACTACTTCAAAAGCGTTGACGTGCAGACTTATTTTGACCAGCTGCTCGGCGTCGACGAGAACCGGCTAGATCCCCAGTTGATGGCTGACTTTATGGTTGGGGTCATCCCGGGGGACACAGGTCTCTTCCGAAACGTCTTCCCCGACTTCACCGAAGAACAGGCGAAGACAGTTCAGCACGACATGTGGGAGGCACGGATCGATCTGCCGACCCGCGAGGCTTCCGCGGCGTCTTCCGGGTAGGACCTGATGAGCGGCGGCGCCATAACCGAGAACGCGAGTACCGTCGCGATCGCCCAATACCTGAGGACCGAACCCTCCGACGCTCCACCTAGCGCTGCTACGTCTCCCGCCCACCACAGCCGACCAGCCGGCTGCCGCGTAACGGCCCGCTCTCCCTCGCCGTCGGGCGCGGCTCACTTCTTAGTTCGCCCAGGCTAACCGAGGACGTCGCGAAGCTTGCGGGCGAAGGCCTCGGGTTGGCCGGGGTAGCCGGACTCGTCGCCGAGGAAGCCGCCGTGGTGACTCGGGAACACGGTGGCGCTCTGACCGAGCAGCTCGGCCGTGGCGTCCGATGTGCGTCCGGTGAAGGTGCTCTCGGACTCCTCACCCACGGCGATCACGACGCGCGTTGGCGCCGCGGCAAGCGCATCGATGTTGGGGTGATACCCGCTGATCGCCCAGGAACGGTCCGATAGCAGTGGACTGTCGCGCGAGCCGTCGTCCTCGGTCGGCATCCCGAGTGCGGCGGGCTCCGCCAGGGGCTGAGCAAAGTACTCGTCGGTGAACTCGCCTCGCCAGGATGTCATCGCGATGAAGGCCACCATGCCGGCACTCGACCCCTTGGCCTCGTACGCGTCGCGGACCGCGGCGCGGGCGCGCTCGGCCGCCGCGGCATCTGGGAGCACCGGGATGATCGGCGGCTCGTGTGCCACCAGGGTGAGCACGTCGTCGGGATGGGCCGCCACGAGCGCGAGCGCGGTGACAGCGCCCCCGCTACTGGCGAATATGTCGACGGGGCCAGCCTGGAGAACCTCGATGACGGCGTGCACGTCGTCGGCCTGGACGGTGGGCGAACAGTCGACCCGGCCGTCTCTGCGCGTGCTTCGGCCGAGACCGCGCGGGTCATACGTGACCACCGTGCGGTCGGGGAAGTGCGATGCCAGCGTGGCGAAGCCGCCGGCGGTCATGGGCTGACCGATCATGAACAGAGGCGGACGTCCGTCCGCGGTGGGCAGCGGACCGTCGACGTCATAGGCGATGCCGGCGTCGGCGCGTTCAAGTACGTGTGTCGTCGTCATGTGGTGTGGACCTCTCCGCTCTTCAGAACTCATCGGTCCGCGGTTTGTGCTCGATCTCGCGCTGGCAGCAGAACGGGGCGTCTCGTGTTGGGGCCGCCGGCGCGCTTAGCGCCGACGGGTCGGCAGCGACAGACCTAGCGGTAGTCCAGGCCGGGAAAGTTCGCCCCCGAACCCCGTCCGCCCGGGGTCAGGTCGAGCACGTTCCAGATCGGCCAGATCGAGTCGACATGCCGGGGCTCCTCGCCCTGGTCGCGCGGCGCCAACATGAGCTCGGTGGCCCACGAGTGGCGGATCTCGCTGCCGTCGCGGACGAACACGTTGAGGATCGGGAGCTGCCCGCCGTCCGGCGTCTCGGCCCGGTAGTCGCGGTTGTAGCTGTTGTTTCGCGAGGACAGCAGCCGCAGGTGGCGCCAGCCTCGGTCCTCCGCGAAGCCTCGGATCCGCTCGGGATCGGTTTTCGCGACCACGGCCAGGTTGATCCGCTGCGCCAGATGAGTCGCCGCCCCGTCGAGCGAGTCGAGGATCGAGGTGCAGGACGCGCACGGCGTCTCCGGCACCGGCAGTCGGGCCGTCTGGCCGGTGTCGGGCCCCGGCCTCGTGTCGCCTGAGGACCGCGGGAACATGAAGCTGTAGATGACGAGCGTGTTCTTGCCCGGCGCGAACAGCTCGGAGAACCGCACCGCGCCATCCCCGCCCACGGCCCCCTCGAAGGTGTAGTCCTCGGGGACGGCGCCGCCGGGCGGTAGCGCGCGGCGCTGGGCGGCGACGCGCTCGACCATCCGGCGCAACTCGATCTCGGCCTCGAGGAGCCGGTTGCGCTCGTGGCGGTACTCGGCGGACTCGCCGGGGAAGCGGGTGTCAGGGTCGGCCGACAGCGGGGTCAGTCTAGTACTGCTCCGCCGTCCGAGCGGGCTTCGTGGCGAGTGCGGAGGGGTCGATCTGTACCGGATACCCGGCCCGCAAAACGGCGAGGGTCGACGGCGGCGTGATCGCGTGCACGTGGCCGTCGGGCCGCGGGCGGCGCGCCCGGTAGCCGTCGCGGGTCCATTCGATCGCGTCCATGCCGACGATCACGTACGGCGCGCCGTTGAGGTCGATGAAGGCTCCGTCCGGAAGATCCGCCGCCCGTGTGGCGTGCAGCCGGCGACGGTGGGTGCCGCGCACGATCCGCTCGCCGTGCAGCTGGTGGTTCATCTCCCGCGCCGACGGCCTGGGTACGCGCAGGCCGTCGGCCCAGGCGGCGCGGTAGGCCTGGTAGCTGGTCCAGCGACATTCGGCGCACGGCCGGTGGCCGGCGGCGAACGAGACGGCCTCGTCGTAGAAGTACAGCCAGGTGAATTGATGTGGAAGCCATTGCTCGCGCCACCGATCCTTGAACCGCAGCTCGCAGGTGATCCACAGGTCGTGCTGATGAAAACGCACGATGCGCCGGCCCGAGTGGAGGATGCCGCGGTTCCCGCCGAAGGCGCCCCGCAGCGGGAACGCCTCGATGTCACCGTAGGGGGTGACCCGATTGCGGGCCGGCGAGGCGGTGGCGATGGCGGTGGCGCTCGGCATGCGTCCAATGATTAACGCAGCGGACTAGTAAGTTGGTGAGATGGCACGTGACGGGGTGGTCGTCGGTGAGGATGGCAAGAGTCGGTGCTGGTGGGGAGACTCGACCGCGGACTACCGCGCCTATCACGACACCGAATGGGGCTTTCCCGTCTCCGAGGATGTCCGCTTGTTCGAGAAGCTGAGCCTCGAAGGCTTCCAGGCCGGACTGTCCTGGCTGACGATTCTTCGCAAGCGCGAGGCATTCCGAAGCGCGTTCGCGGGCTTCGACTTCGAGCAGATCGCCCGCTTCGGCCCGCCTGATGTCGAGCGCCTGCTGGGCGACGCCGGGATCGTCCGCCATCGCGGCAAGATCGAAGCCGTGATCAACAACGCCCAGCGGGCGGTCGAGCTCGTTGAGGCCGAGGGGTCGTTGGCTCGATACATCTGGAAGTTCGAGCCCGAGCGCCGCCGCGGGAAGCTCGATCGAGCCGCCCTGGTCGAGCTGGCCACCACGTCGGAGTCGAAGGCGTTGGCCAAGGATCTCAAGCGGCGCGGGTGGCGCTTCGTCGGCCCCACGACGGTCTATGCGTTCATGCAGGCCATGGGCCTCGTCAACGACCACGTCGACGGGTGCCACACGCGGGCGCCCGTGGAGCGGGCCCGCAAGGAATTCACGCGACCGGCCTAGACTGACGGAATCGGCCTTCCGCCTGGACCACGCGCGCCCGGTCCGCTCACCACGGTGCGCTTCACCCGCCGCCCGCTCCAGCTCTTACTCGAGTGGCAGCAGCGCTACGGCGACGTGTTCACGGTGCGGTTCAGCGGTTTCGGCACCGGCGTCTACATCGCGGACCCGGACGCCATTCGGCAGCTCTTCACCGGCGATCAGTCGGGGCTGCGAGCCGGTGAGGCCAACTCCTTCATGGAGCCGGTACTCGGTCCCCATTCCGTGCTGATCCTCGATGGGCCCGAGCACCTGCGCCAACGCAAGCTGCTGCTCCCACCCTTCAAAGGTTCGAGGGTCTCGGCGATCCGAGGCGTGATCCGCGACGTGGCCGAGCGCGAGATCGCCGGTTGGCACCCCGGGAGGGAGTTCGTCCTGCGTGAGCGCATGCGCGCGCTGACCTTCGAGGTGATCTGCCGCGCGGTGTTCGGCGTCACCGAGCCCGAGCGGGTGGGGCGCCTGCGCGAGCGGCTGATCGCCGTGATCGATAGCAACCCGATCCTCATGATCGCGCCCATCACCCGCGTCGACCTCGGTCCCCGGAGCCCAGGCGGACGGTTCGCCCGGCGCCTGCGCGCCGCGAACACGTTGCTCCTGGAGGAGATCCAGCGCCGGCGCGGCGCCCCCGACCTCGACGGGCGCCCCGACGTGCTGTCGCTGCTGCTGCGGGCGCGCGACGAGCAGGGCGAAGCGATGACCGACGCCGAGCTGCGCGACGAGCTGTTCACGATGCTCGGCGCGGGCCACGAGACCACCGCCACCGGGCTGGCCTTCGCCTTCGAGCTGCTGCTCCGCCACCCGCACGTGCTGGCTCGGTTGCGGTCCGAGCTCGAGGCCGGCGACGGCGCCTACCTCGATGCCGTGGTCAAGGAGACCCTCCGGCTGCGCCCAGTGATCGACGCCGCCGAGCGCACGCTGGCCGTGCCGCGCACGGTGGCGGGATGGGACCTGCCCGCCGGGGTCAAGGTGTATCCGGCCATCGCGCTCGTCCACTTCCGCGAGGATCTGTACCCGCGAGCGCTCGAGTTCCGCCCCGAGCGGTTCCTCGAGGACGGGGCCGAGTCCTACGCGTGGCTGCCGTTCGGCGGCGGCATCCGTCGCTGCATCGGCGCCGCGCTGGCCCAGGCGGAGATGGCCGAGGTGCTGCGAGTCGTCGTGCCGCGGATCGAGCTCCGGCCGCTGCGCCCGACTCCCGATCCGGTGGTGTTGCGCGGCGTGACGCTGGCACCCAAGCACGGCGTTCCGGTGCAGGTGCTCGGGAGCCACCGCGCTCCCGCTCCCCGGACTCAAGTTCGGGCCCTGGCGTCCCGATAGAGCCCATAAGGGCTGCTATGAGCGCGGGCACGACAGCCCAGGCAAGGCAACGGCTCCACCTGCCGGAGGAGCTTGACAACGCCCGGATGCGCCCGCAGGCCGGCGTCGAGGCACCGGCGCCGCTGCCGAGCGAACCCGCCATAACCTGGATTCCCGTCCTGGTGCTGTGCGTGCTGGCGGTTGTTTTCCTCCCCGGCGGTCATCCGCTGCAGCCCGCGCTGGCCGTGGCGGCAGTGCTGGCGTTCATCGCCGCCGAGCAGGTCAAGCTTCCGCTCACCGTCGGCTCGGCCAACGGTCTGCAGACGCTCGGCTATGCCAGCACCCTCCAGCCTGCGTTCGTGCTCATGGTGTTCGCCCTCCCCCTGAACGTGGTGCCCGCAGTCGCGCTCGCGAGCATGGTCATCTCGAGCCTGGTCCGCAATCGCTCACTGGCCTACCTCACCACAGCCATCGCCGACAGTTGGTTCGCCATCGCTCCGACGGTCGTTCTCGTCATCCTCGCCCCGGGACCGGCCAGCTGGGCCCAATGGCCGCTGTACGTGTGCGCGTTCGGCGCCGAATTCTTGGCCGACATGCTCGTCGGGGCGATGCGCCGGGCGCTTCACCACGACCCGGTCTCGGATCCCACGACCGTGCTGCTTCCGCTGACGATCGACGTCCTGCTCACGCCCGTGGGATTGGCGGCGGCGGTGATCGGCAACACTGAGCCGGCCGCCGCGGTGGTTCTGCTGGCGGGAGTCATCGGCGTGATGGCGCTGTTGGGACGTGAGCGCGCCCACCGTATCCGTGAATCGCATCGCGCCCTCCACGACCCACTCACCGGCGTGGCGAACCGGCTGTTGTTCTTCGAGCTGCTCGATGCCGCCGCGCGGCGCTGCGAGCGCACCGAGACCGAGGGTGCGCTGCTGCTGATCGACCTCGACAACTTCAAGGCCGTCAACGACACCCACGGCCACGCGCGCGGCGACCAGGTGCTGTGTGCGTTTGCGGAGCGCCTGCGCGCCACCATTCGCCAATCGGACACCGTCGCGCGCCTGGGCGGCGATGAGTTCGCGGTGCTACTCGCCGACCCCGCCGACCCCGGCGCGGCCGATGCGGTGGTGGAAAAGCTCCGCCACGCCCTCGCCACGCCGCTCCTCCTGCCCGACGGAGCTACGCTCGAGGTCGGCGCCTCGATCGGGGCTGCCGTGTTCGCCGCCGACGCGCCGCTCGCCCACACCCTCGCGGCAGCCGACGGGGCGCTGTACGCCGACAAGCGGCGCACTGTCATGCTGCGGGCATGACGCTGATCGAGCTGCCGGGCCGCGACATCATCGGCATCCGCGCCAACAATCCGGGCTGGTTCACGCTCTCAGGCACAAACTCGTGGATCGTCTCGCGTGATCCGGCCTGGCTGGTGGACCCGGGCCCGGCGCTCGACGAGCACCTCGACGACATGAGCCGCGAAATCGATCGCCGCGGCGGGCTGGGCGGCATCGCCCTCACCCACGACCACACCGATCACGCCGAGGCGGTCCCGGCCATGCTTGAGCGCTTCGCGCCCGTACCGTGGGCGGCGGCCCGCGGCGAGCCGGACACCCGGCTGAGCGAGGGCAGCACCTTCGGGCCGCTCAAGGCGGTGAGCACGCCCGGCCATGCGCCCGACCACCTCGCCTACGTCGTCGGCAACGTCGTGCTGACCGGCGATGCTGTGCTCGGGGAGGGCAGCGTGTTCATCTCACCCGATCCTGGCGCGCTAGCCGGCTACCTGGCCGGACTCGAGAAACTTCGCCGGCTCGAGCCGGAGCTCCTGGCCCCAGGCCACGGGCCGCCGGTCAGCGACCCGCGAGCCAAGCTCGATCAGTACGTGACGCACCGCCTGGAGCGCGAGCGCAGGCTGGTCGAGGCCCTGGCCGCCGGGCGGCGCAGCGTGGAGGAGCTGCTCGACGATGTCTGGGACGATGCCCCACCTGAGCTCCGGCCGGCGGCGACGGTGACGCTCGCCGCGCACCTCGACAAGCTCGCCGACGAGGGTCGCCTCCCCGACGGCGTGGAAAGGCCCCGGCCCCGCCACTAGGGCGCCGCCGGCACGAGCCGCCGCCGGGCCAGCTCCATCGCCGCGGTCAGCGGCGTGGCGTTCATGCTCTCCGCGTCGTCGAAGATGCGCCGCAGCGTGTCAACGATCCCGCGGACGCGCCGGCGAGCCGCCGCACTGCTGTACTCGCCGAGCTCTTCGGCGATGTTGATGATGCCGCCGGCGTTGACCACGAAATCGGGTGCCCACAGGATTCCGCGAGCGGCGAGCAGGTCTGCGATCCGATCGTCTGCCAGCTGGTTGTTGGCGGCCCCGGCCACGATCGCGCAGCGCAGGCTGGGCACGGTCTCGTCGTCGAGGAAGCCCCCCAGGGCACACGGAACGAGCACATCGACCTCGGCCGTCAGGGCCTTCTCCGGGGTGGTCCAGCGCGCGTCGAGCTGTTTGGCGAGGGCGCGCTTGGCGGTATCGACGTCGGCCAGAAGGAGCTGAGCCCCGCCACGGGCGCAGCGCCTGGCCACGCGCGAGCCGACGTGGCCGAGGCCGAGCACGCACAGCCTGCGCCCGCGCAGGGAGTCGGACCCGAACACGCGCTCGCAGCAGGCGCGGATTGCCGACTCGACACCCAGAGCGGTCAACGGGCTCGGGTCGCCGGACCCGCCGCGCCGGCGTGAGAGCCCGACGACGTGGGCGGTCCGTTGCGCGATCACGCTCATGTCCCGACTCGAGGTGCCGACGTCCTCGGCGCTGATGTAGCGACCGCCGAGGGAGTCGACCGCGTCGCCGAAGTCGAGCAGCACGCTGTGGCGGCGTTCGGAGGAAAGCCGCGGTGGGACCATGATCACCCCCTTGCCGCCGCCTAGCTCCAGATCGGCCACGGCGGCCTTGAAGGTCATCGCGCGGGACAGACGGAGCGCGTCGCGGAGAGCCAGGCGCGAATCTTCGTAGGCCCACATGCGACACCCGCCGAGGGCAGGGCCACGGGTCGTCGAGTGGATGGCGATGATCGTGTAGAGACCCGAACGGGGCCCTCGGCGAACGAGGACCTCCTCGTGGTCGAGTCTCTCGAGGTAGCGGTCGATCGTCCCGTCAGCTCGCGGCTGGGGCTCCCGAGGTGTTCACCGGCGGCGGCGACGACGTGTCCCCGGTCACCGTGCCGTCGGGCGGCGGGCTGGTCGACGACACCGGCGTCCCGTCGGTCTGCGGTGCCGTTGGCGTGGTCGGGTCGCCCGGAGTCGTGCCGGTCGTCGGGCCAGGCAACGTGGGATCGGTACCGGCGGCCGGCGGCGCGGTGCCGACGCCGGTTCCGTCGGTCGGGCTCACCGGCGGTGCGGACCATGTCGGCGGCGTGCCGGTCGGCGTGCCGGTGGCCGGCGTACCTTCAGTCGGGGGCGGCGTGCTCGTCGTCGATCCGGGGGCTTTAGCGGTGGGGGCCGGCGAGGCGGTCAGTTTCGCCACGGGGCGGCTCGTGGTGTTGTGGGCCGAAGGTGCCGACGTCGCGACCGGCTGGCTGGCCCCGGCGGGGGCCGTCGTCGTCGCGCCACTGTCGGTGGCGTGGCTCGAGGCGGACGAGGCGACCGGGGCCGGAGAGGTGCGCGCGGCCGCGGTTCGGGCGTGCGAACGATGACCTCGGTGGGGGGCCGATCGCTGGGCGATGGTGTGCTGGATTTCCACCGCGCCGCCGGCGGTCACGACGGCGGCGGCCAGCAGGGTCGCCACGTGTCCGGCGCCCGAGGCCAGCAGGCCGACCGACGCCGCGCCGCCGGTACCGACCGCCGCCGCGCCGCCGCCGGCGGCGGCGCCCCCCGAGGCAGCCGCCCCGCTCGAGGCGGCAGCGCTGCTGCCCGCGCTACTACCGATACCGAGCAGGTTGGCGACGATGGCGAGTGGGCCGAGGGCGGGAACCAGGGCGGCGAACTGCCGGCTCGTGCTGCGGAGCTCGGTCCGGAACTCGGTGCAGCCGGCACAGTCGCGGATGTGGCGGCGCGCCGTCCCACCGGGTCGGACGCCACGATCATGAGCCACGATCAGCTCCTCGCGGATCTCCGAGCACGCCGTGTCCCGTGCCTCAGCGGCCTGGGCCAGGCCGACCCGCGCCCGCACGAGGAGCGATTTGACCGCGGCGCCCGAGACGCCGAGCGCGTCCGACATCTCGGCGTAGGTCATCCCGCCGAGCTCGCGCATGAGCAGCGCCGAGCGCTGCTGATCGGGCAGGCGCCGTACGTCCTGGACGAGCCGGCGCAGCGACTCACGCTGTTCGGCCTCGGCGATCGGGTCGGCGGTCAACGGGCGGACCATCTCGAGCACTTCGGGCGGCGGCGGAGCCGGTCGCCGTAGCTCGTCGATGCACCGGTTGTGGGCGATCCGATATAGCCATGCCCTCAGAGCCAGGGGCTCGTCGTTGGCCTTCAGGCCCGCGTAAGCACGGACAAAGATGTCCTGGAGCGTGTCCTCGGCATCCTGGCGGGGCCCGCGCAGCATCTGGCGCGCATAGGCGAACATCCGCTGTCTGTAACGCTCATAGATGACGCGGAACGCCTCGTCATTGCCAGCGCGGAACTGCGATACCAACTGGTCGTCGGAGCGTAGGCGCAGTAAGCGGCGCCCCGATCGATAGTCGAGCCCGCGCCAGTCCTGCCGGTGCTGGGATTGCGGAGGCTTCCACGTAAACCCTGTCAGCTCACTCTAACGGGTGGCAGCCCGGAAAGTAACTGGCCGTTGGCAACGGTCACGACCGCATTACATGCGGGCGGACGTCATCGCCGCTGGGTGCGCCGTTTGGGCGCCAAGAGCGTCAGCTTCGTCGTCACCGGCGCTGAAACTACGGCGTTCGAGGTCGGCGGACAAGGCGCGACCGAGTACCCTCGTTGTGAAGACGATGGATCCTG
The DNA here is from genome assembly GCA_963734775.1 of uncultured Solirubrobacterales bacterium. Taxonomy (GTDB): domain Bacteria; phylum Actinomycetota; class Thermoleophilia; order Solirubrobacterales; family Solirubrobacteraceae; genus Palsa-465. The sequence continues at coordinate 222,324 of CAVTJE010000028.1, forward strand.
CCTCGGGGATTGGAATTCCAGTGGCGTTTGGCGCGGGGCTGATCTCATTCCTGTCCCCGTGCGTGCTGCCGCTCGTGCCCGGCTACATCTCTGCTGTGGCCGGGGTTGGCCCTGCCGAGATTCGGCCCTCGCGAGTTCTGCTCCCGAGCCTGGCCTTCGTGGCCAGCTTCTCGGTCATCTTCATGGGGCTTGGCTTACTCGGGCAACAGGCGCTGCACAGCGCGCTCACCGGACCCGCGGCCCTCAAGGTGTCGGGGGCGATCATCATCGCCATGGGCGTGCTGTTCGTGCTGGCGCCGTTCGTCCCCCGGCTGGGCCGGCAGTGGCACGTCGATGCGCTGATGCAGCGGGCCGGAAAGGGCGGCCCGGTGATCGCCGGCGCCGCCTTCGCGCTCGCTTGGACGCCGTGCACCGGCCCCACACTCGGGGCGATCGTGACCGCCACCGGAGCCTCCAACTCGGCCTGGCACGGGGCGGCTTCTGCTCGCCGTGTACTGCGCCGGCCTCGGCGTGCCGTTCCTGATCACAGGTCTGGCCTTCGGCACGGCGACGTCGGCCTTCGACGTCGTCAAGCGCCACTACCCCGTCGTCATCGGCGTTGGGGGCGTGGTGCTCATCGGCATGGGGATCCTCATCTGGACGGGCGAGTTCACCCAGCTCAACATCACCGTGAACCACTGGCTCGAGTCGCTCGGCCTACCGGATCTCAACTCCGACACGTAGCGGATACGCTCCGGCCGGAGTGAGCCCCACCATCCCGATCCCGCCGCACGACACGCCGCTGCGCGGCGGCTCGGCCTTCCCGCCGATCGCCGACTACGGGTTTCTCTCGGACTGCCACACCGGGGCGCTGGTCGCCTCCGACGGGAGCATCGAGTGGATGTGCATTCCGCGGTTCGACTCGGCCAGTGTCTTCGGTGCGCTCCTCGACCGTCGTGCCGGGTCGTTCCGCGTCGGTCCGTACGGGACCGTCGTTCCGCTCTCGGTCCGCTACATCCCCGGGACGATGATCCTCGAGACGAGCTGGATGACCCCCTCGGGGTGGATCATCGTGCACGACGGGCTGACGATCGGTCCATGGCACGACGAACACGCGAGCGAGACATCGCACACCCGTCCCCCGACCGACCAGGACGCCGACTACATGCTCGTGCGGTTGGTCGAGTGCATCGACGGCGAGGTTCAGGTCGAGGCGATCTGCGAGCCCGTATTCGACTACGGGCGTTGCGCGGCCGAGTGGCGGCTGGTCGGGGATGACTGGCTCGTCGCCGAGGCGACCGGCGCCGAAACGACGATTCGGCTCGTCTCCGACCTGCGCATCGGGATCGAGGGCAACCGCGCCCGCGCGCGCCACACGCTGAGCGAGGGCGAGCGCTGCTTCGTGGCGCTCGGCTGGGGACACGGCGTCGAGGGCCCCAGCGGGCTCGACGACGCGGACAAGCGGATCGACACGACCGCCCACTACTGGCGCGACTGGCTGGGCGGTGGGCGCTTCCCTGACCATCGCTGGCGCCGGCAGCTGCAGCGCTCGGCGCTGACGCTCAAGGGACTCACGCATACCCCGACGGGGGCGACCGTGGCGGCGGCGACGACCTCGCTGCCCGAGACCCCGGGCGGCGAGCGCAACTGGGACTACCGCTACTGCTGGATGCGCGACGCGAGCTTCACGCTGTGGGGCCTTCACGCTCTGGGCTTCGACTGGGAGGCCGACGACTTCATGCAGTTCGTGGCCGACCTCGAACGTGACGGCGACGGCTCGCTTCAGATCATGTACGGCCTCGGCGGCGAGCGCGACCTGACCGAACAGGAGCTCGGGCATCTGACCGGCTATCAGGCGTCGCGGCCGGTGCGCATCGGTAACGGGGCGTTCAGCCAGAAGCAGAACGACGTGTTCGGCGCCGTGCTCGACTCGGCCTACCTGCATACGAAGGTGGGCGGGCATGTACCCCAGCGGCTGTGGCCCGTTCTCAGAGATCAGGTGGCGTGTGCCATCGCCGTGTGGGAGCACCCTGATCAGGGCATCTGGGAGGCGCGCGGCGAGCCGCGGCACTACGTGTCCTCAAAGCTGATGTGCTGGGTGGCCGTGGATCGTGGTGCCCGGATGGCCGAGATCGTCGGCGAGAGCGAGCGCGCCGCCGAGTGGAATGAGCTGGCCAAGAAGATCAAGGCCGACATCCTCGACAAGGGGGTGAGCGATCGCGGCGTGTTCCGCCAGCATTACGACACCGACGCCCTGGACGCCTCGACGCTCTTGATCCCGTTGCTGCGCTTCCTGCCCGCCGACGACGAGCGGGTCAAGAACACCGTGCTGGCCATCGCACGCGAGCTGACCATCAACGGCCTCGTCCTTCGCTACAAGGTCGAGGAGACCGACGACGGGCTTCGCGGCACTGAGGGCACGTTCCTGATCTGTTCGTTCTGGCTGGTTTCGGCCCTGTCGGAGATCGGCGAGTACAAGCGCGCGACGACGCTGTGCGAGCGGCTCCTAGCCCACGCGTCGCCGCTGCTCCTGTACGCCGAGGAGCTCGATGCCCGCAGCGGACGCCATCTCGGCAACTACCCGCAGGCCTTCACGCACTTGGCCCTGATCAACGCCGTGATGCACGTGATCTCCGACGAGGAGTCAGTGGCGAGCTGAGCGCTTGTGGCCGATGAACGCGGCGGCCACGGAGATCGCTCCTCCGATCAGCAGCGCCCTGCCGAGAACCGAGTCGACGGCCTGCCACGCCGTTCCGGACAGCAGCCCGACGGCGATGAACAGTCCGGCCCAGATCGCAGACCCCAGCGTCGTCAGCGCGACGAACGGGAGCAACGGGACACGGCGCGCGCCCGCCGGCAGCGACACGAACGTCCGGGCCAGCGGAAGCAGGCGAGCGAAGAACACGGCGCGCGTACCGTGGCGCTCGAGCAGCTGCTCGGAGCGCGCTGCGAGCGCCCCCACGCCCGGCACGCTGTCGAGTACCCGGCTGGCGCCGAGGCCATAGGCGATCAGCGACCCGAGAAGATTCCCGGCCGTAGCCGCGAGCACGGCGAGCGGAAGACTCATCCAATGCTGGCTGACGGCGAAGCCCGAGAACAGCAGCGTCACCTCGCTGGGGACAGGGATGCAGGCACTCTCGGGCACCATGAGCAGGAAGACTCCGAACACGCCGAGGCTGCTGATCACCGCGGTCATGGGCCGGCCCGCTTGTGCTTGCGCTTCTCATGGTGTGGCCCGCGGGGCCCGGGTGGCTTCGGCGGCCCCGGCGGGAGCCCGGGGGCGGGCGGCCGCGGACGCTGGTAGCCGATCGCCGACTGGACACTCGAGGCCCGCCACTTCGTCCCCCCACGCGGGGTGGGGACGCCCTCGGCGTTGAGCGCCTCGGCGATCGCGCGGAGGCTCATGCCCTGCCGATGTAGGTCAGCGATCCGCTCGGCCGCTCCGGGCGTGGTCTGTAGCAAGCCCGGCCGGCCGCGGGGCCGGCGTGGCTGCTCGGGCTCGCGACCCCAGCGGTCGATCTCCCGTAACAGCGCCATCGAGCTGCGCCCTGCCTTGGTCGAGGTGTCGAGCTGGGGCCGGGCGCAGAGCAGATCCGCGTCGTAGCCGTCGAGCCACGCGAGCAGCCGCGTGAGCTCGCCAAGCGATCCGGCGACGGCGTGCAGCCGCTGGACAAACAGGGTTTGAGCGTTTGCCTCGGCGAGCAGTCTCAGAGCGTCGGCGAGTTCGCCGGTGACCACCGCCACCAGCTCGAGGTCCGCCGAGGGCAGTAGTTCATCAGGCGGCTTCAGATAGGCCACGGCAGTACGAGACATACCCGTAGTGTACGCAAATTATTTGCGTACACCTCCTGCGAGAGTCGAACGCGACGGGGCTCAGCGGATCAGGCGCTCGGAGCGCGCGGCCTCGACCATCCCGCGGAGGATCTCGTGGGCCTCGTAGCGCGGGCGCCAGCGCAGCTCGCTTCGCGCCTTGGTCGTGTCCATCAGCACCGGCACGCGCATACCCTCGATCCAGTGGGCCTGGGCGGGAACGAAGGGCAGATGGGCGACCAGCTCAGCCGTGGCGTCGAGAGCGAACTCGGGCACGGGTACTCGGTACCAACCCAGCGCGTCGGCTACATCGGACACCGTCAGCGTGCCGGGGCCGGCCAGGTTGTAGACGCCTGGGGTCCCTCGTCCGAGCACCGCGGCCCGGAAGGCGGCCGCCACGTCGTCGTGGTGGACGAGCTGGAACTCGATCCCGGGATCGGGCAGGACGGGCCTGAGCACGGGGAGAAGCTCGAGTGTGCGTCGAACGGCGTCGGGCATGCGGTCTGAGAGCTGGATGTAGGGAATGTTGTGAAGCAGCAGCAGCGCGTCGGGCCCGGCGACGACGCAGGGCCGGAACAGGTAGGCCTGGGTGTGGCTGGCCGCCACGGCCTCGGTGAGCACGCCCTCGAGCTCGGCCTTCTGGGCCGAGTAGTAGAGAAGATCGGTCCCGCGCGGCGGGATGTCCTCGGTCAGCGGCGAGGGGTTCTCAGCGTGAAAGCCGTAGGCGGCGACCGACGAGGCGTACACGAGACGCTCGGCGCCGGCCGCCACCGCGGCGGCGAACACGTTGCGTGATCCCGCGAGGTTGACGCGCTGGGTCTCGTCGCGATTACCCATGATCACGAAGGCCAGATGCACCACGACGTCGGCGCCGGCGAACAGCGCGTCGAGAGCGTCCCGGTCCAGCACGTCGCCCTGGCGGTACTCGGTCCGCTTCAAACCGGCGGCGGCCGTGTCGAACGGCCGCCGGGCCATGGCCACGATCTTGCCGACCTCGCGGCTACGCTCGAGCGCGCGGAGCAGCGAGCGTCCGATGTCGCCCGTGGGTCCGGTGACAGCGACGGTGAGCCGCTTTTCACCGGCCGCGGACATCAGCTCCGCTTGGCCAGCTCTTGCTTGGCGATGCTGCCCGAAGCGGCGGACCTTCCTGGCGTTGCTCTTGAACATCTCGATCCGCGAGCGGGGGAGCTCGAACCCGCCGACGAGCCGGTGGGGGACGATCGCCCACCCCGCGTCGGTGGCGACGAGATCGCCCCGGACCTGGAAATTCTCCTGCCAGGTGAAGTGCTCACCATGGGCGTGGGCGGTCAGACACGCCAGCCCGGGCTGGAGCGGCACGCCCACCGGCTCGGCCTCGAGCCGGATCCGTCGCGCGGCGTGATCGACCGAGACCGGAACCCTGACCGCGAAGGGGAAGCCATCGGGAGAGACGATCGACAGCACCGCGGTCCGGTAGCGCTGACCCAGCTCGGTCATGCGCTCGTCCCACGCCGTCGCGCCGCCGGCGGGCTGGGCGTGAAAGCTCTCCGGCTCCTCCGAGTGGCCGGAGCGAATCTCCTCCATGTGCGTGTCGAACAGCTGGGGCTGGGTGCCGATGTCGCCCCCCTCCCAGACATAGACCCGCTCGGGTCGCACGTGGACGTAGATGCGGGTGTAGTACCAGCCCATCAGCTTCTGGATCGGCGCCGGCGGATGGAGCTTGGCGGTGGCCGGGAGCTTTTCGAGCGACTCGCGCGCGTAGCGCTCGCGATTGGCCTCGAGGTCGACGTCGTCGACCTGGGCGCAGCCCTGCACGAGCACCATCGGCGGGGAGGCCAGGCCGCTGCCGTATGGCTCCGAGAAGAGAAGTGCGACCTTGGGGTTGGCCCGCGCGTCGCCCGCCTTCTTGGGATAGCCGATCCCCGTGGTGACGTCGATGCACGGAGCGCCGGTGGTGTAGTACGGCGTCACGGGCCAGGTGATTGGCTGCCCGGCCGCATCGATGGTCGTGTATTCGGTGGTGATGAAGCGGTCGAATACCGCCTGGACCTGACCGGGCAGGGAGGCCGTCACGCCGCGAGTATATGCCCGTCCCGACTCAGGTCTCGTAGCCCTCGTCGCCGGGGAGCAGGATCCGGGCGGTCTCGCCCTCGACGAGGACGCGTGGCTGGACCGGAAGCACCTCGCGCTGGCGCGCGTGGGCGACGAGCGCCTGCGCGGAGGGGAATTGCGAGAGCTGCTCGAGGTGCTTGAGGGTGGGGAAGACGAGAAACAGCTCGTCGGCGCGCGACGCCTCCAGCGCCGCGGCCGGCGTGTACCAGCGGCAGTCGACGATCTCGCTGCCGTCGATCCTCGGCTCCTGTCCGTCGGGGGCGAAGGCGAGGTAGAACCACGTATCGAAGCGGATCTTCACCTCGGCCGGCGTAATCCAGCGCGAGAAGGGAATGAGCTCGTCGGGACCGGCGATGGCGATCCCGGCCTCCTCCTGGAGCTCGCGCACGGCCGCCGCGCGCAGGCCATCCTGGCCCTCGCCCTCGTGGCGGTCGACGGCGCCGCCGGGGAAAACCCAGGCCCCGCCCATGAAGCGTGACCCGGGATTGCGCTGCACGAGCAGGACCTCGAGCCCGCTCGAGCCGCCTCGGAGCAGGATCACGGTCGCAGCCGGGCGCGGGACGGTCTGCGCCGCCACGATTGAGCTCCTCACCCGGGGCTGGTCTGTCGATGCTCATCGGCTGCGACCCTATCGCGGCGAGGGTCTGTGCGGGCTCCTTGGAAAGCGGCCCGCGATCGGGCCGCCGCAGGCGAGCCTCCCGTGCAGGCTGCCCTCGGTACCCTCCCGCCCGTGAAGTACATGTGCGAATCATGCGGGTTCATCTACGACCCCGAGGAAGGCGACCCCGACGGCGGGATTCCGCCCGGCACGGCGTTTGAGGACATTCCCGAAACCTGGTTCTGCCCCGTGTGCGGGGCGCGCAAGCGCGACTTCTCGCCCTACGAGGACTAGTACGACCTCACGCAGCGGTGCGTAACCGTCCGCTGCTCGCCTCGGCGATCGCCGTCGCGGTGATGGCGACGAGGCGGCGCAGCTCGCGCTCGGCGATCGAGAGCGGAGGCATGAGCACGACGACGTCGCCGAGAGGCCGGATGATCGCGCCGCGCCGGCGGGCGGCCAGTGTCACCTGGTGCCCGAGCCTGGCCTGCGCCGGCTGCCCGATCAGCTCGATGCCGACCATGAAGCCGCGCTGGCGGACCTCGACCACGCCGGGAAGGGGAGCCACGCGCTGGTCGAGCAGATGGGTCAGCAGCTCGATCTTGGGCCCGAGCGACTCGAGCGTGCGCTCGCGCTCGAACGTCTCGAGCGTCGCGACGCCGGCCGCGCAGGCCAGCGGGTTGCCCGTATACGTGTGGCCATGGAAGAACGTGCGGAACTCCTCGGGCCGGCCGAGAAAGCCAGCGTAGATGTCCTCGGTCGCCAGGGTGGCGGCGAGCGGCAGGTAGCCGCCGGTCAACCCCTTGCCGACGCACATCAGGTCGGGCGCGATGTCCTCCTGCTCGACAGGCGAACATCGTCCCGGTACGACCGAAGCCCGTGGCGACCTCGTCGCAGATGAGCAGGACGCCGAACTCGTCGCACAGATCACGGACCTGGCGCAGGTAACCGTCGGGCTGCATCAGCATGCCGGCGGCTCCCTGGACCAGCGGCTCGATGATCACGGCGGCGAGACGGTCGGCATGCTCGGCGAGCAGCCGGCGCAGGTGATCGGCGTCGCCGGCGCGCGCCTGCCAGGCGTCGAAGAGCAGCGGGTTGTAGACCGAATGGAACAGGTCGATGCCGCCCACCGAGACCGCTCCGAGCGTGTCGCCGTGATATGCGTTCTCGAGGCAGATGAACCCGGTCCGCTGGCCTTCGCCGCGCTGCGCCCACCATTGGAAGGCCATCTTGAGGGCGATCTCCACCGCGGTCGAACCGCTGTCGGAATAGAACACGCGGCTCAGCGGCCCGGGCGCCAGCGCCACCAGCTGCTCGGCCAACTGGACCGCCGGCGGGTGGGAGAGGCCGAGCAGCGTCGAGTGGGCGACGCGATCGAGCTGGTCGCGGATGGCGGCATCGATGGCGGGGTGCCGATGGCCGTGGACGTTGCACCACAGCGATGACACGCCGTCGATGTAGGCCTGGCCGTCGGTGTCGTACAGAGTCGTGGCGTCGGCGCGCTCGATCACGAGCGGCGGACCGTCGTCGGACCATCCCTGCTGCTGGGTGAACGGGTGCCACAGGTGGCGGCGGTCGGTGGCGATGAGCTCGGCGGTGGAGGGCATGCCGCCAACGTAGCTCTCGGGGCGGTCGGAAACGACTGCCCTGGTCCGGAGCTGACATCTGGCAGCCTACGCGCGTGCCGCGACAAGCCTCAGCGATATCAGCGTCCTCGCGCCGCCGGCGCAGAAGGCGCCGGCCGGCGCTCGCCATTGCCGCCGTGCTCGCGCTCGTCGCGGTGGTGGTGGCCGTGGTCGTGGTGGTCAGTTCGTCGGGCTCCTCGCAGACCTCCCAGCGGACAATGGAGTCGATCTTCCAGGACGACCGGTTCCTCGTCTATTCGACGCCGGCCGCGGCGGCCAAGACGCTCAATGTCCTGAAGGCGCTGGGCGTCGATCGGGTGCGGGTGACGCTCGAGTGGGTGCAGATCGCCCCCCAGGCGACCTCGCTGACCCCGCCGGCCCACTTCGACGCCACCGACCCGGGGGCGTACCCGGCGGCCAAGTGGGCGCCGTATGACCGGCTGGTCGTCCTGGCCGCGGAACGGGGGATCAAGGTCGATTTCAACGTCAGCGTGCCGGGCCCGCTGTGGGCCATGGCGCATCCGTCCCCGGCGGCGAAGTACGCCCCCCATTACAAGCCCTCGGCCGTGGAGTTCGGACAGTTCGTGGCGGCCGTCGGGCGACGTTACAGCGGCACCTGGGACGCGGGCGGTGCCGGACACGGCCAGCTCCCGCGGGTGAGCTTCTGGACGATCTGGAACGAGCCCAACCAGCCCGGCTGGCTGGCGCCGCAGTGGCAGACGGTCGGCGGCTCGCGCATCCCCTACTCGGCGCTCCTGTACCGGAGCTACGTCGAGGCCGCCTACCGGGCGCTCGTGCACACGGGCCACACCGCGACGAGCGACACGATCCTGATCGGCGAGCTCGCGCCCGAGGGGAGCAAGAACAAGAAGGACGAGTCCCCGATCCCGCCGCTCCCCTTCCTCCGGGCCTTGTACTGCGTCGACGCGAACGACAAGCCGCTGAGCGGCCCGGCGGCGCACGCGCTCGCCTGTCCCGCCAAACCTGACGCGGGCGCGTTCGTCAAGGCGCATCCGGGGCTGTTCGACGTGACGGGGTGGGCGCATCATCCGTACTCGTTCTTCCTTGCTCCCAACGTGTCGATGGGCGATCGCGACTACGTGCCGTTGTCGGATCTGTCGCGACTCGAGTCGGCGCTCGATCAGATCTTCGACAACTACGGAGTCCATCGCCAGCTGCCGATCTGGTTGACCGAATACGGGTATGAGACCAATCCGCCCAACCCGTACCGGGGCGTCAGTCCGGCCCGCCAGGCGCTGTATCTGGACGAGGCGCAGTACATGGCCTGGAAGGACCCCCGGGTCCGCTCCATGGCCCAGTTCCTCCTCGTGGATTCGGCTCCGAACGCGGTCTATCCACGCGGCAGCGTGGGCTACTGGTCGACCTTTCAGACCGGTCTGCTGTACCTGAACTTCCGGACCAAGCCCTCGTACTTCTCCTACCCGATGCCGATCTTCATCCCCAATCCCGATTTCAAGTCGGGGGACGCTGCGCTCGTGTGGGGGATGCTGCGCGCGGCGCCCAACGGCACCACCCAGCACGCCGAGATCCAGTGGCGCGGCCCCGGCGGCGGCTACAAGACCGTGACGTCGGTGACGACGAGTGACCCGAACGGCTTCTTCACCGCCAACGTGAAGCTTCCAGGTTCAGGAGTGGTGAGGATCGAGTGGACGGCGGCCAACGGTCACCGGCTGTACAGCCGGGCGGCGGGCGTCAAACAAACGTGACAGCCGCTACCGCGACCCCGAGCGCATCCAGTCCGTGAACTCCGACCAGAGGCTCTTGCCGCGGTCGGCCGTCTCGCTCCACAGCTGGCGCCACGCGCCGGCCCAGCTGGGATCCCAGGACCGCCAGCGGACGGCGGCGACGAGGGCGCCGCCGAGCAGCGCCGCCGCGGCGAACGCGGCCAGCAGCACGATCGGCAGTGGCATGCCGGCGCCGGTGGCCGCGGTCACCGAGGCCAGCCTGGGCGGCAGGGCCAGGCCGGCGCGGTCGGCTGACTGCTGCCGGCGTTGCACGGGTGAGCAGGCACCGCTCGCACGTGCCTGAAGCGCCGCCTGGACCGCTGTGGTGAAGTCGTTGAAGTACTGGGCGCCGTAGGTGTTCTGCTTGAGCGCCTGCTCGAGCTGCTGGCTGGTGAACTCGCACGCCGGCACCACCCCGTGCTGCTGGTAGGCCTGAAGGACCGGATCGGCGGCCTGGGCCGGCGCGGCCGCGACCATCAGGGCCAGCGCCGCAAACCCGACTAGGCGGCGGCGGAACACGTGGTGAAGTTAGCGCAGCGCCAGCCAGCGCTCGAGCGGGAGCGCGCTCGCCGCGGCGGCCAGGAGGTCGGGGTCGGCGCGGGCAATGCGAGGCAGGACCTCGACCTCGACCTCGCCGAGCCGCTCGATCGTCACGCGGTTGGAACGCTCGATCGTGCCGGGGTCATCCGACCACGGCGTGAGCACGACGCCAACCACGGTCAGGCCGGCGCCCCGGGCCGCCTCGAGCGTGAGCAGCGAGTGATTGATCGTGCCGAGCCCGGGCCGGGCGGCGATCAGCAGCGGGAGCTCCAGCTCCGCGGCCAGCGCCCGCACGTCGTAACGGGGCGCGAGTGGAACGAGCAGGCCACCGACACCCTCCACGACGAGCGCGTCGGCCACCTCCTCGGCGTCGCGCAGCCAGCGCACGAGTTGCCCCCGGTCGAGCTGCGCCCCGGCGAGCTCGAGGGCCAGGTGCGGCGAGACGGGCGGCCCGTAGGAGGCGAACACGACATCGGCGGCGTCGCACCCGGCGGCGCGAGCCAGCACCTCGTGGTCACGGGGCCAGTCGGGGTCGGCCGGGTCATCGAGTCCGGTGACGATCGGCTTGCGTACGGCGACGGACACGCCCCGCGCGACCAGCGCGGCGGTGACCGCGGCGCTGAGGACGGTCTTGCCGACCCCGGTGTCGGTTCCGGTGACGAAGCAGCCAGGCACGAACGACCAGTGGTCTACGCGGCCCGAGACAGCGTGCCCAGGCCCGACGCAGGCACCACGCCAGCGCGTCGAGCGGCCTCACCCAGGGTCCGTGCGGCGGCGCGGAGCTCCTCCTCGCGGTGTGAGGCCATCACGGCCAGACGCAGCCGCGAGGTGCCGGCCGGCACCGTCGGAGGACGGATGGCCTGGGCGAACACGCCGGCATCGAGCGCCTCCTCGCACACCCTTACGGCGCGGTCTGCATCGCCAATGACGAGCGGCACGATCTGGGTCGTCGAGCCGCCGACGTCGAACCCCTGACGCCCGAGCTCGGTGCGCAGCGTGGTGGCGTTGCTCTGCAGGCGAGACACCAATCGCGGTCGTTCCTCGAGTAGCTCGAGTGCAGCCAGCGCACCCGCCACCGCGGGGGGCGGCAGGGCGGTGGAGAAGATGAACGTACGCGCTGCGTTGAGGAGGAATCGGCTCATCGGGTTCTCGCAGGCCACGAACGCGCCGTAGGCGCCGAGCGCCTTGCCCAGCGTGCCGACGATCACGTCGATGTGGTCCTCGAGCCCGGCCTCGGCGACCGCCCCGCGCCCACCCGGCCCGACCGCGCCGGTGCCATGGGCCTCGTCGACGAGGACGCGCAGGCGGTGGCGCTGCGCCACTTCGACGATCTCGCGCAGGGGCGCGACATCGCCATCCATGGAGAAGACGGTGTCGGTGACGATGAGGGCGCCGCGCCCCTCGGCCTGTCTCACGCCCCAGGCCAGATGCTCGGGGTCGGCGTGGTCGTAGATGAAGACCTCGGCTCGCGACAAGCGGCAGCCGTCGATGATCGAGGCGTGGTTCAGCGCGTCGGAGAACACGACGTCGCCGGGGCGGGCCAGCGCCGAGATCGCCCCCACGTTGGCCAGGTAGCCGGAGCCGAACAGGAGGGCGGACTGCTGGCGCTTGAAGTTGGCCAGGCGCTCCTCGAGCCGGCGGTGAATCGTCATCGTGCCCGAGACCAGGCGCGACGCCCCCGCGCCGACGCCCCACCGCATCGCGGCCTCGGCCGCCGCCTCGCGCACCCTGGGGTGGTCGGCCAGCCCAAGGTAGTTGTTGGAGCACAGCAGCAGCGCGGGCTTGCCGTCGAGGAGTACGTGGGGCCCCTGCGGGCCGCTGACGACACGAGTGCGGCGGTGGAGGCCGAGCGCCTTCAGTTCCGCCAGACGCGCCTCGATCTCGATCATGCAGCGAGGCCGCGGTTTGGCGCGCCGTCGGGTCGGGGCGGGATCGAGTGTTTGCGTTGGAAGCGAAGCTGCGAGGAGGGATCCCAGAGGCGCACGATCAGCTCGCCGGCCCCGGCGTCATCGAGGGCTGCGTCGACGACATCCGGCGTCTCGCCCTCCAGCCAGCCCGATCGGTTGTCGGGGCGCGGGTTGGCGCCGTTGTCGTCGTGGCGCGCGACGTTAAGCCCCAGCTCCTCGAACATCTCGCGGTCCTGCTCGGGCGTGTTCCCGAGGGTGGTGAGGAAATTGCCCATCATCACGCCATTGAGTCCGGCCCTGACGGCGGTGGCCTGAAGCTCGCCCAGGTTCTCGACCCGGCCGCCGCACAGCCGGAACAGCGCCCCGGGCAGGATCAGCCGGAAGATCGCGATCCACTTCACGACCTCCCACGGGCCCATCAGCTCACGGCCCCCGAATTTGGTGCCGGGGCGCGGGTTGAGGAGGTTGATCGGCACGCTGGTCGGGTTGATCGCGGCCAGCTCGAAGGCCATCTCGACTCGCTGCTCGCGCGTCTCGCCCAGGTTGAGGATGCCGCCGACGCACGTCTCGAGCCCGGCCTCGCGCACCGCGTCGATGGTTCGCAGCCGGCCTTCGTAGCGCACCGTGGTCGACACCTCGGGGTAATAGGACTCGGCCGTCTCGACGTTGTGGTGCACGCGCTGGATGCCGGCGTCCTTCAGCGCCTGCGCGCGCTGCACCGACATGTGCCCGATGGAAACGCACCGCTTGAGGTTGGTGTGCTCGGCCACGAGACGCGCTCCCGTCAGGACCTTCTCGAAGTCGCGTTTGGACAGACCCTGGCCCTGGGTGACCATGCAGAACCGGTGAGCTCCGGCGGCCTCGGCCGCGCGGGCGTGCTCGAGGATCTGGTCGGGCTCCATCATCGCGTGCATCGGCGTCTCGGCGTCGGCGTAGCGCGATTGGGCGCAGAAGCCGCAGTCCTCCGCGCAACCACCCGACTTGGCATTGACGAGCGAGCACATGTCGGTGGCGTCGCCGAAGCGCTCGACGCGGGCGTTCCACGCCCGCTCCACCAGCGCCCCGATCGCGGCATGGTCCTCGAGCTCCCCGAGACGCAAGGCTTCCGCGCGCGAGATCAATGGCGGCACGGGCCACAAGCTAGGAGATCGACCGGACGGCTACGACGCCGGCAGCGTCAGCATGGCGGCGCTCGCCGCCGGCATCCTGACCACGTAGCGGCCCCCGTGCGGGGCGACGGAGACGGTCGCCGGCCGACCCACCAGCACGCCGCGCTCGGCGCCGATCCTCCGTCCGTCGAGCGTCACGTCCGCCTTCGCGCTCGCGCTCGGTGCCTCGAGGCGTTCGAGCGTCGCCGGCCCGGAGGCGCCGTCGATGCGCAGCGTCACGATGCGGTGACGATCCTGGCTCTTGTTGATCAGGACCACATTGACGCGACCGTCGGCGGCTCGCGTGGCCCACACCTTGACCTGACCGCCGGGAGATCCGGAGACCCGCAGCAGTCGCGCTCCGGGCCCGGTGGCCTGGGCGAACATCAACAGGCCGTAGTACTCGGGGTGCATCGTGGCCCGCCAGTTCCCGTGCTTCTCCGTGAACGAGAACAGCTCGCCGCTCACGTCGGGTCGCGTGTGGATGTTGACCCCGTCGACACCGACCCGGGCCATCTCGAACAGCGCATCGACCGACCACAGCGCCGAGGCGAACACGTTGCTCACGCCCGGATCGCCGCCGCACGAGACGGCATTCATCTCGTCGATGCGCACGGGGACGTGGTGAGCGTGGGCCACGCCGACCCAGCGCCTGACCGTGTTGGCGAGCCCCCGCGACGAGCTCTGGGCCAGCAGCTCCCCGATCGTCAGGTGGGCCGAGGCCGAGCAACGCTTGAGCGGGTACCGGTGCAGCGTGGCCTCCTTGACCCGCGGCTCGTCGCGCAGAAACGGCCCCAGGTACTTGAACCAATGCGGCGAGCCGATGTTCGGCCCGGCCAGTGGCGCGCCCTTGAGCGCGCCTGAGATGCGCGTGAAATCGCTGACGAAGTCGCGGAAGTCGTAATTGTGCGGCCGCCCGTAGAACTTATGGCCGTCCAGCTCGTACCAGGCCAGGCCGCCGTACAGCTCGGGTTCGTTGCCGAGCTCGAGACCCCCGATCCACTTGCTCCCGATCCCCGTCACGACGGCATGCGCCTCGGCGCCGGCGAGTGATCGGCTGTCGGATTCCAGGTTGATGCCGATGAGCATGTTCGGGTCAATCCCCTCGGCGAGGGCGTGGGCGACGTGGAGCCAGCGCGGGGTCAGCCCGTACCTGATGCCGCGCGGTTGGTGCTTGTCGTGGCCCGGCCACCAGGTCGAATCCGTGGTGTCGCCGCCGAGGCGAAACACCGGTCGCTGTCCGGGCGCCAGGTTCCGGACCAGCTGCTCGAACACCGGGTTGATCGCCTTGGGGTCTGGGCCCGTGTAGGAGTACAGCGATGACAGCTCGGTCGATAGGCCCACGAACCCAGCCGGGATGGGGCGGCCGACGACATCGCGGTGGACGGTTACGGCCGCGGGCGGGTCGGGCACGGCTCGGGGCGAGCCGCTCCGGGTGACCGCGATGACGAGCGCCGCGACGGCCGCGACGGGCAATAGCACGAAGACGGACAGCTTCCCCACGGGCCGCAGTATGCCGCCCCCCATTAAGCGGGCGTGACAGTCATCTCAGCGCCCACGCCAGCGCGGGGGGCGCTTCTCGGCGAAGGCGCGGACGCCTTCGCGGAAGTCCTCGGAGGCGAAGCAGGCCTGGCGGAGCTCGAGAAGCTCGCGCTCGACGTCCAGTTCGAGCCTGGCCTCGGCCTCGAGCACGGCCCGGATCACCCGTTTGTTGCCGCGCTGGGCCAGCGGGGCGTTGCCTGCCATCTCGGTCGCCACCTCGACGGCCTCCTCGGCCAACCGGCCGGGCTCGGCGATCGCGTTGACGAGCCCCCAGGCGCGCGCGGTGCGGACGTCGATCCGGCGGCCGAGCAGGAAGAGCTCCCGCGTGCGCGGCGCGCCGATGGTGTTGATGAACTTGCGAATCCCGGTGTGGGAGTAGACGAGCCCGAGCTTGGCCGGCGGCATGCCCAGCGCGATCGTCCCGGCGGCGATTCTCAGGTCGCAGGACAACGCGAGCTCCAGGCCGCCGCCGATGGTGTGGCCGTTGAGCGCGGCCAGGGTCGGGTAGGGATAGTCCTCGATCGCGTCGAGCGCGGCCGCGAAGGGATGGGCCACCAGCCGCTCGGCCTCGTTGGCGAACACCGCCTGCGGGATCTCGGAGATGTCGTAGCCGGCCGAGAACGTCGTCCGCTCGCCGGTGATGATCAGACAGCGAGCCTCGAGCGCGGGCAGGGTGCCGGCGAAGGCGTCGAGGATGGCGTGGTCGAGCGCGCCGCGCTTACTCGGGTTGGAGATGGTCAGGCGAGTAACGCCCGGCGCCGGCTCGTCGACCAGCAGGCGGCCCGCTCTACTCGAGGACAACGAGCGTGTCGCCCTCTGACACCGACTGGCCCTCCTGGCAGAGGATCTCCTTGACCACGCCGGGGTCCTCGGCCTCGACCGGCATCTCCATCTTCATCGACTCGAGAATCACGACCGCGTCGCCCTCTTCGACGCTGTCGCCGACCTCGACTTCGATCTTCCAAACGGTGCCCGTGATGTGGGCCTCGACGTCGGGCATCCAACCCTCCTGTGCTCGTTCGTTCGCGGGCCAGAATAGTGGCGGCTGGGGACGCGCGAGGAGAACCTGCCAATTTCCGAAGTCCGTCCGCGATATCCGCTTGACTCCATGTGGTCGCGGCGGTTCCATCGCGGCCGACGGTGACACTCAGGAGAGATAGGTGGAGGGCAAGACCATCTTCATAAGCTCGTGCTCGCGGCGGCAGCTGGCGCGGCGGCGACCGGCCAACTTCATGCTGAGGCTGCAGCTCGTGACAGCCCTGATCGTGATCGCGGTCGCGATCGGCACCTTCCTCGCCGCGCGCGGCGGCATGTAGCGGAGCGGCGTTAGCTGAATCTGGCCGGGTCGGGACCGAACCTCTGGCCGGCGTCGACGCGCTCGATCGCGTCCATCTGCTCGTCGTCGAGCTCGAAGTCGAAGATGTCGAAATTCTCCTCGATCCGCTCGGAGGTGACCGACTTGGGAAAGACCACATTGCCGAGCTGGATGTGCCAGCGGAGGATGACCTGGGCCGGAGTGCGCCCGTGCGCCTGCGCGACCCCGGCGATGACCGGCTCGTCGAACAGCCTGGCCCGCCCGAGCGGGCTCCACGCCTCGGTGACGATGTGGTGCCGGTCGTGAAGGCGCCGCAGCTCGGCCTGCACGAGCCGGGGATGCAGCTCGATCTGATTGACCGTGGGCGTCTCGCCGCTCTCGCCGATGATCCGCTCGAGGTGCTCGGCGGTGAAGTTCGAGACCCCGATCGACGTCGCGCGCCCGTCGGCCTTGAACTCGGTCAACGCCCGCCACGTCTCAACGTAGCGGTCCTGTGCCGGGCGCGGCCAGTGAATCAGGTAGAGGTCGACGTGGTCGAGGCCGAGCTGCTCGAGGCTCGAGTCGATCGCCCGCTGTGCCGCTTCATAGCCGTGATGGCTGTTGGGCAGCTTGGTGGTGACGAAGACCTGATCGCGCGGTACGCCGCTGCGCTCGATGCCTGCGGCGACGCCGGCCTCGTTGCCGTACGCCGCGGCGGTGTCGATGTGGCGGTAGCCGGTGGCCAGCGCCTTCTGCACGACCTCGGCGGTGTCCTCGGGCGGGACGAGGAAGACGCCGAACCCGAGCTGGGGGATCTGGTGCCCGTCGTTCAGTTCGAGGGTTGGGGTCGAGTTGGTCATCGCCCGAGTATCCCCGTCGAGTCGCGGCGGCGAAACGTGGTGGCGCGGTGGCCACAAACAGGGGCGGCCTCGCAGGCCGCCCCCTTATACATTCCCGACGATGATCCTCGCCGTCGATCAGGGCACGACCGGCACGACGTGCTTGGTGTTCGATCACCAGGCTGAGCTGATCGGCCGGGCGGCGCGCGAGTTCGAGCAGCACTTTCCGCGTCCGGGATGGGTCGAGCACGATGCGGCCGAGATCTGGTCGGTGACGCAGGCGGTGGCGGGCGAGGCGCTAGCCGACGCCGGAGCCCGGCCGGGCGAGCTCGATGCGGTCGGAATCACCAACCAGCGAGAGACCGTGTGCGTGTGGGATCGCGCGAGCGGCGAGCCGCTGGCTCGGGCGATCGTGTGGCAGGACCGCCGCACCGCGGCGCGCTGCGATGAGTTGCGAGCCCAGGGTCGCGAGGATCTGATCAGGGAGCGGACCGGTCTGGTCCTCGACCCCTACTTCAGCGCCACCAAGATCGAGTGGTTGCTCGGCAATGTCGCGGGGCTGCGGGAGCGGGCTGCGAGCGGCGCCGCCGTGTTCGGCACCGTCGACGCGTGGTTGATCTACAAGCTGACCGGCGAGCTGGCCACCGATCCCTCGAACGCCTCGCGCACGATGCTGTTCGACATCTCGGCCGGCGGGTGGGACGCCGAACTGCTCGACCTGTTCGGGGTGCCCGAGCGGGCGCTGCCGAGCGTTCGCACGAGCTGCGGCGTGCTCGGCACGACGCGCCTGTTCGACGGCCACGAGGTGCCGGTGTGCGGCGTGGCCGGCGATCAGCAGGCGGCGCTGTTCGGCCAGGGCTGCGTCGATCCCGGCGACGGCAAGAACACCTACGGCACGGGGTCGTTCGTACTCCAGAACGCGGGCTTCAGGCCGCCGTCACCGGTCGAGGGCCTGCTCGGCACCGTGGCCTGGGGAATCGGCGAGCGGCTGACCTACGCGCTCGAGGCGTCGATCTTCGTCACCGGCGCGGCGGTGCAGTGGCTCCGCGACGGGCTCGGGGTGATCGAGACGGCGGCCGAGACCGAGCCGCTGGCGGCCTCGCTGCAGTCCAACGACGGCGTCTATTTCGTGCCCGCGCTCACGGGTCTGGGCTCGCCGCACTGGGACCCGTACGCCCGGGGGACGATCGTCGGGCTCACGCGCGGCACGGGCCGCGCGCATCTCGCCCGCGCGACGCTCGAGTCGATCGCCTACCAGACCGTCGACGCTGTTCGCTCGCTCGAGTCCGCGAGTGGGGTGACGCTGAGCGAACTGCGCGCCGACGGGGGGGCGACCGCCAACGGGTGGCTGATGCAGTTTCAGGCCGACATCCTCGGCGTTCCCGTGTGCGTCCCCGAGATTGCCGAGACGACCGCGCTCGGGGCGGCCTACCTGGCCGGAGTCGGCGCAGGGATGTGGACGATCGATGCCGTTTCGCGGCGCGGGCGCGATCGCCGCCGCTACGAGCCGGCCATGGGGGCCGATGAGCGCGAGCGGCTGCTGGCGCATTGGCAGCGGGCGGTTGACCGCGCGCGGGGCTGGGCCGAGGGGTAGTCTGGGCTGTAGTGGAGGGCGAAGAGCTAGACATCGACCTGCTCGCCGCGTCGCTCCGAATCGACGCCGGCGACACCGGGGCGTTCGCCGAGAGCCTGGCGGCAAAGCTCGAGGAGGCGCTGCCGGGCCGGACCAAGGTCAAGCGAGGCCGACGCGGCATGTTCGGGCCCAAGCTCGTCCAGAGCATCACGATCGACTGTGGCAGCGAGCGGCTCGAGCTGACACGCTCCGACGCCGATGAGGTGCAGACGCGGCGGTCGAGCCTCTCGGGCGGGATCGTGCTCAAGCGCGAGACGCTCGACACCGACGAATGGCTCCAGGCGCTCGGACAGGCGCTGGCAACTGAGGCGCAGCGAAGCGCGCAAACGCGTCAGGCGCTGGAGCGCCTGCTGATCGACTAGGAGGACGAAATGGGGTTTTTCAGCCGAGAGGACGACAAGCAACCCGAACAGGAACAGCCACAGCAGGCGGCGGTGGCTGAGGACGTAGCCCCGGCCGAGGCTCCGCACGCGGCGTCGTACGAGTCCGGCTCGCTGGCCGGCATCCCCGACTCGGGCCTGGATCGGATCCAGCGGATGAAGCAGGAGGTGTCCCGAGGGTTCTTCACCAGCGATCTGTCGATCAACGAGTTCCTCCTCGTCAAGCAGTCCGGCTTCGAGCCGCTGGGACTGGTGCTGGGGAGCTCGATTTACCACATCGGCTATCAGCAGGCCAACTGGTCCCGGAACCAGGAGATGGGCGTGCTCACCCAGGCCATGTACCACGCCCGCGAGCTCGCGATGACGCGTATGGAGGAAGAGGCGGACCAGCTCGGGGCCGACGGTGTGGTCGGCGTGCGTTTGGATATCGGTCGCTACGAGTGGGGCGCCGAGTTGGCCGAGTTCATCGCCGTGGGGACCGCCGTCAAGCACCGTGACGGCGTGCTTCATCGCGCCCCCAACGGCCGCCCCTTCACGTCCGACCTGAGCGGGCAGGACTTCGCCACCCTGCTCCGCGCCGGCTACCGGCCCGTGGGCATGGTGATGGGCAACTGCGTCTATCACGTCGCCCATCAGGGCATGCGCGCAGCGTGGCGGCAGATCGGGCGCAACCAGGAGATGCCCAACTACACACAGGCTCTGTATGAGGCCCGCGAGCTGGCCATGGAACGGATGCAGAAGGAGGCCGACGAGCTCCAGTCCGGCGGAATCGTCGGGGCGCGGATCATCGAGCGGAGCCACGGCTGGGGTTCGCACGTGATCGAGTTCTTCGCCATCGGCAACGCCGTGGTGCCGATCACCGACGAGCACGTGATCGACAAGCCGAACCTCGTGCTCCCACTGACCGGTTAGCCTCGCGTCACCCCGGCGCCGCAAAGGGGTATGAGAGTTAGCCCATGCCCGACGTCGAGCTAAAGCCGCAGGTCTACAAGGACCCGCGCCCCAAGGAATACTTCGACGAGTTCCACGAGCGCGTGCGGACGCGCGAGCCCGAGGCAAAGGTGTACGAGCCCGTGCGGGTGATGACGGTGCTGCACGCCCTGATCACGTATCGCGCGCGGGGCTACGGGACCGAGAACGTCCCCAACGGCCCCATCATCCTCGCCCCCAACCACGCCTCGTTCATGGACCACTTCTTCACCGGGGCGTTCATCCGCAGGCGCGTGCAGTTCATGGGCAAGTCGCAGCTGTTCTCGGGTCCGATGGCCTGGGTCTACAGCCACGGCGGGGTGTTCCCGGTCCGGCGCGGGCACCATGACGAGGAGGCCTTCATCAGCGCGTTTCAGATCCTCGGGCGCGGTGGGGCGGTGGTCATGTACTGCGAGGGCGGACGGTCGCGCAACGGCAAGCTGGCCGACACCGCGCGCCCCGGGATCGGGCGGCTCGCGCTGGAGTCGGGCGCGCCGGTGGTGCCGCTGGCCATCCTCGGGTCCCACCAGGTCCGCAACTGGAAGCGCCTTCAGTTCCCCAAGGTGACCATGCAGTACGGCAAGCCGCTGCGATTCGAGGTCGTCCCGGAGACGACGCGCGAGCAACAGCAGGAGGCGGCAGACGTCATCTTCGCGCGGATCAGGGCGCTCCACGACGAGCTCGAGCGGTTGGGCCCCAAGGAAGCGGCGCGCGTCTCGCGCGAGCGCCATCGGGCGTAGACCCATGCGATGAGCCTGCTGCGCGAGCAGCTGCTGGATGGACGCGAGATCGCGCTTGCCGGCGCGGTCCGCGCCAGCGTGCGCACGGCCCTCGCCGGCGCCGGCGCCGGGCTGCACGACCTCCCGAGCGACCTCGAAGAGGAGGCCGCCACCGCGTGGGCGCGGGCGCGGGCGCCGCTGCACTCGCTGATCTACGACGGGCGCCCGGCGTTTTCCGGTGGCGGTGCCGAGGGCCTGAGCGCCGCGCTCGAGCGAGCCTGGGTGGCGTCGCGCGCGGTGGCTACGGGAGCGCAGATTCCCGCCGATGCCGGTGGCAAGATCGTGCTCGTCGCTCCGGCACCGAACGCCGGCCCGTTCGCCGAGGCGGCGCGAGCCGGGCTCGAGAACCTGGCGCGGACGCTCGCCGTCGAGTGGGCCCGCTACAAGGTCACCGCCACCGCCATCGCGCCCGGAGCGCGGACCACCGATGAGCAGCTGGCCACGCTTCTCAGCTTCCTCGCCTCCCCGGCCGGGGACTACTTCAGCGGCTGCCGTCTCGATCTCGGCGGCGCCTTCCTACACACCTCTTAGCCGTTCCTCACGCACTTGATAGTCGCGTCGCCGAGGCTACCCGTGCACAACCGAGCTAAGGGAATCGATCATGAGCACTTCAACAGCCTCCCTCCCGGATCCATCCGGCCGCGCGATCCGGGCCAGGCGCAAGCGCCGCGTCCGGGCCATCCGTCACTGGGTCGTGGCCGGCGCGGTGACGCTGTTCGTGGCCGTGTGGTTGCTGATCGCGGTCGTGCTCGTCTCGGGCCACGACCCGGCGCTGTCGAAGACGTCGACCGCGGCGATCTCCACCGGGAGCGTGTCGTCGAGCAGCGGCTCGCAGGGTGTATCGGCGACGACCTCGTCGGGAGGCAGCTCGTCAGGCGGTAGCTCGCAGAGCTCGAGCGGTCAGATCACGACGCGGTCATCGTGACGCGACGGCGGCCGCGCGGGCGCTCAGCCAGGCGCACATGTCATCGAGGACGCGGTCCTGCTCGGGCTCATTGAGGATCTCGTGGTAGAGACCCTCATACGGCCTGACGGTGAGGTCGGTGGCCCCGATGTTCTCGGCCAGCATCACGCTGCCCGCGGTCGGGCATAGCCCATCCGCGGTCCCGTACATGATCAGCGTGGGCAGGGTGATCCTCCCCACCTCGCGAGGGAAGCGGTCGATCGCCCCGGCGAGCTCGGATATCGTCCGCACGGGCAGCTTGCCGTGGTGGACGAGCGGGTCCTCGACATATGCGGCGACCACGGCCGGATCGCGGCTGACCTGACCTGGGTCGAGTTCGACCAGGGGTAGGCCCGGGGCGAGAGCGGAGAGCACCCTGGCGGCCACCCGCATGTGCGCCGGCGCCGCCTCGAGCGCGGCCAGGGGGCCCGACAGCATCAGACCTTCCAGACGATCCTGATGGTCGATCGTGTAGCTCAGGGCGATCGTTCCGCCCATGCTGTGCCCAAGGAGGAATACCGGCAGGCCGGGATGCTCGGCAGTCGCGCGGGCGACCACGACGTCGAGGTCGGCCACGGCACGGTCGAGCCGGTCGAGCAGCGCGCGCGGACCCTCGGAGCGACCGTGGCCGCGATGCTCGATGGCGTAGACGGCGTAACCCTCGCCGACGAGCCGGGCGGCGACGTGGGCGTAGCGGTCGCTGTGTTCGCTGGCGCCGTGCGCGATGACGATGACCGCGCGGGGCTCGGACTCGGGCAGCCACGCCTGCCAGAAGATGCGCAGGCCGCCGGCGCCGCTGAAGTAGCCCGCCCGTTGCCCGCTCACGCCGGCTCCTGGGCCCACGGCACGACCACCGCGTCCTCGTGGGGCGAGTCGCGGGCGACGACGTACTCGGCCGGCTCGGTGTCGGAGATGTTCTCGAGCACGTGGGTCTCGCGCGGCGGCACGTAGACCATGTCGCCCCGTTCGAGCGTCAGCTCGTGCTCGAGGTGGTCGCCCCACCTGACCCGCAGTTCGCCCGAGAGCATCAACACCGCGCTCTCGCACCCCTCGTGGTAGTGCGGCCGCGAGCTCGCGCCGGCCGGCACACGGAACACACCCATGTAGATGTTGCGCGCGTCCGCCGTGACCTGCGAGATCTCCGCCCCTCCGACGACCCCGCGCGGGGTGTCATGGTCCGGTCCCGGCTTGACTACCCGCATCACTCCGGCACCCTCATGGGCAGCGAGTCTAGCGGTGCTCGGGGTGGGCGACCTCGATTTGCAGCGGCGGCTGGTCAGCCGCCTCGTGGTCGACCTGGAGGGTCACGTGGTGCACGTCGAACTCGTTCTCGAGCAGGCGCTGGAGGGCGCGGCGGCGTTCGTGACAGTCGTCGCCGGCCTGCACGACGACATGGGCCGAGAGCGCCGGGAACCCCGACGTCACCTCCCACACGTGGAGGTCATGGAGCTCGACCACCCCCGGCTGGGCGGCGAGTGCGTTGCCGATCTTCTCCGGGTCGAGACCGGCCGGCGCGGCCTCCATGAACACGCGGCCCGAGGCCTTCAGCAGCCCGTAGGCGGCGTGGAGCATCACGCCGGCGATGAACAGCGAGGCGATCGCGTCGGCGCGGGTGAAGCCGGTGGTGAGGATGATCACCGCGGCGACCGCGGTGGCGATGAACCCGTACAGGTCGGTGACGATGTGGCGGTAGGAGCCCTCGACGTTGAGGGTTCGCTTCTCGCCCGACCCGCGGGCCAGCACGGTCGCGGCGAGCAGATTCACGCCGATCCCGGCGATGGCCACGATCAGCACGACCGCGCCCTCCACCTGGGGCGGTGAGATGAGCCGCTTGACCCCGCCGTAGACGATCAGCAACGCGAGCACGAGCAGCGTGATGCCGTTGGCCTGCGCGCTGAGGATCTCGGCCCGGCCGAGCCCGTAGGTCATCGAGCCCTGGGCGGGCCGCGTGGCGAGCCGGGCGGCGGTCAGCGACAACAGCAGCGCTGCGGCATCGGTCAGCATGTGGGCCGAGTCGGAGAGCAGGGCCAGCGAGGAGGCGAGGATCCCCGCCACCACCTCGGCCAGCATGAAGGCGACGATCAGGATCAGAGCCGTCTTCAGAGCGCTCCTCTGGGTGTCGGCACTGACGCCGTGGGCGTGCTGATGGTCGTGGGGCATGGTTAGTGGGCGGCCACTAGTTGACCGACGGGTCGGGGGGCATCCGGGCGACGAGCGCGTAGCTGCCGCCCTTGCGGGTGAGGACGTCGGACCACAGCTCACCCGGATCATCGCTGAACGCATCGTCGCGCTGGGCCGGCTCGAGGATCCAATCGGCACGGTCGAGCTCGGCGTCGAGCTGCCCGGGACCCCAGCCGGCATGGCCGACGAAGGCACGGCCGGTCTTGACCGCCGCGGCGAGCTCGCCGGGAGCGGCGCCGGTGCCGAGCACGCCGATGTCGCCGAAGGCCAGCAGTGCGGCGTCGGTCGGGTCGTCGAACTCGGCCAGCACGATGACCGAGGACGGCTGCACGGGGCCTCCGACGAACAGCTGATCCGCGAGATCGACGAGATCCTCGAGCTGCGGCACGGACTCTCCCACGGTGGTTTCCGAGGGACGGTTGAGGACCAGTCCGAGCGCTCCATCGTCGCTGTGCTCGATCACCAGTACGACGGTACGCCAGAAGTTCGGATCCAGCAGCGCCGGACCGGCGATCAGGAGCTGTCCGCGCATCGAATCCATCAGGGGATATGGCTTGGCGATGTCGGCGCACGCGGCTTCTCCCCGGCGGACGGGGTCCGCCGGGCCGCGATCGGTCGCTTCAGCCGTGCGGCTACCTGGTTGTTGCCCGGAGCTGCCCCAGAGCTTCGTTGGCCAGGGACACGGCCTCGTCCGCCTGTTTCTTGCGGTCGAGGTCGAGCCCAGCAAGATCGGCGATCACCTCGAACAGGTCGACGGGCAGGCACACCTGGGTGTCCTGGTTGTCGGCCCGCGAGGCATAGATCAGATCGCCGTTTTGCCACACGAAGATCTTTGCATCCGTGCTCGCCTGCAAAGTGACTTTCATCGCCCTCACCAAATCCTTGGCCGGCACAGACTCCCGCGATTAGTGAAGAAAACGATAAAAGCTTCTTGAACCTATCGAATCCTCCTGCTACCCCGACGTGCAGCCGAACTTGAGCTTGCTGAGCGACGCGGCCATCAGCGGGGTGATGTCGTAGGCCCGGCTCGCTCTCGGCAGCGTGGGCTGCGCCTGCGGGCCGTAGTCGTAGAGATCCATGCGGATGCCAAGGTGGATGCGTTGTCCCGAGACGCACTCGGCGAAGACCAGGCCGATACGGCGGACCATGTGATCGCGGTCGATCCATACGTCGATGGGGAGCGTGTGGCTGCCCAGCGCCGACTCGAGCGTCTCGATGCCGCGCTGGGCGGTGGCGCGCTGGGCGGCCGGAACCAGCTTCGAGTAGCGGTCGAGGTCGATCGTCGAGTGGTAACGGGTGGTGGCGATGCCGCGCACGGTTCCCGTCCCCGTGCGTGTCTCGGACGAGCTGACCGCGCGCAGGTAATCGACGAACTGGCTCGGATCGGTGCCGGTGGGCAGCGCCCCGATCCCCATCGCGCCGAGCATCCGGCTCATGTCGAACTTGATCCAGGGCCGGCCAGCGGTGAGCCGTGACAGCTCGGGGAGGCCCTGCGCGTGCAGGTAGAAGGTCAGGCCGGAGAACACCTCGGTGAAGCGCAGCTCACGGCCGCCCACGGTCTCGGCCGAGATTATCCGCCCGGTTCGCGTCGGCCGGTCGTACACGCCGTCCATCCGCATCTGCATCCTTCCGACCATGGGCGAGGTCACGTTCATCGTGGCGCTGATCCGGTAGCCCGGCAGCGCGGCCGTGACATCCGCCGCGCGCTCGACGGGCTCGAAGCTCCGACTCGACCCGCATCCCGTCATCACCACGCCAATTGCCAGCGCGACCCCTGTCAGGAAGATTGCCGTGACGTTCCTCCCCACGCGGTCAATGGTAGTCCGGGCGCGCTGGCCACAGCGCCGGTCTGGGCTACTCACGAGTAGCTTTTCGGAGGCGGGGCGCCGAGAACCGAAACCGCCCCCGCCGCAAACTGCGCCGACGACGGAAGCTGGTCAGCTAAACGAAATATAGGAGGCCGTCGCACAACCCGGCGACGTTGTGAGCAACCAGCAGCCGACTGAGGCGAGCGGGCCCCTGGTCGGTCGCCCATCCGCGGAGAATCGTGACAACGTCGCCGGCGCCGTCTGTCGCGGGGCACATTCCTCGGCCTGAGCCCGAGTTTCGGTCGTTCGGTTTCCGCGGTCGCGGTGGTTTGTCACTTTCCTCGGCCCCCCGGGCGTGTCTGACCGCCTGTAAAACGTGGCAGACCTCCCGAAGCGCCCGTACCTTGGCCACAGAAGCAGGTGGGGCGATGCTTATGTGGACGAGGTCGCCGCGCGGCGCGGACCTTGTCACGTCTTTCCAGCGGGTCCGTGCCGGCGCGCTCGACCCCCGGCTAGTCGTGCTGCCGCGGTGGGGGATGCGGGGTCGCATGGCGGGGCTGTTGTGCGCCGATCACAACAAACCGCCGTCTGACGATGCTTGTGCGACAACCTCATAGGTGCGGTTTTGCTGACCACCCTCCGCCTTCCCAGGGCGCACCGGCCGCTTGTGAGCTGATCACAACGAACCGCTCGGCCGCGCAGGCTGCTCGCGGTGCTACAGCCCCAGCGATCGCGAGAGGATCTCCTTCATGATCTCGTCCGTCCCCCCACCGATCGGCCCCAGCCGGGCATCCCGCGCGGCGCGCTCGATGTCGTAGTCGGCGATGTAGCCTGCTCCGCCATGGATCTGCAGGCACGTGTCCATGACGTCAAACGCGGCCCGCTGCGTGGCGAGCTTGGCGATCGTCACCTCGCGCACGGCGTCCTCGCCGGCCATGTAGCGCCGTAGCGCTGAGTACGTGACGGCCCGGCCGGACTCGATCGTCAGCGCGATCTCGGCCAGCTTGTGGCGAATCACCTGGTGCTTGCCGATTGGTCGACCGAACGCCTCGGGCTTGTCGCCCGCGAGCCATCCGGCCTCGCTTAATTGGGCGACGCCCGAGTCATCCGGCTTCTCGAGCGCGAACTCGAGCGTCTTTTCGAACGCCACCTGCATCGCGCCCACCGCGCCGAGCGCCATCAGCAGGCGCTCCCATTGGAAGTTGGCCATGATCAGGTAGAAGCCGCCGTTCTCCTCGCCGAGCAGGTTCTCGACCGGGACGAACACGTCGTCGAAGGTGATCAGGGCGGTGTCGGAGGCGTGCCAGCCGAGTTTCTCGAGCGCGCTCGACTCGACCCCTGGACCGCGCTCGATGATGAGGAACGAGATGCCGTGATGGCCGCCGGCCTCGGTCGTCTTGACCGCGGTCACGATCAGATCGGCGCGGACGCCACCGGTGATGAACGTCTTCGAGCCATTGACGACGTAGCCGTCGTCGACCCGGCGCGCGAAGGTCCGGATCGAGGCCACATCGGAGCCCGCGTCAGGCTCGGTGATGCCGAGCGCGGCGATCCTCTCGCCGCGGATGCCCGGAACCAGATAGCGCTGCTTTTGCTCCTCGGTGCCGAAGCGAGCGATCGGCGGCAGGGCGATGCCCGAGTGGGCGCCGATCCCGGCGGCCACCCCTCCCGACCCGCACCAGGCGAGCTCCTCGACGAACACCGCGTCGGCCACCGGGTCGGCATCGCCGCCGTAGGCAGTGGGGAACTTGAGCCCGATGTAGCGGAGCTCGGCCAGTCGCTTGAACACCTCGTTGGGGAACCACTTGGCCGCCTCCCACTCGCCGGCGTGGGGCCGCAGCTCGGTTTGCACGAAGCGACGCACGGCGAGGCGAAACTCCTCGTGCTCCTCGGTGAACGGCGGGATCGGCCGGCGACGCGCAGGCGGCGGCACGCCGGCCTTGTCGGCGAGGGCGGACATCGCCCGCGGACACTACCGGCGGTGAGCCTGCCTGATCACCGCGGGCGGCTCTTGGCGGCCACGATGGTTTCGAGCAGGCGCTCAGGAGGAAGGCCTCCGGGCGGCAGGCCACCGACGCGATCGGCCAGCCGGTCGGCGAGCGCCTGGGCGACCCGCGGCCGGGCCTCCTTGGTCAGCGACTCCCGGCGGGCGAGAAAGTCCCGCACGGCGGCGAGCTCGTCCGCAGTGATTGCCGTTACGTCGACGTCGGCCGGGATCGATCTGAGCGCCAAGTTGTCCGGCTGCACCACGGCGCTGGTCCGCTCCCGCACGACGATCGTTCCCGCGGCGAGATCACCGAGCCGCTGGTTTCGCGACGTGAACTGAATCGCCACCATCCCGACGATCCCCAGCGTGAGCCACTCATCGATCAGGCGCAGAATCGTCCGCACCGCGCTCGAGCCAAGACCCACCGGCTGGCCGCCCGCCATGACGACGCGCAGCCCACTCCACCGTTTGGCCGGCGTCCGGCCGGCGCCCCACACCTCGAACACGATGTCGTAGCCGAACCAGGCCAGGAAGCTGGCGACGATGATCGCGATGGTGGCGCCGCTCCCGCCGCCGAGGGCGGCCAGCACGCCGAACAGCACGCCGAGCACGACGACCCGGAGCAGGATGTCGATCAGCTCGGCGGCGAACCGCGATCCGCCGCCGGCGAGCGCGTAGCGCAACTCGAGGCCCTCCGGCGTCGGGATCGTGATCGCGTCCTCATACTCCACGGCGGTGAA
This sequence comes from uncultured Solirubrobacterales bacterium, assembly GCA_963734775.1. Lineage (GTDB taxonomy): Bacteria > Actinomycetota > Thermoleophilia > Solirubrobacterales > Solirubrobacteraceae > Palsa-465. The sequence goes on from CAVTJE010000028.1 coordinate 250,862, forward strand.
CCTAGACGCTTTCATAGCCCGGGGACAGCCCGAATGGATCGAGCTGGACGCCCTCGTCCGCCGCGCTCGCGGCCGGCCCGAGAGCCTGGGCGCCGCCGGCGTGCTGCGCCTCGGGGCGCTGTACCGCAGCGCGATCGGCGACCTCGCCCAGGGCCGCCGCGCGTTTCCCGGTGATCCGTCGGTGCGCGCCCTCGAGCAGCTGGTGGGGCACGCCCGCGCCACCGTCTACGCGCCGGTCAAGCGACGCGGCTCGGCGCTGCACTACGTGACCGGCGGCTACTGGCGCGCAGTCCGCGAGCAGGGACGGGTGCTGCTGCTGGCGGTGGCGCTGCTGCTCGGCTCGGCGGTCCTGGCCACGGTGTGGGCGCTGCACGACCCCGCCTCGGCGGCCGGCGTCGTGCCGGGCTCGCTGTCGAGCGGTGGCTCGACGCCCCAGCACGCGATCGGCCTGGGGGCGGCTCAATCGGCGGCCATCTCGGTAACGATCTTCACCAACAACATCGGCGTCACGTTCCTAGCCTTCGCGACGGGGATTGCCTTCGGGGTGTTGCCCGCGTTCGTGCTCATCTACAACGGAGTGGTTCTCGGGGCAGTGGCCGGGATCGTCGCGGGGGGCGGCCACTTGAACGACGTCATCGTGCTGATCGTGCCCCACGGACTGCTCGAGTTGTCGTGCATCGCCGTGTCTGCGGCCGCGGGGATGCGAATGGGCTGGGCGCTGGTCGAGCCCGGCCCGTACAGCCGTGCGGCCGCACTCGCCCGCCGCGCGCCGCACGCCGTACTGATCGTCCTCTGCACGATGCCGTTCCTGATCGTGGCCGGCCTAGTCGAGGGGTTCGTCACCCCGCGCCATCTTCCACTTGCCGCGGCGCTGGCCGTGGGGCTGGGCCTCGCCGTGCCGTACTGGTGCGCGGTGTGGCGGCTCGGGCGCTCGGTTCCTCAGGAGCGCAGCGTTGTCTTAGCCCGCAGGTAGGCGCCCACACAGGCAGCGGAGAATGCGTCCGGGGCCGACTCGATCACGCGCGCGCCGGCTCGCCGGAGTCGCGTGGCCGCCAGCGCTCGCGAGTCGAGCAGGTCGAGCGCGGCAGCCGTCGCGAAGACATCGGTCGGGTCGCTCGGCGGCGTCCGCAACAGGCCGGCGAGATCCGGGTCGGTGACCGTCGCCACGAGCACCGCGTGGCGACGCGTGAGCACGGGCATGGCCTGCACGAGGGCACGCGCGGCGGCGTCGTCGAACAGATCGCTCAGTACGAGCATCAGTGTCCGCTTGCCGCCGGCGACGGTCTGAAAGGCCTGCTCGTAGTCGCTGTCGAGCAGCTGCGGCTGGAGGTCGAACAGCGCGGTGACGATGTCACGCCCGCCGCGGCGACGCGGGGCCAGGTGAGCCCTCACGGTGGCGTCGAACACCGTCGCGCCACAGTGGTCGCCAAGCTCGTCGGCGGCCAGCGCCACCGCCGCGATCGCATCGAGCGCGGCGTCCAAGCGCGTCCGATCGCCGATCGGCGCCGCCATCAGTCGGCCGGCATCGATCAGAAACACGACGTCGCGCGCCTGCTCGAGCTGGTACTGATTGGTCATCAAGCGGCCGAGCCTTTGGCTGGCCTTCCAGTTCACGTGCCGGACATCGTCGTCGGGGAGCCACTCGCGCACCGAGGCGAAGTCGGTGGCCAGCCCCATCGGCCCAAGCGCACGTCGGCTCGAGTCCGGCAGGCGGCCCTCGCGCGCGGCCAGGGCCAACCGCCGCGCAGACGGAAGGTCGGGGTAGACGCGGGTCTCGAGCTCGCCACCGGCGCGGCTGTAGCACGCGCCGAGGCCCAGTCGCCCTTCCGCGCGGATCCCGAGCTCGCCGATCACGTAGCGACCGCGCACGCGCGCCAGCACCTGGCTGGCGAAATCTCCGTCCGCCTGCACCGGGTGCAACTCGAGCCCCGCCGGCGGGGGCTGACGGACGCGCAGACGGCGCGCGGCCGGTTGGCGCACCTCGACCCGAAGGGCGGCGCCGACCCCGCGCGAGAGGACCGGATCGAGCCACCGCCTCACCGACGGCGGCTCGCGTACCGAGCGGGCGTCGAGCAGGGTGGCCACCGCGAGCGCGACCGCGGCCAGGGCCACCAGCCCGAGTGGCAGCACCAGCGCCAGCAGCGCGATCACTGCGAGCGCGATGGCCGCCCTGGGCGTGGGGCTCATCGCGGCACGGACACCGAGGCCAGCGCGCTCGAGATCGCCTGCGCGCGGCCGAATCCCTCGAGCTCGGCCTCGGGCGTGAGGACGAGACGATGGGCCAGCACCGGGGTGGCCATCGCCCCCACATCGTCGGGCGTGGCGAAGTCGCGTCCGTTCAGCCGCGCGCGTCCCTTGGCCGCGGCGAGGAGGTGGACGCCGGCGCGAGGGCTGGCACCCAGTGAGACGCTGGGCAGACCTCGTGTGGCTCGAGTGACGGCCGACACGTAGGCGAGGACCTCGGGCGACACGGTTGTCTCGTCGACCGTGCGCCGCGCCTCCCGCAGCGACGCGACATCGAGTACCGGCCGGACCTGGTCGATCGGCGGCGAGGCGACGCCATGACGCTCGAGTGACAGCACGGAGCGCTCTTGCTCCTCGTCGGGATAGCCGACGGCGGCCTGGAAGAGGAAGCGGTCGAGCTGCGCCTCGGGCAGCGGGTAGGTCCCCTCGTACTCGATCGGGTTCTGCGTAGCGATGACGAGGAACGGGTCGGGCAGCGGCCGTGTCTCGCCCTCGATCGAGACCTGGCGCTCCTGCATGGCCTCGAGCAGCGCCGATTGCGTCTTGGGCGGTGTGCGGTTGATCTCGTCGGCGAGCAGCACGTTGGTGAACACCGGTCCGGGGCGGAAGGCGAGCTCTCCGCCGCGCAGCGTCATCGTGCCCGTGAGGTCCGAGGGAAGCATGTCGGGGGTGAACTGCACGCGGCGAAACTCGCCGTCCACCGAGCGCGCGAAGGCGTGGCCGAGCAGGCTCTTGGCCACGCCGGGCACGCCCTCGAGCAGCACGTGGCCCCCAAGTACGAGCGCCGTCAGCAGCAGATCGATCGTGTCGTCCTGGCCCACGACGACGTCGTGCACGGCGGCGCCGACCCGCTGGCGGAGTGCGGCGATGCCGCCGCTCATCGCTGGGCCTCCGACAGCGCCACCAGCGCCCGGCCTGCGGCGAGCACATCCTTGTCGCCCAGCTCATCGGAGGTGAGCGCGCGGGTCTCCTCGAAGTCGAGACCGAGTCCCGACGCGGCTCGGGCCAGCTCGTCGGGTCCGGCGTCGTGGTCAAGACCGGCGCGTCGGCGCAACTGGTCGCGGGCCCGGTCGCGCACGGGAGTGGCGGCCTGTCCGGGGTGGCCGGTGCGGGCCAGCGCCATGGCCAGCGCCTCGACGTGCTCGCGCCGCGGCGGCAGCGGCGCGGCGGCGGGGGGATCGGGAGCCGACAGGCGACGGAAACGGGCGGCGACCGCGACGAAGGCGGCAATCAGCAGCCCGATCAGGGCCCACTTCCAGCGCACGGGGAGGTTGGCCACGCCGTTGCCTTCGCCATAGCCGTGCACGGCCTCCTCGAAGGCGACCGGACGCCCGGTGGCGCCGGCCAGCGACAACCCGAGCGCGGCGTTGTCGGCGCGGGCGAGGTACCGGTTCTCAAGCGGCGAGGAGTCGGCCAACAGCGACACCGTCCCGGCGCCGAGATGCGCCACCGACAGCAGCCACGCGTGGGTGCCTCCGGCCAGCGGCAACGACGCCCCGGCGTCAGCCCACGACCCATCGCCGGCGCTCAGCAGCGCGCGGACGCCCGTGGTCTGGGGCGCCGGGATCACCGGCAGCGCCACCGTGGACCCCCCGGGGGACCAGGTGGGCGGGTCGGCCATCAGCACCGGCAGCCAGCGGCCGGGATCCTGGCCCCCGGCCACGAGGTCGCCGCCCTTCAGCACGAAGCGCCTTAGTGCCGTGACGTCGGCGGCGTCGATGCGCGCGGGGTCGAGGACGATCACGGTGGAGGAGGGATCGAGTCCGGCGTGCGCCGGCGGCGTTTGCACATGGGTGACGGGATGGCCGGCCCGCGTCAGCAGTTCGGCGTAGGCCGAGAGCCCTTGCGGCGCGGTCGCATACGAGGATCCTAAGGGCCCGCTGGCGCCGGGCGAAACCTGGTCGATGACGGCCGCGAGCACGAGCACGATGGCCGCGATCACGGCGAGCCACCGCAGCGTCCAGACGACCCGCGGACTCATCGGCCGCCGTCCGATCGCGACAGCAAGTCGGCCCATCCGTCGCGCGCCGCGGCGGCGTCCGCCGGCTCGGCGTCGCCGCTTCCGTAGGCCACCCGCTCGAACGTCCGGGCCAGCGAATCGAACCGCGGCGAGCGCAGACGCCGGGCCACGTCGGCGGTCAGCAGCGACGGGCGGTAGTCGATCGCGCCGCGCTCGCCGAGGGTCAGCAGGCCGGCGCGGAAGCGCAGCCGGACCGCGTCGGCGAATGCTCCGCGCGCCTCGGCGGCCTGGGCATCGCGCGCCAGCGCTGCCGGGTCCTCGCCCCGCAGGCCGGCTGCTTGATCCGATCGCGAGGCCGATACCGAGAGCCGGCGCAGCATGCGCCGAGCCCCGACGAGGCTGAGGGCGACGACGATCGCGCCCGCGATGAGCCAGAAGATCGGGGGCCCTCCGGGAGCGAGCGAGGCCAGGGAGCCGAGGGCGTGGCTCAGCTGCTTGAACAGATCGGCGAGGGGATTGGGAACGGTTGCCTTGCCATAGCGCGGCTGGCTCAGGATCGCGGCCGCCTGGGCGCGAGCCGCGGCACTCGAGACCGGTGGCGCCGAGCCCTCGTCTGAAAGCGCCACCACCCGCGCGCGCACCTGCGAGGGCGTTCCTCCGACCAGGAGGGCCCCGAGCGCGGAGGGCCGACCGTCGATGGCGGTGACCATGCGCAGTCGGGCCAGCGCCACCGGGTCGCCCTGGGCCGCCTGGAGGGCGAGCTCATGCACCGTAGCGGAGCTGATGCTGTCGGCCCGGGCCGGGCGGGGGACGACGCCCGTGGCGGCCAGGAGCGCGAGCAGGCAGACCGCCGTCCGCACGGCGCCGCAGCGGCGCAGGTGCATGTCAGACGAGTGTGGCTACGTCGGAGGCCATTCCGGCGGTGGCGGCGGTGTGCCCGGGGCGGTGGGAGTGCTCCCGAACGCGGGCTCGGAACTCGCCGCCAGGCCGGCCGGTGCCCGGCCCAGGTTGCTGGCCAGCAGCTCGAGGTCGAGCGCCTCTTTGCGGACTCGGAGGTCGATATAGATGACGGCGACGACCGAGGCCAGGAAGGGCAGCGCGATGATGTCGGCCACCGTCGTGCTGAGGAAGCGCAGGACCAGCCACAGCCCGGTGCTGCCGACACTGAGGCCCTTGGACAGCGCGGTGAAGATCAAGCCGACCACGAACAGCACGATGAAGAGCATGATCAGCGCCACGAGCAACTCGGCGAACGTGGCCCACCAGCGCCCGCGGACGAGGTCAAACGAGCGGCCGAGCGCCTTGAAGCCACCCAGCTGCTCGAACATCAGCGCGGGTACGCACACCGACCAAACCGTGACCAGCCAGATCCCCGGCAGCACCAGGGCGAAGAAGCCGAGGGACACGACCACGCCGGCGATGAGCGCCAGCCAGATCAACGCCCCCAGGCGGTTGGCTCCCGCCTTGAGCGATTCCTGCCAATCGAGCGGGCGACCGATGTAGCCGTCGACGAGGGACAGGGCAAGAGCGCCCTGAACGACGAGTGCGGCCAGGAAGCTGAGCACGATCTCGGCGATCACCGCTGCCGCTGGGGTCCCGAGCGTTCCGGTCGGGGTGTACAGCGTCCCGTTGTGGACGAACGCCCCACTGGGCAGCGAGATGCCGGTGATGATCACGTTGATCAGCGTGATCGGGACGATCACGACAGCGACGATCTTCCACACCGTGGCGAAGCTGCGCGCGTAGAGCCTGAGCCCTCCGTCGAGGATCTCGCCTACGCCCAGCGGCCGCAACTGCCGCCCCGGACGCCCGCCACCGCCGATTGTCATCGCCCCTTCGCTCACCGCGGACAGAACACTAACCGGTGCGGCGGCGTAAGAAAAGGGCGTTTGTCACTAAGGCACAGGTTCTACAGCCCGTACGAGCGGCCGATCACGTCGAGCATGATCTCGTCGGTTCCGGCGCCGATTCGGTTGAGCCGCATGTCGCGCCACACGCGCTCGATGCCGTATTCCTTCATGTAGCCGTTGCCGCCGTGGATCTGGATGCACTCGTCCGCCACCTCCACGGCGATCCGCGCGGCGTGCAGCTTCGCCATCGAGATCTCGCGCACCGGGTACTCGCCGTTCTGGAAGCGCCACGCCGTCGTGTACACGAGCTGGCGTGCGGTCTCGATCTTCGTCGCCATCTCGGCGAACTTGTGCCGGATGACCTGGAAGTGCCCGATCGAGCGCCCGAACGCGCTGCGCTCCTTGGCGTACTGGAGGGTGCGATCGAAAACGTGCTGGGCGCCGGCCACGCACCCGGCGGCGCCGATCAGCCGCTCGCCCTGGAGCTCCCACATGATGTGGTAGAAGCCCTTGCCGACCTGACCGAGCACGGCCGAGGCGGGGACGCGGACGTCCTGGAAGGCGAGCAGCGCGGTGTCCGAGGCGTGCATGCCGAGCTTCTGCAGCCGCTTTTCGCGAATCACGCCCGGGGCGTCCATCGGGACCAGGAACAGGGTGAAGCCGTCATAGCCCGCGTCGGGGTCGGTCTTGGTCACCAGCACGATCGCGTGGGCGCGGTGGCCGTTGGTGATGAATGTCTTGGAACCGTTGATGACGTACTCGTCGCCGTCTCGCACCGCCCGCGTCTTGATGCCGGCCACGTCGGATCCGGCGTCGGGCTCGGTGATGCCGAGGCACAGGATCGCCGTGCCCTTGATGGCTGGGACCGCCCATTGCTGCTTCTGCTCCTCGGTGCCGAAGGCCAGGATCGGCGGCATCGCCATATCGGTCTGGACGGCAAGCCCCATGGCCAGACCACCGCAGTGCGCGTGCACGATCTCCTCGGCCAGGACCAGGCTCGAGTAGTAGTCACCGCCCTGACCGCCGTACTGCTCGGGCTTGTCCAGCCCGAGAAAGCCCAGCTCGCCCATCCGCGCGAACACCCAGTCCGGGAAGGTCGTTTCCTCCCACTCCTCGGAGTGGGGCTGGAGCTCCTTGGTGGCGAAGCGCCGGATCGACTCGCGGAGCTGTTCGTGCTCCTCGGTGAAGATGAAGTGCTTTCGGTGGGTGGCGAAGTCGGGCTTGAGGACGTCGGCGGTGGTGGTCATAGGTTGGACGGTAACGGGCGGGGGTGCGAAAGTAAACAGTAGAACTTCCTACTTTCTACTTGGGGCCGTCGTGGCGGCACCGGTCAACGTGAAACTCGGCCATGTCTGGAAGGCGAGATTCACATCGACGGCGTGGGGCGCCGTCAAAGTGAAACTCGAGGTTCTGGGGGCGGCGAGTTTCACGTTGACCGACGCGCTGAGAGGGGCCTGAATTCCTCGCACCCGCGCCCGCGCCGGGCAAGTTCTCACACAGAACGCACGCCGGACCGCGCCACCGAACCGCCGCCCGTAGGCTTCGCGCCATGTCCTACGCCACCCTCCGCTACGACGTCTCCGACCGCGGCGTCGCCACGATCGCGCTCGACCAGCCCGAGACGCGCAACGCCCTCAGCGACGAGTTGCTGACCGAGCTGATCGCGGCGCTCGAGCGCTCGCGCGACGACACGAGTGTCCGCTGCGTTGTGCTGACCTCCACGCACGAGAAGGTGTTCTCGGCCGGAGCCAACCTGGGCGGCTTCGCGGCCGACGTGCCGCTCGTCCACAAGCACTTCGGCACCGAACGGTTCCCGCAGCTGTTCCGCTTGATCGGCGAGCTCGGCAAGCCCGTCATCTGCGCCGCCAACGGCCACGTCCTCGCCGGAGCTCTGGGCATCGCTCTGGCCTGCGACCTCATCATCGCGCGCGAGGGGGCGCGGTTCGGCACCCCCGAGATCAACGTCGGCGTGTTCCCGTTCATGATCATGGCGCTGATCTACCGCAACGTGCCGCGCAAGGCGACCAACGAGCTGCTGCTGCTGGGTGAGCAGATCTCCGCCGAGGAGGCACACCGCCTCGGGATCGTCAACCGGGTCGTCCCCGCCGAGGAGTTCGACGATGCGGTGAACAGCTACGCGGAGCGGCTGGCGGGCAAGTCACCGGTGATGATCAAGCTGGGCAAGGACGCGATGTTCCGCCAGCAGGACATGGCCTTCGCCGACGCGCTCGACTTCCTGCGCTCGCAGCTGACGATCGCCTTCACCACCGAGGACATCCAGGAGGGTGTTAAGGCTTTCTTTGAAAAGCGCGAGCCGGAGTGGAAGGGGCGGTAGCAGCAGGCTGATACGACGCATCGTGTGGCGCGGCGTGGCCTTGACGCGCGCCGCCGCGACCTGACAAAGTGAGAAGTAGAACGTTCTACTTCTTGCAATGGCCACCGATACCCCCACCACCAGCCTGCTCCGCCCGCTCGCCGAGGACCTCAAGGCGCGGCGCGAGAAGATCCGGCAGGGCGGTGGCGCGGACAAGATCGCCCAGCAGCACGAGCGGGAGAAACTCACCGCCCGCGAGCGGCTCGACCTGCTGATCGACGAGGGAACGTTCGTCGAGCTTGGCATCCACGGACGGCCCCACTTCTCCCAGCGGGCGATGGAGGGGCGCGACGCACCCGCCGACGGCGTGATCACCGGCTACGGCAAGGTGAACGGGCGGCTGACCGCGGTCGCGGCGTATGACTTCACGGTGATGGCCGGCTCGATGGGCATGACCGGAGAGCTCAAGGTGACACGTCTGCGCGAGCTCGCCCTGACCAAGCGCATCCCGTTCGTCTGGCTGCTCGACTCGGCCGGGGCGCGGATCCAGGAGGCGGTGGGCTCGCTCTTCGCCGGCTCGGGCCACCTGTTCCGAGAGGAGGTCATCAACAGCGGTGTGATCCCACAGGTCGCCGCCCTGATGGGCCCCTGTGCGGCGGGGACGGCCTACATCCCGGGCCTGGCCGACTTCGTGCCGATGGTCAAGGGCCGCGGCTCGATGGCCCTGGCCGGCCCGCACCTCGTGCGCGCCGCCGTGGGTGAGGACGTGACCCAGGAGGAGCTAGGCGGCTCGCGGGTGCACTGCCGCAAGTCGGGTGTGGGCGACCTCGAGGTGGCCGACGACGAGGAGTGCATCGCCAGGATCAAGGAATACCTGAGCTACTTCCCGCAGAACTGCGAGGAGGCGCCGCCGATCACGCCGACCAGCGATCCGGTCGACCGCGGCGACGAGGAGCTGCTCGACATCCTGCCCGAGTCAAACCGCAAGCCCTACGACATGTACGAGGTGATCCGGCGGATCGTCGATGACGGCCGCTACTTCGACCTCAAGCCGCAGTGGGCCAAGACGATCATCACGTGCCTGGCCCGCTTCGGCGGCCGGCCGGCGGGGATCGTGGCCAGCCAGCCCAGACAGCTGGGCGGCATCCTCGACAACGACTCGGCCGACAAGGCGGCGCGCTTCATCAACCTCTGCAACGCCTACGGGATCCCGCTGATCTACCTCATGGACGTGCCCGGGTTCATGGTCGGCACGAAGGTCGAGGAGGCGGGGATCATCCGCCACGGGGCCAAGATGCTCTACGCCACGGCCAACGCCACCGTTCCCAAGATCACCGTCGTGCTGCGCAAGGCCTATGGCGCCGGCTACTACGTGATGTGCGGCCGGGCCTATGAGCCCGACGTGATCGTCGCCTGGCCGAGCGCCGAGATCAGCGTCATGGGCGCCGAGGGCGCCGTGGAGATCATCTTCCGCAAGCAGGTGCAGGAGGCCGCGGACCCGGCGGCCAAGCGCCAGGAGCTGATCGACGAGTTCCGCAAGATCATCGACGTCTACGTCGCGGCCGGCAACGACATGATCGACGACGTCATCGATCCTCGCGAGACCCGCGCCACGATCTGCCGCGCGCTCGAGATGGCGGCGGGCAAGAGGATCGAGCGGCCGTGGAAGAAGTCGGGCGTGGTGCCGGTATGAGCCTCGACGATCCCGTCGTCATCACCTGTGCGATCTCGGGCGCGATCGCCAACCGCGAGCAGTGCCCCGCGATCCCGTACACCCCAGCTGAGTACGCCGCCGAGGCACGGCGGATCGTCGACGAGGGCGGCGTCCACATCCACATCCACGCCCGCAGCCCCGACGGCGCCCCAAGCTACGAGGTCGAGGACTTCGTGGCCATCCGCGATGCGATCCGGGCCGAGGTCGGCGAGGCCGCGATCATCAACTTCTCGACCGGAACCGTCGGAGTGCCGGTGGAGAAGCGGATCGCCTACCTGGAGGCGGGGCGGCCCGCGGTGGCGGCGCTCAACATGGGCTCGATGAACTACGCCAAGTACTCGCGCAAGCGCAAGGACTTCGTGTTCAAGTTCGTCTTCACCAACCCGTTCGACGAGATCATCGAGTTGCTCAAGGCGATGCGGCGGCTGGGCATCAAGCCCGAGCACGAATGCTTCGACCTCGGACACGTGGGATCGCTGGCCCCGCTCGTCGACATGGGACTGCTCGAGGCACCGCTGCACGCCGACTTCGTCATGGGCGTGGTCGGCGGAGTGCCGGCCACGGCGCGCAACCTCGCCGCGATGGCCGACAACCTTCCGAGCGCCGGTGCCCGAAAGCACCACTGGGCCGTGATCGGGATCGGGCGCGAGCAGTGGATGCTGGTCGCGGCGGCGCTCACGCTCGGCGGGTCGATTCGGGTCGGGCTCGAGGACAACTTCTATCTCCCCGATGGCCGCATGGCGAGCTCCAACGGAGAGCTGATCGCCAAGGCGCGCGAGATGACCGAGGACCTGGGCCGGCGCCCGGCCACCGTCGAGGAGGCGCGCCAGATGTTGGGCATACAGCTCCCGGTGGCGCCATGACGCTCCCGCTGCACGGCCTCAAGGTGCTCGACCTCAGCCGGTTGCTCCCCGGCGGGTTCTGCTCGCTGCTGCTGGCCGACTTCGGCGCCGACGTGCTCAAGGTCGAGGACACCGGCTTGGGCGATTACGTCCGCTGGTCCCCGCCGTACTACGAGGGGGCTGATCACACGGCCAGGGGGGCTCTGTTCCTGGCCCTGAACCGCGGCAAGCGCTCGATCCGCATCGACCTCAAGTCCGACGCCGGCAAGGGTGTGCTGCTTCGCCTGGCGCGGGACGCCGACGTCCTGCTCGAGTCATTCCGCCCCGGGGTGCTCGACCGCCTCGGCGTCGGATGGGAGCGGCTCAGGCAGGAGAACCCGAGGCTCGTCTATTGCGCCATCACCGGCTACGGCCAGGACGGCCCCAACCGAGATCGCTCGGGCCACGACATGAACTACCTTGGTCTGAATGGGATCCTCGGACTGACGGGCGACCAGGGCGGGGCGCCGGTGCAGGCGGCGGGCCAGATCGCCGACATCGGCGGCGGGGCGCAGATGGCCGCGATCGGCATCCTCGTAGCGCTGCAGGAGCGAGCGCGTTCGGGCGAGGGACAGTTCGTCGACTGCTCGATGTTCGATGGCTCCCTGTCGTGGCTCGCGCTGGTGGCGGCCGAGGCGCTGGCCACCGGGACCTCCGCACGTCGCGGTCAGCTCCAGCTCGCCGGCGCGCTCACGTGCTACCGGCCCTACCGCTGCGCCGACGGCTACGTGACCCTGGGCGCGCTCGAGCCCAAGTTCTGGCAGGCCTGGTGCGAGGGCGTCGGGCGCGAGGACCTGCTCCACCACGCGTTCGACCCGCCGGGCTCGGACGCGCATCGCGCGGTGAGTGAGATCTTCGCCGCCCGGTCCCGCGAGGAGTGGCGCCAGTTTGCCTCCGAGCACGACTGCTGCCTCGAGCCCGTCCTCGACCTCGACGAGGTGCTCGAGTCACAGCTGGTGGCGCAGCGGCAGATGGTGGTCGACCTCGAGCAGCCCGGAGCCGAGCAGACGGTGAGGCTGCTCGGGGCACCGATAAAGCTCAACCGCACGCCGGCCGATCCCAGCCGGGCACCCGGACCCGCGCTCGGTGAACACACCGACGAGGTGCTCACCGGCGCCGGCTTCTCGGCACAGGAGATCGCGGCCCTGCATGAGTCCGGCGCGGTGGCGGGACCCGCCGGCAGCGTGCAAGGCTCATTCATGCGGACATGAGCGTCGACGGGATGCTCAAGATGTCCGAGCTGGCCGAGCGCTCGGGCGTCAGCGCCGGGACGATCAAGCACTACCTCCGCGAGGGGCTCCTCGGGGCGCAGGAGGAGGTCATCCGAACCAGTCGCAACATGGCCTACTACCCGGCCGACTACGTCGAGCGGGTGCGGCTGATCAAGCGTCTGCAGGAGAAACGGTTCATGCCGCTGCGCGTGATCCGCGAGGTTCTCGCCTCCGACCCCGAGCGAATGGTGCGGATGGTCGAGCTCGAGGACCGGATCGTCGAGCGCGCGATCGAGGCCCGCGAGACCAGGCGCGCCTCGCGCGCGCAGGTGCGCGACACCTACGACGTCCCCAAGAACGTGCTCGACCGGCTCGAGGAGATCGGCGTGCTGACGCCCAACGGCCGCGGCTACGACGCCGACGATGTGGCCATCATCGAGGCGATCTCGCGCTTTCGCGCCGGCGGCTACGAGGAGGCGATCGGCTTCACCGTGTACGACACGCTGCGCTACCGCACCGTGCTCGAGCCGCTCGTGCAGGAGGAGGTGAGGGTGCTGCTCGATCGGCTGGCCGGCAAGGTCGAGGTCGACCGCGCGGTCGAGATCATCGCCTCGGGAGCGGAGCCGCTGCGCGATCTGATCGGCGCGATGCACTCGAAGCTGCTGCTCGGAGCGCTGCGGCAGGCTCACCACCACACATCGTGAGCCTCCATCACGCCGTACCCCTCGGCGAGCCGCACCCCGCCCGGCAGCTCACCGGAGAACGTGCCGAAGGGCTGGCGGTAGGAGCTGCGGACTAGCAGCAGGTTCTCGCGTCGCTCGCGCTCGGCTTCGCTGGCAAACGTGAGCGCGTCGACGCGAGTCAGGTCGGCGGCAAACGTGCACGGCGGCGGCTCGAGGGGTTCGCCGTCGATCCACACGGTGCGCTCGCTGCCGTGCGCCGGGTCGTTGACGCCGCTGACCAGGTTCCAGGCCACCGCCCGTCCGTCGGCGGCGGTGCCCACCCCGGCCGACCAACTCCAGCTCGTGTGGCGCTGGTAGTAGGCGGACGTGTCGTCGATCACCGCCTGGGCCTCGAGCGGCCGGGGCACGCCATCGAGCATCACGCGGCCGCGGGCGCCGATCCCGCCCTGCTTGCGGGTCCAGGCATAGCTCGATCCCGCTGGCACAGATCGCCTCGACACCATCGCGCTCGTCGAGGGCCACCTCGGCCTGGACCCGATCGTCGACGATGCGCAGCCGTCCGTGCTCGAGGGCGACGATCGCCGGGGCTCCAAGCGCCGTGCGCTCATACAACTGCCGGCCGGCCCTGTCCCACACGGCCCAGAAGGCCTGCCGCGCCGGACCGATGCGGACGGTAGCTGCACACAGCATCAACTCGGGGCCGTACACGCCGACGTAGCGCCACGCCTTGAGCGGGCGCGAACCGTCGCGGCTTGGCATGGGGCCCGGAGGGAGGGGGAGATGGGCCAGCTCAGGCGGGCGTGGTGCCGAGAAGCGGCCGCGATAGGGAAGTCCGCGGTGGTCGAGCGTTATCCTTGCCATCGAGGTTGACTGACTAATCAGTCGGCACCGTTTCCTGTGACGAATCGAGGTCAAATGCGCGCGGCGGCCGTTCAGCTCAACTCGACCGACGACACCGATCGCAACCTCGAGACAGCCGACCGGTTGGTTCGCGCCGCGGCCGCCCGTGGCGCCCAGCTGATCGTGCTGCCCGAGAAGTGGAGCGTACTGGGCACCAACCGGCAGATTGCCGACGGGGCCGAGCCGCTCGACGGCCGTTGCATCACCTGGGCGCGCGACGCCGCACGCGAGCTCGGCGTCGATCTCGTGGCCGGGTCGATCGCCGAGCTCGTGCCGGGGCGCGAGATGCGCGCCAACACGAGCGTGCACATCGGGCCCGACGGGCAACTGCGCGCGGTGTACCGCAAGCTGCACATGTTCGACGTCGAGGTCGACGGCGTCAGCTACCTCGAGTCCGAGCACGAGCAGGCCGGGTCCGAGGCGATCGTGTCCACGCTGGCCGGAGACGTCCCGCTGGGGCTCAGCATCTGTTACGACGTCCGCTTCCCCGAGCTCTATCGGATGCTGTCCGAGCGCGGCGCGGAGGTCATCACGGTGCCCAGCGCATTCACGCTGGCCACGACCCGTGACCACTGGGAGGTGCTCCTCCGGGCCCGGGCGATCGAGAACCAGTGCTTCGTCGTCGCCCCCAACCAGATCGGTCCGCACCCGCCGGGCCACCGCACGGGCGGGCGTTCGCTGATCGTCGATCCGTGGGGACTGATTCTGGCCGGCGCCCCCGACACCGAGACGGTGATCGTGGCCGACCTCGATTTCGACGTCCTGCGCGACGTGAGAAAGCGGCTGCCGGCGCTGACCCACCGCCGGCTCGACGTGTACGGATGGACGCCCTGATGGCCTCACCCTCGAGTGCCGCCATCGACAAGCGCCGCGTCATCCTCGACGCCGCGGTGCGCGTGTTCGCCCGGCAGGGCTTCCATACCTGCCGGGTCTCCGACATCGCCGATGAGGCCGGTGTGGCCTACGGCCTCGTCTACCACTACTTCTCCTCCAAGGAGGAGATCCTCGACACGCTGTTTCTCGAGCGCTGGGACGTGATGCTGGCCGCCATCGCCGAGACCGACGCCTCTGAGCTGCCCCCGCGCGAGAAGCTGTTCACGATCGCCTCGTTCATCATCGACTCCTACCGCCACGATCCCGACCTGATGAAGGTGATCATCGTCGAGGTCACCCGGGCCGCCAACACGTTCGGACGCACCCATCTGGGCAAGATTCGCGATGCCTACGCCCAGATCGCCGCGATCGTCGAGCACGCCCAGGAGCGGGGCGAGTTCCGGGCCGACATCACGCCCGAGTTCGCCGCCCAGGCCTTCTACGGCTCCGTCGAGCAGGTGCTCACGGGCTGGATCTTCGACAGCGAAGCGATCAGCGACAGCGAGCTCGAGCGCGCCAAGACTTTGATCGTGGAGATGATTTGCAGCGGGCTGGAGGGGTAGGACGGCGGTGACCTCCGGCCCGAGACTCCGATCGCTACCTCCAAGTCTGATTGAATGCCCGAAACGATGACGGACAGCCCACTGATCAAACGACTGCTCTGGTCGGGCCTGCTCGCCGGGATGGGCGCTCTGGCCACGGTCGCCACCACGCGCGCGGCGACTCTGATCTGGAAGCGCGTCTTCGACGAAGACCCGCCCGAGTGAGCGAGCAGCCCGAGAACCCGAGCGAGCAGCCCGAGGAGCCGGCGGGCGAGAGCCCCGAGCCGGTCACGGGTGGCGACGGCGACGAGCGCCCCGAGCCCGACCGAGGCGAGCTCTGCGCCGACGGAGGTCCGTCCGGCACCGGACCTGACCCCGCCGGACAGCGAGGCACCCTCCGAGGAGCCGGCGGTCGCGACGCCAGTCGAGGAGCCGCCGCCCATGACCTCAGCCGCCGGAGCCGGCGCCGCCGACGCCAGTCGAGCCGAGCCGGCGCCCGTGACCGCAGCCGCCGGGCCGGCGCCCGTCGAGCCCTCGCCGCCAGTGGTGGCACCGCCGCCACCCGGATCGGTCCGCCGCTCCGCCCCCACCCCGCCCCCGCTGCCTCCACCTGCTCCCGTCGACACCGCCCCCAAGCCCGACCGGCCCGAGATCGCCATCGGTGCCGCGTTCGCCGCCGGGTTTGTGCTCGCGTGGATCCTCAAGCGCCTTGCCCGGTAACAACGGACAGCCGGAGAACATCGCCACGGCGGTGACCGAGGTCTCCGAGCGCGTGAGCGTGCTCGTGCGCGAGGAGATCGAGCTGGCCAAGGCCGAGGTGACGGCAAAGGCGACGAGCATCGCCCGCGGGGCGGCGGCGGTTGCCGCCGGTGCCGTGTTCGGGATCTTCGCGATCGTCATCGGACTGCTCACCATCGCCTGGGGGCTGAACTCCGTCTTCAACAGCCTCTGGCTCGGCTTCCTCGTCACCTTCCTGATCCTGCTCGGTCTCACCGCAGGCGCGTTCCTGCTGGCACGCAAGATGCTCCGCGTCGGGGCACCGACGCCGACGATGGCCATCGACGAGGCCGAGGAAGATCCGCGAGACGGTCACGACCAGCGTGGAAAGCCCGCGCTGATGCCCGCACCGCGACCCGTCCGCAGCCCGGACGAGATCCGGGCCTCGATCGAGACCAACCGCGTCGAGCTCGGGACGTCCCTGGAGAGGCTGCGTCAGGAGGTCGTGAAGGCGACCGATTGGCGATCGCAGCTGCGCCGTCACCAGCGCCAGATGATGATCGGCGCCGGGGTGGCGGGATTCGTGCTCGGCGGCGGGTTCGCGGCGGTCAACGCGCTGACGTTCGGTCGCCGGCGCCGCCGTCGCGAAGGCTGAGCGCGGACCGGTCTACAGCAGCGTGCTCGGCACGGCGCCGGCACCCGAGCAGGCCCGGCCCGACGTGGGTGCCGATCACCGGCCCGATCTCCGAGATCACGCGCGGCTCGCAGCCCATCAGCTCCTGACCGCGGGCGGCGAGCTCGCGGGCCTGATCCGGAGCTTGGATGTGCTGGACCATCCACGCGTCGGCGCCGGCCTCCTTGCACGAGCGGAGCAGGTCGACCATGCGCTCGAAGGCCCGGCGGGAGGTCCTGACCCGCTCAACAGGGGTGATCTCCGACTCGACGGCGAGGATCGGCTTGATCTTCAGCGCCGAGCCGAGCCACGCCTGGGCGCCGGCGATCCTGCCACCCCGGCGCAGGTATTCGAGCGTCTCGATGGCGAACCACATCTTCAACCCCCGACGAGCACTGCGTGCGCGCTCGGCGACCGCCGCCGCGTCGGCGCCGTCGCGAACGGCCGCCGCGGCGGCCAGAATCACGAGCCCCTGGCCTCCACAGGCCGTGGCTGAATCGATCACGTGGACGCGCTCGGCGCGCGAGCCGAGTTGCTCGCGGGCCTGTTCGGCCGAGCGAACGGTGCCGGACATCCCGCCGGCAAGGTGGATCGAGACGATGTCCTCGCCCCGGTCCAGCAGCGGTTCGTAGACGGCGAGGAAGTCACCGATCGAGGGCTGTGAGGTCGTGGGCAGATCGGCCGAGCTGGCCAGCCGCCGGTAGTAGTCGTCGTAGTCGGTGATCTCGCTCTCGCGAGTCGTCGTGTTGTGCCAGTGGATGTACAGGCTCACCTCGCGGATCCCGTACTTCGTCAGCACGTCCGTGGGGAGGTAGTGGCAGGTGTCGGAGACGATCGTCACGGCCATCGCCGCGCCACCCTACCAGCGGTCTGCACAGGCAGATCGCGCGAGGTAGCCTGGCAGCGCCGCCCGTGCCCAGAACTCTCATCACCGGATCGACCGGGTTCATCGGCTCGCACCTGACCCGGTTGCTCGTGCAGCGCGGAGATGATGTCCGCGTGTTGGTGCGCTCAGACCGGGGCTCGGCGGCATTCGACGGGCTCCCGGTCGACCTGGTGCGAGGCGACATCCTCGATCGCCGCACCATCCGTCGCGCGATGCGGGGCGTCGAGCGCGTCTTCCACGCCGCGGGGACGACGAACCTGCGCATGCCCAAGCGGCAGGTGTTCTCACTCGGCGTGGAGGGAACGAGAATCGTGCTCGAGGAGGCGCTGCGGGCTCAGGTTGAGCGCGTCGTCTACACCTCATCCGTCGCTGCGATCGGGCCTGCTCCAGATGGGCGCACGGCCAACGAGGGCAATGTGTGGGAGGCCGGCCGCTACGCGATTCCCTATGTCGACGCCAAACACGAGGCGGAGATCGCCGCGCTGCGGCTGGTCGGACGGGGTCTACCGCTCGTCATCGTCAACCCGGCGCACGTGCTGGGCGCCGGTGATCCCGGGCGCTCCTCGACCGTCATCGTGCGCCGCTTCCTGCGTCGGCAGATCCCGGCGTACGTTGACGGGACGCTGAACATCGTCGCCGTCGACGATGTGGCCCGCGGTCATCTGCTCGCCGACGAGCGGGGTCAGGTCGGCGAGCGCTACATCCTGGCCAACCGCAATTTCACGCTCACGCGTCTGTTCGCCGATCTGGGACGGCTGTCGGGTGTCGAGCCGCCGGCGATCAAGCTCCCGCTCACGGTGGCGCTGACGCTGGCGAGGGCCGGCCAGCAGCTGCCGAGCCTGTCGCTGCCGAGCCCGACCGAGGTCCGTGCCTCCTCGCTGAACTGGGCCTTCGTCAACGCCAAGGCCAAGCGCGAGCTCGGATGGAGGACCTCCCCCCACGAGGATTGTCTGGAGGCGACGATCGCCTGGTACCGCGAACGCGAGGGCAGGGCGCTGGCGCCGACCGGCGCTCGCCAGCCGCTGGTCATGAGACTCGTGGGCGAGGCGGTCAGGCGCTCGCCGCTCTGAGCTCGCGCCGCCGCCGGCGCAGGAACGCCTGCTCGGCGTGATTCCCCGTCAGTCCGATTGCCGTCTCGTATGCCGCAGCCGCCTCGGCGTCGCGGCCCAACCGGCGCAGGAGGTCCGCCCGAACAGCGTGGAGGAGGTAGTAATCGCTGAGCTCCAGCCGGTCGAGGAGCTCGAGCGCCGCCACGGGGCCATCAACCTCAGCCACGGCGACGGCGCGGTGCACGCCGACGATCGGACTCGGGGCGATCTCCATGAGCTGGCCGTAGAGGGTCACGATCTGGCGCCAGTCGGTGTCGGCCGCGCTGGCGCCGTCGCTGTGCACGGCGTTGATCGCGGCCTGGATCTGGTACGGGCCGGGTGCTCCGGTCCGTAGGCAGCGCCTGACGAGACCCTGCCCCTCGGCCACAAGCTCGCGATCCCAGCGCCCGCGGTCCTGGTCCTCGAGCCGGACCAGCTCGCGCCCGGGGCTGATCCGTGCCGCCCGGCGCGCGTGCACGAGCAACATCAGGGCCAGCAGCCCGAGCGCCTCGGGCTCGTCGGGCATGAGCTCGGCCAGCAGACGCCCCAGGCGGATCGCTTCCTCGGTCAGCTCCTCGCGGGCCAGGCGCTCGCCGGTCGCGGCCGTGTAGCCCTCGTTGAAGATCAGGTAGATCGTGGCCAGGACACCGGCCAGCCGGTCCGGCAGCTCGGCGTCGTCGGGCACCCGGTACGGGATCCGCGCGTCGCGGATCTTGGCCTTGGCCCGGACCAGACGCTGGGCCATGGCCGGTTCGGCGACAAGGAAGGCCCGTGCGATCTCGGCCGTGGTGAGACCGCCGAGGAGCTTCAGGGCCAGGGCCACCTGCGCACCCGGCGCCAGGGCCGGGTGACAGCAGGTGAAGATGAGGCGCAGACGGTCGTCTTCCACGGTCAGCTCGGCCGGGGTCTCGTCGCGAGCGGCGAGGAGAGCCGCCTGGGCATGGCGGTCATCGCGCGTGGCCTCGCGCCGCAGCCTGTCGATGGCCCGGTTGCGGGCCGTGGTGATGATCCACCCCGCGGGGCTCGGCGGCGTCCCGCGCACCGGCCACTGACGTGCGGCGATGGTGAAGGCATCCTGGACGGCGTCCTCGGCGGTATCGATGTCGCCGAACACCCTGACCAGGACCGACACGGCCCGGCCGTACTGCTCGCGGAACGCACGCTCGACCTCGGAACCGTCAGTCACAGGACCGAGCTCAGTCGCGGCGACTCTGGAATGGCCGCACCTCGATGGGGAGCGTCGTGGCCGCAGCCAGCTTCCGCCCCCAGGCGAGGGCAGCGTCGAGATCGGGGGCGGTGATGATGGTGAAGCCACCGACGTGTTCCTTGCCCTCGAGGTAAGGGCCGTCGGTCATCACGACCTTCCCGTCCTGAGCGCGTAGGACCGTGGCCGTGCTCGGCGGGTGTAGGCCTCCGGTGAACACCCAGGCGCCGCCGTCCTTCATCTCCTGGTTGAGCACGTCGAGGTCGTGCATGATCTTCTCGAGCTCGGCCGGCGGCGGCGTCGGCCCGTCGGGCTGGTACACGGTTAGGACGTAATGCATGATCGAAGTTTCTCCTCGCTTGAGTGGTTGCCTTTCACCCTCTAAACGAACGGCGCGGCTCCGATTCGACACGCCACACGTATCTTCTGATCTATGGCAACCCTCTACCGCTGCACGACCCCGACGAACTGGCTCTGTCCGTGCGGCAAGGTCGCACGCGCGCTCGAGCGGGAGGAGATCCCGTTCGAGCAGGTCGTCGTGCCCCAGCGGCGCTCGCGGCGCCCCGAGGTCGAGGCCCTAACCGATCAGCGCCGAGTTCCGGTCCTGGTCATCGACGGCGAGGCGATCTGCGATTCGCGACGAATCGTCGAGCACCTGACCTATCGCGCTGCGTCGGCGGGCCGATCGACCAGTGGGGAAGCGGGCTCCGCCTAACGGAGGCCGTCTTGATGCCTTTGCGGGGCGTCACGACAGGCAGAAGTATCAGGACACAGAAAACTTGTAAATCGACGGAGAGAAGTTGCGCGGCCTCCTCGTGCGAACCTCCAACTTTTGGAGCATCGGTCTAAAGAGGCCGCACCTACCGGGGGGTGGTCAGCAAACCGGCCATGTGTTCCCGCCAGCTGACCAGCCCTCGATCGGGGTCAGCCGCGCAGCAGCGATTCGACCGACGAGGCGTTGACCGGTGATGCCACCCCCCGCTCTGTGACCAGCGCCGACACGAGCGGGGCCGGCGTGACGTCGAAGGCGGGGTTGCGGCACGGGACGTCGGGAAGCGTGAGCTCGGCTCCGCCGGCGTGGCGGACCTCGTCGGCCCCGCGCTCCTCGATCGCGATGCTGGCGCCCTCGGGGCAGGCCGGGTCGATCGTGGTCGTCGGCCCGGCGACGACGAACGGGATGCCGGCGGCGCGGGCGGCGAGCGAGAGCCCATACGTGCCCACCTTGTTCGCCACGTCGCCGTTGGCGGCCACGCGATCGCACCCGACGATGACCGCGTCGACCTCGCCGCCGGCGATCAGCCCGGTGGCGGCGGCGTCGACACCCAGCTGATGGGGGATACCGAGCTTGCGCAGCTCCCACACGGTGAGGCGGGCTCCCTGGAGGAGCGGGCGAGACTCGTTGGCGATGACGCCCTCGAGTTCGCCCCGCTGCCAGAGCTCGGCGATCACGGCCAGCGCGGTGCCCCGGCCCGGCGCGGCGAGCGCGCCGGTGTTGCAGTGGGTCATCACTCGCTTGGCGCCGGCCAGGAAGTCGGCGCCGTGGGCCGCCATCGCGTCGCTCGCCGCGGCCTCCTCCTCATGGATGGCCCGGGCGGTGGCCAGGGCGGCCGCGCAGCGGTTATCGGGCCGGACCGCCAGCGCGGCGTCACGGACGCGATCGACGGCGTAGGTGAGATTGACCGCCGTGGGGCGGGCGGAGCGCAGCAGCTCAGCCGCGCGGTCGAGCGTGTCCGGACCGGGGACGCGGGCGAGCTCGAGCGCGAGCCCGTAGGCCGCGGCGACACCGATCAGCGGCGCGCCCCGCACCGACAGGCGGACGATCGCCGCGGCGACCTCGGCGGCACTGTGCAGCGCGAGCGTCTCCTCGCGCCATGGCAGCGCCGTCTGGTCGAGCACCCACAGGGTGCCGTCCTCGAAACGCAGCGGTTCGAAGGTCGCGGTGGCGCTGGCCACGACACGATGCTAATCGCTCGTGCGTGGAGTCCAAGGCGCGGCGCGCGCAAACAGACCGGGGGCGCCCCCGCAGGGCGCCGCCCCTCTAGAGGCGGTTCTCGATGGAGAGCGGCGGGGCCTGTGCGGGCTCGGGCTCGGGTACCGGCTCCTCGGCCGGGGCGGCCTCGAGTCCGAGCGTCTCCTGGAGCTCGCCCGACTCGTACATCTCCGCGACGATGTCGCAACCGCCGACCAGCTCGCCGTCGACGAACAGCTGCGGAATCGTCGGCCAGTTCGAGAGGGATGAGAGCTCTTGCCGGATCCGGGGATCGGGGAGCACGTCGACGGCTGCGAACGGCTGGCCGACCGACTGGAGGATGGCCACCGTGCGGGCCGAGAAGCCGCAGGCGGGGGCATCGGGCGTGCCCTTCATGAACAGGATCACGGGGTTTTCGGAGATTGCGCTCTGGATCGCGTCGCGCATGGGTGTGGATGCATCGCTCATTGGGACCTCGTTTGAAGGGAAAGTGCGTGGATGCGGTCGCCAAGCTCGGCGCCAAAAACGTCGTAGACGAGACGGTGCTGGGCGATACGGCTCAGCCCGTCGAAGGCAGGAGCGGCCACCACGGCGTTGAAATGGTGACCGTCGCCGGTGACCTCCGCACTGGCCCCCGGGATCGACGCCTCGATGCGCTGCTTGAGCTCGTCTGGACTCACCGACACACTCCGTAGCGTAGCGAGCCGCCACCGCTATACTTCGTGAAGCAATGATCACTCTCACCGATAAAGGCGCAGAGAAGGTTCGCGAGTTTCTTGCCGCTCAGGCTACTGTGGCCGACACGGCAGGTCTGCGGGTCGGCGTGCGCGGCGGAGGCTGCTCCGGGTTCCAATACGCGCTGGCCTTCGACGAGGAGCGTGACGGGGACAGCGTCTTCGAGGATAAGGGCATCCGCCTGCTCGTCGACCGCCCGAGCCTCCCCTATGTGGAGGGCTCGATAGTCGACTTCGTCGAGGGCCTTCAGGGCGCCGGTTTCAAGGTCGAGAACCCGAACGTGATCGCGGCCTGCGGCTGCGGCTCGTCGTTCCGGGTGGCCCAAGAGGAAGAGGTCTCCGCCGTCTAAACGGGAGTCGCGTGGAGTGACGCCCATAGGTAGCGGCAGCCGAGCGTCCGGTGCGGGCGCCACGGTTCGGCGATCTGCTCGACGCCGGTGGGGTCGGGCAACGCCTCGAGCCCGTACTCGATCATGATCGCCCGACGGATGCCGAGGTCACCGACGGCGACGACGTCGGGGCGGTGTAGGCGGAACATGAGGAATATCTGGGCGCTCCACGGCCCGATGCCCTTGACCGCGGTCAGCTCGGTGATCACCTCCTCGTCGGGAAGATCATCGAGGCGGTCGAGCTCGAGGGAGCCGTCGACGACGTGCTCGGCCAGCGAGCGCAGGTAGCGCGCCTTGGCGTGGCTGAGGCCGGCCGCGGCGCGCATCTCCTCCTGATCGTCGGCGAGCACCTCGGCCGGGGTGGGCGTGCGCCCGCCGAACCGGGCGATGAGCCGGCCGTAGATGGCCGCGGCGGCCTTGGTCGAGACCTGCTGGCCGATGATCGAACGCACCAGTGTGCCGTAGGGATCCTCGGGTCGCCCGGCCCCCCCGGGTCGCCCAGCTCGCCCAGGCGGTCGATCAGCCCGCGCATGACCGGATCGGCGGCGCGCAGGTGCGCGACCCCTCCGTCGAGCTTAGGGCTGCCCGGCAACCGCGCCCGGCACGCCGGTGTTGGTCGAGTACTTGGGCTGGATCTTGACGTCGGGGCGGATCTCGTGCACGGCCTGCGCGATGGCGACGGCCGACTCGGCGAACCCGGTGGCGATCAGCTTGAGCTTGCCGTCGAAGGTCGTGATGTCGCCGCACGCCCAGACGCGTTCGAGTGACGTCTTCATCACCTGGTCGACGGCGATCGCGCCCTTGATCACCTCGAACCCCCAATCCCGGAGTGGTCCGAGGGCGGTCTTGAAGCCGAGCTGGAGGAGAATTGCGTCGACGTCGACGTCGACCTCCTGCTCGGGATCCTCGGAGTTGAACAGCGTCACGCGCTCGACGTTGCCGTCCCCGTAGACCTCCTTGATCTGGTAGGGGACATGGACTGCGAGGTCGCCGCGGCCGGCGGCATCCATGACCTGGCCGACGGTCACCTCGTGGGCGCGGAAGCCCTCGCGCCGGTGGACCAGGCTGAGCTCGCTGGCCGTGTCGAGGAGGTTGACCACCCAGTCGCAGGCCGAGTCGCCGCCGCCGATGATCATCACCCGCTTGCCGGCGAAGACCGACTTCTCGCCAACGATGTAGTGGGCGCCGCGGCCCTCCCAGGGCGTCATGTCGAAGCCGGGGAGCTTCTTGGGCTCAAACGCGCCGTGGCCACCGGCCACGACGACCGTGCGCGAGCGCAGCTCACCGCGGTCGGTGTGGAGCACGACGACTCGGTCCTCGCCCTCACCCTCCCAAGAAATCGTCTCCGCCGTCGTACTCAGGTGGACGGGGACGTCGAACTGGTCGAGCGACTGGACCTTGAGCATGTCGACCAGGTCCCTGGCCAGAACCTTGGGATAGCCGGGAACGTCGAAGATCCACTTTTCGGGATACAGGGTGGTCAGCTGGCCGCCGAGCTCGGGGAGGGAATCGATGATGCGCGAGTCCGCCTCACGCATCCCCGCCCAGAATGCGGTGCACATGCCGACCGGTCCGGCGCCGATGACCGTGACGTCGCGGACCTGGTCGAAGTCCATCGTGAGCGCGGCTGGGTCGGTGCTCATGTCGTCTCCGCCAGGGTCAGGGCCGCGCCGTCGAGGGCGCCAAGGGCGCGCTCGACCGAGCACGAGATGCAGGTGAACGTGGGCGTATCGCGCAGGGTGTACGAGCTTGACTCCGTCGTGCGCAGGCGCTGGACGAGATCGAGGAAGTCGGCCGGGTTGTCGGTCTCGAAGGCAACGACGAACTCCTGATCGTCGAGCCCGAACGAGTAGCTGGTGTTGAGATCGACCGAGGGGTACTCGCGACCCACCTTGATGTGCTCCTGCATGATCCGCCAGCGCTCGTCGGCGGGGAGCGAGTACCACTCGCGCGTCTTCACGAATGGGTAGACGAACAGGTACTTCCCATGTGCAGGTCGAACTTCAAGCCGGGACTCATCCGAATACTCCGACGGCTTCGTCATGGCGAGGAACGAGTAGGGCACCGTGCACCACTTCATCAGACCGCTCTGGGCCAGGACCACATGGAACTCGTGGATCCGCTCCAGGTTCTCGGCCTGCGAGAGGAGCATGAGCTCGGCGTCGCCGCGGGTGCCGACGAGCGAGAACGCCCTGAGCAGGTGCCCCTCGGCGAAATCCTCGCAGGCGGCGATGAACTCGCGCTTGTCGGCAGCCCGCCGCTCGTCGTCGAGCCGTCGCCAGGTCGGATCGGCCTTCAAAAAGGTGTATTTGACGAAATGTCGGACCGGCATCCGCGATCTCATGATAGGCGAGCGAAATCTGCCAGCCACCGTGGGTTAGGCACTAAAATGAAAACGATGCGCATTGCGCTCGTGTCCCCATACTCGTGGTCGTATCCGGGGGGCGTCACAAGACACATCGGCGCGTTGGCTGACCAGTTCATAGCCGACGGTCACCACGTCCGGGTCTTGGCGCCCTTCGATCCACCCGACCGCGGGTCGGCCGTGCTCCACCGCGGAGCGCGGCCGCAGGCCATCGAGGTCCCCGATTACCTGGTCTCGCTGGGTCGCACGGTCGGGTTCAAGGCCAACGGCGCGGTATCGAACGTGTCGATCACCCCCTACGGGGTGTCGACCTTGCACCGCGAGCTTCGCACCGGGCGCTATGACGTGGTCCATATCCACGAACCGGTCGTGCCCATGGTCGGCTGGGTGGCCGCCGACATGACCCGGCTGCCGCTCGTGGGGACATTCCATTCCTATTCGAGCAAGCGCGTGCCCAACGGGATCGCCAACCTCGTCGGCGCACGCCGCGTTCTCAACCGCCTGCACGTGCGGATCGCGGTGTCCCAGGCAGCCGAGTGGACCGGGCGGCGCTGGTTCGGGGGCCACTACCGCGTCATTCCCAACGGCGTGTACGTCGATGCGGCCCAGGCGCTCGCGTCGGCCAACCGCCCGGTCGGCGATGTGCTGCGGATCGTGTTCGTGGGCCAGGCGGTCGAGCGCAAGGGCCTGGCCCTGCTGCTGCGCGCCTTCGAGGCCCTGCGCGAACACATTCCCACCGAGCTGACGGTGATCGGCCCCACCTCCGAGGAGCTCTCGCCGCTGCTCATGGACGCACGCGGCGTGCGCATGCTCGGCAAGGTCGACGAGGAGACGAAACACGACGAGCTGATGCACGCCGATGTGCTGTGCGCGCCGTCGTTGGGCGGGGAGAGTTTCGGCATGGTCCTGACCGAGGCGTTCGCGGCCGGCACGCCGGTGGTGGCCTCGAACATCGCCGGCTACCGCGACGTGGTGCGCGACGGCACCGACGGCGTGCTCGTCCCGCCCGGCGATGCTCAGGCGCTGGCCGAGTCGCTGCGCGATCTCTACGACGAGCCGGAGCGCCGCGCGAGCCTCGCCCGGGCAGCGGCCCACGATGTCGAGCGCTTCGCCTGGTCGCGGGTGGCCGGCGAGGTGCTGAACGCCTACGAGGACGCGATCGCTGTTCCGCAGGCGCAGGGCGCGATGCAGCGCGCCGCGGTCGCCGTGGGCGCCCGTTCGGCCGACCTCAAGCCGCATGCGCCGGCGCGCCGCCTGCCGAGCCTGGAGATCAAGCCGGCCCGCGCGAGGCGGAGTACCGCGATGGCCCTCGTCCGCCGGGGCGCGCTCGCTGCGGTCTCGATCGCCGGTGTGGTGCTCGCCTACCTGGCCCTCCAGCACATCGGCATCAGCAACATCATCTCGGCGCTGCTGAGCTCCAGCCCGACGTTCGTGCTGCTGGGGCTGGCCATCATGTGCCTCTCGATGGTCCTGCGCGCCGTGTCCTGGGACGCCATCCTCAAAGCTGCCCTTCCGCGCAGTCGCTTGAAGCTCTCGGACGCCATGCAGGGCACGTTCATCGGTGTGCTCATGTCCTCAACGCTGCCGGCACGACTCGGGGAGCCGTCGCGCGCGCTCGTCGTGGCGCGGCGCACCGGGCGTCCGCGCGAGACCCTGCCCGTGGTGCTCGGGACCCTGGTCTCGCAGACGCTGCTCAACATCGTGGCGCTGGCCATTCTCGGCAGCGTGATGTTCTCGTCCGTCGATCTGTTCAGCGGTCATCAGAACGCACTGCTGGTGGCGGCGATCGCGCCGCTCGCGCTGCTGATCGTCGTGCTGCTGGCCCCGGTCGTGCTCCACGCCGGAGCCGCCACGGGGCGCTTTGCCCGCGCCCACGCGGCCCTGACCCGAATGCGCGGGGCGCTGACCCGAGTGCGGGCCGGGCTGATGGTCTTCCGCACACCCAAGCTCGGTGTCACGGCGACGGTCGCGCAGCTCGGCGCGTGGGGCCTGCAGTTGCTGTCGTGCTACGTGCTCCTGGTCGCGCTTGGCCTCGGTCCGACGACCGGACTGGCGGCGGCGGCCGGAGTGCTCTTCGCGGTCAACATCACCGCCGTGCTGCCGGCCACGCCGGCCAACCTCGGGGTTTTCCAAGCCGCCTGCGTGGCGGTGCTGCACACCGGCTGGCACGTCGGCTACGGCACGGGCGTCGCCTACGGCGTGATCCTGCAAGCGGTCGAGGTATCGACCGCCGTCCTCATGGGCATGCCCGCGCTGCTCAAGGAGGGCATGTCGTGGCGGGAGGTCCGCCTGCGGGCGATGCACGCGGCCCCGGTCAAGCTGCCCGCCCGGCGTGGCCCGAGCGCGGCCAAGCGGCGCGGCTCTGGCGCAGTCAAGGCTGAGGGCTAGGGCGGACGCGGGGCGCGCGCCCCCGAGGGATTGACTCGAGCTCGCTTGAGGCAGAGAATGCGTCTGGGCGCCGAACGCTCTGAGGAGGGTGCAATGGCGTGGAGCATTGAAGGCCGGTATTTCGAGACTTGCTCGTGCGAGGTGGTTTGTCCCTGTACGGCGTCGCTTGCGCTCGGCGCCGATTACGACCGGTGCCGGGTGGTTCTCGCGTTTCACATCGATTCGGGCGAGGTCGAAGGTG
The DNA here is from genome assembly GCA_963734775.1 of uncultured Solirubrobacterales bacterium. GTDB lineage: Bacteria > Actinomycetota > Thermoleophilia > Solirubrobacterales > Solirubrobacteraceae > Palsa-465. The sequence goes on from CAVTJE010000028.1 coordinate 278,688, forward strand.
TCGATGTCTCGGGCTTGACCATGGCGGCGATTGCCGACACGCCGAAACTCATGCACGAGGGCAACTGGCGCCTCGGCGTGCTGATCGATGACGCGGCCTCGGATGAGCAGGCCGAGAAGCTCGGCGCCGTATTCAGCGGTGCCATCGGAGGCCCGATGGGCGCGCTCAGCGGGCTCGTCGGCGAGTCGCTTGGCGCCGAGCGCGCGCGCCTCGAGTTCTCGTCCGAGCACGGACATCACAGCCTGGTCGTGGGTGGTGTCGGAAAGGCGGCCGTGCAGGACGTGGTCTCGTTCGGCGTCGAGAACGGGGAGCCCGCCCGGCTGAGCGGCATCTTCCATCCGGTCGGATCCGAGCTGAACATCGCGAAGGCCGATGACGACTCGGGATTCACCGCCTTCGGGATCGATGTGGGAGGCGGAGGCAAGGCCGGCTTCTCCCACCCGTTTGCGTGGGCCGCCTGACGTGAGCTCCGCCATTGCCGCGCGAGTGCGCCGGCCCGGGTTTGAGCTGCGCTCGGGACAGCTGGCGGTCGTCGGGCTTCTCCTGGTCCTGGCGATCGTGGCCTGGATCGTCACCGATCTGCGAATGGCGGGCATGGACGCTGGGCCTGGCACGGATCCCGGTGCGTTCGTGTTCTACGTCACCACCTGGGTGGTGATGATGGCCGCAATGATGTTCCCCTCCATCGCTCCGATGGTGCTCACGTTCAATACGCTCCAGAGCGGGCGCCGCAACCAGGGCAAGCGCGTGCCGGCCGGGATCAGCGGGCTGTTCGTGGGGGGATATCTCGCCGTGTGGGCAGCGTCGGGTCTGATCGGTTACGCCGCCTTGAAGTCCGGTCGGGCCCTCGACGGTGGTCTTTTCGCCTGGCACGCGGCCGGGCGCTGGGTCGCCGTGGCGGTGCTGGTCGCCGCGGCGGTGTACGAATTCACGCCCCTCAAGCGGGCATGCCTCGTCCGGTGCCGGAGCCCGCTGGGCTTTCTGATGGGTAGTTGGCGTGATGGCAGCGGCGGCGCCCTGCGGATGGGAATCGAGCACGGTGCGTGGTGTCTGGGCTGTTGCTGGGCTCTGATGGCCGCGCTGTTCGCGCTCGGAGCCATGAGCCTGACCTGGATGTTGTTGATCGGCGCACTGATCGCGGCCGAGAAGCTGTTGCCGTGGCGGCAGGCCTCGAGCACCGGGGTGGCGGTCGTGCTGGCGGCGCTGGCGCTTGGCGTGGCCGTCTCGCCCGCCAGCGTGCCCGCGCTGACGGTCCCCGGCAGCCCCGCGGCGACGCGGGCGATGGGCGCCATGTCTGGCTCGGGGAGCATGTCTCACTCGGGGTCGGGGGGATGTCGAAGTCCTCGGGGTCGGGGGGGATGTCGAAGTCCTCGGGGTCGGGGGGATGTCGAAGTCCTCGGGGTCCATGTCCGGATCCGGTATGCCCTGACCCCGGGTGGGGACCGGCCGATCGACCACAACCAGCATCGTTCGCCCCTCTCTGGGGTAACGTCTACCCATGGCGATCGAGTCAAGCGATTCGCTGGGTGAGCTGGCCGAGGAGCTCGCGGTTCGGGCCTCCGAGCGCGAGAGCCGGTGCGTCGATCTCTCGGACCTGAGCGAGCTGGCCCAGGATGGCGAGCTCAGCGACGAGGATCTTCAGCTGCTCCACGACATACTCGAGGAGCGGGGTCTGGAACTGCGCGACGACTGCGGACGCGAGCGGGTGGAACAGACCACCTACGTCAACGACGATCTGGCCGACCGCACGACCGACGCGATGTCGCTGTTCCTGCAGGAGGTCCGGCGCCATCCGCTGCTCACTCGCGATGAGGAGATCGAGCTGGCCCAGAGGATCGAACGCGGCGATCTGAGAGCCAAGGAGCAGCTCGTCAATTCGAACCTCCGGCTCGTGATCTCCAACGCCCGCAAGTACCAGGGCAACGATCTTCCCCTCCTCGACCTGATCCAGGAGGGCATCCTCGGCCTGATTCGCGCGGCCGAGAAGTTCGACTACCGCCGAGGCTTCAAGTTCTCGACGTACGCCACGTTCTGGATTCGTGAGTCCATCCAACGCGCAATCGCCAATCGCGCGCGCACGATTCGGATTCCCGTTCACATCGGGCAGCGCGAGCGGAGGATCGGGCGCGCCCAGCGCGAGCTGGCCGCGCGCCTGGGACGCGAGCCGAGCGACGAGGAGGTCGCCGAGGCGGCCGAGATGGACCTCAAGGAAGTGCGGGAGACCCGCGACGCGGCCCGCGTCGTGGCCAGCCTGGACCGGCCGGTAGGCGAGGAGGAGTCGAGCACGCTGGGCGCGCTCCTGCCCTCGGGCGAGCGCGGCCCCGAGGAGGAGGTCGACATCCTTCTGCGCGAGGATGCCCTCTACCGCGCGCTCGACAGGTTGCCCGAGCGCGAGCGCGAGGTGGTCAAGCTGCGCTACGGCGTCGGCGGCGACGCGCCCACGCCGCTGATCGAGACGGGGCGGCGCCTCGGTCTCTCGCAGGACGCGGTGCGCAAGCTCGAGCGCCGGGCCCTGGCCGAACTGGCCGAGAGCCGCGAGCTCGAAGCGCTCCGGCCGGCGGCCTAGCGTTTCAACGCAGGAACGCGGCGCCGTCGAGGGCCGTTGGACTCACCGTGCGACTCAGGGGTGTCCGGGCCTGCCGGGCCGGGCTACGGGTACATGATCATCGTGTACGCGCTGTAGGCGAACAGCAGCGCCAGCAAGCTCCAGGTCACGGGCCAGCCGATCGAGCGAATAAACGCGACCCGAAAGCGTCCGAGCACGAGCACGTACACGAAGATGCCCACCAGCAGCACGGCGTAGAGGGCGATCGCCACTCCAATCGGCGGCGCCAGGCCAATGATCGGAGCCACGATCAACCCGAGCACGAGCCACACGCCAATCGTGAGCACGTCGACGGACAGCCGCGAGCGTTGACGCCCGACGATGGTCATGAACCCGGCCGCACCGACTAGGCAGGCGGCCAGGAAGACACCCAGATGCCAGTGCGAGCTAAAGCCGAAGATCTTTCCCATCAGCCCTCCGCCCGCCCACAGCAGCAGCGGATCGATGAAGCTGACCGCGCAGTAGCAGGCAAACATGTCAAACGGCGAATCCCAGGGATTCCCGAACACCGGACGCTGGAGCCTGAGCGCCCCCCGCAAAGCCGTGGGCTCAAGCGCTGCGCGAAGAGGGCTCGGTTCGTGTGTGCTCATGTCCAAATGCCGTTGACGTTGGAATGGTATGCAATCCCTAGTCGCACTAGGCCTCGGCCATCGCCGGCTCGCCCTCGGTGTCGGGGCCGCCGGCGCCGGGGTCGGCGTCACTGAGCTCGGCCAGCCGGGTGGGGTCCTTGTCGGTGCCGGCGATCAATTCGTCAGTCGCCTGGCGGTCGGTCTTGGGTAGGAACCCGGATTTCATGCCGAAGTACACCGCCTGGGGATGGTGGGCGATGATCGCCAGCGTCGACTGCTCGGGCTCGACGGCGTAGCCGCCCGACAGGCGCAGCCCGATCGCGGGGAGGTCGAGCATGCGGAACACCTTCTCGTGCTCGGACTGCTCGGGACACGCGGGGTACCCCCACGAGTAGCGGCGCCCCTGGGCCGGGTCGACGCCCAACTCCGCGCGGGCGCGGGCGTGCAGCCACTCGGCCATCCCCTCGGCCGTCTGGACGCCGAGGCCGTGGACGAACAGCTGCTCGGCGAATTCGCCCTCGGCCTCCAGCCGGGCCATCAGCTCGGTCACCTCGTCGCCGGCCGTGACGGCTTGGATGGCGACGACGTCGGTCTCGCCGGAGCTCGACAGCGGCCGGTAGAAGTCGGCCAGACAGATGCGATCGTGCTTGGGCTGGCGGGGGAAGACGAGGCGCTCGAGCTCGCGCTCGCCGGGCTCGTCCGGATCCCACACGATGAGCTCGTTGCCCTCCGAGTTGCAGGGGAAGTAGCCGAGCACGGCGCGCGGATGCAGGTAGGTCTGCTCGCGCCACATGCGCTCGAGCCGGGGCTGGAAGTCCCCGCGCACGAGCCGGGTCCATTCGTCGCCCTTGACTCCGCGGCCGCCCCAGTGGAGCTTGAACAGCACGTGGGTGTCGAGGTGGTGGTAGACCGCGTCGAGGTCGACATCGATCTCACGCGCGCCCCAGAACGGGGGCGTAGGAATCGGGTTTGTCGTGCTCGTCGCGCTGCGGACCGACGCGTCGGTGGTTGGGGGCGCGTCGTCCTTGGGAGCCTCGGGCTTGTCGCGCAGCCGCTGGGCCGCCTCGCGCGTCTTCACGATGAGCGCATCGCGGGCCGGTGGATCGATCAGCTCGTCCATCTTGGCCAGCCCCTCGAACGCGTCCTTGCAGTAGAACACGCCCGGCTCGTAGACCTCGTCTGATTCGGTGCCGCGGGGGTAGAGGATGCGCAGGCCGAAGTTGCGGTTGATCGCCGCGCCGCCGACGAGGACGGGGAAGCCCAGGCCGCGCTGGTGCAGCTCCTGGATACAGGCGGGCATCTGCTTTGAGGTCGAGACCAGCAGCGCGCTCAGGCCGATGGCGGTGGCCTCGTGCTCCACGGCGGCGTCGAGGATCGTCGAGATCGGCACCTGCTTGCCGAGGTCGACGACCGTGTAGCCATTGTTGGTGAGGATGGTGTTGACCAGCGATTTGCCGATGTCGTGGACGTCGCCGAACACGGTGGCGATGACGACGGTGCCCTTCGTGTAGCCCTCGATCTTGTCGAGGTAGCGCTCCAGCTGGGCCACGGCCCGCTTCATGACCTCGGCCGACTGGAGCACGAAGGGGAGGATCAGCTCGCCGGCTCCGAACTTGTCGCCCACCTCCTTCATGGCCGGGAGCAGCACGTCGTTGAGCGTCGGGACCGCGCCGATCTTCTCGACACTGCGATCGATCCAATCCTCCACGCCGTCCTTCTTCCGGCGCAGGATGTGGAAGTGCAGCGCTTCCTCGGGCTCCATGCCCTCGGTCGGATCGGCCTGTGACGCCTCCTCCTCGGGCCCCTTGGCCTCGAAGTGGGCGATGAACCGCTCGAGTGCCTCCTCGCTGCGGTTGAACACCAGATCGTCGGCCAGCTCGCGCTCGTGGTCGGGGATCTCGGCGTACGGCGTGATGTGGTTGGGGTTGACCATGGCCAGGTCGAGCCCCGCCTCGACACAGTGGTGCAGGAACACGCTGTTGAGCACGCTGCGGGCCGGAAGCCCGACGCCGAAACTGACGTTGCTCACGCCGAGGCTCGTCTTGACGCCGGGAATCTCACGCTTGACCGCTCGGATTCCCTCGATCGTCTCGATCGCGCTTGGCCGCCACTCCTCATCGCCGGTGGTCAGCGTGAACGTCAGGCAGTCAAAGATCAGCGTCTCGGGGTCGAGTCCGTGCTCCTGGCAGCACAGCTCGGTGATCCGCTTGGCCACCTCGAGCTTGCGCTCGGCCGTCTTGGCCATGCCCACCTCGTCGATGGTCAGGGCGATGAGCGCGGCGCCGTGCGCCTTGGCGATCGGCACCACCCGGTCGAGCTTGTCGCGCCCTGCCTCGAGGTTGATCGAGTTGACGATGGCGCGGCCCGGGATCTGCTCGAGCGCGATCTCGATCACCTCGGGCTCGGTCGAGTCGACCTGGATCGGCGCGGGTTGGGTGAGGCTGATGCGCTTGACCACCTGGCGCATCTGCTCGTCCTCGTCCTGGCGTTCGGTCAGGGCCACGCAGACGTCGAGCACGTGGGCGCCACCGTTGACCTGGTCCTCGGCGACGGTCGCGAGGCCGTCGTAGTCATCGGCCAGCAGCATTTCCTTGGCCTTGCGCGAGCCCTGGGAGTTGACGCGCTCGCCGACCAGCGTCGGGCGCGGATCCTGGACCAGCGGCGTGGCGGCGATCATCGATGAGGCGTGGGGCGGCCGCGGCTCCGGCCGCTCACCCGGTTTGCGGCCCTTGACCCGCTCGGCAAGGGCCGCGATGTGGGCCGGCGTCGTCCCACAGCAGCCTCCCGACGATGCCGATGTCGTAGCGCTCGACGAACTCGCCGAGGACGCTGGCCAGGGGCTCGGGCTGCTCGGGGAAGATCGTCTCGCCGTTCGGTCCCTGGAGGGGGAGGCCGGCGTTGGGAATGCAGTGCACGGGCCGGCTCGAGTGCTCGCCGAGAAAGCGGATCGCGTCGCGCATGTCCTCGGGGCCGGTCGAGCAGTTGAGCCCGATCACGTCGACCTCGAGCGCCTCCAACGTGGCCAGTACGGCGCTGATGTCAGTGCCGAGCAGCATCTTGCCGCCGTTGGGAAGGAGCGAGACGCTGCACTGGATGGGCACGGCGCGCCCGGTTTCCTTGAATGCCTCGCGTGCGCCGAACACCGCGGCCTTGACCTCGAGAATGTCCTGGGCGGTCTCGATGATGATCAGGTCGGCGCCGCCCTCGGTGAGACCGCGCGCCTGTTCGGCGAAGACCTCCTTGAGCTCGCGGAAGGTGATCTGGCCCAGCGTCGGGTCATCGCTCGCGGGGAGGAAGCCCGTGGGACCGATCGAGCCCGCGACGAAGCGATGCTCGCCCGCCGCCTTGCGGGCGATCTGCGCCGCCCTGGTGTTGATCTCGAGCGTGTGGTCCTCGAGCCCCCATTCGGAGAGCTTCAGCCGCGAGCCCTGAAACGTGTCGGTCTCGATCACCTCGGCGCCGGCGTCGAGCATGGAAAGGTGAACGCCCTCGATCACGTCGGGCCGGTTGAGGACGAGCGCCTCGTGGCAGCGCCCGGGGAGCCTGTAGTCGTTCTCGAGGCTCAGGTCGAACTGCTCGAGCGTTGCCCCCATGCCACCGTCGTACACGACGATGCGCTCGCGGGTGGCAGCCAGGAAGTCACGCATGTGGAGATGCTATCGAACCTTGACACGGTTGTGGCAAGGTTCTGCCATCTACCGCTTCTGTGGCGTGAGCAGGCCGCGATTGAACCCCTCGGCCACGGCCGCGGCGCGATCGCTCACCGACAGCTTTGCGTAGATGTGCAGCAGGTGGGTCTTGACCGTGGCCTCGCTGATCAGCAGCGCCCGCGCGGCCTCGCGGTTGGTGGCCCCGCCGGCGACCAGCCTGAGGATCTCGAGCTCGCGCTCGCTGAGGCCGCCCTCGGCCGGGGCGCGGACCTGGGTGAGCAGGCGGGAGGCGACGCTGGGCGACAGGACCGACTGGCCGTGTGCGGCGGCTCGCACCGCGCGCAGGAGTTCGCTGCGGGGCGCGTCCTTGAGCAGGTAGCCGGTGGCGCCGGCCTCGATCGCGGGCAGGACGTCGCTGTCGCTGTCGTACGTCGTGAGCACCAGGACCCGCGAGGGCACCCCCTGACGGGTCAGCTCGGTGATCGCCGAAACCCCGTCGAGCTCGGGCATGCGCAGGTCCATGAGGATCACATCCGGTGTGAGTGCTCGCGCCCGGCGGACCGCGTCGGCGCCGTTCGCCGCCTCGGCCACGACCTCGAAGCCCTCCTCGCCGACGAACATGCCGGTCAGGCCGTCGCGGACCACGGGGTGGTCGTCGACGATCATGAGCCGGATCGGATCGGTCATCGCGCCGGTGCGGGTTCGCGCACGGAGTCGGCGACCGCGCGAAGGCTCATGCCCGGGTCGCGGCGGTTCGGCCAACGCGATGAGCGGGATGCTCGCGCCGATCGTGGTCCCGCCACCCGGCTCTGACTCGACGGCCAGCTGGCCGCCCAGACCCTCCACCCGCTGGCGCATGGCGGTCAGCCCGAAGCCGCCGCTCGTTCCTTCGGAAGTCGTGGCCGACCCCGGTGGGGCCGGCGCCGTCGGACTGAATCCGACCCCGTCGTCGCTCACGTCGAGGCTGACCACGTCGTGCATGTAGGACAGCGTGAGCGCCACCCGGCCCGCCCGGGCGTGCTTGGCCACGTTGGCGAGCGCCTCCTGAGCGGTGCGCAGAAGCGCGACTTCGATCTCGGGCCGCATCTGCACGGGCGCGCCGGTCGTCGTCGTGCTCGCGTCGACTCCGCTGAGCGCCGACCACCTGGTCGCCACGGCGGCCAGAGCCTCGGGGAGGCGGACCTGCTCGAGCTCGGCCGGCGCCAGCGCCTGTACCGAGCGGCGGGCCTGGGTCAGGCTCTCGCGCGCGAGCTCGAGGGCCATGTCGGTGTGGCGCTCAGCGACCGGCCCGCCGTGCGCCGCGGCTTCGAGCTGGGTGATGATGCCGACGAGGCCCTGGGCCAGCGTGTCATGGATCTCCCGGGCCATTCGCTGGCGCTCGTCGAGCACGCCGGCCTCGCGCGCGCCGGCCAGGAGCTGCTCGTGCAGACCCGCGTTCTCGCGCATCGAAGCCTCGAGCCTGGCGTTGGCCTGCGTGAGGTCGGCCAGCGCCTTGGCCCGCAGCTCGTGCTCGTGGTCGCGGACCGAGATGATCCACGCGATGGCCGAGTACACGAAGCAATTCAGCGCGACGATGAGGACCCAGGTGATCCAGCTGCCGGCGCTCGGGCCGGGCAGTCCCCCGTGCTGAGACGTGCCGGTGATCGTCGCCACCACGACGAGCCCGACGATGCGCCAGCGGCCGTCGAGCGCCCGGTAGATCCAGATGTAGCCCGTCCAGCTGAAGAACCCGTAGATCGGGTTGTTGAGCACGAGGACGGCGGCGATGGCCATCAACCCGGCGAAGAAGATGCCCATGAGCACCCGTCGCTGCTCCCACCCGGGATGGAGCGTGACAAACCACAGCATCCACACCCCCGCCGCGGCGGCTCCCACGATGTCGACGGTCACCGCGGTCCTGTCGCCGTGGTCGATCCCGACCGCCATCGCGGTCGAGATGACCAGCAGCACGTACGGCAGCACGTTGAGCAGGGGCAGCTCGCGCCCGTCCCACCGGCTGAGATGCTGAGTTTGCGTTGTGCTCATGGGCCCTTCTGCGGCGTGACTACTCCCACCGGAACAATCTAGCCGCCGCCACGCCGAAGATCGCCGCGTACGCGGCCAGTACGGCCAGGTGCGAGAGCGCCGGCCAGCTGCCATGCATGGTGTTTCCGAGGGCGGCGACGAGCGCGCCAAGCGGCGTGTAGTGGCTGATATCGCGCAGATTCGCGCTCATCAACTGCTGGGGCACCCACAATCCGGCGAAGAACATCATGGGGAAGAACAGCACCGTGCCGATGACCTGCGCGATGCGCTCATTTGCGGCCAGCGCGGCGACCGTGGCCCCGAGCGCGAGCATCGCCACCGCGCCGAGCACGAGGGCGAGCAGGAAGCCCAGGAACGGCTGCGGGAGTGACACGTTGAAGGCCACGCCCGAGACGGCGGCAATCAGCACCAGCGCGGTGACCATGATCACGGTGTTCACGAGCACATCGGCGCCGAGCAGCAGCCATGGCGCCACCGGCGTGGTCGACATCCGGCGCAGCACGCCGATGTTGCGGTAGGACGCCAGCATCGAGGGCAACGCCGAGACGCCGACGATCGTGAGCACGAAGGCCATCAGCGTCGGCACGTACACGTCGATCAAGCGCAGGCCACCGAGATCGTGTTGGGGCTTGGTCGAGGACAGGCCGAAGACAACGGTGAGGACGATTGGGAACACGACGCCCCAGAACAGGGCCATCGGCTCACGCAGCCACAACCTGCCCTCGGTCCGTAGCAGCTGGGCAAAGGGCGGCCGGGGAGGGGTGGAAACAGAAAGAGCAGACATCGGAAAACTCCTAACGCTGGTCGGGTTCAGCTTGGTGACTGGTGAGGGCGACAAAAGCGTCCTCGAGGCTCGCCTGCTCGACACGGAGGTGCTGAGCGATGATCTGCTCGCGCGCCAGGGCGGTGACGACGGTGCCGAGCAGGTCGCCGGTCCCGTTGACCACGAGTTGAGTCCCGTGGCGTTCGACGCTATGGACGCCCGGCAACGAGGACAGGTAAGCCTCGTCGACGGGCCGTGAGGGCTCGAAACGGATGGCCTGTTCGGCGCCCTGACGGTTGGCCAGCGCGGCCGGCGTGTCGAGCGCGACCACGCGTCCGCCGTCGATGACGGCGATGCGATCGCAAAGCCGCTCGGCCTCCTCGAGGAAGTGCGTGACGAGTACCACGGTCACGCCGCTGGCCCTGATCTCCTCGATCAGCGCCCACACCTCGCGGCGGGCCTGAGGGTCAAGCCCGGTGGTCAGCTCGTCGAGGACGGCGATCCGCGGCCGGCCGATGAGGGCCAGCGCCACCGACAGCCGCTGCTTCTGGCCGCCCGACAGCCGCGAATAGCGTGCGTCTCGCTTGCCGGCCAGCCCGAGCATCGCGAGCAGGCGGTCGCTGTCGGCGGGATGGGCATAGAAGGAGGCGTAGAGCTCGAGTGCCTCGCCGACGCGGAGCTTGTCCGGCAGCGCCGACTCCTGGAGCTGGACGCCGAGGATCTGGCGGAGCTGATCGCGGTCGCTCAGCGGATCCAGCCCGGCGACGGACATGCTGCCGCCATCGGCCCGCCGCAGCCCGGAGATGGTCTCCACGAGCGTGGTCTTGCCGGCGCCGTTGGGCCCGAGAATCCCGAAGATCTCGCCCTCCTCGATGCTCAGGGACACATCGCCGAGGGCGACCGTGTCCCCGTAGCGCTTGCGCAAATGCTGGATTTCGATGATCGGCATTAGGTTCTCCTGATCGCATTCGGTGATAAGGAGATGGTCGCGAGCGCAGCGCCCGGCGACATCGACCGCGCGGCTCTAAATGCCGGGTGGCTGCGGTGGATCCGCCGTCAACCGATCGGTTGATAGCGGCGAGCCGATCGCCACAGCTAGCGCGCCACCAACCTGTTCTATTCGTCGCTGAAGGCTAAGCTCGCCGCGTGAGCGCCGCACGCGGCTTCGCGTCCGACAACTCGGCCACCATCCACCCAGAGGTCCTGGCCGCCATCGCCCGGATCAACGTCGGCCACGCCTTCGGCTATGGGCACGACGACTACACCCAGCGCGTCGAGGCGCTGGTCGCCTCGGAGTTCGGCGAGGATGCCCGCGCCTTCTTCGTGTTCAACGGAACGGGGGCCAACGTGCTGTCGATCCGGTCGACATGCCGGCCGTGGCAAGCCGTGATCTGTGCTGAGACCTCGCACATGAACGTCGACGAATGCGGCGCGCCCGAGCACATCGCCGGCGTCAAGCTGCTGAGCGCAGCGGGCAAGAACGGAAAGCTCACCCCGGAGGCCGTCGAGCGGCTGATAACCAAGGTCGGCGACGAGCATGCCGTCCAGCCCCGGCTCATCTCGATCTCGCAATCGACCGAGCTGGGGACGCTCTACAGCATCCGTGAGACGGAGGCGCTGGCCAAGCTGGCCCACGCCAACGGGATGCTCCTGCACATCGACGGGGCGCGACTGAGCAACGCCGCCGCGGCGCTGGAGGTCCCACTCCGCGCGCTGACCACCGACGCCGGCGTCGACGTCGTGTCCTTCGGCGGGACCAAGAACGGCCTTCTGGCCGCCGAGGCGGTGGTGTACCGCGATGCGCAGGTCGCCGCTGACGTCGCCTATCTGCGCAAGCAGTCGCTGCAGCTAGCGTCCAAGATGCGCTTCTTCGCGGCGCAGTTCGAGGCGCTGCTGACCGACGAGCTGTGGCTCCGCTGTGCCGAGCACGCCAACGCGATGGCCGAGCGTCTGGCCGCGTCGCTGAAGCATGTCCGCGGGCTGACGATCACGCGCCCGGTCCACTGCAACGCCGTGTTCGCCACCATTCCCAAGAAGGCGCGGCTAGAGCTCCAGCAGGACTTCGCCTTCTACGTCTGGGACGAGCCGACGGGCGAGGTTCGATGGATGTGCTCGTGGGACACGACGGCCGAGGACGTCGATGCGTTCTCCGATGCGGTTCACGCGGCTCTGTCTTAGCTCGCTCGCTGCCGTCGCGCTTCTCTGCCCGGCCGCGATGGCGACGCCGCGCTCGCCGCGTCTGCGGAGCGTCCATACGTGGGCGTTCGCCATCGGCGATGGCGACCTTGCGGGCAACGTTGTGACGCGTTACGCCGGCTACGACCTGGTCGTGCTCGACGGTCAGGAGGCCGGCGCGGGGCAGGTGCGCGCGCTGCGCCAGGCCGGCAAGGTGGTGCTCGCGTACCTCGATGTCGGGACGATCGAGCCCGGGCGGCCGTGGTACCGCCGGGCCAGGCCGTATCGGCTCAACTACTGGCCCGACTGGGGCGAGTGGTACGCCGACGTCGATGCCCCCGGCTTTCGTCGCTTGATCTCTCGCCGCGTGGCCCCGGCGATGTTGCGCAAGGGATTCAGCGGTCTGTTCCTCGACAACACCGACATGGTGCAGACGCATCCGCGCCAGCGTCAGGGCATGGGCGACGTGGTCCGACGCCTCGCCCGGCTCGTTCACTCCAAGCACGAATTTCTCTTCGCCCAGAACGGCGAGGACACCGTTGGTCCGCTGCTGCACTACTACGACGGCTGGAACCGCGAGGACGTCAGCGCGACCTATGACTTCGGCCGCCACCGCTACGTCCGCCAGGGCCGCGAGGAGATCGCGCAAGCCGACCGCGCCCTGCGCCGCATCGCCCGTGCGGGGCTGCTGACGCTCGCCACGGATTACACGGCGGCGGGCGACACGATCGCGGCGAGGGCGGCCGTCAGCAATGCCTGCGGAGCCGGCGCGCTGCCGTTCGTCTCCGATATCGGGCTCACGCGAATCCCCGCCACTCCCGCCCGCTGCCCCTAGTACGCCCGCAAATACCTAGCGGCCCAGAGTCCGGACGATGTCGCGCGCCGCGCCGGGCAGCGGCGCGATCAGCTCGCGGACGTGGCTGAGGTCGGCCCGGAGCTCGGGATCGCCAACATCGACCGGGAGCATCGAGTCCTGGAGCGTGGCCAGCGTCTCGTCGGCGCTGCGCAGAGCGTCGGCAGCCTGCTCGATCCCGTGCCGCGGGTCGGTGGGCAGGCGCGCCGCCGGGGCGGCGAAGATACGCGTGGCCAGGCCGAACCGCTCGGCGAATCCGTTGTGCGCGCGCTGAGCGCGGCCGTAGGCGGCCTGCGTGGGTCGGAACAACACGCTTTCCAGCCGATCGCCAGCCTGCTCATCCATCCGTTCATAGGCCTCGCCCAGCGCGAGCAGAGCGCCACCGATGTTGTCGGTCGCGCTGGCCACCTGATCGAGCAGTTGCTGGCGGGCGTCGGCGGCGCGATAGCTCATAAGACGATTGTGCCCGACCCGGCGCCCGGTGCGGTATGAGACGATCTTCTTGTGCACGCGTTGGAGGAGGTCGACCTGTCGTCGAAGTTGAGCGGGCAGGAAGGGCTGAAGCGTTTGCAGGCCGCTCAGCGAAGGTTGCTGGCGCTGCGACTCCAATGCGGCGGGCAAATTGCCGACGGCACCCTCGGACCGCCGCTGTGCGTCCTATTCGAGGGATGGGACGCCTCCGGCAAAGGGGGCGCCATCAGACGGCTGACGAACCCGCTTGACCCGCGCCACGTCAACGTCGCACAGTTCGCCGCGCCGAGTGACCGTGAAAAACGGCACCACTTTCTGTGGCGATTCTGGCCCGCTCTACCCGGTTGGGGCGGTATGACCGTGCTCGACCGCTCGTGGTACGGACGGGTCATGGTCGAGCGGGTCGAGGGGTTCGCCAGCGAGGAGCAGTGGCGGAGGGCCTACGACGAGATCGTGAAATTCGAGAGCGGACTGTGTGCCGAGGGGATGGTGCTGGTCAAGCTATGGATGCACGTGTCCGAGGAGCAACAGCGCCGGCGGTTTCGTGCGCGCGAGCACGATCCGCTCAAGCAGTGGAAGCTCACCGACGAGGATTGGCGCAACCTCGCCCAGCGCCCGGCCTACGAGCGCGCACTGACCGACATGCTCGAGAACACCGACCACGAGGCGGCGCCCTGGGACCTGATCGCCGCCGAGAACAAGCCGTACGCGCGGGTGGCCGTGCTCGAGACCGTGATCAAGGCCGTCGAACGCGGCCTGCGCCAGGTCGGTCAGGAGCCGCTCGACACGAAGGCGGCGCTGTAGCCGTGGTCGTCAAGGAAGGTTTAGATCGAAGCCCGCGCGAGCAATCAATTCATCAAACCCACCCAGCGAAGGAAGGCGCGAATGTCCACCGTCTCGCACCAGACGATCAAGCTGAGCAAAGGCAAGCACAGCTCTCCGGAGGACGGTGCTTGCGTGATGGAATTGGCCTCGATGCTGGCCGGCGAGGCGTTCACCGACCACCCCGCTTGCGTGTGTCCTGCCATCGGCTCGTTCCTGCGGGCCTATAACGACTCACTCGACGACGAGCGTCGCCAGGATCTGTACGACTACGCCTCGCGAGTCGTCGGAACGCATGGCTCGTCAGCGCTCGAGCGGGCGCGGGCCGAGCGACTCATCGCCTGGGCCGTGGCGCGCCGGCCGCGCCCGTGGGCGCGGCTAGTGCCGGAGCGCTGGCGCGCGCGCACGCCCGGACGCCGACCGTCGATCGACGCGGCGGGGACCCACGCCGTGCATTCGATCCGCCGGCACACCGACGAGAGCCACGCCGCCGCGCTGGCGCTCGTCGACGAGCTGGCGGCGATGAACACGGCCAAAGCTGACGCGGGCGAGGCGAAGACTCCGGCGGTGGAGCTGATCCGGCAGATACCGCAGGCCGACGTTATCGACCTGTCTTAAAGTGTGGACGGCACAATGTCGTGGTTGGCGCCGGTCGCCGACGGAGTGAGCCAATGGGATCAGGATCAGAACATCGCCGCTCTCTGTCGCATGGACGCTGTCGTCGTGACGGCCGCGGCCGGCGTTGCCGGGTCGCCTGGTGAGCCGAACAGTGATCATTGGGGTTCCGCGGTCCGGCACCTCCTGGGTCTCCGAGATTCTCGCGGCCGGTCCCAGCGTGACGTTCGTCAATGAGCCCGACTACCCCGACAACTATCCGTCAGGCGGCCTGGCCATTCCACAGTACGGCCTATATCCGGTTGTGGCGCCGGGGGAGCGAGCCCCGGCCTATGAGACGATGTGGGATGTTCCATTTGCCGGGGGCTTTCCGGACAGCTCGCTGACCCGAGCTGTGGGCAGGCTGCTCGTCCGCCTCCCCGGCGGGGTGGTGCGCCCGATATCGCGGACCGCTGCCATGGCCACGCGGCGCCTTCGCAGCGAGCCAACGTGCGTGCTCGCCAAAACGGTCCATGCTCAGTTTGCGATCGAGTGGATTGCCGAGCGTTACGACGCGACGGTCGTCGTTGTTCGACGGAACCTGCTGAGTGTGGTTGGCAGCTGGCTTCAGCTCGGTTTCGAGCCGTACGCGACCGCCACTCCGTTTGAGCTGTCCGAGCATCCGGTCATCCAGCGGAATTTCCTGCAGCCGCGCTCGATCGAGGTCCCAGCCAAGGATGCCGACGCATTGGAACGGATCGCCTGGCACGTTGGCCTGCTGTCACTGGGACTGGACGACGCGACCCAGCGACATCAGGACTGGGTGGTCGTGGATCACGAGGACCTCTGTGAGGATCCCATTGAGCGGCTTTCGCGACTTGTTCTCGGCCATCGGCCTGGACTGGACCGTCGCGGCCGACCGCAAGCTCCGTCAGCTGGATCGACACGGTGTCGGAACCCGAACCGAGCGGATAGCTCGCGATCGCATCGACAGTTGGAAGCGCTCGCTCACTGGCGCACAGGTCGACGAGGCGACGCGAATCCTGGCTGTCTTCGGGGCGCGGATCGCCAATCGCGAAACTTCCTGACCTTCATCGAGCTCATGCGTTGTACGGATAACGCATGGGGCCGGACTTCGACATCGAGATCGTCAGGCGCCCGGACGCGGTTGTGCTCACCCTCGTTGGTGAGGTTGACATCGCCAGCACCCGATGGCTCGACGATCAGCTCTCGCTCGTCCTGGCCTCGAACGCCCCCCGGGTGATCGTCGAGCTCGAGCGGGTGACGTTCATCGACGCACGTGGGGCCAGACTGTTGATGCGTCACGCACGCTCACGCGAACATGGCGATCGCGTCGAGTTCGGAACTCCGTCGTTCCCCGTGCAGCGGATGTTCGCGCTGAGCGGCCTGTGCTCGGGCTGACTGGGTCAGGGGAGCGTGAGAACCCGCGTGGAGCCGGCCGCCGCGTAGAGCGCCTCGATCGCGCGCGCCTGTCCGACCGCGTCGGCGCGGCCGAGCAGGGGCGACTGCTCACCGCGAATCGCCGCCGACAGGTTCTCGGCCTCCAGCCGGTACGGGTCGACGTCCTGCACCTCGACTCGCTCGGTCCCGCCCTCGTCGCGCCGGACATCGATCCCGGGAACGCGGCAGTCCCACGGATCGGCCACGAAAAGCGATCCGTGCTCGCCGATGACCTCGAGCTCGTAACGGTCGGCCAGGGCCAGTCCGCAGTCGAAGTACGCGATCACATCGTCGGAGAAGCGCATCGTCGCGGCCATGGCCACGTCGACGCCATCGCCTCCAAGGATCTGTTCGGCGCTAACCCGCAGCGGCTCTCCGCCGATCAGCCGGGATGCGCTCACGCAGTAGCAGCCGACATCCATCAGGCCTCCGCCGTCGAGGGCCGTGGACAAGCGAACGTTGGCCGGATCTGCCTCGAAGAAGCTGAAGGCGGAGCGCACCACGCGCACTCGCCCGACCGCTCCCTCGGCGATCAGCTCGGTCAGGCGCCGGGTCTGCGGATGGTGGCGCCACATGAAGGCCTCCATCAATAAGCGTCCCTCGCGCTCGGCCGTGTCGAAGGCGCGCTCGACATCGGGCACGCGGCGTCCCATCGGCTTCTCGCACAGCACGTGCTTGCCGGCCTCGAGTGCGCGGACGCTCCACTCGACGTGGAACAGGTTCGGCAGGGAGATGTACACGGCCTCGATCTCAGGATCGGCGAGCAGCGCGTCGTAGGACCCATAGGCGCGCTCGATCGCGTGCGCGCGCGCGTAACGCTCGGCTGTCCTGGCCTCGCGGCTGGCCACGGCGATGACATCGACGACGTCCGACTGGCGCACCCCGGCCAGAAACAGCTCGTTGATCCTGGCCGTGGACAGAATGCCCCACTTGACGCTCACCGGCGGCACACTAGAGGACTGCTCCAGACGGCGCATACACTGGGCCCTTGCCCGATCGAGCCACAGGGTTTGCGCCCGGTCGCGTCAATCTGATCGGCGAGCACACCGATTACAACGCCGGGCTCGCGCTCCCGTTCGCGATCGAGGCCGGCGTCACCGTTCGCGGGACCAGCTTGCCCGAGCCGCGGATCGAGGCCGTCGCGCTGGATCTGGGCCAGGTCGACGAGTTTGCCCTCGACGATCCATCGCGTGGCGACGGGTGGTCCTCGTTCGTCCGCGGCGTCGCCGGAGAGTTGCGGCAGGCCGGAGTGGTGCTGTCCGGCGCACGCCTGGAGATCAAGGGTGAGGTGCCCGCCGGTGCCGGACTGTCCTCGTCGGCCGCGCTGGAGGGCGCGCTCGCGCTGACCCTGATCGCTCTCGCCGGCGCGCACGAGCCTGATCGGATGGAGCTGGCGAAGCTCTGTTCGCGCGTCGAGAACGATTGGGTCGGCGCGCGCACAGGACTGCTCGACCAGATTGCGTCGCTGTTTGGCCAGCCCCGCCGCGCCCTGCGCATCGACTTCCAGAGCCTCGACGTCCGGCCGGTGGCGCTCGAGCTCGGCCGACCACCGGCTCGTGACACTCGACTCGGGGCAGAAGCACACGCTGTCAGGCTCGGGATACAACGAGCGCCGGGACGAGTGCACGCGCGCGTGCCGGGAGCTCGGCATCGCCAGCCTGCGCGAGGCCACGCTGGCGATGGCCAATAGCCTGCCCGAGCCGCTCAATCGCCGCGCACGGCACGTGGTCACCGAGAACGAGCGCGTCGACGCCACCGTGGAGGCGCTGTCGCGCCGAGACCTGTCCGAGGTCGGACGCCTGCTCGACGCCTCGCACGCGAGTCTGCGCGACGATTACCAGATCTCCACGCCGGCGGTGGAAGCCGCCGTCCAGCGCCTGCGCGACAGTGGCGCCGTCGGGGCGCGCCTCGTCGGGGGTGGCTTCGGCGGCTCGGTGCTCGGCCTGCTGGCTCCCGGCGCCCGCGCCCCGACCGGCGCGATCGAGGTCAGCCCCGGCGCCGGCGCCCGGCTCCTCGGCTAGCCGGGTCCGATCAGCGCGAGGAGCTCGGGCGGCGCGCCGACGATGAAGTCGGCTCCGGCGGCCTCGAGCTCGGCGCGGTCGCCCACGCCCCACGTCACGCCGATGCCCGGCGCGCCGTGATCGTGCGCCGCCTCGATGTCGAAGCGTCGGTCGCCCACCACGACGGGATTGACCGCTGCCAGCTGGCCCACCGCGCGGGCCACCGTCGCCGACTTCGATTCGGGCGGCCCGGCCAAGGCGGGCGCGCACACGGCGGCGAAGCACGCCCGGATGCCGAGTGCATCGAGCAGCGGCTCGGTGAACTCGATCTGCTTGGCGGTGGCCAGCGCGAGTGGCAGCGACAGTGCGTGGAGCACGTCGGCCATTCCGTCGACAAGCCTCGTGTGCTCGAGGTAGACCGCGGCGTAGTGCTTGTGGTAGGTATCGGCCAGGGCGCTCAGGTCATGCTCGGGCTCGCCCGTCAGCTGGGCGAGTCCCTGCAGCGTGGGCGGCCCGATGGCGGAGTCGAGGTCGGCGTCGGAGCCGGGTCGGAAGCCGTGTTCGCGCAGGGCGGCGCGGAGCGCGATGCGCACGGGCTCGCGGCTGTCGATGATCGGGCCGTCGAAGTCGAACACGACGGCGTCGGGCGGTGGCGTGAGGCTCATCGAGTGCCGTATCGTGACGCGCCCTGTGGTCGTCCACGTAAAGATCACCTCCGAGGGTCTCGCGGCTGCGGAGGTGATCGCCGTCGCTCGCCGTGACGCGCCGGTGAGTGTCTCGTCCTCCGCGCGTGCGGCGATGGAGCGGGCGGCGAGCGTGGTGGAGTCGCTGACCGACTCGGCCGACCCCGCCTACGGCGTGACCACCGGCTTTGGGTCGCTGGCCACGGTGCGGATTGCCTCCGACCGCCGCGAGGAGCTCCAGCGAGCGCTGATCCGCTCGCACGCCACCGGCATGGGCCCGCCGGTCGAGCGCGATGTTGTGCGGGCGATGATGCTGCTGCGGGCGCGCACCCTGGCCATGGGCCTCTCCGGGGCTCGTCCGCTGGTGGCCGAGGCCATCGTGGCCCTCCTCAACGCGGGGATCACGCCGGTGGTCCCCGAGCACGGCTCACTCGGCGCCAGCGGCGACCTCGCGCCGCTGGCTCACTGCGCGCTGGCGCTCATCGGCGAGGGCGAGGTCGCCACTCCCGACGGTGGAGTCCGGCCCGCCGCCGCCGCACTCGCCCACGCCGGGATCGAGCCGATCACCCTCGAGGCCAAGGAGGGGCTGGCCCTGATCAACGGCACCGACGGGATGCTGGGAATGCTGGTCATGGCCGGCGACGATCTGTGGCGGCTGCTGCGGGTGGCCGACGTCGCCGCGGCCATGTCGGTCGAGGCGCTGCTCGGCACCGATCGGGCCTTCGCCGCCGATCTCATCGCGCTGCGTCCGCAGCCCGGCCAGGCCGCGAGCGCGGCCAACCTGCGCACGGTGCTGGCCGACTCGGAGATTGTGGCCAGCCACCGCTACGGCGATCCGCGCGTCCAGGATGCGTACTCGCTGCGCTGCGCGCCCCAGGTGACCGGCGCCGCACGCGACATGCTCGAGCACGCCGACCGCACCGCGGGCTACGAGCTCGCGGCCGCGATCGACAACCCGATGATCATGCCCGACGGCCGCGTCGAGTCGTGCGGGAATTTTCACGGCGCGCCGGTGGCGCTGGCCTGCGACGCGCTCGCCATCGCCGTGGCCCAGGTCGGGGCGATCGCCGAGCGCCGCACCGATCGCCTGCTCGACGCCACCCGCTCGCACGGGCTACCGCCGTTCCTCGCCCCCGACGCCGGCGTCAACTCGGGGCTGATGCTGGCCCACTACACCCAGGCGGCCATGGTGGCCGAGAACCGCCGGCTCGCCCTCCCGGCCAGCGCCGACACATTGCCGACGAGCGCGATGCAGGAGGATCACGTCTCGCTCGGCTGGGGCGCGGCGCGCAAGCTCCGTCAGGTCGTGGCAAACCTCGCCCGGATCCTCGCCGTCGAGCTCACCTGCGCCGCGCGCGGGCTGGATCTGCGGGCGCCGTTGCGGCCCGCGCCGGGAACGGCCGCCGCGTTGGCCGCGCTGCGCGAGCGCGTCGGCGGGCCGGGGCCCGACCGCTTCGTCTCGCCCGAGTTGGCCGCGGTCGAAACGTTGGTCGGATCGGGCGAGCTGCTCGACGCGGTCGAGAACCGCGTGGGGCGGTTGAGTAGAGGTGCTCCTGGGCTCAGTTCGGCGCGCTCGTTTGGTAGCGTTCTGCGAGCGGAAACGCGTTCGGAGCAGCGAAAACGTTGATGAGCGCTCCGATGGCTGGTCGCTGGTCAACGAAATCGCTGTTATAGCGAGGCTTCGTGGCTCAGCGCCGGCGGCCGCGGTCGCTGTGCAACGAAATCGTCGTTGGACCGGCGATACCAAGCTACACCCCGCTTTCGCTCGCGAGGCAGAGCCCCTATTCAAACTCCCGCAGCGCCGGATACAGCGCGCGGAAACGCTCGTGCTCCTCGCGATAGACCCCAACCCATTCGTCCACGGGGTCGATCCGCTCGCCGGGCTTGACCGTGGCCGCGACCGCGTCGTGCACGTCCGACCACACGCCGGCGGCCACGCCACCGAGCAGCGCTGCGCCGAACGCGGCCCCTTCGTCGACAGCGACCCGCTCCAGCGGCAAGTCGAGCGCCGAGGCGACGATCTGCAGCCACAGCTCGCTGCGGGCGCCGCCGCCCGACACCCGCCCCAGCTCGGGCTCGACGCCGAGCTCGCGTACGAGATCGAGCGAGTCCCGCAGTCCGAAAGCGACCCCCTCGAGCACGGCGCGCACAAGCGCCCCGCGATCGTGGCGGATGCTGAGGCCGACAAAGGCGCCACGCGCGTCCGGATCGACGTGCGGCGTACGCTCCCCGGCGAGGTAGGGGAGGAAGACAAGGCCCTCGGTTCCGGGCCCCCAGCGAGCCGCATCGGCCATGAGCTCCTCGTAGGCGACGCCCGGGGCGGTCGTATCGCGCGCCCAGCGCAACGAACCGGCGGCGGACAGCATCACGCCCATCACGTGCCAGGCGCCCGGTACGGCGTGGCAGAAGGCATGGACGCGCGCCTGGGCATCGGCGGCGAAGTGGGGAAGAGCGGCGAACACCACACCCGAGGTCCCCAGCACGATCGACAAGGGCCCGGGCCGATCGACGCCAACGCCCAGCGCCCCCGCGGCCTGGTCGCCCGCGCCCGCGGCCACCGGCACTCCCGCCACCGTGGTCCCCGACACGACGGGGCTCTCGAGCACCGGCGGCAGCCAGTCCCGGCGCAGATCGAGGGCGCTCAACACCTCGTCGCTCCAGCGCCGGCCGGCCACGTCGAGCAGCACGGTGCCGGAGGCATCCGAGACGTCGGTGGCGTGCTCGCCGCATAGCTGGAGGCGCACGTAGTCCTTGGGCAGGGCGATGCGAGCGATCCGCTCGTACACGCGCGGCTCGTGCTCGCGCAGCCACAGCAGCTTGGGTGCCGTGAAGCCGGGCAGCGCGCGATTGCCGGTGAGCGCGATCAGTCGCTCGCAGGCCGACCGTGCGCTCGATCTCGGCACACTCCTGCGCCGTGCGCTGGTCGTTCCACAGGATCGCCGGTCGCAGCACCTCGCCCTGCTCGTCGAGCGCGACGAGTCCGTGCATCTGGCCGCTCAACCCGATTCCGGCCGGCGCGCCCGCCAGGTCGCGCAGTTGGGCCAGCACCGACTTGGTCGCCCGCCACCAATCCGATGGATCCTGCTCGGCCCATCCCGGTCGCGGCGTCGAGAGCGGATAGCCGCTCTCGGCGAGCGCGCGCACGGTGCCGTCGGATCGATCGCGATCCCCTTGACGCCGGAGGTGCCGACGTCGATCCCGAACAGCGCCGGGCTCACGCCCCCAGCGCCGCGTACACGATCTCGTAGGCGCGGATCGCGTCCTTGCGCTGTTGAGCCTCACGCAGGGCGCCGTCGTCGATCCGGCCCGCCACCTCATCGATGAAGCGCCAATGGAGCACCGAGCGCCGAACCGCGCCGGCCTGATCCTCGGTGTAGGGATAGAGATCGAACCCCAGCCGCTCGCCGGCCGAGCCGTAGCCACAGCGGCGCAGCTCCAGCGCCAGCTCGAGCGTCTCCATGAACGCCGTCGTGCCCACCATGTTGTCGTCGTCGAAGGTCCCCCACCCCGAGTTGGCGTGCTGATGACCGAGAAGCCCCTCGGAGGCGAGCAGGGCGGCGTACTCGGGCAGGTGCTCGCCGTTCATGATCAGGTGCTGCCAGTCCATGTTGAGCTTGACGTTGTCGATCCCCTGCTCGCGCAGCTTGTTGACCACGAACAGACACATGCCCATGTTGCGCATGAGGATCTTCATCGCGGGCTCGGAGTTCTTGTGCTCC
The DNA here is from genome assembly GCA_963734775.1 of uncultured Solirubrobacterales bacterium. Classification (GTDB taxonomy): domain Bacteria; phylum Actinomycetota; class Thermoleophilia; order Solirubrobacterales; family Solirubrobacteraceae; genus Palsa-465. Next base: position 301,078 of record CAVTJE010000028.1, read on the forward strand.
AGGAACAGGTTCACGCCGTGGCGGGCGCAGATCTCCGCCGCTTCGCCCATGCCCTCGATCAGCCATCGCCACGAGTCGGCGTAGGGAGTCTGGAAGGGATAGTTGTAGCCCTCGCCGCCGGGCCAGATGATCAGATGGGCGCCGAGGGAACCGGCGAACTCGGCCGCCTCGCGGATGATCCGTCGCGCCTCGCCGCGCGTCTTCTCGTCGGGGTTGATCAGACCGCCACGACCGAAGCGCGGGTCGAGATGGAGGCCACCGGCGATGCAGTAGATGTCATGGTCACCGAGGGCCGCCTGAACGTCGGCCAGATTGTCGGGCGTGAGCTCGCCCGGGTAGTGGAATTCGTAGCCGTCCATGAGATCGCCCAGCCCCTCGACGGCGCGATGGACCTTCTCGGCCACCGGCTCGGGCTCATAGCTGTGCTCGGGCTGATAGCCCCCCGGCACGAAACGGGTGATCATCGGTCCGAAGGCCCAGATGCCAAGGCTCGTCTTCATAGCTGCTCCTCGTGCCGGTTTTGGACGCTCGATCTATCGTTCACTTGCCAGTGCCGGATCTTACGGCCGGACGGCCACGTTAGCGATAACATCGCGCGCCAGCGAGACTCCGGAGTGAGGTCTCCGGCCGAGGGAGAGAGCATGGACCCGTCGAGGCAGAGAAAACCGGCTCACCGCCGGCAGGCCGTGGTCATGGCGGATGTCGGGCGGCGCGCCGGGGTGTCGCACCAGACCGTCTCGCGGGTCATCAACGACAGCCCGCACGTGCGTCCGGACACACGAGCGCGCGTGCTGGCCGCGATGGAGGAGCTCGGCTACCAGCCAAACTCGGTCGCGCGCGCGCTGGTCACCGGGCGCTCGAACACGATCGGGGTGGTCAGCTTCGATACCACGCTCTACGGCCCCGCATCGACGCTGCTGGCCATTGAGCGCGCCGCCCACGAGGCGGGCTACTTCATCATCGTGGCCAGCCTGAAGGCGCTGGACCGGCCGTCGGTGGCCGACGCCGTCGAGCGCCTGCGCCAGCATCGGGTGGACGGCATCATGGTCATCGCCCCGCAGCTGAGCGCCGTCGATGCGCTCCTGCACCCGCCGGCGAACGTGCCCATGGTCGCGGTCGAGGCGGGGCCGGAGGGAACCGTTCCCGTGGTGGCGGTGGACCAGCGAGCGGGGGCGATGATGGCCACCCAGCACCTGCTCGATCTCGGGCACGAAACCGTTTGGCACCTCGCCGGACCCGCGGACTTCCTCGAGTCGCGCGAGCGGCTCGACGGCTGGGAGCGCGCGCTGGGGCGCGCCGGCGTGCACATGCCCGACCCCGTCGAAGGCGACTGGAGCGCCTCCTCTGGCTATGAGCTGGGCAAGACGCTGGCCGCCAACCGTGCGATAACGGCGATCTTCGTGGCCAACGACCAGATGGCGCTCGGATTGCTGCGAGCGATGAACGAGGCCGGCCGCGCGATTCCCAAGGACCTGAGCGTCGTCGGGTTTGACGACATCCCCGAGGCGCCATATTTCACGCCCCCACTGACGACGATTCGCCAGGACTTCGACGAGATGGGCGCGCGCGGCCTGGCCTGCCTGCTCGAGGCGATCGAAGGCCGCGAGCCCACGGCGTCACGCTCGCGCGTGCGTCCGGAGCTTGTCGTCCGCGCAAGCACCGGCCCGGCGCCGAGTTGATTTGTCAAATTCGCCATTGACCGCGCCGGATGTGATCGTTAACATCGCGCGATCGAAACGGCCCGGTGCCAGCGCTCGCCTGGCACACGATGCACGCGACTGAAGACGTGTGAGAAGGTTCGGAGGAGGACTGCGGGCGAGTTCTGTGGTGCCTTAGATTGACCGTTTTCTCTAGCGATTACGCACTGCAACCCATCGAACGATGGGCATGACTTTGGCGTACCTGCGTCGAAGAGTTGGTGGATGGTTAAGTCGGCTGGACACGGTCGGGCGACTCTGCCAGCGTTGCGATCAGCGGGATATCTCAGCCACGAATGGAGAGGAGTGAGGCGTGTCGGAACCCGATAACGAGTATTTCGAGGACGCCATCGAGCGTCTGGAGTGGGACGAACGCAAAGAGGACGACACCTCGCATAAGAAGTGGCGGCAGTTCACCCGCCGCTCGGCGCTGACCGGTGGCGCGGCCGGAATCGCCGCGATGATTCTCGAAGCGTGCGGCAGCAGCAGTAGCAGCAGTTCGAGCTCGACGGCGTCGGCAGCGGGCACAGGCAGCTCGGCGGCCGCGATCTTCGGCTCGAGCAAGAGCTACAAGTTCACGCTCGTCAACCACGTGACCACCAACCCGTTCTTCACGCCGACCCAGAACGGCGCGGCGGACGCCTGCAAGCTGCTCGGCTGCTCCTACCAGTGGACCGGCTCGGAGAACAGCAACGTCGGCGAGATGGTCTCCGCGCTCAACAGCGCGGTGAGCGCCGGCGTCGACGGGATCGGGGTGGCGCTGGTCTCCCTGACCGCGTTCAACCAGCCCGTCCAGAAGGCACTCAACGCCAAGATCCCGGTCGTCTCCTACAACGCCGACGCCGCCGGCAACCCGCGGCTGTCCTACATCGGCCAGGACCTGTACGTCTCGGGTCAGGAGATGGGCAAGCGCATCGTCGAGCTGGTGCCATCCGGCGATGTGGCGCTGTTCATCGCCACCCCGGGGTCGTTGAATATCCAGCCCCGCATCGACGGTGCCCAGAACGTGCTCAAGTCGCATTCGTCGATCACGACGAAGGTGGTCGCGACCGGCGCCGCCCTGACCCAGGAGCTGTCGACGATCGAGGCGTACATGTCGGCGCATCCGAGCACCAAGGGCTACTTCGCCGTCGACGGCGGGAGTACCCAGAGCGTCGCCCAGGGCATCAAGAAGAACAACCTGGTGGGCAAGGCCAAGGGCGGCGGCTACGACCTGACGCCGATCACCCAGCAGCTGCTCGCCGCCGGTCAGATCGAGTTCACGATCGACCAGCAGCCGTACCTGCAGGGCTTCCTGCCCATCCTGCAGCTCTACATGTACCAGGTGTCGCAGAGCCTGACCGGGATCGCCGATGTCAACACCGGACTGAAGTTCCTCGATAAGACGACCGTGGTGCCGTACAACAGCACCAAGAGCCGTTACGAGGGCACCGAGTACTGCAGCGGGGGTCCAGAAGGCGTAGAGTCGCGCCTTAGACCATGGCTGTCGCATCTGAGGGCACGCCACCGCCGACCGCGGCACCGGAGGGCCCAGCAAAGGGCTGGGCCCGTCGCGGCGGCGCGCTGAGCCTCGCGCAGAGGTTTCTGACTCTGCGCGAGGGCAGCATCATCATCGTCACGCTGGTCGCGTTCATCTACTTCTCGACCAGCTCCAGCAACTTCCTCACCGCGTCGAGCCTCAAGGCGCTGCTGCCGTACTTCGCGCCGTTCGCGATCATGGCCGCGGGCGAGGTGTTCGTGATGATCAACGCGGAGATCGACCTGTCGGTCGGCGCGGTCTACCTGTTCACCCCGTTCGTCTTCTACAAGCTGAACGCCAACGTCGGCCTGCCTCTGGTCCCGGCGATGATCGGCGCGTTGCTCGTCGCCTGTCTTGTCGGGCTGTTCAATGGCCTTGTCGTGTCGGTGGTCGGGATCTCGTCGTTCGTGACCACGCTGGGGACCCTGTTCACGCTTCAAGGCCTGACGCTGATCATCTCGCACGCGACCCAGGTCACCACCCCGGGCACGTCGGTCGTGAACGTCAGCACATTCGCCCAGGTCTTCGGCGGAGGCACCTACTCCGAGCTGTTCTGGGCCATCGGGATCTGCATCATTCTCCAGATCGTGCTGTCCTTCACCCGCTGGGGCATCTTCACCGTCGCCGTGGGGGGCAACCGGCTCGGCGCCGCCGAGGCCGGCGTGAACACGCGCCTGGTGCTGACCCGCAACTTCGTCCTGTGCGCGGCTCTGGCCGGCTTCGTCGGGATTCTCGAGGCCGTGCGGGCGGCGACCACGACGCCCGACCCATCCGGTTCCAACGGGATCCTGTTCCAGGCGATTTCCGCCGCCGTGATCGGGGGGACGCTGCTCCAGGGCGGATCGGGCACGGTTATCGGCGCGTTCATCGGGGCGATCTTCCTGGGGATCCTCCAGGACGGTCTCAACGTCAAGGGGGTCAGCGCCAATTACTTCCTGTTCTACCTCGGTCTGGCGATTCTGATCGCGATGGCCTTTAACACGCTCGTCTCGCGCGTGCGGACGGGGTCGGGCCTTGGCTGACGCGCCCCCCGCCCCAGTCGAGAAGATCGTCGGCCCGCGCGAGGCCGAGGACGACGTGCTCCGCGTCGTGCACGTGCAGAAGAGCTTCGGGCCGATCACCGCGCTGCGCGACATCAACCTTCACCTGCGCAAGGGCGAGGTGCTCGGCCTCCTCGGCGACAACGGCGCCGGCAAGTCGACGCTGATCAAGATCCTCAGCGGGTTCCACAAGCCCAACTCGGGCACGATGTGGTTGAAGGGACAGCCGTTCGCCCCCAAGAGTGTGGTCGAAGCTCGGGCCGCCGGGATCGACACCGTCTATCAGGACCTGGCCCTGATCAATGAGCTGACCGTCTATCAGAACCTGTTTCTGCGCCGCGAGCACGTCAAGAAGCCGATCCCCTTCCTGGCCAACCACCAGATGAAGAAGGAAGCCCGGACGGCGCTCGAGGAGACCGGGATCAACATCCCCAGGCTCGATGTCCCCGTGGCCCGGCTGTCCGGCGGCCAGCGGCAGGCCATCGCGGTCGCCCGGACGATCTCGGGCGACGCCGACGTGATCCTCCTCGACGAGCCGTTGGCGGCGATGGGCGCCAAGGAGGGAGCGCTGATCCTCGACCTGATCGGGCGACTGAAGGCCGAGGGGCGCGTCTCGATCGTCATGATCCTCCACAACTACGTCCACGTGTTCCAGGCCTGCGACCGGGTCAGCCTGATCCAGGACGGTGTCATCTCGTTGGACAAACCGACCAACGAGACAAGCGTCGACGAGCTCAACGAGATCGTCGTCGAGGAGTATCGCCGCGCTCGGCTGCAGACCAAGGCCGAGGAAGAGGCGGCGGCGAAAGCCCAGGAGGAGGCGGAGGCGGCGACAGCCACCGGCGACGCTGCGTGATGCGGACCGCAGTGTCGTGAGCGCCTACTCGATCGGCGTCGATTTCGGCACGGAGTCGGGACGGGCCGTACTGCTCGATCTCGACAGTGGTGAGGAACTGGCGGTGGGGGTCGTGCCCTACCCGCACGGAGTCATCGATCGCACGCTCCCGGCCAGCGGTGAGCGGCTCCCGGCTGACTGGGCGCTCCAGGATCCTGACGACTGGGTGACGGTGCTCGAGAACGGGATCGCGTACGCGATCGCGGAGGCATCGATCGACCCGAGCGATGTCGTTGGGATCGGGATCGACTTCACATCCTGCACGGTCCTCCCGGTCGACGCCGAGGGCATCCCGCTGTGCAAGTACGAGCATTGGCGGCGCCGTCCGCACGCGTGGCCGAAGCTGTGGAAGCACCACGCCGCGCAGCCCGTGGCCGACCGGCTGAACGATGTGGCGCTCGAGCGCGGCGAGGAGTTCCTGTCGCGCTACGGCGGCCGGATCTCCTCCGAGTGGTACTTCCCCAAGCTGATCGAGCTATGGCGCGAGGACCGCGAGATCTACGACGAGGCGCATGCCTTCGTCGAGGCCGCCGACTGGATCATCTGGTGGCTGACCGGTAACCAGGTCCGGCAGAGCTGCACGGCCGGCTACAAGGCGATGTGGTCGCCCGACGAAGGGCTGCCTTCCCGCGACTACTTCGAGGCGGCCTATCCGGGCTTCGACACCCCGTCGGAAAAGCTGGGGCACAGGTTCGTGCCGCTGGGCACGCGCGCCGGCACGCTTACACCCGATGCCGCTCAGGCGATCGGTGTGCCCGAGTCGATCGCCGTCGCCGTCGGCAACGTCGACTCCTTCGTGTCCGTGGCGGGAGCCGGCGTCGAACGTCCGGGCGTCTATGTCATGGTGGTCGGGACGTCGATCTGCGACATGGTCGTGGACCCGCGCGAGGTCCGCCTCCCGGGGATCACCGGCGTGGTCAGGGACGGGATCCTTCCAGGCCTTTACGGCTACGAGGCCGGCCAGACGGCCGTGGGCGACATGCTCGCCTGGTTCGTGGACACGCTTGGAGGACCTTCCTACGACGAGCTGGAGCAAGCGGCAGCCAGGCTGGCGCCGGGGGAGACCGGACTGGTGGCGCTCGATTGGTGGAACGGCAACCGCTCGATCCTGGCCGATGCCGACCTGAGCGGGGCGATCTTCGGCATGACCCTGCAAAGCGCGCCGGCGGACATCTATCGCGCGCTGTGCGAGGCGATCGCGTTCGGAAATCGCCGGGTGGTCGAGAACTTCGACGAGCATGGCCTCGCGCTATCGGAGATCGTCGCCTGTGGCGGCATCGCCGAGAAGAGTCCGCTGATCATGCAGCTGTTCGCCGACACGACCGGCTGGCCGGTCACCGTCCCCGCGTCGAGTGAGGTCCCGGCGCGGGGCGCGGCGCTGTTCGGCGCCGTTGCCGCCGGGCACTTCGCGGATATCGGGAGTGCGATCGCGGCCACTGCACCCGCCGCGGCGCGCACCTATCGGCCCGATGGGGCCCGCAAGGCGGTGTACGACGAGGTGTACGCGATCTACGCCGCCCTGTACGAACGGCTGGGTCGCAGCGAGGTCGAGCTGCTCCACGGCCTCAAGCGGATCCGCGCCGAAGCCGGAGCATCGTGACTGCGGTGGCCGGGCTCGAGCGGCTGCGCGAGGAGGTCCTCGCGGCCAACCTCGCCCTGCCGGCGCACGGTCTCGTCACGCTGACCTGGGGGAACGTCAGCGGCATCGATCGCGACCGCGGGCTGGTGGTGATCAAGCCGAGCGGTGTCTCCTATGCGGCCATGCGGGTGACGGATCTCACCGTCGTCGACCTCGAGGGCAACGTCGTGGCCGGAGAGCGACGTCCGTCCACCGACACGCCGACTCACCTGGCGCTGTATCGCGGTTTCGAGCACATCGGCGGAGTCGCCCACACGCACTCGACGTGGGCCACCGCGTGGGCACAGGCCCAGCGCGGGATCCCCCTGCTCGGCACGACGCACGCCGATCTGAGCCCGTACCCCATTCCACTCACGCGGGCGCTCAGCCAGGAAGAGGTGACGACGGACTACGAGGGCGCGACCGGCACCGTGTTGCTCGAAGCCGTCACCGAGCATGGGCCCGACGAGCTGCCGTGCGCGCTCGTGCGCGGACACGGCCCGTTCGCGTGGGCGAGCTCACCCGCAAAGGCGGTCGAGAACGCGGTGACGCTCGAGGAGGTGGCGCGGATCGCCTGGTTGACTACCGTGCTCGAGCCGGGCGCGGCGTCGTTGGCGGCGCCCGTGCGCGACAAGCACTACCGGCGCAAGCACGGACCTCACGCCTACTACGGGCAGCCTTGAGCCCGATCGTCATCGCGCCGGACGTTGGGGCGCAGCTGGCCGATTACCTGCGCTCGCGGAAGTGGGACGACGTCCTCGTGGTGTCGGACGCCAACACCCACGAGGTGATCGGCTCCCGGCTGGCGCGGGAGCTGGCCTTGCGCGGCGTGCGCTGCCGGGAGTTCGTGTTCTCCGAGCGGGTGGGGCTGCTGGCCGGACCGGGCGAGGTCGAGCGCGTGCGCGAGCGACTGCGCGGTGGCGCACACGCGGTCGCGGCCGGATCCGGCGTGATCACCGACATCGTCCGCTACGCGTCCCACCTGGACGACCGTGACTTCGTCAGCGCGCCCACCGCGGCCTCGATGGACGGCTACGCATCGAGCGTGGCGGCTCTCGAGATCGACGGGGTCAAGGTGACCTACCCGGCGCGCGCCCCGGTGGCGATCTTCGCCGACACTCGCCTCGCCGCCGCGGCACCTGCCGAGCTGACCCGCGCGGGTCTCGGCGACCTGCTGGCCAAGGCGACCGCACGGGTCGACTGGCTGGCCGCTCATCTGCTCTACGGCGAGCCGTTCGAGCAAGCGGTCGAGCAGCGAGTGCTCGGGCCCTTGGGTTTCGCCGCCGCCAACGCCGGCTCGGTGCTGGCCGGGGACGCGGGCGCAGTGCGGGCGCTGCTCGAGGGTCTGATCGAATCGGGCGTGGCGATGGCCTTGGCCGGCAACTCGAGGCCGGCCAGTGGCTGCGAGCACCACGCGTCGCATTTCTGGGATCTGCTCGCCGCGCGGGGACGCCGCCGGCATGCGTCCCACGGACTGCAGGTCGGCTACGCGACGGGCTTTGCCATGAGACTGCAGCGCTTCGCGTTCGGCGGTGGCATGACGCAGGTGCACGCGCCCGTTCCGGTGACCGATCCACTCGGCGCGGCGGCCCGCGAATGGCTCGGCGACCCATCGGCGGAGATCCTCGCCGCAGTGGAGGACAAGCGGCGCTTCGCCGCTCAACCGATGGCCGACGATTGGAGCGCTGTGCGCTCGGGCATCGCGCCGGCGATCGACGCGTTTGCGGCGGTGGAGCGCGCGCTGGCGGTGGCGGAGTTCCCTTGCGCGCCCGGTTATCTGCAGATCGATGAGGAGACGCTGCGTGCGACGTTCGCGTACGCGACGCGGCTGCGGGCGCGCTATACCACTGTCGATTTCCTCGAGGGCCAGGGCATGCTCGAAAGCGCGATTGACGTGATGCTCGCTCAGCCTCGCTCCACGGGGCGCCGCCGATCGGTGATCCATTCGCTCCACGAGCCGGCGTAGAGCGCGGCGCGATAGCCGGCCAGCTCGAGCGCCAGCACCTCGTGGGCGGCGGTGACGCCCGATCCGCAGTATGCGCCCGGCTCATCGCCGGGTCGCAGACCCAGCCCCGCAAACGCCGCCCGGAGCTCGGCCGCGTCGAGGAATCGCCCGGCCGAATCGACGTTCATCGTCGTCGGGCGGTTGAGGGCTCCAGGGATGTGGCCGGCGACGGGATCGATCGGTTCGCGCTCACCGCGGAAGCGTTCGGGAGCGCGGGCGTCGAGCAGCCGACCTTGTCGGCCCAGCTCCGCCGCACCGTCGGCGTCGAGGATTGCCATGCCACGTGCGCTGGCGATAAAGGTGCCCGGCGCGATATCGCGCGTTCCCGCCTCGAGCGCCAGGCCGGCGGCGGTCCACGCGGCCAGGCCACCATCGAGCACGGCGACATCCGGATGACCGAAGTAGCGCAGCAACCACCAGGCGCGCGCCGCCGCGGTGGCGTCCGCGGCGTCGTACACGACGACCGCGCGCTCGTTGCTGACCCCGCACGCTCGCATCGCCTCGACGAACCCGACCTCGGTCGGGAGCGGATGCCGCCCAGCGCGTCCCGGTGGCGCCGCGAGGTCGGTGTCGAGATCGACGAAGGCCGCGCCGGGGATGTGTCCGCTCTCGTAGGCCGCGCGGCCGGGACCGGCGACCACGCTCCAGCGCACATCGAGCACCGAGGGTGGACTCGACTCGAGCCGCGCGCCCAGCTCGGTTGCCGAGATCAGCGCGCTCACCAGCGGTGGTGAACGTGCTCGCGGATGATGCGGTCGTAGACGTCCTGGACGGCGAGGCGTTGCGCCTCGGTCAGCGGGGCGGCGGAGCCCGCGGCGGCGTTGCCGCGGACCTGCTCGACGTTGCGCGCCCCCGGGATCACGGTGCTGACGCCGGGCTGGTCGATCACCCAGCGCAGCGCGAAGCGGGGCAGCGGGAGCTCGGGTCCGATCGCGTCGCGGAGCTCGCGCACGGCGCGGAGGCCGACGTCGAACGGCACTCCGGCGAACGTCTCGCCGATGTCGAACGACTCGCCGTGGCGGTTGAAGCTCCGATGATCGTCGGGGGCGAACGTTGTGTGCTCGTCGTAGCGCCCCGACAGCAGACCCGAGGCGAGCGGAACGCGCGCGATGATTCCCACCCCGGCCTCGCGGGCCGCAGGCAGCACCTGCTCGAGCGGCTTGAGTCGGAAGCAGTTGACGATGATCTGGACCGTGGCGACACCGGGCCGCGCGATCGCCGCCAGCGCCTGGGCGCACGTCTCCACCGACACGCCATAGGCGGCGATGCGACCGTCCGCGACCATCGCGTCGAGCGCCTCGAACACGGCGTCGTCGGTGAACACGCCGTCGGGTGGGCAATGCAGCTGCACGAGGTCGAGTCGCTTGACCCCGAGATTCGCGCACGAGCGCTCGTTCAAGGCCGCGAAGTTCGCGGCGCTGTAATTCTCTGGCAGCTGCTCGACTCGCCGTCCCATCTTTGTGGCCACGAACACGTCCGGGTGACGCCGGAGCAACCCGGCGCAGAACTGCTCGCTGCGCCCGTCGCCGTAGACGTCGGCCGTGTCGAAGAACGAGATCCCCTCGGCGACCGCCGCGTCGAGCACTGCGCCCGCGTCGGCGGCGGAAACATCACCCCAGTCGGCGCCCAGCTGCCAGGTTCCGAGCCCGACCGTGCTCACCTCGCGACCGAGTCGGCGGATATGTCGTTTCTCCATCGAGAAACATGCTGGCAAATCGCGCGCCGGCCAGTCCGGTCACAATGCCGGGATGAGCGAGCATGGATTGAGGGCGGCCGAGGACAAGATGCGTGCGGCCGGCCACCACGATGAGGCGATCAGCAACTTCCGCAGCGCCTACGAACGCGTCGATTCCGGCGAGTCGGCGGTCATCCGCAGCGACGAGCTGGAGCCGGCGCAGGAGGTCTCGACCTTGGACGAGCTTCCGGCCGAGCAGGAGCCGAGCGAGCTCGATCGCTTCGTCACCATCAAACTGAACGGTGGCCTGGCCACGACGATGGGGCTGCGCGAGCCGAAGTCGCTCGTGCAGGCGCGCGACGGGCGGTCATTCCTGGAGATCATCATCGGGCAGACGCTGGCACTGCGGGAGCAGTTCGGAGTGCGTCTGCCGCTCGTCCTCATGAACAGCGAGGCCACGCGCGAGGCGACACTGAAGGCGCTCGCCGGCCATCGCGAGATTCGCAGCGACGGGCTCGAGCTCGATTTCCAGCAGAGCATGATCCCCAAGCTCGAGGCCGACACGCTCGAGCCGGTGAGCTGGCCGGCGGCGCCGGCGCTCGAGTGGACGCCACCCGGTCACGGTGACGTGTACGGCGCGCTGCGGCGATCGGGAATGCTCGCCGCGCTCCTCGAGCGTGGCTTCGACTTCGCGATGATCTCGAACTCGGACAACCTCGGGGCCACGTTCGATCCGCGCATCGCCATGCACATGGTGACCCGCGAGCTCCCGTTCCTCATGGAGGTCGTCGAAGGCACAGAGGCCGACCGCAAGGGCGGACACATCGCCCGGCGGCGCGACGACGGTCAGCTCGTTCTGCGCGAGACGGCGCAGACGCCGCCCGAGGACGAGGAGTCGTTCCGCGACTACCGTCGCTGGCGTTTCTACAACACCAACAACCTCTGGATCGATCTGCGCGCGCTGTCGGACCTGCTCGACCAGCGCGGCGGGGTGCTGCCCCTGCCGCTCATCATCAACCACAAGACCGTCGATCCTCGCGATGGCGGCTCGACCCCGGTCGTCCAGCTCGAGAGCGCGATGGGCGCCGCGATCGGCAGCTTCGCGGGAGCCGAGCTGCTGCTCGTCCCGCGCACGCGCTTCGTCCCGGTGAAGACGACTGACGATCTGCTCGTCCTCCGTTCGGACGTCTACGCGGTTTCCGATGGGCAGCTGATCGAGCCGGTGCCGGAGCGGCGCGGCAAGCTTCCGTTCGTCGAGCTCGACAAGCGGTTCTACCGCCTCATCGATGAGTTCGAGCGCCGCTTCCCCGCCGGTCCGCCGTCGCTGCGCCAGGCCGAGCGACTGGTCGTGCACGGCGACGTGACGTTTGGCGCCGACGTCGTCGTCCGCGGCTCCGTCGAGCTCACGGCCGACGAGCCGACGCGCGTTCAGGACGGCAGCGAGCTGACCTAGCCACATCGGTTGACGCGTGCCGGTCAGCTGAGCCCGGACCGGCGACGCGCTCCCCCACGCGTCGCCGGTCGGGGCGAAAGGCTCAGGAGCTGCGACGCGCGGCGGGCGGCTTCTTCGCCGCCGTGGAACCCGAGCTGCGCGCCGGCGCGCGTTTGGCCGCCGTGCTCTTGGCAGCCGTGGTCCGGCGCGTCGTCGTCCGCTTGGCGCGTCGAGCGCGCGGGCGCCTTTGCGGCTGTGCTGCTGGTGCGGCGCGTCGGCGTTGCCGCCGCGACGATCTTCTCGAGATCCTTCAACATCGTCTTGTTGGCTTTCGAGGCGTCGCGACGCAGGGCCTTCAGCGCTTTGTCGACCTCGCGGTAGGCACCCTTCGCGCCCTTCCCGAAGTCTGAACCGAGCGACTGAAGAGCCTTGCTCGCATCCTCCAGCGCCTTGTCGAAGCGCGCGGTCGCCCGTTCGACTTCTCTGCGGCTTATCTTTTTTGTCGATGACGAGCTCGAGCGCGTACTGGCTCGGCGCGTCGCTGGTTTCTTAGCGGGCGGCATGCATTCTCCTTGTGGATCGGAAGTGAGAGAGGGCTAGCGATTTTGCGCATCGGTGAGCCTATCCCGAAGTGTTGATAGTTACCACCGCGCGCCCTGTTAGCTGTGTGTGCGCGCGACTGCTTCGCTTCGCGCGGTCGAACTCCTGCGCGTCCGAGCTACCTCGCATGGTCGACTGCGTCTATGTTGCCGTCGATCGGACCGACCGCCTCGACGCTTCCGCTGTCGTGGATGAGCACGCCGCCGTGTTCGGCCAGCACCTCGTGGGCGCCGTCGGCGCCGAGCAGCAGCGCCATCTTGGTCAGCGTCTCGGCTTCGAGCGCGCTGCCGGCCAGCGCGGTGACGGAGATCAGCCCGGTCCACGCCGGCGCTTCAGTGCTCGGGTCGAGCAGGTGGTGCGCGTAGCTGCCGTCGGCGCGGCGCCAGATGCGCCGATCCAGGCCCGACGTCGCGACGCCGCCACGTGCGATGCGAAGAGAGCCGATCGGGCGCCGGGTCAGCGGGTGCTCGACGGCGATCTCGTACGGCTGCACCTGCGCGCCGACGCCGCCGACGGTGATGTCGCCGCCGCAGTCGATCACGAAGCGCGTGTAGCCCGAGAGGCGGTGGGCGACCGCATCGGCGCAGAGTCCCTTCCCCGTGCCGCCGGTGTCGATCGTCACGCCGGGCGGTCGGGCGATCTCGCCGGCGTCGTTGTCGACGACGATCTGACGCCACAGCTGATCGGGATCGGGGTGTGCGGCGCAGCGACGCGGCGCGGCGGCCAGCGCGTCCGACAGAGGTGCGGGGGAGACGCCGTTGAGCGAGGCGGCGTAGCCGGTCTGCTCAAGCGCGCTCAGGAGCGTGGGCACGACCAGCCCTCCGCTGCGCTCCGCGGCCCACACCCCCGCGCCGACCGCGGCCAGCAGCAGGGGCGATGCCGGCACACGCTCGCGAGGGTCGTGGTTGAGCGCGGTCAGCTCGCTGTCGGGCTCGAACCTTGAGAGCCGGTGCGCGAAATCGAGGATGAACCTTCGCTCACGCTCGGCTGCCCGGTCGGGCGCGACCGTCCCCGCGAGCAGCGGCGCACCGATGATGAGCCGGATATCCGTGGCCATGGCACGGAATGTCATGTCGGTCATGACGTCGGAAGCGTGGTCGGTGTCTACGAAGCTCAGCTATGCGGCCTGCCGGCTCCGAGGCGCGGCGGGATCTCATATCGCCTGGACGGCAGCGTCGCCGAACGCGGCACCACCACGACGTTCGGGCCGGCGGCCGTCGCGGCCCGCGCGGCATGCCGGCTGGCCCACGTCACGCGCATGGCCGGGTAGCGCAGCAGCGCCGCCCAGGTGGCGGCGGTGATCGTCCCGCTGGCCGGGAGTCGATGGGCGGACTGGAAGGCTCGCACCGCGGCGGTCGTCTTCGACCCGTAGGACCCGTCGACGCTCACCCTCTCGCCCGCGCGGGCCAGGTGCTCCTGGGCCCAGATGACGAGATCGCCCTGCGTGCCAGGGCCGACGCTGGCGTACGCCTTGTTGGCTCGGTAGCTGGCCAGCGACGCGAGTCGCTGGCTGATCGCGTGCCAGCTCGAGCCCGAGAAGTCCTGCCACACCCACCAGCTGGCGTTGGGGGCATGGTAGGCCCGGGCCATCTGACGGAAGCGCCGGATCTGACCCGGGGGTGGCGTGCCCGCCGGCGGGTCGGGAACTCCCTCGCCGATGGGGAAGATCTGGCGCCGGTAGACCCGGTTGTACTCGTACGTGTGCGAGTAGACGCCGTCGGGGCTCGTGCCGATCACGTACCAGTACATCTGCGGCGCGTTGTACTGCGCGCCGCCGGGCCCGAGGAACACCGAGTACGGGAAGGCGGGGTGGTAGTCGACGTAGGGCAGGCCGGCCAGCGCCAGCGGGTAGCGCGAGCCGACCGATCGGCGCAGCTTGCGAATGTAGGTCTGCGCCGCGACGTACTTGCCCTCGTACTGACCCTCGGCGTCGATCATCAGGCAGTCTGCTCCGTTGCGCTTCGCCTGCGCGCCGACCCTCGCCTCGGCGCTGGGCTGGTTGCCGTACACGAACTGCCATGCGCACACGTGCAGCCCGTGGTGGTGCAGCGTCCTCACCAGCGAGCGGTTGAACTGCGACCAGTAGCTCGACCCGTCGCTGCTCTTGATGATCAGCGTCTGCACCTGGTGGCTGCGGGCCTCGGAGATGATCGAGCTGACGTTGCCGCCGTTCGTGCTGCCCAACTCCCAGATCCACATGCCCCGCACGGCCAGCGGGTTGTGCTTGGACACATGGGCGCCGTGGTGCTTCCTTTTCTTCTTGTGGCCGCCCAGCCCCGAACCGCCCGACGACGCCAACGCCGACGTGGCAGCGCCGAGCGCCAGCACGGCAACAATCAAAAGCGGTGTCCAGCGCCGCCGGCTCTTCCCCAGATCACACCGACCGCACCCGCTGCGGGCCTGCAACATACGGTGAAGCACCGTAGCGCATATCTCGCCGCGCCGCGCAAATAGCCCTGCTCATAATTGCTTTTCTCAAGTCGCGGCACGCATCGGCGCTTCTCGGGGGTGACCTCCCCGCCTACTTGATAAAGAGAATCTCTGAGTACTTCGGCAGGGGCCAGAGTTCGTCGGCCACGACCTTCTCAAGACGGTCGGCCACCCCACGGACGCCCGCCATCGCCGGGATGACCCGGTTCTGCATGTACTTGCCGTGCTCGAGCAGGTCGTCGTGGGGCTGGTTGTCGCTGAGGTTTGCCTCCTCGAGGCTCTTGATCGCAGTCACGAACTGCCCGATCAGTGCCTCGAGCTCGCTGATGAGCTCGGGCAGCTGCGCGTCGCGAAGCACGACGAGGTGACTCACGGCCGCGGGCAGCAACATCGTCCGCGCGATCGACGCCGCCGTCTCGGCCTCGATGTTGAGCTTGGCGACGTACTGCTCGGCGAACACCTCGTAGCGTGACTCGAGCTCGCGCCGCGACAGAACGCCGTACGTCTCGAACAGCTCGACCGTGTCCTTGTCGACCAGGTAGGGGAGGGCGTCCGGCGTCGCGCGGAGGTTCAGGAGCCCGCGTCGCTCGGCCTCGGTGTGCCAATCCTCGGAGTAGTTGTCACCACCGAAGATGATCTGCTTGTTCGCCGCGTAGCTGCGCTGGAGGATCGACGGCAGGGCCGCCTCGAGATCCTTGCCCGATCCGAGCGCGCTCGCGAGTTCGTCGGCAAGCGCGTCGATCGCCTCGGCGACGATCGTGTTGAGGACCGTGTTGGGCAGCGACGGCGACATGCTCGAGCCCAGCGCGCGAAACTCGAACTTGTTCCCCGTGAACGCGAACGGGCTCGTCCGATTGCGGTCGCCACCGTGCATCGGCAGCGGCGGCAGCACCGGCGTGCCCAGGCCGAGGAACGACTCCGGAGTCGACTCGCCTGCCTCGCTGCGCTCGATCGCCCCGAACACCTTCTCGAGTCCGGTGCCGAGGAAGATCGAGATGATCGCCGGCGGCGCCTCGTTGGCGCCGAGGCGATGATCCTGGCCGGCGGAGGCGATCGACGCGCGCAGAAGACCCTGGTGCCGGTTCACCGCCTGGATCACCGCTGCGCAGAAGAACAGGAACTCGAGGTTCTTGTGCGGCGTGTCGCCGGGCTCGAGCAGGTTCTTGCCCGTGTCGGTGCCCATCGACCAGTTGTTGTGCTTGCCCGACCCATTGACGCCGGCAAATGGCTTCTCGTGCAGCAGGCAGACGAGCCCGTACCGGCGGGCGACGTTCTGCATCACCTGCATGGTCAGCTGCTGATGGTCCGAACCGACGTTGGAGTTCTCGAACACCGGCGCGATCTCGTACTGGTTCGGCGCCACCTCGTTGTGGCGGGTCTTCACCGGCACGCCGAGCTTGGCCAGCTCGCGCTCGGTGTCGAGCATGCAGGCCAGGATCCGCTCGGGGATCGACCCGAAGTAGTGATCGTCGAGCTCGTGGCCCTTGGGTGGCTTGGCTCCGAACAACGTGCGCCCTGTGGTGATCAGGTCGGGGCGCTCGAAGTAGTACTGCTCGTCGATGAGGAAGTACTCCTGCTCGGGCCCGACGGTCGTGAACACGCGCTGCGAAGCGCCGTCGTTGAACAGTTTCAGCGCGCGGATGGCCGACCGGCTGAGCGCGTCCATCGAGCGCAGCAGCGGGATCTTGTGGTCGAGCGCCTCACCCGTCCACGAGGCGAACGCCGTCGGAATACACAGCAGGGCGCCGTTGGGGTTCTCGAGTAGGAACGCCGGGCTCGTCGGATCCCAGGCCGTGTAGCCGCGTGCCTCGAACGTCGCTCGGATGCCGCCGGTCGGGAAGCTCGAGGCGTCGGGCTCACCCTGGATCAGCTCCTTGCCCGAGAACTCGGCCAGCGCCGTGCCCTCGCCCGTGGGCGCGTAGAAGCTGTCGTGCTTCTCGGCCGTCGATCCGGTGAGCGGCTGGAACCAGTGGGTGTAGTGGGTCGCGCCCCGCTCCAGCGCCCATTCCTTCATGGCCAGCGCGACGGCATCGGCCAGCGAGGTGTCGAGCGCCTCGCCTCGCGCGAGCGTCTGCTGCAGCCGGCGGAAGACATCGCGGGGCAGCCGCTGGCGCTGAATGGCGGGACTGAACACGTTGGCGCCAAAGATCTGGTTGTCGGCGACGGTCAGATCGGGGGCTCCGAGAGCGCCTCCGTTGGGGGTCCACTGGGCTGCGAGTACGTTCTGCTGGCGAATGCGAGGCATGCGGTGTTAGTTCCTTCCTAAGGCGACTCGGCGGCGGAGACGCACATACGAGAGACAGCCCCGAGCTGCCCCGAGGCGTATGGCGAACAGGGTAGGCGATGAGATGGGCCCCGGTCACTATCCCTATGGCCAAACCCGGACGTTGCGGATTCTCCCCACGGCGAACGCGCCAGCACCCTCGAAAGCCTCCGGCGCCAGCCACATCGGCCGCGGTCCGCCAGCCGTCCCATGAAATACTCGCACCCATGCCCTTCAATGCCCGCCTCGCGCCCACTCTGTATGTCCCCGCCGCCGACCGCTACGAAAAGCTCGGCTACCGCCGCTGCGGTCGCAGTGGCCTCCAGCTCCCGCCGATCTCGCTCGGCCTGTGGCAGAACTTCGGCGACGACTTTCCCCTGGCCAACAGCCGCGCCATGCTGCGGCGCGCCTTCGATCTCGGGATCACGCACTTCGATCTCGCCAACAACTACGGCCCTCCCTACGGCAGCGCCGAGATCAACTTCGGACGGATCTTCAAGGAGGACTTCAAGCCCTACCGAGACGAGCTCGTCATCTCCACCAAGGCGGGCTACGACATGTGGCCCGGTCCCTACGGCGAGTGGGGTTCGCGCAAATATGTGCTCGACAGCCTCGATCAGAGTCTCACGCGCATGGGACTCGACCACGTCGACATCTTCTACTCGCATCGCGTCGACCCCGACACTCCGCTCGAGGAGACGATGGGCGCCCTCGACACAGCCGTGCGCCAGGGCAAGGCCCGGTACGTGGGCATCTCCTCCTACGGCCCAGAGAGGACCGAGGAGGCCGCGCGGCTCCTCCGCGAGATGGGCACGCGACTGCTGATCCACCAGCCCTCGTACTCGCTCGTCAACCGCTGGATCGAGGGCGGCCTGCTCGACGTGCTCGAGCGCGAGGGCGTCGGTGCAATCGTGTTCTCGCCGCTGGCTCAGGGGCTGCTGACCGAGAAGTACCTGGACGGCATCCCGGACGACTCGCGGGTGAAACGCGGCAACGCCTTCTCCGAGCGCATGCTCAGCGAGGACAACATCAACCGGGTGCGCGCCCTGCACGAGATCGCCCAGCGCCGCGGTCAGCGGCTCGGGCAGATGGCGATCGCCTGGGTGCTGCGCGACCCGCGCATCACCTCGGCCCTGGTCGGCGCCAGCAGCGTCGAACAGCTCGAGCAGAACCTTGCGTCGCTCGACAACCTCGAGTTCACCGACGAGGAGCTCGAGGACATCGACCGCTATGCCGTCGAGGCCGGCATCAATATCTGGGAGCGGTCGAGCTCGGCCTGACCCGCTACCCGGTGTTGACGACCTGCCCGTTGTTGTTGACGTAGGACTTCTGTGGCTTCGAGGTGATCTTGACGCTCAGCGTCCCGCGAGGGATGCCGCCGCCGTTGAGCCGTGCCTTGGCGCTGCCGTTCAATCCGGCCGCGACCACATACTGGACCTCGTACTTCCCCGGGACGACGGCGGTCACCGCCCAGTCGAACGTCGCCGTCTTGCCGGGCTTGAGCGGCCCGAGTGCCCACGTATTGGAGTACGCCGTCACGGCGGCACCGGCGCCGCCCTGCTGACAGCTGTAGCCGCACGGCCCGGGGCCTCGGTTGACAACCCACACCGGCCGCGAGTGGCTGGCCAGCCCAGGCATCTTCAGGTACGTCGCGAACGCCTGCACCGCCGTGCCGTACTTGGGGTTGGTGAGCGTCACCGCGATGTCGGGAATCGTGTCCGTCCCCGAATTGCGCACCCGGATGACCAAGTGCGTGTTCTGGGCCAGGCGCTGGAAGGACGGAAACGTGGCGTTCTTCACCTGTACGGGAAAGATCCCGCTGGGCTCGTTGGCGTCTTGCTCCTGGCCGCCTCCACACGCGACCAATCCGAGGCCGGCGAAAATCGCGACCACGACCCCGCAGCTCCTCAATCTCCACAGGCTCACGGCTGGCTGAACATACCACGGGCACCCGAACCCAGCGCTGGTTCTGGGCGACAGTTCCAACTTGGTTTTTCGCGCGTCTGTGCCGTAGGCTTAGGTTCCCGTGCGGTCGCTTGCCTGCGACGGCGAAGAACCCGGGAGGACGGAGAGAATTTGATTCGAGCAGTCGCCGATCGAACCTTCCTGCCGACGAAGAACGTCCTGGAAGAGGTCGGGAACATGATGATCCTGACCGCCAAGACGATTGTCTCGGCGATCAGACCGCCCTACCCCTACGGCAGCGAGTTCGTCGGTCAGTTCTTGTTCGCGATGAAGCTTTGCTGGTTCCCGCTGCTCATCTCGACGGTGGCCTTCGGCTACGCCGCGCCGGGTCTGCAGGCGGCCAACTTCCTCGTCCTCTTCGGCGCCCTGGACCGCCTCGGCGGCTTCTTCGTGCTCGCCTCGATCCGCGAGTTCGCCCCCTTCGTCGACGCAATCGTGCTCGCCGGCGTGGCCGGCACAGCCATCACCGCCGACCTCGGCGCGCGCAAGATTCGCGAGGAGCTCGACGCCCTGCAGGTCCTCGGCGTCGATCCGGTCAAGAATCTCGTCGTCCCGCGTTTCCTCGCCCTGATGCTGGTCACCGGGCTGTTCGACATCTACGCGCTCCTGTTCGGCATCTTCGGCGGGATCGTCGCCACGCTGGTCAACAACGCTCCGCTCGGGCCGTTCTGGGCCACGTTCTTCAACAACGCGTCGACCACCGACTTATGGGGATCGGTGGTCAAGACCACGATCTTCGGCGCCATCATCGCGATCGTCTGCTGCTACAAGGGAATGACCGCGTCCGGCGGGGCGGAGGGGGTGGGGCGCGCCGTCAACCAGGCCGTCGTCATTGCCTTCCTCGGCGTGTTCGCCTTCAACTACGCGTTCACGCAGACGCTCCTGGCCACGCACCCAGAGATCACGACGATCGCGAAGTGAGCGCACCCGCCCGCTGATGGAAGGCCTGCTGGCAACACCCCGAGGCTGGATCGAGTCGTTCGGTGAGATGGTCAAGTTCATCTCGCAGGTGGTCGGCGAGGTCTTCCGCCTGCGGGTGTTCAGGTTCTTCGGCGAGGCCCTGCGCCAGTCGGGGATCCTCATCATCTCCTCGACGCTGGTCATCTGGGGCCTGGTGTTCATCATCGGCCTCGAATGCGGCGTCGAGGGCGCGTACTTCGACCGCGCCAACGGAGTCCCCGCGTACGCGGGCGTGTTCGCGGCCTGGTGTGACCTCCGCGAGCTCGTGCCCTATGGCTTCGGCTACATGATGTCGGCCAAGATCGGCACCGGCATCGTCGCCGAGCTGGGGTCGATGCGCATCTCCGACGAGATCGACGCGCTCGAGGTCATGGGCATCAGCGGCATGACCTTCCTCTGCGCGACCCGTCTGCTGGCCGCGTGGCTCGTGCTCCCGTTCCTGTACATCTGCTCGATCGGCGCCGGCTTCTTCGCCAGCTATTTGGTGGTCGTCCAGCAGATCGGCGACGTCTCCTCGGGCGGCTTCTTCCTGATCTTCTGGCAATTCCAGAACCCGCCAGATCTCTTATTCAGCTTGATAAAGGCGATGGCGATGGCGACCGTCATCGTTCTCGTCGGCTGCTATTACGGGTATAACGCCAGCGGCGGTCCGGTCGGCGTGGGCACAGCCACGGCAAAATCAATGGTCGTGAACATCGTGTCCGTCCATCTCATCGGAATGCTCGGCACGCAGCTCTTCTGGGGGGCAAACCCCAGAGCACCAATCGGAGGCTGACATGGAAAGCGGGAGAGAAAACCCAGAGACAGACGAGCCCGCTCCGCTCCACGACGAGCCGGAGCACGAGTCCGACGGCGCCCAGGCGACCGAGCACGACGCTGCCCCGACCGCCGAGGCGAGCGTGCCCGAGGGCCCACACGACGGCAACGGCGATCAGCCGACCGTCGTGCCCGAGGCCGAGCAGGGCGGCTCGCGTGTGTCCGTCGTCGACGAACAGCCTCCCCGCCCGGCCCCACCGAAGGGCGCCACCGAGGAGGAGTACCAGTGGCACACCTACAAGGTGTATCCGTCGGGGCGCCCCGATGCCGTCGAGTTCATCGACACCTACAAGGCGTTCGGCCGTGCGCGCATCCTGCGCGGCCTGAACATGGGCCTCCCCGAGGGAATGGTCTCGATGATCCTCGGCCCCTCGGGTACCGGCAAGTCCGTGTGCATCAAGCACATGGTGGGGCTGCTCTATCCGGATCAGGGCGACATCCTCGTCCACGGCGAGTCGGTCCCCAACATGCCCGACGACGACCTGTTCGAGATGCGCAAGAAGTTCGGGCTGCTGTTCCAGGACGGAGCCCTGTTCGGCTCGATGAACCTCTTCGACAACGTCGCCTTCCCGCTGCGCCAGCACACCGAGAAGAGCGAGGAGGAGATCGGCGACATCGTCAACCGCCGGCTCAACGAGGTCGGACTCGGCGACGCTCACGACAAGATGCCCAACGAGCTCTCGGGCGGCATGCGCAAGCGCGCCGGATTCGCTCGCGCGCTCGTGCTCGAGCCCGACATCGTCCTGTTCGACGAGCCCGACTCCGGACTCGACCCGGTCCGGACGGCGCTTCTCGGCGAGCTGATCCTCGAGATCCACCGCGACATGATGGAGGAGGCCAAGGCCAAGCAGAAGCAGCACCTGCCGACCTTCGCCGTCATCACCCACGACATCATGAGCGCGCGCCGCGTCGCCGACTACATCAACGTCCTGTGGCGGGGGCGGATCGTCGAGGCGGGCCCGGCCGAGGACATGCTCAACTCCGACAACCCCTTCATCCGCCAGTTCCTCGCCGGCGAGTCCCAGGGCCCGCTGACGATGGACTGAACGCCGCGCCGGACGCGCGGCTCAAAGCCGGACGCGCCGGACGCGCGGCCGTGGAAACCGCCGCGCGAGCGGAGCGGTCTCCTGGAACCAATGAGCGGAGCGCAGCGCGGCCTAAAGCCGGACGCGGTTACTTCCGCCAACCAACGCGCCCCCCGATAGCCTCAACGGGATGAAGGAGAGGCTCGAGGGCCTTGCTCGAGCAGCGGCTCGGAGGCCAATAGTGACGATCTCGATCGTCCTCGCCGCCGCGCTCGCTGGTGGCATCCTCGCTCTCGGCCTGCAGACGTCGACCGGGACCGACACGTTTGTCTCGAGTTCGAGTTCGACCTTCAGGGCGACCGACGACGATCACCAGCACTTCGGTGGCGACGCCGTCATCGTGCTGATCAGGGAGCCGCTGACCGACCTCGTCGAGACCAAGGACCTGGCCACGGTCACCTTCCTCGAGGCGTGTCTGGCCGGTCAGTACGTCGTCCCGAACCAGCAGCTCCAGTCCTTCGAGCCCGCGCCACCGGGCGCCCACGCGCCGTACGGCGGCTACTCGAGCCCGTGCGGAAAGCTGATGCGCCACAAGCCCGTCCAGGTCGTCTACGGCCCGGGGACGTTCCTCAACCGCGCCGTGGCCGCGGTCAACGACGAGATCCAGTCGCTCCTCAAGTCCGCCCAGCAGCAGATCGCGAGCGTGAGTCAGACGGCCGAGAAGCTGGCCCTGGCCCGCGGGCTGAGCCGCACGCAGGCCAAGGCGGCGGCCAAGTCCGCCGCCCAGCTCGAGCAGCAGCAGCAGTTCCAGCAGCTCGAGCAGCTCGCGCTCAACTCGGGCATCACGGGCGCGCCGCGCATCGACGACCCGCAGTTCATCCCGCAGATCGTGTTCGACAACAGTCGCGGCGTCAACCAGCCCAAGGCCCGCTTCGCCTACCTGTTCCCGACGGCCAGGTCCGCCCTCATCCAGGTCCGGCTGAAGTCCAGTCTCAGCGACGCCCAGCAGGCCCAGGCGATCTCGTGGATCCGCCAGGCCGTTCAGATGCCGATGTTCCGCTCGGCCTATGGCGGCACGTATACGGTGACCGGCGCGCCGGTGGTCATCAACGATCTCGCCTCGCAGATCACCGGATCCATCCGCGGCCTGTTGATCGCCGCCGTGCTGGTCATGGCCGCCACGCTCCTGCTCGTGTTTCGCAGTCGCCTGCGGCTGCTGCCGCTGGCCGTGGCTCTGGCCGCCGCCGGCATCACCTTCGGGTTCCTGTCCCTCGTCGGCGGCACACTGACGATGGCCTCGATCGCCGTCCTCCCGATCCTCATCGGGCTGGCGGTCGACTACGCGATCCAGTTCCAGTCGCGGGCCACCGAGGCCGAGCGCGCCGCCGGTGGCGAGGCAGGCGGTGCCCGCGCCGCCGTGCAACGAGCCGCCGCACTCGGGGCCCCGACGATCGCCACCGCCGCGCTGGCCACGGCGACCGGCTTCCTCGTGCTTCTGCTGTCCCCGGTGCCAATGGTCCAGGGCTTCGGCCTGCTCCTCGTCGTCGGGATCGTGGTCGCGTTCGTCTGCGCGCTCACCGCCGGCTCGGCCGGACTCGTGTTGGCCGATCGCGACGGCGGAGCGCTCGGCGCTGCGCTCCGCGGGGCCGGGGAGATCATGCGCGACCTCACGGGCCCGGTCCGGCGCGCCGGCCGCCGCGGTGCCCGCGCCGCAAGCCGTCCCGCCCTGGCGCTGGTCCGAGGGGTCCTCGCCCACCCGCGCCGGGCTCTCACGGTCGGACTCGTACTGGCCGTGGCCGGGTGGGTCGCGGACACCCAGACCTCGATCCAGTCTGACGTGACCAAGCTCGTGCCGCCGAACATGCCGGCGCTGCGCGACCTCCACACGCTCGAGCACGTGACCGGCGTCTCCGGCGAGGTCGACATCGTCGTCCACGCCAAGGATGTGGCCACCCCGGCCACCGTGACCTGGATGAAGAATTACGAGAACGCGCTGTTCAATCACTACGGTTACGTCGAGACCAAGGGCTGCGCGGACTCGACGCTGTGTCCGGCGCTGTCCCTGCCCGACCTCTTCTCCGCCGGCAGCGGATCCAGTCAGAGCACGAGCGCGCTGAGCGCATCCTCCATTAGCTCGCTGCTCTCCGCCGTCCCCAAGTACTTCTCGCAGGCCGTGATCACGCCCGATCATCGTGAGGCCACCCTGGCCTTCGGGATCCGTCTCATGCCACTCGGGCGCCAGCAGGAGGTCATCGACTACATGCGCTCGCAGCTGCATCCGCCGCCCGGCGTGACCGCGCAGCTGGCCGGGCTGCCCGTGCTGGCCGCGCAGGCCAACGCCGCCCTGTCCTCGCCGGCGCGCCGCCTGCTGATGCTCCTGGCCGGGCTGGTCGCCGTCGGACTCGTGTTGCTGGCCGTGTTCCGCCAGCTCGAGCGAGCCGTGGTTCCGCTGATCCCCATTGCGCTGGCCACGGGGTGGTCGGCCCTGATCCTGTTCGCGATCGGAATCCCGCTCAATCCGATGTCAGCGACGCTCGGGGCGCTGGTCATCGCGATCTCGACCGAGTTCAGCGTCCTCTTGTCCGAGCGATTCCGCCAGGAGCGAGCGGCCGGCCACGAGGTCGCCGAAGCGCTGGCCCGCACTTACCGCTTCACCGGGGCGGCGGTGCTCGCCTCCGGGATCACCGCCATTGCCGGCTTCGGCGTCCTCATCTTCTCCAGCATCGCCATGCTGCGCGACTTCGGCCTCGTCACGCTGATCGACATGACCGTGTCGCTCGGGGGCGTGCTGCTGGTGCTGCCCGCGGTGCTCGCCCTCGCGCAGGATCGCGATTCGGTGCCCAGCGCCCGCGGTCTGCTCGGGCGTGTCAGAGTCCGCGTCGCGTGACCGAGAGCCCGCCGGAGCCTCCCACCGAGCCGCCGGAACAGCCCGGGCCGGGGGAGGCGTCCCAGGAGCACCCGCTCGACCCCGACTTGGCCGCGGCCGCCGCGGAGCAGCCCAGCGAGCGCAAGCCGTCGGACGTCATCGACACCAGGCCCTACCGGTGGACGATCGGGATTTTCGGGCTCGTGCTCCTGATCGGGTTTTCCGTCTACACGTTCGTTTCGCACGGGGTGGGAACGACCGGCGTGCCCGTCGGGCAGCGACTGCACTACTTCGTCGCCCCGCTGGCCACCTCGACGCTCAACGGGGACGCCAACGTTCACCCACTGTGCGATCCCGCCCATCCCAACCCTCGCGCCCTCAACGTGTGCGGGCGCAGGCCGGTGGTGCTCGGGCTGTTCGTCACCGGCTCGAGGGACTGCGAGCGCCAGATCGACACGCTGCAGACGGTCTCGCGCGAGTTCCCCGCCCGCCGCGTCCAGTTCGCCGCGGTGGCCGTCCAGGCCGGCCACCGCCAGACGGCCGCGCTGGTTCGCAGCCACCACTGGACGATTCCCATTGCCTACGACCCCGACGGCGCGGTGGGCTCGCTGTACGGCGTCGCGATCTGTCCCATGGTGGAGCTCGCCGGCCGCGGTGGGGTGGTCGCCGACCGACTGATCGGAAATCACTGGATCTCGCCCGCGGCGCTGGCCGCCAAGGTGCGCTCGATGCTGGACCAGCAACGATGACCGAAGAGGTCGAGCTCTCGGCCGCCGCCGGCTTCGTCGATCCCGAGCTGCACGCCGAGTTCCCCGGGTTGCGGCTGAGCTGGCTGACGCGGGAGTGCCGCCAGGCCGCGAGTCCGCCCGCCGTGCGGCAGCGTCTGGGCAATCTCTCCAACCGATATCGGGGCGCCAACGTGGTCGCCATGCGCACCCAACCGATCCCCCACGCCTATCGCTCGTTCTTTCACCAGGTGGGCGTGGATCCCGACGCCACACGGATCCCCAGCGAACAGGCGGCGGTGGACCGGCTGCTGCATGGACAGTTCCGCTCCCACAACCTGATTGACGATGCTCTCCTGATCGCGGTCGTCGAGACCGGCGTGCCCGTCTGGGCCCTCGACGCGGATGTCATCGAGCCCGGCGGCCTGGGCATCCGGCTGAGCCGGACTGGCGATCGCCTGGGTTCGGACGAGTACGCCCACGATCTGCCGCCGGGGCGGTTGGTCGTCGCCGACGCGAACCGCGTTCACGCGGTGCTGTT
Organism: uncultured Solirubrobacterales bacterium; assembly: GCA_963734775.1. Taxonomy (GTDB): domain Bacteria; phylum Actinomycetota; class Thermoleophilia; order Solirubrobacterales; family Solirubrobacteraceae; genus Palsa-465. The sequence continues at coordinate 327,150 of CAVTJE010000028.1, forward strand.
CGGCGACATCGCCGCCGGGCACGAGGTGGGTTCGCGAACCCGGCGGATCGCGCTGTTTGCCGTGGGCGTCGACGGGGTGCCGGCCATTCACATCGAGGAGGCGCTGTGGATCGGCGTCGAGGTGCTCGGCGGCCGGTGATGCGAACCTGGCTCAGGGCCGGTGCTAAGCTGCCCTCGGCCACCAAAGGAGGACGTGTTGGAGCTCCTTGAGCAGGTGATCGGTGATTCGCACCCCCTGGCGCGCTCAGCGCCGACCACCATTCCGTCCGACGAGCGCGCCGCGCGGCGTTCGCTTCGGGCGCAGATCGCCAAGCTTGAGCGGGAGCTCGCCGACGCTTTCGTGACCACGTTCCAGATGGGTGGCCCGCCGATCACCGGGGGGGGATACACAGAACCCCGGTTGCTCGATCTCGGTGAGCTCGAGCGCGTGCGCGACGAGCTGGCCGAGCGCCTGAGTACCACTCGTGGCACGATCAGCCGGCTCGCCGACGTTCAGGCCGAGAATCGCCTCCGGCTGGAGCGCATGCTGCTCGAGCCGGGCAAGTACCGGTTTGCCCGCGTCTCCCAGCAGGACATCGGGGAGTCAGGATGCGGTGTATGGCAGGTCCGGCCGCGGCTCGGGCTGATCGGGATGCTGATGGGCTGGTGGCAGGTCAAGCTCTCCTCGGGCTGTCCATTAGGCTCGGGTCGCAGCTTCGCTGCGGCCCGGAACTACGATTAACCTGATCTCGTGCAAGAGGTTCGCGGGTTGCTCAGAACCGGAGCCGGCGCTGTCCTCGTCGTGCTCATCATGTTCATCGGCAGCCTGGTGCTGTGGATCGGCACGCCGCTGGCCTGGTTGTGGATCGGCTCTCAGATTCAGGGCGCCACGTCCTCATTAGGAGCCGCGCTGGGAGCCATGTTCATCGGCGTGGTCATCACGATCGCTCTGCTGGCCTCGCTGCTGTCCAAGCTGAGCAACGTCTACCGCGCCAACTGCCAGGCCCGCGGCCACGGCGACCCGGGCCACGTCGTCCTCGAGGGCGTTCTCGTGGTCAGCGCCGGGTTCACGCTGGCCGCCTTCATCGTGTGGTTCTTCCTCTTCGCCGGGGCCAGCCCAGTGCCGATCGGGCTCCAGCTTTAGACAGCGTCCCGTAGAGAACCGCGAAGAGGGGCCATCGGTCCCGCGCCCCCGAGCTGACGCGGGACCGACGTGGGGGTGCAGCTAGGCCAGGACCAATTCCCGGTCGCGCTGGGGCTCGGACTCAGGATCCCGCTGCTCGTACGTCGGCTCTGGCGCCGCCGGCTCACAGGCCCTCAGATCTGCGGCCAGCACGCGCCGTTGGCGATCGGTGAGCGCGCCAATCTGCTTCAGCTCGCCGATTTGATTGCGAGCTAGGAACTTGCGGCACTTCGTGATCCCCCAACGCCGCTGACTCATCAGCAGCTCTCCCACCGACCAGCTGCTCGCGGCCTCGGGGCACGCGAGGATGACTTCGGCAGCGGAGATCTCGCCGTGCGCAATCCTGCGCTTCAATCCCGCCCGCGCGAGCCGAACCTCGTTCGCCCGCGCCAGGGCCTGCAGCCGCTGCGGACCCGGCGTCATCTCGGTGGTTTCGTTCATGTACTCGTCTCTCTCCCTTGGTCGGGTCCGCGCACGGACGCGTTGACCTGCCCCGTGGCAACCGACGCGTCCCCCTGCGTCACTCATCCTCAGGTACAGCCCGTTTTTAATTGTTACGGCTCTTGCAGGTCTCCGGCTGCGCCCCAGTCATCGCTACCCCTCGTGACCCTGTTTCGCCCGGCCGGCTGACCGTGGGGAGAACCTAGCGCGAGCGGTGCAATAACAGCAAGAACACAAGTGTTGAGGATGTGCTCCTAGCGTGTTTTTTTTTGTCCGCATCCCTTGTGCAGGACTGGACAAGCCGGAATCGCTGGATTGGCCGATCAGGCGGGCTCCGGAAGAGGTCCGTGCTCGGCCTCGAACGTTCGCTTGGCGGCTCCGAAGATCTCCAGAGCCTGGTCCAAGGTGTTGCGATCGTGTGTCGCCATCACGCTCGTGCGCAGCAGCGCCCCTCCGGGCGGGACCGCCGGGTAGAGCGCTGTGTTGACGAATAGGCCGGCCTCGTAGAGCGATTTCCACAGCAGTCCGGCGTTCCAATCGTCGCCCACCACGACGGGGACCACCGGTGTGACGACCTCGGTCCCGTCGGGCAGCCGCGTCGGCGCGACGACCCGGAATCCGAGCTCGCTCAGGCCAGCGTGCAGGTAACGGGCGTTGTCGAGCACGCGCGCGAACAGCGGCGGCCCCTCGTCGGAGCGGCAGATGCGCACGGCCGCCAATGCGGCTCCGATTGCCGCCGGGACCGATGCGGCCGTGAACATGAACGGGCGCGATTGGATGCGCAGAAACTCGATCACCTCGGCCGGTCCGCCGATCACCCCGCCACACGACGCCAGCGACTTGGAGAACGTGGCCATGCGCAGGTCGACCTGGTCCTCCACGCCGAGCAGCTCGGCCGTCCCGGCGCCGCGGGCGCCGAGGACCCCCAGCGCGTGGGCTTCGTCGACCATCAGCCGGGCGCCGAAGCGCCGGCACAGCTCGGTGATCTCGCGCAGGGGGGCGACATCCCCCTCCATCGAGAAGACGCCGTCGACGACAACCAGGATCCCGCCACCGTCTGACTGCGCCTTCTCGAGCGTGTGCTCGAGGCGGTCAATCCGGTTGTGGCGGAAGGCGCGGAGCTTGGCGCGCGAGAGGATGCAGCCGTCGAGAATCGAGGCGTGATCGCCCGAGTCCGCGATCACCGTGTCGCCCGGCGCGAGAATCGTGCCCAGCGCCCCCAGGTTGGCCTGGTGACCGGTGGTGAAGACGAGGGCCGCCTCGGTGCCGAGCCACTGCGCGAGCTGGTCCTCGAGCTCGAGGTGGAGGTCGATCGTCCCATTCAGGAACCGCGACCCGGTCAGGCCGGTCCCGTAGCGATGCAGCGCATCGGCCGCGCCCTGCTTGACCCGCTCGTCCCCGGTCAGGCCCAGGTAGTTGTTGGACCCCAGCATGATCCGCGACTTGCCCTCCATCTCGACGATCGGCAGCGTCGGGCCCTCGAGCACCCGGAAATACGGGAGCATGTCGTGCTCGCGGGCGGCGTTGAGGATCTCGAGCCGCTCGAACGTTCGGGCCTTGGCGAAAACGTCGACTGAAGTTGACATGTACCTTTCCCGGCCGATATGGGGCTTGAGATCCGTCCGGTCGCGAGCAAGCGCGAGCTGCATACGTTCATCAAGCTCCCCTGGCGCCTCTATCGTAACGAGCAATACTGGGTTCCTCCCCTTCTTCTCGAGCGCAAGCGTTTCTTCGACCGTCAGCGCAACCCGTTCTTCGAGCACGCCGAGGCTGAGTATTTCCTCGCCTGGCGCGACGGCCGGGCCGTCGGCCGCATCACCGCCCATACCGACCGCCGCTTCAACGAGTTCCAGCATCACGACTGGGGCATGTTCGGCTTCTTCGAGTCCGAGGACGATCAGGAGGCTGCCTCAGGGCTCCTCGAAACCTCCGCGGCCTGGCTCCGTGCGCGCGGCCGCGATCGAATGGTGGGACCGATGGACTTCACCACCAACGATGAATGCGGAATTCTCATCGACGGCCACGATCTGCTGCCGACGATCCTCACCAACTGGCACCATCGCTACTACCCGACGCTGGTGGAGACCGCGGGGTTGACCAAGGCCATGGACCTGTACATGTGGGACCTGAAGGTCCGCGAGCGCGACAAGGTCCACCCCGCCATCTGGCGGGCCGCGGCCGAGGTGGAGTCCAAGTACGGGATCACCGTCCGGCCGATGCGCAAGAAAGACTTGGAGGCCGAGATCAACCGGTTCCTGGAGGTCTACAACGCGGCCTGGGAGCGCAATTGGGGCTTCGTGCCCCTCAGCGAGGACGAGGTTCGCCACTACGCCAAGGACCTCAAGCCGATCCTCGACGAGAACTGGGCCTTCGTGGCCGAGAAGGACGGCGAGACCGTTGGCGCGGCCCTGACGCTGCCCGACTACAACGAGGTGCTGATCCATCTTGGCGGCCGTCTGCTTCCGTTCGGGTGGGCCAAGGCCCTGTGGTACCGGCGCAAGATCGACCGCGTCCGGGTGTTCGCGCTCGGGGTCAAGCGCGAGTGGCAGCATGCCGGGATCGCCGCCAAGTTCTACGAGCTCCACTACGACGCCGCCGAGCGAACGCCCCAGTCCGAGGGCGAGACCGGCTGGATCCTGGAAACCAACAAGTCGATGAACCGGTCCATGCGGGGCATGGGGGGAAAGATCGTCCGCACCTACCGGGTCTACGAGAAGATCCTTTGAACTTGACCGCCGGCGCTGTCACCATGCACGGTCCATGAGCGACGAACTCGATCTCGCGCATCAGTCCGTGGTCGACGGCCCCGAGGAGGTCGTGGAGGGCCTGCCGGTCCTGGCGGACGTGCGTGCCATCGAGCCCGCCTCCCGGGTGGTGCTCCCGGCCGTCCAGGCCGCCGCGGCGGCGGCGACGGGATTCGTGGCCGGTGCCGCGACGGTCGCGCTGGTGCGCCGCGCCGGCGCGCGAAAAACCGCCCGCTCCCAGCGGCGCGGTCCCCGCCGCACCCAGGAGGGGCTGCCGATCGTGGCCAGTCGCACCTTCCTGGTCGACGTACACCTGCTCGCCAAGCCCGAGTGAGCGAGCTCGAGCTGCGGGTGGAACTGCGGCCCTGCTGGCCGTTTGCGCTTCCACGCCATGGCGGGCTGGACGGCCTCATGCGCGTCCGTGGCGGCGTCATCCATCGCCTGCTGCACGTCGGCCAGGAGCCCGTCGTCGTGCGCGTCGCGCAACTCGGCCGCGATCGCGTGCTGTTCGGCGCCAAGGCGCGCGAGAAAGCGGCCGCAGAGTGGGGGATCGAGCGCATGCGCGCCGCTCTGGGGATCGATCGCGATCTGCGCGAGTTCTACGAACGCTTCCGCTTCGATCCCCTCATCGGCCGCGCCGTTCGGGCCAACCCGACGCTGCGCGTCACCGGGCGGCCCGAGCCGTTCGAGGCGCTCACCTGGGCGATCTGCGAGCAGCTGATCGAAGCCGAGCGCGCGGCGGCGATCCAGCGGGCGCTGACCTCGCGTCTCGGGCGGCGGTGCCCGGCTTGGGGTCTGCGCGATTCGCCCCCACCCGAGGTCCTGGCCGGCCAATCGCCGGCCTATCTCGAGGCGTGCGGGATCTCGGCGGGGCGCGCGGTTGCACTGGTGCGCGCCTCCCGCGAGGTGGCCAGCGGACGCGTCGATCTACACGAGCCCGACCACGAGCGGGGCTGGCGGCGGCTGCGGGCGATCCGTGGAATCGGCAGTTGGACGGTGCAGAAGCTCGCCCTCCAAGGTCAGGGCCGCCTCGACCAGATTCCCGCCGGCGACCTTGCCTACGTGAAACTCGTCGGCTATCTGACCACCGGCGATCCCTATGCACGCGCCACCGAGGCCGACGTCGAGGAGTTCTTCGCCCCCTACACGCCGTGGGCCGGCCTCGCCGGCGCCTACGCTCTGCACAGCTCGAAGGCGACGCTTTCCCACCGCGCGCTGGCCAGCGCGTCGCGCAAGGCCACGGCGCTGTCGTAGCGATCCGGCAGCCGGCGAGCGTCGGCATGGACCGTGACCCTGTCGTGGGCGAACGGCCACGGATCGAACGCCACCGTCCGTTCGCCGGCCGGCTGTAGCTGGATCGCCACCGGCTCCCCGGCGCTCGGTACTCCGGGCGTCTGGAACGGGGCCCAATCCAGACATACGGCGAGCGAGAGCGAGTCCCAGGTCCAGATGAGATCGCTGTTGCGAGCGATCTCCGTGGGATGGACGCCGAGGGACTGCCGCAGCTGGCCTTGAAGCTCGCGCTGCTCGGTCAGATACGCGCGCACGTCCCGCACCCGCTCGGGGGCCAGCGCACTCAGATCACGTCTCTCGTACAGGCGGGTGCCGTGCATCGAGACGAGCAGTGCCGCGTAGCGGCTCTGCGCGAGCAGACGGCGGGGCGCCTCGCCCCACAGACGCAGGTGCACCTCAATGGGCATGTCGACGAACGACACCGGGAGGCCGGTGGCCGGATCAAGGTCCGGCTCCAGGTCCCACGTCGCCATACCAACGTCGTGCTGCTCGGCGGCCAGGCAGACCTCCTCGTGGGGCTCGAAGCGTCCCGAAGCGCTCGTTGCCCCACGTCCGGGCCAGCTGACCCGAGATCCATGCGTGCGAGGCCTGCCCGATGGCCAGCACACCACGCTCGCCTTCGTCGCGCAGAACCACGGCGAGAAAGGTAGCGCCCGCCGCCGCCCATCCGCGCGACGAAGTGATTCCGCGTCGAATGCGTTCAGGCCGGCGCGTACGCTCGGCGGCCCAGCGCGGCCCGGCGCTCGAGCGTTTCCTCTTGCGAGACGCCCATCCGTTTGCGGACGTGGGCGAAGATGGCCAGCAGATCGGCGCACCAGACGCTCGGGTTGTCGAAGCGGCGCTCGGCCGAGTAGCGGGTCGGCAGGTAGCCGCCGCCACAGGTCTCGCGCTCCGGGCAGGCCCGACATCCGGTGGGCAGCGGCAGGCCCTCCATCACGGCCGCGTGCAGCGACGACTGACCGGCGATCTCGAACAGGTCGTTGTCGTGGACGCTCAACTGGGTAGCGCTGAGACCGTCCTCGCACGCGCGAAGCTTGTCGAGCCCATGAATCGAGCCGTCGGTTTCAACCGAGACATAGCGGATGGCCGGATTGCCGATCGAGTCGAGCTGGGTGGGCATGCCCATGATCACGCGCCCAATCTCCCAGAACTCGCGAATCCGGATGTCGACGGTGCCGTTCTCCCACCAGTCGTCGAAGATCGGGATCAGGTAGTCCGCGCACGGCGTCGGCCCGTACTTCTCGCGAATAGGTGCGATCGTCTCGTAGGTCTCGGCGGGTAGAAGGTACGACAGGGATTTGCAACCCAGATCGAGGAAGTGGCGGTGGATGCGCAGCGGGTCGGCGCCGAGCTGGATGACCGAGAGGATCGCGAACTCGATCCCGGCGCTATTTAGCCGTTCGATGCTGCGCGCCACGGCGCGGTAGGAACCACGGCCTCGGTGGTCTACGCGCGCCCCGTCGTTTATCTCGGGCGGTCCATCCAGGCTGATGCCGAGGTTGACTCCGTGCTCGCGTAGGAGCTCGATCCAGTCGGTGTCCAGCCGCGTCCCGTTGGTCTGTAAAGAGAGGCTGAGCTTGATCGACGGCTCGAGCCGCTGACGCGCCTTGGCGCACAACGCCGCGAAGCGAGTGGGCCGCATGAGCGTTGGCTCGCCGCCGTGGAACACGATCGAGGCCATCGGCTGGCCGCTCATCTCGCAGTGGCGTCGGATCCCCTCGAGCGTCGCCTCGAACGTTTCCTCCGACATGAACGCCGGGCGGTCGCGCCAACCCGTGTCGCCTCGGTTGTACACGTAGCAATAACTGCAGTTCAGGTTGCAGCGCGATGCCACCTTCACAATGAAGGGGCTCAGCGCATGGACCTGTCCGACCGCGCCTGTGTGGACATCACGCCGCCGCGCGGTTGCCATCGCGGTGGCTAGGACTAATCGCCCTTGAGCGCGACTGTCCCAGCGTCCTGAAACGCGACTGTCCCAGCGTCCTGAAACGCGACTGTCCCAGGCGGAACGTCGGCGGGGTTCTCGGTGTTGGCCCCGTCCGTAGCCGCACGCTCGAGCGAGGCCTTGAAGACGTCACGGACCCGCGGCGCCGTCTTGCTGCGGACATCAGTCTCTGGAGCCAAGGTACTCCCCCCTTTAGTAGGTCGGCCAACCAAATCGCACCCTAGCCACGCCCGGCCTGTTCGTCAATGGCAAGATCAGGCGGGATGAGGCTCAGCGAGCGTCGGGAGCGGAGTGTGGTGGAAATCCGGGGTGCGATCGCCGACAGCCCGGATCTCGTGGTCATTCGTAACCTGGGGAACTTCGGCGATCAGCTGATCCTGGAGGGGACACGGCAGCTGCTCAGCGATCGCCGCTACCGCGAGATCACTCTCGACGAGCTCGGGCGCGCCGAGGGCGACGTTGGTCTGCTGGTCGGAGGCGGAGCCTTCTCTCGCGCGTACCACGAGTGGGCGCCCTGGGCTTTGCGAATCGCGGAGGCCCGCTTCGAGCGGGTGATCGTCCTGCCGAGCACGTTCGAGCTCGAGGTTCCGCTCGTGCGCGAGACCCTGGCCGGCACGAGCGCGATCGTGTTCGCCCGCGAGCTCGACTCATACCAGGCCCTCCGCGACCTGTGCGACGCCAGGCTCGCGCTCGATGGCGCGTTCTACTTCGACTTCGACGCCCACCGCCGTGACGGCACCGGAGTTCTGAACGCGTTCCGGACCGATCGCGAGGCTCCGGATGACTGGCCGCCGCCACCCGAGAACCGCGACATCTCGCTCACCGCCGGGTCGCTCGAGGCCTGGTTGGAGACGATCGCCCGCCACGCCCTCGTGAGGACCAACCGCGCTCACGTCATGATCGCCGCGGCCATGCTGGGCAAGCAGGTCGAGCTCGGACCATGCCGAAGCCGGAAGCTCAGGGCGCTGGCCGAGTTCGCGCTGGCCGATTTTCCGATTGGTGCGGTGACTGCGCCGACGCAGGACCGGCGCCCGGCGCGCAACGCCGGCGGCGGCCGTCCGCGCTCGCCCCGCGTGACCGTGATCGTCGAGAACGGCGGTCTGGCCTCGCCGTCATCCGATCCCCAGCTCAGCGTCGACACGGAGTACGTTCTGTTCATGGAGCCCGGGGCCGAGCCGCGTCCCGGAGCGCTCGAAGATCTGATCGCCGCCCTCGACCGCGACCCGGGAGCGGTCGCCGCCGCCCCGGCGCTCCATTGCCACGACGGCTCGCTGATCCAGTGCGGCGGCGAGGTGCGCGAGTGGAATCGGATGGTCGAGTTCCGTCCCGGCACACAGGCGCGACGGTGCGACTGGGCGCCGTTGCACGTCGCGCTAGTGAGGTCCGAGACTCTCGAGGGCCACCCATTCGATCGCCAGCTTCCGCCGGAATTTCGGGCGCGCGAATGGGGCTACCGCATCGCCACGCATCACGGACCGGCCATCCACGCCTGTCCGGACGCGGCGGTGGTGCTGCACCACGCTCTGGCGCCCGCCCCCGACACGACCAGTTTCCGCGGTCGCTGTCTGGCTCTCCCTGATCTGGTGGCCATGGCCATCTTCTATCGCCGCCACGGCGCGCTGATGTGGCTCGAGCTGAGGTCGCTGTTTCCCACCATTGAGCCTGATTCGGCACGGCTGCTCATGGCTGTTCTCGACGGTCTCGGTCCGGATCGTTTTCTCGGGCTATGGTCCGCGGGCGAGCTCGATTCCCTGATCGAGGACAACCGCGCCCAGACCGAGGCCGAGCTCGAGCGGGTCAGCCGGCGCATGGCGGCCGTCGAGGCCTCGCGCATGTGGCGCCTGGCCCGCGCCTACTACAAATCCCGGGCGTTCGTCGGAAAGCTGACGGCGCCCGTTCGATCCCGGTGACGGCGCCGCCGCCAATCCACCGCGTCCGTCTGCGCGCGCCCGAGGTTGGTGTCGGCGCGGTCAGCTTCGAGTGGGACGTGACCCCGAGCACGGCGCTCTACCAAGCCCATGGCTTCCGCCTCGACTTCCCGCCCGAGGTCGATCTCGAGGCCGTGCCCGCGTCGCTGTGGCTGCGCCTGGCGCTGATCTGTCTGCACCCCCACTGGGCCCTGCTCCGGCCGTGCCGGGTCGAGCTTCCTTACTACCTCGGTCCGGCCGAGCGCGAGTTCTGGCTGCGGATGATCGACCTGGCGGCGTTCCAGAACCACGCGCGCGGCCGGCCTCTCGTCCCGGGGCGAGCGGCGGACATCGTCGATGACGGCCCGGCTGCGACGGCTACAGAGATCCGCGCGGGCCGCGGTGTGGCCGCCGCGTTCAGCGGTGGAAAGGACAGCCTCGTGCAGGCCTCTTTGCTGAGCGAGCTGAGCGAGCGACCGTTGCTGGTCACCACAACCTCGGCGGTGCCGTGGGCACGCGATCACGCCGGTGCGGCGCGCTCCTACACGCTGGGCGAGGTGCAGCGGCGCCTCGATGTCGATCTGGTCGAGGTGCGCTCGGACTTTCGCGCTTGCTGGCGCAATGAGTTCTCGGGGCAGCTCGGCTGCGACCACACGGTCAACGAGGTCAGCGACGTGTTGCTCTATCAGGCCAGCACCCTGGCGGTGGCCGCCGCCGCCGGGATCGGCCGCGCGCTGATGGCCTCCGAGGCCGAGCTCCAGTACAACAACTTCCGCTGCGGTGACGTGGTTCTGCATGGACACTACGCCTCCGGCGCCGTTGTCCACATGGCCCTGAGCGCCGTTCTCCGTCCGTTCGGGCTGAGCCTCGGCTCGCTCACCTATCCGCTGCACATGCCCCAGGTACAGGGACTTCTGTGGCGTCGCTACCGGCCAGTTACCGATCTGCAGTTCTCCTGCTGGCAAGCGACCGGCGGCGAACAGGCGTGCAGCAGCTGCGCCCAGTGCCTCGAGGTCGCCCTGGTCATCCTGAACGAGGGCTACTCGCCGACCAGCGCGGGGATCGACCCTCTCCGCCTGTTCTCCGCCTTCTCCGAACCGCCGTGGTCGGTCACGGGCCGGCCGTCTCCGGCGGCTCTGCCTTCCCATCCGTTCCGCTCGGGCCGTGACAAGTTCGTCCGCACCCTCAAGGGCCTCCCACCCGAGAAGGTGGCCGAGATCCTCTCGGCCGATCCGGATTGCCCGCCGGGCGAGCGGTTCGAAGCCGGGCTGGACGCCTACCGGCGCCTGCGCTCCCGCGCCCTGCCGCTCGAGCCCCCGCCCGAGCCCGGATATGTCGAGAGCTTTCTCGCCTTCATCGAGCCCGACCTCCGCCATCGGGTGCGCTCCATCTACGCCGGTTACTTCCCCGCCGCCGATGAGGATGAGTTCTCGCGGATCGCCTCGCGGGCCCGTTCCGTGGCACGCTGGGTGGCCGCGCCGCTCGCTCCCCGACGCCCCCGGCTCAGGGACCCTGACCGGCGAGGATCTCGTTCGTAGACGCGTCGACGACGGCGTTTGGGTTCGAGATCAGGTGGTTGTTCATCATCCACTGGCCGTAGGCGTTCCATTCCGACGCGGACTGCCAGCCCCAGGGATGCCCGTCGCCGGGGAAGAACACCGGCAGCGAGGCCCGAACACTGGCGCGCTGGAGGCTGGGATCGAGCCCCGGGTTGAGGCGGACCAGATTCGCCACCGCCGCCGACGGGTCGCGCCGCGCCGATTCATATCCCCGCGCGAGTGCCTGCACGAAGCGCCGGACCACGTCCGGGTGATTGGCCAGCATGGCTCGCGTGACGACGAGCACAAGCTCGTCGTAGGTTGGCACGCCTACCTGATCCATGTGAATCACGTTGGGGTGCTTGCCCCGCTGGGCGAGCTCGATCGCCTCGACGTTCCAGTAGCCGCCGAGCGTGGCGTCGACGCGCCCGGACAGCATCGCGGGTACGAGGTTGGCTCCGACATTGATCTCCTTGACCGAATTCGCCGAGATGTGGGAGTGATCGAGGATCGTGGTCAGGTAGGCGTGCTGATAGGGGATGCCCGCCGTACCGACGCTCTTGCCGTGCAGCTGCTGAACCGTGGTTATGTGCTTGGAGCCGATCGACATGATCGAGGTGAGCGGCTTCTGGACGATGGCCGCGACCGAGACCAGCGGCATGCCCTGGTTGCGGGCCAGGAACACCTCGGGTTCGTAGGAGATCGCCATGTCGACCTTCCCCTGGTCGAGCAGCTGCAATGGCGTGGAGGGATCGGCCGGCACGCGCACCTGGACGTTCAGTCCGGCGCGTTTGAAGTCCCCGTCGGCCAGGGCCTGGTAGAGACCGACGTGGTCGGCATTGGGAACCCAATCGAGCATCAGCGTCACCGAGTTTGTGCTGCCCGGGGAGGCGGTCAGATTTGTCTTCTTCTCTCCGCACGCAGCGAGCACGAGAGGCAGGAGCAGCACGAGCGGAACGAGACGTTTCATCGATCTCCTCGAGGTTGATAGGCCCACGGCAGCGCCAGGCGCTCGGCCACGGTCAGCAGGACGAATAGAGCAATGGCAAACAGCGACAGGATCACGACCGTCGCGTACGCGCGCGGCATCAACAGCTGCGCCTCGGACTGTTGGAACAGGTATCCGAGCCCTGCGCTCGACCCGGCGAGCTCGGCGAACACCACACCGATCACCGCCACCACGACCGCGATCTTTGCGCCTGTCAGCACGCCCGGCATGGCCGCCGGCAGCTCGACGTGCCAGAACGTGCGCCGCCGTGGCGCGTCGAATGTCCGCATCAGCTTCAGCAGGTCAGGGTCGACCGCCGCGAGACCGGCGAAGGTCGTCACCACGATGGGAAAGAACGAGACGAGCGCGATGACCACGAGCTTCGGCGCCAGTCCGAACCCCAGCCACAGGACGAGGACCGGGGCGATGATCGGAATCGGAATCGCCTGTGAGGCGATCATCAGCGGATAGAGCGCGCGGCGCAGCGTCTCGGAGAAGTGGATGACGATGGCCAGGGCCAGCGCGGCCACCGTGGCAACGACGATGCCGAGCAGGACCTCCTTGGCGGTGACGAGGAAGTTCGACCACAGCAGCGAACGATCGACGTACAACGACTTCGCGATGTCATGGGGCGGCGGCAGGATCGATGGGTCGGCGCCGCCGAGGTCGACGTACACCTCCCACACGCCGATCAGCAGGACCAGCACGGCGAGCGCCGGCAGCCACCGCCCGGCTCGCCTCATCCCCTCACCCCCAACGCCTCAAGCGCATGCTCGCGCAACGCAACAACAGCGGGGTCGGTGCGCTTGCGCGGCCGCGCCACCGCGACCTCGAGCTCGGTCACAGCGCGTCCGGGCCTCGGTGACATGACCACCACGCGGTCGGCCAGGACGACCGCCTCCTCGACATCGTGGGTGACAAGGACGACGGTTCGCGACTCGAGTTGGAGGGCGTGCGCGAGCCAGCCCTGCATCTCCGCGCGCGTAATTGCATCGAGCGCGGCGAACGGCTCATCGAGCGCCAGCACCGGCTTGCCGGCCAGCAAGGAGCGTAAGAACGACACGCGCTGGCGCATCCCGCCGGACAGCTGGTTCGGCCGCGCGCCCTCGAACCCGCCAAGTCCGAAGCGCTCGAACCACGGCCCCGCCGTGGCCCTTGCCTCCGCCCGCCCGACGCCCTTGGCGCGCAGTGCCAGTGCCGCGTTGTCGATCGCGCTCGCCCAGGGCAGCAACAGGTCGCGCTGGGGCATCAGCACGGCCGGCTCGGCGCGAACGGTGCCCGAGTCGGGCGTCTGAAGTCCGCAGATCAGCTCGAGCAGCGTGGTCTTGCCGCATCCGCTGGGTCCGACGACGGCGACGATCTGCTCGCGGTCGGCGCGCAGCGACATCCTGTCGAGGGCTTTCACCTCGCCGCGCCGAGAAACAAACTTGCGGCTCACGACCTCGACTTGGACCCCACTGGGTCTTTCAAGATCGCGAGGCTCCTGGACGGGAGCCTCGATCATCCACCTATCACTCCCTCCGCGGGCATTACCCCACAGGTTCGAAGGGTCAGCGCCGGGTCGCGTCGTGGGCGTAGGGCGCTATCTCAGCCGGCTATTCCCGCCAGCCCCCCTGGGTTTTCTTTGGTGTGTTGATGCTATCGCGCCGGCTCGGTGCGCTAACGTCTCGTCCGTGGGGATGAGCAAGAGGCTCTGCAGCGTTATCCCAATCGTGGTGGCATTGGTCGCCGTTCTCACCGCCGCCGGCCCGGCCGCCGCGCGGGCGAGGTTCCGTCCCCGCATCGGCAGCCTGATGGGAATCGTGCCGCCGCTGAACAAGGATGTCGCCGCCGGCCCCCCGATCCCGGTCGTCTACCACGGTGGCCAGGTGATGCGCGGAGTGACGATCCACACGATCTTCTGGGCGCCGAAGGGCTTTCACTTCGACGGGCCACCCACGCCCGGTGTCCTCGGCTACGAGCCGATGATCCAGCAGTTCTTCACCGACGCGGCGCACGACGCCGGAGCCAAGACGAACGAGTTCTCGGTTCTGGGGGAGTACCCCGACCCGGCGCCGGGGCTCTACCAATTCTCCTACCACACCGCCGGCGACTCGATCAACGACACCGATCCCTACCCGCCCAAGAGCAAGCAGTGCCCATCCCCGGCCGGCATCCCAACGTGCGTGACCGACCGGGAGCTCGGACACGAGATCGACAAGGTGATCCAGGCCCATGATCGCGGCGCGCGTGGCCTGCACAACATCTGGTTCATCATGCTGCCGCCCGACGTCGACACGTGCGACGCCATCGGCGACTGCGGAACGACCGCATTCGCCGGCTACCACTCGCTGTTCAACCTGGGGCACGGCTTCACGATCTACGGCGCCATCCCCGACCCGCTGATCGAGTTCACGCCGCCGCCCGGCGATGACCCCGAGGGCAATCCCGAGGCCGAGAGCACGATCGACACGTTGGCTCACGAGACCGTCGAGGCGATCACCAATCCCGTCGGCGAGGGGTGGATGGATCCCAACGGGTTCGAGGTCGCCGACAAGTGCGAGTTCCCCGAGTACGGCAGCCCGCTCGGGTTCGCCCCCGACGGCTCGATGTTCAACGAGGTGATGAACGGCCACCGCTATCTCAACCAGGAGATGTGGTCGAACGCACGACAAGGCTGCGTTCAGCGGACCGCCAGCGCCCGCTCGGCGCTCCCGCTGGCCAGAGTGACGCTGCGCCAGTTCAGCCCCTCGGTGAGCGGCAACATCGGCCCGCATCGCGGTGGTGTCTCCGTGCGCGTCGGCCTGCTGCGCGGCGCCGGCGTCCTCATCGGAGAAGCGCAGGCCACCACGCACGCCGACGGGAACTGGGGTCCGGTCTCGCTGCGAGGTCCGAACGGTGGCCCGGTGGCACCCGGGGACGATCGCGATCTCGTGCTGGTCGAGTACGGCCGGGGCGGTCCCGGTCCCGACGAGATCGCCACCGGCGACGGAGGCAATCCATTCACGCTGTCGGGGTGGACCGGGTGGTTCGATCTCGACAACGGATACCGCCTCGGCGCCAACTCGGCCCAGATTTCACCCTGCGAGCAGACCGGCGTCCTGACTATCAGCGTTGGCGGCCGCCACACCGCGCCGCCTGACGATTGGTGCAACGGCGAGCTCGACGTGGCCCGGGTCAGCACCCCGCACATCGCGCCCAACACCAGGGTCACCATCTCGAGTGTCGACAACCGTGCCGTCACCGCTGAGAACCCCAACGGGGCGCTGGTGAAGCTGATCGTCCCCGCCGGCGAGCCCGGCAGCGTCTCGGCACTGGGTAACGGACAGATCGAGCTTTCACCCGGCGGGTTCCCCTCGTGCACGGCCGATCTTCGTGCCCAGGCCGTCCGGTGCACGGGGCTGCGTCCTGGCGCCCGCTACCGGATGAGCGGCCACAGCGCCCGGGCCAACGACAGCGGCGCCGTCCGCTTCTCCCATCGCCTCCGCGGCGGCGTCGCGCTGGCGCTGCGCGGCAGCGGCGGTCGCGTCCTGACCGCGCTTCACGTGGCCAAGCTCCGTGTCGACATCGCCGGCCAGCAGACCGTCCTCGCCGGCGGCCACTGCCAGCCGGGGGCCTACTTCGGCCGGCCGCTGAGCCGCCCGCCCGTGAGTGGCGGCATCGGCCTCGGCGTCGCCGGCAACGGGACACTATGCCCGGCCAGCGGCAACGCGGCCGGCCTCCCCAGCGCTCACATCGAGCAGAGCGATGATCTGAGCGGCGGCGAGACGCAGACCGAGGTGCCCGAGATCGAGCACGCCACGCCCGCCGACGGCGACACCGTCTACGGGCCGTTCATCGCCTTCGCTCGCAGCGATCTGCCCGGCCCCCACGGCTCGACCGTTGCCACCGGGGATCGGATCAGCCTCACGGTGACGCCTGTCGGGTCAAAGCGCGTCGCCTTCCGCGCCCCCGACGTCGATAGCCCTCGCGGAACGCCCGTCCGCCGTCTGCACCGGGGGGCTTACGTGGCCACGTGGGTGGTGAAGGACGTCAACGGCGACACCCGTACGGTGAAGACCGACTTCACCGAAAGTCGTTAGGCCACGATCGGCTGGGTCAGGGCCTTGACGAACTCTTCGAGCTGATCGGTCCGCCAGCACTCGAACGCCGTGCAGTACTTCTCGTAGGCCGCGATCACGCTGTCGCCGTAGTTCCAGTACAGGCGAGGTTCGGGGTTGAGCCAGAACGTCCGGCCGGCGCGGGCGGTGATGGCCGCGAACACGTCTTCGCGTGGCGGACGGCCGTTGGTGCGCGCGTCGCCGAGCACGATCACCGTGGCCCGGGGGTGTAGCTCGTCGACGATCAGGGCGAGGAATTCGGTCCACACCCGGCCGTAGTCGGTGTAGCCCGAGATGTCGGCCACGCCGGCGTCGCGTGACACGGCCTCGCTGGCGGCGCGAAAGTCGCGCTCGCGCTCGAACACCTCGGTGACTTCGCTGATCCGCTCGATGAACACGAACGAGCGCAGCTTGCGGAACGTGTCGTGGAGGGCGTGCAGCACGCTGAGGAAGAAGGTGCTCGCGCTCGTGACGCTGGTCGAGACATCGCAGAGGACGAAGATCTCGGGCCTCCGCGGCCGCCGGGGGCGGAACTTGAGCTCGATCGGCACGCCGCCGCTCTGCAACGACGCGCGCATCGTGCGGCGGACGTCGACGTGCGCGTGGCGCTTTCGCCCCTTCAGCTCGTGGCCCTGGGTGGCCAGGCGGCGCTTGAGCTGGGCGACCACCTTGTGCACCTGGGCCAGGTCCTGGATCGGCCCGGTCGGCAGCGCGCGGTCGAGTTCGTTGAGCGGGCGCTTGGGCGGCAGGCTCGAGGTGCGCTCGATGAGATCGCGCTCGAGCTCGCGGCGCAGATGCTGCTCGAATTTGCGCAACTGCTCGCGGGGAACGCCGTCGCGCCGCGGGTCGTCCTGCGGCAGGTCGGGCTGGGGCTCGGCGCGCAGACCCAGCGCGCGTCGGATGCGCTGGACGTCGACCCCGAGCACGCCCGACCCCTCGCCGCGGCCGAAGGCAGCGATGGCCAGCCGGGCCAGGTCGCGCATGGCCGCGTCCGAGCCGTCGCGGAGCGCCGCCGCGATCTGCTGGCGCAGCGTGTCGACGTCGATGTCCTGCTCGGACCCGTCGCCGGCCGCGGCCTCGGACACGCCCTGGCGGGCCGCTTCGGCCTCGGCGGCGCGGAAGAAGAAGCGCTCGAACACGAGCTCGAACACGCGCCGGTCCTCGGGCGACTTGGCGATCGTCGCCGCCAGCGTCTCCTTGAAGTCGTCGGGCTCGGTCCAGGGGATGTGGGTCAGCGCCTCGAAGGCATCGAGCATCTCCGAGGTGCCGAGCGCGACGCCCTCCTCGCGCAGCTCTTCGGCGAACGACAGCAGTTGCCCCTCGAAACCGCCCGGCGCCTCGTCTGGGATGCCGCCGTAGATCGCCTTCGGGCCCGTGGGGCCGCTCGAGTCAAGCGGCGGCATCGGCCGCCGGGTCGAGCTTCACACCCACGCGCGCCGCCACCGTGTCGAGGTCGGTCCGGTGCTTGACGATCACGCTCATCGTCTCGCGGAAGGTGTCCTGGTCGATGTCCTGAGCGCCGAGCAGGAGCAGAGCCCGAGCCCAGTCGATTGACTCGGCGATGCTCGGCGGCTTCTTCAGGTCGAGCTCGCGGACCTGGTGGACGATCTCCACCAGCTTGCGCGCCACCTGCTCGCTGATCTCGGGCGAGTGCAGACGGACGATCTCGAGCTCGTGCTCGAGGTCGGGGTAGTCGAGCCACAGGTACAGGCATCGGCGCTTGAGCGCCTCGGTCAGCTCCCGGGTGTTGTTGGAGGTGAGGAGGACGACGGGCTGCGTCCTGGCCTCGATCCGGCCTAGCTCAGGGATGCTGATCTGGAAGTCGGAGAGCAGCTCGAGGAGCATGGCCTCGAACTCCTGGTCGGTCTTGTCGATCTCGTCGATCAGCAGGACGACGGGCTCGGGGCTGGCGATGGCGGTCATCAGTGGCCGCTGGAGCAGGAACTCCTCGCCGAAGATGTCGTCCTGGACGTCCTGCCAGCCCGTGCCGTCGGGACCACCGGCTTCGCCGGCGGTGCCCGCCTGAATGCGTAGCAGCTGCTTGCGGTAGTTCCACTCGTAGAGCGCCTTGGCCTCGTCGAGGCCCTCGTAGCACTGCAGGCGGATCAGGGTGCGGCCCAGGTAGCGTGACAGCGCCTTGGCGAGCTCGGTCTTGCCCACTCCGGCCGGGCCCTCGACGAGCACCGGCTTGCCGAGCTTGGTGGCCAGGTATGAGACCAGCGCGGTCGACTCGCCCGGGAGGTACCCGGCGGATCGCAGCCCGTCGGAGATGTCCTGCACAGAAGCGGGGCTCTCGGCCATGGCCCAAGGATAGGGTTCGGGCGTGCTCATGCTCCTCTACGCCGTGCAGTCGTCTCATATCGGGCTGTTCACGGCGGCGCTCGTGGTCGGGCTGGCGATCGGCGTGCTGGGGCACATCTCGCGGTCGCGATGGCTGATCATCACGGGCATCCTGATCATCGGGCTCGTCAGCGCGTACTTCAGCTTCGTGCTCCAGCCGTCGGGGCGCTAGGCGTTTGCAAAAGGTCTGTGCCAGTTGGCGGTGGCGGGGCGTTTGTGGGCGAGACTGGGGGCATGGACGGCGGCGATCCCGAACGTGAACGTGAAACTCGTCCACCCCAGAGCGGCGAGATTCACATCGACGGCGCCCCACGCCGTCAAAGTGAAACTGGCACCCAAGCTGGCGGCGAGTTTCACGTTGACAGGAAGGTCGTGGAGCGGGCGGAGCGCCAACTCGGGAACATCAGTCGCAGGCAACTCCGCGCCGCCGGCCTGAGCCAGACCGCGGTCGACCACTGGGTTCGACGGGGCCGGCTGGATCTACGCCACCGCGGGGTCTACACGTTGGCGGGTCGGGCGCTGCCTCTGTTCTCAGCTGAGATGGCCGCAGTGCTCGCGTACGGCTTCAACGTCGTTCTCAGCCACGCATCGGCGGCGTACGTGTGGGGCATCCGTCCTGAGCCCGCGTGCGCCGAGGTCTCGGTCATCGGGCGTCACACGAGGAACCGGCCCGGCATCCACGTCCACCGTGTCGACGCCCTGGCCAAGCGAGACATTCGCCGCCGCCACAACATCCCGCTCACGTCCCCTGCCCGGACGCTCATCGACGTCGCTCCGAGCCTCGGCGACCGCGAGCTCGAGCTGGCTCGTCCATGAGGCGCTCGCGCTCAACCTGCTCACCCTGAGCCGCCTCCGCGCGACGCTCAACGACTATCCGCGCCGCCGCGGCTGCGCCCACCTCGAAGAGCTGGCCCGGCAATCGAACGGCGCGCTCACCCGCTCCGGTGGCGAGGAGGCCCTGTTCGGGCTCATCCGCCGTGCCCGACTGCCGCAGCCGCTGACCAACGCTCGGGTCGGGCACTGGAGCCTCGACTTCTACTGGCCCGAGCATCGGTTGGCCGTCGAGATCGACGGCGTCGACTTCCACAGCTCGCGCGTGAACATCGAGCGCGACCACCGCAAGGATCTCGAGATGCGGAAGCTCGGAATCGACGTGATGCGATTCGTCGGGCGCCAGGTCAAGCGCGAGCCCGAACTGGTGCTGGCGACGATCGCGCGCGAGCTCGCGCTGCGAGAGCCGTCCTAATCGCCGGCCGCAGCCGGCGGCTTGTCGCCCGGAAGCGGAGGTTCGGGCTGATGGGCGGCGCGGATCCGCACGCCGGCGTAGGTGAGAAGACCGGCCACGGCCAGCGCGACGAAGATGCCCCACTCGATGCCCGAGACCTGTGTGCCCACGCCCTGCACGTTGACGCTTGGCTTGTCGAAGATCCGCCATACGATCAGCAGGCAGACCCAGCCGCCGGCGGCGGTGATCACGCCCCCGTCGCCGCCGGGGAGGTGAAAGGCGCGCCCTTCGGCGCGGTGGAACAGCAGGGTGAGCACGCCGGCGGCCACGAGCAGCACGGCGGCCTCGACGAATGAGAACGCGCCCCAGCCGGTGAGCGTGGCGCTCAGCTCCTGGGGTTTGGGTCCGGTGGCGACGACGGTCTCCTGATACCAGGGCAGGAACAGGCTGGCGACCAGACCGACCGAGCTGTAAGCGGCCAGCCGACGCGCGGGCGGGAGCCCTCGCCAGGCGCGGGCCACACGCCCGAACCCCGAGCGGGCGCGCGGGGCGGCGCCGGGAGCGGTCGAGCTCTCACTCATTGGCAGACGCCGGCAGTCCGGGTTCGGGCCACCTGCTCGATTGTAGGCGCGGGCCCGACGACTACGTGATCGGGATGTCCTGCACCTGACTGGGCGCCGATCGCCGTCGCTCAGACCGCTCCAGATACCAGTCGATTACCGCGCGAACGGCCAAGAGCAGCTCCCGCAGCGCCTCGAGCAACCGCCGCTCGAGCTCGGGCGGGATCAACTCGCGGACGGCGTGGATCACCTGGGCCAGCAACTCGAGATCGGTCCGTGAATCGCCGTCGCCATCGCCCGAGGGCACCTGCCAGCCTGCGGGCGGCGTCTCGGTTCGCGCCCGCGCCGCGTCGGCCGCCTCGGCCACCAACCGTTCGGCCGCATCGGTGGCGCGGTCCAGCCGCTCCTCGAGACGGCGCAGCGTGTCGTCGGGAGTGTTCTCGCCCCGCGAGCTAGCCTCCATTGAAGCTCACCTCCAGCGCGCCGTCCTCAAAGCTCGCCCCCGTGGGCTGGAAGCTGGCCAGGGCGGAGGGAAGCATGATCGTCCGGCGTTGGCCGTCGACGCCGACGATCAACTCGAGCCCGATCTTCTTGAGCGATATGTCCCCCTTGCGCGCGAAGGGGAGGGCGAGGCGCAGGCGCGCGCCGTCCCCGGCCACGTGTAGCTCCTGGGTGATCGCATCGTGCAGCACAGCGGCTGGATCGTGCTCGGCGAACAGCTCGCCCGCGAGCCGGTCGAGCATCTCGCCGCCCGTGACCTCCTGTTCGAAGTACGGCGCGCACAGCACCGGCACGGGGCCGAAGGCCGAGCGGACCAACTCGAGGTGCTCCTCCTGCACGCGCCGCCAGCCGGCAAAGTAGTCGCCGACCTGGCTGGGGAAGATCCGGTTGACCACCACGGCGTCGGTCAGATAGCCGTAGAGGTTCAGGTACGTAAAGGTGCGCATGGCCTCGCCAATGACCATCTTGTCGGGGTTCATGACGAGGCGGATCGTGCAGCTGGCGCGATCGCGGAGGATCTCGTTCATCTGGATGAGGTTCTTCGACAGCCGCTGGATGTCGGCGAAGACGGCCTGGCTGGGCATCGGAATATCGAGCAGCGACCGCGCGATCGGGCGCGCCGCGGCGAGGATCTGACGCTCCCTCGGGAACACCTTGTCGATCCACCAGCGCGCCACATCGGGGAACGAGAGCAGCCGTAGCGTCTCCCCCGTGGGCGCGCAGTCGACGATGACCGCGTCCCATTCACCGTGATGGTGCTGCGCCTGGAGTGCGAGCAGCGAGAACAACTCGTCCATGCCGGGCGGCACGGTCAGCTCCTCGGCCGAGATGCGATCGACGCCTCGCTCCAGAAGCAATTCGCCGAGCCAGTCCTGCACGCCGGCCCAGTGGCGCTCCATCTCGTCCTGGGCCTTGACCTCGAGGCCCCACAGCCGCTCGCCCGCCTGGCGTGGCTCGCCGCCCAGCTCGGCCTCCAAGGACTCCGACAGGCTGTGCGCGGGGTCGGTGGAGATGACCAGTGTGCGCAGACCGGCGCCGGCGCAGCTGCGTGCCGTGCAGGCTGCCACAGAGGTCTTCCCGACCCCTCCCTTGCCCGTGTAGAGAATCGTCCGCGGCGGCATGATCGGGCGAGTCTAGTGTCCGGGAAGCTGCAGCCGAGGACGGCGCCGCGCGTCGCGGCACGGGCCCCACTGCTACATTCGGCCGAGTTTCTCGCTGTCTCCAGGAGGAAGTTGTCAATGGATGATTGGAGGAGGGGTATGCGGGCGGTGGGCGCGCTGCTCATCATGGTGCTCGCCGGCCTGGCCGTCGCCGCTTGCGGCAGCAGCTCGGGCGACAACGCCTCGGGCCTGCTCAAGCAGACCTTCAGCGGCTCGCACACGGTCAACAGCGGCAACCTCTCACTGAGGCTGACGATCACCCCGTCGGGCTCGAGCACGTTGACCACGCCGATCAGCATCAACTTCGGCGGCCCGTTCCAGAGCACCGGGACCGGCAAGCTCCCCAAGTCCAACTTCAGCGTGAGCCTGTCCACGGCGGGCAAGACGGGCTCACTGGGCCTTCTCTCCACCGGGACGGCTGGCTACGTGACGCTCCAGGGCACGAGCTACCAGCTTCCGGCGGCCACCTTCCAGAAGCTCGAGTCGAGCTTCGCCGGCCTGGCCTCGTCGCCCGGCAGCAGCTCGGGCTCGGGCACGCTGGGCAAGCTGGGAATTCGCCCGCTCGACTGGCTGAGCAAGCCGTCGGTCGTCGGCGACGGCAGTGTGGGGGGCACGCAGACCACCCACATTCACGCTGCCGTGAACGTCTCCGGGCTCCTCGGCGACATCGAACACGTTCCTCCAGAAGGCCTCCTCGGTCGGCGTCTCGGGCGCCAGCAAGCTGCCGACCAGCATCTCCCCGACCACCCGTGCGCGGATCGCCAGCGAAGTCCAGAACCCGAACTTCGACGTCTGGACCGGAAAATCCGACAAGACCGTCCGGCGGATGACGATCCAGGTGACCCTCCCCGTCAACGGCCAGCTCTCGACCGAGCTCGGCGGTATGCGCTCAGCCCAGATCGCCCTGACCATGCAGTACACGGGCCTCAACCAGCCGCAGACGATCTCGGCGCCGACCACCGTGCGGCCGTACACCGAGTTCACCTCCAAGCTGAGCACGCTCCTCACCGCGCTCGAAGGCGGGCTGGCCGGAGCGGCGGGCGGCACAGCCACCAACCCCACGGCGCCGAGCACGAGCAGCGGATCGGGCACGACCACGAAGGTGCAGAAGTACAGCCAGTGCATCTCCGACGCCCACGGCGACGTGGGCAAGATGCAGAAGTGCGCATCGCTGATCAACGGCGGTTAGACCGCCGTTCTACCGGCTATTCGCGTCCGACCTCTTGGTGATCCTCTTCGAGCTCGTCGGCCGTCTCGTCGTCGTCATCGGTCGGCGCGCCGGGGTGGTAGCGGACCTGGAAGGCCTCGAGTAGCTGGTCGCGCTCGTTCTCCTCGACGGGCGTCTCGTCGGAGATGAGCACCCAGTTGGCGCCCTCGTACTCCTCCATGTTGAAGATCTCGGCGTCGAGCTCGGGGGAGTCATCGACGATCACGAGCACCTCCGTCTGCGGGTTGAAGTAGGTCCCGGGACGGTTGACCAGATCTTCGAGCTCGAGGCGACGCATGTCAGCCATATCGCGCAGCCTACCGCGTGACGAGCCGGGTGTGCCTAGAGATCGCTCAGCGAGCTGATCTCGCGCTCGATCTCGGTTTCGACGTCGAGCGGCGGCTTGCCCTGGCGGGCTCGCCGATGGTTGCGGGCGATGACCAGGTCGCGGATCTCCGAACGCAGCTCGGAGTCGATCTGGGGCGCGGTCAGCCGCCGCAGCTCATCCTCGACATCGATCGGCGGCTCGCCCCGGCGCGCACGACGCGCGTTGCGCGCCTCGAGCAGCTGGCGGATCTCGGTGTCGCGCTCCAGCAACGCCGCCGACGAGCCGGGCCGGGGCCCGGTGGGGACGTCCCGGTCCATGACCAGATGGCTCTTGCCGAGCTCTTCCCACGTCTTGCCGCCCGTGACGAGGGCCGCGATGGCCCCGAGCAGCCCCACGCCACACACGATCCAGATGACGGTGCCAAAGGCTGCCTGCACGCTACAAGTGTGGCGCAATTGGCCACCGCTGGCGAGATATTTGGCGAATATTCCCGCCCGGCCCGGTGCGCTCAAGCCCTGGGGCGGTCGTGGTTCCCGGGGGCGGTGATTGGTGGTTGCCGGAGGCGTTTGACCAGGTATCCTTAAGGCATTGACTGACTAGTCAATCTACCGTCGCGCCGGGTCCCAACAGGTGCCCAGCGCCTGCTTCAAGGAGAAACCCAAAGTGGTTGATTTCACGCTCACAGACGAGCAGAAGAGCATGCGAGAGATGGCGCATGACTTCGCCGAGAAAGAGATCCGGCCCGTGGCCTGGGAATACGACAGGGACGGCACCTGGCCGCAGGACATCATCAACAAGGCCTGGGAGCTCGGGCTGATGAACAGCCACTTGCCCAGCGAATACGGTGGCCCCGGTCTGGGCTACCTCGACGGCGCGCTGATCGAGGAGGAGATCGCCTGGGGTTGCTCGGGCATCGGGACCACGCTGTCGTGCAACGGCCTGGCCACCGCCCCGATCGGCCTCGCGGCCTCCGAGGAGCTCAAGAAGGAGTACCTCGGCCGCCTCAGCGAGGCTCCGCTCCTGGCCTCGTTCTGCCTCACCGAGCCCGACGCGGGCTCCGACGTGTCCGGAATGAAGACGACCGCGACGCGCAAGGGCGACAAGTGGGTCATCAACGGCTCCAAGTGCTTCATCACCAATGGCGAGTACGCCAATTACTACACGGTGTACGCCAAGACCGACAAGGACGCGGGCCACCGGGGCATCTCGTGCTTCATCGTTCCTCGCGACGCCGGCGTGGTCGTCGACAAGCACGAGGACAAGATGGGCCAGCGGGCGTCGAACACGGCCACGATCACCTTCCCCGAGGTCGAGATCCCGCTCGACCACCTCGTGGGCGAGGAGAACAAGGGCTTCAAGATCGCCATGATGACCCTCGACCGCACCCGTCCCGGTGTTGCGGCGATGGGCACCGGCGTGGCGCGCGCCGCGATGGAGTTCGCCATCGACTACTCCAAGGAGCGCGTTCAGTTCGGCGTCCCGATCGCCATGCACCAGGCGATCCAGTTCATCATCGCCGACATGGCGACCAAGGTTCACCTGGCCCGCCTGGCCACGTGGAACTCGGCCGTGCTGCTCGACCAGGGCCATCGCAATACGCTCGAGTCCTCGCACGCCAAGCGCTTCGCCGCCGACACCGCGATGGAGGTGACCACCGACGCCGTGCAGGTGTACGGCGGCTACGGCTTCATCAAGGATTACCCGGTGGAGAAGCTCATGCGCGACGCCAAGATCCTCCAGCTCTACGAGGGCACGGCGCAGATCCAGCGCCTCGTCATCGCGCGCGAGACCCTTCTGCCCCGCCGGGCCGCAGGAGCCGGCGGCGGCACACGCCTAGACATTCGTCCTCTTTGGGGGGGCGGCCCTGCGGGGGCCGCCCCTGTTTGATGTATGCCCGACGCGCGTGGGGGCCAGCACCACGCCGCTACTCGGTGGTGGTGAACTCCCAGATCGCGATGCCCAGCATCACCAGACCGAGGGCGACGACGACGCCCACCTCGAGCAGCGCGGGCACGTGCCAGCCCCACCAGGTGACGCCCGGGTCGAGCGCCTTACGTGCCGCCGGCGAGATCGACAGGTGACTGAAGACCAGCCCGCGCATCGGGTCTACCGCGTAGGTGATGGGGTCGATCCGGTTGAGGATCTCGAGCCAGCGCGGTAGCCCGCTGGCGGGGAACAGCGCGCCGGAGATGAAGAACATCGGCAGCACGATCATCTGCATGACCCCGAAGAACGACTGCATCTGCTTGATCCGCACGGCGATCATGACGCCGAACGCCGTAACCGTGAAGGCGAGAGCCAGCTGCAGGCTGAAGATCCCGAGGATCAGAGAGGACGTTGTAGGGCACGCCGACGAGCGGGGCGAGGAGGATCATGATGATCCCCTGGGTGCTCGCCACCGTGGCGCCCCCGAGGCACTTGCCGATCACGATCGAGCTGCGCCGGACCGGGGCGACCATCATCTCGCGCAGGAAGCCGAACTCGCGGTCCCACACGATCGACGCGGCCGAGAACATGGCAGTGAACATCACCGCGATGCACAGGATCCCGGGGTAGATGAATGTCTTGAAGTTGACGCCGTGCGTGCCGGGGGCGGACAGGCGCTCGAGGCCCGAGCCCATCACGAACAGGAACAGAAGCGGCTGGATCAGCGACGAGATGATCCGGATCCGGTCGTTGGCGAAGCGGATCAGGTCGCGGCGCCAGACGATGCGGATGGCCCGCAGCTCGGAGTAGAGACTGTGGGGAGGAACGTGGACCCGAACTGTCGGAGCGGGAGTCCGCGCGGTCGTCGTCTCTTGGACGGTCGTGCTCATCGTTTACCTCCATGCATCATCTGCATCATCGTGCGGTTGCGGTTCTTGGCCGCATCCTCCTCGGCGTCCCGGATCGTCGTGCCGGTATGGGACATGAAGACGTCATCGAGGCTGGGACGCGACACGCTCACGCCTCTGATCGGCACATCGAGCTCGGCGAACAGGCGGGGGACGAACTCCTCGCCCCCCGGGACGCCGAACGTGACCGCCCCCTCGGCCACCTTGGCCTCGATGCCGAAGTGCTCCTCGAGCTCGGCGATCGCCGCCTCATCGTTGTCAGTGTGGATCGAGACCCGGTCCTTGCCGATCTGCGCCTTGAGGGTCGCGGGCGCGTCGAGGGCGACGATCTGACCATGGTCCATGATCGCGATCCGGTCGCACCACTCGGCCTCATCCATGTAGTGCGTGGTCATGAAGATCGTGATGTGCTCGCTCTCCCTGAGCTCGCGGATATAGCTCCAGATCGAGCGGCGCGTCTGCGGATCCAGGCCGATGGTCGGCTCGTCGAGGAACAGCACGTGGGGTGAATGCATCATGCCGCGGGCGATCTCGAGCCGGCGCCGCATGCCGCCCGAGAACGTGCCGACCGGGGAGTCGCTGCGCTCCCACAGACCGACCATCTCGAGCACCTGCTGCATCCTCGGCGCCACCAGACTCTTCTCCAGGCCATAGAGCTCGGCGTGCAGCTTGAGGTTCTCCTTGGCCGAGAGGTAGTTGTCGAGCGTCGGATCCTGGAACACCAGCCCGATGTTGCGGCGGACGTCGTCGCGTTCGGTGACGACATCGTGGCCGGCCACCGTCGCCGAGCCCGACGTCGGCTTCATCAGCGTGCACAGCATGTTGATGGTCGTCGTCTTGCCGGCACCATTGGGCCCGAGGAACCCGAACACCTCGCCGCTCGCGACCTCGAAGTCCACGCCGCGCACCGCCTTGATCTCGCCGAAGTCCTTCGTCAGCTCGCTGACAACGATCGCGGTGGCTGGCCGATCACCGTTTCCTGCCATCCCTTCATACGTTACGAAATCACTCATCGGTGTCCTCGGCGAGGATCCGGTACAGCGCTCGCCGTGTCTGGGCAAGGGCCTCGGCGGCCCGGCGCGTCTGGTCGCCGTCGCCGGCATGCATCACCTGCGCCGCGGCCACGGTGAGCGCCTTGATCTGCAGCTTGAGGTCGCCGGCGGCGGGGACGTCCTCGTCGGTCTCCCACGGGGTCGTCCCGGCCTCGGTGTTCTCGCCCACATGCTCGCGACCGGCGTCGGTCAGCTCATATAGCTTCGTGCCCTCGTGCTCGACGGCGCGAATCAGGCCCTGGTCCTCGAGCTGCTGGAGCGTCGGATAGACCGAGCCGGGGCTCGGGCGCCAGCGCCCGCCGGTTCGCTCCTCGATGGCCTGCATGAGCTGGTAGCCGTTGCGCGGGGCGTCTTGGAGCAGCAACAGCAGCGCCAGGCGAACATCCCCCCGGCGCCTGCGTCCGCGGCCGCCGCCGAACATCGGGCCACCCCCGAAGTGCGAGCCGGGGCCGAAGTGTCGAAGCGCGGCGAGGCGCTCGAGATCGTCTGGGTCCAGGCGGTGTCTGGGCATCTCAACTCCAGTCAGCCGATATATACCGATATATCGTGAGTGTATCGGTGACGTCAAGAGCGCTCACAGGCCACAACGACCGCGAGCTTCGGGAAGGTGCGCCGGCTGCGGACCCGCTCGAGGGGCCTATTCGTCTTCTTCGGGCTCGGGCGAATCGCGCGGATCGGTGGGGTCGCCGGCGGCCTCTGGTCCGCCCGTGCTCGCGGAGCCGCCGAACCCACCAAAGCCACCGGGACCGCCGCGCTTGCGCAGCCAGTCACCCAGCTGCTCGGCCACCCCGCCCACCTGCGTGCCGAGGCTGGCCAGGTTGTCGCCGGCCTCCTGGAAGATCGTCCGGAAGCGCTCGGCGTAGAAGTTCATCGCGTCGCTGGCCTCCTCGCCGACGTCGACCTCCTGATCGCGGGTGCGGTACTCGCCCCGGACGATGCGGTCGTACTCGCCGCTTTGCACCCACTTCATGACCTCGCTGACTCGGCGCACGGCGTAGGTATGGGTCTGGCCGATCTCGTTGAAGAAGCGCCTGACGCGGTCGCTCGGGTCATCCCAGTTCTCATATTCCATCGCCTGGGTCATGAAGGCATCGAGGTTCAGGTCGTTGGCGTTCATCCCGCCGGCGGTGACCATCAGCGCCCGACAGGCGATCTGGGGGTCGCGCACGGCGAGCGTCGAGGCGCGGTCACAGCTGAGCTCGGTGGCGCGATACCACTCGAGCAGCACGGCCTTGACGGCCCGGAAGGGGATGTCGAGGAAGAACGGCAGCCCGTTGCTCACGGCCAGCAGGATGTTTAGCGCGGTGACATAGATCACGTGGTCGGAGAGGATGTGGCCGAGCTCGTGGGCGAGCACGGATCGCTGCTCTCCGGGGCCGAGCCGCCCGAGCAGCATCGAGTCGATCACGATCATCGGCTTGCCCGACCCGATCGCCTGGGCCATCCCCGGCACCGGCGTGGTGACGTAGACGTCGTAGACCTCGGGCATGTCGAGGATCTTGCACACGCCGCGATGCGACGCCCACAGCTCGGGCAGCTGATTCTCGCCCACCTTGACCGAGTTGCCGAGGTAGAACTGGCGCAGGGCGCGCTCGTAGCGCCACTCGATCAGCTTCCGCACCACGGTGTCGAGCATCGGCACCGACTTCAGCGCGGCCGTGGCAGCGCGGTCGGCCGGATGCTCGTAGGCCTTGGGAGAGATGTTCCGGTAAGGCTCTACGTGATCGGGAAGCCAGTCCGCCATCCGTGCCCAAGCCTACTCGCCTCGATGCGCCTGGAGCGATAATCGCCGGCGATGCGCAAGGTGAGTGTTGCCGAGACCTTTCCCGCCACAGTCCATCAGGCCGAGCGGTCCTGGTACGACACCGGCCGTTGGTCCTTGTGGGTGGACGGGCTCGATCGGGTCCAGAGCATCTCGGGCCATTGGCCCGAGGTCGGCTCGAGTGTAACTTGGCGCTCGAGCCCGGCCGGGCGGGGGACGGTGACCGAACGGGTCAGCGCGCATGAGCCGCTTGCCGGGCAGACGGTTGAGGTGACCGACGATTCCATCTTCGGCCGCCAGAACGTCGCCTTCACGCCGGTCGACGACGGCGTGGAGGTGGTGCTGAGCCTCGAGTACACGATCAGCCGGCGCACCCCGTTCACGCGTTTGGTGGACGTCCTCTTCATCCGCCGGGCCATGGAGGCATCGCTCGGACGGACCCTGCACAGCTTCGGCGCCCAGCTCGCTCACGGGCCGCGGGCAAGCCACGACGAACCCTCGGGGGATCAGTAACGGCTGTCGTTGACGAGGTAGCCGAAGTACTTGCCGGCAACAGCGTGCCATGGGTCGCCGCTGAAGCCGTTGAGACTCGTTGCGTACGCGGCTGAGTCGGCCATGAGCGTGCTGATGGCTTGGGCGGGCGTCAGCCCCGAGCAAGGCCCGGAGACGCCGCCGTCGTTCAGGCACAGCGCAAGCGATCCTGCGACGTGCGGAGCAGCCTGGCTGGTGCCGTAGTAGGTACTGAGCTTGCCACCAAGGGCGTCAGATTGGACACAGGTTCCCGGCGCGGCGATCGTGTGTGCCTGCTCGCTGGCTGAGACGGCGTAGTTGGAGTACGTGGCGTACGTATCGTCCTTCTCGTGGGCGATGCACGCGCGGGGTCCCAGCCCACCAGGGATTCCATCGGTGTCGGTCATCGCGGTCACGGTGAGCACTTCTGGGTAGGCCGCTGGGATGTAGCTCCCGAAGTCGGTGGAGTTATTGCCCGCGGCGGCAACGTAGATCACGCCGGCGGCCGTCGAGCTGCAGATCGCCTGGTGCTCGGCGTCGTGATTGGTTAGCCCGCAGTTGGAATCGGTCTTGCCGCTGCCCGCGAGGCTCATGTTGGCGACTTTGATGTTCAACCCGGCGGCGTTGGCGGTGACCCAATTGATCCCGCAGAGGATCTGCGACAGGGTGCCGGTCCCGGACTTGGACAGAACCTTCACCGCGTAGAGCCGTGTTCCAGGCGCCACGCCGACGACGCCCGCTCCCTGGTTCGCGCCGGCAATCGTCCCCGCGACGTTGGTTCCATGCCCGTTGTCATCCTGGGCCGTCGCACCGGGTTTGACACAGTTGACGCCACTGACGGCGTTGAGGTCCGGGTTCGGTAGGTCAATGCCCGTATCAAGCTCGGCTACGTTGACCCCGCTTTGGTTGTGGACGAGGCTCGCCGTGGCCGCCCCGATCCGCTTGATACCGACGGGCTCGAGCTCTCCGGAGGCGAGAGACACCATGCCGGTGGCGGTAAACGTGGTGTCCGGCTCGACATAGGCGACGGAGGGGTCGGCTTTAAGCGCCCGCAGCTGGTGACCCGACAGACCGGCGGCGAAGCCCTTCAGGGCGTGGGCATACTGGAACTTCGCGTTGATCCCGATGGTCGCGTGTAGGTGGCCCGTCTCCGCCCTCACGTCCGACACAGCGCGGCTCTTGTAGACCACGACGTACGAGCGCGGCGTCGCTCCAGCCGTCGCTGGCAGGGCGAGCAAGCCGCCGAGCACGGCCACAGTCCCAAGAGCACGTTGCATCGGTCGTTTCATTGACTGAGACCGACTGCGGCGAGCGCGACGGGCCGCGCGGACACCTTCGGTTCGAGGTATCGCCGGCACTCCTCGGCGACTGCCGGACGACCGATGTGGAACCCCTGGCCGTAGTCGCAGCCGAGCCGGCTGAGCGTGGCTCTGATCGAATCGCTCTCGATCCCCTCGGCGGTTACGCTCAGCCCCAGGTTGCGTCCGAGCTCGATGATCGACCGCACCAGCACGGCGTCGCTGCGGTCGGTCTCCATCCGAATGACGAACGACTTGTCGATCTTGATCTCGTCGATCGGAAGTTGCTGGAGTTGCGACAACGAGGAATAGCCCGTTCCGAAGTCGTCAAGAGCGATCTTGATGCCCATCTCGCGCAACTCGTCGAGCGCGACTCGCGCCCTTCGAAGATCGGCCACGATCCGGCTCTCGGTGATCTCGAGCTGGAGGCTCGCGGCCGGGAGCTGAAATCGCTTCAGCAGCGTGTGCGTGATGTCGGGCAGAAAATCGTCGAGCAGGTTCCGCGTGGAGACGTTGACCGAGACGGTCACGTCCAGGCCCTCGCTGCGCCAGGTGGCGCACTGCTGCAGCGCGGTCTCGAGGACGCGCTCGGTGAGTGGTTTGATGACACCGGTCTGCTCGGCGAGCGGAATGAAGCCGTCGGGTCCGATGCGACCCAGCTGCGGATGATTCCACCGCACGAGAGCCTCGACCGCGGCGATCGCTCCCCCGTGCAGCGGCACCTTGGGCTGGTAATGCACGACGAGCTCACCCCGCTCGATCCCGCGACGCAACTGGGCGGCCAGCGCAAGGCGGTCGATGCTGTGTTCGTCGAGTTCCTCCGCGTATGTCTGATACGAGACGTCCGATGCCTTCGCGCAATACAGCGCCACATCGGCGTGGCGCAGCAGTTCGCGTACCGTGCAGCCGTGCTGCGGGAACCGCGCGATGCCGATACTTGCCGTGAGGTGGATCGACACCGAGTCGATGTCGACCGGAAGGTCCAGCGCGGCCAGCATGCGCTCCGCGGTGTGTTCGGCCTCCGCATGGTCTCCTTCCAACACGACCGCAAACTCATCCCCTCCGAGCCGCGCCAGTGTTCCGCTGTCGCCGACGGCAGCGGTCAGCAGGCGTCCGATGTGCTTGAGGACCAGATCGCCGAACTCATGACCGAGCGTGTCGTTGATCGACTTGAAGTCGTCGACGTCGAGCAGCATGACCGCGAGGGGTCGCCGTTCGCGCCGTGCGACGGTCAACGCCGCCTGAAGGGTCTCGGCCAGCAGGCCCCGGTTGGGCAGGTCGGTCAGCGCATCGTGGTAGGCCCGGTGGCTGTTGACCGCCGCTTGGCGTCCGCCGACGTAGACGGCGAGCATGGGCAGGAAGCAGACCGGCACCAGCGCCAGGGTGAGATCGGACGAGGCGACCACGGCGGGGGCGAAGGCGATCAGGCAGCCGGCCGTCCATGCTTGAAACACAAGGTCGTCGCGGATGTATCGAGGGATCGGCAGTCCGGCCAAGAGAGCAGCGCCGACGCACGCGAGGGCGTGGTTGACGACGAAGAAGGCGGCGCCGGCCGCCAGCAGGGCGGGGACGGTGTTGGCGCTTAGGTGTGAGACTGGGTGATCGACACCGGCCAGCGCCAACGTGCCCGCCGCCGCGAGCATCGCCAGGGCATATTGCGAAGCGTTGAAGACTGCCTTGACCCGGTCAACGCGCTCGACGCCATCGGCGACGAGGACGCTCGCGACATAAACGAAGGTGGCCGGGATGAGACCAAACCGCAGAAGGATCGCGAAGGCGAACGGGGTGGAGATCGTCACCTTGGCCAATCCCTGCCGTCGCGGCACGGGAATCGGGAGCAGCTCCCCGACGATTGTGAACAGCGCCAGCAGCCAGAACAGCGCCGGTGAGTCGATCCGCCACCCGAGTTGCGACGCCAGGACGCAAACGGCAACCCCGGCGACCGCGGCGGTTGCCGCCGTATAGAGCACGAACGCCCGCGGGACCGTTGCCCGCGCGCCCGGCGGCCGGGATGGCGTTCGCCGCACGGTCCTCAGCTCTTCTACTCCGGCGCCTTCAGCCGACCTTGTGGCCGGTGCTGCCACCACCCGAGCCGTGTGCATGACTGGACCCAGGGAGCCGTGTGTACTGGATCCAGGGCTCGTCGAAGTCCCGAACTGTGACCTGGCGGCTTGGCTGCTTGCGCGGGAGCCGCACCGACGGCCAGCGCTAGGCCCACACCGGCCAGGAGCACGGCCCGCCTCGCCCGATGCTTCCAGGATTCGGTTCTGACCCCATGCATACGCGACACCTCGCTTACTCGCTTCCAGTGAACTGGACCAATCGGCCCCGTGTGGCCTATCGTCACGGCGGGGACTGAGGCCAATCGAACATTCGTCCAGTTTGGACATCGCGTGCTAAAGGTTTAGGAGCAATTGCCGTCTTAAAGAACTTCTGGAGGTCCGCGTCACGCGGATCCGCGGGCAGGGTGGGCTGACCGGCGGATGCGGCGGGCCTCACGGGGAACCGATTAGACTCGGCTTCGCCGGGCTAAGTTCAGGCTGGCCTCAGTCCCGACCATCAAGGATCCGATTTGTTCGTCTTCAAAGCCGCCGTGGTCGGCGCCGGCACGATGGGCGGCGAGATCGCGCATGTCATCGCGAACGCCGACATCCCCGTCGTGCTCAAGGACGTCGATGAGAAGTTCGTCGAGGTGGGCATCGAGAAGGCCCGCTCGCTGTGGCAGGGCCGCGTCGATGCCGGCAAGCTCGAGGCCTCGGAACTCGAGCGCAAGCTGGCGCTGATCATTCCGACCACCGACTACCGCGCCTTTGGTGACGTCGATCTGGTGATCGAGGCCGTGCCTGAGCAGATGTCGATCAAGCAGACCGTGTTCGCGGAGCTCGACGAGGTGACGCCCGGACACGCGATTCTGGCCTCCAACACCTCGTCGCTGGCGATTACCGAGATGGGCGAGGTGACGACCCGGCCCGACAAGGTGGTGGGCTTTCACTTCTTCTACCCCGCCTCGATGATGCGGCTGATCGAGGTGATCGAGGGCGATGACACCTCGCCCGAGACCGTTCAGGCTGCGGCCAACTTCGCCCAAACGATCAGGAAGATGCCGATCCGCTGCGGCGAGGTGCCGGGGTTCGTGGTCAACCGAATCCTCAATTCGAGCGCGGCCGAGCTGTGGCGCCACCAGGAAGAATCGGGACTCGACGTCAAGGAACTCGACAAGCTCGTGGCCGAGCAAAAAGCCGCCCCGGTGGGGCCCTTCTATCTCGCCGACCTGCTCGGCCTCGACACGGTGCTGCACGTGGCCGAGCACCTCCACGAGTCATACGGTGAGCGCTTCTACGTTCACAAGCGGATGCAGGAGCTGGTCTCCGAGGGCCACCTGGGCGCCAAGACAGGGAGGGGCTTCTATGAGCACGGTTGACACGTCGTCGGAGGCGCTGTCGCTGGTCGACCGCTTCACGCTGAAGGCGCTGGTCGAGAGTTGCCTCGTGCTCGACGAGGGGGTCGCATCGATGAAGGACATCGACCTCGGAATGATGGCCGGAGCAGGGATCATCCCGCCGCCCTTCGCCCGCGCCGACCAGATCGGCCTGGACCAGGTCCTGGCCAAACTCGAGCAGGCCGCGCTCGAGTGGGGCGACAGCTTCGAGCCGCCGACCATCCTGCGCCGTCTGGTCGCCCAGGGCCGCCTCGGCGTGAAGACGGGCCAGGGCTTCTTCCCCTACGCGCGCCCCGATGCGGGCTGGGACTCGAGTCCGGTCAAGCTGGAAACTCGTGGAGCGG
The DNA here is from genome assembly GCA_963734775.1 of uncultured Solirubrobacterales bacterium. Lineage (GTDB taxonomy): Bacteria > Actinomycetota > Thermoleophilia > Solirubrobacterales > Solirubrobacteraceae > Palsa-465. Next base: position 361,807 of record CAVTJE010000028.1, read on the forward strand.
TGGCGATCGCCTGGCTCGATCGACCGCCGGCCAACTCGATCTCACCCGGGACCGTCGAGGCCCTGCAGAAGGTGTGGGACAGCGTGGACGGCAAGGTCCGCGCCCTGGTGTTCGCATCGGCCAACCCGATGCTGTTCTGCGCCGGCGCCGACATCAAGGAGTTCACCACGATGGACGCGACGAGCGGCAAGAAGCTCCTCGACCAGATGCACGCCCTGCTGCGGACGATGGAACGTTCGCGCATCGTCACGATCGCGGCCGTCAACGGGCTGGCCTTCGGTGGAGGGTGCGAGCTCGCCATGGCCTGCGACTTCCGGATCGCCGCCGATTCGGCCACGTTCGGCCAGCCCGAGATCAACCTCGGGATCATCCCCGGCTTCGGCGGGACGCAGCGGCTGCCCCGCCTGGTGGGGGAGGCCAAGGCGCTCGAGCTCAACCTGACCGGCGACCCGATCGGCGCCGACGAGGCCTCCGAGCTGGGGCTGGCCACGCGTGTGGTGCCCGACCACGAGCTGCTCGACACCGCTCTGATGTGGGCGCGCAAACTGGCCGGCCAGGCGCCCCTGGCCGTCGAGCAGATCAAGCGGGTCTCGGCGGCGGGCGATCTCGAGGCCGGGATCGAGGCCGAGAAGCAGGCCTTCGTCGCCGCGTTCACCTCGGCCGATGCCCGCGAGGGGATCGCGGCCTTCGTTGAGAAACGCAATCCACGCTTCACGGGACAGTGACCGCCACGACCGAGCAGGCCGGGGCGCTAGCCGACCTGATCCGCGGCGCCGGTTCGGCGATCGCGCTCACCGGCGCCGGGATCTCGGTGCCCTCCGGGATTCCCGACTTCCGGTCCCCCGGCACCGGGCTGTGGCGGAACGTCAACCCCATGGAGGTCGCGCACATCGACGCGTTCCATCGCGATCCCGAGCGCTTCTGGCACTTCTACGGCGACCGTTTCCAGACACTCGAGCACAAGACACCCAACCGTGCCCACGAGGTGCTGGCCGAGCTCGAGGCCGCCGGCCTGCTCGACGCGGTGATCACGCAGAACATCGACCAGCTCCACGCTCTGGCCGGCACGCGCGAGCTCATCGAGGTGCATGGCACGATTGCCCATTCGTCCTGTCTGCGCTGCCGGGGCGAGTATCAGCTGGCCGACGTACGGACCCGGCAGGCGGCTGACGCCCGCAAGATCCCCCGCTGCGACTGTGGCCAGCCGCTCAAACCCGATGTGGTCCTGTTCGGCGAGTTCCTGCCTGCGGCGGCGCTGGCCCGCGCCGAGGAACTGGCGCGCGGCGCGGATCTGATGCTGTGCATCGGCTCCTCGCTCGAGGTCTATCCCGTCGCCCAGCTGCCGGCGATTACGCTGGCCGCCGGCGGCCGGATCGCCGTGCTCACGCAGGGCCCGACGCCGTATGACTCCCGCGCGGCCGTGCGCATGGGCGGCGACGTCGTTCAGGAGCTCGAGACCGTCCTGGCCGCACTGGCGCGGTAGCGGCTCCTCACGCGTTGGCCACGGCCCGGGCCCGCAGCGCCGCCTCGATGCGCGCCAGCGTCGATTCGACCTCCTTGAAGTTGCGCGGCGCCGAGCGGCCCGGCCAGGGCTTTCTGAGCAGCGGCGGCCACCGGTTGGCGTCTATCGCGCAGCTCGGCCAGGCGATCGGCGAGGGTGGCGGCATGGGGGTCGATGGCCAGCTCGGCCAGAGCGGCATCGAGCGCCACGAGTAGCTGCAGCGCGGCCTCACGTGGGCGGCCGTGATCGAGGTCGAGGCGGGCGCGCAGGGCGAGCTCCTCGCAGGCCAGGGCCTGCTCGTTGCCGGTCAGCACCGCGGCCAGCCGGGCCTGGGGGTGGAGCACCTTCAAACGGCGAGGGCGCGGGCTCGCATCGAGCAGCTCGCGCGCCTCGGTCCACAGCCCATCGGCCACCTGCTCGCCGGCGCCGAAGCCCACGCGGGCGACGAGGGCCTGGCGGCGGCTGACCGGATGCACGTACGGGTCGGCAGTGACGAGCCGGAAGACGTGCAGCGTTCGGTTGAGGACCTCGATCCCCGCGGCCAGGACCTCCTCGCCGGCGCCGGTGAGCCACGCGTGGGCTTCGCCCGCCGTGGCCAGGGGCGCGTCGACATCGACGATCGTGGCGCGCCCCGTGCTCACAGACGAAGGCTCAGGTTGAGGTTGAGACACTCGTGATTTGCGGCGGGGACGCCGCCGGCGCTCGGGCGCACCGAGGGTCGCGATAACGAGAACGTGGGCCGGAGCGGCGTCGGGCGGGTCTCCGGGCCGGCGCACGAGGTAGCGACCGTCCGGCGGGCCGAGAGCCCACGGCAGCTCGAGCTGTACAAAGCGGAAGTACTGCTCGTCCGGCTGGCTGCCGCCCCCCGGGGCGGCCGTACTGGAGGGACCGGTCAGTGGGGGCGGATCGCGTACTTGCTGGGGGCGATCGGGACGACGGGCTCGGGGATCTGGCTGATGTGGTTGATCAGCTTGGTCCACTGGCCGGGCTGGAGGACCTGCCCGATCTGCTTGGACAGCTTCGTGTTGGTCCCGAAGAGCGGGGTGAAGGTGACCTGGATCTGATTCTTGCGGTCGGCGAGCGTCATCGTGTTGCTCTGGCCCTTGTAAGTCATGGCGCTGACGATCTCGTCGGGCCGCATGGCGCCCTGGAGGGTGAGCAGGCGGCGGACGGTGATGTCCGTGATCGACCCGGCGCCCGTGTGCCCCTGGATCGGGATGTTGTTGATCTTGGAGATGTCGACGCTGGTACCGGTCTGGCCCGATGTGGCGCTGTTGGTCGAGGCGAACACCGTGTTGTCGCAGCGCAGGCCGTCGACCGTGGGCCGGAGTCCGGAGGCGGACAGGAACTCGATCGTGGCCAGCACCCGGCGGTCGATCAGCCCGGCCTGGATGTCGCGCCTGCCGCAGCTGTAGATGTTCACGTGGGGATCGGCCAGGACCCGGTTCTGCAGCTGTTCCTTCGACATGAGCAGGATCTGCCCGATGGTGGCGTTCTTGGCGCCGGGGCCGAAGAACGGGTCCACTCCAGCGGCGCGGTACACCGCGGTGGCCTCGAGCAGCTTCCATCCGTCGAGGACGGGTTTGGGGTCGATGTAGGGGGCGTTCTTGCCCGCCGGCTGAATCATGAACGTCATGTGCGAGGCCATGCTCTTCGTGCCGGCGGCGATGCGCCCCAGGATCGTGCCCGCGACGACGATCGAGCCGGCCTTGAGCGGCTCGAGCGTGTACTGGTTCTTGCCCAGGTGAAGGACGTCGGAGAAGTAGTTGCGGAAGCTCGCGATCTCGGCCCCAGTGTTCTTGACCTGCAGTGCACCGCCCGCGGCGAAGGAGGCCGGGCGCCTCGGGTCGGCGAACAGCCGCTCCTTGACCATCACGGGCGATGTCTGGCTATGCGATGCGGAACTCGAGGTCACCGGCAGCGTCCCCGGGGCGTTCTTCTTCAGGTCGCTGGTGGCCTGTGAGGCGCTCGTCGGCGCTGCCGCCTGCTGCTGTCCGGCGCTGGCCGCCTGCTTGGGCGCCGGGACGGCCGGGGCTGACAGCGCCTGGGTGAGCTCGGCGGCCGAGAGCTTGACCGGCTTGGGCACCGGATAGAGCTTGGGGATCGAGCCCAGGTGTGCGTACGTGTAGATGTTCCCGGTCGAGTCCTGGAGCTCGAGATAGCGCCCGAGCTTGCTGCTCTGGCCCAGCTTGAGGACCTTGCCGTCGTTGGCGGCGATCGCCGGCGCGTTCTTCTTGGCGAAGATCGACACGCTCTGGGCGGTGGTCGACTGGATCGGGATGGCCGCGTTGGTCCCCCGCACCTTGGTCTTGGCGAGCTTTTCGACGCTCGAGTCGGCGTACTTGGCCTGAGCGGCGACCGGGAAGTGACCCTCGACCAGGCCGGTCAGGGCGCTCACGAGCTGGTTGGGCATCCCACCGATCAGCTTGGCCCGCAGGAGCACCGACTGGACGTACCAGCTCGCGTGGTTGTACGCGAAGATCGCCTGCGAGACGTTCTTGGAGGCGCCGGCGGCGTGCAGATACTTGGCCGCGGTGAAGATCGCGTCGACCGGGTTGTACGGGTCGGCCACGCCGTCGCCGTTGGCGTCGACGCCATAGACCTTCCACGTCTCGGGCATGAACTGCATCCAGCCGACGGCGCCGGCGCTCGAGACGCTGAGGTTGCGCCCGTAGTCGGTCTCGATCTCGTTGATGGCCGCCAGAACCTGCCACGGCACGTCGTACTGGATGCCGGCCGCCTGGTAGATCGGGAGCAGGAACGGTGGGATCCGAAAGCTGTCGATGAAGAAGTTGGGGACGCCGATCGGCGCTGCGCCCGGCGTCGAGAAGGAGAAGGTCGGGTTCGACGCGGTCGGCACACCGTTCTTGGTCTTCTTGGGGGGCGGCTTGGGCGAGCCCTTCTTCTTGTTGCTAGAGCCTCCGCCGCCCTTGTTGCGACCGCCGCCCTTGTTGTGACCGCCGCCCTTGTTGCTGACCGCCGCCCTTGTTGCCGCCCCCGCCCTTGTTGCCGACCGCCGCCCTTGTTGCCGCCCCCGCCCTTGTTGCCGCCACCTGTGCTCGTGTGCGAGCTCGTCGTGGTGGTCGTCGTGCTGCTGCTCGTGGTCGTGGTCGTGTGGCTGCTGGTCGTCGTGGTACGAGTGCTCGTCGTCGTGCCGGTGCTGGTGGTGGTCGTCGTCGTCGTCGTAGTCGGTGACGTCTGGCACGTCTCGGAGATGTGCGCCACGGCCCCCTTGACCGGCAGCGGGATGTCCGAGATCGGGGTCCCGGGCGCCACGTTGACGTTGAACGTCAGCGTCTGTCCGGTGACCAAGGTCACCGTGATTGTGCACTCCTCGGCCGAGGCCGTGGGGACCCACGCGAGGAGCTGGACTCCAAGCACCGACGCGACCGAAATGGCCGCAATCAGCAACTTTCGGCTCCTTAGCACAGTGGCCTGGCTCCTCCCGGCATCGAAGTGCGCACGATCCACGCGTCCGTTGTCACAACGACGAGAGTTTGGAAGCTACTGAGTGCCATCGAGCTTTTCAACGCCGAACCGTTCTTGGATGGAGAGTGTCTTCGAGTCCTAGGATTGCGTGGGCTCAGAGCTCGCGCCCGCTGTCTCCGCATCGGCGTTTCTACCCAAACACTGTAGCCACGAACTACGCTGCTAAACGTGTCCTGCGTGTTAATTCGAGCCTAAGCCTCAACTTAAGCTTTAGACCGAGCCGAAAAATCGCTAGGAGAACCGATGACCGATGACAAGAACCTGGTCGAGCGAGTGACCCGCCAGGGCGAAGAGGCAATCGGCAAGCTTGCCCAGGAGCTGCTCGACAACGCGGTGGTCAGCGGCGCCATCGCCCGGGCCTTCGAGACCCGGGAGCGCGCGCTGCGGGCCCAGGAGGTCGCGATGGGGGCACTCAACCTGCCCTCGGCGAGCGATCTCGAACGCCTGACCCGCCGGCTGCGGGGGGTCTCCCAGCGGCTCGAAGGGATCGAAGACGCTCTCGATCGGGTCGAACAGCGGATCGAGACGCTCGGATCCTCGACCGTGCTGGACCAGCGACTGGCCGCTATCGAGGAGCGGCTGGGACAGATCGAGGCCGCGCTCGGCCAGCCGGCCCGCTAGCGCGCCAGCGCTTCCGCCGCCAGCGTCCCCATCCGCAGCTCGGCCTCGCGCAGCTCGTCGCCACCAAGGCGGGGCCGCGCCGCCGCGGCGAGCTCGGCCACGACAAGGATCGACGCGGCCTGAAGGTCATGGCGCGCGGCCAGGGCGAACAGAGTCGCGGTCTCCATGTCGACGGCGACCGCGCCGTCCCGATGCCATCGCTCGGCGTGTTCGGCGGGGATGTCGTAGAACAGGTCGGTGCAGGCCACCGTTCGCGCGTCGGCTTCCCCGGACGCCGCCAGGGCGCTCGTCAACCCGGGGTCGCCTTGCAGAAGATCCTGCCCGCCCAGCGCCCGGCTGGTGCCGTCCTCGCCGATGACCTGCTGCGCCACCACGAGGTCGCCGAGGACCGGGGCGGTGCCCAAGCCCCGGCAGGTTCCCACCCGCACGAAACGCCGGACTCCGAGTCCGACCAGCTCGGTGATCACGATCGCCGCGCTCGGTCCCCCGATGCCCGTGCTCTGGATCGTCATCGGCAGGCCGTCGCGTCCTGGGCCGGTGTAGCCCCACAGACCGCGGGCGTGGTTGAACATCTTCGGCTCGGTGAGAACGGCCTGGGCGAGCAGCAGCGCCCGCCCAGGGTCGCCGGGCAAGAGCACCCGGTCGGCCAGCGGGGCAGTTGGCTGCAGGTGGGTGGGGCTGAACATGCCAGCGTCATTAAAGGGCGCACAACCCACTGCGCGCCCATAGACTCACGCGCGCGCATGAGCGTGTTCACATCCACGAACGAGTTCCGCGAGGTCATGGACCGGACGTTCGGGCTGATGAGCGACGACCCCGATATGGGGCCGAAGATGCGCGACGCCGACACGCCTCAACGCTTCGAGTTCACCGACCTCGACCTGGTCGTCAACATTCGCGCCGGCGGCCACGAGGAGCCCAATCTGATCTGGTCGTGGTCGGACAAGGTTGCCTGGGAGCCCAAGGTCAAGATGGCGATGAGCTCCGAGACCGCCAACCGGTACTTCCAGGGCAAGGAGAACGTGGCCATCGCGATCGCCCGCCGGCGAATCAAGGCCGGTGGCGACGTCAAGGCAGCGCTGGCCATCATCCCCATCACCAAGCCGCTGTTTGCGGCCTATCGGAACATGATCGCCGCCGACTATCCGCACCTCGAGGTCTGACCGCCGCAAAATCGTCCAAACGTATTGACAGGGCACCAGCGGGCGAGTAGACCTACAGGCTCGAGCTAGGCAACAGGCCGGAGCGTGGGAGCCCTCCCGTTGACCCGGGAGACCCCCGCGAGGCGCCGCCGGAAACGTGACGAGCGCCTACGGCCGACGCGGCGGGCCGTAATGTCCGCGGGCGGCGGGGCCTCGACCTCATCGGGGCCCCGTTGCCGAGTTAAAGTCCATTCGGGAACCCGCTCCGCACGTATTCGGACGGACCCTTATGTCGAGATCGCCACGGATGTCCCTTAGCGAGGCCGCTGCCAGGGCAGGGGTCCGACCCCCGACGCTGCGCAGGTGGGCCCAGCAGGGCGTGATCCCCCAGTACAACGGCGGCTGGACGTCCGCTGCCGTCGCCCATGCGCGCGTGGTGGCGAGGATGCGTGAGCGCGGGCATACGCTGCGGAGCATCAAGCAGGCCACCGAGGAGGGCCGGCTGGCCTTCAGCTATGTGGAAGAGCTCTTTCCCGAGCCCGAGGAGACCTATTCGCTGCGTCAGGCAGCGACGGAGACGGGGCTCGAACCGAGTTTGATCGAGCGGATCCTGACCACGCTCGGGGTCGGCCAGGCGCAGGTAACGACGATTTCCGCCGACGAGCTCCAGCTGTTGCGCTATGTCGCCGCCGTATTGGCGGCCGGCCTTCCGCTCGTCGCCATGCTCCAGCTCGTTCGCGTCTACGGCCAGGCGCTGGCCCAGGTCGCCGATGCCGAGGTCCGGCTGTTTCACCTGTACGTCCACGAGCCCCTCATGCGGTCGGGGGCGACCGGCATCGAGACGGCCGACGAGATGCTCTCGATCTCGCGCGAGCTGCTGCCCCTCGCCTCGCCGGTGATGGACCAGGTTCACCAGCGCTACCTCCAGCACTTCATCGAGCAGGACGTCGTCGGTCACATGGAGGCCGATCTCGACGGCGAAGCGATCGACCTGGGGAGGATGCGCGTGGCGATCGCCTTCGCCGATCTGGCCGGCTACACCCGGCTGACCGAGGAGGTCGGCGAGCTCGAGGCGGTCGACGCGGTGGAGAAGTTCGTCGAGGCCGTGGAGGTGACGCTCCCCGACGAGGCTCGGGTGGTCAAGACGATCGGCGACGAGGTGATGGTGGTCGGCGCCGACGCGACCAATCTGACCGACTGGGCGGTGGGCTTCCAGCGCCTGCACGAGACGCGCCCCCAGTCCAGGATCGGCATCCATTACGGCGACGCGCTGTACCGCGACGGCGATTACTACGGGCGCGATGTCAACATCGCATCGCGCGTCGCGGCCCGCTCGGCGGGCGGCGAGGTGCTGGTCACGCGGCCGGTGGTAGAGCATGCCGGGGCCCACCTGGAGTTCGAGCGGATCGCCGAGATCAGGCTCAAGGGCTTCAGCGACGCCACCGAGATCTTCCTGGCCCGGCAGAAGGACGAGGAATGATCGAGCGCGTGTGCGCCGAGGGGTTGCTGGCGCCTGACCGGCCGGTGGTCGTGATGCTGTCCGGCGGCCGTGATTCGACCTGCCTGCTCGATCTCGCCGTGCGGATCGCCGGGCCCGTCGCGGTCAGCGCACTGCATGTCAACTACGGGCTGCGCGCGGCGGCCGACGAGGATGAGGACCATTGCCGGCGGCTCTGTCAGCGGCTCGAGGTGCCGCTCGAGATTCGCCGGCCGCGCCGTCCCGAGTCGGGCAACGTGCAGGCGTGGGCGCGGGATGAGCGATACGGAGCGGCTGCGCAGATCGCCGCGGCGTCCGGGGCCGACGTGGCGGCCGGGCATACGGCCACCGACCAGGTCGAGACAATCCTCTACCGGTTGGCGTCGTCGCCCTCGCGCCGCGCGCTGCTGGGAATGCGCCCGCGCGAGGGCTCCGTGGTCCGACCACTGCTGGCATTCACGCGCGAGCAGACGGCGGCCTACTGCTGTTCCCGGGCCCTGCAGTGGCGCGAGGATGAGAGCAACGCGTCTGACGCGTACGCGCGCGCGAGGATCCGCACCACGCTGATTCCGGCCCTGCGCGAGGTCCATCCGGCGGCCGAGGCGAACGTGCTGGCGCTGGCCGAGATCCTGCGCGACGAGGCCGCCGTCCTCGACGCCGCCGTCGACGCCGTCCTGCAGGGGCGGCGCGAGGTGGCGTTGGGCGCACTCGGAGAGCTGCCAGTCGCGCTGGCCCGCCTCGTCGTCCAGCGGCTCGCCGACGCGGCGGTCGGGCGCCCGGCACCGGGCACGGCGCGCCGGGTGCAGGAGATCCTGGGGCTGAGCGACGGCGCCCTCGATCTTCCCCACGGGGTCCGGGCCGTGGTACGAGGGGGAATCCTCCGCTTCGAACCGACGCCGCCGCTGCCCACCCGAGCCAAACCACGGGGGCACCCCTTAAACTGAACGGCCGTGCACGACGACGACGCGATCGGGGAGATCCTCGTCCCGGCTGAGGATCTCGCGCGCCGAGTGCGCGAGCTCGCGGCCGAGATCTCCCGGGACTACCGGGGAAAGGACCTGGTGCTGATCGGGGTCCTGAAGGGTGCCGTGTTCTTCCTCTCCGACCTCATGCGCGAGCTCGACATTCCGTGCGAAGTCGACTTCATGGCCGTCGCCTCCTACGGTTCGGCGACCAAATCCTCCGGGGTCGTGCGGATCCTCAAGGACCTCGATGCCGTGATCGAGGGCCGAGACGTGCTGATCGTCGAGGACATTGTCGACTCGGGCCTCACCCTCCAGTACCTGCTGCGGAACCTGGCCGGGCGCGAGCCCCGCTCCTTGGACGTCTGTGCGCTTTTGATCAAGCCCGAGCGCCGAAAAGTCGAACTTCAGACCAAGTATGTTGGCTTCGAGATCCCCAATCGGTTCGCTATTGGCTACGGCCTGGACTACGGTGAGCGCTACCGCAACTTGCCCTTTGTGGCGGCGTTGAAGCAGTGAGAGCGGCGATGCAGACCTTCCCAGTGGCCCAAAGTCAGGTGCTACGCTTGGCTATTACTCGATGAGGCGCAGGACGCGCGGGACTTATCTATGAGCCGGTTCTTCAAGAGCGCAGCATTCCCGATTTTGATTGTCGTCGTACTCGCGTTCTTCGCGCAGAAGCTGATCGGGAGCTCGAGCCATTCCCCGAACTACACGTTCGGGAACCTGCAGCAGCAGCTCGATGCGCGCCAGGTCAAGTCGCTGTCGTTGGATCAGAAGTCCAACAGCGCGAACATCACGCTCACGAACGGACAGAAGTACAGCGTCGGCTATCCGGACTCCTATGCGCCGACGCTGATCAAGGAGGCGCAGCAGGACGTGCCCGCCCAGGGCTTCAACGTCCAGAGCAAGTCCTCGAACGGCTGGCTCTCGCTGCTGACCTACATCCTGCCCTTCGTCATCTTCATCGGCTTCTGGATCTTCCTGATGAATCAGGTACAGGGCGGCGGATCGAAGGTGATGTCGTTCGGCAAGTCGCGGGCCAAGCGAATGTCGGTGGACTCGCCCAAGATCACCTTCCGCGACGTGGCCGGCGTGGACGAGGCCGTCGAGGAGCTCCACGAGATCAAGGAGTTCCTCGAGAATCCGAAGAAATTCCAGGCCCTGGGGGCGCGAATCCCCAAGGGCGTGCTGCTCTACGGTCCGCCGGGCACCGGCAAGACACTGCTGGCCCGCGCCGTGGCGGGCGAGGCCGGCGTGCCGTTCTTCTCGATCTCGGGGTCGGACTTCGTCGAGATGTTCGTCGGCGTCGGCGCCTCGCGCGTGCGCGACCTGTTCGAGCAGGCCAAGCAGAACTCCCCCTGCATCATCTTCATGGACGAGATCGACGCCGTGGGACGCCATCGCGGAGCAGGTCTAGGCGGCGGTCACGACGAGCGCGAGCAGACGCTCAACCAGCTGCTCGTCGAGATGGACGGCTTCGAGATGAAGGACAACATCATCCTCATCGCCGCCACCAACCGTCCCGACATCCTCGACCCCGCATTGCTCCGTCCCGGACGCTTCGACCGGCAGATCGTCGTTGACCGCCCCGACCGCTCGGGTCGCAAGAAGATCCTCGAGGTTCACACCCGCGGCAAGCCGCTGGCGCGCGAGATAGACGTCGACGCGCTGGCCGGTCAGACCCCCGGCTTCACCGGCGCCGACCTGTCCAACCTGGTCAACGAGGCGGCGCTGCTGGCCGCCCGTAACGGCAAGCGCGAGATCACGCAGGTCGAGCTCGAGGAAGGGATCATGCGGGTGATCGCCGGCCCGGAGAAGAAGACCCGGGTCATGAGCAACAAGGAGCGCAAGATCACCGCTTACCACGAGATGGGCCACGCGATCGTCGGGCACTACCTGCCGAACTCGGACCCCGTGCACAAGATCTCGGTCATCTCGCGCGGACAGGCGCTCGGCTACACGATCTCGCTGCCCACCGAGGACAAGTTCCTCACCACTCGCGCTGAGCTACAGGACACGATGGCGATGACCCTGGGCGGGCGCGCGGCCGAGGAGATCTGCTTCGGCGAGGTCACCACCGGTGCCTCCAACGATCTCGAGAAGGTCACGGCCACGGCCAAGCAGATGGTCATGCGCTTCGGGATGTCGGAGAAGCTGGGGCCGCGCGTGTTCGGTCACGACCATGGCCAGCCGTTCCTGGGTCGCGAGTTCTCGGCCGAGCCCGACTACTCCGACGAGATCGCCCGCGAGATCGACGACGAGATTCGACGTATCGTCGAGGCGGCCCACGTTCAGGCCAAGGAGATCCTCACCCTCCACCGCGAGTCTCTCGCGAAGCTCTCCGAGGTTCTCATCAAGCGCGAGACGATCGAGCGTGAGCAGTTCGAGGCACTGCTCGACGGTGGCACCGAGCAGGACGTGTTTGGAGCCGAGGCTCCACCGCCGCCCGAGGTGCCGATTCCGCCCGCGCCGGCCGAGCGCAGCCCCGGACGCGAGGGCCCGCGGCCACTGCCGCGGCCCGGACTCGCCGGCGGCACCGCCGAATAGCTGACGATCTCGGGCGCGTCAGCGCCGACCGAGCCCCTGCGTCAGTCGCACATCTGCGGAGAATCGCGACACGGTCGCCGGCGCCCGTATGGCACGGGCGAGGAAAGTGCATCGGTCCGCCGGCGCCGGCGACGTTGTCACGTTTGTCGGCCCCGCAGAGCGCAGCTCCACCTTCCCCAGCCGGCGTGCTCGACCCCGAGCTGGTCGTGACGCTCCCTCAGGTAGCGGACGGCCGGTCCCTGCCAGCGGGCCTATTTGGTGAGGCGGCGGAACTCTTTTTCGAGCAGCTGCCCGACGTGAGAGCGGTCGGAGGCTGAGCCGGCGCCCGGGGGCAGTGGCGGGTTGTAGCCGTGGGAGCGGCACTTGGCGATGCCCGGACCCAGCGGCGGCCCCTTGGCCAGCCGCGGCGGCTTGGCGAAGGCAGCATGCTTGAAGTTGAAGTAGTCGGTCATCGGGTGGGCGTTGGCGTCGCGGAAGGTCATCGCCGGCAGGTTCCACTTGCGCTCGATGAAGGCGGTGATCGAGGTGTGGTCCTGGACCACGTTGGACACGTAGTTCGGCTTGGCGAAGGGTGAGACGACGAAGGTGGGGACGCGGAAGCCGTAGCGGCCGTAGCCGCCCGGCGCATCGCCCGGCGAGGTCATCGGCTTGATGTGGTCGGGCAGGATCGCCTTGGGTGGCGGCACGTGGTCGTAGTAGCCGCCGTGCTCGTCGTAGGTGATGAACAGCGCCGTGTTCTTCCACGTCGGCGACTTCATCAGGGCGTGAACGACCTGGGCCACGAAGTCCTCACCGACCTGAACGTCCTGCGGATCCTCCTCGGACGTCGTGCTGTAGTTGGGGTCCAGGAAGGTGAAGCTCGGCAGCTTGCCGGCGGCAGCGTCGGAGAGGAACTCGCTGTAGTGATGGAGCCGGTGGCTGTCGGCCGGGGCGACCGAGCCGGGGATGATCAACAGGCTTGGCACCTCCTGGTAGTAGACGCCCCAGTTGATCTTGTGTGCGTCGAGACGCTCCCAGATCGTTCCGTTGGCAGCCGGGGTCGTGAAGGTCGTGGCGTCGGTGGCGATCGTCCCCGACGCGGTGCCGGAGAACAGAAAGCGGCGGTTGGGGTACGTCTGCGCCAGCACCGAGCAGAAGTAGCGGTTTCCCATGGGGAAATGCTTGGCCATGGAGTAGGTGAAGGGGATGTCGGGCTGGTCCCAAAAGCGCATCGCGATCGGCGCGCTGGCCTTGACGAAGCCGTTGTTGAGCCCGTTGTCCCAGGCCTCGTGGCTGGCGTTCCAGGACTGGCTGGGCTCGCCATGGGGCTGGCATTCGGTGGCCGCCCGTTGGGCGAAGATCTTGTCGCCGGCCGTGTCGCGGTTGAAGTTGACGATCTTCCCGTGGCGCTTGGTCAGTCCGTCTACGTTGGCGCGTCCCGGCACCTGATAGGGCACCATGCCGAGCATTCCGTCGAACGAGTGGTTCTCCATCATCAGGACCACGATGTGCTTGATCTTGTCCATGCTGGGGTGGCCCGCGGGCAGATGGGGGAAGGGGAGGCTGTCGGGCCTTCGCAGATGCGTGCTGGCCTCGACGATCGGCCTCGCCCACGCCGGCAGTCCACCGGTGGCCAACATGGCGGCGCCGCCGGCAGCGGTGCCCAGCAGCGCGCGGCGGGTGATTGCGGGTGCAGCGTCCTTTTTCGGCGCCATACGAGGTCCTTTCGCGTGCGTCACAGAGGCCCGGGGTATAGAAGAGGCCGCGCGCTGTGTCAAGCCGATCACCGCGCGGTAACGACCTCAGGCATCATGCTTGTCCCTGTGCTGCTGAAGCTCACGCGCGTCTGGCTGCCGGTGGCGATTGCCGTGGCCGGCGTGATCTGCATCGTCATCGGTCGAGGCCACACAGCGGTGGCGGGCGCCGGCGTCGTGCTGCTCGGCATCGCGCTGATGGTGTGGCTGCTGAACCTGATGTTCCGCCTCAGCGTCGAGAGCAACCGCGACCGCGACAAGGAGGAGGAGGCACGCGAGTACTTCGACGAGCACGGGCGGTGGCCAGGGGAATGAGCCCCTTCCGCGTAATGGGGGTGGTCAACGTCACCCCGGACTCGTTCTCCGACGGTGGCCTGTATCTGGACGCCGGGGCGGCTGTGGCCCACGGGCTCGAGATGGAGCACGAGGGCGCGTCGATCCTCGACATCGGCGGCGAGTCGACCCGGCCGGGCGCCCTGCCGGTCAGCGCCGAGGACGAGCTGGCGCGGGTCGTGCCGGTGATCGAAGGGCTGCGCGCTGGCGGTAGCCGGGCCCAGATATCGATCGACACCTCGAAGGCCGCCGTGGCCGACGTGGCGCTGGCCGCCGGGGCCACGCTGGTCAACGACGTCACCGCGCTGCGTGGCGATCGGAACATGGCGGAGTTGGTGGCGCGCAGCGGCGCCGACTGCTGTCTCATGCACATGCTCGGCGAGCCGCGGACGATGCAGCAGAACCCGCACTACGACGACGTGGTGAGCGAGGTCAAGGCGTTCCTCGAGGCGAGGCTGAGTTTGGCCGTGGCCCGCGGGATCGACGAGCATCGCATCCTGCTCGACCCGGGCATCGGCTTCGGCAAGACGCTCGAGCACAACCTCGAGCTCCTGCGCCGGCTCGACGAGCTCGTGGCGCTGGGGCGGCCGCTGGTGATCGGAACCTCGCGCAAGTCGTTCCTGGGCAAGCTGACGGGACAGGACGACGCCCGGCGACGACTGCCGGGGACGATCGCCACCAACGTGCTCGCCTACGAGCGTGGCGCGCGCGTGTTTCGCGTTCACGACGTGGCCCCGGTCGTTGACGCGCTCACGGTGACGGCTGCTACGGTCACGCAGCCATGGATCTCGACGACGGCGACGAGTACGACGAAGTAGGCGAGGACGACGACGAGGACGAGGGCCACGCCGAGCCGGAGGTGACGGTTGAGATCAGCGGCCTTTCGCTGTTCACGCACGTCGGGATCACCGCGGCCGAGCGCGAGGTGGGGCAGCGATTGCTCCTCGATGTGCGGATCGATGTCGGCGAGTGCGATGCCACGGTCACCGACCGGATCGAGGACACGGTCGATTACGCGTCCGTGTGCGACACCGCGAACCTCGTCGCCCAGCAGCGCTCGTACAAGACCCTGGAGCGGCTGTGTGCAGCGATCGCCGACCGGCTGATCGATCAGTACGACGCCCTCGCGGTGTGGGTGAAGGCGGCCAAACCCGAGCCGCCACTGGCGTTCCCCGTCAGCGAGGTGTCGGTCGAGGTGTGGCGCGAGGCCGAGTGAGCGCCGAGCCCTTCCTGGGTTACCTCGGCTTGGGTTCGAACGTCGGCGAGCGCCGCGCGAATCTTCTGGCGGCGGTGCAAACGCTCGGCGCCACCGGGATCGACATCACCGCCTCATCCTCGGTGTACGAAACCGAGCCGGTCGGGCTGGTTCTCGACCAGCCTGACTTTCTCAACGCGTGCGTGCGGATCCTCAGCCCATTCGGGCCCGAGGACCTGCTCGATGCCTGCAAGGAGACCGAGCAGCTGGTGGGACGCGACGCGGGCGGGGCGCGCCACGGCCCGCGGGTGATCGACGTCGATCTGCTGCTCCTGGGTTCGATGCAGTACGAGTCGACCCGCCTCATCCTGCCCCACGCCGAGGTGGTCTCGCGCCGCTTCGTCCTCATCCCGCTGCTCGAACTCGATCCGCAACTGGTCGCTCCAGGCAAGGGTCGGCTGGCCGACGCGCTGGCCGCGCTGGGCCCGGACCAGGACGTGCGGCTCGTCGGCCCGCCGCTGGTCTGAGAGCAATAATCCCCGCCCATGCTCCTTGTCGTCGACGTCGGCAATACCCAGACGCACTTCGGTCTGTATGTCAAGGGCCAGACGGAGGTCGCCGAGCACTGGCGCTTCGCCACCGTCCGCGAGTCGACCGGAGACGAGCTTGGGGCGGCGCTGTCAAACCTGCTCGCGCTCCGCGGCCTGTCGTTCGACGCCGTCGACGGCTCGATCGTCTCCTCGACCGTGCCCCAGCTGTACGCGCAATGGACGCAGATGGCCCACCGCTACCTGGGCCACGACATGCTCGAGGTCGGCCCGTCGATCAAGACCGGGATGCCGATCCGCATCGACAACCCGCGCGAGGTAGGGGCCGACCGCCTGGTCAACTCGGTCGCCGCCTACGATCGCGTGAAGGGCAGCTGCGTGGTCGTCGACTTCGGCACGGCCATCACCTACGACGTGGTGTCGGAGGCCGGCGAGTACCTGGGGGGGATCATCACCCCCGGGGCCGAGATCTCAATCGAGGCGCTATACGAGCGCGCCGCCAAGCTGCCCAAGGTCGAGCTGGCACCGCCCCGGGCGCTGATCGGCAAGTCGACCGTCGAGGCAGTCCGCAGCGGCATCGTCTACGGCTTCGCCGGCCAGGTCGAGGGGATCGTCCAGCGCCTGCGCGCCGAGCTCGGTGACTCGATCACCGTGATCGCCACCGGCGGCCTGGCCGGGGCGGTGGTGCCGTTCACCCGCGCGACGATCGACGAGGTCGACGATTTCCTCACGCTGTTCGGGTTGCGGTTGATCTGGGAGCGCAACCAGAGCTGACGTGCCGCTCGCGTCAGGCGACGAGGGCGGGAACGGGGACGTCGGGGGTGCGCGCGGCGGTCGAGGCGAGGATGAGGAAGGCGATGCGCCGGCGATCCTTGGGGTCCTCGGCCTCGAGCTGGTCATGGATGTCGAGGAGGTGCCGGATAGCGGCGAACACGGGCGCGTCGTCGATCTCCTCCGGGACGTCACACGACAGGCGGGCCAGGGCCAGCATCTCGGCGCCCTGCTCATTACCCCGCATCGAGGCGATCGCGCCGAGCATGAGGAAGGCGGCCACGCGGTCGAGCAGAACGTGGGAAGCCTGCTCGCGCTCGCCCACGGCCGGCCCGGCCTGCTCCAGAGGTTCGGCGCGGGCCAGGTGCACGGCTTGCTCGGAGGTGATCAGGCGAATCTGCTCGGGTGAGAGTCCGACCTGCAGCGCGGCTCGGACCTGGAACGCCGCCGACATCGCCGTGCCGCCATAGGGGGCGTCGCTGGCGAAGAGAATCTGCCCCGGGGGGACGAGCGCGAACAGCGTCTGAAGGTCGGCCGGCATCCACCACGCCGTGTCGAACAGCAGGTTGGGGTAGTCGGGCGCGACCCTCCAGATCCACGACAGGTCACAGATGCCCGCGTGGGCGAGGATTAAGCGGGCGTCGGGAAAGGCCTCGACGAGTTGGACGGCATGCAACCCGAGCGCCGGGATCCCGCGGCCGGCGTGGACCAGCACGGGGAGCCGGCGCTCGTGCGCCAGCGCGACCAGTTCGCGGACGTGGGGATGGTCGAGCGTGAAGTTCTCCGCGCGCGGGTGGAGCTTGATCCCGTTGGCACCGGCGTCCAGACAGCGCTCGGCCTCGGCCACCGGGCTGTCGTGGGGGTCGACGCGGCAGAAGGCGAGCAGCTTCCCACCCGAGTCGCGGGCAGCCTGCATGACGAAGTCATTGGCGGGCGGATAGCCATCGGGCTCGTGCATGGGGAACACGAACGCCCCGCGCGCGTCGGCGAACTCGAGTGACTCGATCAGCTCGGCCGGGGTCTGCTTGAACCCGTCGGGGTCATTTTGGCCGATGTGCGTGTGCACGTCGAACAGCTCCACCCCCGGCACCTGACCCAACGCCGCCTCGCTCCAAGGTTTGATGAGGGGACCGAGGTCCATGCCTGGATTCGTACCATGAATCACCGTGAACAAGACTCTCGGCGACAGCTGGCGGCTCGGTGGGGTGATGATCCCCAACCGCGTGGTGCTCGCCCCCCTGGCCGGGATCGGCAACTGGTTCGTGCGCCTCCAGGCCAAGCGCTACGGCGCCGGCCTGGCCGTGTCGGAGATGGTCTCTAGCTTTGCCGTTCACTACCGCAACGAGCGGACGTGCCGCGAGTTGCTGCGGATCCACCCCGACGAGCATCCCGTCTCGATCCAGCTCTTCGGGTCCGACCCCGATGTGATGGCCTCGGCGGCCGAGCGCGTGGCCGCGGCCGGCGCCGACCTGATCGACATCAACATGGGTTGTCCGGTGCCCAAGGTCTGCAAGACGGGCGCGGGCGCGGCGCTGCTGCTCGAGCCGGCGCGCGCCGTCGCACTGGCCCAGGCCGCCGCGCGCGGCAGCGGGCTGCCGGTGACCGTCAAGCTGCGGACCGGGGTCTCCGCAGGCGATGAGAGCGGCGTGTTGGTGGCGCGGCGACTGGTCGACGAGGCCGGGGTGGCGGGGCTGGCGATCCACCCGCGCCACGCTTCTCAGCGCCACAGCGGCAAGCCCGACTACGACCTGGCCGCTCGGTTGGTGCAGGAGCTGCCCGTGCCGATCCTCATCTCGGGCGGGCTGCACACCGAGGCGGCGGCCCGCGAAGCGTTCCTGCGAACGGGCGCGGACGGCGTGCTGCTCGCCCGCGGGTCGCTCGGCAACCCCTGGCTGTTCGAGCAGCTGCTCGGCCGACGCACATCTGAGCCCACGCGGGAGGAGATCCTCACCGAGGTCGACTGGGTGATGGAGCGGGCTGTCGAGCACCTGGGGGAGGAGCGCGCGGGGCGCTATCTGCGCAAGTTCTACCCGTGGTATGTCGACCGGCTCGGTGGCGACAAGCGGTTGCAGGCGGCTCTGCAGCAGACCCCGACGCTTGCCGGCGCCCGAGAGTTGCTGTGGGGCGGCGTGGTGGCGGGTGTAGCCTAGGCGTCAACGTGAAACTCGCGGGACCCGAGGGGGCGAGTTTCACCTTTACGGCCGTGGGCGCCGTCAAAGTGAAACTGGCCCGATGGCGCGAGTCGACTTTCACGTTGACGCAGCGCAGCGCAGCGCGCGGCGCGCGCCGCCCGCCCGCCCGCCCGCGCCGGCGCCCCAGCCAACCTGCGCGCTATCGACACCATGGCTAGTAGGGTGCGGCGGTGCTCCGGCTACGGGGTTGACACGGAGGAGAAATTTGCGCCCGATCTCAGGCTTGGTTCGTGCAAGCGGTGTGTGCGTGGTCGCCGTGCTCGCCGCTCTCGGTGCCGCATGCCCCGCCGGCGCGTTGGGGGCCGGACCGGTGCAGCCTTATGGCATGAATGACGCCGGCGGCTTTCGCAACATCCTCCCGCCGGGGACCAACGGGCTCGTCACCGTCAGTCAGCTGGCGGCCTATGAGCTCAACCACAACACCCGGCCGCCCCACAACAACGACCAGCTTGGGATGTATTCGCGGCTGACCACGGCGGCGCCGAACATCACTGCGGGGCAGGTCGGCAACTACTTCAAGGACGCGACGTTTGGGGTCAAGCCCGGCGACGTCGCCAACACGGAGAGCCCCGAGAAAGGCGTGGTGATCGTTCGCGACAAGCAGTTCGGCGTCCCGCACATCTACGGGCAGACCCGCGCGGCTCTCGAGTTCGGGATCGGCTACGCCACGGCCGAGGACCGCCTGTTCTTCATCGACGCGCTCCGCCACGCGGGCCAAGGCGACCTCGCCTCGTTCGCCGGCGGATCGAACGTCGGGATGGACGAAAGCGTGTGGGACAGCGAGCCGTATACCCAGCAGGATCTGGTCAACCAGGTCCACTACGGGCTCACGCACTCACCGTATGCGGCGGAGGTCTATACCGACGCCAGCAACTACGTCGACGGAATCAACGCCTACATCGCCAAGGCCAAGAACCCGCTCTTCACCGCCAGCCTGCTGCCCGGGGAGTACGTGGCGCTGGGGAAGGTCCCGGAGCCGTTCAGCCTGGAGGACCTGGTCTCGATCGCCGCCCTGGTCGGCGGCATCTTCGGCAACGGGGGCGGCGATCAGCTGAACAACGCCGTGCTCTACGAGCAGCTCGAGAAGCGCTTCGGGCAGGAGCACCGGAATGTGCTCGGCTCGCCGACACTGGTGGCGACGAAGCGTGGCAAGACCAAGCCGGCCGAGGACCATTCGGGCTTCGGCACGCTCATGAGCTTCGTCGATCCGTCCGACCCCGAGGCGCCCACGACGGTCCACGGGCACAAATTCCCCTACGAGGTGCTGCCTGCGCCGAGCCGCAAAGTGAGGGCCACGCTGGCCATGCCCGACCCAGGGTCGGTCCACTTCGTCAACCACGTCGTCGCCGGCGGCCCGCCCAAGCTGGGCCTGGCCACCGACACCACGGCGAAGCAGCCTCGGCGCGCCAAGACGGCGCCGATCGGCGCCGGCCTCGGTCCGTCGGCCAACGCCGGGCCCGGGCTGCTCGCCTTCCCGCCCGACATGTCCAACGCCCTGCTGGTCAGCGCCGCCCACAGCGCCGGCAGCCATCCGGTCGTGGTGATGGGGCCCCAGGTGTCCTACTTCACCCCGCAGATTCTCATGGAGGAGGACATCCACGGGCCGGGGATCGACGCCGATGGCGCGAGCTTCCCCGGGACCAACCTCTACGTCGAGCTCGGCCATGGGCGCAACTACGCGTGGTCGGCAACCTCCTCGGGGCAGAACATCATCGACACGTTCGCCGTCCCGCTGTGCAATCCCGCCGGCGGGCCGGTGTCGACGCAGTCGAACTTCTACCGCCTGCGCGGACAGTGTGTGCAGATGCAGACGCTGACGCGATCAGAGAGCTGGACGCCCAACCTGGCCGACAGCACACCGCCTGGCTCGATCAGCATGCAGACCCAACGCACGGCCTTCGGCATCGTCATCGCCCGGGCCCGTATCCACGGCCGGCCGGTGGCCTACACCAATCTCCGCTCGACCTACATGCACGAGCTCGACTCGGTGGCCGGCTTCTATCTGTTCAACACGCCCTCGGCGATGCGCACCCCGCAGGACTTCTTCCGTTCCGCCGACAAGGTCGGGTACACGTTCAACTGGTTCTACGCCAACAGCAAGCACATCGCCTACTTCAACTCGGGGCTCAATCCCGTCCGCGCTCCGCACACCGACCCGCTGTTCCCGAGCTGGGCGAGCGACGCCTGGCGCGGCTACCACGGCGCCGCGGCCGTGTCGCCGTCGAGTCTGACCGAGCGCCAGACGCCTCAGCGCGCCCACCCACAGGTCGTCGATCAGTCGTACCTGACGAGCTGGAACAACAAGCAGGCGCCCGGGTACAACGACACCGCGACGGGCCAGGAGTACGCGTCGATCTACCGCTCCCAGCTCCTCGACAACAACATCAAGCACTACCTCACGCGCGGCCGCGGCAGGCTGAGCCTGACCGATCTGATCAACGCAATGGGCAACGCCGGCACGCAGGACCTCCGCGGCGTCGAGGTTCTCCCCTACGCGCTGCGGATCATCGGCCACCCCCGCAACCCTGCGCTGGCCGCCGCCGTGGACAAGCTGCACGCCTGGGTGGCGAGCGGCGCTCACCGCATCAACCGGGCCCATCCCGGAGCCTCGGGTGACTATCAGCAGAGCGACGCCGTGCGGCTCATGGACGCCTGGTGGCCGCGTCTGGTCAGGGCCGAGCTCCAGCCCGTGCTCGGCTCCTCGCTGGTCTCGCAGATCGAGAGTGACTTCCCGATCAACGACGAACCTGGCCACGGGACGAGTGGAGACCACCTCGGATCGGCATTTGACGTAGGCTTCTACGGCATCGTGCAGAAGGACCTGCGCTCAACACTGCGCCTTCGGGTTCGGGGCCCGCTGAATCGCATCTACTGTGGACGCGGTTCCATCAGGGCGTGCCGCGCCGCGCTCGAGACCTCGCTGGCGGCCGCGATCGCGCAGTCACCGCAGCAGGTTTACCCTGCCGACGGGGTCTGCAAGGCCGGTGATCAGATGTGCTCGGACTCGATCCAGTTCCGCGCCATCGGGGCCATCACCCAGCCGCTGATCGAATGGGTCAACCGCCCGACCTTCCAACAGGCCGATCAGATCGTGGGCCATGCTCACGGCTAAGCTCCTCGCCGCGCTGAGCCTGCTGTTCTCGCCCGCCGGCGGGTACCACGGCCACTACAAGCGGCACGCTGCGGCGAGCTTCCGGGTCGGCGCCGCGGTCCAGAGCATCACCCCGCCCAGGCGCATCGCCCACGACCCGGCCCTGTGCCCGGGCTCGTCGGCCTTCACCGGGCCTCGCCCGTTCGCCTTCATCGAGCCCTACACCGACACCAACCACAACGGCCACTACGACCCCGGCGAGCCCTACCTCGACTGCAACCACAACGGCCGCTGGGACGGCAACCTGCTCGGCGGGGGAGACAACACGCCGCGCTACTTCGACCACGTCGCCGACCCGGTGACGGCGCGGGCGATGGTGGTGAGCAATGGCAAGCAGAAGATCGCCGTCGAGGTGCTCGACCAGGAGGGACTGTTCAACGTCTACCAGGCCCAGATCCGCGCCAAGGTCCGCGCGGCCGGCATCCGCCTCAACGGGATCTTCATCTCCGCCACCCACGACGAGTCCGCGCCGGACAGCCTCGGTCTCGGCGGCGTCTCGCAGACCACGTCGGGCGTCAACAACTACTGGGTCCGCTACATGGTCAATCAGAGCGCCCTTGCCATCGAGCGCGCCTACCGGGCCCTGCATCCGGCCAAGATCCGCTATACGGAGGTTCTCGAGCCGAACAACGTCCGGCAATGCTGGTCCTCCTATCCGTTCGTCGACGACCAGCACATGCCGGTGCTGGAGGCGGTCAACGGTCGCGGCAAGGCGCTCGTCACGCTGGCCAGCGTGAGCCAGCACGCCGAGACCCTGGGCTTCAACGGGGGCACGCCGCAACTCGACGCCCAGAACAACTGGGTCTCCTCGGACTGGATCAACTTCTTCCGCGCCCAGATCCAGCGCCAGCTCGGCGGGGTGGCCATCGAGATGGCCGGCTCCGTGGGCTCCAACGAGAGTCCCGAGGTCTACTCGCGCGCGATCTCTCGGATCCCGCAGGAATTCATCGACGCCTCGCACCCGGCCGGCTGCCGCACGCTGTTCAAGGTCGGCTCGGGGACCGATGCGGCCGGTACCGAGCACGTGCCGGTCGGCTACACCGGCGAGACCAAGGCGTTCGGCGTCGACATGGCCGGGTCGATCGTGAAGGCGCTGCGCGCCGGTTCCTACAGCTACTCGACGACGAACACGATCTGGGGCCAGCGCGCGAGCATCTGCGTGCCTCTGGACAACATCCTGTTCAAGCTCGGGGCCGCCGTGGGGGTATTCGCAAACCGGCCCGGCTACAACAGCAACTGCACCAGGGCGTCGCCGGTGGCGCCCAACGGAGCGTCGTCGGGCACCGCGTTGAAGTCGGACGTGGCGGCCTTCCAGATCGGGGACGGCGAGTTCATCTCGGTACCCGGCGAGGTGTTCCCGTTCACCTTCCTGCGCGGCTTCCTCGGCCCACAGGACATGCAGACGCCGTCCGATCCGCTGCCACCCTGGCCGATCCCGCACATGCACGCGCGGTTCCGCTTCATCGACGGGCTGGCCGAGGACATGCTCGGCTACATGTTCCCCAGCGGCAACGCGGTGGGGATCCCGTCCGGCTCGAACCTCGATCCGTCCGACACCGACCGCTTCGGCTGCGGGCACTCCGATGACTCCGAGTCGGTGAGCGCCAACACCGCCAACATCGTCGGCGACGCGCTCGTGCGTCTGCTGGACCTCCACGGAGGCGCCCGGGAGACGATCATGCGCGGTCGCTACGTGCTACCAGGCGGAAAGCTCTCGCGCGACCCGCTCGGCGGCCCCGAGATCAAGTGCGATGTCGACACGACCTTCACCGCGGCCAAGGGCGGCGCGGTGGCCGTCAGGCTGGCCAGCGGCAGGACCGTTCATCCGGTGGCGTGGATGTCGCTCAGCGGCATGCCCCAGCGCCACGTCGATCGCGATACACGCGGCTACTTCAACTCGAAGGGCCGCCGGGTTTGGCTGGACGTGTTTCCCAACGCCCAATGAGACGGGCGTTGCTGCTGTGCGCCGTGGCGCTCCTGTGCGGAGCCTGGGTGACCTCGGTGGCACGCGCGGACTTTCCCTACGCCCCGGGGGCAAACCCGCACAACCCGGACACGTTCAGGCTGGCCCCGGGCGTCACTCCCAACGACTTCAGTGAGAGCGACGACTGGAAGTTCGCCGCCACCCCCGATCCTCCGTCCGCCAATCCGCTGACGGCCAAGGTCAACCTCCAGTCCGATGAGCTGTGCGGGATCCGGGGGATGAGCCTGGTCGACAGCCAGCTCGTCCAGCCCGCGGGGTCCTGCGCCCACGGGACCGTGCACACGGCATGGGAGGTGACGACGGGTCGCCCCGACGTGCTCATCGATGTCCTTGACTCGGGGATCGAATGGAACGACCTCAGCGCGATGACGGACCTGCGAGACAAGATCCACCTCAACCAGGGCGAGCTGCCGGCGCCGCGCCACGACCTCCTCACGCCGCTCGTGACCGGGGTCGACTGCTCCAAGTACCGGAGCGCCGCGGGCGGCGACTACAACCCGCGCGGCAACTACGACGTCAACAACGACGGCGTTTTCAACGTGCTCGACTATGCGTGCGACTCGCGCGTCGCCGCTGTCGTCCGGGGCGGGAGTCCGCGCAACGCGCTGCGCCATGGTCCGTCCGGGTTCCTGACTCCTGAGGACCTGATCCTGGCCTTCACCGACGGGGTCGACCACGACCACAACGGGTTCGCCAACGACATCGCGGGGTGGAACTTCCTCGACAACAACAACGATCCCTATGACGACGTCCAGTACGGGCATGGCACGGGGGAAGCCAGGGATTCGAACGCCGAGGCCAACAACGGTGGCGACCTGGGGTCGTGCCCGAACTGCATGGTCGAGCCGCTCCGAGTGGGCGAATCCTTCGTGGCCGACGCCAACCGGTTCGCGCAGGCGGCGGTGTACGCCACCGACAACGGCGCCGATGTGATCCAGGAGGCACTGGGATCGCTCAACGCGCCGCGGTTCGCGCGGCAGGCGATTGAGTACGCCTACCACCACGGCGTCACCGTGATTGCCTCGGCAGCCGATGAAGCGGCTGAGCACCACAACGCGCCCGGCTCGCTGCCCGACACGATCGTCGTCAACTCGGTGACCAAGTACGACTCGACGTTCACCTCCTCACAGCCGTCCTACCTCCAGCTCAACGGCTGCACGAACTTCGGGACCCGGATCACGCTGTCGGTGCCGAGCAGCTCCTGCTCATCGGAGGCCACCGGCAAGAGCGCCGGCGTCGCAGGACTGATCTACAGCGCGGCCGAGGACGCCGTGCACGCCCATCGCCTCGCTCCGAGCACCGACTGCCGCCGCGTCAACGGCTCGCCCTGCGTCATCACCGCCAACGAGGTCCGCCAGCTGATGGCCTCGGGAGACGTCGGCGCCCGCGCGCCGGCCGACGACGGCAGCGGTCAGACCGATGACGTCAACTTCGCCCATCAGCCCGAGTCGTCGTGCGCCCACCGGGCGGCCTCGTGCACCGACCCCAACCGCCAGATCACCTTCGCTCCGGATCAGAACGGAGGCGTGATCGGGCCGCTGCCCCACAGCACGCGCTACCCGGCGCGCAAGGGCTATGACGAGTTCTACGGCTACGGGCGGCTCAACGCCGACAAGGCCGTGGCCGCGGCTTTCAACGGCACGATCCCGCCCGAGGCGGAGATCACGGGCCCCGACTGGTTCGCCCAGGTCAACCCGGCGCTGGCCTCGGTGCCGGTGCAGGGATACGTGGACGCGCGCGTGCCCTACCGCTGTGAGGTCGACGTGGCGCCCGGCGGCGAGCCCAACAACGCGGCCGACTTCCATCGGTTGCTCTCGAGCTACTGCAACGGCACGACCGTTCACTCGCATCCCTTCAACGGCGCGCTGGGAACGATCAACATCGCCAGGCTCAAGGCGCTGTTCCCGCCCCAGGGCTTCACCGGCAACCTGGGCCCCCAGGACGCCAGCGGGCGTCCCAACACACTGCGCTACGCGTTCACCGTCCGCGTTCTCGTCACCACCGCCAGCGGCAAGCCGATGAGCGGCGAGGATCGCCGCCAGCTGTTCCTGCACCGCGACGCCCAGCTGCTGCCCGGCTTCCCCATCGACCTGGGCGGCGACGGGGTCTCCTCGCCGCTGCTGGTCGACCTGGACGGCGACAATCGCAACGAGCTGGTCGTTGCGACCTCGGACGGCTGGCTCCACGCGTATCGCCGCGACGGGCGCGAGCTTCCGGGCTGGCCCGTCCACACCGTCTCGCTCCCGTTGCACCTGGGCGAGCGCGCCTACGGTCCGGGCGGTGTCGGCACCGGCCACTACGCCGCCGTGCTGGGAGCACTCGCGGCCGGGGATCTGTTCGGAGACGGGCGCATGGAGGTCGTCGCCGACGACGACCTCGGCAACGTGTACGCCTGGGACCAGCAGGGCCACCTCGTGTTCCACCAGCACTCCAACCCGCACTTCTCGGGCGCGCCGCTGACGCCGTTCCACACGGTCCGAAACGGCGTCCGCGATCGCGTCGAGCCCGGGTTCCTGAGCGCTCCGGTGCTCGCCGACCTCGACGGCCATGGGATGGATGTGATCGCGGCGGGCGAGGATCGCCACGTCTACGCCTGGCACGCCGACGGGCGACCCGTGGCGGGCTTCCCGGTGCTGGTGGCCGACCCCGACAAGGTCGCGGCGGTCAATCCCGTCACGGGGCACATCACATTCAAGAACGTCGACGCCAGCCCCGGGCTCGACGAGGACCAGGGCAAGATCATCGACACCCCGGCCGTGGCGGACATCAACCACGACGGCCACCCCGAGATCATCGTCGGGAGCAACGAGGAGTACCCGGTGAACAGCGGCGATGAGGGCCCGATCAACATCAGCCCGACCAACTCGCTGCTGACCTCGTCACTCGGCAAGGCGGGGTTGTTCAGCGAGGCCAACGGGCGCGTATATGCGATCAGGCACAACGGCACGCGCGCGGGTAATCCGTTCCTCCCCGGATGGCCGGTCAAGATCGGCATCATCGACGCCGGGTTGCTCCCCGACGTGGGGGAGGGGGTCAATGGGTCGCCGGTCGTGGCCCCGATCCGCTGCCCCTCGGGCGGTCAGGGGATGAAGATCGGCGTGACCCCCGACGCCGGACCGGCCTACATCCTCAACGGCAACGGCAGCTCGTGCTATGGACAGACGGGGGGCGCGGACAACACGCTGCAGACCGACTTCGGCCTCAGCGCCGGCAAGTACGACAGCCCCACCTATGCCGCCCTCGGCTACCCGGCCTTCGGCTCGCTCGACGGGCACACGATCGACTTCTTCGCCCCCAACAGCGGGCTAATCCGGGCTCTCGACGTGGCGGCGCCCGAGTACCAGGGCGGTCAGGACTTCATCGGCGCATGGGATCCGTCCCTGCCCACCGCGCAGTACCTGCCCGGCTTCCCCGCCCCGGTCGATGACCTGCAGTTCCTCACCGGTCAGGCCATCGGGCAGATCGTCCCCGGGCACGGTCAGCAGGTGATCGGCGGGAGCTCATCGCTCGATCTGGCCGCGTTCAGCGCCGGCGGCCACCCCGCCAGCGGGGCGTGGCCGAAGCTGACCGGCGACTGGATCGTGGCCACCCCGACCCTGGGGTCGTTCGGCACGCTCGACACTTCGCGGAGCGCCCGCAAGGATGTTGTCTCCATCACCCGCTCGGGCGAGCTGTCGGTGTACAAGACGCCTGCCTCGGCCTGCTCGCCGAGCTCCTCGCCCCGCTTCCACCACGACGATGCCAACTCAGGCGATTACACGCGCGACGCCGTCCCGCCCGGGCGCCCGATGAACGGGCGCATCGTGACCGTCATCGACCGCCACGCCCACCGGCGCTCCGTGACGCGCACACTGCACTTCACAGCGCCCGGCGGCGACGTTCTGTGCGGCAGGGCGAGTCACTACCAATTCGTGACCTCGAGCCGGCCGATCACCGCACCGGGGTTCACGCACGCCCGCCATCTCGGACTCAAGCTCGTGCCGGCCAGGGCCGGCGCCAAGCAGTCGATCAAGCTTCCCCGCGGTCTGTCGCGATACGTCGCCGTTCGAGCGATCGATGCCGCCGGCAATATCGGCCGGCCGGAAGTTTTTAAGCTCCCGCGCTGAGGCGTCTATACTCATCCGCCCACGCCGGCAGGTTTTGCGTGTTATCCCGCTGCTACAAGCGGGTTTTTTCTCGTCCAAACGCCCCAGACATAGGTCTTTACGCATGCCCAAGGATGTCATTCTCACTCCCGACGGGTTGACCAACCTCAAGGCCGAGCTCGAGTACCTCTCGACCACCCGTCGCCGCGAGGTCGCCGCGCGCATCAAGGAGGCACGCGAGTTCGGTGACATCTCCGAGAACGCTGAGTACGACGACGCCAAGAACGAGCAGGCGATGCTCGAGGCGCGGATCGCTCAGCTGGAGGACAAGCTTCGTTCGGCAACCGTGATCGACGCCACCGACCTCGGCACCGACCTAGTGCGCGTCGGTTCGATCGTCCATGTCAAGGACGAGTCCGGCAAATCGACCAAGTACACGATCGTCGGGTCGGCCGAGGCCGCCCCAACCGAGATGAGGCTCTCCAACGAGTCGCCGATCGGCAGGGCTCTGCTCGGCCGCAAGCGCGGTGAAGAGGTCATCTTCTCCACGCCCAAGGGCGAGCGCAAGCTGAAGATCACCAAGATCGACGTCGTTAAGTAGCTTTCGCTCAAATGAGTGACGGCGGCGACGAATCCGAGCTGCTGGCAGCGCGGCGCGCGAAGCTCGGGGCGTTGCGCGCCGCCGGGATCGAGCCGTTTCCGCACGAGTTCGACGGCGTTGAGCCGGTGGTGTCGGTGCGTGCCGCCCACGAGGGGTTGGGCGCCGGCGAAGAGACCGGGGTCGCGCACCGCGTGGCCGGGAGGCTCGCCGCCCGCCGGGGCCAGGGCAAGATGGCTTTCCTCGATCTCGCCGACCGCTCGGGGCGAATTCAGCTTCAGGCTCGTGTCGACGAGCTCGGGGCTCTCGGCCTGGAGCAGCTTCTTGGCCTCGACCTCGGCGACCTCATCGGGATCGATGGCGTCGCGTTCGTATCGCGCCGCGGTGAGCTCACGCTCCGGGTGACCGGGTGGACGCTCCTGGCCAAGTCGCTGCGCCCGCCGCCCGACAAGCACCACGGCCTGACCGACGTGGAGACACGCTTTCGCCACCGCGAGCTCGATCTGATCGCCAACCCCGAGGTTCGCGACCTGTTCGTGGTCCGGGCTCGCGTGATCTCGGCCGTGCGGCGGTTCCTCGACGAGCGCGGGTTCGTCGAGGTCGAGACCCCGGTGCTGCAGCCGCTCTACGGCGGCGCCGCGGCGCGCCCCTTCACCACCCACCACAACGCGCTGGATCGCGAGTTCTACCTGCGCATCGCCACCGAGCTGTACCTGAAGCGGCTGATCGTCGGCGGGCTCGAGCGGGTCTACGAGCTCGGCAAGGACTTCCGCAACGAGGGCGTCGACTCGACGCACAACCCCGAGTTCACGATGATCGAGTGGTACGAGGCCTACGCCGACTACCTCGACGTGGCGGCGCGATGCGAGCAGCTCGTGGCATACGTCGCTGCCGCGATCGACTATTCCGGGAACGTCGACTTCGACGCGCCATGGCGGCGCGAGACGCTTGTTTCGGCGATCCTGTCGCGAACGGGGATCGACGTGCTCGAGTTGCACGAGCGCGACGCGCTCGCCGAGGCGATGCGGTCTCGCGGCTTCAACGCCCCCGATGAGGACACCTGGCCCCAGCTCGTCGACGAGCTGGTATCCAAGCACGTCGAGCCGACCCTGATCGAGCCCACCTTCCTGCTCGACTATCCGGTCGAGCTCTCGCCGTTCGCCAAGCGCCACCGCACGGATCCCCGGTTGGTCGAGCGCTTCGAGGCCTACGTCGGCGGGGTGGAGTTCGCCAACGCCTTCACGGAGCTCAACGACCCCGACGAGCAGCGCCGGCGCTTCGAGGAGCAGCGCGCGCTCGCCGGTGCCGGCGACGAGGAGGCCCAGCCCTACGACGAGGCCTTCATCCGTGCGCTCGAGCACGGCATGCCCCCGACCGGCGGCATCGGCATCGGCATCGATCGGTTGGTGATGGCGTTGACCGGGACGCGGTCGATTCGCGAGGTCGTGCTGTTCCCGGCGATGCGCGACTGACGCCCGCGGGGCCGACTTTCACATCCACCGGCACCCGCCGGGTCGCCAGGCGCAGGCGAGCGGGCGGGCCGCCGCGGGCGGGAAGTTGTGCCCGCTCCATGGCGTTGTACTCATCAAAACGACAGCATCAATCCGACCCTCAAACGCGCAAACACCGCGAAACGGGACCAAAAAAGGGCTACCCACGCATTGCTAGACTGGCTTATGGCCCGAGAAGAAAGACCGATTCCGCTCATCCGATTCGGCAGCTAGGCCGAATAGATGGGTAGGACGGCTTGCTCGGCGTCCTCGCAGCCGGCGCTCAATCTCACTTGACTACTCTGGCAGCGTAGGGAGAAGACCAGGAAAACCCCGCGACCGACCCAAGCCCCCGAGTACCGCCCGACCGAGAGAAGAACCATGTTCGAGCGATTTACAGAGCGAGCCCGCCAGGTCGTCGTACTGGCGCAGGAGGAGGCGCGCACGCTCAAGCACAACTACATCGGCACCGAGCACATTCTGCTCGGCCTCCTGCGCGAAGAGGAGGGGCTCGCGGCCCGGGTGCTCGAGTCGCTCGACATCACGGTGGAGCGTGTGCGGGCGCAGGTCGTGCGGATCGTCGGCTCCGGCGAAGAGGTCACCTCCGGTCAGATTCCCTTCACCCCTCGTGCCAAGAAGGTCCTCGAGCTGGCGCTTCGTGAGGCGCTCAGCCTGGGCCACAACTACATCGGGACCGAGCACATCCTGCTTGGCCTGGTGCGCGAGAACGAGGGAGTCGCTGCTCGCATCCTGCTCGACTTCGACGCCGACTCGGAGAAGATCCGCAACGAGGTGATCCGGATGTTGTCCGGACCCGGCAGCCGCCAGCGCGGCTCGGGCTCGGGCGGATCGGGAGCCCAGGCCGGTCCCGGCGAGGGCAAGAAGTCCTCCAAGCTGCTCGATCAGTTCGGGCGCAACCTGACCAAGCTCGCCTCCGAGGGCAAGCTGGATCCCGTCGTCGGTCGCGAGACCGAGATCGAGCGGATCATGCAGATCCTCTCGCGCCGCACGAAGAACAACCCGGTGCTGGTCGGCGAGCCCGGCGTGGGCAAGACCGCGGTGGTCGAAGGCCTGGCCCAGCGGATCACCAACGCCGACGTGCCCGAGCTGCTCAAGGGCAAGCAGATCTACACGCTTGACCTGGCCGCTCTGGTGGCCGGCTCGAAGTACCGCGGCGAGTTCGAGGAGCGCCTCAAGAAGGTGATGAAGGAGATCACCCAGCGCGGCGACATCATCCTTTTCATCGATGAGCTGCACAACCTCGTGGGTGCCGGCGCGGCAGAGGGCGCGATCGACGCGGCCTCCATCCTGAAGCCGGCCTTGGCCCGCGGCGAGCTGCAGACGGTCGGGGCGACCACGCTCGAGGAGTACCGCAAGTACCTCGAGCGCGACTCCGCCCTGGAGCGTCGCTTCCAGAAGATCACCGTCGACCAGCCCACCACCGAGGAGACGGTCCAGATCCTCAAGGGCCTGCGCGACCGCTATGAGCAGCACCACAAGGTCAACATCACCGACGAGGCCCTCGAAGCGTCCGCCGATCTGGCTGACCGCTACATCTCCGACCGCTTCCTGCCCGACAAGGCGATCGATCTGATCGACGAGGCGGCATCGCGGATGCGGATCAAGTCGATGACCTCACCGCCGGTGTACCGCGAGCTCGAGGACGAGATCGAGGAGACCCGCCGGGCCAAGGAGGCCGCGATCGAGGCCCAGGAGTTCGAGAAGGCAGCCAACCTCCGTGACCAGGAGCGGCGGCTCACGCAGAAGAAGCGCGAGCTGGCCGAACAGTGGGAGGCCGGCGAGTCGACCGAGCGACCTTCGATCGGCGAGGAGGAGATCGCCGACATCGTGTCGATGTGGACCGGGATCCCGGTGTTCAAGCTCACCGAGGCCGAGACGCAGAAGCTGATGCGGATGGAGGAAGAGCTCCACAAGCGCGTCATCGGGCAGCACCCGGCGATCGAGGTCGTCTCCAAGGCGATCCGCCGCTCGCGCGCTGGCCTCAAGGACCCCAAACGCCCGACAGGCTCGTTCATCTTCCTCGGCCCCTCCGGGGTCGGCAAGACCGAGCTGGCGCGGACGCTGGCCGAGTTCCTGTTCGGCGACGAGGACACGATGATCCGCATCGACATGTCCGAGTACATGGAGAAGCACGCCGTCTCGCGTCTGGTCGGGTCGCCTCCCGGCTACATCGGCTACGACGAGGGCGGGCAGCTCACCGAGGCGGTGCGCCGCAAGCCCTACAGCGTGCTCCTGCTCGACGAGATCGAGAAGGCCCACCCCGACGTGTTCAACATCCTCCTGCAGATCCTGGAGGACGGGCGTCTCACGGACGCGCAGGGCCGGACGGTTGACTTCCGGCACTGCATCGTGATCATGACCTCGAACATCGGGGCCTCGGAGATCGCTCGCAACACGCCGCTCGGCTTTGCCGTCTCCGACGACGAGACCGGGATCACCTACGACGACATGAAGAACCGGATCATGGGCGAGCTGAAGAAGGTCTTCCGGCCCGAGTTCCTGAACCGGATCGATGAGGTGATCGTCTTCCACAAGCTCGCCAAGGAAGAGATCAAGGAGATCGTCGAGCTGCTCCTGCGGAGGATCCGCGAGTCGATGGCCGAGCGCGAGCTCCAGCTCGAGCTGTCCGAGCCGGCGAAGGACATGCTGGTGGACAAGGGGTGGGATCCGGCCATGGGCGCCCGGCCACTGCGCCGAGCGATCCAGCGCTACATCGAGGACCCGCTGGCCGACTTCGTCCTGCGCTCGCAGGTCCCCCCGGGATCCACGGTGATGGTCGAACCCACGCCGATGCCCGAGGACGGCAGCCCGAGCGCAGAGCCCGAGGTCAGGCTGTCGATCATCGAGCCCGCTCCCAAGCCGACTCCGGTTGGCGTTGGGGCGACCGACGGCCCCGAGGAGTCAGAGCCGCAGAGCGACTCCCCGGAAGAGCCACCCGCTGAGTAACAAGTGCCTGCTTGCCGCCGCCGCGCTCGTCGCGGCGGCGCTGGCCGGCTGCGGTGGATCGACCTCACAGGCCCGACCCGCGGCGACGCCTGCCCTGGGCCGGGTGCAGATCAGCCTGCACGTCCGGCGGACGACGCGCTTTCAGCTTCCCGCGTGGTGGGCGATGTCCTACGACGCCGACGGCCGACACGCCGAGCGCGCCGGCGCCCATGCGGGCGCGATCACGGTCGGACCGGCGAACGACCTGATCATCACCTCGACGCCGGCCGGACTGCTCCTGCATCGCCTGGCCGAACTTCACGCCCGGCTGGGGCCGGGCCAGTTCCCGATCGGCGCCGACGCGAGTGATCACCTTCACCTCGGCCCGCCGACCTACTGGACGAGCGGCTTCTGGCCCGGGGCGCTGTGGCAGGCCGCGGCCCTGGTCGGCCAACCGTTCAGGGGCTGGGCACTGACGGCCACGCTGCGCCACCTTGGTTACGAGCACACGCCGACGCACGACGTCGGCTTCATGTACGGCCAGTCGTCGCTGAACGCGTACACGGCGCTGTGTGCCGGTGGCGCCGCCAGGACTGCGGTGTGCTCCAGGCTGAGACGCAGCGTCCTAGCGGCCGCCGGCGAGCTGGTCAAACTGGCCGCCACCAACGCCGGGGCGGGCACGATCCCCACCGGACCCCACGGGCCCAGGGCGGTCACCATCGTCGACAGCATGATGAACATCGCGATCCTGCCCTGGGCCACGGAGGTGACGGGGAACCCCAGATATGCGCGCGTCGCGGCCCGCCATGCGCAGCGCGTCGCCGCGTTGCTGGTGCGGCGCGACGGCTCGACGATCCAGGCCGTCAACTTCAGCCGGGCCACGGGCCGTGTGGTCTCGAAGGCGACGCGCCAGGGCATCTCTGAGCGCAGCACGTGGTCGCGCGGCCAGGGGTGGGCCGTGTACGGGTTCGCCGTCGCCGCGGCCGAGCTGCACAGGCCGGCGCTGCTGCGCGTGGCTGAGCGCACCGCGCGTTACGTGTCCGGCCACCTGCCCGCCTCCGGCATCCCGCGGTGGGACTACGACGCCCCGGCGGGGGCACCCATCGATGTGTCGGCCGGGGTCATCACCGCGGCCGGACTGTTCCACCTCGCGGCAGCCTGCCGCCAGCTCGATGGCCGGCGGTGCTCGCGCTGGAGTGAGCTGGGTCGCCGGATGCTCACGGCCGCGCTCGGGTTTGCCTCGGCCAGGCCTCCGCTTGGCTACCTCGGCTCGCAGGAACTCAACGAGCACTCCCAGGGCTGCTGGTGCAACGGCGCCGAGCTGAGCTTCGGTCTCAGCTATGCGCTCGAGGCGGTCAGGCTCGCCAGGACGACCTGAGGGGTCAAATCTAGGGGAGGCACCCCGATGCGAAGCTCCTTCCGCTGGCATTAGGCTCGCCTGGCCTGGTCATTTCGTTGGGGAACCCGAGCGAAGAGGGGGAAGCTTGTGTCGAAGCTGCTGAGCACCGGGACGTCGGCGCGGAGGGCTGCGCTGTGGTTTGCCGCCGCGATGGCGGTGCTGGCGGTGGCGCCTGCGCTCGCGCGTGCCGACACGACGTTCACGTTCGAGTCGCCGCCGCTGTCCGACGGCACCACTGCCTCCGGTCAGTACTCGGGGATCGCCTTCCTGGCCGGTAGTGGAGCGTTGGCCAGCTTCCTGCCCGAGGTTCGGGTCGTGGCCGCAGGTCAGGCCCACTCGGGAACCCACGTCCTCCAGGAGGCGCCGGACGCCGACGAGCTAGTCCGGCCGGCGGCGCTTTGGGCGTTTCCGACCGTTGCGCAGTCGGTGTCGGTCTGGGTCCGAAACGTCACCACCCCGACGAGCCTCGTGGCGCGGCTTCAGCTCCGCGCCTTCAACGCCGGCGGTAGCCGCGTCGACGGCAACGGGGCCACCTATATCGGCGTTCCGGCCAGCAACTCGGGCTGGACGGAGCTGACCGCCACCGCCCCGAGCGCGACGATCGCCAAGGTGCTGCTCACGACCGATCCCTCGGCGGCGAGCCAAGACGGGCAACGGATCTGGCTCGACGATGTGACCGCCGCCACGCCGGTCACGCCGCCACCCGCCGATTTCAGCCTGAACCCGCCGGCGACGGCCTCCGTGCTGCCCGGCGACAGCGTCGACCGCGCCGTCACGGTCTCCCGCCTGCAGTTGTCCTCGGGGCCGATCACATACTCGGTGAGTGGCCTGCCCAGCGGAGTCACCGCGACGTTCCCATCGGGGGGCACCACCAGCTCGAATACGGTTCCGATCCGGCTCACGGCCAGCCGGGGTGCCAATCCCGGGAGCTCGACGATCACGATCACCGGCACCCCGTCGGGTCCCGCTGTCGGACGCGCGCCGCGCACCACATCGTTCACGCTGACCGTCCTGACCCCGGGCACCGATGTCCAGGCCAACGGCCTCGAGATCACTCAGGGAATTCAGAGCATCCCGCTGGCCACCCAGAGCTTCGGCCGCTCGCAGTCGGCGGCCTACAGCGGTGTGCAGCTGGTGTCCAACCGCACCACCTTCGTCCGCTTCTACGCCAATGCGGCCAGGTCAGGTGGTCCCGGCGGCGTTGTAGCAGGAGTTCCCGCCGTGTTGCACGTATTCGACAGCCACGGCGAGCTTCCCGGCAGCCCGCTGTTGCCCGACGGCGGTCCGCGCGACCTCTCGCTCGGCACCCGAGCGGTGAGCAACATCGAGCGAAGCAGTCTGGCCAACTCGTACAACTTCGCCGTCCCGGCGAGCATGATCCATGGGACCCTGCGCTTTGAGGCCGTGGTCGATCCACGGCCCAGCGAGATCACCGAGTGCGCTGGATGTCAGGGCAACGACGCCTTCGACGTCACAGGCGTGACCTTCCGGGCCATTCAGACCCAGCTGGTCAGCCCGCTGCGGATCTTCGACACGATCGGCGGCGGCCATAGCCCCAACCCGGATCCGTTCCCGATCTTCGATCCGGCGCGCGCGGCCTATCCGTTCCCGATCGCGATGCTCGTGCCCTATCAGGCGCAGATCGATGCCACGTCGATCATCAATGACGCCTCGATCTCGGACAAGCAGGGAGCTCTGCTGGGGATCGTCGGGAACCTTGTTCGCGACGACAACCCGCCCGGCAACGTCATCGGGATAGCCAACAACGGGGTGGCCGGAGTTACCGCGGCGCCGACGTTGTTCTGCTGCAGCCCGCTGCGATTCGAGCAGTTTGCGGTGGTCAATGAGCAGCGGCCGCTGACCTCGGTGGCGCATGAGCTCGGCCACATGGAAGGTCTGCAGCACGCGAGCGCCGACTGCGGCGGGGGCTCGAACGGCCAGGTCGGAACCCCCTGGCCGCCAGACCAGCACGGGTACATCCAGGGCTTCGGGTTCGATCCCGTCTTCCACGGTCCCGGCGGCGCACCGTTCATCGAACCCCCGGGTGTGACCAACACGGTCCTCGCTCCTGGCAACTCTCCCCGCACCAGCTTGCCTCCCGGCGCGATGGGACCGCTGTCGGCGTATGTCGGTCAGTGGTTCGACCTCATGTCGTACTGTGCTCAGCCGCTGCCCGACAACGACTCGTGGATCTCGACCGTCAACTGGAGCCGGCTCGTCAGCGCGCGGTCAGCCGCCGCTGATCGCCCGGCGCCTGCTGCCATCTCGGGGGTTCCCGGCCCCGCCCTCGCGGTTACGGCGCTGATCGGAAAGCAGGCTGAGATCGTCGACGTCCGCCCGCTCGCAGGCGGCGCTCAGAGCTCGGCCAAGTCTCCCTTCCACCTGGTAGTCAGGGATGCCAAGGGGACCGTGCTCTCAGACACCGGCGTCAGGTCCGGCTTCACGCACATCGATCCCGGCTCGGGGCCCGCGATCCCGCAGAACATCATTGACGCGGCCGTGCCGGCACCCGCCAGAGCCGCATCGGTGGCCCTGGAGGACAACGGAAAACTCCTGGTACAGCGCACGGCCAGCGCCCACGCCCCCACCGTCCGCGTGCTCGCTCCCCGCGCGGGGGCTCGAGTGCGCGCGGGCCAGGGTGTCGAGGTCAGCTGGAAGGCGCATGATGCTG
This sequence comes from uncultured Solirubrobacterales bacterium, assembly GCA_963734775.1. Lineage (GTDB taxonomy): Bacteria > Actinomycetota > Thermoleophilia > Solirubrobacterales > Solirubrobacteraceae > Palsa-465. Next base: position 398,645 of record CAVTJE010000028.1, read on the forward strand.
ACGGCGACAAGCTGACGGCTGACGTCGCGTTCTCCGCCAATGGCGGCCGAAACTGGAAAACCGTGGCGCTGGAACAGCCCGGAAGCTCGGTCCGGCTCCCCGCGCGGTACTTCACTCGGTCACAGCGGGCGCGGGTTCGGGTTACCGTCAATGACGGCTTCCATTCGACCAGCGCACTCTCTGGGGTCTTCCGTGCCGCCGGCAATCCTCCTGTGGCAACGATCGTCGAGCCCGTCCGCAGCGTGACGATCCGGGCCGATACCGCGCTGAACCTGACCGGCCAGGCCTTTGACGAGACGGCGCACGCCGTGGCCGGGCGCCGTCTGACCTGGCGCCTGGGCAGGCGGATCCTCGGTCACGGTCCCCGGATCGCGGCGCAGGACCTACCGACCGGACGCCAGCTCATCGTGCTCGAGGCGCGTGACGCCGAAGGTCGCGTCGGCCGCGACTCGGTGCGCGTCCGTGTCCTCGCCGTGCGGCCGATGTTCCTGCTCCTCCGAGGGCCGAAGAGCATCGGCGGGCACGCCCGCCACTTCACGCTGCACGTGGGCTCGAGCGTGCTGGCCCGGCTCTCGGCGCAGGGCGCCAAGACCTCGCGCCGGACCCGGGTCGGTCGGCGGGCGCGTTCGGTCCGAATGACAGTCAAGCCAGGCAGCCACGCCTTGAAGTTGCGGGTCGCCCTCGTCGCCGGCCGGTTCCGGATCACGGCGGGACTGACCATCCGCAGGTGAGCTAACAACTCTGTGGCAATCCATCATGGCGTCGGGCCCAGGCCGTACGCTGGCCAGGATGCCTCGCGCCACCACCGTCCATGTCTGCTCGGCCTGCGGCCACGAGACGCCGCGCTGGGCCGGGCAATGCCCTGGCTGCGGCGAGTGGAACACGCTCGTCGAGGAGGTTCGGGCGCCCGCGGCGCCGACTCGTGGCGGGGCTCCCGCGCGGCGTTCCCGGGCTGCCCCCGTCGCTCCGGTCCCGCTGGGAAGCGTCGCCGCCCGGGAGCACGATCGTCTGAGCACGGGGATCGCCGAACTCGACAACGTGCTGGGCGGGGGGATCGTCCCCGGCTCGCTGATCTTGATCGGGGGCGCTCCAGGCATCGGCAAGTCGACGTTGACGACCATGGCGCTGGCCAATCTCGTCGCGGCCGGACGCAGCGGCCTGTATGTGTCGGCCGAGGAGTCGGCGGCCCAGATACGGCTGCGGGCCGAGCGCCTCCGCGAACCCGCGGCGCTGAGCATCCCCGTGATCGCCGAAACCGATCTCGGTGCCGTGCTGGCCACGCTGGAGCGCGAGCGACCCGAGGTCTGCGTGGTCGACTCAGTGCAGACGCTTCACTGCAGCGATCTGTCGAGCGCGGCCGGCTCGGTGGCCCAGGTGCGCGAGGTGGCGGGCGAGATCATGCGCGTTGCCAAGGCGCTGCGGATCGCCGTCCTGCTGGTCGGCCACGTGACCAAGGAGGGAGCGCTGGCCGGACCCCGCGTGCTCGAGCACCTGGTCGACTGCGTGCTGCAGTTCGAAGGCGAGCGCGAGCGAACCTATCGCACTGTGCGGGCGATCAAGAATCGCTTCGGGTCGACCAACGAGGCCGGCGTGTTCGAGATGCGCGACCACGGGCTTGTCGAGGTGCTCGACGCCTCCGCGCGCTTCGTCGGTGAGGCCACCGGCGCCCCGGGCAGCGTCGTACTGTGCGCGATGGAGGGTTCGAGGCCGCTGCTCGTCGAGGTCCAGGCGCTGGTCTCGAACTCGGAGCTCGTCCCGCCTCGGCGCGTCGTGTCGGGCCTCGACCGCAACCGCGTCGCCCTCGTCCTCGCCGTCCTCGGCCGCCATGCCGGCATCGGCCTCGGCGCCGCCGACGTGTTCGTGAATGTGGTCGGTGGCGTGCGCGCCGACGAACCCGGCGCCGACCTGGCCGTCGCCCTCGCCGTGGCCAGCGCCGCCAAGCGCACGGCGCTCCTCGGCGCCGGCGGCCGCCCGCTCGCCTGCTTCGGTGAGCTCGGGCTGACCGGCGAGCTCCGCACCGTCGGCCACGCCGACCGCCGCCTCGCCGAGGCCGAGAAGTTCGGCCTCACCGGCGTGCTGGAACCCGATGCCCACAAGACCCTGACGTCCGCGCTGCGAAGCGCGTTGGACACCGCGCAGCGGGCCATGGCTGCGTAATTGGCGGCTGATCCCTCCCGGGCACCCCCTCGCGCCCGGTGCAGATCGAAGCTCTAGGCGGTTTGAAGAGCGCGGGGGTGCCCGGGAGGGTCAACCCCCATCAATACAGGCTAAACTCGGCCGTGATGCCGCCGCGTTCCGGGGAAGAGCTCAAAGAGGAGCTCGAGTCGCGACAGGAGTCCCGGATCGTCAGGGCCCTCGAGATGGTGGCTCCGGGCACGGCGCTGCGCGAGGGCATCGACAACATCCAGGATGCGCACACCGGCGGCCTGATGGTGATCGGTGACCCCGACGAGCTCGGCTTCCTGTTCTCGGGTGGGATCAAGCTCGAGCTCGACTACTCGCCGGCGATCTTGTATGAGCTGGCCAAGATGGACGGCGCGCTGGTCCTGAGCTCCAACGCGACCAAGATCGCCGCCGCCAACGTCCAGCTGACCCCCGACCCAACGATCTTCACGATCGAGACGGGCACGCGCCACCGCACGGCCGAGCGCGTCTCCAAGCAAACCGACGCTCTCGTCGTCGCCATCTCCGAACGGCGCGAGGTGGTGTCGCTCTACGTCGACGGGATCAAGTACATCCTCGAGGACATTCCCGTCGTCCTGGCCAAGGCCAACCAGGCACTGGCCACCCTTGACAAGTACCGCAGCCGCCTCGACCAGGTCTCGACCCGACTGACGGCGCTCGAGTTCGAGGGCGGCGCGACCCTTCACGATGTGCTGACGGTGCTCCAGCGCGCCGAGCTGGTCACGCGGATGGCGGTGGAGATCGAGCGCTATATCGTCGAGCTCGGCACCGAGGGCCGCCTGATCGAGATGCAGCTCGACGAAACCATGGTCGGCGTCTCGGCCGACAAGGCCGCGCTCGTCCACGATTACCTGATCGACGACACCGACGAGAACTTTGCCACGGCCTTTGATCAACTGGTGCGCCTGCCGCACCAGGATCTACTCGACTTCGGTCGTCTGTCCGAGCTGCTCGGCTACGACCGGAAACTCAACACCCTCGACTACCCCGTCTCACCACGCGGGATCCGGATACTCGGGCGCATACCGCGATTGCCCAAGCTCGTTGTGCAGCGGATCGTGGATGAGTTCGGCGGCCTCGAGGGACTACTCGCCGCTACTGACGGCGAGCTGGAGACCGTCGACGGCGTCGGCGAGATCCGGGCGAAGGACATCCGCGAGGGCCTTCGCCGCCAGCAGGAGATAAACCTGGTCGACAGGTACCTGCAGACGTAGTTGAAACGGCGCGCCGGACCCTCGCCCCGGCGGCCAGGACAGAGGAGGACACCATCACAGAGCTAATGGAAGAGCACCTGGACGAGGATCTCGAGGCTGTCGAAGTCGCGAACATCGAGTTCGAAATCGGCGACAGTGTTGTGTACCCCCACCACGGCGCAGGCAAAGTGCTTCGCAAGGAGGAGAAGGAAGTCCTCGGGGAAAGCCGGGAGTACCTGACCATCAAGATCCTCCACAACGACATGACGGTCATGGTTCCGACGGAAAACGCCGCCCTGGCCGGGCTGCGGCGGGTTATTGACGAGGAGACCGTCAAGAAGGTGCTCGCCGTCCTGCAGGACGAGTGCTCCGAGATGCCCAAGAACTGGAACCGGCGGTTCAAGCACAACCGCGACAAGATCAAGACGGGCGATATCTACGAGCTGGCCGAGGTCGTTCGCAACCTCGCCATCCGCGAAGCCCAGAAGGGCCTGTCGACCGGTGAGAAGCAGATGTTCACCCGGGCGAAGAAGATCCTTGCCTCCGAGCTGATGTACGCGCTCGAGATGAACGAGGAGGAGGTTGAGGAGCATCTGTATGGCCTGCTCACCGAGTCAGGCAACGGCAATGGCAACGGCAAGGTGGCCGTCGCCGCGAAGTAGTTCGGCACCTGGAAGCCGGTGGCGGTCGCGTTGATCGTGGCCGCAGGTCGTGGAGAGCGCCTTGGGTTCGGCCGGCCCAAGGCGCTCGTCACGCTTGCCGGCAAGCCGATGCTCGAATGGAGCGTCGCCGCCCTGCGGGCGGTGCAGGCCGTCGACCGGATCGTGATCGCGCTGCCCGGCGATCATCTCGATCAGGCTCCCGACGGGTGCCACGCCGTGGCCGGCGGGACCATGCGCTCGCAGTCGGTTCGCAACGCTCTCGCGGCCGCGGGTGAAGGCGATCCGGTGATCGTGCACGATGCCGCCCGTCCGCTTGCGCCAGCGGAGCTGTTCGAGCGGGCGCTGGCCGAGCTCGAGCGCTCCGGCGCCGACGCGGTGGTCGCCGCGGCCCCGGTGTCCGACACGATCAAGGAGGTCGGCGAGGACGGGCACACGGTGACGCGCACGCTCGATCGCTCGCGACTGTGGGCGGTGCAGACGCCGCAGGTTTTCCGCCGCGCCGCGCTGGAGCGAGCGATTGGCTCCGCGGCCGAGCACGAGCTTGCCGCCGCCACCGATGACGCGTGGCTCGTCGAGCGCTCGGGCGGGGTGGTGGGCGTGGTCCCGCTCGACGCCCGAGAACATCAAGGTCACCACCCAGGGCGACATTCACGTGGCCGAGCTCCTCCTGGCCAGGCCGGCGCGGTGAGCATCACCACCGGGCTCGGCTACGACTGCCATCGCTTCGCCGATGGGCGACGGCTGGTCCTCGGCGGCGTCGAGGTGGCGTATGAGCGCGGCCTGGCGGGCCACTCGGATGCCGATGTGCTCACGCATGCGATCATCGACGCGCTGCTCGGTGCGGCGGCGCTGGGGGATATCGGGGAGCACTTTCCCGACACCGACGAGCGCTACCGTGACGCCGACTCGCTCGAGCTCCTGCGCGCAACCGTCGACATGCTGGGCGACCGCGGCTTCGCGATCCGCCACGTCGACGCCACGATCGTCATCGAACGGCCTCACGTCGCACCGGTCCGTGAGCGGATCCGAACGTCCCTGGCCGCGGCCATCGGCCTCGAGCTTCAGCACGTGAGCGTCAAGGCGACCCGGGGCGAGGGCATGGGCTTCGTCGGCCGCGGCGAGGGGGCGGCGGCGCTGGCCGTCGCGACGATCGAGTTGGCCGGCTGAGAGCGACGCTCAGCCGCCAGCGGCCGTCGCGCGCTTCGCCGCCGCCCGATCGCGCAGCTGCTCGTACTCGACGAGTCGTTTCAGCTGCTGCATCGTGCGCTGCAGGTGCCCGCGGACCATCGGCGCGGCGATCCGCTCGGCCAGCCAGCCAAACGGCCCGGCGCCGGCGACGCCGTAGGCGAGCCGCATCTCAACGCGGGTGCGCCCACCCGGCCGGGGCCGCAGCCGGTAGCGGCCGCGCTGGTCGACTCCCAGCACCGAGGTCCAGGCCAGGTCGCCGGGCTCATCCCATTCCACGATTTCGATCAGTCCGCCGATCTCGGCCGAGCCGACCCGCATGAGCATCCGGTAGCGGGCGCCGAGACCCGCGGGCGGATCGCTGGCCACCTCCCAGCGGGTGATGCCGGACATGAAGTTCAGCGCGTGCTCGGGGTCGCTGACGATCGACCAGACCTTGTCGATTGGGGCGGCGATGACGGTGCTGGCGGTGACCCTCATCCCAGAACCGGGAACCTGCGCTCTGAAGCCAGCGCGTCGAGCGTGTCCTGCATGAGCCGGATCAGGTGGTCATAGACCTCGTCGACATCGGGCGTGGGACCGAAATCGGCTGCCAGGTCGATCGGTGGCAGCGTCTCGATCGTGATTTTGGCCGGGAGCGGGATGTGCCCGAGCATGTCGCCGAGGTTGAGGCCCCACGGTAGGGCGAGCGAGATCGGAAGCACCTTGAGGCGGAACATCCTGTCGAGGGCGAACAGCCGAGCCAGACCCTCGCCGCGGGTCAGGAACAGTGCCGTCTCCTGTCCACCGATCGAGACCACCGGAACGATGGGGACGTTCTGCTCGATGGCCAGCCGGATGAACCCCTTGCGCCCGCCGAAATCGACTCGGTTGCCCTCCCAGCTCGGCCGGTGCACCTCCCGGTCGCCGCCCGGATAGACGAGCAGCGCGGCGCCCGAGTCGAGCGCCTTGCGCGCGTTGTTCTGCGACGCGGCCACCGTGCCGAACTTGCGCAGCTGGGCCAGCGTCGGGATCGACAGAACCAGGTTGTGAGCCAGCTGGTAGAACGACCGCTCGACGCCGAAGTACGTGTTGAAGGCGAGCGTGAACACGATCGTGTCCGGCGTCATGTTGCCGCCCGAGTGGTTGCCGATCAGCAGCACCGGCCCCTCGTCGGGGATGTTGCCCAGGCCGCGTACCTCGCCTCGGTACCAGAGGCTGGCCAAAAGCCAGACCATCGGCAGGTTCTCGCGGATGAAGTCCGGATCGCGCTCGTCGAGATCGGCGCGCGGGATGCGCTTCTGGGCCTGGCCGGCCACGCTGCGCAGTAGACGGGTCAGCAGCGAGCCGTCGCCGGAGCCGCTGCGGGTCTGGGCTCCATCGTCGGCAGAGTGGCCGTTGCGGCTGGCGTCGCGGGCAACAGTCGGAGCCATCGCCGCTCCTCAGGCCGCCCGGGCTCGCCGCGACTGGGACCGTCGCGTCGGCAGCGGTCCCGCCGACTCGGCGCGGGCGAAGAAGTCACCGACCAGACGGTTGGTCTCCTCTGGTCGCTCGACCTGCGGGATGTGGCCGCTGGGAACCGTCAGCTGTTCGGCGCTCGGCAGCCACTGGGAGACGTAGCGCGAGAACTTGGCCGGCACCAGCGAGTCGTGGCTGCCCCAGATGAACAGGGCCGGCGGCTCGAGCTCCGCCAGCCGCGGATAGAACCCACGACGGCCGAATGGTGCCTCCAGGTAGATGTTGCGCGCTGAGGCCAGGAACGCGAAGCGCGCGCCCGCGGTGTGGTAGATGCGCCGGAACTCATCCACCATCAGGTCCGCCACGGCGGGGTCGATCGCGTCGCGGTCGTGCAGAAAGCTCCCGAAGTGCGCGGCCACCAGCGAGCGGCGGAACTGGTGGGGCAACAGGCCGAATTCGGGTCGCAGCAGGCGCACGATGGGATGAAGGCCGCGACGAATCCAGGCCACGGCCGGGCACAGCAGGGCCAGGGCCCGCACGCGATCGGGTGCCACAAGTCCCATTTCGATCGCGATCCGTCCCCCCATCGAATTTCCGACCACGCGCGCGTCCGCGATTCCCAGCTCGTCCATCAGGCCGAGCATGATGTCGGCGAACCAGCGTGCGTTGAAGCCGCCCCACGACGGCTTGCTCGAGGAGCCGAAGCCGGGCAGGTCGGGGGCATGGACGCGGTAGCGGCTGCTGAGCGCCGCCGCGGTATCGAGCATCGAGGCACGGGTCCCACCCAGGCCATGGAGCAGAAGCACATCCGGCCCCTCGCCCATGGTCAGGGTCGAGACGCGGTGGCGGCCCACCGGGATGTCCGAGATGTGCAGGAGCGGCGGCCGTCCGCCCGGCAACCGGAACAGGCCCTCGAAGGCGATTGCGTAGTCGACGTTGCCGCGCACCTCCAGGAGCCGGCGTTGGAAGGCCTCGATCCCCGAGAACGCGCCCTCGCGCAGAGCAAGCCACGTCTCGGAGCTGGTGGACAGCGTCACGTCGGGCGCCCGGCGGCTCGCGCCCTTGCGCACCCGGGCGCCGTGGGGCGTGCAGCGGACCTCCCAGACGTGCCCGATATCGCCCAGCCGCACCTGGTAGGTGGCGTCGAAGCCCTCGTCGGCGCCCAGGTACCGCTCGGGAAGGGAGCGAAACGCCTGATCCACGCGGGCCAGGCGGTGCGCGTGCGGTAGCTCGCCAGGCACCGGCGGCACCCTACCTGGGCTGCCGGGCGGATGACACGCCCGGTGCCAGGCGATCGTGCGGCACGGGGAATCGATCATCTAGGGTTGCCGGAGCTTGCGCCAGATCTCGCTGCACGACACGCGTACGGGCAAGCTCGAGCCCCTCGAGCCCCGTGATCCTGGCCGCGTCGGCATGTACGTCTGCGGCCCTACGGTCTACGGACGTGTCCATGTCGGAAATGCACGGCCATTCGTGGTCACTTCGCTGTTCAAGCGATTCCTCGAACACGAAGGCTATCGGGTCAACTACGTCGCAAATGTCACGGACATCAACGACAAGATCTACGCCGCGGCGCAGGCCAACGGGACGGGCAGCGCCCGCCTGGCCGTGGAGATGACCGCCGCCTACATTGCCGACACCGATCGCCTGGGGCTCGGTAGGCCCGACGCCGAGCCGCTGGCCAGCGAGACGATCGGGGGGATCATCGCGTTGATCGAGCAGTTGATCGAGCGAGGGCATGCCTATGTCGTCGATGGCGATGTCTACTTCTCCGTGCGCTCCTACCCGGCCTACGGTGAACTATCCCACCGGAATGTGGATCAGATGGACCAGGGCGAGGGAATCGAGGGCTCCGAGCGCAAGCGCGACCCGCTCGACTTCGCCCTGTGGAAGCGCCAGAAGCCCGACGAGGACACGGCCTGGGATTCGCCGTGGGGGCCCGGCCGGCCGGGCTGGCACATCGAGTGCTCGGCCATGTCGGAGGCGCTGCTCGGCGTCGACTTCGACATCCACGGCGGCGGCTCGGACCTGATCTTTCCCCACCACGAGAACGAGGCGGCCCAGACCGCATCGGCGCATGACTCGCCCCTCGCTCGCATCTGGATGCACACCGGCATGGTGCAGCTCGACCGCGAGAAGATGGCCAAGTCGGTCGGCAACACCTTCATGCTCGGGGAGGCGCTCGACCGCTTCGGTCGCGACGCCCTCGTGATGTACTTCGTCGGCGGCCACTACCGCCAGCCGGTCGAGTTCGACGACGAGCGGCTGGAGGGGGCGGCCGCGCAGGTGCGGCGCATTCGCGAGGCCGCCCGGGGCCTGATCGCGGGCGACTCGCCACCCTGGTCGGCCGAGCTCCGGGAGCGCTTCTTCGACGCGCTGGCCGACGATTTCAACACGCCGGCAGCGCTGGCCCGGGTGTTCGACTGGGTCCGCGAGGCAAACCGGGCCCCGGAGCCGGTCGGCGACGCCGATCTCCGCGAGATGCTCGGCGTTCTCGGGCTCGAGAACCTGCTCGACGTCAAGGCGGTGGCGCCCGATGCCGAGGCGCAGCGGCTGCTGTCCGAGCGCGAGGAGGCGCGGGCTGCCCGCGACTGGGCTCGTGCCGACGAGCTGCGCGAGGAGCTGCAGGAGATGGGCTGGGAGGTCCGTGACGGTCCCGACGGCCCCGAGCTGCTGCCCCGTCAGTGATCTTGTACGGGCGCAATCCGGTGCGAGAGGCGATCCGCGGGCCGCGCACCGTCAGGCGGGTGTGGGCGACCCGCAACGCCGGACGCGAACCGTGGCTGTCGGGGACGGGGTCAGCCGTCGCGACGGTCGCCAGCGAGGAGATCGAGCGGCTGTGCGGCTCGGCCGAGCATCAGGGGATATGCGCGGAGGTCTCCGAGTTTCGCTACGCCGACGCCGACGAGCTGCTCCGCCGCCCCGATGCGCTGATCGTCGTCCTCGATCAGGTCCAGGATCCCCAGAATCTGGGGGCGATCTGCCGCACCGCAGAGTGCGCGGGGGCGGCGTGTGTGGTGATCCCCGAGCGGCGCTCGGCCGACATCACCGCGGCCGTGTGCAAAGCCTCGGCGGGCGCCGTCGAGCACCTCTCGATCGCCCGCGTCCGCAACCTCGCCGACTTCCTGGCTGCGGCCAAGGCCGCCGGGGCGTGGTGCTACGGAGCCGACGCCGCCGGCACGGTCGCCTACGACACCGTCGACTACGGTGGCGCCGTCGTGCTTGTGCTCGGGTCTGAGGGGCGGGGGCTGCGCCCTCGGGTGGCCGCCGCGTGCGACGCGCTGGTGGCCGTGCCGCTCCGCGGCCAGATCGAGTCGCTGAGCGTCAGCGCCGCGGCTGCGGTGCTGCTGTATGCCGCGGCGGGGAGCCGAGCCCGGTCTGACTCCTAGCGACACTCCCGGAACCGGCAAAACGTAGAAAGGCGCGACGAGCTGCCGGCGCCAGCTCGCGCACCCGGGCTGCGAAACCGCGACAACGTCACAGAGCTCCCCGGACCAACGGCGCTCAGTAACGAAACGGCTCTCAGAGCGCGACAACGTCACCTGGCGCCGGCCACCCACGGTCGCTGCGTAACGTTGTGCTGTTAGCCACCGTTCCGGACTGCACGCGTCTGCCCGGAAATGCCCGGGAATCCCAAAACCCTTGACAACGGTGCGTTGCTATGTCAAGCTCGCGCCGGGAGATAAGGATCAACTAGAGCTTTAGCCTCTGGGTTGATAAGCGAGGGTGCGGGCCGTGAACATCCGCATCCGCATTGTCCATAAGGTGCGGCGCCAGGGGAGGTAGCGCGTCACGAATTCCCGTGGATGGGGCTTGGGAGCAACAGGCCTGTCCAGGAAAGGAAGACGTCGTGGCTCGACTTTCTGCTTCTCCTCAGGCTCAACCTCAGGTTGATGATGGCTATCTGATCGCGCTCGCCAAGCAGGGCCACGCGGATGCATACGATCGGATCGTCCGCCGGTACTACGGATTTGTGCGTTTGAAGGCGTCGTCGTACTTCCTGGCCGGCGGAGATTCCGACGACCTCATCCAGGAGGGCCTGGTCGGCCTGTACAAGGCCGTCCGCGACTACCGCACCGACCGCGAATCGAGCTTCCGCAACTTCGCCGAGCTGTGTATCACGCGCCAGATCATCACGGCGGTGAAGACGGCGACGCGCAACAAGCACACGCCGCTGAACCAGTACGTCTCGTTCTCGAGCACGCCGGCCGGTGCCGGCGCCGACAGCGAGTCGACTCTCGACGAGATGCTCCCGGGCTCGACCGTCCACGATCCGGTCAACCAGGTGATCTCGTCCGAGGAGCTTCGTGCCCTCGTCGCGTGCATCTCGACCGCGCTGTCCGAGCTCGAGTCGCGCGTTCTCGCCCTGTATCTCGACGGCCACTCCTACGAGGAGGTCGGCCGCCGGATCGGGTGCGACTGCAAGACGGTCGACAACGCGCTGCAGCGGGTCAAGCGCAAGGTCGGCCAGCACCTGGCCGAGCGCAGCGTCCCGGCGTAGAACCGCAGGTCGCCACCAGGGACGAGGTCAGTCGGCGATCGGGCCGAGCACCGGCTCGCGCCCCCACGTGCTGAAGGCGCGAAAGCGGGAGAACAGGCGATGCTCGGGTCCGTGGAAGTCGGATGAGCCGGTGGCCAGCAGCCCCAGCTCCTCGCAGCGGTCCGCCACGAGCTCGGCCTGCTCGCGCGTGTGGGTGGTGTAGAAGCACTCCACGCCGTCGAGACCGACGGCCCTGAAACGGTCGATGATCATGAGCACCTCGCCGGATTCGGGCACGTCCCAGAAGGGATGGGCCCACACGGCGACCCCACCGGCGTCGTGGATCGTGTCGATCGCCTCGGGAACGGTGGGCGTGGTCCGCGAGCGAAAGGCGGGCTTGCCGTCGATCAGGTACGCCTCGAGGAAGGTCGAGGTCTCATTCAGACCCGCTTGTGTCAGCCGCTCAGCGTTGGCCGGATGCCCGACCACAGCCTGGGCCAGATGGGGCCGGCCGATCGGCTTGCCCTGCTCGGTCCGTCGCGTCAGCACCGTGTCGTCGAGCTCGAACCCCAGTCCCCGCAGCGCCTTGGCCATCCGTTGCGCCCGGCGCTCGCGGTCGCCCCGGAACTCGATCAGCCGTTCGCCGAGAGCGCGGTCACGCACGTCGATCCCGTAACCGAGGATGTGGAGGTCGTCCTTGCCGTTGTCGATGGCCGAGATCTCGACCGCCGTGACGAGCTTCAGCCCCACGCGACGAGCCGTCTCCATGGCCTCCGGGACCCCATCCACAGTGTCGTGATCAGACAGTGCGAGAAGCTCGACGCCCGCCGCGGCCGCCAGGCCTACTACCTCGGCTGGGGCGAGCGCACCGTCCGAGTGCCGAGAATGGCTCTGGAGGTCGAATGTTGGGTCGCCGTGGGCCAAGCGGCGCAGCGTAGTCGATACGAGAAGGCCGAGAATCGGTGGAGCGCGAGCAAGGGCGGGCCACCGGCGGCCGCTGTCTCGATGGACGCGCCCACGGTCCTCGCCCGCCCTCTTCCCCGGCTGACGACGAGGACGCGAGCCCTGCTTCCGGTGGCCCTAGGTGCTGCTTACCCCGTTCATGAGGAGAAAAAAATTCTCGATTCCTGTTTAGAGCTCAGCAGAGTTGGGAAAACAGCGTTGAAACCGGTCAAGGAACTGCGCCCCCACTTCCTTGACCCTCCGGGGGGATCCGGATGGAGCCGGGTCCCCCCGGGGAACCCTTTCTCGGACTCCTCGCGGCCGTACCGTCTTTTAGGACACAGTCCTCTGGCGCGTCGCCTTCTTTACCGCGCTAGCGCGTCGCCTTCTTTACCGCGCTTCGCGCCTTGCCGACTGCGTTCTTCGCCTTGCCCTTGGCCTCCTCGGCGGCACCGCGGACCTCCGTGCCCTGGCGCCCGGCGGCGCGGCCGGTGTTCTTCTTGCTGGCGCCCTTGACCTCCTCGGCCTTGCCCTTTGCGCGCTGCGCTCGGTCACCCATTGTGTGTCCTCCTCGATTTGACGTGCAGTTTCATTTCCAGCCGGAACGTGGCCAGGCCCGACCTCATGCGGAACGTGCCTCATGGTCGACCGGCTCGCGCCGCTCATCGGCGGGCCGCTCATCGGCGGTCCGCGCATCGGCCTCTCCGGCCGCGGTGTCCGGCTGGGTCAGCTCCTCGTCGGCCAGCCCCTGCTCGTGCAGCGCTGCCCGTTCCTTGTGAAGCTCCGCCTCGGCGCGCTCCCGGCGCGCCTCCTGCTCGGCGATGCGGGCTCGTCGTTCGGCCGCTTGCGCACGGTCAGTGCGTACCGATGCCTCCTCGTGGTGCTCGGCCACGGCGCGCCCGCGCCTTCGCTCGAGCTCGAGCTGCTGCGCTCTGATCCTTCGGCGGCGGTTGATCCGCGGCACGGCGACGGCGAGCACGACAACGATCAGGACGCACGACTACGACGATCGCGATGATCGCTCCGGTGGACATTCGATTCCTCCCTTGTGTGTGTCTGGACCTTCCAGCTACCCGAATTGCGGGCGCGTTCATCCCCGCGGTGCGATTCCGTTGATCGGACGGCGGCGCGCGCGCCATCGTGGCAGTGCCACATCCATCCCTGATTGGGCCCCGAACGTGGCGAATGTCACAGGAAACGGTGCGCTGGTCAGGCATCTTGGCTACATGGGAATGTGGACCGCCAAGACTCGGGTCGCCGGCCACCCCGACGACGTGCTGACGCTGCTGACCGATCCCGACGCGATCGCCAACTGGGCGCCGCTGGCCTTTGAGGTCGTGGACCTCGAGGGCGACCGGCTGGCCGCCGGGGACAAGGTCCGCGTCCGGGGCACGCTCGGTGGTGCCGGGCTCGAATTTCTCGTCGATGTGGCGGTCGCCGACGACGGCCATCTCGTGCTCTCGGCCACAGGGCCGATCAGGCTCGACGTCGAGTACCTCGCCGTCGCACTCGAGAACGGGAGCGAGGTCCGCGCCTCGGTGGCGGTTTCGGGGCGTGGGCTGAGGGGCCGGATTCTCGCTCAGGCGACCGACACGCTCCTTGCCGCCGGGGCCCTGAGCAACGCGGTCGGGCGGATCGCGCGGCAGCTCGAGCCAGCCCTCGCCGCCTGAGCGATAATCGCCGTGTGGCTTATGACGAAGACTTGGCGAACCGTCTCCGCGAGCTGATCGGGGCCGAGCCGGGCCTGACCGAAAAGCGCATGTTCGGCGGCTTGGCCTTTCTGATCAACGGCAACATGGCCGTGAGTGCCAGCGGACGGGGGGGCCTCCTGCTCCGCGTCGACCCCGAGGAGACTGACGCGCTGCTCGGCAAGCCCCATGCCCAACCCTTCGAGATGCGCGGGCGTGTGATGCACGGATGGATGCGCGTTGAACCGGAGGGTCTGGGGACCAAGCGCCAGCTCGAGCGTTGGGTCGCCCGGGGCGTCGGCTACGCGCGGTCGCTCCCGAGCAAGTGACGGTGCCTCACGGCCGCAGGTGAGCGACCGCGATCCCGTGTTCGCGTTCCAGGCGTTCGGCGATGAGCGAGCGGTGACAGGCTTCGGGGTCGCGTTCGACGCACAGGAGGGCCGTGGCACCGCGGTCCGATAGACCGGCCACGAATGGCTCCAGGTGGAGCGGGTCGAGGATCTCACGCGTGTACCGCGCCGCGTACTCGGGCGCGAGCCGCGGGCGGTTTCGCTTGCCCACCCCCTGGCGCGCATCTTCGGCGTATTGGAGCTGGCGCAACTCGCTCGTCGGAGCGAGCTCCTTGACGTGGCGGTACTCGATGCCGGCCGACGCGAGGGCGTCCTGCAGCCTGGCCGCGTTGGCCCAGGCGTACTCGCGCCCGCGCACGCCGCGCCGCTGGCGCACGTCGATCAGGAGCCGCACGTCGGCGTTCGCCAATGCGACCAGGAAGCTCTGGAGATCCCAGCCGTAGACGCCGATGGTGAGGACTCGCGACACGACCCGAACGATGCCACTCCGGGTGACGTCCTAACATCACGCCGCATGCAACGGGATGAGCTCCGCGCGCTGCAGGCGCCGCTCAAGGAGCGCTACCAGACCGAGCCGGAGGCGGCGCAGATAACGCTGTCGGCGACCGGCTCCCTCGGGGAAGGCGTGTCGTGTTCGGTGCAGACCGGACGTGCGCTGGCCCAGGCGGGACTTCACCCCGCGACGGGTGGCGACGGATCGCTCCTGTGCTCGGGCGACATGCTGCTCGAAGCGCTGGTGGCGTGCGCCGGTGTCACGCTGAGCGCGGTGGCCACCTCGCTTGGCATCGCGATCACCTCCGGTCAGGTGCGTGCCGAAGGCGACCTCGACTTCCGCGGCACGCTCGGCGTGGACCGCGACGCGCCCGTCGGGTTCACGGCGGTCCGCCTGGCCTTCGAGCTCGAGACCGATGCCGAGGCCGAGCAGCTCGAAACGCTACGCCGGCTCACCGAGCGTTACTGCGTCGTCTACCAGACGCTCAACCACTCACCGGAGCTGTCGAGCGCGATCACGGTGGCGTAGGCCGCTCCCACACGGAGACGTGCTTGGTGCTCTCCGCAGTGAACGGCTCGCGCTGCCAGCCGCTCCAGCGTTCGCGCAGGCACATTCCGGCCAGCCGCGCCATCAGGTCGAGCTCGGAGGGCCACACGTAGCGAAACGGGGTCGAGACGAGCTCGTAGCGACCGCCGCGGAGCGTGTAGTGATGTGAGGTCATCCCCTGCGTGGCCACCTCGTACTCGTCGAAGCCGACATACGTGGGGGTCAGAGCGAAGGCACGCACTGTCTCGCCGGGCGGCAGCCGCTGCAACTTCGGGATGCCCACCTCGATGACGAAGCATCCGCCCGGCTTCAGATGGGCGGCCACGTTCTCAAAGCATGCAACCTGCTCGTCCTGGGTGGTCAGATTCTGGATCGTGTTGAACACGAGGTACGCGAGCGAGAAGTGGGCGTCGACCTTGGTGGTGGAGAAGTCTCCGATCGTCACGCCGATCCTCTCGGCGCCTGGCTTGGTCCTCAGCCGGGCCACCATCGCCTCCGACAGGTCGATGCCGTGGACGGCGATGCCACGCCGGCTCAAAGGCAGCGCGACGCGGCCGGTGCCGATGCCCAGCTCGAGGGCCCCGGCGTCACCGGCCAGTTCGGCGAGGAAGTCGACCGTCGGATCGAGAACGGCGGGCTCGAACATCTCAGTGCTGGAGGAGTCGTAGCGCGCGGCCACGGGCTCATCGAAATGGTTTTCGGGCATGTCCCACAGTCTCACACGGGCCCGCGGCCCGACGTCAATCCGCCGACCAGTCGACCGTGGCCACGGGAACCGGCTCGGCCAATCCCTTGAGCGCGAGGTTTTTTTTGTTTTTGATGCGGATAGCCAGCCCGGCAGCGACGAGCGCGTCGCGACTGGCGACAATCTCACCGGCCCCGGCAGCGCTCGCGATGCGCGACGCCGTATGCACACCCCGGCCGGTGTAGTCGCCTCCGCGGTCGGTCGCCTCCGAAAGATGGACACCGATCCGAACGCGTGGAGCAAACCCATGGTCACGGCGATGGTCGCGCAGCGAGCGCTGGATCGAGCAGGCGCACTCGAGCGCGCGTTCCGGTGCTTTGAACGCGACAAAGAAGCCATCGCCCTCATGCTTGATCTCCTCGCCCGCCTCGGCCTCGAAGCACGCTCGCAAGGTGCGGTCGTGCCACGACAACAGCGCCTCCCACTGCTCGTCGCCCAGCATCTCCACCAGTCGGGTCGAATCGACAATGTCGGTGAACATGAACGTCCGCACGGCTGTTGCCGAGACAGCAGTGGGACCGGCCAGACGCTTCGCGACGCGATCGGCAGCGGCCTCGGCGCCCATTCGCGCGAATCCCGCTCGCGCGGCCGACAGCTCAAGTTCGGCAGCGTCCTCATCGCCAAGCTGGGTGAAGGCATCGGCGAGGAGCTCGCGGGCTTGGGCGGTCTCATACGGCGCGTCGACGTCCGACCATAAGCTCACGCCGCGTCGGAGGTCTCGCACCGCGTCCTCGATGCGAGAGTCCAACAGTGCGACGCGACCTCCCGCCACCGCGGCAGCGGCGCGGACCGCTGTGGTGCCGAGCCGCTCGGCGAGGTCATCCAGCTCGCTGCGCGTCGACCGCGCCAGGAGTCCGTCGTTCGCGGCGATCGCGATCTCGACCGCGGCCGGCAGGATCAGCCAGCGACCTTCGCGAGTCAGGCCGTTCTGGTCACTCAGCGCCGCCACGATCGCCCGTCGCGCGCCGGTGGGCTTTGCCTTCATCGAGGCGTAGAAGGGCAAGTCCGGGCTGTGGGTCGAAACCGAGCTCGATCGAACGCCGGAAGGCCTCCATGGCGTCGCTGAGATCACCACGGCGCCGCCGGATCTCTCCCAGCTCATGCAACCCCCACGCCGCCCAGCGGGGCGCCGCCTCGGTCAGCTCGTCGATGGCATCATTGGCGTCACGCGTGGCCCGGTCGAGGTCACCGCGGAAGCGCATCACCTCGGCGCGGTGAAAGCGGCAAAGCCCTGGAAAGCCACTTAGGGACTGCCGCTCACACCATCGCAGCGAGGCGACGCTCCATTCGCCCGCACGAGCCCAGTCGCCTCGATTGCGACAAGCGAAGATTGTCGAGCAGAAGATCTGACCTGTTGTCCACAGTTCGAGTCCGCCGGCCAGCGCTGCGGCCATGGCTTCGTCGATCAGTGCCGTGCCCTCACTCGCCTCGCCGATGGCTAGACGTGAGTGACCAAGCAGCAAACGGCCCAAGGCCTCAATGTCGTGATCCTCCAGTTCGCGCCCGAGCTCGACGAGCTCCTGGCTGAGCTGGAGTGCGGCGACGTCGTCGCCGACGAAAAACCTGCCTTGGGCAATGCACATCAGCACCAGCCCCCGCTCGCGGCAGGGCGGTTCGCCTTCCACCATCCGCGACGCATGGGCCAGCCAGCCGGCAGCGAGCGCGTCACCGTTACGCGCGTAATGCTCGAGCGTCAGCTTGACGGCCACGCGGCCGGCGGATCGCAAATCTCCCGCGCGCTCGTACGCTTCTGCGGCACGCTCGAAGGCGTCGAGCATCTCGGGAAAGTGGCGGGACCAACGAGCCGACTCGCCGAGCCGCTCGAGGTCTGCCGCCGCCAGTGGCCGCTCGACGTCGGATGTGGCCAACTGCCCGAACGCGATATCCCACTCGCGTCGTTCGAACGCGTTTCGGGCACGCGCCAGCGTCCGGGTCTCGCCGTCGCCCATGGGGCAAATTGTCCCACCTGGTCGTCAGCGCCGGCGGTCGCGCTGCGCGTCGCGACGTGCCCCGCGATAGGTCGCCCGCGCCTCGCGCAGAGCCGAGGCGACCTGTTTGCGCGCTCGATCGAAGGCCTGCTGGGCCTCGGTCAGCTGGGCGCGAGTCCTGGCCCCCTGGGTGATGAGGTTGAACGACCACAACCCGGTCTCGAGCAACCTCGCCGCGCGTTCCACATCGGCATTGACCGCCTCGCCCAACTCCGCGCCGCGCAGTCCCTCCTCGATGTGGCGCATCCGCGAATCGAAGGCGATCTGACCGAGGTCGACGAGCGCCCGGGCGGCGATCTGTGGCTCGGGGTCGCGGGGATCGACTCCGGCGGAGGCCGCAAGCTCCTTGGCCGCGACGTCGGTCAGACGGTTGTGGAGGTCGAGCCACGCCGCCCGCAGCGACGGCGTGCCGTAGATCATCTCGCGGAAGCGGGGGAACCACTCGTGGACCACGTCGGGCAGCTCGTCGAGCTGCTCGACGTCCTCGTGCATGGTCCGCATGGCCACGCGGGCCGGTGATTCTCCCGGCTCCCGGTTCTGCAGCGCCTGGGAGAGTCGCTCGACGGCCTCGTCGGCCATGTCGAGGATCATCGATTCCTTGGTCGGGAAGTAGTTGTAGACGGTCTTCTCGGACACGCCGACGATGTCGGCCACCTGGGCGACGGTCACGTTGTCGAAGCCGCGCACGACCGAGAGCGCGGTGGCCACGTCAGAGATTCGCTGCCGGGTCAGGCGCCGTTTGCGCTCGCGCAGCCCCTCGTGCGGCCGCCGGTCGCCTTCGTGCTTGTCCTGGACACGGCGAATGCGCGCGAACGTTTCCGCCTCGGCCCCGAGCACCCGCGCCAGCTCGCGGTCGACCCGTTCATCGCCCGGATACTCGTCGACGTGGGGAGTGGCGTCACTCACACGAAAAGCTTAGCGAGGAAATTTCAGTTGCAGAAAATTTTCAGAGACTGTAGGTTTACGGCCCATGAACGATTTTGCGATCCACGCCGAGGCGCTGACCAAGCGGTTCGGCAACTTCATCGCGGTCGATCGTCTCGACCTGTCCGTGCAGGCCGGGACGGTCGTCTCGCTGCTGGGCCCCAACGGGGCTGGCAAGACGACCACCGTCCGGATGCTGGCAACGCTCCTGCGTCCAGACGGCGGACGGGCCACGGTGGCCGGGTACGACGTCGTCTCCCAGGCGGCGGAGGTGCGCAAGGTGATCTCGCTGACCGGCCAGTTTGCTGCCTTGGACAAGAACCTGACGGCGCGCGAAAACCTCGTGCTGATGGCACGGCTGCGCGGAGCGGGGCGTCGCGAGGCACGGCGGATTGCCGACGCGCAGGCCGAGCGCTTCGATGCCACCGAGTTCGCGACCCGTCTGGTCAAGAACCTGTCCGGTGGGGAGCGCCGCCGCGTAGATCTGGCGGCGAGCCTGATCGGCCGCCCGCAGTTGCTCGTCCTCGACGAGCCGACCACGGGCCTTGACCCACGCAGCCGGCAGGTCGTGTGGGGCACGGTTCGCGAACTGGTCGCCGACGGAATCACGCTCCTGCTCACCACGCAGTACCTCGAAGAGGCCGACGCGCTGTCCGATCGGGTCGTGCTCATCGACCATGGCCGCGAGATCGCGGCCGGCACCCCGGCCGAGCTGAAGGCTCAGGTGGGCGACCAGCGCATCGACGTCGTCGCCGCCGACAACGCTGCCTTCGCGGCACTGAAGGCCGAGCTCGGCGGTCGCTTCGAGGTGACGATGCTGCCCGAGCAGCGGATGATCTCGATCCCGGCCCCGCACGAGGCGGCTGATCTGACCCAGGTCTCGATTGCCGTGGGCGAGTCGGGCATCGCGGTCGACGAGATTGCCTTGCGGCGGCCCACGCTCGACGATGCGTTCATCGCGCTGACGGGCAAGCCCGCCGAACCGCAGGCCGAGACCTACGAACTCGAGGAGGTGGCGGCATGACCGCAGCCCTGTTGACGGCCCGCAGCCTCCGGGCCATTCCCCGCGTGCCCGAGCGTTTGCTCGACGTGACGATCCAGCCGATCGTCTTCATCCTGCTGTTCCTGTACGTGTTCGGCTCGGCCATCCACGTACCGGGAGTCAGCTACAAGGACTACCTGTTCCCGGGCATCATCGCCCAGTCGCTGGCGTTCGGGATCATCGGGGCCGGCGTCGCCACCTCCAACGACATGACCGAGGGGGTGATCGACCGGTTCCGCTCGCTCCCGATCAGTCGACTGGCCATCATCACCGGTCAGGTGATGGGCCAGTTCTGCGAGCAGGTGCTGGGCATGACGATCGTCGTCATCTTCGGGCTACTGCTGGGATGGAACCCGCACCTGTCATTCCTCGGCGGCGCCGAGCTGTTTGGCCTGATCACGCTGGGAATGTTCGCCTTCACCTGGGCCGGGGTGCTGCTGGGGATGCTCGTGCGCTCGCCCGACGCGATGCAGGGAGTCGGTTTCATCGTGATCTTCCCCCTCAGCTTCATGGCCGGCACGTTCGTGCCGATCGCCGGGATGGATGCGGTCCCGCGCGCGATCGCCCAGTGGGACCCCATCTCGGCGCTCGTCGCGGCGGTCCGCGAGCTGACGCAGGGCGTCCACTCCACGGGCTCGTGGCAGTTGACGCATCCCGAGGTGGCCATGGCCCTGTGGTGCCTGGCGATCGTCGGTGTGTGCGCGCCACTCGCCGTGCGTCGGTTCAACCGAAAGCTGGCGGAGTGACGAGCGTCTCCAGCAACTGCCACGACATCACGGCCGAACCGCCCTGATGGGGCGCAAGCGTGCCGACGTAGGGATGTCGAGTCCGGACACGGGCGAGGCCGTACCGTGCAGACCTTCTCTGACAAGTGGCCGCCACTAGGATCCAGGTGTGTCGGTAGCTCTCGTCACGGGTGCCAGCCGAGGGATCGGGCGCGCGATTGCCATCGCGCTCGCCGCGGACGGACACGACATCGCGGTGGGGTATGGCGCTCAGCGGGAGTTGGCTGAGGCGGTGGCGGCCGAGGTGAGAGCCGTCGGGCGCCGCGCGATGACGGTCGGGGGTGATCTCGCCGACGGCGCGGTCCCGGAGCGCCTCGTGGCCGACGTCGAGCGCGACATGGGAGCCGTCGACGTGCTGGTCGCCAACGCTGGCATCATCAGCCCTCCGGTGGGCATCGGCGAGATCACGCTGGCCGACTGGGAGCGGACGCTCCGCGTAAACCTCACGGCTCCCTTCCTGCTCGCCCAGCGCGTCTTTGCCGGCATGTGCGAGCGCGGACATGGCCGGATCGTCTTCATCTCCTCGGTGGCCGCCTACACCGGCGGTCTGATCGGCGCTCACTACGCCTCCAGCAAGGCCGGCCTGCACGGCCTCGCTCACAGCCTGGCCCGCCAGGGCGGTGGTCGGGGCGTGACGGTCAACGTCGTCGCTCCCGCCCTGATCGACACCGACATGACACCGGCCGATTCCGAGACCAGAGAACGGCTGGCGGCGTCAAGAGCCGTGGGCCGCCTCGGCACCGCCGAGGAGGTGGCCGACCTGGTCGTCGCGGTCGTGCGGAACGGATACCTGAGCAACCAGTCGATCGTCATCGACGGCGGCAGCTACCCCACATAGTCCATTAGACGTTGTGTCTAAATGATACGGTGGACACGACGTCCAGCGGGCTGGTATCGTGGCCAGTGATGGTCACCCCGGAGGTCGTTCGAGCCGATGTTGTCATCATCGGCTCGGGTCCGGGCGGAGGGACGCTCTTCAACGCGGTCGCCGCCACCGGCACGGACGTTCTGCTCGTCGAGCGCGGTGGCTTCGTCCCTCGCGAGCCGGAGAATTGGGATGTCGGGGCCGTGTTCGAGAGCATGCGTTACCGCGCCCCGGACCACTGGCTCGACAGCAACGGGCATCGCTTTCGGCCCGGCATCTACTACAACGTCGGCGGTAGCAGCAAGGTGTGGGGCGCGTGCCTGACCCGTTTCCGCGCCGAGGACTTCCGGGAACTGCACCACACGGCGGGCGTATCTCCGGCCTGGCCATTCTCCTATGAGGCACTGGCGCCCTACTACACGCGGGCCGAGCAGCTCTACGGCGTGCACGGGAGGGTGGCGGATGATCCGACGGCTCCGCCTCAGGACGCGCTGCCGTTCGGGCCGATCGCGCACGAGCCGGCCATGGCGCGAATCGTCGAGAGCTTTCGTGCCCAGGGTCTTCATCCCTACGTCCTCCCGCTGGGAATCGACCGCCACCGCGGAGGCAGTTGCGTGCGGTGCCGGACGTGCGACGGTTTTCCATGCCGCGTCGGGGCCAAGAATGATGCCGATGTCCAGTGCGTTCGCCCCGCAATGAGCGAACCCAACGCCCGGGTGGCGATCGAAACCCGAGTCGACACGCTGATCACCAACCGCGGCGGAGACAGGGTCCTCGCCGCCGAGGCCTACCGGGGACGCGAAGCGGTCCGCATCGAGGCCGACAGGTTCGTGGTCTCGTGCGGCGCGGCCAATTCCGCGGCGCTGCTGCTGCGCTCTCGCAGCTCGTCGCATCCGACCGGGCTCGCCAACTCCTCAGGTCAGGTGGGGCGCAACTATATGCAGCACCAGTACAGCGCGATCATGGCCGTCAACCCATTCCGGCGAACCGACCTCGTGTATCAGAAGACGGTCGGAATCAACGACTTCTACCTGCCAAGCGCCGATCGGCCGTATCCGCTTGGCAACATCCAGACGCTCGGAAAGCTTCAGGCCGGAATGTTGACGGCGGACAAGCCCTGGGTGCCTCGCCCGTTGATGCAGTTCATCGCCGAGCGGAGCACCGACTGGTGGACGACGACCGAGGATCTCCCCGATCCCGATAACCGCATAACGGTGACCGAGGACGGGGAGATACGGCTGGCCTACCGGCCAAACAACCGCCAGGCACAGCGCGAACTCACCGCGATCGCCAAGCGAGCCCTGCGCCGGGCCGGCTTCCCGTTGTTGCTCGTCAAGACGATGCCGCTCGGCACGACATCGGCGCAATGCGGCACGGCGCGGGCCGGCACCGATCCGCGCTCGTCCGTGGTGGACCCGTTGTGCCGAACCCACGACGTCGGCAACCTGTACGTGGTCGACGCCTCCTTCTTTCCATCCTCGGGCGCGCTCAACCCGGGCCTGACCATCGCCGCGCAGTCTCTACGGGTCGCCGATCGGTCTGACCTGACCGGCGGTGCTCATCACGCGTCCTCGCATCACGAACCCAACACTGGACAATATGTCCAATAGGGGTTAGACTACGCAGCCGCCCCGGCGATGACTCATCCTTCGGTCGATTTCCGCTCGCTGCTCCCATCCGATCTGCCATCCGGCATCGAGTTGGCACGCGACGGCCGCGAGCGCGGCCACGCGGTCGATCGGGCTCGATCGCTGTTTCTCGAGGAGCGCAAGATGCCCTCCGAGCGCGCGTGGCGCGAGCACGCGCGCGACGAGAGGGTGCTGTGCACGACTATCAACGTTGGCCTGTCGACCTGGGGCGACACGCGCGAGGCGCTCCGAACCATCTACGAGGACGCACTGTCGCGCGGCATCCGGCCGCCGGACCACTACACGCTGCTGGCCGAGCGGCGCATGGGTCTCCCGGAGGCGATTCGCGCGACGGCGCCCCAGGAGACCGGTCCGATGCTCTGGACCGACCAGGACTGGTGGGAGCTGACCCACACGGTTCCAATCCAGCCCGGCACCGAGGACAACATCATCGGCGGTCCGGGCTCGCTGGAAAACGCGCTGCGCGCACTCGCCGTCGGAGTCACCCACGTCGGGGTGTTGTCGCAGTATTTCTGGCGCTGGCCCTACTGGGACGACGATGTGGCCCAGACGGCCGCCGTTGTATCAGCGGCGGGGGCGCTGGCGGCATGGCGCGACGAGGGCGTCTGCTTCACGAGCTACCTGGACGACGGTTTCCCGGGCGTGTTCCACGACTACGCGAACCTGGTCGGGTGGGGGATGCTCGAGCACTACATCACGAGCGAGTTGATCGGCTGTGCCTACGCCCGGACCTGGGGGGGCCTCACACACGATCCGATCGTCAAATCCGCCGTCACTGTGGCGCTGGCCAAGACCGATCCCGAGCGCGTACCACCGGCGTTTGTCAACGGCGACACGATCGGCAACGGTCCCGATATCGAGGCCAACGCCGCCGTGGCCTCGACCGACCTGCTGTTCATGAAGCTCGTCGACTACCGCTACCGGCTCGGCTCGGCGCCGGTTGCCGTCCCGTTGACCGAGACCCAACGGATTCCGTCGCTCGACGAAATCGCCATGGTCCACGCGATGAACCGACGCCTGGAGGAGTACCTCCCGAGCGTCGTTGCGGCCGTCGATTGGGGCCTGATCGAGGCTCAGGCCGATCGGCTCATCGAGGGTGGTCGGCGGTTCTTCGCCGCCGCCCTGGACGGGCTCCGGCTCGGGAACATCGACGTCGGGGACCCGCTTCAGATGCTGCTCGTGCTGAAGCGGCTCGGCGCCGAGCGAAGCGAGGAGCTCTTCGGTGCCGGCCGCCCCGATAACGACGTCCCGCGCGGGCGCGAGCCAGTTCTGCAGACGGATCTCCTCCGCAACACGCTCACTCAACGCGACAACATCATCAGTTCTCTCACGGCGACCGGCCGGGCCAGGCTAGACGGTCATCGCGTCGTCGTCGCCTCGACCGATGTCCACGAGATGGCGAGCTTCATCCTTGAATCCGCGTTGTCCGCGGCGGGCGCCCAGGTGACGAACTGCGGGATCAGCTGCGATCCCGAGGACATCGTCAAGGTGATGCTCGAGACCGACGCGGAGTCGGTCGTGGTCACCACCCACAACGGTGTCGCGCGGTCATTCGCGACGACGCTGCGCGACACCATGGCCCACGAGCAGCTGGGCGACCGTTCGGTATTCATGGGGGGCGTCCTCAACGAGGATGCCGAAGGATCGCCCACGCCGATCGACGTCCACGACGATCTGCTGCGCATCGGTGTCGCCATTCCCTCCGACGTGGTCGAGCTGGTCGAGACGATCGCACAGCGCTCGCGCAGTCTCCGCTGAACGGCGGCTTCGCGATGAGCCCGTCCAGGTCGGAGGCCTATGTTCTCAGCGACTTCGGGAGCACGTTCACCAAGGTGGCTCTGGTTGACTCGCAGTCCGGTGCACTGCTGGCGCGCGCGCACGCGCCGACGACCGCCCGAACCGACGTGATGGACGGCTTTGAGGCTGCGCTGGAGGAGGCTCTGTCGGCCACCGGGCGGTCGATCTCGCTCGGTCCACGAATCGCGGCCTCGAGCGCCGGCGGTGGCCTTCGGGTTGCCGCCGTGGGCCTCGTCGCCGATCTGACGGCGGCGGCGGCGCGCACGGCGGCGCTCAATGCCGGCGGCCGGGTCGATCTCGTTCTGAGTGGGTCACTGGGCGCACAGGACATCGAGGCGCTGCGAGGTGTCGCCCCTGATGTCGTTCTGTTCTGCGGTGGAACCGACGGCGGCCAGCGCGAGCGTGTTCTGCACAACGCCGATGCCGTTGCCGCATCGGGCGCGGTTGCCGATGCCGTCGTCGCGTGCAACCGGGACGTCGCCGAGGAGGTCGCGAACCGATTCGCGCGCGCCGGTATCCGTGCGAACACCGTCGAAAACACGATGCCTCGGGTGGGTGAACTCAACATCGGCCCGGCGCGTGCAGCGATCCTTGAGGCGTTCCTCACCCACGTGATCCACGGCAAGCGGCTGAGCTCCAGCCCCGAGTTCACTGACGCGGTCCTGACAGCGACGCCGGACGCCGTGCTGCGAGGTGTCGAACTGCTGGCCCGCGGAACGGGACACAACGGAGGAATCGGTTCGGTCGCGGTCATCGACATCGGTGGGGCGACGACGGACGTTCACTCCTACGATGCCGACCCAGGCTCGGCCACGGGCGGCCCCGCGTCATCGACCCGGGCCGGTCGTGCCGCACTGGCCCCGGTGCCGCCGGCGGTTCGGACCGTGCAAGGCGATCTCGGAATGCGATGGAGCGCCGGCGGGGTGGCTTGCGCCGACCGTCCCTGGCTCGAGCGGCAACTGGGCGCGAAGCTCGAGGAAGGGGTGCGTGCGCGAGAGATCGACAGCGGTCTGCTGGCCGCCAACGAGCGCGAGTCGGTGTTCGACAAGACCCTGGCCGTCAGCTGCGCCGCGGTTGCCATGCGCCGGCACTGTGGCCGGCAGTACTGGGAGTTTCGTCGCAACGAGCCACCGCGCCTGAATCGGATCGGGCCCGACCTGCGAGGCGTCGATCTCGTCGTCGGCACCGGCGGCGTGCTGACGCTGGGTCCAGCCGGAAATGCGGTTCTGCAGAACGCAATGGCGCGGATCGGGACGACTGAGGACCTGATGGCCCCGGTGACTCCGCGCATCGCGATCGACCGGCAGTACGTCCTCGCCGCCGCGGGATTGCTCTCGACCCGTGACCCGAAGCTTGCCCTGAGCTTGATAAAGAGCGAGCTCCGGGTCGAGAATTAGTCATACAGCACTGGCCAATGTGTCCAACGACGAATAAGGTGTGAATATGAACCGTAACGCCCAGGTTGCACGAAGCCTCGACGATCTCGCGCTTCCGAGCGGTCGGTTCGCCATGGTGGCCATCGATCAACGTGAGTCACTGCGCGCGATGTTCCGCGCCGCCGGCGGACCCGGGGACGACGAGCAGCTGGCCGATTTCAAGACGGCGGTCGTCGAGGTGCTCGGCTCGCGCGGCTCGGCCATTCTGGTCGACGCGGGCTTGGGGCTCGACGCCGCCCGGGCGGTCGCGCAAACGACTCGTTGCGGCCTGATCCTCGCTGCCGACGTGCTCGAATACGGCGACGACGGTGCTGTGGTCAGGACCGGGCTCGACGATGAGGTCCTCAGCGGCCGCGCCCCGGGATTGCCGAGCGTGCTCGCCGAGCTGGCGCCACGCGCGCTGAAGCTCCTATTGCTGTGGGACGAGGCGGCGCCAGAGGAGGCGGAGAGGCTGGCCTCGGATTTCATAACCCGCTGTCGCGAGGCAGGTGTGGTCAGCCTTCTCGAGGTGAAGGTCCGAGCTCCAACGACCAGCGCGTATGCCCGCACGGTGGCGTTGGTCAAAGCCGCCGAGCGGCTTGCCCCGTGTCAGCCCGACGTCTACAAGACCGAGGTGCCGTTCTTCGGTGACGGATCGGAGCGTGCGATCATCGAGGTGTGCGAGCAGATCACGCAAGCACTGCCGTGCCCGTGGGTCGTGCTGTCCTCGGGCGTGCCGGTTGACCGCTTTGCGCAGGCGGTCGCGCTGTCGTGCCGCGGCGGAGCGTCGGGCTTTCTCGCCGGCCGCGGAGTGTGGAGCGAGGCCGTCCAGTCGACGGGGTATCGGCGGTCTCTGGAGAGCACCGCGGTGCCCCGGCTGCAGCGACTCGTCGAGGTCGTCGAGGCCTGAACGCCGTCAAGGACGGCCGCTGGGGCCCCGGGTGCGGTCGTGTCGGTGGGCGAGCCCGACTGCGTAATCGGGCTCGACCTGGGGACGTCGTTCCTCAAGGCACTCGCGCTCGATATGGAGGGCGTCGTGTGTGGCTTCGCCGCCCACGCAACCCCCGTGCGCAAATTGCCCGGGGGGCTGGCAGAACATCCCGTCGACGAGCTCGAGCGCTGCACCTTCGCGCTGCTGCGCGAGCTCACCGATGCATTGCGCCACCGCCCGCTCGCGATCGCCACAACTTCGATGGGCGAGACCGGCGCGTTGGTGACCGAGCGTGGCGACGTCGTTGCACCGCTGGTCAGCTGGCTTGACACGAGGGCGCAGGCCGAGACGAGCGAACTCGAAGCCAAACTGGGTGCAGAGCGCCTCTATGAGATCACCGGGCATCGCATCGACCTCTTTTGGGGATTACCGCGGGTGATGTGGTTGCGCCGGCATAGAGCTGCGGATTTCGCGCATGCCCGAGTCTGGCTGCCGCCGGCCGATCTGGCCACCTTCTGGTTGAGCGGAGAGGCGGCGACGAGCCCAAGCCTGGCCTCCCGCACGATGGCCCTCGACCAAAGGACGCTGACCTGGTCGGACGAGTTGCTCGCGGCGGCGGAGGTTCCCTGCAGCATCCTTCCGCCTGTCGTCGCGAGCGGGACGCCGGTCGGCGCCGTGACCCCGCAGGCGGCTCGCCGGAGTGGACTGCCCGAGGGTCTACCGGTCGTGGTGGGCGCGCACGATCGCCTCTGCGGGGCGCTGGCGGCGCGGGCCGGCGACCGTCGGGTCCCGGTCGATTCGGCCGGGACAGCGGAAACCGTCGTCGTTCTGGCCGACCGTCGCCCGGCCGCGGCTGCAGCGTTTCACTCGGGGGTCAACTGCTACGCGGACGTCGTTCCCGGTCAGTACGCCTATTCGGCACGGGTCGGGTTGAGCGGAGCATTGCTCGAGTGGGTCCGACGCGAGCTGTTCGGGTCGATCCCGTCAGCGGACGAGCTGATCGGACGCGTCCCCACCCCGATCAGCTTCGGTGGCGTCCTTTGCTACCCGGCCTTTGGTCGCCCCATCACCCCGGCGATCGAACTCGACGCGATGCCGGGTGCCCTGCTCGGGTTGACACTCGACACCACGGGGATAGACATCGTACGCGCGGTGCTCGAGTCGACCGCGTTTTCACTGCGCGCCAATATCTCGGCTATCGAGGGCCTGAGCGGCCGCGCGCTCGCGCCGGTGCGGGTGGAAGGTCGCATCGCCGCCGTCGACAAGGTGATGCAACTGCGTGCTGACATCCTGTCGCGGCCGATCGATGGCGCCGACATCCAGCACGCGACCGCGGTCGGGGCTGCGCTGCTCGCGGCGGTCGGGGCGGGCGCCGCCGCGAGCGTGATCGAGGCGGGATCAATCCTGAAGCCCAACGTGCGTCGGTGGCACCCCGACCCGGCTCGAGCCGCTGTATACGACGATGTCTACACGAACGGGTACTGCGAGCTCGGGCCGGAACGTCTGCTCGGCTCCACCCTGGCGACGATCGGACGCGTCGACGGACGGTAGGCGGCCGGGCCGCGACCATGGGTCTGAGCAGGACTGGACAATCTGTCCAATCCTCGCTATCGTCGGTTCATGCTCGAGACGCTCGATGCCGCGCGAACTACCGGGCAGGCGCCCGAGGTCCCGAACCTCGTCGGAGGCAAGTGGCGTGGGTCGTCGGTCCGCTCATGGATTGCCGTCACCGACCCGGCCAGCGGCGAGGTGGTCGCGCGCGTGCCCGACATGTCGCCGGCTGAGGTGCGCGCGGTCTGGGATGCGGCGGCGACCGGTGCCGCTTGCTGGAGCGCGACGCCCGAGATCGCGCGTGGGGAGGTGCTCGGGCGCGCCGCAGCGACGATCCGCGAGTCACGCGAGACGATCGCGCGCCTCATAACGCGCGAGATGGGAAAGACGCTCGCGGAGGCCGCCGGAGAGACGGATCGCGCGGCGGACTTCTTCGACTACTACGCGGGACTGGCGCGCGAGCGGACCGGCGAGGTTCTTCCCGACGCGCGCGGACACGTGATGACCTGGACCCGCGACGAGCCCGTCGGCCTCGTCCTCGCCATCACGCCGTGGAACGATCCGCTGTTGACGCCGGCCCGCAAGCTCGCTCCCGCACTGCTCGCTGGCAACGCGGTGGTACTCAAGCCCGCACCCGAGACCCCCATCTCGAGCCTTCTCTTGGCGGGCGCACTAGACGGCGCCGGACTCCCGGCGGGCGCGCTCAACACGGTGACCGGAAGCGTGGCTCGGATCGGTGACGAGCTGCTCGGCGACACCCGAATCGGCGCCGTGAGCTTCACGGGATCGACGGCGGTCGGTCTCGAGCTGCACCGTCTCTTCGCCAACCGCAACGTCAGGCTGGAAACGGAGATGGGGGGCAAGAACGCGTCGGTCGTGCTCCCCGACGCCGATCTTCCCCGCGCCGCCGCCGTGATCGCCGCGGCCGCCTTCAACCAAACCGGGCAGCGTTGCACTGCGACGTCACGGGTGATCGTCCATTCGGCCGTACGCGACAAGTTCGTCGCGCTGCTCGTCCGGGAGGCAGCCGCCTTGCGACAAGGAGCCGGTCTCGACGCGTCGAGCACCCTTGGCCCACTGATCTCCGATGCACGCGCCGCCTCGGTTCGCGCCGTGCTCGCGCGCGCGAGCGATGCGGGCGCGCAGCTCCTCTACGCGGCGGACAATGGCGCGGCGGAGCGAGCGGGCTTCATCGGACCCGTGATCCTCGAGGTGACGCCCGAGCTGGCCATATGGCGGGAGGAGCTCTTCGGCCCGGTGATCGCGCTGCTCACGGTGGACTCCTTCGAGGCTGCCCTGGCCGCCACCAACGACTCCGACTACGGGCTGGCGGCTGCGATCTTCACCAGCGACCTCGGCTACGCCCATCGGTTCATTGCCGGCGCTCAGGTCGGCCAGGTGGCGGTCAACCTCCCAACCTCGGGATGGGATGTCCATCATCCCTTCGGAGGCTGGAAGGGGTCGGGCTCGCCGTTCAAGGAACACGGCAAGCACGGGCTGCGCTTCTACACGCGCGTGAAAACTGTCGCGTTGGCGGCGTGATGGTGAATGTCGTCTCCCATGACCCGGTGTCCGAGTCCCCGAGCATCAGCGACGTCGTGGCCAGGACGGTGCGGATCCCGCTGGCCCAGCCGACCGGCTTCTCGACTCGGCTCCTGACCCACCGCGAGTACCTGCTTGTGTGGCTTCGCGCCGAGGACGGCTCGGAGGGCTTCGGCTACGCGTACGCCGGTGACAGCGCCGGCCGTTGGCTCGGCGCGGCCGTCTCCGAGCTGATGGCGCCGGCGCTCGTGGGCCATCCGGTGGGCGATGTGGTCGCCAACCACGACGCCCTCGAGCAGCGTTTCCTCCTCGTCGCGCGGGGCGGTGGATTCGCCCGCGCGCTTAGCGCCATCGACATCGCTGGCTGGGATCTGATCGCTCGCCGGGCGAGCAGGCCTCTGCGCGAGGTCCTCGGCGCCACCGCACGTCGAGTCGATGCCTATGCGAGCGGCGGGTACTACCGCGAGGGCGACTCCGAAGGGCTCATCATCGATGAGATCGAGCACTACCTCGGGCTCGGGTTCCGCGACTACAAGATGAAGGTCGGGGGACGGGAACTGAGTCACGACGTCGCGCGGGTCAGAGCGGCCCGGATGGCGCTTGGCCCCTCGGGTCGCCTCGCCCTCGATGCCAACAACGCGTGGCGCTCGCCCGGAGACGCGCTCCGGGCCGCTCGCGCGTTCGCCGAGTTCGACATCTGGTGGCTCGAGGAACCGCTTGCCCCCGATGACGTCGAGGGTCACGCCTCAGTCCGCGCCGCCGCGCCCATGCCGGTGGCCACCGGCGAGCTGCTCGCCCACCGAGCCGAATGCGCGCACTTCCTGCGCCGCGGGGCGGTCGACATTCTTCAGCCGGATGCGGGGGTCGTGGGGGGCGTGACCGAGTGGCTCCGCGTGGCCCGCGCCGCGGAGGTACTCGGCGTTGACATCGCGCCCCACTGGCACGCCAACCTGCACGCGCAGCTCGCCGCGGCGACGCCCAACTGCACGACGGTGGAGTACTTCGCGCGCGCGACCGACGTCTACAACTTCGAGCAGCTCGTGGCCAACCCGCTCGTCGTCGTTGACGGAGAGATCGTGCTTGACGACGAACCGGGAATCGGAATTCGCCTCGACAACGATGCCGTCGCTCACTACGAAGTCCGAGGGGAGCCATGACCACGAGCCTCGATCAACTCGAACACCTCTACCGCGAGATGTACAAGATCCGTCACTTCGAGGATGTGATCTACGGGATCTACGAAACGGGCGAACTGCCCGGCACCGCACATCTGTACCACGGCCAGGAGGCGGTGTCCGTCGGGGTGGCCGCGGCGTTGGGCCCCCGCGACGCGGTGACCGCGACCTATCGAGGGCACGGGGCGCTACTGGCGCGCGGTCTGCAGCCGGAAGGCCTGTTTGCCGAGATGCTGGGCAAGGCGACCGGAGTGTGCGGCGGGAGGGCCGGCTCGATGAATGTCGTCGACCTCGAGCACGGAACGATCGGCTGCTTCGGCATCGTAGGCGCCTCGATTTCGGCCGCGACCGGTGCCGCTCTTGCCGCCCAGCTCGGCGGCGACGGGACCGTTGCTGTGGCCTTCTTCGGGGACGGCGCGAGCAACCAGGCCTACTTCCACGAGAGCCTGAATTGGGCCGGAGTTCGCAGGCTGCCCGTGATCTACGTCTGTGAGAACAATCTCTACGGCGAGTGGACGGCGATGCACCGGGTGACGGGCATAACGCGACTCGCGGACCGTGGTGCGGCGTACGGGATGCCGGGCGTCCAGGTCGACGGCAACGACGTCATCGCCGTTCGGGATACGGCCGGCGAGGCGGTGCGGCGTGCCCGCGACGGCGAGGGACCGACGCTGATCGAGTGCCTGACCTACCGCCACATGGGCCACGCCCGCAGCGAGCCCGGGCGGTATCGACCCAAGGACGAGGTGGCGCAGTGGCTCACCCGTGATCCGCTGCGTCGCCTTGACGACCGCCTCTCGCCCACGCGGCGCGATGAGATCGAGCACGAGGTCCAGATATCGATCGCCGACGCGCTCGAGGCCGCGCGCCGGGCCCCCATGGCCGATCCCGAACAACCGCAGACGGCGACGAAGGAGTTCGCATGAGAAAGATCGCCTACCGCACCGCCATTCGCGAGGCCCTCGCCGACGAGATGCGGCGCGACCCGAGCGTGATTCTGCTGGGCGAGGATGTCGAGCCGGGCGGCGTTTTCAACGTCACGCCGAAGCTGGTCGAGGAGTTCGGGCCGGCCAGGGTCATCGACACCCCGATTTCCGAGATGGCGATGGTCTCAGGCGCGTTCGGCGCCGCGGTCCGCGGCATGCGGCCGGTCGTCGAAATCATGTTCGGTGACTTCCTCGGTTTGGTCATCGATGCGCTGGCCAACCAGGCGACCAAGTACTGGTACCTGTCAAATCAGCAGGCGAGCGTTCCTCTGACGATCCGCACGGCGGTCGGGGGCGGAAACCGCCTGGGGCCGTTTCACTCTCAGACGCCGACGTCGTGGCTCCTTGGTCTGACCGGGCTCAAGCTCGTCGCGCCCTCGACCCCCGCTGATGCCAAGGCGCTCACCAAGGCGGCGATCCGCGATGACAATCCCGTCGTCATCTTCGAGCACAAGCAGCTCTACAACGTCAAGGACGATGTCCCGGAGGAGCTCGAGCCGGCCACGATCGGACGCGCCGCGGTGCGTCGCGAGGGCGAGGACGTGTCGATCGTCGCGGCGATTGGGGCGCTGCGCGCGTCGCTGGCCGCCGCGGACCTGCTCGCCGAGCAGGGCATCGATGCCGAGGTCGTCGATCTTCGCACCCTTCGCCCGCTGGATCAGGAGGCGATCGCCGACACGGCGACGCGAACGCGTCGGTTGCTCGTCGTCGAGGACGGCCCGCCGATGGGCGGTTACGCCGCCGAGGTCGTCGCCGTCGCCTGCGAGCGCGTGCCGGGGGTCAGCGTTGCTCGCGTGTGCGCGCCGGATCTCCCGATCGCCTTCAGTCCACCGCTGGAGGATTCGCTGTTTGCCGATGCCGAGCGTCTGGCCGCCGCCGCACGGTCGCTGTGCGACAAGACAGATCGTCCAATGACGGCGTTGTCGGTGCGTTCATAAGGCGTGAAACGCTTGCCATGCCATCGTCCCGTTGATACCGTGATTAGACAATGTGACTAATGGACGATGGGCCCGTCGGTGAGAGGAGCACGCCTATGGAAGCCAATGTGACAACGCGCGTCGAGGATCTTGCCCGCCGGGATCTCGCTCACATCGTTCATCCACTGACCCGCCATCGTCAGCTCAGAGAGACGGGGCCGATCGTGGTTGTCTCCGGTGAGGGGGCCGAGGTGACGCTCAGCGACGGACGGACGCTGATCGACGGGCCGGCGGGCATGTGGTGTGTGGCGGTTGGGCACGGCCGCACCGAACTGATCGAGGCCGGCGCATCCCAGCTTCGCACGCTGGCCTTCTCGCCGCTGTTCGGTGGGCTCTCGACCGAGCCGGCGATCGCCTTCGCGGAGCGCGTAACCGCGTTGGCGCCCGGCGACCTCGATCACGTCTTTCTGGTCAACGGTGGCAGCGAGGCCAACGAGACCGCGATGAAGTTTGCGCGCTACTACTGGTACCAGCTCGGACGTTCTGAGAAGACCACCGTGCTCGCGCACGACCGCGGCTACCACGGGGTCACGGGCACGGCCACATACGCCACCGGCCTGACGGCTTACCACGTGGGCTTTGGGGCCTCGGTGTCCTCGGTCGCCCACTTCCCCTCACCGTACGCATATCGCACCGACGATGCCGCTGAGCGCGAACGCATCTTCTCTGGCCGGGCGCTCGAGGAGCGGATCGTCGAGCTCGGCGCGGAGACGGTGGCGGCGGTCATAGTCGAGCCCGTGCTCGGTAGCGGCGGCGTCCTAATCCCCCCCGACGGCTACCTGCGCAACCTTCGCCAGGTCTGCGATCGCCACGATGTGCTCCTGATCGCGGACGAGATCATCACTGGCTTCGGCCGGACCGGAATGTGGTTCGCGGTGGAGCGCGAGGGGGTTGTCCCGGACATGCTCACGTTCGCCAAGGGCGTGACGAGCGGCTACGCCCCGCTCGGCGGGACCCTGATCCGCGACTCGGTCTGGGAGACGCTCTACGAAGCGAAGGGAGACCCGGCCCTTATGCACGGGTTCACCACCAGCGGGCATCCGGTCAGTTGTGCCATTGCCCTGGCCAACGTCGACGTGATCGAGCGCGAAGGGCTCTTGGAGCAGGTCAATGTCCGAGGTGCCTATCTCGGGCGGCTGCTCGAGGGTTTGCGGGACCTGCCCGATGTCGGCGACGTTCGCTACATCGGACTCATGGCCGCAGTCGAGCTCGTCCGGGACCGCGAGACCAAGGAGCGCTACGCCAAGGAGGCCGAGCGACCCCAGCGCATCATGCGTGCCGCTCGCGAGCACGGACTGCTCGTCCGGCCGTTACTCGGCGACATCGTCTTTCTGGCGCCACCGTTCGTGATCACCGAGGACCAGCTCGAGCGCAGTGTCGACGCGCTGCGGCGGGCGATAATCGAGACGTCACCGCATCCGGCCTAGCATCTCGGCGATGCCGCGCATCGCGCTGGTCACCGGAGGATCGACCGGTATCGGTCTCGCCGTTGCGCGGCAATTGCTGGACGAGGGGTGTCGGGTTGCGATCTGCTCGCGCCGCCAGGCCCACATCGACGAAGCGCTGCACCAGCTCGGTTCCGCCGCATTCGGTGTAGTCGCCGACCTGTCGGGTCCAGACGCGGGGCACGAGCTGGTTGAGCGGTGCGCGGAGCATTTCGGCGGCCTCGATGTGCTCATCAACGCCCACGGGATCCAGGGGCCGGTGAGCCCGATCGCCGAGCTCGATGCGGAGTCGTGGCGTGAGGTGCTATCGGTGAACCTGCTGGGGGCGGTGGCCACGACGAGGGCGGCGATCGGACACATGCGCGCCCGCGGCGCAGGCGCGATCGTCAACGTCGCATCGATCGACGCCCTCCAGGCCGAGCCGAACGCGGCGGCGTACGGTGTGACGAAGGCCGCGCTGATCGCGTTCACCCGCTATGCCGCAGCCGAGCTGGCCGATGACAACATTCGCGTCAACGCCGTGGCTCCCGGCTGGGTGCGCACGGCGATGACCCGGCCATTCATCGAGGCGGCCGGAGTGGCAGACAGGGCATGGAGCACGAACATGGTCGGCCGCCCAGCCGAGCCCGCCGAGGTCGCCCACGCCATCTGTTTCCTCGCTTCGCCTGGGGCTTCGTACATCACCGCAGAGACGCTCGTCGTCGATGGCGGCCAGACGGTCAAGATCCGCGAGCTGCGCGCCCGCGATCTCGGCTAGGACCGCCAGCACCGACCGGCTGGAAAACGTGACATCGCCCGCGCTCGCGCTAGGCCGCTACTGCGGGTGTGTACACGGCGGCGACGGCGGGGTGGACGAACTCGCCGTTGCGGACGTTGACGCCATCGGCAAGACCGGGGTCGGCGGCAAGCGCACCGTCCACGCCGTCCCTCGCCAGGGCCACCGCGTAGGGGAGGGTGGCGTTGGCCAGCGCACGCGTCGACGTCGATGGCACGGCCCCGGGCATGTTGGCCACACAGTTGTGGACGACGCCATCGACGACGAAGGTGGGCTCGTGATGCGTCGTCGGGTGCGAGGTCTCAAAACAACCGCCCTGGTCGATCGAGACATCGACCATCACCGCGCCGTCGCCGAGCAGCGGCAGATGCTCGCGTCGAACGACGTGGGGCGCGAGCGCGCCGGGCGCGAGCACGGCACCGATCACCGCATCGGAGAGTGCGAGCTCTTCCTCGATCGCGCGATCGCTGGCGGCAACCGTGCGTACGCGATCGCCAAAGATCTCGGCCAGCTGACGCAGCCGCGGCACGCTGCGGTCGATGATCACCGTGTCAAAACCCAGGCCAATCGCGACCCGGGCGGCGTTGGTGCCCACGACGCCGCCGCCGAGGACCAGCATGCGCGCGGGGCGTACGCCCGGCACGCCACCGGCCAGCACGCCACGGCCGCCCTCATGGGCGAGCAGATGCGAGGCGGCAAACTGAGCCGAGAGTCGACCAGCGACCTCGGACATCGGCGCGAGCAGGGGTAGACGGCCGGCGACGTCGGTCACGGTCTCAAACGCGATCGCGGTGGCACCAGAGCTCTGGATGCCCCGGGCCTGTTCGGGATCCGGGGCCAGGTGAAGATAGGCGAACAGGACGTGGTCGGGCCGGAGTCTGGCCACCTCAACGGGCTGGGGCTCCTTGACCTTCATGATCATCTCTGACTCGGCCCACAGCGTGTCGGCATCGGGAACGATGTGCGCGCCCTCCGCCGCAAACTCGTCGTCCGAGAACCGCGAACCCGCCCCGGCGCCCGCCTGGATGCGAACCTCGGCGCCCGCGCGAGACAGCTCGCGG
The DNA here is from genome assembly GCA_963734775.1 of uncultured Solirubrobacterales bacterium. Taxonomy (GTDB): domain Bacteria; phylum Actinomycetota; class Thermoleophilia; order Solirubrobacterales; family Solirubrobacteraceae; genus Palsa-465. The sequence continues at coordinate 435,458 of CAVTJE010000028.1, forward strand.
GCCCCGGCAGGCGTGAGCGCGACGCGTCCCTCGCCGGGTTTGATCTCCGTGGGAACACCGATACGCATGAGAAACTCCGTTTTGTTGCCGTTGCTGACTCAGCGGAGATACTGCCGGTACAGCACGTAACCCGCAAGAAGTCTGGCCAAGGGAATACATTTCCGCAGAAATGGACCGTATCGACCGCGAAATCCTCAGAATCCTGGTCGCCAATGGGCGTGCGAGCCACGTTCTCATCGGCAAGGAGGTCGGGCTCAGTCCCAACGCCGCGGCCGATCGTGTGCGGCGCCTCGTGGCCGACGGCGTGATCACCGGTGTGCACGCAGCGGTCGAGCCACGCGCGCTCGGTCGGGCGATGACCGCCCTGGTCGATGTCCGGCTGCTGCCCGACACGACTCCGGACGACCTCGAGCAGGCGGCCTCGAAACTCGATGGAGTCCAGGAGATCGCCTTCCTCACCGGCCGTTTCGATTTCCAGCTCCGGGTTGCCTGCCGGGACTCGACGGATCTCGATCGGCTTTTGCGTGAGCTCCGAGCCACGGCCGGCGTCGCCGAGACCGAGACCCGGCTGGTCCTGCGCGATCTACTGCGTCGGAACCTGGCTGACTAGCTCAGTCGCCGCGGCCGTCTTGACCGCCAGCCCCGGACCTGGCGACCCGCCGCCGCCGGGGCCTCTGACCATCATCGGGCTCGATCTTGTAGATCGCGTACCAATGCATCAAGGCCAACTGTCTCACCGCACGCCGCACGGTGGTCGGGCTGGAGCGGACGCTGAACGACGACAGAGCGGCATCGATCATGCCCCACAGCGCCGCTGTGGCGAAGCGCAGACTGACGCCCTCCCTGAGCTCGTGGTGGCGTGCGTCGCGGCGATGGATCGACAGCAGCCAGCGGCGCATCGAGTCGTCGGCGACCTCGTTGGACTCATTCCACTCCTGGAGCGGCAAGCCTTTTGCGAGGTCGATCAGCGGCCGCAGCTCGGCGTTGGCCAAGCGCCACTCAAACGCTTCGCGGATAGTGGCCTCGATGATCTCGAAGGACGAGTGGTCCGAAGTAGCCTGGCTGCGGAGGCGATCTGGAATGGTGGCGTAGCCCTCCTGGTAGCGGCGGACGATGGCGGCCAGGATCGCTTCCTTGTCGCGAAAGTTGTTGTAGACCGTCGCTCGCACGACGGCCGCCCGCTTGGCGATCATGTCCATCGAGGTCGCCGAGTAGCCGATCTCGACGAATAATTCCCGGGCGGCGTTGACGATGGCGTCGTAGCTCGGATTGTTCAGGTTTTCGTCCGCCATCACTCGTCTATCGCTGATGGAATCGTCCGAGCCATGGCCAGCGAGTCTACTCGATGAGGCGGTTGGAATCCGCCCATTTGGCGACGCCAGATTGGACATGATGTCCAATCTGAGTTATTCTCCCGAGTCATGCCTGAGGTGACTATGCCGCGGTTGTCGGACTCGATGGTGCAAGGAACGATCCTGGCCTGGCTCGTGGCTGACGGGGACCCCGTCAAGCGCGGCGACGAGCTCTGCGAGATCGAGACCGACAAGGCAACGATGGTCTACGAAGCCGACCTAGAGGGCGTCGTGAAGATCGTCGCCGGCGCGGGGGAGACGGTGTGTGTCGGCGCCAAGATCGCTGTCATCGCCGATGGCTCGGGGACCGGCTCGGCGCCCGCACAGGCGTCGCAGCCGCAGGGACGGGGCGAATCCGTCGCCCAGAGCCTGAGCCGCCTGCAGCAGACCGTCGCCATTCGAATGGCCGAGTCGAAGGCCACGGCTCCGGACTTCGTGCTCGCCGTCGAGGCCGAGATGGATCGAGTGATCGCCCTGCGCGGAGCGCTCAAAGCCTCGGGGAACGGGCAGGCCACTCCGTCATACAACGATTTCGTGCTCAGGGCCGCCGCGCTCGCCCTGACCGAGTTCCCGCGGGCCAACGGGTCTTACCACGACGGGGAATTAGAGCTGTTCTCGCGCATCAACGTTGGTGTGGCGGTGGCCGCCGAGGACTCGCTCGTCGTGCCGACGATATTCGACGCCGACCGCAAGTCGCTCGAGCAGATCGCCACGGAAACGCGTGCCGCCGCGGACAGGGTGCGGACAGGATCGATCACGCCGCCAGAGCTCTCCGCCGGCACGTTCACGGTCTCGAATCTCGGCATGTTCGGAATCGACGATTTCGTCGCGGTCATCAATCCACCCCAGGCCGCGATACTCGCGGTCGGAGCCATCAAGCCGACACCGGTGGCCCGCGATGGGGCAGTCGAGATCCACTCGGTGATGCGCCTCACACTGTCCTGCGACCATCGGATCCTCTACGGGGCCTACGCCGCGCAATTCCTCAGCCGGATCCGCGAGCATCTTGAGAACCCAGAGGCGATGGCCGACCCCGAACGCTGTGCCGATGCCGGTGGCGCTCAGGCGTCCGCGGGCTGACGCAGACGCGTCTCCAGAAGCTCATTCCCGCGAAGGGCGACGTACAGCCGGGCGCGTTGGGCGGGTGAGTCGATCGAACGGCCGAGCAGTCGCTCGATCTTCTCGAGTCGGTAATAGATCGAGCGCCGCTGCAGATGCAGGAGCTGGGCCGCCGTCGTCTTACTGCCGTTGGCTTGCAGATAGGCGTCGAGCGTTCGTACCAGGTCGGAGTGATGCGCCTGGTCGTGCGCGATCAGCGGTCCGAGCTCGCTCTCGACGAAGTTGCCGAGCTCGGGCCCTGGCGCAAGTGGCGCCAGCAGTCGATAGAGCGCGAGGTCGTCGTAGAAGTGGATGAACCCCTCGCCGGCGCCCGGACCGAGCTGCTCGGCCGCCCGCGCTTCGGAGAAGGCCTGCGGAAGCAGCGAGGCCCGCGTCGGCTTGCTCATCCCGATGTGCGTCTCGGGAGACAAGAACGGAAGCGCCTTGGCGGCCAGCCGGCGAAGCTCGGGGTTCGGACGGGCGCTGGCGACGGCGACGGCTCGATGGTCGACCAGGCCGACGACGCCGGGCCACTTCGCGGCGCGCATCGCCGAACGCAACTGCTGCAGGACCTTCGCGCCGTCGATGTCGTTGCGGAACCCCGCGCCCCGGTCGCTCGAGCTGACCGCCAGCACGATCAACTCTCCCTGGAGATCGACGCCGAGGCCCGTCGCCTTATCGAGGAACTCTCGACCGTCCACGCGGCCGTGGGGCGAAACGACGTCGGCCACGAGCATCTGCTCGGCTGTCTCGCTCAGATGGGCTCCGCGCTCGGACATCAGGTGCAGGGCAATCGTGGCCGCCGCCCGGCTGACGGTCAGGCGGGCGAGATCGTCGAGTGGGCTGTCGGCCTCGAGCACGTGCAGCCGGCCCCAGATCTCGCCTTTGAGGGCCACGCTCGTCCAGATGCAGCGTGGGTGCGTGTCGGCTATCTGGGCGGCGGCGGATGGTTCACCGTGCGCCCGGTCGCGCGAGTGCTCGCGCCAGGTCTTCAAAATCGGCGCGATGGTTCCCGCCGCCTTGCCGTAGGCGACGACCCGCCGCCCGGCGTCCTCGAGCAATGCGGGGTTGCCGAGCTGTTCGGCGAGGAAGGCCATGACGGCATCGAGAGATGCCCCGTCGAGGATCAGCTGAGTCAGCGCCTCCTCGATCTCGGTGGCCCGAGCGAGCGCCTCATAGGCGCGATTCACGAGCGAGGTATGCACGGCACGCGTCACCCGGACGAACGGAACCTCGCGATCGAGCTCAACGAGGACGAGGCCGTGTTTCTCGGCCTCGTCGATCATCTCGGCCGGGATGCTCCGCAGCGAGCGGCCGAGTTCGACGATCACCGCGGCGGTGCCGGCGTCGGCGAGCTCGCGCACGTAGCGGCGACGCTCGGCGGGTGCCTTGCCGAGACCCGTGCCGGCCGTCAGCAAGACCTCGCCTCCGCTCAGAAACTTGGCGATGTCAGGGATTTCGCCCGTGTGGACCCAGAGGACCTCGCGATCAAGGCGATCCTCGCCTGCCACGACGCGGACCCCCGCTGTCTGGAGATCCTCCAGGGCCAGGACGTCGCGGATCAGCACGTCTCCAGCTTACGCTTTGTGCAACCGGCTCGGGGCGATTTGCGCACCCTGACCCTTGCCCGTCCCCTGGGCCGCCAACAGAATGCTCGCGGTGGCCTTCCATCTCAAGAGTGCTACACGCGAGCCCACGGTCGTCGATCGCCACGTTGCCGAGGTCGTCAGTCGGATACTTCTCGACGTCGAACGAGGCGGCGAGGCGGCCGTTCGTCGCTACTCACAGCAGTTCGACAATTGGTCGCCGCCGCGCTTCACCGTGACTAGGAGCGCGATCGAACGGGGGTGCGATGCCGTCGCGCCGGCGCTCCGCGTGCACATCGACATCGCCGCCAGCCAGATTCGCGGCTTCGCGCAGGCTCAGCGCGCCACGCTGGTCGACCTCGAGGTCGACACCCTTCCCGGCCTGACGCTCGGGCACCGACACATTCCCGTCGAGTCCGTCGGCGCGTACGCGCCGGGGGGCCGCTACCCGCTGATCGCGTCGTCGCTGATGACATGCGTCGTTCCGAAGGTTGCCGGCGTGGGGCGGGTCGTGGCGTGTGCGCCCCCATTCGATGAAGATGGAATGGCCGCGGCCATGCTCTACGCGATGCATGTGGGCGGTGCCGATGAGATCCTCTGTGTGGGCGGGGCCCACGGGCTCGCCGCGCTCGCCTACGGGATCGAGGATCTGGAGCCCGTCGACATGATCGTCGGGGCCGGGAATGTCTACGTCGCCGAGGCCAAGCGCCAGCTGTTCGGCAAGGTCGGAATCGATCTGCTCGCCGGCCCGACGGAGATCCTCATCATCGCCGACGACAGCGCTGATCCGGGACTCATCGCCCTCGACCTGATCGGACAGCTCGAGCACGGACCAACGTCGGTCGGCTGGCTCGTGACCACGTCTCGTCAGGTCGCCGAGGCATCGCTCGAGGCCATCGAGCAGCGCCTGTTCGACCACCCGGCCGCGAGCGTCGCGCGGGAAGCGTGGGGAAGCCACGGCGAGGTCATCGTCTGCGACAGCGATGAACAGGCGGTGGAGATGTCAGATCGCCTCGCCCCCGAACATGTCGAGATCCATACCCGAGACCCGGACTGGTACCTCGATCACCTGTCCAATTACGGCTCGCTGTTTCTCGGCGACGAGGCCAACGTGCCATATGGCGACAAGGGGATCGGGACCAACCACGTGCTGCCGACGGCGGGGGCCGCGCGCTATACCGGCGGGCTGTGGGTGGGCAAGTTCCTCAAGACGGTGACCTACCAACGGGCCACTCCGGTGGGCACCGAGCAGATTGCCCCGACGGTGATCGCGATCTGCGAGGCCGAACAGCTGCCCGAACACGCCCGCAGTGCCCAGGAACGCTTCGACCGGATGCACGAGCGCGCATGAACAGCCGACCACCTTCGCACCAAGGAGAACCGCTATGCCGAGCCTGACGGGCGGCGAGATCATCGGCCGCACGCTGACCAACTACGGAGTCAAGTATGCGGCCGGAATCCCCGGCCACGGAGCCTGGTCGATGTTGGACGGCTTTCTGCAGGAGGGCGTCGAGGTTTCGGTCCTGCAGGTGTTCCATGAGCAATCCGCGGTGCACATGGCCGACGGCTATTGGCGAGCCTGTGGCAAGCCGATGACGGCCATGACATCGATCGGCCCCGGGGCGACGAACACGATCATCGGGCTGGCCACCGCCTTTGCCGACTCGACGAGTCTGTTGGCCATTACCGGCGGTCCGGCCACCCACATGAAGGGCCACGGAGTGATGCAGGAGCTCGAGCGCTACCGGGCAAACGACTTTCCCCGTGTGGTCGAGCCGGTGACCAAGCGCCACTGGGAGGTGGGGACGATCGAGGAGCTCCCGTTCGTCCTGCATCGGGCCTTCAACTCCATGCTGACCGGCCGCCCCGGACCCGTGCACATCGAGGTGCCGATGGATGTGCAGGCCCTTCAGGCCGACGTCGATCTTCACGATCTGAGTCAACGCATTCCCACCGGCAAGCTCCACCCGGACCCCGACGCGGTCGACGATGCAGCCCGTCTGCTCCACGGAGCCCGGCGACCGGTGATCGTCGTCGGCGGCGGCGTGATCACCGCGGACGCCTCGGCCGAACTCCGCGCACTGGCCGAGGCTCTGCAAGCCCCGGTCGTCACGACGTGGAACGGAAAGGGCGGCTTTCCCGAGGATCACCGGCTGTTCGCGGGTGCGATCGGCCAGACCGGCACGATTCCCGGCAACAGCATCGCCGCCAGCGCTGACGCCCTGCTTGTCGTGGGCTGCAAGTTCACCGACTGGTCGGCGTCGAGCTACCGCAGCGGCGTGACGTTTTCGATTCCGCCGACGAAGCTGATCCACGTCGACATAGACCCGTACGAGATCGGCAAGAACTACCCCGTCGATGTCGGCATTGCCGCCGACGCGCAACCCACGCTGGCGGGAATCCTGGCCGCGCTGGGGAGTCGGAACGGAGACTCCGAGGCTCGCGCCGACCACCTGGCCGAGCTCGATGCGCTGAAGCGCGAGTGGGCGGCGAACATGGCAACACGGGTCGACAGCGAGGACACGCCGTTCACCTCCCAACGCCCGCTCCGCGACCTGCGCAGACTGCTGCCACGCGACGGGATCATCGTCGCGGGGTCCGGCAATACGCAGGGTGCCGTCAAGCAGTCGTTCCCCGTCTACGAACCGCGGACACACCTGACCTCGGGGAGCTACTCGTCGATGGGGTGGGCCCTACCGGCGGCGATCGGCGCGAAGCTCGGTCGCCCAGATCGCAAGGTGGCCTGCGTGCTGGGCGACGGCGACTTCCTGCAGACCGCGCAGGAGCTCGGTGTGTGTGCCCAGCACGGGATCGCCGTGTGCTTCGTGGTTCAGAACAACGCGGGCTACATGTCGATCCGCGGCGGCCAGCGCAAGATCACCGACCGGCACCTGATCTCGGAGTTCACCAAGCCCGACGGATCGCCCTACAGCGTGGACATCACCGCGATCGGGAAGGCTTTCGGCGTGGATAGCTGCAGGGTCGATGCCAGCGAGGATCTCGAGCCGGCGCTGGAGCGGGCTCTGGCCTCCGAGGGCCCCTCGCTGGTCGAGGTGACGACCTCCCGGGACGCGGCCGGGCCGTGGGTCCCCGGGTGGTGGGACTTCCCCGTGCCGGCCTACATCACCGACGAGCGCCAGGACGAATACTGGCTCGAGCGGGCCGAGGAGCAGCACCTGTGACGAGTGCATTCTTTCTCTACGGCGGATGGCCGGGCCATTTCCCCTACGAGGTCGCCGAGTGGGCGGACGGGATCATGGACGACCTCGGATTCGAGGTCACTCACACCAACGACCCGCATCGACTCGAGGAGGATCTGACCGCGTACGACGTGATCGTCTGTGGCTGGACGCAGGCGATGACGACCGAGGATCTGACCGACAGAGCGGAGCGCAGCCTGCTGGACGCCGTGGCTCAGGGCACGGGATTTGTCGGCTGGCACGGGGCGACGGCGTCGTTCAGGTCGAGTCTGCCCTTCAGCTTCCTGCTCGTCGGCGACGTAGAGATTGCCTTTGGAATCAACCGCCATGCCGTAAGGCTCGCCGAGTTGCCAGAGGAATTTCGTATTCTCGGTGGCGGGTTGCGCGGGTGCCGGCGAGGCGGTCCATCCATTTCGCCTTCTTGGTGTCCTTGCCCTCTTCTACTTGCGAAATTTTCTCTGGCGGCATACCACGCGATATTTAATGCGCGCGATGGCGGGTGGGTTCGGCCAGACAATGTTGGAGTAGTCGATCACCGGCGGTGGTTTGAGGCGGGCCGGCGTCCTTTTTCTTCTTGCCAGCAAAGATGGAGACTGGCGATCGCGAGCCCTAAGCTCAGAAGAACAAGCAGCGCCAGAAATCCTGATCTGGTAACGCACTGGTCTGCATCGATTCAGGTTAGGTCGAAAAGTTGACATCGTAGTCATCTCTCCCGCTGGAAGCTATCGCGTTTTCAAATCCTTGTGGCAGGTAGAGCAGAATGCCATGTTGTTGGCCTGATCCTTCACCAGCAGATCGGGCTGAGCCGAGGAGTGCGGCTGGTGGCAGGTCAGGCAGTTGATCGGTGGCTTCACCTTGCTCGGATTCGCCGGATCTATCAGGTCAGAAACCGGGTGCCCCGCCACAGGGTGTCCCATGCCGAATTTCACCGGTAGCACGACGACCTTGTTTTTTGGAAGTAGTCTTCGGGAAGTTTCACCTTCCGTCGAAGATCGTTACCAGATGCTCGCCTTCCAGCTTCTTCGGTTGCCTCTCCGGGCCGTGGCACTCCAGGCAGAGCGCGTTCGGGGTCTGGGCCCGCAGCAGATGATCGTTCTCGCCACCGTGCGGCTGGTGACAGGTCGCGCAGCCCTGGTTGAACGCCGGCTGATGGTGGTATGGCTTCTTGGCCTGGTCCGCGATATCGCTGTGGCAGCCCAGGCAGATGTCGACCGAGTTCGTCTTCGGAAGCCCGGGCTGCTTGCTGGCGTGCGGGCTATGGCAGTCGGTGCAGTCGCCCGCCGCGCCCGGATGCTGAACTTTGGCCGTTTCGATCAGCTTGGCTTTCTCGTCGTGGCAGGTCACGCAGAGCGCCTTCGCATCGGCTTGCGTCAGCACCACTTTTCCGTCCTTTGCCGGGGCGTGGCAGACTTCGCACTGCTTGTCGGCGAAACGGCGGATGCGTGAATTTCGCCATCAGCTTCGGCGCCGCCGACTCGTGCGGATCGTGACAGCTCACGCAGTTGGCCGTCTCGAATGGCTGATTCTGATGCGCCTTCTGCAGGTCTGCGTTCTTGACGTCGTGGCAATCGATGCAGAGCGCCGGGGTCGCCTTGGTGAGGTGAAAGTCGAACTCGGCCTTGCCCGTCTCGCCCGTCTTGTGCGTGACGTGGCAGGTGTCGCAGCCCATGTCGAGCGCTGCGTGTCGGCTGCCTTTCTCAGGAACGTTCACCCCGATTTGTGGCAGCTGAGGCAGAGGTTTTCTTTCTGATCGCCGGAGGTGGCTTCAGCAACTGATTCTTATTGTCCGACGTGTGCGGATCGTGGCACTTCACGCAGTCGCGTACCGCCGGGGGATGAATTGTACCTTTAAGGTCGGCGGCATTCTTGTCGGCGTGGCAGGTCAGGCAGAGCGCCTGGGTCGTGGTCGTGATCAGCTTGACGCGAGTGACATCTTTGGTTCAGCGCGAATCTCGTGGCAACTTGTGCAGCCCATGGCGATCGCCGAATGGACCGACTTTCCCTTAGTCTTGTCTTCGTGGCAGGCAAGGCAGCTGGCGGGATCCGCCTTCGGGTCGAGCGGGACCGGATGCTTCGCAGCCGACACACGGCCAACAAAGATCAAAGCCAGTATGAAACATGCGAACGCGCCGAGCGTGCCATTGACTCGGAGACACGATCTGAATGATTTTAGGAGCACTCTCCTACTCCTCCTCCGTTCCTTTTGCACGTGTCTCGCCTTATTTCTGCCCTTGAGCGATTCTCGGACCAGTTCCGTAACACATTGCAACCAAGTGAGTTGAAAATCGAGCTCGAATCGGCGAGAGATCGTAACGGTTGAAGGCTTCATCCGGTTCGCGGCTTATCCCACAGTGAAATGGTCAAAATGACGCATGTAACCGTAACATGTCGTGTCGCAGCGCCTCAGGCAAGCGTCGGCGTCCCACCGGCATCCCACCTTGCTGTAGTATGTTTCTTTTCCGGTTTATCTTCGGTCTTCGGTCTGCGTCAAATGCCCGCCGAAAGCCTTCGCCTGTGTGATATGGCTCACCCCGACGATCTCCGGCTCGTTTGGTCCATCCCTTGTAGTTTCAGCCACTTCCTCACATCCACGCCAATGGCGCGCCACGTGCTTTTCCTATCCAACGAAGGGGAAAGACATGGCCGCATCCCTACCTCGGAAAATCTGGCAAACTCTCGCCGCCATCAAAACCGGCGTCATTCTGCTTATTCTGGTCGTCATATTGTCGGCGGCGGGGACCATAATCCTGCAACGTCCTGCAACCGATCCCGACGAGATGCAGAGAGCCTATTCGCCTCTAGTGCTAGTCCTGCTCGACGGTTTGGGATTGACCGATGTCTTTCACGCCTGGTGGTTTGTATTGCTGCTCAGCCTGGTCAGCCTCAGCATCATCGTCGCTTCCGTTCAACGCTTCCCCAATGCCTGGAGATTTTTCTCGCGTCCTTATAAGAGTCCAGACGAGACCTTCCGCAACGCCCTGCCCAACCACAAAGTGATTTCGATTAAAGATAAAGATGAAGAAGCCGCTGTCAGCTACGCAGAACGCGCGTTACAAAAAGCCGGTTACAGGCCGGAGCGGATTGTCCGCGAGAACAGCTTCTCTCTCTTCGGCGAGCACAACCGTTTTTCTGAGTTGGCAGTCTACATCGTGCATGCCAGTCTTCTTCTGATCTTTCTCGGCAGCAACATAGATGCTCTCTTCGGCTGGCGTGGCTTCGTTACGCTAACCCGCGGGCAACAGTCCAGCCAAGTCAAGCCACAGAACGGAAGCCCACATAACCTGCCCTTTGCCGTACGTTGTGACGGCGCCGGTCAGGAGAACTATGCCGACGGCACTCCGAAACGCTGGTGGTCCGATCTCTCCGTTTTGGAGAATGGCACAGTCACCCTGCGCAAGCAAATCGTCGTCAACGAACCGCTGGTTTATCGCGGCATACGCTTCTATCAGGCAAGCTACGGCAGGACCGGAAAGATCGACAAACTTGTGCTCACCGCGACTCCACGCGATGGCCAGTCGCGCCAAAGGACATCACCCTTGGTTTGGACGAGACGGTGCCCCTGGATTGCGATACATCGGTTCGCCTCGCCGAGTTCATTCCCGACTATGTGGTCGGCGATGGTCATGTTTACACCCGCTCCAACCAATCTGGAAAATCCCGCGGCGCACTTGGTTGTGGAATCCAAGAAATCGGGTCGAGCCGTGAACGTCTGGTTGCCACCGATTCCCGGCCTTGAGCAAGAACGCGTCGTCGCCCTACACGTTCGAAGGTAAAGACGTGCAGATGGCCTACTTCACCGGCCTCGAGGTCTCGCACGAGCCCGGCCAGTGGGCGGTTTGGGCCGGCGTCGTACTCATGGGAATTCGGCCTCACCGTGGTTTTCTATTTCGTTCATGTTCGCATTTGGGTCGTGCCCGTGCGCGACGCCCGTGGCCAACTCCACACTTTGGATCGGCGGAACCGCCAATAAGAATAAAGAGGCTTTCGAGCAGCGTTTTCGCGATCTGGTGGAAGAAATCGAATCAGAGCTCAAACTTTCAGCGCAGGCAGGCGCCGAGTCGCCCGCGACAGCACTGACCGGAAAGTAATCCGGCAACGGAGGATGCTTCCATGCACGCGTGCACGAGTCGAACAGCAACCTGCGGCAAACGGCGCAACCTGGTGGTTGCCGTCGGATTGGGAGTTGCTTTCCTGCTGTTCATGGCGTTTCTGAACGTGGTCAAGAGCGGCAACTTGCTCAATGATTCCAACCTGCTCTACGCCGCGCTGATTTTCTACTCGGGTGCGGGAACACTTTATCTTCGGCTTCGGCAGTCACCGGCACTTCCTTCTTACGTTCGCTTCGCCTCGCTGCGCCACCTGGGCCGGCCTTATCGCTAACACTGGCGCCGTGGCGCATCGCTGGTATGAAGCGGGACATCCACCCTTCGCCAGCATCTACGAAATGCTGCTCAGTGTTCGTGTGGACGCTCGCCGTGCTGACCCTGATCGCCGAAAAGAAATTCGGCGTGAAGGTCATCGGCACCGTGACCATGCCGGTGGCGATCGTCGGCGTTGTGCTGATGCAGTTGCTGCGCACCGAAGTTCGTCCACTTGGTGCCAGCGCTGCAATCGACCTGGCTGCACGTGCACGTCACGCTGGCCATGCTGGCCTACGCCGCCTGTGCTCTGAGCTTCGCGCTGGCCATGATGTTCCTGATCCAGGACAAGATGAAGACCGAAACTTTCCTGGCCGCGACCAGCCTGTTCGGCATCGGCACATACGCTCGGCGTTCTGACTCGCTTCGAAAAATGGGGCGGACTCAGCGTGGTCGCCTGGAACCCAGAAGAAAAGTCGGAAGTATTTTTGTCCAAGGGCGTGCGCCTTTTCGTCGTGATTCCCGATCTCGGCTGGCTGATGCTGCTCGTGTTGGCCGCGGTCGCTGCGCCGTTGGTTCTGTATGCTCGTCTGGCGCAAGACTCAGAACGAAGCACTTCCTCGACATCGCCAATCGCGCCGTCTTCGTCAGCATCCTGCTGCAGGTGCTGGCGCTCGTCTTCTTTCTTCTGCGGGCGCGCGATGGCCGTTACGCTTCGCTCGACGCCGACGGTCTATTCCCCACCAGCCTGGCCGCCAGCCCGTTCATTCTCTCTGGCCTGGTAGGCGGAATCTTCGTCTCGCTTGCTTTACCTCTTGCTGCTGTGGCGGCGTGAAGATCTGGAGCGCCTGCTGCCCAGCGCCGAACGAACTCGACCGCATCACTTACAAAACTATCGCGATCGCATTTCCCTTACTCACCCTGATGATCGCGGCGGGCGCCTACTGGGCCAATCGCACCTGGGGTTCTTACTGGAGCTGGGATCCGAAAGAAACCTGGGCGGCAATCACCTGGCTGGTCTACGCCGGCTATCTGCACATGCGCATCACTCGCGGATGGCGTGGCCGTCGCGCCGCATATTTCGCCATCCTGGGTTTCGCCGTAGTCATGTTCACTTTCTTCGGCGTGACTTACCTGCTACCCGGAATGCACGCTTATGCTTAACCGCACTCAGTCCGCGGCGCCCGGGGCCGACAGAAGCAGTCCACACGACTGTCGTGCCTCGCCTTTCGGAGGGGGGAAGCGAGCAGACCAGCCCGAGGATTCGTCTCAGTCGGAGAACTTCCGATTGGGTTCCGTGCGCGTCAATTGGCAGCTCAAAGCAATCTTGCCGGTTGGCTTTGTCCTGCTTGGCAGGGCTGTTGCTCTTTACTCTGGCGACCGTGTCTCTGCGCGATCCGGATCGCCATGCAGTGCTGATCGTTGCTGGTGCGGGAGCGGTCGTCATCTGCGCCGTGTCCATGTTCGTGCTTGCCTATTTGATCCAACGGCCCATGGTCGAATTGCAGGAGAAGATGGCACTGGTGAGTGAAGGCAACCTGAACGTCGCAGTCAGCTTCTCCCAGCGCAACGACGAAATCGGAGACCTCGGCCGCAACTTCAACCACATGATGCAGCAGTTGCGCGAGAGTCGTGAGGAGATTGAGCGCCTGCATCGCACCCAGATGTCTCGCGCCGAGCACCTGGCGACGCTCGGCGAATTGGCCACCGGCTTGGCTCACGAGATTCGCAATCCGCTCGCCGGAATCGCCGGCGTCATCGAGATCGTCGGCCGCGATCTGCCCGCGACCAGTCCGGCCCGCGCCGTCGTGAAAGATGTTCGCCTGGAAATCACGCCGCATCAGTCGCACCTTGACCGATCTGCTCGAAACCGCGCGACCTCGCCGGCCACGAGGTTCGCCGGAGCAATCTCAACACCACCGTCGAACACGCCGTCATGCTGGCTCGCCAGCAGGTGCTCTCGAGACCAATCAAGATCGAACTGCAGAAGGCGTCCGATCTGCCTGAAGTCGAGCACGACAGCGATCAGGTCCACCAGGTGCTTCTCAATCTGCTCCTGAACGCAGTGCAGGCCATGGAGAAAGCGGGCACAGTCCACGTCGAGATCGGCTCGCGACAGGGGTACGCCAGTGTGGTTGTCACTGACACCGGCCGTGGCATCTCCCCTCAGAACTTGCCCAACATCTTCCGGCCTTTCTACACCACCAAGGGCAACGGCACCGGTCTCGGCCTCTCTCTCGCCCACCGCATCGTGGAAGACCATCATGGCCGCATCGAAGTCAGCAGTGTCCTGGGGAAAGGAAGCCAGTTCACGGTACTGCTGCCATTCCACGTGCCCCGAGGCTGCACGTGGCGGCTTCCTAGACGCTTCACATCTCGCAATCCACGTGCCGGACGCCTCGTCGGCACGCTCAGCAGCAACTGGCGCTACAACGGCCCCTAAGCAACCCCTTCCATTTCGTAGTAAATTAAACACCGATGCCCGCCGAGAAAGTCATGATCGTGGACGACGAGCGCCTGGTGCGCTGGTCGCTGCGCCAGAAATGCGAGGAGTGGGGCTACCACGTGATCGAGGCCGATGCCGGCGAACCTGCGCTCAAACTCGCCCAGCACGAATCGCCCGATCTCGTTCTTCTCGACGTCCGCATGCCCGACCTCACCGGCATCGAGGTGCTCGATCAACTCAAGAAAAGTGGCGACGCCCGCGCCGTCATCATGATCACCGCCGATCCGCAACTCGACGACGTCAAGGCCGCGCTCAAGCTCGGCGCTTACGACTTCGTCGGCAAGCCGATCGACTTCGACGAGCTTCACGTCACCATCAAGAATGCGCTCGAAGCCACTAGCCTGCGCACTGAAGTCCAGACCCTGCGCGAGCGAGGTCCGCCGCGGAGCCGGCTATGACAGCGTCGTGAGCGTCTCCCCCAAGATGACCGAGCTCATGAACTTCGTCCGGAAGGTTGCGTCGAGCGAAGCCACCACCATTCTGATTCAGGGCGAAAGCGGCACCGGCAAAGATCTCATCGCCAAGGCCATCCACTACGAAAGTTCACGGCGGCGAGAAGCCCTTTGTCGCCATCAACTGTTCGGCCATTCCCGAGACGCTGATGGAAGCCGAACTCTTCGGCCACGAAAAAGGCGCGTTCACCGACGCCAAGCAGATGAAGAAGGGTCTGTTCGAAGCAGCCGACGGCGGCACACTGTTTCTCGACGAAATCGGCGAGCTCTCTCCCCTGCTGCAGGCCAAACTGCTGCGCGTGCTCGAAGACCAGGTCATCCGCCGCGTGGGCGGCATCAGGGACATGCAGGTGGATGTGCGCGTGATCGCCGCCTCCAATCGCGATCTCGAAAAAGCGGTGCGCGAAAATCAATTTCGTCAGGATCTTTATTACCGCCTCGCCATTATTGCGATCTTCATTCCGCCGCTGCGCGACCGAAAAGAAGACATCCTGCCGTTGGTCGACTTCTTCATCGAGCGCTACAACCGCCGCTTCAAGAAGTCGATTCGCGGCATCACCGATGACACGCGCCGCCTCATTCTCAGTCACAACTGGCCGGGCAATGTTCGCGAACTGAAGAACACCATCGAGCGCGGCATGATCCTCGAAGACGAGGCTCTGTCCTGCGCCGGTGTATCTGCCGTTCTCCGTTGGCGAATCCGGCGGCCGCACTGTCTTTGAACGAACCTCGCCCGCCGACGGCGGACAGACCCTTGCCCAACGGCCGCACCCTTCCGCGGCTTTATATCCCGGAAGGCGGAACGTCGCTGGAAGAGGTCGAGCACGCCATGGTTGAGCTGGCCATGCGCCAGGCGAACGGCAACCAGACGCACGCCGCCAAGCTGCTGGACATCAGCCGCGATGCCCTGCGCTACAAGCTAAAGAAATTCGGCCTGATCCGCGGCGATGAAGAAGGCTCCCAGACCGCCGTGGCCGAGGATCAGTGACAACCTGCTACAAAGAAAATGCGGGGCGAGTGCTGGCACCCGCCCTGCAACGATCCACCTCTCAGGTCGTTTAAAAGAATCCCAACGCCTTGGGGCTGTAGCTTACCAGCAGGTTCTTGGTCTGTTGGTAGTGGTCGAGGATCATCTTGTGGGTCTCGCGGCCGAAGCCAACTGGCTATTGGATACAAAAAGTCACCAGTTGGGTCCTCTTTCTTTCCTCAGAATTCCTTCAACACCTCAAGTCACACAACAAACAAACAAACCACCCAACAAAAGGAAGGCAAAGGAAAAAAAAGAAAAGAAAGAAAGAAAGAAAGAAAAGAAAGAAGGAAGAAAGAAAGAAAGAAAGAAAGAAAGAAAGAAAAAAAAAAAAAAAAAAAAGAAGGAAGGAAGAAGAAAGAAAGAGAAGAAAGAAAGAAAGAAAGAAAGAAAGAAAGAAAAAAAAAAAAAAAAAAAAAAAAAAAAAAAAAAAAAAAAAAAAAATTTTTTTTTTTTTTTTTTTTTTTTTTTTTTTTTTTTTTTTTTTTTTTTTTTTTTTTTTTTTTTTTTTTTTTTTTTTTTTTTTTTTTTTTTTTTTTTTTTTTTTTTTTTTTTTTTTTTTTTTTTTTTTTTTTTTTTTTTTTTTTTTTTTTTTTTTTTTTTTTTTTTTTTAAAAAAAAATTTTTTTTTTTTTTTTTTTTTTTTTTTTTTTTTTTTTTTTTTTTTTTACCCCCCCCCCCCCCCCCCCCCCCCCCCCCCCCCCCCCCCCCCCCCCCCCCCCCCCCAATCTT
>CAVTJE010000029.1:0-193950 GCA_963734775.1 uncultured Solirubrobacterales bacterium
ATGACAGAACGACCAGCAAGATGAATGGGATCGCCGTTGCACGCTTCATGGGCTTTCCTGACTGTTTTCCGAGCATACTCCGCAACAACCCGACCGAAGGATACGATCCCCGCGTCGATTCGCGACAGAGGTCTTTTCTTTAAACTCTAATCGCAAAACAGGTTGCGTCAAACATTCCGGATTGAGGGGGTGGGAGGGATTTCAAATGCGATCCTATTGGCGAACGGTGTGCCGGTTTTATCAGACTCTATTCCGAAATGCCATTTGAGCCCCGGAGGGGGCGAGATCTTATAGGTCGGGGCGTGAGCCCCGAGTACCGACGACGCAGAGCCTCCCCGACACGCCCGACGATAGACGAACCGGTAGCGGTCGCGTAGATTGCCGGTCATTGTGTGGTGCCCGGAGCGCAGCCGCGATGGGTGTCATATTCGCGTTGGCTCATGTCGGGTAAGTAATGGGGTCTGTATTGTAGTCGAGGCACGGAGCAGCGCAAGTCTGACTTCTTACAGCAGATCCGACCGCTTAGATACGGGAACACTCCATCAGTCCGCCACTTACCCGACATGAGCCAGTAGAATGTCCTCCGCACTCAATTACAGGGCAGTCAAGAACGCAATCAGATCGGCCTTCTCCTGGTCGGTGAAGCCGATTGCGAAGCGGGTGTCGTAGAAATCGACCACCGCGCCCAAGTCGGCGGCGAAGCCGTTGTGGAAGTACGGCGGTCTGTGCGGCGAGGCCGCGCAGGACGGGGCCCTTGAACTTGCCGATGTCGTTCCAGTGGCCCGTGAGCAGGGCTCGGCCAGGGTCGGTGGTCTTGCGGATCGCGCCGGTTTGAAGATTCTGGAAGGTGTAAAGCGGCATATCCGGCGTGTCGCCGCGACGCGTCGGTCAGGCCGATGTCGATCGGCAGGGCGACCGAGTGGTTGCCGATATTGGGGGTATCGTGGCAGGTCGTGCAGGTGCCCTGGATGGTCGGCAGGCCCAGGGCATCATTGAGCCCGCCGACTCCGGTGATGGCAATCGCCTTCGTGCCGAAGAGCTTGGCGCCTCGCGCGATCGCGGCCCGTCGACTCGTTGTGACTGGGCCCAGGCGCTGAAAAGCGTCATCGCGTCCGGCTCGAACGGGTGCCCCATGGATCCGCGCCGAGAACGTCGTTGATCGTGACGTAGAAGGGCTGGATGGCGACGAAGGCCGGCCCTCCCTGCGCGCCTCTGACGTCGAGCGGGCCGACGCGATCGAGCCTCTGCTGGGCCGTCGCGAGGTTCAGCTCGAACTCCGCGATGGCTTGCGCCATGTCGTCGGTCAAAGAGCGGCGCCCTGGGCATGCGTCAGGGTCGCATCGTTGGCCTGGTGTTTCAGGTCGTTGAACAGGGCCATCCCGTTCTGGTCGCGACGCGCTTCGACAAGGATGGGGGTCGTGCCCATGGGAGCAAACGACTCGCGGCCGTCCCACATGACGGCGGTGAGGAACCGGAGGTTTGTCGCGGGGAGCGGGCGCCGGAACAGCGAGAGCTCGGAGGCGCTCGCGTAGCGGTAGGGGTCGTCGACGCGCACGAGCGCAAATTCCGCACCAGCCGGGATGGGCAGGCCAATTCGGATCACGCCCTTGTTGAGCAGCATGCTGTACGCCTTGCGCCGGGCCCTGACCGTGGAGACGTCCGCGTTCGGCGAATTCGAGCCGTCGTTGGTGCGGAAGATGGGGTCCAGCCCGCTGTCGACCGGAACCGCTTCTGCACTTCGGCGGGCGTGATCGTCCAGGCCGACGACGCCACGTGGCAGGAGGCGCAGGACCTCCCGTTGGTGCCGAGGCTCTGGAAGAACGGGTTCGAGAGGTCCAGCGGGTCTCCATCGATCGTGATCGTGCGAAGCATGCCGAACGGATTTCGCGTGTCGATCACGGTTTGCTGACCGCTGGCCGCAGGGCCCGGGGCAAAGGCCAACATGAGAATCAGCATGACACAGAAAATTGGAGTCCCGCTTTTCGATTCAAAACCGATTTCATGCAGCACATTCAGTTCTCTTTCTCTTGAACGAGTCGCGGCCCGCGATTCGAGGAAATGGTGCCTGATCCGGCGGCGCGCACCGATCGCCCGGAGCTTGCCCCGCACGTGTGAGATTGCCTTTGATGTCGCGGTCGCCGGTGGCGTCGTTGTCGAAACCCTCGCCTGGCCATCCGCTCGAACTGCTGATGACCAGGCGGGCGGACCGTCAGGAGTGGAATGTGCCGCTCACGTCGTTATCACCGGTCGAGGCGTGGTTGCCTGTGACGTTGGTGTTGCTCAGGGTCACGTTGCCGCCGATCGAAGAGGTCGAGGCCCCCGCCCAATCCCGAGCCGGGAATGATGTTGGTGACGCCGGGCTGCCCGGGGGTAGCGATCCCGTTTTGGCCGCCGCTCGCTCCCAAGCCGCCGCTGGCTGACCCGGCCAGGCCGCCTAGACCGTTCTGACCGCCGTTGGACTGGTTCGACGTGATCGAGCCGATCGCTTTGGACTGACGACTGCCGCGTTTCGCACCCTGGCGGGGTGCGATGACAAGGACGCCGTTGCGGTCGTTGAATCCTCCTCCGCCGAAGCCATCGCCACCGAATCCCCGGCATCGCCGCCGTTGCCGCCGTTGCCGGCTCCTCCGGTGGCACCGACCTTCCCGGTTCCTGCCTTACCGCCGGCACCGAATCCGCCGTTTCCGCCATTGGCCCCATCGCCTCCGGTGGCGGTGTTGTTGGTCATGTTCAAGGTGATCGACGTGAAAGACATGTTGCCGGCGTTCGAGAAACCGCCTCCCTGGCCAATCCCGCCATTCCCGCCGTCGCCACCCGAACCGCCATCGCCTTCCGAGCCGAGGCCACCTTGGCCCAGGCTGTTGATGCCGCCGTTTCCGCCAAACCCGCCTTGACCACTGCCGCCGTTTCCGCCCTGGCCGCCGACGCCGCCCTTGGCGAGGTTTCCTGTGAAACTGGCGAGCGTCTGGGTCGCCGAGTTACTTGGACCCTTGAACGTCGCCTTGGCCCCGGCGAGATTGAAGAAACCGCCGCCGGCACCTTCCCCTCCAGCTCCGCCGGCGCCGCCGGCCGAGCCGAAACCACCGATCCCGCCGATGGCGCCGGCGCCGCCATTGCCGCCGTCCCCAGCTTGACCGAACCCACCGGCGCCGCCATTACCGCCAAATCCACCAACGAGCGAGGTTGTTCGAGAAGTTCACGGCAACCGCCGAAGTGAAGGTCGCGGGGCTTCCCTGGAACACTCCGCCACCCAGGCCGGCACCACCCTGCCCGCCGGCGCCGGGCTTGCCGCCGGCACCGAAATTCCCGCCGCCACCGTCGCCCGCCCTGTCGGAGGTCGTTCCCACCAAGGTTGCCGATCCCGGCGCCGCCGGCACCCCCCGTACCGCCGAAACCACCGAATGCCTGATTCCCGGCGAAGGTGTTGGCTTTCGTGCCGAGCGAGACCACGCCGTCATTGAAGAGCCCGCCCCCCTCGGCCGCGCCACCCGCGCCGCCCGCCCCTCCGGCGCCTCCGGTGCCCGCGCCGGAGAACCCGACGCTTGCGGTTTCGGGAACACCGTTAAGCGCGTCCGCACCCTTGCCGCCCTGACCGATGCCCCCGGCACCCCCTTGGCCGCCGGTGCCGCCAGAGACCGCGTTCGCTGAAAAGAGAGTGCCCGAGATCGTGAGCCTTGCCCCGGTCGAGTTCACGACACCCCCGCCGATTGCCGAGCCCCCCGCGCCGCCAGCACCGCCGTTGCCGCCGACGCCATCTTGACCGTTCGCCACGGAGTGGTCGTTGGATGGAGTACCGTTCAGGCCGAACCCGTTGGCACCGTCTCGCCCTCGTCCACCCGATCCGCCGACCGCCCCATTGAAAGCGATCGTGCAATTGGTGAGAGTCATCGACCCGGCGTTGAAGATTCCGCCGCCCGCGCCGCCGGATCCGTCCTGACCGTTCCCGCCGTTGTTGACGATCGGCGCACCGCCAGACGACACTCGGACTGACACCGAAGCCCGCGCTTCCGTTGAGACCATCGGTCCCGACAGCGATGTTGTTCTGAACCACGACCGACGACAGCGTCACGTTGCCGCCGCTGTTGAAAAGCCCGCCGCCGGTCAGCACTGAGACCGTGCTGGATCGTCGAGGTTGGAAATCGTCACTTTGCCGCTGAGAACCTCGAAGACACGGTCGAGGCTGTTGCCGTCGACGATGGTACTGTTCGATCCTTTGCCGTTGATGGTGAGATTGCCCTTGATATCGAGGTCGCCGGTGGCACTTGCGTCCTCGTTCGCTCCGGGGATCGTCAATTTGAACGTGCCGGCGGGAAGCTTGATCGTGTTCGAGCCCCCGAGGGCGTTGGCGGCCATGATCGCCGAGCGGAGCGAGATGTGGCCGGAAGCGTCCTTGCCGGTATGGAGGTTCACCGCAACCGTGTCGAGCGTGGTGTTGACGAGAAAGGTCGAGAGAACCAGACGCGTCTCGAGCGCTTCCACCCGCGGACGTAAGCGCAGCCCGCCCCCGCGCGTCCCGCGTTCGCATCGGGGCCGAGGATGCGGAAACACCTCTGACGAGCGAGCGAAACGCTTGAGCGAACGAGAGCATCGTTGAACCTGTTGGCTTGGGGTGATCGAGATCGCCTCTACCAGGGAACTCAAGAGCCACGCTCAGAACCCAACACGGAATCGAAAAAATCTGCTAGACTGGTCTCCCGACAGCGAGCTCGGAAACGGAACACAGAACTCCTCTTGATCTTGGGTCCTTGAGAGACCGGACGAACCCATGTCATCCGACGTGTCTGTCACTCGGCTGATCGGCATGCTCAAGGAGGGGGATCGTGTTGCGTCCCAGCAGTTATGGGAGGTCTACTTCGGCAGGCTGGTCGGCCTGGGCGCGCTCGTCTCAAGAACACCGTCCTCCGCGTGGCCGATGAGGAAGACGTGGCCTTGAGCGCATTCGACAGCTTCTTCCGCCGGGCCGAGAGGGGCCAGTTTCCTCAACTAGAGGACCGGGACGATCTCTGGCAATTGCTCTTCGTCCTGACGGTCCGCAAAGCGATCAACCTCGTTCACTACCAGGGACGAAAATCGCGAGGGGGCGGTCGTGTCCAGAGCCTCGAAGATCTGGAGGCGTTGGGGGCCGATCAGATCCTGGACACGGAGCCCTCGCCGGAGCTGGCAGCCCAGATGACGGAGGAGTGCCAGAGGCTGCTCGCCAGCCTCGGCGACGAGACCCTTCGAGCCGTCGCGCTCTGGAAGATGGAGGGGTATACCAACATCGAAATCGCCGCCAAGCTGGGATGTGTCGAACAAACAGTGGAACGTAAGCTCCGAGCAGTACGCCAGATGTGGTCGAACGAGGTGTCGCCATGAGCGTGGACAGGCCGGAAGTAGGGGGCCTCTCTCCCACCCTCGGGAGAATCGAGTCGGTTTGCGATCGCTTCGAGGCCGCCTGGCAACCCAAACCACGGCCGCGAGTCGAAGAGTATTGGCTGGAAACCGACGGCACGCAACTGCTCCGCGAGCTCTTGGTGCTGGATGTCGTCTATCGGCTGCGATACCACGATCACCCGAATCTGGGGGAATACCAGGCCCGATTCGCCGCCCACGCCGGCGTGATTCGCTCCGCCTTCGAGGCGGCCGGGATGAGCGTGCCGTCACCCGAGCCACCTTCCCCCAACACTTGGAACGTGTCCGACCCCAACGCGCACGAAGAGCGTGGCACCCCTCGATGGTTTCAACCGCACGAATGCGATGATCGATCCGTTTGATCGCGCGGCGTCCAACCTCGCGGTCGCGAGAGCGCTTCGATTTCGAGTGCTCCGACCGCTCGCGAAGGGCGGGCTCGGCGAGGTCTTCGTCGCCCGCGACGAAGAGCTCCACCGCGAGGTTGCGCTCAAGCTGATCCAGGAGCAATCGCCGACGATACAGACAGCCGCGACCGGTTTCTGTTCGAAGCCGAGATGACCGGCCGGCTCGAACACCCAGGGGTCATCCCGGTGTACGGGCTGGGCGTTGACGAGATGGCCGTCCTTACTACGCGATGCGGTTCATCCGCGGCGACAGTCTCAAGGAGGCGATCGCGCGGTTCCACCGAGAGGACGGCCCGGCCGCGAGCCCGGCGAGCGCTCGCTGGCCCTGCGTGAGCTGCTCGGCCGGTTCATCGACGTTTGCAACACGATCGCCTATGCACATGGCCGCGGGGTGCTCCACCGCGACCTGAAGCCGGCCAACGTCATGCTCGGCCCGTACGGCGAGACGCTCGTGGTTGATTGGGGATTGGCCAAGACCACCGGCCGCCTGACGGCGAGCCTCGACGCCGAGGACGGGACTCAGAACCTCGACCCCGAAGCGGCACCGATTCCGACAAGGCAGGGGTCGTGGTCGGCACGCCGTCCTTCATGAGCCCCGAACAAGCGGCGGGCCGGATCGATCTGGTCGGGCCAGCCAGCGACGTCTATAGCCTGGGTGCAACGCTCTACAACCTGCTGACCGGCAAGACGGCATTCGATGGCACGGATGTGACCACCGTCTTATTCAGGTCCAGGAGGGGACATTCCCTTCGCCCCGCAGTCTCGAACCCAGGATCGACCCTGCCCTGGAGGCCGTCTGTCTCAAGGCGATGGCCAACAGCCCGAAGATCGTTACGCAACGTGCCGGGCGTTGGCCGATGACGTCGAGCGCTGGGCGGCCGACGTGCCGGTCTCGGCCTGGCCCGAGCCATTCGGCCGCCGGTTGCGTCGCTGGGGCAAGCGGAATCGGACGATGGTGACGGCCGCGGCGGTTGCGCTGTTGGCATCGGTCGTCGGCCTGGCGGCCGTCTTGATCGTTCAGACTCAGGCCAAGGGACTCAGGAAGGCCGAGCTGGACGAACGCTTCAAGGACGCGGTCCAGGCCCGCTATGACCTCGCCGTCGAGGCCGTAAGAACGTTCCACACCGGCGTCAGCGAGGATTTCCTGCTGAAGGAGGACCAGTTCAAGGAGCTGCGCGACCGGCTGCTCAGGTCGGCCTCCGACTTCTACGGCAAGCTGGGGACGCTCCTGGGCCGGGAGTCGGACACGGCCTCGCGGCTTGCGCTGATGAATGCGAACTTCGAGGTTGCCGCGCTAACCGCCGCGTTCGGACAGGATCGTCACGATCTGGAAGGGGAAGAACACATCGCCGTACAGATCCTGATGAAGGGCGTTCCAATCGCCGGCGTGGTAGCGCAGGATCAACGGCGTCGGGCGGAGCTGACCGGCCCGGTGGCACTGCTCCAGCAATTCGGCGTGGTCGGGGGGGAAGGTTCGGTTGCGCCCACGCAGGAGCCCCGCCCACCGGTTGGCGATCCTCGCCAGGTGCGGATAGAACGATGCGCGCAGCGCGGCGATCGTGTCCGGGAGCGGGTGGTCGAGATAGCGGTAGCGACCATCGCCGAAGCGATAGCGCGCCATGTCGATCGTCGACCG
Source organism: uncultured Solirubrobacterales bacterium (assembly GCA_963734775.1). Taxonomy (GTDB): domain Bacteria; phylum Actinomycetota; class Thermoleophilia; order Solirubrobacterales; family Solirubrobacteraceae; genus Palsa-465. Next base: position 7,432 of record CAVTJE010000029.1, read on the forward strand.
AAAGCGGTCGTCGCAGTCAAACAGGCCGGCGAGTTCGCTGCACTCGTCCGGGTCGAGGAGGATCGGCGTGATCGCGTAGCCGTGGTCATCGAGCTGCGCGGTCAGATCCGCCCAGTCAAGGTCGTCCACACGGGCGGGGATCTCGCTTGTCGTGTCGGTGACGTGCAGCATTCGTGTGTCCTCCGGATCGGTCGCTCGCGTTCTGGTTAGTAGACGACGGCGGCTGGCGAGATGTGAGATCGTGCCGCCACCTGCCGAACCGCCATTGGCCCCCACGGCCTGAGGCGCCGGCCGTCAAACGGGTCTCAGCGCAGGCCGCGGCAGCGTCGGACGCGCGTCATGTAGCCGAGCGTGGCTGACGCCCGGTCGTGCAACTCGGGATCGTTCTCCCAGAGGTGGGAGATGCGCGAGAGGATCGCTTCGCGCTCGTCCGGAGCCAGCAGGGCGACGCTGCTGCGCGAGAGAGCGAGGTCGAGAAGTCGATCCCGATCGACGGTCTCCTCGTGGCGCGAACTCGCCCTGATCGACCGCGATGAAGTGCTCGCGCAGCTCATCGAGTTCGGGCCAATGGCCGGCACGGCCCAGACGCGAACCGCCGAGGATCTGGCGGAGCTCGGCGACCCACGGGCGGGAGTCGTCAAAGCCGTTGCCGAGCAGCCCGAGGATGCCAGGGGCCCGCAGGATCCGCGCGATCTCCGAAAACGCCCGCGAGCGGTCAAACCAATGAAAGGCAGCACCGGCCACAACCGCGTCGACGCTGGAATGGGCCAGGCCGGTCGCCTCCGCGGTGGCGGTCCTGACGACCGCCTCGGGCAAGCGCGCCTGCAGGACCGCCCGCATCTCGGCCAGGGGCTCCACCGCGATGACCCGGTGCCCCTCAGCCACGAGCGCGGCGGTCAGCTTTCCCGTCCCCGCCCCGAGATCGACGACGTCGAGCGGGCGATCGCCAAGCAGCCACCGAACCGCAGCGGCCGGATATCCCGGCCGACCTCGGTCGTATTCCTCGGCGACCAGGGCGAACGACTCCGCGCGGTTCATCAGCTCAGGATGACAGCACGACCTCGAGGCGCCGGCCGATCAGTCGGCAGCGGGCAACCGCTCGGTGGCGGCGATCACGCCGGCCGCCATGACGAGCCCGACGGCGGCTCGAATCTGCTCGCGGTCGGCGGTGCCGAGCAGGCTCTCGGCCGCTGACAGCATCCGGTCGATCCGTTCCAGCGCCGGACCGGCGGCGCCGGGTTGTGGATCGCGGCATGCGGCCCGCGCCAGGGCGATGAAGGGCACGCTGCGCGAAAAGTCGGGCGGCGGGCCCGAGCCGAGCGCGGCCGCAAAGGCCATCATCACGTAGCCGTTGACGCGGGCCAGCCGCCCGCTGGTGGGACGGATCTCCGGGACCCGCGGAGGCTTGGGCTCGGCCAAAGGCTGGCCGGCCAGGATTCCGTTCATGGTTCCGCCGACCAAGGCGCTCCGCTCGGCCTCGTTCAGTCCGGCGTAGGCGGCGAGCCGGAGCGCGGTATGGAGGGCGCCGAGCGGCCGGCCGTAGGGCACGTCGGAGGCGAACACGATCCGCTCGGCGGGAACGCGCGCAAACAATTCGAGCTGATCGAACACCGAGAATGTGGAGGTGTCGTAAAGGACGCTCGGGTGGTCGGCGAGCCGGGAGACGAACATCCCCTGATCGGCGATCGCGGCATGGGCGAGCACGACCGCGACGTCGGGATAGCGGAGCGCGAGATCGGCGAGCGGATCCATGCGCGGCATTCCCCGGCCGGCGTGGACGAGAATTGGGACCTTCGCCTCCTGGGCGACCCTCCAGATCGAGTCGGCTGCCCCGTCGCCGAAACCGAAGGCCTGCGCGCGCGGGTGCAGCTTGATCCCGCGCGCGCCGAGGGCCAGACACCGCTCTGCCTCGCTCACGGGGTCGTCCGCCGGATCGAGGCGGCAGTACGGATACAGCCGGCCCTCGGCCTCCGCGGCCCAGGCCAGCACCTGGTTGTTCGGGGCGCGGTAGGCGGGCCGGCGATCGGGGTCGTGGAGGGCAAACACGCAGGCCCGGGCCGTCGGACTGGCCTGATTCAAATACTCGATCAGGCCGGCGAGGTCGAGCTCCTGCCCATCCTCGTCGTGACCGAGGTGCGTATGGGCGTCGAGAACGACGGCTCCTTCAGGAAGGAGCGTGCCCACCTCAGCGACGATCTCCGCGAAGGCAGCGCCTGGATCCACGCACCAATCCTCGCACGTCGCTTCGGGGAGTGCCCGGGCGGCGGCGACGCTAGCAATCGCCGGCGTCGGCGGCCGCGGAGCAGTCGGCCGAGAGACTTCCCTTGAGCGCCATGAGAAGAACGCGGAGCTCCTCGCGTTCTGCCTCGCCCAGTCCGGCGAACAACTGCTCCTCGGCCTCGAACTGCGCTCGGGCCGCGGCGCGCAGGCGCTGTTCGCCCTTGGGGGTGAGGGTGACGAGATGGCAGCGCCGATCGGTCGTGTCGCGCTGGCGCGAGAGCAGATCACCGGTCTCAAGCGGGTTCAGCAGCGTGACGAGGATGCTGGGGTCGATCTCCATCTCCTGCCCGAGCTCTCGCTGACCCATCGGACCGCGGTCGTTCAGCAGCGCGAGGAGCTGGAACTGCCGGGGCGTCAGTCCGTGCTTGGTGTGGGCCTCGCGCAGCCGTCGCATAGCGTCGTGGCCAAGTAGCGCGAGCAGCAGCCCGGGGCTCGACAAGCGCTGCTCCAGAAGCCCCGAATCCTCCCGCGCCGACTGATGCGGCTGCCCTGAGACCGACATTGGCGGACTATATCGGCCCGCCAAGATCGTCTATTGACCTATATGATTTAGTTGTCTCGTTAACCATTTCCTCCGCCCCACAGGAGAACGCTCATGAAAATCGGCCGCTTGCTCCTCCGCCTCACCGTCGGAAGCCTGTTCTTCGGGCACGGGACGCAGAAGTTGTTCTCGTGGTTCGGCGGGAACGGCCTCGACACGACGTCCGCATTCTTCGACGCCGTGGGCATCCGCCCGGGACGCCGAAACGCGATCGCGGCCGGAGCCGCCGAGGCGGGCGGAGGCGCCGCGCTGGCGCTCGGGTTCGCCACTCCCCTCAGCGCTTCGGTGCTCACCGCGACGATGCTCACCGCCGTCCACCGCGTGCACTTCAAGAACGGTCCGTGGGTGACCAACAACGGCTACGAGTACAACATCGTGCTGATCGCCGCTGTGCTCGCCCTGGCCGAGGTCGGGCCCGGGCCGCTCTCGCTCGACCACGCTCTGGGCACCGAGCGCAGCGGTCCTCAGTGGGCCGCGGCGGCGCTTGCCCTCGGCATCGCGGGCGCCGTCGGCGCTCACGTGCTGGCCGAGTCGGCGGCGCCTGCGGAGTCCGACTCGGCCGACGGCGGGGCGAGCGCTCCAGCCGACGCCGAGCCGGCAGTTCCCGAACCGTCGCAGTCAGAGGCCGTGGCGTAGGGCGCGCCGGCGGACACGCGCACAGCCGTCGATGCGGCCCGGCGGCGCGTGGGCCATCTGTCAACGTGAAACTCGCCGCCGGCGGCGGGCCCAGTTTCACATCCACGGCGTGGGGCGCCGTCGAAGCGAAACTCGCCGGACGCGGTGAGTCGAGTTTCACGTTGACGTTCCGGCGATCGGCGATCGGCGATCGGCGTCTCGGCGCGCGAGGCGCTATCGATCCGACTCAGAGCGCGACCTCCGCAGTAGGCTCCAGCAAAACGAGATGGAGGTCGGCCATGTATGCCAGGGTCACCATGTTTCCGGGTCTCGCGCCCGAGCGGATCAAGGCCACGCTCGAGGAGTTCAAGACGCTCAACCTCCCCAGACTCGAACAGCTCCCCGGCTATCAGGGCGTGTGGGCGGGTGTCGACTACACGGGCGGAAGGGCGATAGCGGTCACCTACTGGGACACTCTCGAGAACCTGCACGCAAGCGACGCGATCGCCAGCGAGGTGCGAGCTGCTGCCGTGACGCGCGCCGGCGTCGACCGCAACCGTCCGCCGATCATCGACCGTTACGAGATCGTCCTCGAGAAGGAGGCCGTGAGCGCCTGAGCACGCGGGCGTCGCTGGCCCGTCGCCGGTCGCTCAGCCGTCGACGCCGAGCGCAACGAGTTCGAACCTATTGACGTCGACGAGCCCCTGATCGGTGAGCTTCAGCGCGGGGATCACCGAGAGGGCGAGGAAGCTCAGCGCCATGAAGGGCGCGTCGAGGGCGACGCCGAGCGCGGCGAGCTGGCGGTGGAGCTCATCGAGCCGTTCCACGACCTCGGCGGCCGGTCGGTCGGAGAGCAGCCCGGCGATCGGGAGCGGCAGCTCGCCGAGAACCCGACCGCCGGCAGCCACGACAAGCCCGCCGCCGATGTCGGTCAGGCGGGCGACCGCGGTGGCCATGTCCTCATCCGAGCAGCCGACGACGACGATGTTGTGCGCGTCGTGGGCCACGGTCGAGGCAAAGGCGCCCTCCCGCACGCCGAAGCCGGTGACGAATCCCTTGCCCACACGGCCGGTGGCGTGGTGGCGCTCGATGACGCAGATCTTGGCGAGGTCACGCGAGGGGTCGGCGACGGCCAGGCCGCCCGACCGTCCCGGGGCCATGACCAGCGAGTCGGTGAGAAGCTGTCCCCCGATCACCCCGATGACGCGAACGAGGTCGGACTCGAACGGAATCGCCAGGTCGGCGGCGGACACGGCACCCACGTGCATCGTGTCACGCACGTGCGCCGGGACCTCGACCCGAGGAAAGGCGAGCGCCGCGCCGTCGCTGGCCACGAGACGGCCATCCTTGAAGACCATCGTCGGCCGGTAGTCCTCGAGATCGGGCAGCAGCGAGAAATCGGCCCAGTAGCCGGGGGCGACCGCCCCGCGTCCGCTGAGGCCATGCGCTCTGGCCCCGCCGACGGAAGCGAGCACCAGGGCGTCTTCGGGCGCCAGGCCATGCTGGACGGCCAGACGGCACATCTGGTTGATGTGGCCCTCGCGAACGATGAAGTCGGGCTCGCGGTCGTCGGTGCAGAAAGCACACAGATCGGTTCCGTGCTCGGTGACCAGCGGCAGAAGGTCGACGAGGTTGTGGGCGTTGGAGGCCTCGCGCAGGAACACCCACATCCCTTTGCGACGCTTCTCGAGGGCCTCCTCGTAGCTCGTGCTCTCGTGGTCCGAGCTGATGCCGGCGGCGATGTAGGCGTCGAGGGCGTGCCCGCTGACTCCGGGCGCGTGCCCGTCGGCGTGCGTGGCTTCCGGGAGGTCGACCTTCTCCAGCAGGTCTCGATCGCCGGCGATGACGCCGGGGAAGTTCATCACCTCGGCCACCCCGAGCGCCCGGTCACGCCCGAGAATGATCCGCATGTCCTCGGCGCTCAGCGGCCCGCGCGGAGACTCGAACGAGCTCGCCGGCACACACGGCGGAGCCATCACGTAGACATCGATGGGCAGGCTGGCCGACGCCTCGAGAATCCACAGTGCACCGTCGACGCCAAGGACATTGGCGATCTCGTGTGGATCGCACACCACCGCCGACGTCCCGCAGGCGACGACCTGGCGGGCGTACTCGTCGACCATCAACTTCGAGGACTCAATGTGGACGTGGGCGTCGATGAATCCCGGCACCAGGTACTGGCCACGGCCGTCCACGCGCTCGCCGCCGTCGAACTGTCCGACTCCGGCCACACGTCCGCCGGCGACGGCCACGTCCCCGTCCAGCCATTCCTTGGTGAATACGCTGAAAACGCGTGCGCCCTCGACGACCAGGTCCGGCTCCAGCTCCGCACGTGCCGTGGCGATCAATCGTTCTTGCCCCGTCACCACCCGCAACCCTAGTAGGTCGGCGCGGGGGCAGGTGAGGCGTCCACGACGCGGGCGGACCCGGGTTCGTCGTAGGCTTTCGTCGATGAGCGACGACTGGCGACTGCAGGTGAGCTTTGAGGAGAGCGGCTTCGTCCACCGCATGACCGAGCGTTTCAAGACCTCAGAGCTCAAACACGACCTCGAGACCTCGTTCCATGACCGTCTGGCCGTCTCCGTCGATGGCGATGAGCTGTTCTGCTACGCGGGCTCGCGCGAGCAGGCCGAACGTGCTCAAGAGCTCGTGCGCTCGCTCGCGGCCGAGAACGACTGGCATGTCGAGATGGAGCTACGTCACTGGCACGAGACGGCCGAGCGGTGGGAGGAGCCGGATGTGCCCCTGCCCGACAGCGATGCCGAGCGGGCCGCCGAGCACGCCGAGCTCATCCAGCAAGAACGTCAGGAACTCGAGGAGCGCGGATACCCCGAGTTCGAGGTGCGAGTGCAGTTCGAGTCACGCGACGCCGCCGAGGCGTTCGCCGACCGGCTCCGGCAGGAGGGCTTCGCCTCCGCGCGGCGCGCCAACTACCTCGTCATCGGCGCCGCCGACGAGGACATAGCCAAGCAGCTGGCCGAGCGGCTCCGCGGTGAGGTCGGGCCAGGGTCCGTGGTCTCCGTGGAGGCGACCAGCGACGCCGTTCTTGACGAGCGGCCGCAGAACCCGTTCTGGTTCCTCGGCGGCCTGGCCGGCTAGAACCGGACCCGGCCGCGAGCGGGCGGGGCGACGGGTCCCGGGACCGGGGCATGCGACGGAACCCGCCGTCGCCCGTGGGGGGCGCGAAGACTATGCGGCGATATGAGCCGGGAAGTCCTCCGTGGCCACCAGATGCTGGTGCGAGGGGCAGTAGCCGTTGGCTGGCAACGGCATCCGCTGGCACGGCGTGCCTTTTCGCGTGCTGGCCCGGCACTGGAGCGGATTTCCGTTGACGTCGTATCCGTTCTTGGGCTGGCGGGCGACGAACCCATCGGCCATCTCGACGTAGTGCTCGACGACCCGGAGAACCCTCAGCTGGGAGCGCATGGGGAAAAAGGCCCGGATGTCGCGGAACAGCGTCCGGGCCGGGCGGGCGAAGTAGTGTCGATCGGTCGCCAAGCGGTCCATGGCCGCCTCGCAGGCGCGCAGCACGCGCTCGTGATTCCCGTTGAAATCGGCCGTCTGGGGGTCTTCGATGATCTCATCAGCAATTTCGCGGTAGATGGCTCGACTAAATCCGTACATGACAACTCTCCTCGTGTTCGAGGCGCCTCCTGACACCTGGAACGAGCGCGTTTGCGAAAACTTGCGAAAACTCTTGAGGGAGGCCAGCGCGGCGGGCGGATGAGACACTTGTTACCCGACCGAGGAGCAGCGATGAAGACGATTGCCCGGCGCGAGCGCACCGTGGCCAACATCCACACCGCCGATTACCAGCACTGGCGCAACGAGGACGGCAGCGAGCTGACCGATCAGGGGTTTCTTCAGCTCGACGATTCGTTCCCGCCCGGTAGCGGGTTCTACATCTACAGGATGGAGCCCGGCGCCGTATCGACACCGCACGAGCACACGTGCCGGGAGAACTTCCTGATGCTCGAGGGAGAGCTGATCGATAACGACGGCTACGTCTACCGGCAGGGCGACCTCGTCATGCTCGACGAACGCACGCAGCATTCCTCCACGTCGCCGAACGGCTGCCTGATCGCCGTATTCGTGCGCACGCTAGAGCGCGATCTGGCGGGCGAGTGACCGCGGTCGGGAAACCCAGCGCCTTTCGCGACCCGGTCGGCTCGGAGGCCGAGCTGCGCTCGCTGGTCCCTCCCCCCACGCCCTACGCCCGGAGCAAGCAGCTCGACCACCTCGACAGCCATTGCCGGGCGCTGATCGGGGCAACGCCGCTTGTCTTTCTCGCCACTGCCGGCGCCGATGGTCGGTGCGACATCTCACCACGCGGCGGCCCTCCTGGCTGGGTGCGGATGCTCGATCGTCACCGCGTGGCGCTTCCCGAGGCTCCGGGCAACCGGCGGCTCGATTCGCTCACCAATGTGCTGGCCACCGGATGGGCCGCGCTCCTATTCGTGATCCCCGGCCGCAACGAGACCCTCCGGGTCCAGGGGCCGGCGACCGTGACCCGCGATCCGGAATTGCTGGCCTCGATCCCGCTCGCCGGGCGTGTACCTCCGCTGGCCCTGGGCGTGGAGGCCGAAGAGGTGTTCACCCACTGCGGCAAGGCGTTCTTGCGCTCCGGGGCGTGGGACCCCTCGGCCTGGCCGGCAGCCGGCGAGCTGCCCAGCCCCGTCGAGGTCCTGCGAGCGCACGTGGCCGACGGGTCGACGCTCCAGGAGGTGGCCGACCGAGTGCAGGAGAGCTACACCCAGCGCATGTGGTGAGCGGCTCGACGCGATCACGATTATGCCGCGGGTACAGTGGGTGAGTGGCCAGCTGGGATGACGTGCGCAGGATTGCCCTGGATCTGCCGCACACCGATGAACGGTCCTCCCACGGTCTCCCCGCCTGGCGCGTGCGCGACAAGCTATTCGTGTGGGAGCGCCCGCTTCGCAGGGCCGATCTGCGCGCGCTGGGGGAGGCCGTGCCGGCCGGGCCGATCCTGGGCGCGCGGGTCGAGCACCTCGGGGCCAAGGAGGCGTTGATCGCCGACGACCCAGAGGTCTACTTCACGACGCCGCACTTCGACGGCTACGCGGCCATCCTCGTCCAGCTGGACCGGATCGCCGTGGACGAGCTCCAAGAGCTCATCGTCGAGGCGTGGCTGAGCGTCGCGCCGAAGCGACTGGCCACGGAATACGGCGAGACTCACCCCGAGCTGCGCGATCCGGCCGGCTGATCGACCCGCTCCTCACCCGATGAGGGAAATGGGGCGCCCACGAGGAACGAGTCCGCGCGGGCGCCCGGGCCCTAGGCCAGCGCGATCTCCGCCACCGCTCCGTCGGAGACGGTCACGCTCTGCCCCGCCGTCGTCTCGTCCGACCAGATGACGTAGTCGCCGGCCGGGAGGCTGCCGAAGATCGCCGTCAAGATCGAGCCCGACTGCGACCGCCGTTCATGGACGCCGGTGTGGACGCGGGGCGCGCCCTCGGCGACGGGGCTGATCTCGATCTCCCGGCCCCGAAACGCGTCGCTGGGATAGATGACCAGCGCGCCGCGTCCAGCACCGATGTCGAGCGTCACGCTCGCGCTCGACGTGTGGCCGTAGCCGATGTCGCCCGTCTGCTCCATGGCGCTCACCGTCCCTCAGGCCGCTTGGAGCGGGACCGTGTTGTAGCCGCTCTGCGGCGTCCCCAGGTAGGGGAAGTGCGGCAGGTAACGGGTGCTGTTGGGCCCCAGCCCATCGGTCAGCAGGCCGGCCGCGTTGTCCGGCATGTAGCTCTTGTTGACGAGCGGATAGGTCGCCCCGGCGATGGCACGCAGCTCGACCGATACCACGTCGTCGAACACGCGGCGACCGTTGGGGAACCCGGCGGCGTCGCCGGCGATCAGCCCGATTGGATTTGGCTTGGCCGTCGGCTTGATCGCCATGTTCAGGCGGAGCTGATCGGCCGGACGACTCCCGGTGTAGTTCTGGAACCCCGGCACGACACCCGCCGGCAGTCCGGTGAGCAGGATGGCCACCAGATCCGCGCGCGGAGCTTTGAGCTTGGCCAGGTTGGGGAACACACCCGGGTAGAGCACCGGCAACAGCCCGGCTAGCTCGGGGTGCTTGACGTACTTCTCGAACTGGGCATCCTGCGCGGCCGATAGGCCGTTCCAGCGATCCTTCTCGCCCATCGGCACGATCACCTCATTGAACAACGGGTTGCCGAGGCGAGACACCTGGACCCAGTTGCCGACGTGGTGCTTACGGCCCGCCTCGTGAATCGTGGCGTGCTTGCGACTGGCCGCCGCCCACACTCCGATCACCGAGCTGCTGCTCATGACGTTCGTCGGCGTCTTGCCATTGCGGGTGAGCTCGTGCTTGGGCACCTTGAGAGCGATGGAGTGGACGCCGAACTCGTTCGTCGCGTTGACGCCGGGAGCGGCGGCCATCATGCCCGACAGGTGGAGGTTCTGGAACGGGCGCAGGTCGCCGAGGTCGAAGATCGCGCCAAGGTCGACGTAGAACCCCTCGAGCCGCTGTCCGGCGAACACGGTGTGACCGCCGGGGATCTTGTGGATTGCCTCGCCGGCGACCGCCGCGTAGTTCGGCGTCGAGGCTGGCCCGATGTTGCACGGCGGACAGGCGAGGTGCTTTCCCAGCACCTGCCGGCGGCCGCCGGCGATGCGAGTCACCGTGTAGAACTGGCGGCGGTTCCAGTTCTTAGAACCGATCGACGTGATCGGTCCGGTGTTGTATAGGAATGTGTCAGGGTTGCGCACCTGGGTAGTGAAGTTGAACTCATAGGTGATCTCGGGCTTACCGTCGGCGTCGTTGTCGATGTGAATCGAATACAGGACGTCGTCGCCGAACTCGAAGAAATTCGGACCGCCAAACGGCGCCTCGAGCGGAAGGTAATTCGAGATGATGGTGACCGTGTTGGGGTCATCGGGACTCACGAACGCGTACAGATCGGTGTTGTCGGCGACCGGATCCTTGCTGATCGACGGTGCCTCACGGTGAGACGACATGGTTGGACCTCCAGATGGCTAACGAAAGAAGGGTTCTGACGGCGGCAATCCGCCGGACGGTGCTCAGCCCGCGGCCTGAACGATCCGCGCGGCCAGTTTGCGATCGCGGATGGTCACTTCCCGATCGTGGGACATCAGCGAGATCTCCCCACTATGGGGGTTGCTGATGTAAGCCACAACGGGATGCGAACCCGCCGCCGCGTCGGCGTCAGCGCGCTCGGCCAGCAGGGCTGCCAGAGTGGTGACACCGGCGGCTGCGCCCGCCGAGTTCTTGACGAATCCTCGCCTGGTCAGGTCAGTCACGGTGATCCTCCTGTGGATTTAGACCGAGCTACCGGTCAGCCCCGTTCATTCCGCTCCCGCGCCATGCCCGTGTGCGCGCCCGGTACTCGACTCTCTTTTAGCACTCAGTACGAGCACCAAACACAGTTGGATCACTGACCGCCAAAACCGGCGCGGATCAGTCGAGGGCAAAGCCTCCGAGGTCGATTCGGAGCGATTCGCGGATCGTCACCTCGACGATGACCACCGCCCCGCACGAGCGGCATCGCGCGACCATCCCGGGCGCACGAGCGTAGACGCGCAGCTCGGCGATTTGTGACCGGGCGCCGCAATGCCGGCAGCTGCCCGTGGCGGTGGTCATCTCGCCACCGAAGTACTCGAAGAGATGCCCGGCCATCGCGTTTCCATCCAGCGGCTCCATCGTCGTCCCCTCAGGTTCCCGTTGGTCCGAACCGCTCCGTACGGATGCGACTCGGCTCGTGGCCGCCCTCCACGAGTCCTGCCGCGGCGGCCTCCACGAACGAGCTCGGTCCGCACGCGTAGACGAGCGGCCGCTCGGCGGGCGGCCAGACGACCTCCTCGAGCATCTCGGAGTTGACTCGCCCGCGCAGCCCGTGCCAGTCCTCCGGCCACTCGCGGGTCAGCGTGAGGCGCACGTCGGCGCCGTCGTCGGTGCCGTATCGAGTCAGCTCGTCGTGGTAGATGACATCGCTCAGCGACCGCGACGAGTAGAGCAAGCGCGGCATCACCGATCGCTCTCCAGCCGCCCAGTGGCGCAGCATCGCTCGCAGCGGCACGATCCCTGATCCTCCGGCAATCAGCATCAGGGGTCCGCCGAGTGCCTGCTCCCAGACGAAGTAGCCCCCGATCGGCCCGCGGAGCTCGAGCTCGTCGCCTGCCCTGAGCTCGTCGGTCAAGTACGGCGAGACCTCGCCGTCGTCGAGCCGCTCGACGGTTAGGACGAGATGCTCATCGCCTGGACTCGACGCGATCGAGTAGCTGCGCTGGGCCTGATAACCGTCCGGCGCGGTGAGCCGCACGTCGACATGCTGGCCCGCGCGATGGCCCGACCATTCGCGCACCTCGAGCGCGATGCTCTTCGTCCGGCTCGTCTCCTGGACCAGCTCGGCGACGGTGCCGAGCTGCCAGTTCAGTCTCCCTGGTAGCGCTGCTCGAGCCATGGATCCCCGTGGTTGTGGTACCCGTACATCTCCCAGAAACCCGGCTGATCGTCGACGGTCAGGGTCAACCCACGCACCCATTTGGCGCTCTTCCAGAAGTACAGGTGCGGTACGAGCAGGCGCGCCGGCCCGCCGTGCTCGGATGGCAACGGCTCGCCCGCATACTCGTAGACGACCCAGGCCTTTCCGTCGGTGACATCCTCGAGGGCGAGGTTCGTCGTGTAGCCCCCATCACACCACGCGGTGAGGTACTTCGCTTCGGTGCCGACCCCATCGAGCAGCGTGTCGATCGATACGCCCCGCCAGCTTGTGTCGAGCTTTGACCACTTCGTCACGCAGTGGATGTCGACCGTGAAGGTCTGCGCCGGCAGACCCAGAAACTCGCCCCAGCCCCACGACTGGGGTTGATCGACCTGACCGTCGACGCCAAAACTCCATTGCTCGATTGGCGTATGCGGGGTCGGGCCGGCCGACAGCACCGGGAAGTCCAGGGTCACGTACTGCCCCGGGGGCACGCGCGAGGGGTCCGCGATCGGCCGGCGACGGCCCAGAAAGCCACGTGAGATCGGTGACATCAGCTTCGGTGGCGGATCCTGCCCTAGCGACACGACTTCGTCAATAGGCTTCGCCCGTCCTGACCTGCTATTCAAGGACCGATCATGGCCGCGGTACGCGACTCAGCGAGCCCGACCGACGCGGCGCCGCTCCCCGCGTCCGTAGGTGCCGGACGGCTGCGACGGGCGGCGCTCAAGCTTGGCGCGGTGGTGGTGGTCGTGGTGATCCTGGTCACCCTGCTCCCCGGGCTGGGCGAGCTGCGGCAGCGCTTTGCCCAGGCCTCGGCGGGGTGGATTGTCGTCGGCTGCGCGCTCGAGGTGCTCTCGTGCCTGGCCTATGTGCTCGCGTTTCGGCGTGTCTTCTGCACCCGGATGAGCCGGAGCACGAGCTACAAGATCGCGATGTCCGAACTGGGCGCGGATTCCCTGCTGCCGGTCGGCGGCGCCGGCGGCCTGGCTCTCGGCGCGTGGGCGCTCCGGCGCGGTGGCATGCCGACCAAGGAGATCGCCGACAAGACGGTGGCCTTCTTCCTCCTCACCAGCGTTCCCAATGTCGCCGGACTGGCCTTGCTGGGAATCGGTCTGGCCTTGCACCTGCTGCCCGGCAAGTCCAACATCGCGCTGACCGTAATCCCCGCCGTGGTGGCGATCGGAGGGGTGGCCGCGACCCTGCTGCTGGGCCGCTTCAGCCGGCGCTTGGGGACACGCGGTGACGGCGTCCGGCTGGCTCGGCTGACCCCCGCGCTGCGCGCAACCGCCGACGGCATCGATGAGGCCATCCGGTTGCTGAGGACCGGAGATCCGTGGCTCCTGAGTGGCGTCATCGGCTACATGCTGTTCGACATCATGGTCCTGTGGGCGAGCTTCCGGGCAATCGGCTCGACGCCCGAGTTCGCCACCATCTCGATCGCCTACGTGATCGGACAGCTGGGCAATCTGATCCCGATCCCAGGCGGGATCGGCGGCGTCGAGCTGGGACTCATCGGAGCCTTGGTCCTCTATGGTCTCCCGGCCGTCACCTCCACCGCAGCCGTGCTCTTGTACCGGGTCATCGAGCTCTGGGTCCCGGGCCTGCTGGGCCTGGGCGCCTTCGTTCAGCTGCGGGCTCTACTGCGGCGCGAAGCCGAGGCGATCGATATGTGCCAGCCGGGCGAGGTGGTCGAGGTGATCGGCGTGGGGTCGGTCACCAAGCCGCCCGCCTGACGGCTCGCTACGGCTCGAGGACGACCGCAGCCTCGGGCGTGGCCACGTGGAAGCTGATGCTCTCTTCGAGGTAGAGCCGGACGACCTGATCGTCGTGCGAGTCGTAGCCGATGGCCAGGTCCTGCCCCAAGTCGAGGACGAAGTCGCCACCACGGGTGCTGAGGACGACCGCGCCCCGGACGCCCGGAGCCCAGACGATCGGCCCATCGACGATCTTGCGCAGGTGCTCGAGGAGCGGATAGCCACCGTGCTCGGCGCTCTCGACGACGCGCTGGTACTGCTCGGGGCCGAGCGCCAGGCCATAGGGGCCGCTGATCCCGTTCGACAGGAGCCGCGTGACGGCGGAGGCAACCCGCCGCGGATAGGCGTCAGGCTGGTCGCCGAGCGGCTCGGTTGCGTGAGGCGAGGCCTCCTCGATGCCGGCGATCGCGCCGTGCCAGCCGTGGAAGACGGCGACGTTCTCGGCCACGGCGATCTGATGCGCCGCCTGATCGAGCGGTCCAAGATCGACATCATCGGCGCCGCGGTCCGCGTCGCGCAGCTCCGCACGCGAGAGCTCGAAGTCGGCTCGAACCTCCACGAGCGGCAGAACGCGGCGCTGCAGCCCCGATATCCCGTCGCACGGCGCCGCCGTCAGCGTGGTCGTGCGGCCCAGGTTGGTCGCCGAATGCTCCCAGCCGTGCGGGCCGGAGAAGTCGACCAGCTTCCGCGCGGCTAGCGCCGGCGTCACGCGCTCCGTCGCTTCGCTGTCGAGCAAGCTCCAGCCCGCCGTGGTGATCGGGGCTTTTTCGCGGAGCAGGTGGTTCATCGAGGCCCTCCCTTGAGGCTGCCGATACCGAGCGAGCCGTCATCGTCGGCCGCCGTCGGCGGGTGGGGCGGCCGCGGACGCGTCGGCGTCATCGTCTGGTGGCTGGTTGTCGAGAAAGTCACCGGTGGGAACGAAGAACAGGTTGCCGGTGACCGCGGTGGAGAAGTCGAGGATCCGGTCGTAGTTACCTGGGGGTTTGCCGATGAACATGTTCGTCAGCATCTGCTCGGTCACGTCGGGGCTACGCGCGTAACCGATGAAATAGGTGCCGTACTCGCCCGCTCCCACCCGGCCGAACGGCATGTTGAAGCGCATGATCTGTCGCTCTTCGCCGTCCTCGTCGACGATCGTGTTGAGCGCGACGTGCGAGTTGTCGGGCTTGATGTCATCGGGCAACTCGACGTCGCTCAGCTTCTCGCGCCCGATGGCACGCTCCTGCTCCTCGACCGGCAGCGCATCCCAGCCCCGCAGGTCGTGCACGTACTTCTGCACGACGACATAGCTGCCTCCGGCGAATTCGGGATCCTCGTCGCCGATGAGGGCCGCGTCGGCTGACGCGCCGCCCTCGGGGTTCTCGGTGCCGTCGACGAACCCGAGCAGGTCGCGCTCGTCGAAAGACCTGAAGCCGTGGACCTCGTCGACCACGCGCGCGAAGCCCTCGAGACGGTTCATGAGCCGCTCAGCCAACTCGAAGCACAGGTCGAGTCGGTGGGCGCGGATGTGAAACAACAGATCGCCGGGCGTCGACACCGCGGTGTGCCGGGTGCCCACGAAGCCCGGAAATGGATGCAGCTCGGCCGGACGCGGCGAGCCGAAGACGCGCTCCCACAGCGCCGACCCAATGCCGACCACGCAGGACAGCTCGGCCTCGGGAATGCGGAAGCCGACCGAACGCTTGAGTCCGCTGACGTCGCCGAGCAACTCGCGGAGCTCGTCCTCGCTCCCCGCGTCGACGGTGAGCACGAGGAAGATCGCCGATTCCGTCAGCGGCGTGAGGATGGACTGAGGCTCGGCCACGACCGGAAGCCTACCCGTGGCCGCGCGCGCGAGGCTTGAACCATCGGCTAGATTGCAGGCATGGAAGGCGCTCCCATTGTCGATCACATCGAAGCTCTCGTGCGGGAGGAACACGCCCTGCGCGATCGCGAACAGTCCGACGCCGCGAGCGCTGAGGCGCTCGAGGCCGATCGCGTGCGACTCGAGCAGATCTCGGTCGAACTCGACCGCTGCTGGGACCTGCTGCGTCAGCGGCGGGCGCTGAGCGACGCGGGGCAGGACCCAGGCGAGGCTCAGGTCCGCGACGCCGACACGGTCGAGAGGTATCTGCAGTAGGCGGGCCTGGCTCAGCGCTGGGCGAGCCAGTCGCTGAACTCGGTGGCCACGATCCGCTCGCCGTGCGTCTCTGCCGCCGCCGCGGAGGCGAGCCACACGATCGGAGGCCCCATGATCGCTGGGTCGAGCAGGCGCGCCCGAACCTCGGGCGGCGCGGCCTCGGGAATCATGCCCGTCGCCGTGGCGCCTCCCGGCAGCAGGAGGTTTACCCGCACCGCCGTGGCCGCGAGGTCGGCGGCCGCGACCCGAGCCAGCGCCTCGACCCCCGCACCCGAGGGCCCGTAGGGAACGAAACCCCGCCGGGTCATCGTTTGCTCGTTCATCGAGATCCACACGATCCGTCCTGCGCCCGCCGCCAGCATCTGCGGGACGATCGCGCGGGCGACGAGGAACGATCCCGTCATCTTCGTCCCGACCACATCGCGAAACCCGTCGGGCGTGACCTCCCAGAACGGCTGCGGATCGGTGAGGAATCGCGGATTGACCGTGCGCATGCCGATTCCCGCGTTGTTGACCAGGAGGTCGACCCCACCGAGCCGCGCGTTCGCCTCTCGTACCGCGGCCTTCACCGACTCCTCGTCGCGGACGTCCAACTCGATCCCGACCGCCCGGGGACCGAGCGTGCCGGCCAGCGCCTCGGCGCGGTCGCGGTCGCGGCTGGTCAGCGCCGTGTCGGCCCCCGCCTCGACCAACGCGGCGACCATCGCCAGCCCCAGTCCGGTCGTCCCACCGGTGACGAGCGCCCGGGTGCCGGTCAGGTCGGTCATCGGCATCCACGTTAGCCCTTCGTGGGACAGGGTGGACGGCCGGCCGCGACACGCTGCCGCGGCCGGCCGTTCGCGCAGCTCAGCAGACCCAGGCCGAAGGACCTACCGTCGAGTAGATCTTCGCGGCGATCGCGTCCTGCTCGGACTTGGGCGCGTCCTGCGGCAGACCCTGTCCGCCGTAGTCATGCCAGGTCGAGGGCATGATCTGGTACGCGCCGCCCGCACCGCTCTGCGAATTCACGGCCGAGTAATTGCCGCCGGATTCGCACTGCACGATCGAGGACGGGATCGAGTAGCCGCCGCTCGACGATGCGCTCGACGACCCCGTCCCGCTGCCCGTCGAGGACGTGCTCGAGGTGCTCGTGCTGCTCGTGGTCGTTGACACCGGGAGGTGGAACAGTGACGCCCCACGTCTGAGGACCGACGATCCCGTCGACGAGCAGGCCGTCGCGCCGCTGGTAGGCGATGACCGCCCGCTTCGTAGCCCGGGTGAAGTGACCCGAGTCGTTGATGTGCAGCGCGTGCTGGACGCGGGCCACGTTCGGCCCGACGCTGCCCTGCTGGAGCAGCGAGGTGAGCATCGGCGTGTCGGCGCTGGCCGCCACCGGCACCGCCAGCAGGCCGGCGGTGGTGAGCGCAGCCAGGCCGATGCGGGCACCACGGCGCACGTATTTACGGCGCGACGCGTGTCGCGCTGTTTTCGAGGGCATTGAGCCTCCTCTTTCTTTCTCGTGCCTACGGAGTTAGCTGACGGGCTCGCGCGAGAAAGCTGCGCTACGCCGCATCCGTTGCGGCGATTCGCCCCACGGTGGCATCGCCACCAGCGGGTCCCCCGTTCCCTCGCCGCGGAAAAGTTGGAAGCGGCTCGGGATTCGGCAGTGTTACGAAGTCGATGACCGTAGCAGGCCCGTCACACGGATGACATCGACTCGTGTGCGATTCATCACATGGGGAGCGTCACGCCCCGGACGCGAGAAGCTGGCTCACCGAGAGCACGGCGCCCTGCGGATCGGCGATCACGGCGTTGCGAAAGCCCGGAATCTCATGCGGAGCCACGGCGACCGCGCCACCGAGCTCGGCCGTCTTGGCGGCCACGGCGTCGGCGTCACGGACCCACACGTCGACCGTCCATGCCGCGTCGCGCTCGTCGACGATCATCGCCGCGACGACGTCGCGCGGCACCGGCTGGTGCGGCTCGCCCCCGACGTAGCCCGGCAGCCGGAACAGCGAGACCCCAGGGCCAAACGCCTCCGTCTTCCACCCGAACAGAGCGCCATAGAATCGCTCCGCACCGTCAGGGTCATTGGTCACGAGCATGCTCATCGCCCACGCCGACGGCTCGTTGATGACCTGTGCGCCCTGACGATCCCGGGCCTCCCAGACGCAGAACGCGGCCCCGGCCGGGTCCTGCAGCACGGCCATCCGGCCCGCGGGTGGCGCGTCGAACGGTTCGGCGAGCACGGCGCCCCCGGCCTCGCCGGCGCGCTGAGCGGCGTCGTCAGCACTGTCCACGGCCATGTGGGTCATCCATGCCGGCCTGGCCGACCCGACGGGGAGCGAGCTGATGCCGGCCACGTCCTTGCCTCGTACGCGGGCCACGTAGTAGGCGCCCGGTGGATCGCCGGGCATGGTTCCGGGTCCGACGAACTCCCAGCCGAGCAGATCGCCGTAGAAGGCGAGCGCGGCCTGCGGGTCGGGCTGAGCGGTGTCCACCCAACACGGGACGCCAGACGGATAGGAAGCGCGCTCACTCATCGGGTCTCCTCTCGATGACTCGGTACTTACGACTACTTGATTGGAAAATCCAACTATAAAGTTGTCAAAACAGACTTGTCAAGTAGACTTGTTCGTCATGGTCGCGAGACGCAGCTACGGCGATCCGTGCGGCGTGGCCCGGGCGCTGGACCTGGTCGGCGAGCGCTGGGCACTCCTCGTCGTCCGCGAGCTCCTGCTGGGTCCCAAGCGGTTCACCGACCTGCGCGCGGGGCTCCCCCACCTCAGCCCCGACGTCCTCTCCCAGCGCCTGCGCGAACTCGAGGATGGCGGCGTGGTGCGGCGAGCAAAGCTCCCTCCCCCCGCTGCCGCACGCGTCTACGAGCTGACCGGCCGGGGGCAAGAACTCGAACCGGTCGTGCTCGCGCTCGGACGCTGGGGCAGCCGCGGGCCGGTCCCCGCCGGCGATGGACAGCTCGGCCCCGACTCGCTGATCATCGCGCTGAAGACGCTCTTTGACCCCGCCCGGGCCGATGGACAGACCGGCGTGATCGCCATCGGGCTGGACGAGCAACGCTTTGTCGCGCGCTACGACGCGGGCGGCCTCGAGATCGTCCGCGGCGAGGCGGACCACCCCGAGGCCGCGATCGAGGCCGATCCGGCCACACTGGCCGCGGTCCTCTGGCACGGGCGCCCGCTCGACGAGGGTGGCGTCACCGTGGCCGGCGACCGGGCGAGCGCCGAGCGGTTCCTGGCCCTGTTTCCAGCCCCGCCGCCGGCGGCGCAGTCCAACGAGTCACAATCGTCTCCGAACACACCTCGAAACGAAAGGGGCGGGCCATGGCCACCGCCAATCAGCTGATCTCCGGTGTCGACTTCGTGGCCGTGCCGAGCCACGATCTCCCCACCGCGGTCAAGTTCTACGGGGAGACGCTTGGGCTGCGTCGATCGGTGTATCTCGAGGACAGGCACTTCGCGGAGTTCGAGACCGGGAACCTGACGCTGAGCCTCATCAACCCCGAACGCATGGGCATGGAACATCGGACCAACCACAACGCGATCGCGCTCCACGTCGACGACCTCGCCGTGGCCCGCGCCGAGCTGGAACAGAAGGGCGTGCAGTTCGCCGGCGACACCTTCGACACCGGTGTCTGCTTCATGGCGTTCTTCGCCGATCCGGATGGCAACGCGCTGATGCTCCATCACCGTTACGCGCCGCGGGCCACCGAGAACTGACCCCGTCGCGGTCCGTGAGGGCCTACCCAACAGGCTTCTCGAACACGCTGACGAGATGGCGGGGAGTCATCCCTGCTCGCTCGTAGACGTGCAGTGCGCGCGGGTTGTCCGATGCCACATCGAGGACGGCCTCGCGCAGACCGGCGCGCGCGAAGTCGGCGAACGCGCTCAACAGCAGCAACGTCCCCAGTCCCCGGCGGCGCTCGGTCTCGATCACGGCCAGGAGATCGATATAGCCGACGCCGGCGCCCCAGTCACGGCACACGGTGAATCCGGCCACGGCATCGCCGTGGTGAGCGACGAGGCTGAACTCTCGATCGAGGCACCCGTCGGCGAGATGCTCCCTACGGAAGGCTTCGAAGCTCTCCTGGCGGTAGTCGGCGTTCCCGCTGAAGGCCGCTGCGTCGGCGGCATGGAGCGCGCGACCGTCGCGCTCGACATCCGGGCGATCAAGCGTGATCCCGGGCGGTGGCGGCGAGGGCTCTGGAAGCAAGGAGAGTGAGCGGACCAGGTGGTAGATCGTCCTGACCTTCTCGTAACCGGCCGCGCGCACCAGACGATGCCCATTCACGTTGCCATCGGGGATCCATTGCCGGTGATGCTCGTGGCCGAGTTCGCGCTCTCTGGTTTCGGTCCAGGCCAGCAGGGCCGAACCAGCTCCTTCGCCCTCGCGAGCCGGGTCGACGAACGCGATCGCGCCGCCGTCGTGGACGGCGGCGCACCCGAGAACATCACCGCCTTCCAATGCGATCACGGCGCTCCACTCATCGGTCTGCAGCTGGTCGAAGAGCATCTTCCGCGTGAAGTCCGGGACCGAGAAGTCGTGCATGTCGCGCGCGCTCAGCACCCGCAGCACAGCTTCACGTCTACCCCTGGTCAGCGGGCGGAGTTCTACGGCGCGGCCTTTGACCGCCGCGCCCTGTGGGCGCGCTTGCATGGCGGCGCATTATCGCTGAGGCGCGCCCCACTGCCGCGCGCCTCAGCGGGCTCTACCGGTTTCGAGCCGGTGTGCCTACTACGCCTCCACGGCCACTGAGTGATGGAGGTCGGCGATTCGGATGATCTCCTGCCAACGGCCCTTCCCGAACCGACCCGCGCGCTCGAGCCCCTGGGCGGCGAGCTCGCGTACCTCTCGCTCGACCTGAGGGTCATGCGTGTGGTAGGCAGCGTCCGTGAGCAGCCGCGCTGCCTCCTTGTCCTTGCCTGCTCCGAGGTCGTTGCGCGCTTGGGCCACGAGGGCCTGGACATCGGGGTGATCGACCATATCTGACGGCACCATGTTTGCCTCCTTAATTGGACGCGGTCAACGTAGCGCGGGGCAGGCCATCATGAGACCACGATCCAGCAGTGCTGTTTGTCGCGCGTCGACTCTGCCCTTGAGATGTCAGGTACTACGCCCCGACACTGGGAGAGGCTCCGAGGCTACATGCAGCAGTGCTGTTTATCAGCGGCGGTGTCGCCTCGCGTCGCGAGGCGCCTCAGCGCGAGCCGCTCTTGCTCCAAGACGCTTTGTGCTCTTTCTTGGCCGCCTGGTAGTCGGCCAGCGCCTGGGGCGAATCCACGTCGCCCAAGGTGGGATGCCAGGGGACGAGATCCTTGGCCGTCGCGACGCCGAAGCGCTTGGCGAGCACGGAGCCCAGCGACTTGATCTTCATCTCGCCGAAGCCCGGGAGCCCGGCCAGGTTGGCGCGAAGCTCCTCGCTCGTCTTCGCGTCGGTCCACACACGCGCTGCGTCGCCGTCATAGCGATCGTCGATGTACTGCGCCAGATCGTGCACGCGGCGCGCCATCGCCCCGGGAAAGCGGTGGATGGCAGGGCGCTCGCGGAACACCGGTTCGAGGTCGGCGGCGGCGATCGCCCTGGCATCGAGCGAACCGAGCCGCTCCTTTATCACCAGCGGCCCGGCGAACGCCTTCTGAACCGTGACCTGCTGGTCGAGGGCGAACCCGATTAGCAACGCCATCGGGTCGGTGGCGTTCAGCTCGTTGGCCTCGTCGGAGTCCGTGAAATAGAGGCGGTCGGGCACGGGCCCCGATCATAGTGAGAGCGGGGCGGCGGCTCGAGCCACCGTCCGGCGAGGCCATCGCCTCGCCGGACGGGGCTGATGTACGACGGGCTACTTGAGGGTCGGGGTGACCGTGGCCGTCCCGAGCACATCGCCGGCGCTGACGACGTGCTTGCCGGCGAGGCGGTTGATCACGCGCGCGGTGAACCCGGTGATGTTGACCGTGCCGGTCGCCGAGCCGCCTGAGACCGTGGTGTTCGTGACGGTCGCCACGCGCACCGAGCGCCAGACGATGATCACGCGACAGCGGACGCGCTTCGCGTGCGCGCTGATGTGGTGGCAGACACGGCGCGTGTGGTGACGCGCGAGCGCCCAGATCGACACACCGTGCTTGTTCGACACGAGCACGAGACGACGCAGGGCCACCTTGGCCGTGCCGTTGGACAGCGAGATGCCGCCACCGTGGCGGATCACGCCGCGCAGCGTCTTCGTGTTCAGCCGGCCCCCGGTAATCGGGAACGTGAATGTGCTCCCGCTGGCCGTCGCCGGCGAAATTGGCGTGACGGTGATGTGGTTGTTCGCCAGCAGCGTTGCCGCCGCCGTCGACGCCGTCACCGTTGTGGTGCCGCCCGTCACCTTGGTCGCGGCGGCCGCCGCCACGAACACAAGTGAGACGACGGAAGTCAAGGCAAGCACTCGTCGGACGCGAGTCATGCATTCTCCCTTCTGGATTTGCCGTACCCAGTCTCGGAACACTCGGGCTGCGGCGAAGTTGCGGCCCCGCTCTTCGTGTCCGGATGCGTGCGCTCAGCGCCGGCCGACGAATAAAAATGGGGAGTGCCGGCGGGCGGGCGCGCCAGGCGAGGGCTGCCCACTCGGGGAACGCGCCAGCACGCCCCGAGAGGAGTCTCGACCGCTGGCCGCGTCGGCGCAAAGCGTGCACAGAAAGTCCCACGTTTGGGCGCCTGATGCTCCCTCAAGTCGCCTTCGGCGAGGCTCCACGGCGAGTCCAAACCGGGTACACATCGGCTTACCGCTCATGCTCGATCCCTGGCAAGAGCCGCCGCGGGGCGGCCACCCCCCTATCACGGCGCTGACCATATCCGGAGCCGATCAGCTTCGTTCCCTGCTGGCCGGGCGCATCCCCCAGCCGCCGATCTCCCGGCTCACCGGGATGCATCTGGTGGAGATCGGCGATGGGACAGCCGCATTCGCGCTCCCCATGACCGGCTGGCTTCGCGCCTCGCCCGGTGCGGTCTCCATCGGCCCCCTGGTCATGCCCGCGGACGCCGCGATGGCGTGCGCGATTCAGACCGTGCTGCCTCCGCGTACCCCGTTCCTGACCTCCGAGCTGACCCTGCGCCTGCTGGCCCCGGCCAAGCCGACGGGAACACTGACGGCTCGCGGCCGGCTGATCAAGGCCCGGACAAGCATCGCGTTGGCCGAAGCCTCGCTGATCGACGGAGACGACCAGCTGATCGCCCACGGGACCACGCTGTGCCTGATTCAGCCCCAGCTCGCGCCGGCGTCCTGGCCAGCTGACGCCGACGCTCCTGATGCCACAGACGCGCCCGCGGCGATCGACGGCGATGAGCCCGATCCATGGCGGCGGCCCTCCAACGGAGGGATCCTCGAGCAGGCGGTGTGGGAGGAGCGGAGCGGTCTGCAGATCTTGGAGTCGTTGCTCTCGGGCGAGTTGCCGCCTCCCCCCATCCATCATCTCACCGGGCTCACGCTGACCGCCGCCGGCCCGAACCGGGCTGTCTTTGCCCTCCCGGCCACCGAGTGGCTGACCGCTCCTCCGCCCGGCCGGGTCCAGGGCGGCGGGGTCGCGCTGTTGGCCGAAGCCGCTCTCACCGGAGCGATCCAGACGACCGTCCCGGCCGCCACGGCCCTGGCTCCGATTGATCTGAAGATCAACTATCTGCGGCCGTTGGCGGCCGACGGCCGGGTGGCCACTGCCCACGGCGAGGTGATCCACGCCGGACGCCGGATCGCCGTCGGCAACTCCGAGGTACTGGACGCCGATGGACGTCGCATCGCCGTAGCCACCGGCTCCGCGATGCTGCTTCCCGGCCGCCCCGCCTCGCTCGGAGCCGTCGAGGCGTGATCGTGAGGAATCTGGTTCCGGGTCAAGGCGCGGTGATCGTCTCTGGTGCCGGCTCGGCCATCTCGAGCGTCGGGCCGAAGCCGATCCTCATCAGCGCGCCCCCATCGGGAGCGTTGCTGGCCTCGACGAACCCGCCGTGGGCCTCGGCGGCTTGGCGCACGATGGCCAGCCCGAGACCGGATCCGGGCTTGGCACGGGCGGTCTTGGCGCGGTGAAAGCGGTCGAACACGAATGGCAGGTCCTCATCCTGGAACCCGGGCCCGTGATCGCGGACGGTCAGCGTGCCCCCCTTGAGGTCGACCTCCACCTGTCCGCCGCCGGGACTCCACTTGGAGGCGTTGTCGAGCAGGTTGATCACCGCCCGCGCGATGCGGTCGCCGTCGCCGCTGACCAATGTCGGCTCGAGGCTGGCCCGGAAGGACAGTCCTGGAGCGCGCCGACGTGCCCGTTCGACGGCGTCGGCGGCGATGCGGTCCACGCGCACCTCACCGAGCTCGCCGCCGAGCTTGGAGCCCCGGGCAAGCTCGACGACATCGCCCACGAGCCGGGTCAGCTCGTCGAGCTCTTCGATCATGTCGGTCCGCAACGCCTCGCGGTCCTCGGGCGACAGCAGCGCCTCGTCGCGCAGCAGCTGTAGATTGGCCCGGATCGAGGCGATCGGCGTGCGCAGCTCGTGCGAGGCGTCGGCGACGAGATTGCGCTGCGCCTGAACCGAGCGTTCGAGCGCATCCAGAGTCGTGTTGAACGTACGGGCCAGCCGCGCCAGTTCGTCGTCGCCGTGGACCTCCAGCCGTTCGTACTCGAACCGTTCGGCGCTTGCCGCGACCGACTCGGTCCGCCGTGTGAAGCGGGTGATCGGCGCCAGCGCCGTCCTCGCAACGAGGATGCCCAGCAGCGCCGCGAAGGCGATCCCGCCGGCCGAGATCAGCGCCAGAAGCAGCAGCTGGTGGGCCAGCGCATTGTCGACGTCTTCCACCGGCAGCGCGACCTGCAGGGCGCCTCCCGGAACGCCGGTCACGAGCATCCGCAACCGGTGTCCGGAGACGGTGACATCGGCGTAATACTGGCCGTGCCCGGAGGCGGCGACGTCCTTCACCTGTTCGTCGACCGGGAGCTGGGTGCTGCGCCCGCCGCTCGGACACACGCGACCGTTCTTGGTCACAAACTGCCGCAACCCGGCCGCGCCGCCGTACCCAGGCCCGCCGCCCTCCAGCCCGAGACCCTGGTCGCAGTCGCCCGGGCCGAACGGCCCGCCGCCGCCTCCGGGACCGGGCGGGCCACCGCTGCCCCCGGGGGGCCTGGCCGAGTGGGCGAGGCCCTGCAGCGCATGATCGACCTGCCCCAGCAGCTCGGAGCGCATGCCCGCGTATGACGACACGGCCACGGCGATCACCGCCACGGTGACCGCGAGTCCCGCCGCCACCCCCATCCGCACCCTAAGACTCACTCCGGCTCCCTCAGCGCGTATCCCACCCCCCGCACGGTATGGATCACCGGACCGGCGCCGGCGTCCTCGAGCTTGCGTCGGAGATAGCCGATGTAGACCCTCAGCGCATTGGACGTGGGGCCGAAGTCATAGCCCCAGACGCGGTCGTAGATCAGGCCGTGGGGGAGCACGCGTCGTGGGTTGAGCATGAGCAGCTCGAGCAGCTGGTATTCGGTCCGCGTCAACTCGATGAACTTCTCTCCCACCACGACGCCGTGGCGGCCGGCGTCCAGCCGCAGGCCGTTGAAGGACAGACCCCCTTCGGCATCGCTGTCGGCGCCCGAGCGGCGCAGCAGCGCGCGCAGCCGCGCCTTGAGCTCGTCGATGTCGAACGGCTTGACCAGGTAGTCATCGGCGCCCGCGTCGAGCCCATCGATGCGGTCGGACACCGCGTCGCGTGCCGTGAGCATCAGCACCGGTACCCGGTTGCCCTCGCGGCGGAGTAGACGGCACACTTCGAGGCCGTTGATATCCGGCAAGCCGATGTCGAGCACCACCGCGTCGGGCTGGCTGGCGGCGATCTCGCCGAGCGCCCCGGCGCCGCTCTCGGCCAGCCGGACGTCGTAGCCGGCCAGCGACAGCGCGCGCCGCAGCACGTCGCGCAGGGCCCGGTCATCGTCGACGACGATCAGTCTCACAGGGCCATTGTCGTGGCTGCGGTGGTCGGATGCGAGCGGTTCCTACGTTGCTCCTACGTGGCCCCGAGCGAGACTCATATCCGCTTGTGGCGAGCCGCTCGGCCCGGCCACGAAGGGCGCGGCGGGGCGCTACTTGGATTCGCCGGTCAGCTCTCGGCGGGCTGCGAGTCGCGCTCGCGCAGGACGGCAGCGAGAATCCCGTTGACGAACGCCGGCGCCTCGGCGCCACAGAACCGCTTGGCCGTTTCCACCGCTTCGTTGATCGCGCCCTCGGGGGGGATCGACACCTCGCCCGGAACGTCAGCGGGATACAGCAGCTCGACCATCCCGACGCGCAGGATCGAGCGCTCGAGCGGCGCGATCCGCTCCAGCGACCACCCCTTGGCGTGCTCGCGGATCAGTTCGTCGAGCTGGGGCTGATGCTCGCGCACGAGTTCGGCCAGCGCGCGCGTGAACGCGTGCGAGTCCCGGGGAAAGGTGTCCTCGAGCGCCCGACCGAGCAGATCGCTCTGGTAAAGCGCCCACACCGCCGCGCGGCGCTGCTCGCTCCTACGCACGACTCACGTATTCACCCGAACGCGTGTCGACCCGCACCATGTCGCCGATTTCGACGAATAGGGGAACCTGAATCCGCGCGCCGGTCTGCAGAACGGCCGGTTTCGTCCCCCCGCCGGAAGCGGTGTCGCCGCGCACCCCGGGCTCGGTCTCGGTCACCTCGAGGTCGATCGCGCTGGCCACTTGGACGTCGGACGGGTTGTTGTCGATGTACAGCAGGTCGACCTCGTCGGACTCCTTCATCCACCGAAGCGCGTCGGCGATCGCCGTCTCGGGGATGGTCAGCTGCTCGTAGCTGTCAGTGTCCATGAAGTGGGCGTCGGCGCCGTCTCGATAAAGGAACTGCATCCGGCGTACCTCGGTCCGCACCGGGCGGAACTTCTCTCCGGCGCGGAAGGTGCGGTCGATCACCGCTCCATCACTGGCGCGTCGGAGCCGCGTGCGGACGAACGCCCCGCCCTTGCCGGGCTTGACGTGCTGAAACTCGAGGATCTTGAAGATCGTCCCGTCCACATCGATGTGGTTCCCGTTGCGAAACTGATTGGTCGAGATCATGCGACGGCTCAGTGTAGACAGCGTCAGGGCTCAGTCGGCGACGATCAGGTCCTTCCCCACTCCGCTGAGGATCTGGCAGCCGTCGTCGGCCACCACCACGAGGTCCTCGATGCGAACGCCGAACTCGCCCGGGAGGTAGACGCCGGGCTCCACGGTGACCACGTTCCCGACGCTCAGCTCCTGCCGAGAGCGCTGGGACAGGCGCGGGGCCTCGTGGATGGCCAGGCCCACGCCGTGCCCGAGGCCGTGGCCAAAATGGCCTCCCTGACCGGCCTCTTCGATCACCGTTCGCGCCGCCGAGTCGGCCTCGCGACCGGACACGCCGGCCCGGACGGCGGACAGGCCCGCACGCTGCGCCGTCCGCACAAGGTCGTAGATGTCACGAGCCCGGCTCGAGGGCTCGCCGCTGGCCACCGTCCGGGTGCAGTCAGAGCAATATCCGTCGACCTGCGCCCCCCAGTCGATCACGACCATATCCCCGCGCCTGATCTCGACGTCACGGGGCTGTGCATGCGGCAGGGCCCCGTGCGGGCCCGCGGCGATGATCGCCTCGAAGCTCGGTCGCGTGGCGCCCTCCTCCACGATCAGCCGCTCGAGCGCCACCGCGGCTTCGCGCTCTGTGCGACCGATCAGCCCCTGGCTGACCAGGCGCTCGAACGCGGCGTCGGCGACTCGAGCCGCGGTCTGGATCGTCGCGATCTCGCCCGGCTCCTTGATCGCCCGGAGCCGCTCGGTGAGCGCACCGACGCCGATCAGCTCGGCCCCGCCTTCCAGCAGCTCGCCCAGGCGCGCGTACTGGCGAACGGTCACGTTGTGGTCCTCGAACCCCAGGCGCACCGGCCCGGCCGGCAGTACGCCCGGCACCTCCTCGAGCAGCTCGTGCGCGGCCTGGCGGCGCTCGAACTGACCGTCCACCTCCTCCGCAGCCTGCTCGACGTATCGGAAGTCGGTGATGAACTCCCGCGTCTGCGAGCCGACCAGCGCAACCCCGTTCGAACCCGTGTAGCCCGTCAGGTAGCGGACGTTGGTCAGGTCGGTGATCAGCATCACGTCGACCCCCGCCTCATCGAGGAGTCCGGCCAGCCGGTCAGCGCGGGTGCTCAAGCCAGCTCGTCCTTCAGTATCCGGAGCGCGTCGCGGTAACCGTCGGCGCCCTTGCCGGCCACGCGCCCGACGCACAGCTCCCGGATCACCGACTTGCGACGCCATTCCTCGCGCGAGTCCACATCGGATAGATGGACCTCGACGGCCGGGAGCCCAGCCAGCTCCAGCGCGTCCCGGATCGCATACGCATAGTGCGTCCAGGCCCCGGGATTGAGGATCAGGCCATCGGCCAGTCCCTCGAGGCGGTGTAGATGCTCGACGAACTCGCCCTCGTGGTTGGTGTGAAAGAAGCGCGTCTTCAGCCCCAGCTCGGCGGCGGTGTCGGAGATGTAACGCTCCAGATCCGCGAAGCTCAACGTCCCGTAGATGCCCGGATCACGGCGGCCCAATTGGTCGAGATTGACGCCGTGCATGATCTCGATGCGGTTGGCGACAGTCGACATCAGTGGACCAACTCTCGCACGGCGGCGATCAGCGCACGCGGTGCGACTTCGCAGCCGGGACGCGGCGCTCCCGGGCCATCGAGAAGCACGAACGGCACCGGACCTTCGCCCACGCGCTTCTTGTCCCGGGCGGTGGCCATCACCACGGCATCGGGGTCGCCGTCGTCGAGCCGGACCGGCAGCCCGCGGCGGTCCAGAAGCTCGGTGACCTCGGCGCGGAGCTCGTCTTGCCCAGACAGCCGCAGGGCGGCCAGGAGCCCAAGCGCGACGGCCTCACCGTGGCGGTAGCGCGCGTAGCCCGTGGTGGTCTCGATCGCGTGTCCCACCGTATGGCCGAGGTTGAGGACCTGGCGCAGACCGCCGTCGCGCTCGTCCCGGCTCACGATCCGGAGCTTGGTGCGCACGCAGGCCGTGATCACGTCGAGGTCGGTCGGATCGGCCCCGCTGCGGATCCGCTCCCACAGCTCGCCGCCGGCGATCAGGGCGGTCTTGACGACCTCGGCGTAGCCCGCGGCCAGCTCTTCGGGCGCGAGGCTGTGAAGCGCCTCGGGGTCGGTGATCACCGCCGACGGCTGGTGATAGGCACCCACGTAGTTCTTGGCCTCGCTCAGATCGACGCCGGTCTTGCCGCCGTAGGCCGAGTCGACCTGCGCGACCAGACTGGTGGGCACCTGGACATAGCGGACGCCGCGCTGGAACGTGGCGGCGCAAAACCCCGCGAGATCACCCACCACCCCTCCGCCCAGGGCCACGACCACGTCGGTGCGCGTCATTCCCGCGCGCACCATCTCGGTCCACACGATCTCGGCGTGCGCCACCGTCTTGGACTGTTCTCCGGGCATGATCGCGATCCGGCCCTCCACGGGCGCCAGTGAGTCTCCATAGCGGCGGCCGACGTTCCCGTCGGTGACGAGAAAGCGTCGCCCCGCGACGGAGGATGGCCAGAACCCTGCGGCCAGCAATCCGGTTCCGATGTAGACGGGGTACTCGCCTCCGGCGCTGGTCGCCCAGAGCAGCTGAGTTCCGGCGGGCATGTCATCCACGGCGCTCAATACCGCGGCCGTGTCGGCGGTGCGCTGGCCGGGGACCGTGACGTCGGCCAGCCCCGCGTACAGCGGCTCGCGCTCGCGGTAGCGCTCGTAGAACTGCTCGCGATCCTGGGCCAGGGGCCGTCCCGTGTTCTCACACCGTGCCCAGGCCGTGTCGGCGTCGATATCGATCCACACCACGAGGTGATCGCGCAGGCCCTCGCGAATCGCCGCCGAGGTGACGGCGCCACCGCCGAGCGAGATGACGCGCCGGTCGCCCTGGCCGAGCAATTCGAGTGTGACCTGCTCCTCGGCCGCCCGGAAGGCCGGCTCGCCGTTTTCGGCAAAGATCTCCTCGATCGACTTCCCGACCCGCAGCTCGATCTCGCTGTCGACGTCGACCGCGAGCGTGCCGAGCCGGCCCGCGATCGCCCCCGCCGCCATCGTCTTGCCCGCTCCCATGAAGCCGATGCAGACGATCGACGCCCGGTCGGCTGGGGTCAGGGGCCCCGCCACCCGATCCGCTCCTTGTAGGCCTCGAGCGCCCCGCGAACGTCGTCGATGTGGTCGCCGCCGAACTTGCGACGGTAGGCGTCGGCGAGCACGAAGGCCACCATCGCCTCGCCGACGACACCGGCGGCCGGGACCGTGCACGAGTCGGTGCGCTCGCGCAGGGCCTCGGCGGGCTCGTGGGTGGCGATGTCGACCGAGCGCAGCGGCTTGGTCAGCGTTGGCAATGGCTTCATCGAACCCCGGACCACGAGCGGGGCGCCGGTCGTCATGCCGCCCTCGAGACCACCGGCCCGATTGGTCTCGCGGTGGTAGCCGCGTTGTTCGTCGTAGAAGATCTCGTCGTGGGCGTGCGAGCCCGGTAGGCCAGCGACCTCGAACCCGTCGCCGATGGCCACGCCCTTGAGCGCCTGGATCGACAGAATCGCCTGCCCGAGGCGGCCGTCGAGGCGCTCCTCCCAGGAGACGTGTGAGCCGAGCCCGGGGACCAGCCCGAAGGCGCGGACCTCGAACACGCCGCCGAGCGACTCGTTGGCCTTGCGCAGGCGGTCGATCTCGGCCACCATCGCGCGGCTCGCCTCCGGATCCAGGCAGCGCACCGGCGACTCGTCGACGTGCTCGAAGTCGGCCGGGGTGAGGTTGTCGGGACGGGGCGCCACGACCCCGGTGATCTGGAGTACGTGCGAGAAGACCTCCACCCCCAGCGCCCGGAGGAACGCCTTGGCCACCGTGCCGCCGGCCACGCGCGCCGCGGTCTCCCGCGCGCTGGCTCGCTCGAGGATGTCGCGGACATCACTGAGGCCGAATTTCTGGGTCCCGACCAGATCGGCGTGGCCCGGCCGCGGCAGGTGCACCTCGGCCAGCTCGGCCTCCACGGGCCAGGGGTTCATCCGTTCCTCCCAGTTGGCGTAGTCGCGGTTGACGACCTGCAGCGCGATCGGACCGCCGAGCGTCCGCCCGTGTCGCACGCCGGCCGTGACCTCGACCCGATCCTTCTCGATCTTCATCCGCCCGCCGCGGCCGTGGCCGAGCTGGCGCCGGGCCAGATCGCGGTCCAGCGTCGCACGTTCGAGCTCAAGGCCGGCCGGCAGGCCCTCGATGATGCAGGTCAGTCCGGGGCCGTGGGACTCGCCGGCCGTGATCAGGTGCAGCGCCATGGGCGCTGTAGGTTACGGGCGCCTGCCGCGGTGCGAGGTCAGGTCGGGATCGAGCCGACCAGGTGCCAGGTGGCGAACTGAACCGTGAACCCGGCGAGCAGTAATGCGCTCACTGCGACGAGCGGGGACTCGACCCGCCGCTCGTGCGCCCACGCTCCCAGCCACATGAAGAGCGGGAACATCATGCTGGCGTAACGGTCGAGCCCGCGCAGCGGATCGCCCACGGTGGGGCTCCATAGCGGCACGAGCAGGCCCAGCCCCACGTAGACGGCGTAGGCGGGCGGCAGCCGCCGGGCCACGCCGACCAGCCCGACGCACGAGACCGCGAGCACGATCACCTGGAGCACGGAGGCTCCCCGCGTGGCGTCGGTGAGGTGGCCGGTGGCCAGTGCCTTCACCTGATCCCAGGCGGCCCTCAGCCCGTGCCACACGGCGGCGATTGGGCCGCTGAAGCGGTGCTGCCAGAAGAGGTGCTGGGCGTGGAACGAGGCGAAGAAGCCGAAGCCCCGGGCGGCGGTGTAGGCGCCAAACAGAACCCCGCCGGC
The DNA here is from genome assembly GCA_963734775.1 of uncultured Solirubrobacterales bacterium. Classification (GTDB taxonomy): domain Bacteria; phylum Actinomycetota; class Thermoleophilia; order Solirubrobacterales; family Solirubrobacteraceae; genus Palsa-465. Next base: position 39,083 of record CAVTJE010000029.1, read on the forward strand.
TGGGATCAGCAGGGCCCACAGTAGCCGGGGCGAGAACGCGTAGCGGGGGCGCAATCCGCGCGCCGGTCCGGGCTCGGGTTCGTCCGCGCGCGGTCCGTACAGAAACAGCATCGCCACGGGGACGAGCAGGAGCACGCCCGTGACCCTGCTCATCGCGGCCAGGCCTCCGAGGGCGCCGGCCAGGGCCCAGCGTCCGCGCCGCGCGGCCAGGAACGTCCCCGCCGTCAGGGCCAGGAACAGGGCCTCGGTGTACACGGCCGAGAGATAGAAGGCGAACGGCGCGAACGCCATCAGCTTGACCGTCGCGGTCGCCGATCCGAGATCGCCGAACTCGAGCTCGGTGAGACGGTGCACGACGGCCAGACCGATCAGGGCGGCGATCAGCGAGACGAGGACCCCTGCGATCACCGCCGAGCCCCCGGTGATCCAAGAACCGGCGTGGACGAGCAGCGGGTAGAGGGGGAAGAACCCCGTGGTCTGGAGCACGTTGTAGCCGTGGTCGGAGATCCAGACGTACCAGATCGCGTCCCAGCGCATGGCCGGAGCGGCGAGCACGTTGCCGACGCTCCCCAGCGAGCTCGACAGATGGGCCAGGTCAAACCTGGCCCGGTTGGCGGCGCTGACCCCGTAGGTGAGCACGGCCACGCACCCCGCGAGCCAGATCAGCAGTCGCGAGCGCCACAGGGCGCTCCACGCCTCGCGTACCGCTGGCGTGCCGAGGAGAGACAGGCGCGACCTCCACCCCGACGCCGCCCGCGCCCGGGTCTCATCGAGAGCCGTGCTCATGGCGAGGGAGGTTAAGGGGCGCGGGCTCGAGGGCCCAGCGGCTGCCGGACTCAGTACGGCCGAGCGCGATGTCCGAGGTCAGGCGGATGGCTCGGCGTCTGTGGCGAGGACGCAGTGAGGGAGCGTGCCTAAGGCACGTGACCGAACGAGGACGACGCCACGGGCGGCGAGACGCCGACTGGACCGGACGTAATTGCGTGAGGTCGTACCGACTAGTAACGAGCCGCGGCGGTGACCGTGCGGTGCTGGCCGCCGGCCGCGTAAAGCGTCACGCGCACCGTGATGGCCAGGTGCTTGACCTTGCGGAGCTTCACGACGATCTTGTGCGCGACGCGGAGGTGCAGGGTCATCGTGCCGACCTTGACGCCGGAAAACGTGCCGCGCCCGATCGTCACGGTGGACCCGTGCCCCGTCTTGAGATGAGCGCGCTTGGCCGCTCGCCGCGTGATCACGAGGCTGGCGATGGCGTCGGCCTTCTTGTTCGAGGTGACGCGAACCCGGACGCCGCGGCGGAGAGCCGCGTGCAGGGACTGCGGAAGGATCAGGAGCTGCGCCTTCAGCGGGTGCTTGCCTCCTCCTCCTGGCCCTCCTCCTCCTGGCCCTCCTCCTCCTGGCCCCGTTGGGGTCTTACCCAGCACGGTGATCGTCCCGACGAGGCTGGCAACATTGCCCCCGCGGTCGGTAACGGTGAGCTTCACGGAATATGTCCCAGGAGCCGTGTAGCTATGGGTGACGCTCGGTCCGATCGACGACGTGCCGTCGCCGAAACTCCACCGGTAGCCGGTCTTCGGGACGACCATCGAAGAGGCGGTGCCTGAGCCGTCGAAATCGACCACATCGCCGGGGTTGACCGAGCTCGGCACGACAAACGCGGGGACCAGGGTCACGCCGGCGGCGCATTCCGGCGAGTTTGGATCTGCCTGGATCAACCCCGAGTTGTCGAATTCGCGCTGGATCCAGTAGGGGTTCTGGCCGCTGTTGCCGACCGTGACCCTGTCTGCCTGGCTGCCCTTCGGCGCCGGCAGGCAGCCGTTGTCGCCGATCTCGCTCCCATTCAACGCGGACCAGGCGTTGACGTCCGGATTGACGATCGCCCCCAGGGTACTTCGGGCAAGTGGGCTGGCCAGTCGGCGGCCGGCGTCGACCGCGACCTGCTGTGGGGTCGGGTTGGACGACAGGTCCGGCACGTCGGCCTCGTCGCAGCTCGTATAGGGAGTCCACGGCTGAACGACATAGGAGACATCGGTGGCGCCGACGTTGACCTGGGAGTGATACGAGCAGAACCGCGCCGACGCGCCGCTGTTGGCCGAGCAGACCGTGGCGTTGGCGTCGAGGCAGTCCTCGACCCCGGTGGGGGTGAGGATCACCACGAGCGGCGTGTAGCCCTTGGCCACCCGCCCGAGCATCCCTGTCTGCGTGACCATCGTCTTGATCTCATCCTGGATCTGGGCGTCGGTGAGGCAGACGAAGTTGGTCGTCGAGCCGTACGAGGTCCCGCTGGCCGGGCAACCGCCACCGGAGTAGGCATGTCCGGGGCCGGAACCGGTGAGGTTCCCGAACTTGCACGCCGACCCTCCGGTCTGGCCAAAGTCGATACAGCCCCCTCCGAACAGCGACGAGTTCGCCGCCCGGCCACTGGCGTCGGAGTACCCGCCGGTGATCGCGTACGGCGAGGTGAACGTACCGCTGCCGTCGGCGACGTCTCCGAGAAACTGCTCGACGAAGTTCCGGGTCGTCTGCCAATAGTGCCGCTGGGCGTCCCACGTGAATGCAAACGTCTCGTTGCGGTGCATCACCGGTCCACCGTGCCAGCACAGACCGCCGGGCTGGAGGATCAGGTCGGGCGGCAGCGCCGGATCGTGGCAGGGGCCGCCCGAGGTGACCCTTGGAACCTTCACACCGGCACCGGCGAGGCTGTCCTCGGTCCCGGGCACCATCGATACCCCGGTGTAGTCGAATCGGTTCGCCGAGTTGAAGGTGACGGTCGAGGGCCCGATCTGATTCATATCGACCACGACGGCCTGCGCGCCTCCGACGGCGATCAGAAGCGCTCCGAGGAGGCTGGCCAGACCGGCGACGAGGGCGAAGCGGCGCATCAGCCACCCACACTCAGGTCGCGCAGGTCGACGAGCGCGCCGAGGCTCGGCTCATAGCGGAACAGCGAGAGGGCGGCCGAGGTCGACCCGTTGACCAGCCTCTGGCCGGCGACGGACACGACCCGGCGCATCCGCCCGGCGGCGGCCCGTGTGGCGTACCGGTGGGCCTGAATCGCCGTGACGGCGAACAGCGCCACGGGGTCGACCCCGGTCGAGGACGATGTCCCAAGATGCTCGATCTGCTCCTGACCCAGCGACAGGATCTCGCAGTCGATCGGACCCGGGGTGCACGTACCCGGACCGCTGACCACCGTCCCCGGCCTTAGCAGGAACAGGACCCGGTGGCCGCCCTTGAGCACACCGAGCTCGACCATCAGTGGCTGCTTCTGGCCCGGCATCACGCTCAGGCGCTCGACCGAGTCGGTGGTATTCAGCCCTCCCGTCGGGGTGGTCATGGCCAGCGTTACCTGGTAGGTCTCTGTGGGGCTCAGACCCGGGGTCACTGGCTTGGGCTTGGGGGTTGGGATTGGGTTGGGGCTGGGGGCCGGGGACGGGGAGCCGCCCCCGTTGCTCGAGCCACCCGGCGTGGATGAGCCGCCCGAGCCGCCGGTTGTGGTCGCGCCGCCGGCCGAGCCGGTGGTCCCGCCCGAGCCCGTCGCAGTGGTTCCAGACGAGCCCGAGCCCGTGTTCGTCAGCGCGTTCGACGCAGTCGAGGTACTCGAGCTCTTGCCCGACCTGAGCTTCTGTTGCTGGAACGGATCGCGCGCGGTCCCGGTCAGCTTGGAATGCACGATCGCGGTGGAGACGCTCACGGCCGGCACAGAGGTCGGGTTCGGCGGCGTGAGAGATGTCTGCGGGAGTACTGCCACAGCCTTGCTGCCAGGTGACTTGGAGAGGAACACGGGGATCGCGACGAGCGCTGCGATAAGGGCAACGGCAATCGGCCAGAGCCGCTTCTGGCGGAGCTCATTGGCGATGTCCTTGAAGAAGCTCATTTCACGGGAGAGCTCACGACGGCCGACGGCGGCGGGCTCGTGCCCGCCGGCGTTGAGACCGTCTTGGTCGGTGAGTTGCCGGATGGGCCCGACGGTGTCCCGCCGTTGACGAGGCCCTGGGCGGCGGGGACGAGATACGTCGTGGCCGACATCGAGGCCGTGATCTGGGGGAACCCCTTCGGGCCCGGTCCGAGCGTGATCGCGTTCAACGTCATCAGGCGCCCACTCACCCACACCTGCTTGTTGGTCGCCACGACGAAGCGCTGCAGCCGGCCAAAGAAGCTCGAGAGGTGGAAGAAGTTGCCCTGGAACGTGAAGTTGAAGGGCTCGATCGGGAAGCCAGCCGGACCGACGGCGGCGCCCGGCGGTAGCGACGCAGTCACCGCCTGCGATGCGGACGCCGAACTCGGCGGCGTCGCGGGCGCCGGCGAGGAGCTCGCCGCTGCCGGCGACAGCACGAGGTTACGGAAATCGACGTCCGACAGGGTGGCCGCGCCCTGGATCTGGAAGATCAGCGAGGGCACATTGTCGTCCGCCGGGACGGCCTCGCCGAGCCGCACCAATGCCGTGTAGCTGCTGGCGTAGGCGCGGCGAGCGGCAAGACCCGCAGCAACCTGCGCCCGTACGCTGACGAGCTGCGACTGTTCGGCCTTGACCTGATCCCCGAGCTTCGACGCCTGGCTGCGCTTGGGTTGGATGACCAGGAGCCACGATCCGACGATCGCGGCCAGCGACAGCACAACGACGACAACGATGCGGTCGCGGCCGGTCACTGCGTGCTCCCCGTGCTCGTGGTGCTGGACGTCGTCGACGTGGTCGAGCTCGTGGTGCTTGTCGTGCTGGACGGCGCGGGCGCCGTGCCGTTGGCAACGGCAGCGGCAGCGGCTTGGCCCGGCAGCTGGGTGAAGAAGACGACCAGGTCGAAGCTCGGGGTGTTTCCGCCACACCCCTGGCCGGCGCCGGTCGTTGCGGTCGGAGTCGAGCCGGCCGTGGCGCCGCCCTGTGGACCGGCCTGCTTCTGCGAATCCTCCAAGGTCACTCGCGTGACGCCGTTGATCAGCCGCAGCCGCGACATGAGGCGGGCGACGTCGTCCTGCGTCTTGGTGCAGCCACGTATCTCGAAGGCCGGGGAATAGACGTCGGCACGAACCGAGGTCGCGCCGGTCGTGGCGCCCCCGCCGGTGCTGTCGTTCGGGGATACGCTCGCAGTCAGGGATTGGAGCGAGGTGTCGGCAGGCACGACTCGGGACAGGTCGGCGAGCGCGGCGTGCCAGTCAAACCGCGTTGAGACGATCTGGCGGACAGTCTGGATGCGCTTCTGGGCCAGCTTGACGAAGTTCGCGTAGTTGGTCAGCCGGGTGGCCTCGGCCTGCTGCTGGCTGACCTGTTGCTGGAGCTGCGCGACCTTGATCCTACGTTCCTTGATCGTGTTGTCGGTGAGCACGTAGACCGCCACGAGGGCCACCGCGATGGCCAGGAACGCCAGCAGGATATGCGTCGCCCCGAAGGGGAAACGCGAACCCTGATTCGACCGACCCTTGCTGTCGCCGGGGATGAGGTTGACGGCTCTCACGAGCGTTCCTCGACGGTTAGCCCGGCGGCGATTGAGAGGATCCCGGCGTCGCCGCCAGCCAACCCACCCGCCCGGCCTTCCGACACCAAGCCCACCTCGACCGGCACGGCGAGGAGCTCGGCCAGCTGATCGGAGAAGCCCGGGATCGCCACTGCTGGACCGGTCAAAACCGCCTGCTGGACCTCGCCCGCGCCGTCCTGCATGGCGTGGAAATCGATCGAGTTGCGAACGTCGTCGGCAATCCGGCGGACGCCATCGCTCAGCACATTGCGTGCCTCGACGACGATCTCGGCTTCGCCCTCGATGTCGTCGATCGGCATCAGCAGACCTACGTGCTTGAGCCATCCATGGGCGTGCGCGAGCGTAAGCCCTCGGCGCTCGGCCAGCTCGCCGGCGATCGCCTCGGTGCCGTGGGGGACGACGCGCGTGAACACGCACGTCTTGGCCGTCGCCACGGCGAGGTTTGTCACACCGCCAACGCTCATGTACAGCGTTGTGGCTTCGTCCCCACCCTGTTCGTGCAGCGCCCGGATCATCGCGAAGGCCGACAGATCGATTCCGTGCACGCGCAGCCCGGCGCGACGGGTCGCGTCGAGGACGCGCTCGATCATGTCGCGGCGCGCCGCCACCAGCACGACGCGCGTGCGCGGACCCTCGCTCGTCTCGACGATGCCAAGTGAGTGGTGCTCGAGTACGGCCTGGTCGAGCGGCATCGGGATGTGTTCCTGGGCCTGGAAGCGAACCGCCGAGGCGATCTCCTTGTTGTCCTTGAGCGGCGGGAGATCGAGCATCCGCATGACGATTCTCTGGTTGGCCACCCCGACGCGGACGCGTTTGCCGAGCTTGTGCTCCGAGAACATCTGGCGCAGCACGCCGGCCAGAGTTTCAACGTCGATGACCTCGCCGTCCCTGACCACGCCGGGAGCGAGGGGAACGACAGCGCATCGATCCACAGCAATCTGACCGGCGCGCGACTCGACGGCTGCCACGTAGCCGGGCTCGATGTCGAGACCTATGACGGTCTTACCTGGCGTGTATCCCATGAGCCTCGGAGTTCTGATCGGCCAATGACGCCCGCAAGTTGAGTGCGTCCAGCACGTGCTGGACGGTGGCCAGGGGCGGGTGGACGCTTGGTTGAGCGCTCATCAGATCGACGTGGACCCCACCCAATGCCAGGTTGCGAACTGCACCGTGAACAGCACGAGGCCCGCTCCGGTGGCGAGCACGACCGTGCGCGTGACCCTCCGCTCGGCGCACCACACCCCCGCCCACATGTAAAGCGGAAACAGGATCGCGGCGTAGCGATCCAGCCCTCGGAGGGGATCGCCCACCGTAGGGCTCGACAGCGGCACGAGCAGTCCAACGACGACGTACGCCCCGTAGGCCAAGGGAAGTCGTTTGAGCACGCCGACGGCGGCGATCGCCGCCACGGCGAGCACCGCGAACTGAAGGAGCGCCTGACTGGCGTATGTACTCGGCGGTGTGCCCGAGGCCTCGAGCACGAGCTCGTGCCACGCAGCGCGCGCGCCTTCCCACACGGCGGACAGCGGCCCCACCAGGTGGTGGGCAGAGAACTGCTCCTGGGCGTGGAGCATCGACAGGGCACCGAAGCCGCGGACGGCGAGGTAGGCCGCGAACAGCGCCGCGCCAGCGGGAGCCAGGGCCAGCCACAGGGCGCAGCGCGACAGCCGGTATCGCGGTTTCCACCAAGCGTCGCGGGCTGCTGGTGGTACGTCCGCGCGCGGCCCGTAGAAGAACAGCACGAGCAGAGGAACAACGAGCAGGATGCCCGTGACGCGCGTCATCGCACCCAGCCCGGCGAGCGCGCCAGCGAATGCCCATCGACCGCGGCGAGCGGCGAGGAACGTTCCCGCCGACAGGGCCAGGAACAGCGACTCGGTGTAGACCGCGGACAGGAACAGCGCCATGGGGCCGAACGCGACGAGGTAGACCGCGGCGCCGGCGGCGCGCTCGCCGAGCTCGAGCTGCGTGAGCCGGTGCAGCAGGCACAGGCCGGCGAGAAGCGCGGCGAGCGAGATGGCGATGGCGGCGATGACCGCTGAGCCGGTGACGAACGCGCCGCCCTTGATCAGCAACGGGTAGAGGGGAAAGAACGCCGTCTCGCGCGCGGTCTGATACCCGCTGTGAGCGATCTGCAGGTACCAGATCGAATCCCAGCGCACCGCCGGGGCGGCGAGTACGTTGCCGAGCGAGCCGAACGAGCTCGAGATGCGTGTGGGGTCGAACGCCGTGGAGGCTCCAGAATTGGTGCCGAACAGCACCATGGCGAGACACCCGCTGAGCCAGATGAGCACTCGGGAGCGCCAGAACGCGCTCCAGCTCACGTGCAGCCATGGCTGGCTGCCGGCGCGTTCCACAAGCCCCCGCACCCCGGAACGATGCAGCGCGCCGGCCTGGGCGGTGGGCAGGGCCTCGACGGGCACGTCCATCACTTGCCCGCCGGGACCGGAACGAAGGGCCCCATCGGTGCGCTCGGCGCCGTCGCGGGTGCGGTTGCCGTTGCCGGCTCGCGCTGCCCTAGAACCGTCAGGACGAACAATGGGAGCACCCAGACCAGGTACAGGAAGGCCCAGTAGTAGGCCGCAAGCTGTACCGCGATCAGCACCGCGCCCGCGGCGGCCGCCAACCGTTCACGTTGCTCGAGCAGCTCGGGAGCGCGGTGAAACCGCACGGTCAGCGCGGCGATCAGCGCCAGTGCGGCCGCCTGAGCCAGAGGCTGCAGCCAGCTCACCGGCACCACGGCCCACACCGATTGGTTCGATCCGCGCGAGAACTGGTAGGACATCGCGTGGACCATGGCCCTCGGACCGCCGATCCCGCCTACGGCGACGAGGACGATCAGCACAACGGCCGAGACTCCCGCGAGCCCCGCCACGCCGGCGAGCAGACGCCGTCCACGCAATGGCGCCAGCCACACGGGCACGAGCGCGAACGGCGCGAGCTTGAACCACCCGGCGATGGCCAACAGCGTGCAGGACACGGCGGGACGCCGGTACAGGAGCACGGCGAATAGCAGCATCACCGACATCGCGACGTCGGTGGTGCCGGTCGAGACGACGACCAGCAGCGGCGGAAACGTGAGCCATACGAGCGCCGCGCGCAGACCGGCGGCCTCGAGACCCGGGTCGCGGGCCGGGCGCCGTCCGGCGAACGCCCTGTACAGAGCGCCGGCGCCAAACAGAGCGACGACCGCCGTGAGCACGAGCGCTCCGTCGACGTCGTCCCAGGTCGAGTGAACAGGAGCGATCAGCGCCAGCGGCGCGTAGAGGGCGTAGCTCAGCAAGGGATAGGTGTCACCGTGCACGACGTCACCGGGCATGTGGCCGTACGGCAAGACGCCGTGAACCAGCTTGGTTGCGCCCTCCATGACGGCTGAGATCACGTCGACCGGATCCGGCGAGGTGAAGGCAACCATCACAAACGTCAGCGCCAGCGCCCCGAGCACGAGGCGCAGCACGCGAACGCGCTCGCCCACGCCGAGCCCCGGGGTGAGCCGGTCGAGCAGCGGCACCGTGGGAGCGGGTGAGGAGTCGGGACCGAGGGCCAGCCACGCCGAGCGCCCGACCAGATAGAGCAGTCCCGGGACGGCGCTGACCACGCTGGCCGCGACGTAGCGGTGCTGCAGCAGCACCACGGGAGCGACCAGCGTCAAGACCGCCGCCACGTCGACGTTGCGCACGCGGCGCAGCGGCGCCACGGCCGCCATGAGCACGAAGAGCGCTCCGAACCCGAACAGCAGCGCCGGCTGGTAGGCGAGCCAATTGCCGTAGGGCACGCGGGCCTTCGTGTAGTCGACCGGCTGCTGCACCGTTCCGTTGCGCAGCACCCCGACCTCGGCCACGACCCTCGACCCATCGAAGAAGCTAACCCGGTCCATGTGGTTATCGACCGGAGACACGTTCACGTGGTCGTGAGCCACGCTACGCAAGACCTTCGCGCTGGTCGGGTTGGCGATGGCGATATGAACCGCCGTCCCGGCGGGGACGGCCAGCCGCGGCGCGCGATGGATGAGCGTCAGCGCCACCCCGGCGAGCACGAATACGCCAAGGGCTACGGCAACGATCGAGAGCCGCCGAGCGCGGAGGGGCAAGTCTCAGGCCGCCGTGTGGAGATACCAGTGCACGATCGCCGGGCCCGCCAGCAGGGCGACGATTCCGCCGACGGCCAGGAACGGGCCGAACGGGACGGCCGTCTTGCGGCCGTCACTGACGCCCTTGCGGGCCATCACGACGACGCCGACGATGGCTCCGAGGGCTACCCCGAAGAGGATCGCCACCGCGACCTCGCGGCCCAGGAACAGGCCCAGCACGGCGGCCAGCTTCACGTCGCCCATCCCCATGCCGCGCGGGTAGGCGAGCACGAACACGAGCAGGAATCCGCCGGCGGCGGCGCCGGAGATCAGCTGCTCGGGGACTCCAGCTGGATCGGTCAGGAGTCCAATCACGACTGCAGCCACCGCGGCGGGATAGGTGATCTTGTTGGGGATGATTCCCCGGTCGAAGTCGATCAGGGCGACCGGCACGAGCACAACGACCAGCACGAGGCCGAGGATGATGTCGTTGGCCGAGTGCTTGGTCAGGACAACGGCGACGGCCAGCACGGCGGTGAGCGCCTCGACGACCGGATAGCGCGCCGGGATGTGCTCGCCGCACTCGCGGCAGTGACCCCGCAGCAGCAGCCAGCCGATCACCGGCAGGTTGTCGTAGGGCCTGACGCGGGCGCCGCAGCTCTCACAGTAAGAGGTGGGAAACAGCAGTGACTCACCGCGCGGCAGGCGGTAGGCAACCACGTTGAGAAACGACCCGGTGATCAGTCCGCCCAGGGCGGCAAGTGTGATCGGCATGGTTCCGTGCGCTCCTGTCAGGCTGGGTTCATTTCTCTTTATCGGTAGCTCGGCGTGCGGCATGAGCCACAACGCAGACAGGGCGGGCCGCCATGACCCGCCCCATCTCGTTGCGTTGCGGAGTTAGTCCGCGATGGTTACCAGGTGCCGCCCACGCAACCACCGGATGCGGCGGATGTCGAGGTCGGAGTACAGGTCCGGTTTGTGGACCCGTCGGAAGCCCTGGTGATCGTGTACGAGTTGCTGCTGGTCGACGTCGAGGTGACGCTGTAGCCGGTACCGCCACCGGTCACGGTGACGTTGCTCAGGTACGCGTTGTTGTTGCCAGCCGCGATCTGAATCGTCGGCTCGACCGTCTGCAGCCCACCGGCGGTCATGCCGGCGTAGCTGCCGTTGTGGTCGGTCGAATACGTCTCTGCAGCCGTCTGCGCCGTCCGCGCCAGCTCCTTGGCCGAGGCGTCCGTCGCCTTGGTCTTCTGGTTCAGGAAGGACGGGATCGCGATCGCGGCAAGGATGCCGATGATCAAGATCACGACGAGGAGCTCGATCAGGGTAAAACCCTTTTCGTCCTCGGCGCGCTTACGGAGTTTGTGCAGCATGGATCCTCCTTGGGATCGGTTGATTGGGTCCTTGCCAGATCCCTCGGTTCCAGCCAGCCGTGGCTACGACAGCACTCGAGCCTTGGTGGCAGCCCGACTCCCTCCGTTCCCCGGGAGGTCCGTGGCTTTGCGTCCCGCCCTCACGGGCAGTTTGCCGTTGGCACCTTGTGACTTCTGGCACTGGACTTATCGACCCGGGCCAGATGCGAGTTGACGCGTTTGGACGAACAGATGAGCGTCCGGATTACTGCGTCTTGCTCAAACCTTCCTTTTCCTGCGCATTCCTACCTAAATGGAACTTTCCATCCCCACGGCACCACGGGCATGTGACCTCGTGCGGGGTGCCGTTCAGCGACGAAATCACCTTTCCCGTGCCCCGGCACGGCGTGCAGGTGGTGCGGTTGTCGGCCTCGGGACTCACGTTCAGCGCCGCACGGCGACCAGGAGTCCGTCTCCGACCGGCGTGAGGGCCCCGGTGAACTCACCGCCGTGGAGCAGCCGGGCGTTGAACTCACGCATCATCGCAATCTGATCCTCGGTCCAGTTGCCGTCGCCGCGGTTGTCCGCCACCGTGCCGCTCATCAACACGTTGTCGACCGTCAGCACCGAGCCTGGGCCGAGCAGCCGCAGCAGCTCGTCGAAGTAGTCGCCGTACTGAGCCTTGACGCCGTCGACGAAGGCGAGATCGAACGTCCCGTCGAGCTCCGCCAGGCCGATGCGGGCATCCTGCAGGCGCAGATCGACGCTTTCCGACATGCCGGCGCGATCGAGGTAGTCGCGAGCGGCGTTGTGCCGCGCCTCGTCGATCTCGAAGGACACCAACGTCCCGCCCGGGGCCAGACCCCGGGCCAGATACAGCGTCGACACGCCGATCGCCGTCCCCACCTCGACGATCCGCTTCGCGCCACGGGTCAGCGCCAGCACCTGGAGAAAGGCGCCCGTCTCGGGCACGACGATCGGGACCCCGTCGCGATCCCCGTGGGCCTCCATCTCGGCCAGGATCGGGTCGGGCGGCGTGCGCAGCCCGTCGAGATAGGCGCTGACGGCGTCGGTGACGATCACGCGGCGAGACGATACTCGGGTGGAGCCGGCGCGGTCCGTTCGCGGCTCGTTGGCCGGTGAGGGGCTTGGGAACGCTTGCCGGGGGGGGGGGTGAGTTCTCTGCCGCCCGCGCGGCGCTCATTCGGTGACCTAATCGTCGTCAGCCGACCTCGACCGTCTGGGTGCCGACGTATCGGGACGAAAGGTGCTCCGACCCACGTCCGTCGTGCGCGTGCACGTTTTCGCTGCTATGACGCGATTCGTAGGCAGCGCGGCCGCCAACCGCCGCGCACGAAATTCGGCGCACGCAAGGCCCGCCACTCTCCAGCGCGTAAGCCACCCGCGAGCCCGCCGCGAGCCCCCGCCTCCAACCTGCGGGCCGCCCAGCGGTGTTGTGCGCCCCGTCGCGCCCTACCGGATCGAGTTGTAAACGTTGAACAGCGGCAGGTACATCGAGATCACGATGACCCCGACGATGCCGCCGACGAGGATGATCATTGCCGGCTCCATGATCGAGGTGAGGGCCTTGATCGCGGCCGCGACCTCGTCTTCGTAGAACTCGGCGATCTTCGTCAGCATGGAGTCGAGCGCGCCCGTCTCCTCCCCCACGCCGATCATGTGGGAAACCATTGCTGGGAACACGCGCGACTTCTCGAGCGGATCGGAGATGCGCCCGCCCGCCTTGACGGATGCGATCACGTCGTCCATGGCGCGCTCGACGACGATGTTGCCCGCGGTCTTGCCGGTGATCTCGATGGCCTGAATGATCGGGACGCCGGCCGTGGTCAGCGAGGCGAACGTGCGCGACCAGCGCGCCAGCGCGACCTTCTGCACGACGTCGCCGATCTTCAGGGGGACGCGCAGCTTGGCCGCGTCCCAGTGGGGGCGCCCCCACTTCGAGCGCTTGAAGGACACGAACGCGAAGATGACCGCGACCACGACGACGATCAGCACGTACCACTGCTTGGTCAGCAGGTGCGAGAAGTCGACCATGAACTGGCTGAGGGCCGGCAGGTTGCCGTGGAACTCCTTGAACACGTTCTCGAACACCGGGATCAGGAACGCGACGAGCGCGAGCAGCACGATCACGGCGAAGCTGATGACGAGCGTCGGATAGATCATCGCCGCGCGGACCTGTCGCTTGAGCGCGGCGTCCTTTTCGAGCTGGTCGGCCGTGCGCAGCAGGCACTCCTCGAGCACGCCGCCCGCCTCGCCAGCGCGGACCATGGCCACGTACAGCGGTCCGAACACCTTCGGGTGTCGCTCGAGTGCGTCGGACAGCAGGAGCCCGGCCTCGACGTCCTGGCGGACCTGGGCGACGGTCGAGGCCAGCAGCTTGGACTCGGTCTGGCTCTCGAGCACGTACAGCGCCCGGAGGATCGTCATTCCCGAGCTGACCATCGTGGCCAGCTGGCGCGAGGCGACAGCCAGGTCCTTGGCCTTCACCCGCGCGAACAGCTCGAGGTTCAGCTCCTTGGAGCGGTACTTGTGGGCGATGTCGATGACGACCAGGCCGCGCTCCTTGAGCTGATCGGCCACATCCTGCTTGGAGTTGGCCTCGACCTCGCCGCCGGCCGGCACGCCCGCGACGTCCATGGCCTTGAAGACGAACGTCGACATGGCTACGCCGCGCACCGGCGCCCCGTTCGAACCCACGCCGATCAGGCGGCGGAACTCCTCGGCCGAGTGGGCACGGGACTCGGCCAGCTGACCGGGTGATCTTGCCGGCGCGCACCAGCTGGGCCAGCGAGGCGTCCATCGTCTGCATGCCGAATGCGCCGCCCGTCTGGAGGACCGAGTAGATCTGGTGGCTCTTCGACTCGCGGATCAGGTTGCGAACCGCCGGCGTCGGCAGCAGGATCTCGACGGCGACGCAGCGCCCGGCTCCGTCGGCAGTCGGCAGCAGCGTCTGGGTCATGATGCCCTGGAGGGCCACGGACAGCTGGGCGCGGATCTGGCCCTGCTGGGCCGACGGGAACACGTCGATGATGCGGTCGATCGTCTGCGGCGTGTCCTGGGTGTGCAGCGTGGCGAACACGAGGTGGCCGGTCTCAGCCGCGGTGATCGCGGTGCCGATCGTCTCCAGGTCACGCATCTCGCCGACCAGGATCACGTCAGGGTCCTGGCGCAGCGCCGCCTTCAGCGCGTCGCCGAAGCTGGTGGCGTCAGAACCCAGCTCGCGCTGGTTGACGATGCACTTCTTGTGCTGGTGCAGGAACTCGATCGGATCCTCGATCGTCATGATGTGCTCTTCGCGGCGTGGAGTTGATCACGTCGACAAGCGAGGCCAGCGTGGTCGACTTGCCCGAGCCGGTTGGGCCGGTGACCAGCACCAGGCCACGCGGCTTCTTGGCGAAGTCCGTCACCACTGCGGGCAGACCGAGCGTCTCGAGGGGCGTGATCTCGAACGGGATCAGACGGAAGGCCGCGCCGACCGCAGAGCGCTGGAAGTAGGCGTTGACGCGGAACCGAGCGGCGCCCGGGATCTGATAGGCGAAGTCGATCTGCCAGTTGTTCTCGAACCGCTGGCGTTGCGCGTTGGAGAGGATCGAGTAGACGATCTCCCGCGTGTCGGTGGGCGTCAGGGCCGGATAGCCCTCCATCGGAGTCAGCCGGCCGCGAACACGGACCATCGGCGGCGCGCCGGCGGTGAGATGAAGGTCGGAGGCGCGGCGGTCGACGACCTCGAGCAGGACCTCGGCGAAGTCAAGCTCCATCGATGCGTCCCCTGTCACCTGGCCAGCGATGAGTCATCACGGTCATATCGGCAACTCAGCCCAGTCCCGTTACGCGGGCCACCTCTGCCATGGACGTGAGGCCCGACTTGACCTTGTCGAGTCCGTCCTCGCGGAGCCGGCGCATACCCTCACGCATCGCGACCATTGCGATCTGTTCGGCCGAGGAACGTTGCAGGGTGAGCGAGCGAATCTCCGCCGACATCATCATCACCTCGTAGAGGCCGGTGCGCCCGCGGTAGCCCATATCCCCGCAGCGCACGCAGCCGACGGGTTCGTAGGCCTCGATGTCGAACTGCGCCGCGAAGCCGTGATCGCGCAGGATCTCGGCCGGGATGATCGTGCGTTTCTTGCAATTCGAGCACAGCGTGCGCGCCAGCCGCTGAGCCACCACACACTCGATCGCCGAGGCGACAAGAAACGGCTCGATCCCCATCTCGATCAGGCGGGTGATGGCCGAGGGCGCATCGTTGGTGTGCAAGCGTGGACAGGACCATGTGACCGGTCAGCGCGCCCTCGACGGCGATCTGGGCCGTCTCGCGGTCCCGGATCTCGCCCACCATCAGGATGTCGGGGTCGGCGCGCATCATCGACCGCAGCCCGTTGGCGAACGTCAGGCCGGCCTTGAGATTGACCTGGACCTGAGTGATGCCGCGGATCTGATACTCGACCGGGTCCTCGATCGTGATGATGTTCTTCTCCGGCGTGTTGAGCTCGAGCAGCGCGCTGTACAGCGAGGTCGACTTGCCCGATCCCGTCGGCCCGGTCGTCAGGACCGCGCCATGGGCGCGCCGGAACGCCTTCCGGAACAGCTCGCGCTCCTGATCCTGCATCCCCAGCTTGTCGAGCTCCAGACGGATGCTGTCCTTGTCGAGGATGCGGAGCACGACGCCTTCGCCGTGCACGCTCGGGATCGTGACCACGCGAACGTCGACGTGGCGGCCTTCGATGGTCAGCCCGACGCGTCCGTCCTGGGGCAGCCGGCGCTCGGCGATGTCGAGGTCGCTCATGATCTTGATGCGCGACACGACCCCGGCGACCATTCGCTTGGGCACGGTCATCTCGTCCTTGAGCACCCCGTCCACGCGCATCCGCACACGGAGCTCGCGGCCAGACCGTCCCTGCTTCACCGGGCTGCGGCTCGAAGTGGATGTCCGATGCCCCGCGCTCGGCCGCCTGGGCGATGATCGAATGGACGAGTTTGATGACCGGCGCGTCTTCGGCCGACTCGCGCAGGTCGACGATCTCCACCGGCGCGGCGCCATCCTCGCCCTCTTCGACCGCCTCCTGAACCGCGTCCTCGAATCGGTTCATGCGCGAGATCAGGGCCTGGATGTCCTCCATCGAGGCCACGGCTGACTTGCACGTCGAGGCGCGTCAGCAGGGCGATGTCGTCGACGGCAAGCACGTTGGCCGGGTCCGACATGGCCAGCAGCAGCGTGCGCTCGTCGACGTAGGCGACAGGCACGGCGCCGTACCGTTTGGCGGCCGACACGCTGAGCAGGTTCGCCGCCGCCATGTCGACCTTGAACACGCCGAGATCGAGGTGGTCGAGACCGTAGCGCTCGGCGATCGCATGCGAGAGTTGCTCGGAGGTGATCGCGCGGTCTTCGAGGAGCACGCGCTCGGGCGTCACGCCGCGCTGGCGGGCATCCTCGATCGCGCGCTGGACACGTTCGCCGTCGGTCGAGCCCAGCTCGACGAGGACGTCGGTGAGGAAGCGGCCAGACCCACCGCGACGGCGGGGAGCGGTGATGCCGGTGGCCTGCTGTTCGCCGGACCGCTCGGCGGCGTCCGATGGATCGATCGCGCGGAGGTGGGGACCGTCGGTCATGTATCCCTGAGGGCTGCCCGCATCGCCTGTACCGGCGGCGCGTGTCCGGTGAAGCGCTCGAAGGCGAGCGTCCCCTGGCCGAGCAGCACCTCGAGGCCGTCGACTACTTGAATGGATCGTGCGCGAGCAGCTTGCACGAGCGGGGTCTCCGTTTCTCTGTAAACGAGATCAACCACACACCGGTAACCGCCCAAGTCATCGGCGTCCAACGGCAACTGCTTAAACGTCGAGTCCGAAGCGTCCAGGCCACTGGACGTGCAATTGACGAGCAGGTCGGCGGGCGCGGCGCTGATCACGGGCGTCGCCCCGAGCTCGGCACCGAGCCGGCGACCCCGCTCGGTCGTGCGGTTCCAGACGCGGACCTCAGCCGCGCCGGCGTCGAGCAGGGCCCACACCGCGGCCCGAGCGCTCCCGCCTGCTCCGAGGACGAGCGCGGAGGCGCCGTGGACCGGGAACGGGATCGCGGCGATCAGGGCCGGCGCGTCTGTGTTGTCAGCCAGGACACGACCATCGGGCTCGAACACCAACGTGTTGGCGGCGCCGATCGCGCGCGCGGTGGCGCTCGCCTCGTCGGAGACCGCGAGCGCGGCCTCCTTGTGCGGAATCGTGGCGTTGGCGCCGCGAAAACCGGCGGCGAGAAGGGCGGCCACCGTTTCGGCGAACAGCCCGGGCGGCACCGGAAGCAACTGGTAACGCCAGTCGGTCAGTCCCGCGGCCCTCAGACCGGCGTTTTGCATGGCTGGCGACCGGCTGTGCGCGACGGGCCAGCCGAGCACTCCCAGGCGGGTCGGAGA
This sequence comes from uncultured Solirubrobacterales bacterium, assembly GCA_963734775.1. Classification (GTDB taxonomy): domain Bacteria; phylum Actinomycetota; class Thermoleophilia; order Solirubrobacterales; family Solirubrobacteraceae; genus Palsa-465. The sequence continues at coordinate 56,400 of CAVTJE010000029.1, forward strand.
CACGGTCTGCTCAGCAGTGTTCTGGCGAGCCGCCGCGCTTAGCCCGGGCGCTCTGGTACTTCGCCGAATCGCGCAGGAACTGCTGGTAGTTGGTCTCGAACACGCTCGAGCCGTTGCCGCACACCCTAGCCACGAAGTAGAGGTATCGGCTTTTGGCGGGATGGGCCGCGGCCTGGATCGCCTGCATGCCCGGGTTGTCAATCGGGGTCGGGGTGCAGGCCCTTGTGGATCCGTGTGTTGTAAGGCGACTTGGAGCTGAGCTCCGACGCGGTCAACGGCTTGTTGTAGTTGCCGGTCTCATACCGGGTGGTGGCGTCGATCTGGAGCGGCATGTTGTCGGCCAACCGGTTGTAGATGACCGAGGCGATGAGCGGCGAGTCGTGCTTGGTCGCCGATTCCGCCTGCACCATCGAGGCGATGATGAGCACGTCGTAGGGGCTCAGATGATGGCGCCGGGCGTACGAGAGGTTGACCTTGGCGAACTCGTGTTTGAACGTCGACAGCTGGTCGCCGACGAGAGCGCTGATTTTGATCGGCTCACGCAGTTGGTACGTCGAGGGGAACAGGAACCCCTCGAGATCGGGCGTCGAGCGCGGTGCCCCGTACCGACGTGGATCGAGCGCCGGCGAGTGGCGCGTCTGCACCAGGTAGCTCCCGTGCACGTGCTGCGCGTGGAGCAGGGCGTCGATCTGCTTGCGCGTCCGTCCTTCGATGATCGTCAGGTTGGTCACCTTGGCGGCCTTGGGCGGAGTCGTCAACCGCTTCAGGACATCGCCGTAGCTCATCCCCAACTGGAGGTGATACCTGCCCGGGCGCAGGTTGCTGCGGTCGCCATCCAGGGCGGCGCGCACCTCGAAAAAGAAGCCGGAGGCGATCACGCCGTTGTCCTCGAGGATGTCGCCGATCTGACTCGCGCTCGAGTGGGCCGGGATGGTGACGGTGACGTGGCCATGCGCCGAGCCCTGGAAGGGCTGGAAGAGCTCGATGAGGAACCAGATCAGCGCGCCGGCGAGGACGAAGGCCAGAAGCGAGACCACCCGCCCCACCCGCGACGGCTGACGCAGGTTGCGGGGCAGCTTGCGCGGCTTCGGCGCCGCCGCGACCTTGCGCCGCCGGCGCGCCCTCAGAGGCTTGGTCCGGCGCGGCCGCTCGCTACGCGCTACCCGCTTGGTTCCGGCCGGGATCTCCGCCTCGTGGTCGAATGACTCATCGACGTCGTCTTCGAACTCGCTCTCGGGCTCGGGCTCGTCGCTGAGGTCTCGCTGGTCAGTGAACTGCGGTTCCTCGGCGAATTCTGGCTCCGACTGCGAGGCCACCTCCGGCTCCGGATCAGACTCGGGCTCGAACTCGGATTCGGGCTCGGGTCTCGGGCTCGGTCAGCGCCTCGGGCGCCGGCTGATCGGCCGCCGCTACCTGGCCGGCCCGCTCGACCCGGCGCCGTTCGCGCTCGATGCGAGCGGCCTCGCGCTCCTCCGGCGTCCGTTCGCTCACGCCGCGCTCCTGGCCGCCAGCCAGCTTTCGAGCAGGTGGGCGGCGGCACGCGAGTCCTCGCTGGCCCTCCCCGGCGAGCGTTCGGCCAGCCGCGTGGTGAAGCGCTCGTCGTAGAGCTCCACCGGCACCGGCAACTGGTGCTCCAGGGTGGCGGCGAACTGTCGCGTTTCACTCGTCTGCGCGGAGTCCGTCCCGGCCAGGGACAGCGGCAGGCCCACCAGCACCCGTTCGACATCGAGCTCGTGGACCAGTGCGCGCAGCCGCCCGAGGCCGCGCTTGGAACGCGGAAGGAGGATCGGGTCGATGGGGGTGGCAAGCACGCCCGTCGGATCGCTGATCGCGCAACCACAGCGGGCGCTGCCGTAGTCGAGCGCGAGCACCCGCATGCTCTATCGATCCAGAGCGGACTCGATCGCGACTCGCGCCGCCGCGATTGCTTCGGGTAGTTTGTCAACATCGCGCCCGCCGGCCCGGGCCAGCGTGTCTCGACCGCCCCCTCCGCCGCCCACGGCGGCCGCCGCCACCTTGACGATGTCGCCGGCGCGCAGCCCGCGTTCGACGAGCGCCGGGGCGACGCTGGCCACCAGATCGACGCGATCCTCGCCGGCGCTGGCCAGGACGATCGCCGCGTCACCCAGCTTGGCCTTGAGCCGATCGGCCAGATCGAGCAGCGCCTTGCTGTCGACGTGCTGAACCGAGGCCACCAGGACACGCGCGCCGTCGAGCTCGGAGGCGCTGCGCAGCAGCGCGTCGAAGTCGATCGACCCGTTACCCGCCGTGCCTTGGCGAACGGCCTTCTCGAGTTCGCGGACGCGGGTGCGCAGTTCGGCGACCGCCTCGGGAACCCGCTCGGGTGGAACCCGGAGCGTCTCCGAGGCCTGCGTCAGCGCGTGATCGTGGTGGCGCATGAGCTTCACCGCCTCGGGCCCCGTAACCGCTTCGATCCGGCGCACATTGGCGGCGCTCGAGGTCTCGCTCAGGATCTTGAACAGGCCGATCTCGGATGTCGTGCGCACGTGGGTGCCACCGCATAGCTCGCGGGAGAACGACCCGTCGCCGACCTCGACCATCCGCACCACGTCCCCGTATTTCTCGCCGAACAGGGCCATGGCGCCGAGGTTTCGAGCCTCGTCGAGCGTGGTCGTCAGTGCGCGTACCGGCTGACTGCTCAGCACCCACTCGTTCACGGTGTTCTCGACCTCGGCCAGCTCGTCGGCGCTCAGCGCGCCGGAGTGGGTGAAGTCGAAGCGGAGTTTGTCGGGACCGACGTACGAGCCTGCCTGCCGCACGTGCGTGCCCAGCCGGCGCCGAAGCGCGGCGTGGAGCAGATGCGTCGCGGTGTGGTTGCACTCAGTGGCGTGACGCGTGAAGTGGTCGACGTGGGCGTGGACTCGCTCGCCTGGCACGAGCGCGCCATGCTCAGGGGCTAGCGCGAGCACCTGATCGTCGCCGAGGCGCAGTACGTCGTCGACGCGGGCGCGGCAGTCTCCCTCGGCGCATTCGACGTAGCCAGAATCCGCCACCTGTCCACCGCCGGTGGCGTAGAAAGGTGACTCGACCAGCTTTACCAGCAGCCGGCCGTCGTCGCTGTCGCTGGTGACCGCGCCCACGGTGGTTTCGCTGTCGGTCGTCCGGTAGCCGACGAACTCGGTCGTGAATCCCGCTGAGCCCGAGAAGGCCTGCGCGCGATCGCGCAGCTCGACTCCGGTCCGATCGCGCCCGGCGCCCTCTCGCGACTGTCGGCGCTGATCGGACATGAGGGACTCGAAGCCTCCCTCGTCGACTCCGAGGTCGTGTTCGCTGACGATCTCCAGCGTGAGGTCGATCGGAAAACCGTACGTGTCGTGGAGGCGGAACGCATCCTCGGCGCTGATCCCCTCCGCCCCCGACGCCCTGGCGCGGGCGATGAGCTCGTCGAGCAGACGGCTCCCCTGGGCGAGAGTGCGACCGAAGTTCTCCTCCTCGGATCCGAGCCACTTGTCCACGGCGTCGCGCTGGGCAAGCAGGTCGGGGTACGCGGCGCCCATCAGTTCGGTGACGACGTCGGCATAGCGGAGCAGGAAGCCGGGCGCGAGCTCCAGCTCGTGCCGGCCCTGCAGGATGGCGCGGCGCATGATCCGCCGCAGCACGTAGCCACGGTCCTCGTTCGAGGGGACCACGCCATCGGCGATCAGGAAGGTCATCGCGCGGCCGTGGTCGGCGAGGATCCGGAGCGCGCGGTCGGTGGCGAAGTCCTGGCCATAGCGGCGGCCGGACAGCTCCTCGCCGAGCGAGATCAGGGGCGCGAACTGATCGGTTTCGAACACCGTCGGCTTGTCCTGCAGGATCGAGGCGAGGCGGTTGAGGCCGAGACCTGTGTCGATGTTCTTGCCCGGAAGCGGAGTCAGTGTGTTGATCGGGTTCTGGTCGAACTGCATGAACACGAGGTTCCAGTACTCGAGGAAGCGCTCGTTGTCGCCCCCCGGAAGGTCGTCCGGACTGCCGCGCTCGACCCCACGGTCGAAGTACAGCTCCGAAGAGGGGCCACATGGTCCCGTCGGCCCGACCTGCCAGAAGTTCTCCGAGCGCTCACACTCGACGATCCGCTCGCGCGGGACCCCGACCTCGAGCCACGCCTCGATGGCCTCCTCGTCGGGCCCCAGCCCGAGTTCCTCATCGCCGGCGAACACCGTGATCCAGATGTCGTCCTCGCGAAAGCCAAAGGCGTGGCGGGAGAGGTCCCACGCGTAGAGAACCGCCTCGCGCTTGAAGTAGTCGCCGAACGAGAAGTTGCCCAGCATCTCGAAGAAGGTCAGGTGGCGCGCCGTCGTGCCGATGATCCCGATGTCGGCGGTGCGGAAGGTCTTCTGGCACGAGGTGGCGCGCGGGTGAGGCGGCCGCTCGCTGCCCAGAAAGTACGGCTTCAACGGATGCATGCCCGCGACCGTGAACAGCGCCGAAGGATCGTGCTCTGCGGGGATCAGCGACGCCGACGGGAGGCGGCGGTGATCGCGCTCCTCGAAGAACCGCAAAAAGGTCTCTCTGATCTCGTCCGAGGTCATCTCTTCCGCAGTGTATGCGGGTTTCCAGAGGGAAAGGTCGGCATTTGCTGTGATCGGTTTCAGTCCCGCAACGCCGGGACCGGACGTATGCGGGTGCGGTCGACTGGGAGACTGCTGCTCCTCGCCGTGATCGTTTTCGCAGGCACTCGCGTCAGCGCAGAAAGGCGATCGACGTCCGGTAGTGCCTGTAGCTGCCGTAGTGCCCCTGTAGCCACAGCAGCTTGATGCCGCCCGTGTCGCTGTCACGCGGAACGACCGGCCGCACGTCGTCCTGCCCCGGGGTTCGCACGACGGTGGAGTGGTGCCAGCGGGCGCCCCCGTCGTCGGTGACCCAGCGCTCGATCTCGAACGACCCGCGCACCCGACGCGACAGGTACACGGTCGACGGATCGGTGTGGTCGAGCGTCAGCCCACCCGAGTATTCCGTCTCGATCGTGCCGGGGCTGATGGTCGGACCTCCGACGGTGAGCAGGTGTGAGACCCAGTGGTGGCCCTCGAAGTGGGCATACCAGTAGAGGTGCCGGTCCGGAGAGGGGAACGTCACGTAGAGGATCACCGGGCGGTGATGGTGGTCGAAGGCCACGTCCCACACCCATCCCGAGACGCCCGCAGCGGCGCCGTTGTACACCCGCTCGGCGCGGCCGGGCGTGATCGCCCCGCGCGACATGCGCCCGATCCGGCGACCGCCGCGCGGTCCACAGGGCGCCATGCCGGTAGGCGGCGTAGAAGACGCTGGTCGTTCGCTCGCGGGGATGGCCATCGGTGAAGGCAAACGCGATCGTGTCGTGCCCGTCGCTGGCGACCTTGACGTAGGGCCGCTGGCCCGGAACCGAGATGAGCCGGCGCACGGGGCTCCAGCGGCCCGAGGGCGTCCGCGTGGCGAAGTCCGAGCTCCAGTCGGCGCCCCGGAAGAACAGGTACAGCCTGTCGTGTTCTGCCGGCAGCATGACCGGATTCGGGTAGGTGAATCCTCGGTGCCCCGGGATCCGCGAACGCACGTGCCCCACCGGCCTCCACGAGCCTATGTCCTCCGGCCGGCGCGTCGTCCGGTAGTTCATGCGCGGACCATCGTGGCCGGACCAGAACACGGTCAGCCGGCCGCCGGGATCGACCAGGATCGACGGACTGCCGTGATCGTCGGCAGCCTGGTGGCCGACGACATGAGACGCGATCACGCCAGCCCCTGACTCGTAGGCCCCGATCGTGATGTTGCCGTGCCAGTCAATCCAGCCCACGAAGGTCTCGTCGCGAGGTCGGCTGACGTGGACCGCTCGCGGATCCTGGAACCAGCACCAGGAGCCGCGACTCCAGACAACGACGCGATGATGCCCGAGCTTGCGCGCCGCACGGGCGCCCGCATGCGCCGCGTGCGCGGTCGCATCCGCCCCACCCACTTCCACCGAGCTTATCGCCAGCAGCGCCAGCCCGGCGGCGATCCATCCGCCCCTGGACCTCATTGGCCGCAAGCCTACCCGGGCTCAGCCGCGGATGATCGTCCCCCATCCGACGACGAGCTCGCCGTCCATCAGGCAGGCCAGCTGTCCGGGAGCGGCGGCGTCGAGCTCCTGCTCGAGCTCGATGTGCAGGTCAGGGTGGCGGCCGGCCGGAGGATCGCCGAGCAGCCGGGCTCGCACGGGAGCCGAGCGATAGCGCAGCTTGACTCGGTCAACGCGGGCGCCGGATCGGTGCAGGCGAGCGGCGCGGATCGCCACCCGCGAGCTGGCCAGCGCGGAGCGCGGCCCCACGGTGACGCGATTTGACAGCGCCACCTTGTCGAGCACGTACAGCGGCTCGCCACCGGCGACGCCAAGGCCACGTCGCTGGCCGACCGTGAAGCGATGCTGCCCGTCGTGGTGTCCGAGCACTGTCCCGCGCTCATCGACTATCTCCCCACGTCGCGGGGCCAAGCCGCCATGGCGCTCGAGGAATCGGGCCCGGGTGGTGCCGGCAAGAAAGCACAGGTCTTGTGAGTCAGCCTTGCTCGCCACCGGGAGGCCGGCCGCGGCGGCGATCCGTCTCACCTCGGGCTTCTCGAGATCCCCGAGCGGGAAGCGCATTCGCGCGAGCGACTCGGGAGCCAGCGCGGCGAGCATGTACGTCTGATCCTTGGCCGCGTCGGCGGCCACGCGCAGCAGCGGACCGGCCGTGTGGTCGCTCTCGGCTGTGCGCGCATAGTGCCCGGTGGCCAGGGTCGCGCAGCCCAGGCGGTCGGCAAGTTCCAACATCGCGTCGAGGCGGACGTGACCGTTGCAGCCCACGCACGGATTGGGCGTCTCCCCACCGGCGAAACCGGCGATGAACGGCGCGACGACGCCGGCGCGGAACTCGTCGCGAAGGTCGACCGTGAAGTGCGGGAGGTTCAGCCGGTGGGCCAGAGCGCGCGCCTGGGAGACTGCGCTGGAGGAGCAGCAGCTCCGCTCGGCGTCGTTCTCGCGGTCGGCCCAGAGCTCGAGTGTCACCGCCACCGCCTCCTGTTGCTCGGCGCAGCGCAGGGCGGCGACCGTGCTGTCGACACCGCCGCTCATGGCGACCAGGACGCGCCCACCGGGCGGCGGCGTGAGCGCGGCACCCCGACGAGCCGCGGCACCGAGCGCGCGAGCCAGCGCGTCGGCGGCCAACTCGGCGGCATGGAGCTTGGCCGGGCTGAGGCCACCGAGCTCGGCGACGATCGCACCGGGTCCGATCCTCGCCGCCTCGAGCAGGGGCGCCCCGCGAGCGAGGGTGACCGCCGCGCTGCCCGCGGCGGTGGCTGCACCGCACCCGTCGGCCTCGAACCCGGCGTCGAGCACGGTGTCGGCGCCGAGGCTGACCGAGAAGCGAATGCGATCGCAGCACGAGCCACCCTCGGCGGTGATGGTGCACGCGTCCATGGGGCGATGGCCAAGCCCCTGGGGCGAGGTCAGGTGATGTTCGAAGGCCTCGGTGTCCATACCGGGCCGAGGATAGACGCGGCGCGCTACCTGACGGCGAGGGCGTCCTGGACGCGCTGGGAGATCTCGAACCGATCGGCGAATCCGACGATCGTCGTGGCCTGCCGCTTGGCGTCGATCACAACCAGCGTCGGCGACTGGTTGACCGGCACCTGGGTGGTGACCACCGGATAGCGGGCCAGCTCACCGATCGGTACGGCGAGGGAGACGACGCGCTTGTGGTGACTGGGGACGGCGGCGAGTTCGGCCTTGACCGCCCGATCATCGGTGGCGGCGGGGTTGTAGAACAGGAGCGCGACGACCCGTCTGGTGTCGACGGCTGCCGTGACCACATTGAGCCGGTGCCGCGTGGCCGTCGAGTCGTGCCTGTGGACGACCGTGACCTTGGTCGTTTGGGCCGACGCTGCCGGCGTCGTGGCCGAGCCCGGCGTCGTGGCGGCCGGTGTGGCGGCGGCCGGAGTGCTGGCCGTGCCCGACGGCTGCGAGGTGGCGGGGGGCGACGGGGTGTTCCCCGGCGCGCTGGCCGGAGCCGACGGGGTGCTCCCCGGGTGAGTGCCTTGGTTCGATGTCGCGACGGCCTGGTGGGCGGCTTTGATCGCCGACTGATACGCGCCGGGGTTGGAGCTGCTGCTTGACGAGCTCGGCCTGAGCGCGATCATCCACAGCGCAAAGAGCGCGACGGTGGCAACCAGCAAGGCGATCAGCGGCCGCGAGACGTGATCCATCACAGCCAACTTCGGCAGCAGGGCGGCCGAGCATGAGCTTTTGGCGGCCGTCGCGGACGGCCTTGGGTCTCGGCCTAACCGGTCAGCTGAGACGCAGTCCAAGCTCGCGAAGCTGGAGCGGATCGACCGCCGCGGGCGCGCCGGTGAGCGGATCGGCGCCGCTCGCGGCCTTGGGGAAGGCGATCACTTCCCTGATGTTGTCGGCCCCGGCCAGCGCCTGAACGATGCGATCAAGGCCCATGGCGATCCCTCCGTGTGGCGGGGCTCCGTAGCGCAGAGCATCGAGGAAGAAGCCGAACCGCGCCTGGGCCTCCTCGGGTCCGATCCCCAGCAGATCGAACACGCGCCGCTGGACGTCCCGCTCATGGATACGGATGGAGCCGCCGCCGATCTCGGCCCCGTCGAGGACGAGATCGTAGGAGCGTGAGAGGAGGCGACCGGGGTCGTCGAGATTCCCGGTGGGCGCGGTGAACGGGTGGTGGGCGGAATCCCACCTCTGCTGCTCGGGGTCCCAGAAGAAGGCCGGGAACTCCACCACCCACAGCACGTCGTGGCGTCCAGAGGGAATCAGGTCGAAACGGCGGCCCAGCTCCATTCGCAGGGCGCTCAGCGCCTGCCCGGCGGTCGTGACCTCGTCGGCCACGACAAGCAGCAGGTCGCCGGGGTGCGCGTCGAGCCGGCGGTTGATCTCCGCGAGCTCGGGCTCGGAGAGGAATTTGGCAATCGGCGAACGCCAGCCTCCCTCCTGCACGAAGGCCCACACCAACCCCTTGGCCCCGTGCTGCTTGGCCAGCTCGGTCAGCTCGTCGAGCTCCGAGCGCGGTAGCTCGCGGGGCCCGGCATTTATGCCACGCACGACGCCACCGGCCTCGACGGCGCCCTTGAACACCTGAAAGCCCGAGCTCGCAACGGCGTCCGACAGATCTTTGAGTTCCAGCCCGAAGCGCGTATCGGGCCGGTCGATCCCGTAACGCGAGACGGCTTCCGCGAAGGTCATCCGCGCCCACGGAGGCTGGGCCACGACGAAGCCCTCGCGTTCGAATACGGCGCCCATCACCGCCTCCATGCATTCGATCACGTCGTCCTCTTCCACGAAAGACATCTCGAGATCGAGCTGGGTGAACTCGGGCTGACGGTCGGCTCGGGTGTCCTCGTCGCGGAAGCAGCGAGCGATCTGGTAATAGCGCTCGATGCCACCGATCATCAGCAGCTGTTTGAACAGTTGCGGCGACTGTGGCAGCGCGTAGAAAGACCCGGGCTGAATCCGTGCCGGCACGAGGTAGTCGCGCGCCCCCTCGGGCGTTGAGCGGGTCAGATAGGGCGTCTCGATCTCGAGGAAATCGCGTGCGTCGAGGATCTGGCGCATCGTCGCGATCACCCGGTGGCGCAGCACGATGTTGGCCAGGACGGCAGCTCGGCGTAGGTCGAGCGCGCGGTGGCGCAGACGGATGTTCTCGTCGACGACGATGTCCTCGTCCAGCGGAAACGGTGGCGTGTCGGCATCGGCCAGCAGCGACGCCGCCTCGACGGCCAGCTCGATCTCGCCGGTGCCGAGGTTGGGATTGACGTTCTCCGGAGCGCGGCGGCTGACCTCGCCGGTCACGGCGATCACGTCCTCGGAGCGGAATCGATGGGCGAGCCGGTGGGGCTCGGCCGCGGTCTCGGGGTGGAACACGAGCTGGACGATGCCCGACCGGTCGCGCAGGTCGATGAAGATCAGGCCCCCGTGGTCACGGCGCCGGTGGACCCAGCCGGCGACCCGGGCCTGGGTTCCGGCCCGCTCGGCGGTGAGCTCGCCGCACCAGGCGTCGCGGAACGAGTTCGGTCGCGGCGATTGCTTCATCACAGCCGGCTTCCTCGCAGAATCGTGGGAATCACGTTGTCAAGCTCGATGGCGCGCTGCTCGCCCGATTCCATGTTCTTGAGCGACACTCCCTCGTCGCCGATGATCGCCACGTAGCGCGCGCCGAGCCGATCGGCCTGCCTGAGCTGACCCCGCAGCGATCGGCTCGTGAGTTCCATCTGCGCCCGCAGCCCCGCCTGGCGCGCGCCCAGCGCGAGCTCGAAGGCCGTGGCCGATCCCTCGTCAACGGCGATGGCGACGAACAGATCGACGATCTCGGGTGGGGTCGGCAGCTCATCCGCGGCCAGCAGCATTCGCTCGACGCCGGCCGCCCATCCCGACGCCGGCGTGGGCGGGCCGCCGAGCTGTTCCATGAGCCGGTCATAGCGCCCGCCTCCGGCCACGCCGGACTGGGCGCCCAGCGCGTCGCTGGCGAACTCGAACAGCGTGCGCGTGTAGTAGTCGAGCCCCCGCACGAGCGTCGGGTCAAGCTCGTATTTGATCCCGGCCTGGTCGAGCAGCGTCCGCACGCGGGCGAAGTGCTCGGCGTCCTCGGGGGCCAGCCGGTCGATCAGCCTCGGCGCCTTCCGCATCGTCTCCCGCGTCCGTGGGTCGGTGACATCGAACGCCCGCATCGGATTGAGGTCAATCCGACCCCGCACCTCCGCGGCCAACTCATCCTCGTGCGCGCGCAGGTAGGCGGTCAGCTCTTGGCGGTATTCAGCTCGCGTCTCGGGCGACCCGAGGCTCGAGAGCTTGAGCCGGGTGTCTCGGACCCCAACGCTTTCGAGCAGGTCCGCCAGCAGCACGATCAGCTCAGCGTCGGTCTCGGGACTTTCGGAGCCGATCGCCTCGGCTCCGATCTGCCAGAACTGGCGGTAGCGACCGCGCTGGGGAGACTCGGCGCGATAGAAGCTCGACAGGTACCACAGCTTGACCGGCTGGGGCAGCTTGTGCATCCCATGTTCGATGTACGCCCGGCACACCGGAGCCGTACCCTCGGGCCGCAGCGTGAGCGACCGCCCGCCACCGTCGTCGAACGTGTACATCTCCTTCTGCACGATGTCGGTGGCCTCCCCCACGCCGCGCGCGAACAGCTCGGTGGATTCAAATGTCGGCGTCTCGACCCGCGCGTAGCCGGCCGCGCCGAGGACACGGCGGACCTGCACCTCGACCACCTCGCGGCGCGCAGCCTCGTCCGGAAGGATGTCGAAGGTCCCCTTAGGGGCTTGGATCACCGGTGCTCGGCTGCCAGCTCGCGTAGGAACGGGTTCGTCGCGCGCTCGCGCTCGAGCGTGGTCAGCCCCATGTGCCCGGGGTACACCGTGGTCTCCGGCGCCAGCGAACCGAGCAGCGTCTCAATCGATGCCAGCAGCGTGGGCCAGTCACCGCCCGGCAAGTCGACACGGCCGACCGACCCCTCGAAGAGGACGTCGCCCGAGAAGACGGCCTGATGCTCGCGCAGCGCGTAGCTGACGTGGCCGGGGCTGTGTCCGGGGGTGAAGATCACCTCGATGGGAAGGCCGGCGAGCTCGAGCGTCTCGCCGCCCGCGACCGTGTGGTCGGCGTCATAGCTCTCGAACGGACCGAATCCGGGCCACGGGACGTAGTCCATGATGTTGGCCAGCACCTGTGTCTCGAGCTCGGGGCAGTAGACCGGAGCCCCGGTCGCCTTGGCGACCGGCGTCACCGCACCGACGTGGTCGAAGTGAGTGTGGGTGACGAGGATCGCCTCGACCTTCACCCCGAGGGCGTCGATTGCCTCGATCAAGCGCTCGGACTCGTCGCCTGGGTCGATCACCAGCGCCCGCTCGGACCCCTTCTCGCGCACGATGAAGCAGTTCTCCTGCACCGGCCCGACGGTGAACATCCGCGCGTCGATCATTTCACCGGCGTCTTCCTGCGCATTCTTCGTCTGTACAGGTAGCGCTCCATGTAGTAGCCGGCCGGCACGTACAGGGCCAGGGCGACGACCGCGAATGACAGCGCGACGCCGATGCGGTTGCTGCCCTTGGTCGTCACGGCCAGGAAGATGAACATGATCACGGCGGCGAACGAAGCTCGGGTGAGCGACGACTTCCACGTCGGTGGCCTGTTGAGCCGCCGCTCGCGGGCATCCACCTTCGATTGCTTCTTTCGCTCATCAGCGGTCGGCGGGCGGCCGGTGCGCCCGCGCGTTGTGACCGTGCCCGCCGCTGTCCCTCGATGCTTGGTCCGACGCTTGCGCTTGGTTTGAGCCATGGTTAACAGGAGCTTAGTCGGCTTGGTGCGTTGCCGCGAGAGCGTCTTCGACGGTCCTGCGGTTTCTGATCACCAGGTCGTCCGGGAACCCCTCGAATGCCGCCCGCGGAGCGAGGCCGACGAGCTCGGCTTCGGCGATCTCGGCGCCAGCCCCGACGGCCTCGATCACCCGGACCAGCGGCACACCGCGATGGTCCTCGACGTTCGTCGAGACCTGGGCGCAATCGCGGTGGGCCAGCCGCAGCCCGATGGCCCGGACGCCGGGGAGCCCTCGAGTACCGCCCTCGCGGATCTCCGCGGCGATCCGCTTGGCGTCGGCCTCGGTGGCGGGGGCAGCGAGCTCGACGTTGAAGGCGACCAGGGGAGGCCGGGCCGCCACGAGCACAGCGCCGGCGGAGGGGTGAAATTGTCTGGGCCCGAAATCGGGCCGCAGCTCGCCGGCGTCGATCCGGGCCCGAAGCGCCCGCGGTCCCCCGCGGCGTAACTCGGCCCGGGTGCGGCCGTCCGCGAGGATGCCGTACAGAAACACGGGCAGATCGAGCTCATTGCCGAGCCGGTCGGCCAGCACCAACGCTTCGGCGATGGCGGCCCCACGATCGGCGTCGTCAAGAAAGACGATGGGCGCGACGTCGACGGCCCCGACGTGGGGATGCTCGCCGGAGTGCTCCGAGATGTCGATCTGCTTGATCGCCTCCCGTGCGCCGTCGAGCACGTGTCCGGCCAGCTCGCCGGGGGCACCCGCGATCGTGAACACGCTGCGGTTGTGATCGGGATCCGAATGGACGTCGAGCAGGCAAGCATCGACGGCTCGGGCGATCGCGTCGATGGCGCCGGGATCCCGGCCCTGGGAGACGTTGGGGATCGCCAGCAGCGTGGTCAAGCCGCGAGAACCCAGCGACCCTGCTCGAGCACCGGCTCACCGTCGACCACGAGGCTCGCGTCGAGCACGACGACGTCGAGGTGGATCGGCACCGAGACGGTCCCTCCGATCCCCGCGCTGGCGCCGAAGGCGATGTGGACGGTGCCGAGGATCTTCTCGTCCTCGAGCACGTTGCCGGTCAACGTGGCCCGGTCGTTGGTGCCCACGCCGAGCTCGGCCAGGTTGCGGCCGGGCTCGCCGTGCACGCTCAGCAGCTCCAGAAACTGTGGGCCGAGGCCGTCCTTGGCATCGACGAGCCGGCCGCCGCTGACCGTCAGGGTGACGGGCTGAGGACTCAATCCCAGGGGCGCCAGACTCGACGCGACGACGGTGCCATCGCCGCTCAACGGAGCGATGAACCCTTCGCCGCAGGGAAGGTTTCCGGCCTTGCCCTTCGCCCTCAGGTCGCCGTCGTCAGAGATGCCCTCCCGGCCGTTCAGGTCGAGCGTCAGGTCCGATCCGCGCGGACAGGTCACGTGCGCTGTGCCGGCTCGATCGAGCAGCGAGGCCACGGCCCGAGAGCGGGCGGTCATCGTGTCGAAGTCGACAGTCATCACGCGCGCGAGCATGTCCGCGGTGACTCCCGGCATCGTCGCCCCTCGCGCGCCTGCCTCGTTCGCACGCTTGCGCGCCATCGTGTGGCTGAGCGAGCGCGAGGTCGGCGCGATGAACACATCGCAGGCGCTCAGCGCGGCGGCGATCGGAGGCGGCGGCTCGGTCCCATCCGTGGCGCGTTCATCCATCACCGCCAGCACCGCATCGGCGCCGGCGCTCGCCGCCTCGCCCCGCAGTGCCTCGCCCATCTCGCGCGTGGCTCGATCGACGATCACCAGCACGTCCTCGCCGGGCTGGACGGCCAGGCACTGGCGCACCACGACACTGACAGCTTGGGCGAGGTCCGGCATCGCCGGGATGATATGCGTCGCGCGAACCTAGCCCGACGATGGGCAGCAGTTGTGGTTCGGATCGTCGCACGGGTAGACGCAGGGAATGTAGCCGCTGTCCGATGCGCCGCAGGGGCAGCAGTTGTCGACAACGCCCTCGCACGGTCCGTAGGTGCCCCTGGGTCGAAAGCCCGGGCAGCCGGGCTGTAGGCACTGCGCCTGGTGCTGCTTCATTTTCAACGCCGCGTTGTCGACGCATCTGATGAAGTACGCGAACGGATCGCCCGGGCTCCGGGGAAAGAAGCTGAGGCCAAGCGTGAACGGCAGCAACACGATCTGTGCGTCGAACTTCCCGTTGGCAATGACCCCGCAACGACCGCCGTCGGCGTCGTACTCCCGGTGCGTGGTCCAGACGCAGCCCCTGTAACAGTCATCCCCGCTGGCCGCTCGCGCCGGTGCCGCCCGCTTGGCCAGGGGCAGCGCGAGCGCGCCCACGGCGGCCGCCTTGAGCGACTGGCGCCGCGTGAGTCGAACCGCGACGCGATCGAACCAGTGGCCTTCAGGCATCAGAGACCGAAGTCCTCTGCGGGCTTGAGGTAGCGCTGGACATGCTTGGCCGCCTCCACGGACGCTGTGACATGGGTCAGGATTGCATTCACCTGTCCCTCGATATTCGAGGTGTTCGGATTGCGCCACGCGTTACCCCGCGCGGTCCACGACGCGGCCTCTTGCTGCAGCGCGGTCATCAGGTGATGCTTGTCCTCGGCCGGAAAGTCAACGGCTGCGACGTCATCGCGCATTACCAGAATTGCATCGGCGATCATGTCGCAGAGATCGGCTGCGTCGAGGACGATGCCGTCAACTGCCCCCGTCGCCTCGATGAACCAGTTGGGGCCGCTTCCCGGCGGGTTGCGGATGTCGCGGGGAGATAGCGGTATCTCGGGGTTCAGGTTCATCGCCCGCCGCACGTCGGCGAGGCGGTGCTTGAGCGCACGGAGCCGGTCGCGCTTATACAGCGCGTGATGGACGGCGCGGATCTGTGCCTGTGTCGGCTTCTTGGCCATCAGCCCGCCCATCCCGCGGCCGTCGGCACCGCCGATCGCTCGCGCGACGTGATCAGTCTCTCGATCGATAACTCGCCGATCGTCAGCTCGCTGGCGAGACGGCCATCGGGCGTGATCAGCACCAGGCTCGGGATCCCGGTCACGCGATAGGCGTCGGCCACCTCGCGATCGGACTGCATCAGCACCGGACCCAGCTCATGATCGTTCACGCGCGCACGTGTAACACCCGCATCGCCCCGGCTGACCACAACCAGGTCCAGTCGGTCGGCCTGCTCGGCGTGCAGCCGGGCCAGCCGCGGGAGCAGTGACCAGCACACCCCGCAGTCGGGGTCAAGGAAGGCCAGCGCCAGCAGCCGGCCGGGTTCGAGCAGCTCGGCGAGCGAGTGGCGATTGCCGTCGAGGTCGACGAGCGCGAATGGTGGCGCCGGCGAGCCCACCGGCAACGGAGGGCGCTTGACGCCGAGCGCCGGCGCGCCACCGGCCTCCTCGAGTGCCTCGATGCGCTGCAGGAGCCGGCCGTTCTGGCGCAGCAGCTCGAGGCTGAACCAGATCAGCCCGATCAACACGAGCACCAGCACCCCGACCGCCACCGCCGCGAGCGGCTCGACGCCGCTCAGCGCCCGTCCGATGCTCGTCCCCGGTCCGGCGGCGGCGACCACCACCGCGACGGCGGCGACCACCACCGCGACGGCGCCGATCAGCGCGTTGCGCGCCACCGTGCCCCACCCCACCGGCCGCGAGTGGACCTGGCCAAAGCAGTTGCAGTCAGGCCGCTGCCCGCGAGCGATGGCAAGCGCGATCGCCACGGAGAAGACGAGCATCAGGGCCGCGGCTACGACGGCCGCGGCAACGGCGGTCGCCGGTGGCACGAGCAGGACCGCCACGGCCAGCTCGGCCATGATCAGCGCGATCGATGCCGGCACGAGCACGCCCCCGGGAAGGCCGAAGCCGGCCAGCGACTCGCGTGTGCGCTCCAGCGATGACAGCTTTCCAAAGGCAGCAACGGCGAACACCGCCGACAGCCCCATCCGTGCGATCAAGTAGACGTTGCCCAAGGTCTTGGGCCCCTGCCCGCCACGATAGCGCCAGGGACCCCTGGGCGCCACCCAACCTCCGACGCGGGACATTAGACTGGCCCCCGTCGCCGGAGTAGCTCAGTCGGTTAGAGCAGCGGAATCATAATCCGCGTGTCGGGGGTTCGAGTCCCTCCTCCGGCACTCCGGAAAACCCCGCTCAGGCGGGGTTTTCTCGTTCCCGAGCGAGCCTCTGGCGTAAGTCCGAATGGCACTCGATCGAGAGATTCAGCGGTCGAATCCGAGCGACACCGCCAGAGTTGAGCTAAGTCCCGAGAACAAGCACCCAGCGTCGTTCCTACTCGCAGTGGGTCGGATACTAAGCTCAGGGTCTTGACCGAATACGTCCTCGCGACCGATGCGGACGATGACGAGCGGCGCCGGATGACGTTGCTGTTCGCCTATCACGGCGGGGTGACAATTGAGGTGTTGGAGGCTGCCGGGGTCTCCCGTGGCTGGCGCTGCCTCGAGATCGGCGCGGGGGGTGGTGACATCACTCGCTGGCTGTCGAAGCGCGTCGCGCCCGGCGGCTCGGTTGTCGCAGTGGACCTCGAGACTTACTGGCTCGAGCCGCTAGCGAGTGAGCTGGTCGAAATTCGCCGCGGCGACTTCGGTCAGCTCGAATTCGGTCGTGCGAGGTTTAACCTCGTCGTCGCCCAGATGCTGCTCCTTCACCTGCCAAATCCCGCCGAGGCGTGCCGGCGCTTCGTCGAGCTCACTGCGCCGGCTGGTCAAATCGTGATCCACGACACAGATTTCACGGCCCTCGCGCTCGCCGGTGCCACCGCGTCGGAAGCAGCCGGCCTCGCAGTCATGCCCGACGTCATGAGTGCTGCTGGCGTCGACCTCGCGCTGGGGCCAAGACTCGCTGACCTGCTCGAAGCCGCCGGTGCGAAGATCGAGCAAGTCGAGACACGGCCGTGTACCGCGGAGGACGGGCCCATCACCAAAGAAATCTCGGCGATCACGATCGAGCGGTTCCGCGTCCGCACGGAGGTAACCGATCGGGCAATCGACGCGGCACTTGCGGCCCTCAGAGATCCCGAAAGGCAACTGACCGGTCCCACCCGATGGGTCGTCCGTGCCCGCGTCGGCGCATAGGCCTCAGCAATACGGCTATGCGAAGCGCCATCAGCATGGATCTCGCGCTCGCATGCAGGCCCGGGGAGCTGTCCGACGCGGCGGTTGGCGGGGCTTGCTTTCCCGTGCTCGGGCGGCTCGCAATATGACGGGATCGCATAACGCGCCGGAGTAGTCTTCGAGGGCGAGCTGCCCGCGCGGATTTCGACATAGAGGGAGGGCGAGCTAGTGGGAGACACGGTTCTGGGACCGATCGACTACCTGGCGGTCGAGTGGCCCGAGAGGCACGTAACCGGCGAAGGGTTCCGGCTACTGATGGATCTCGTCGACCGCGGGGTCGTCCGCGTGCTCGACATCCTGTTCATCGGCAAGGACCCCGAGGGCAACGTGTCGAAGGTCGAGGTGGCTGACGTGGAGCATTCCGATGCGCTCGATGAGCGGCTGTGGGGCTTGTCGTCCGGCCTGCTTGATCAATCGGATATCGACCAGGTCGCTGCGGCGATCGAGCCGGACAGCCTGGCCGGGATCCTCGTGTACGAGAACGTTTGGGCCGTGCCGATGTGGACGGCGATCGACCGGAGCAGCGCGCGGCTTATCGGCGCCGGGCGGATTCCGGCCGGCGACCTGATCGCGGCGCTTGACACGCCTGATCCGTCGTGAAGACATCTTTTGAACGGAGACGGACATGGGACTGTTGAAGACAGGGTTGAAAGCGGCCGTGGCGGTGAAGACGGCTGACGTTATCCACGAGCGCGTCCTCGCGCGTCAGCAGGAGCATGCGGCCGCCCAGGGCCACCCAGCGCCGGTGGCAGCGGTGGCGCAGCCTGGCTCGGCCGAGCCGATGGCCGCGGCACCCGCACCGGCTTCGCCGGGCATGGGTGACAAGCTTGCGCAGCTCAAGCAGCTCGGTGAGCTGCGCGAATCGGGCGTGTTGACCGACGCGGAGTTCGAGACCCAGAAGGCACAACTCCTGAGCGCCTGAGCGGTTCAGATCGGCCCCCCAGACGATCAAGCGGACGAGGTAGTACGTGGCTGTCGCTGAGATGCATGGTCTTGAGCGGATCGAGCACATTGTCGTGCTGATGTTGGAAAATCGCTCCTTCGATCACATGCTCGGTTACCTCTCGCTCGAGGGTGGCCGAGAGGAGATCGATGGTCTTCGGTCAGGGATGGCTAACGACCTCGGCGGCCGGCGATACCCGATCCACCATCTCGCCGCGACGTACTTCCCCAATGAGCGTTGGGATCCTGAGCACTCGGCGGCGGCGGTCGATCGGCAGATCAACGGCGGCGCTATGGATGGGTTCCCCGCGAGTTACGCGGAGACGCTTGCCGGTCGCGGTGTCGAGGATGCCGACCCGGGGGTCGTGATGGGCTATTACAACGCCTCCGACCTGCCCGTGTTCGACCATTTCGCAGAACAGTTCTGTGTCTGTGACTGCTGGCACAGCTCGGTCGCGGGAGCGACTTGGCCGAACCGGCTCTACGCGATCGCCGGGAGGGGCGCCGGGAGCCGCGACGACCCCAAGGTGCCGATCTACCACCAGCACTCGTTCGTGCGCTACCTGGATGCAGCCGGCGTCTCGTGGCGCTGGTATTCCCACGACGTCGCGACGCTCCGCCTCGCTGACGCCCGGTACCGCGTCGGGCACCGCGAGCACTTCGCCTACGTACAGAAGCTCAAGCTGGTGTTCAAGACGCGTGGCCGAGGTCTGCTTTACCTCAATGAGGATGCTGCGAGCTTCCTCGAGGACGCCGCGTATGGTCAGTTGCCTGCGGTCTCGTGGATCGATCCGAACTTCAAGGACTTCAACCTGATCGGGTCTCCTCCAAACGACGACCACCCGCCATCAGATGTCACTCACGGGCAAGAGCTCGCGCTGCTCATCTACAACGCGCTGGCCGCTGGTCCGCTGTGGGAGAAGACGCTCCTGCTGGTCTTCTACGACGAGCATGGGGGGTTCTTTGACCACGTCCCGCCGCCCGAACACCCGTCCGACGACGAGCCCACGACATTCACACGCTACGGGGTGCGCGTACCAGCGTTCGTGATCTCGCCATGGGTGAAGCCAGGCTCGGTCTCCCACGCCCTGTTTGACCACGCCAGCATCCCGAAGACGATCCTCCGCCGTTTCAGCCCGACCAAGCTCGAGGCACAGTCGCACAGCGGTATCGCGCCTCGGCGCGAGACGCGCCGTCCTGGCTCTCTCAGCCGTCGCGTCGCGGACGCAGCTGACCTCGGCCAGCTCCTGACCCTCGATGAGCCGCGGTCGGCGCCGGACCGCAGCGCCTTGGTGAACTGGTTCGCGGACGAGCAAGCCGGACGCGCCAGACGGCTGCTCGAGGATCCTCCCGGCGTGCTGCGTAAGGCAACGGCACACAGCCTGACCGATCTCCAATCCGGGCTCCTGGCTGCGCACCGACACCTCCGCGACCACGGGCACCCCCTCGACCACCCATAACTCCACGAGGGGTCGCACAGCGTGGGCTGTCGTGCGCCGATGACAACGAACCGCCGTCTCGGGACGATTGTGCGACAACCTCTCAGGCGGGGTTTCCGTCTTTCAGAAACACGCTGACGGGGCGCGCGAAACGGGGCGTGCCAGCAAGGTGCCGGCGACGCGATCGACACCTGGCGGATGCGCTCGCGTTGACATCTACCGCGCGAGCTCTCAACGGGAGCGACAGCGCTCGGAGAGTCGCGCTGGCACGGACGGACATCGACCAAGAGCGGCGGACGTTAGTGTGCGCGAGACCCGATCAGCGGTACGTCTTGGAGGCCTTGGTGAAGCTCTACTTCGATGATGCGGCTTTCGACGGCCAGCTCCAGCGCAGCGTGGGGAAGGCCGACGCTGGCATGGCCAATGTCGGGGAGTGCTTGGCCATCGCCGCGCAGATCACTCCGGGCGATCGGGATAGCTGGCATTGCGCGTGGTCTGATTTTGCGGGTGGTCTCGTTGCGCGAGGCGACGAGGCAAGCAAGGCGCGCCATAGCGTCAGCGCCCGCAACGTGTATTTGCGCGCTGCCGAATACTTCCGCCAGGCGTTCTTCTTTCACCGCGAGGATCTCGATGCAGACAAGCTGCGCAGCGCCTTCTCGGCGAGTGTTGCCGCGTTTCGGTCCGCGCTCGGATTGTTTGAGCACCCAGGCCGGGCGTTGACCGGCGCGATGTCGGGTTACCTGTTCACGCCGGCCGGCGTCGGTCCTCATCCGACCGTCCTGCACATCGGCGGCTACGACGGAACCGCCGAGGAGTTGTACGCCTCGGCACCCGCGGCGCTCGATCGCGGGTACGCGTTCGCCGCGATCGACGGTCCCGGTCAGGGAGGGATGCTGTACGACCGGCGGGTGTTCATGCGCCCGGACTGGGAAAACGTCGTGCCCGAGATGTTCGACGTCGTGGCGGCAGAGCCCGAAGTCGACGCGCAACGCATCGTGCTGGTCGGTCGCTCCTTTGGCGGAGTGATCGCTCCCCGCGGCGCAGCAGGGGAGGATCGCCTCGCTGCGATGATCGTCGATCCGGGCCAGTTTGACATCGGCCCGGCCCTGCTCGACCGGCTCGGCCCCGTGAAGGACCGCGTACACGACCCCGCCGCCGATGACCAGTTCCAACGGCTGCTCGAGCAGCCCACGATGAAAGCACTCCTCGAGCCGCGGATGACCACGCACGGCATGCCGACCGTCCGCGCGTACTGTGAGGAGATGCTCCGCTACACCAACGCCGAGACGGTCGCCCGGATCACCTGCCCGACATTCGTCACCGACAACGAGACCGACGTCGTGTCCACCGGCCAGGGCAAAGTGCTCTACGACCACCTTACCTGCCCGAAGGAATTTCGCCTCTTCACTAAGGCCGAGGGGGCCGAGGGGCACTGCGAAGGCATGGCACCGACGATCTTCTGGGATGCCGCCTACAACTGGCTAGACACCACGATCGCGACCTAGAGTCGCTGGAGGAGCTGTTGGTGACGCCGTTGGAGACCTGAAGGCGGGGTGTTCGAGGCCTGCAAGGCCGTGGCAATCCTGTCGGTGCCACTCAGCGTCCGGGTAGGTTGATGACCGAGTTGATGAGCGGGAGTGAGCGGCGCTCGCGGTGCGGTGGGCCGGTGACGGTGACCTTCGTCGGGACCGCGGTGGCCGGATCGATGGTTCCTTGCAGTGTGAAGCGGTCGATCTCGAACGGTTCGCTCTTGGACAGGCCGTCGGGTCGTTCCTGGATCCCGAAGTGCAGGTGGGGCGCGGTCGTGTTCCCGCTGTTCCCGAGCACGCCGATGATCTGCCCGGTCCGGACGCGCTGCCCGCGCCTGACGCGGAGCGAACCGGGCTGCAGGTGCGCGTAGAACGCGTACCGGTGCGGCGCGATCTTGATGGCGACGTTGTTGCCCCCATAGTCCTGCGGTCCCCTGAGCTTCGGAGCGGCGCGCGGTGGGATGTCGGGCAGGTTGTCGACGGTCGAGACCACGGTGCCATCGGCCACGGCGTAGAGCGGGGCGCCGTAGGCCGGCCAGTCGCTGTTGCGGGTGCCGTCGCCGGTGTATAGCCGGCCGTCGACGAGGCGGACCCAGTCGATCGCGAAGATCTCGGGCGTGACGTAGGTCCCGTTCTGCGCCAGGACGGTGCTGCGATGCGGAGAGGTCGGATCGCGGCAGCACCCGTTGAGATCGACCCATCCCGAACCCCGCAACGGCGGCGCGATCACGACCGGGGCGCGCCCGTCGGTGCGCAGACGGGGTCCCGTGACGGTCGTGCTGCCGATCACCGACCGCGACGGAGCGTCCGCCGGGATCGCGTAGTGGATCCGGTTCGTCACGCGCGCGGGGACCGCCCGCCCGGCCGACCGCGGCAGCGCGATATCGACCTGCGTCACGACGGTCAACGCCGGCGAGACGTGCGCCGTCGCGACCGAGCCGAGCGGGCCGGTGGGTCACGGCCGCGAGCGCGGCACCCCTGAGCACCAACAGCCGCTTCCCGTCGCCACGCACCTCGAGCGACTTGAGCGTCGCCCCGGCCGTGAACACGTTCGTGATGACCAGGTCGTATTCGACGTGCTCACGTCCATCGCTGCCGCGAACGAACTGCGGCGCGCCCGTAGCTTCGACCTGAAGCGCCGTCGGCCGGGCACCCGCCGGCGCCGCAGCGAAAAGCCCGACCAGCAGGGCGGCGAGGGCTCCGATGGTGAAGGTTCGTCTCATGGCTGCTTTGCGCGCCCCCGTCGCGATAGGCCGGTGCGGCCCAGGAAACCCCGTTGAACTCCTCCTGCCTGCAGACGGCACGGAAGCTCACTATAACATTCAAGCCATCGATATCATGTTTTAGATGACTAGCGACCAAACCGAACCTACCTGGTCGTTTCTGACTAATCACGCCCGGGCGCTCCTCTGCATCGCCGATGATCCGAGTATTCGCCTGCGTGACATCGGCGACACGATTGGCGTCACCGAACGCGCCGCGCACCGCATCGTCGCGCGAGCTCGCCGACGCCGGCTACATCACGCGCGAGCGCAACGGCCGCCGCAACCACTATGAGATCCAGGCCGACCTGCGCCTGCCGGACCCACTCGCCCGCGGCAAGAAAGTCGGCGATCTCCTCGCCATCCTCGCCCGCTAAGCACGAAGGGGTGCCGCTACCCAAGAAGAGCGAGCTTCGCCGCTCGAGGTAAGCGTTTGATTCGTGCTTCCTCGCGGCGCGCGGCAGTCCGCGTGTGCATCGGAATGGCCAGCTCAAGCTCGACCGGCAGCCGGCTGGCTGTGTAGCGGCTCGCGCGGCCGGCACGGTGGTTCGCCAGCCGTCGTTCGAGATCCACGGTCCAGCCCGTGTAGAG
The DNA here is from genome assembly GCA_963734775.1 of uncultured Solirubrobacterales bacterium. Classification (GTDB taxonomy): domain Bacteria; phylum Actinomycetota; class Thermoleophilia; order Solirubrobacterales; family Solirubrobacteraceae; genus Palsa-465. The sequence goes on from CAVTJE010000029.1 coordinate 79,514, forward strand.
AGACCCATCGCGACAGCGCAGTAGATACACCCAGGCCTCTGGCATCGAGTCTCAGCCTTCGCCGCCTCAACGACAGACCCTCCTGTTTCAGCGTCCGGTCGACACTTGGCGGTCTTCCGGTTTCGGGGCCCAGGTGGCGCGCGGGCCGGACGAGCTGGAAAGCGTGACAAGACCCGCGCCCCGCGCCAACCTCGCGTGTATAAGCACGCCCCGAGGCCGTGCATCAACCGGCGATGTTGTGAGCAACTAACCGCCGGACGAAACCGCCCCTGCCGCAAACTGCGCCGACAACGGAAGCTGGTCAGCTAAACGAAATATAGGTGCGGTTTGCTGACCACCCTCCGCCGCAGTGTGGCCAAGGTGCGGGCGGTTCGGGAGGTTTGCCACGTTTTACAGGCGGTCAGACACGCCCGGGGCCGAGGAACGTGACAAACCACCGCCACCGCGGAAACCAAACGACCGAAACTCGGGCTCAGGCCGAGGAACGTGCCCCGTGAGAGCCGGCGCCGGGCGACCTTGTCACGCTTTTCTGATGCGAACCCGCCGCTCGAGCAGGAACGAGCATCAGTCGAATACCCACCCCGCGCATCACGACTACGGGAAATGAGGCCGTGTAGCTGACCGGCTTCCCAGCCCAAGCGGGTGCCGGACCATGGGGCGGGATCAGTGGCGAGGTCAATCGTCAGCTCACCGCTTTGTTGAGGAGCGCGCTGATCCTTGCCTCGTCGGTGGCAGTCAACCCCTTCAGCGCGAACTTCTCCGCGGGTTTGAAGAAGCAGAGGATCTTGCCGTCCTTGGCGTAGGCGGGCATCCCGTACCACGTTCTCGGCGAGAGCTCTGGTGCGCCGCCGGTGACGATGGCGTGCACCCGCTCGGCGATCGCGCGATCTCCTTCTGTCATTTCGGCGATCTTGGCGAGCACCTCGCTCTCGCCGTCCGCCTTGCCGTTGTTGACGCGCGCGGCGGCCTTCAGCTCTCGGCTGCGCTCCTTCATCGCGGCTCGTTCCTCGGCGGTGAATCCGTCGGACTTCCGCTTGACTGCGGTGGTGCTTGTGCCGGACTTCTCCGGGTTCCTCTTCGGGCTCATGGAAACCTCCTCGTAGGTTCAGATCGTGTCTTCGATCGTCGGACGGCGGCGCAGCATTCGGACGCGGATCAGGTCGCCTGCGGGATCGCGGACGCCCTCGTCGCCAACACTGTCCGACGGTCTCGCGCTCCGGCGGCCTCCCAGGCGAACCCGTCGGGGTCGGTAAAGGGCCCGGCATCGCTGGCGATGACGATCCGGTGCGATCCGCTGCCGTCCGGGTCGACGCCGGCGTCCTTGGCCAGGGCGCGGCGCCCGTAGAGCGCCAGCTTCACCGGTTGGGTGGCAAACTCGACGTACTTGCGGCCAAAGCTCTTCGTCACCGTCAGGCCGCGGTCGAGATAAAAGCGCTTGCTCTCGGCAACGTCTGCGACGCCCAGCAGGAGCACGATGTCGTCGATCTGGCGGGTGGCCGGGCCGGTGTTCTTCTTCGACGACGAGGCGGCCTTCCAGATCGTCCCATCCGGGGCCTCGACAACGCCGCCGTAGCCCCAGAACGACTTCCTGACGGGCTTCAGCGGCGTGGCGCCGGCGGCGAGGGCGGCGTCGATCAGTTCATCGACCGCGGCTGGCTGGGACACCACGAGCGACAGCGTGAACCCGCGAAAGCCCGCCGTCGGCGCGTCGGAGGCGCGGACGCCCACCTCAGCGCCCAGGCCGAACGCGTCTGAGTAGAACGCGCTGGCGGCAGCGTGGTCGCTCACGTCGAGGGTGAGCGATTCGATGGAGGTCATGGCAGGTCCTTTCGTTAGGGGAACTGGATGGGAAGCGCTCGTCACAGCACGGACGATCATGGTATCACACCATCGTGGTGGACTACAATCATTGTGTTCCACCAGCTAATCTGCCAAACTGGAGACATGCCAGCATCCGTATCGACCGACATCGAGGTGGCGGAGTACGCCGGCCAACTGCTCTTCCGGCTGTGGCGGGCCTCGCATACGCGGACCGCGCAGGCACTCGATTCCATTGGTCTCACCCCGGCGCTGTTCGCGCTCCTCAATGTGCTCGGCGCTCGCGAAGGAACAATTCAGCAGGATCTGAGCTCCGACATGGGCATCGATCCAAGCGCCATGGTCAAGCTGATCAATGAACTCGAAAGCGCAGGGCTGGCCGAGCGCCGACGACGTCCAGCCGACCGCCGCGCGTGGGAGGTGACGATCACGCCGAAGGGTCGGCGCACACTTGAGCGGGCCAGACGACTCGTCGCGCAGGTCGAACAGGAGGTGCTGGGCGGGCTTACAGATGCCGATCGCCGTCAGCTGCTGACGCTGCTGCGCCGAGCGCTCGTTTCGGCACCTCCGCAACCTCCGTGGCGCTCAGAGGAAGGAGACTGAGAAACCAGACCGCCGGGTCAGCCGGCGGTCACGTCGGCGAGGTCCATCGAGCTCGCGATGCTGTGGAACCTGACATCCGGAGGCGCGACGATCGTGGCTGGAATCGCCCGCATGAACACGGCAACGTGCGAAGTAGCGAAATGCCGCCGGAGCGCGTCGTCGCTTTCCCACTCTTCGATGAACACGAACTCGTTCTCGCTCTCGGTGTCCTCGTAGAGCCGGTAGCTGATGCAGCCCGGCTCCAAGCGCGAGGCGGTTGCCACCGCTTGACCGATGCGGACAAGTTCCGTGCGCTTGCCGGCATCAGTTTTAACCCGCCCGACGACCACGATCATTGTGTCTCCTCGTGATCTGTTGTCTTGTCCACGGTCGGTCCGGAGCGTAGACACTCTCCACCTCAGAGTCGGTCGTCGATCGATGCGACACTCACGGTGTGCCGACTGAGATCTACTTCTCGGGCGAGAACGTCCGCGTAACGGTGGACGAAGACCCCAGTCAAGTTGCTGAGGCTTTTATTTCCGCCCAGGGCCTCCCCGTTCGCCTAACCGGACAAGCTGGTCAGGGGGACGTCTACATCAATCCCGCAATGGTGGCCTTTTGGTCGGTCTCGGAACCAAGTCCTGAGCCAGAGCCGCGGCAGGAGGCGGAGCCCACCGCGTCGCGAGACGCTGTCACCGACATTTGGGGGAAGCCGCTCCGGAGGAAACGGCGCCACTGAACATGGACAGCGCACTCCGATCGAGGGGAACCGCTTCAGCTTGGAAGTCAAGGAACCGGCTCACCGGACCGTCGCGCATTTGCCTTCCCAGCTCTGGCAAGATCCTCGGACATGGAAGGACGCGTCCTTCTCGCCGTGGGGTCGCTGTTCAGGTTTGCCGTCGGGGCGGGCTACCTGGCCAACCCGCAGAGGATGGCCCATCATCAGCTCGCCCCCGACATTCGCGGCCACCCGGATGGCCGGATGAGCACGCGCGGCTTCGGCGCGCTGCACCTTGGCATAGCGATAGGAACACTTCGAGCGGCCGCCCGCAACCAGGGCTGCCGGGAGGTTGCGGTGCTCAACTTGGCGTGTGCGCTCGGCGATACGGTCGCCACGTTGCTTGAGCGGCGTGATCGCGGCCAGTGGGATCGGGTCGTCCTTGGCAGCGTTCCCGTGGACCTCGCCGATGTTGGTTGGTGGACAAACGCCCTGCGTTACCTCTGACACCACGTAGCACCGTTCGAGCCCGCCACGCCTGGTCCCGACGTGGGCTTGGTCGTAGATGCGATCGCGCGCCAGCGCCCGGCGAGGGTCGGTCGCGATCGTCCACCGGATGTGCGATTTCTGCGGTGGGCCAATACCCGCGTGAGGTTTCCTTGACGAGCGTTTGGTTCTAGGATCGCCCTGCCCATGGCTGGCGGTCGTTCAGCTCCGGGGAGGTTGATGCTGCGCGGTCGGCGAGACGAATGCGCGGTGCTCGATCGGCTGCTCGGTCAGGCCCGGGCTGGGCGAAGCGGGGCGCTGGTGCTGGAAGGCGAGGCCGGGGTCGGGAAAACCGCGCTCCTCGACTATGCGATCGCCTCGGCGTCGGATCTGACAGTTCTGCGTGCGGTCGGGGTTGAGTCGGAGATGGAGCTTGCGTTCGCCGCGCTTCATCAGTTGTGCGCGCCCGCACTCGATCGCCTCGAGCGCCTTCCCGTTCCGCAGCGCGACGCTCTTCTGACCACGTTCGGGCTGCGCGCCGGCCCGGTGCCGGGTCGCTTTCTCGTTGGTCTCGCGGTGTTGAGCCTCCTCTCGGAGTTGGCGGACGAGAGCCCACTCGTGTGCGTGGTCGATGACGCGCAGTGGTTAGACCGGGCGTCGGCCCAGTGTGTGGCGTTCGTGGCGCGACGGCTGCTGGCGGAGTCGGTGGTGATGTTGTTCGCCGCGCGCGAGCAGAGCGACCTGTTCGCCGGTCTGCCGGAGCTGGTTGTCGAGGGTCTTCGAGCTGCCGATGCGCGGTCGCTGTTGGTGTCGGTGATCCCGGGACGGCTGGACGAGGGGGTCGCCGATGAGCTCTTGGCCGAGACGCGGGGAAACCCCCTGGCGCTGCTCGAACTCCCGCGGGGGCTCACGGCCGGCGCAGCTTGGCGGGCGGGTTCGCGTTGCCCGGGGCGCTGTCGTTGTCGGGCACCATCGAGGAGAGCTTTGTGAACGCGGCTGGAGGCCCTTCCGGCGGAGACCCAGCGTCTCTTGTTGGCTGCAGCGGCGGAGCCTCTCGGTGACAGGGCGCTTTTGGGGCGGGCAGCCGAGCGGCTCGGGATCACGGGCGCGGCGCTCGAGCCGGCGGAGTCGGCCGGCCTGATCGAAATCGACGGCAGGGTGCGCTTTCGCCATCCGCTGGTGCGCTCGGCGATCTACCGAGCGGCCGCGCCGAACGACCGGCGCCGGGTGCACCGGGCGCTGGGAGAAGCGACCGACGCGCAGGTTGATCCCGACCGGCGCGCGTGGCACCTGGCCGAGGCGGCGGCCGGTCCTGACGAGGATGTCGCCGCTGAGCTCGAGCGGGCGGCGGGCCGGGCTCAGGCGCGGGGCGGACTGGCCGCCGCCGCGGCGTTTCACGAGCGATCTGCGCTGCTGACGAGCGACCCGGATCGCCGCGGACAGCGCCTGCTTGCGGCCGCCTCAGCGAAGCACGACTCGGGCGCACTCGACGCTGCGCTCGCGCTCTTGGTAGAGGTCGAAGCCGGGCCGCTGGACGAGTTCGGGCGCGCCCACGCCGAGCTCTTGCGGGGCCGAATCGCGTTGGAGCAGCAGCGCGGCGACGACGCCGGGCGCCTGCTGGCCAGCGCGGCGAGACAACTCGAGCCGCTTGACCCCGAGCTGGCGCGCGAGACGTACCTCGAGGCGCTCGGAGGGGCGATGGTCGGAGACCTCGAAGTCCCGGGCGGCGCGCGGGCAGTCGCCGAGGCCGCGCGGGCGGCGCGATCCAGCCCCACCCCGCCCCGCGCGGCTGATGTTCTGCTCGACGCGTTCGCGACCCGCCTGACCGACGGGTACGCGGCTGCGGCGCCGGCGCTCACCCGCGGGCTCGAGCTCCTGCTCGCATCTGATGTCACTAACGAGGATGTCGGTCGCTCACTGTCGCTCGTCAGCAACAGAGCCAGCGCGATCGTTGCCCTCGAGCTGTGGGATGTCGAGGCCTTCCATCTCCTCGCCTCCCGCCGAGTGCAGCTCGCCCGCGACACGGGCGCCCTCGTGCATCTGCGGTTCGCGCTCAGCTTCCTGGCGAGAAGCCAGCTGCTCGCCGGCGAGGTGACTGCGGCCACCTCGACGATCGACGAAGCCCAGTTGATCGCTGAGGCGAGCGGGAATCTTCCGCTCGTGAACGCACCGATGATTCTCGCCGCGTGGCGCGGCCAGGAGGAGCGGGCGTCTGAGCTGATCGAGGCCACCGCGGAGGAGGCGGCCGCACGCCGATGGACGTCCAACGCCTACGCGAGATCCGTGCTCTACAACGGCCTCGGCCGTCACGACGCCGCGCGCGACGCCGCCCGGGAAGCGTTCCAACACGATCTGGTCGGACACGGACCCTTCCTGGTGCCCGAGCTTGCCGAGGCGGCATCCAGGACCGGCGACACGGCGCTGCTCGAGTCCGCCCTGGAGTGGCTCTCAGGGCGCACCCGAGTGGTCAGCTCGGAGTGGGTGCTCGGAATCGAAGCCCGTGTGCACGCGTTGCTGAGCGAGGGCGAGGCCGCCGACCGCCTGTACCGCGATTCGATTGTCCACCTCTCCGGTGACCGTGTCCGGCTCGACCTCGCCCGCACGCACCTGCTCTACGGGGAATGGCTGCGACGGGAGCGCCGCCGCGTCGACGCCCGAGAGCAACTGCGCACCGCGCTCGAGATGTTCACGAGCATGGGCACCGACGCCTTCGCCGCGCGCGCCGAGCGTGAGCTGTTAGCGACCGGCGAGCGGGTCCGCAAACGCACAGTCGAGACCCGGGAGGACCTCACCGCCCAGGAGGCCCAGGTCGCGCGACTCGCGCGCGACGGCCTGTCGAACGTCGAGATCGGCGCGCGGCTGTTCATCAGCCAGCACACGGTCGCCTACCACATGCGCAAGGTGTTCAGCAAGCTCGGCATCACCTCGCGCAACCAGCTCGGCCGGGTGCTGCCCGAAGGCGCCGGCGTCCAGCGGACGGCGTGATCCCGCAGCACAAATCCGCCACGGATCGGAGTGGGGCTGCGGATGAAGACGACTAGATTTTTTGTGGGCTAAGGGCGCTCGAGCGCATGAGCTTTCGGGTGGAGGGTCCTTCGCGTCCGGAAATTCGTTGCCGTCGGGATCCCTGCGGGTCGCGTCGCTATTCGGCTAGCGTCTCGCCGGAGCCGCCCAGCTCCTCGGGGAAGTCCTTGAGCTTGGGCAGGCCATCTTTCATGGGCAGCACCGTCGACTCGTAGTTGACGTGCACCCCAGGTGTAAACGGAAGGGAGGGGATCGTCGCTGCGTAGACATCGACCAGATCCCACTGCGGGTGCCGTGTCAGCAAATGGCCGCCGCAGACCTTGCACCACTGGCGATAGCTCCGCTCGTTCTGGTGGTACTCGCCGATTTGGTCTTCTCCCTGAGTCACCTTGACGGCGTCGGGAGGCCAGAGCGTGAATGCATTGACAGGCCCGGCGGACCAGCTCCTGCACGCGGCGCAGTGGCAGTAACCGGCGCCCACCGGATCGCCCGTAACGACAATCTTGACGGCACCGCAATAGCACTGCCCGTCGAAGCTCTTCTCATCCTGACTCATAGTCCCTCTCCCAATAAGGCCCGGTCCGATGCCTCGGTTGCCCGGCTCCCGATACGTGCACGCGAGACCGTACCACCCGTGAAGAATGCGAATCGCCGCGTCGGCCCTAACTAAACGGGCTCTCGCAGATCGACCTGGCAAAACTCGACGCCTACGAGCGGTCGCACAAAACCGCGCCGCCGTCATCCGCACGACTGAGCGCGAAACATCAAACGCCTGACCATGCGGCCTACGTAGGCTCGCCGAACTGCTCGCGCCACGCTCGCAGGCCCGGTGCGCCGGGCGCTGTGTGCGCGAGCTGGCGCAGCGCGACGCGGATCGCTCGCGTACGGCTGACGCTGCCAGGGCCCGGCGTAACCGGCGGCGGCGTTTCGCCGGTGCTCACCGCCATCGCCACGGCGTCTTTGATCTGCACGTGGACGGGATCGCCGTGGTGGCGCAGCAGCGCCTGGAAGCGTGCGTGCCGCGCGCCGTTGAACGGGATCGCGGCGGCGCCGGGATCGAGCAGCGGGTGCGCGGGAAAGATCGTCGTCACCGGCACCCAGCCGGCGGGGATTGGATCGATCGCCGGGTGCGTCCGGCCGGTGGCAAGGAGCTTCGGCAGCAGGTGCGTGTGCGGACCCGGCTGCGTGGCGCCGGTGGGCGCCGGGATCGGCGTCGTCACCTCGGCACGCGCCGCCCGGGTAAGCACGACGCGCGCCGGGCTGTGAGCGCTCAGCAGCGGGTGCAGCCCGGTCGAGCGGTCCCACAGACGACGTGCCCGTGGCCGCCTGGAGCGCTGCCAGCATGTCCGGGTCTTCGGTGCGTACGCAAAAGTCGGCGCACGCGGCGCCGACGCCGAGGTCAAACATGTGAGCGGCGCGATCCTCCGCGCGGATCGCGGCATGGTCGGGCCCGAGCGGCGTGATCACCGAACGGCGGTTCATGGTCGCCTGCGCGGCCGGCAGGCAGAGCGCCAGCGCCTGGCGCCAGCTTCCGGGCGCACGCAGGCAGCGCTCGTAGGCGACCAGCCGCAGCTCCGTCGTTGCGTCGATCCGCACCGCGCCACGCGCCGTCCACATCGCCATCCCGGCCCGGCCACCGGGCTCGTCGTGAGCGCGCTCGACGTCCGCGACCGCGCCCCACGTGCCGACGCTCCAGCCAGCAGCGGAGTCGGTGAGCTGGGCGTCGATCAGCTTCGCGACGCTCGCGTGGTCGCCGGTCATCCGTCAAGTCACCATCCGCTCCCGAATCCTACGGCCCGCGTGTGAGGGCTTAATACGTTCGTGTCAATGGATTGCCGGGGCTGGTTCGGGTGTCGCCGGGCGTCGCGGAACGTCGCGTTCACGAAGACCTGGCACCTCGGACGGGCTCGACCAGCCCGCCGGCCGCTCATCGGCGCCGAAGCCACTCGGCCAGCAATGGATCCAGCAGGCTCGCTCGGCTCGGAGCCGGCCGGTGGACGTGACGCTCGTCGGCGAGCAGGCGGTCGAGCGCATCCTGGAGTGTCGAGCGAGCAATTCGATGCTCGGAGCCGATTCGACTTCCCGTCGGCGCCTGTCCGTCCGCCAGCGCCATCAGAACCACCCGCTCAACTCTGCCAACTCCGTCCCATACGGCCTGATGAGCGTCGTTTGTCTCCTCGAGGGCGAGGTCGAGCGCGACGCCGAACGGATCCTCAGCCCGCGGGACGCCGTCGAGCACGTTGTAGAGATGGTGCGCGAGCAGGACGGAGCGTTGAGGGTGGCCACCCGTGAACGCAAGCACCTCGTCAACGGCGCCACGCGCGTTCAGCCCGTCGGCCTCGATCAGGGCCTCGATGTCAGCAGCCGCCTCGGCCACCGGCAGATGCGGTAGCTCCAGCGGGCGAGCCTGGCCGTAGAACGGCCGTTCCCGGTCCGAGAAGAGCGCTCGCATGAGCGATGGTTGGCTTCCCGCAAATACGTATGCGGCGGCTTCGGTGTGGTGCTGGATAACCGAGCGGATGAGCCCGTCAAGCGAATCATCGGCGACCAGGAGGTCCTGGAATTCATCGAGACACACGACGGTGAGCCCACCGTCAGCGTTATGCAGCCCGAGCGGAATGTCGAGCAGCTCCAGGAGTGCAGCGCGAGCCTCGTCCGCCGGCGGCCGAACCGACGGACTGAGCGAAAGCTGGACGCCCGGAAGCCTCGCCGTCACGCCGAGACGGGCCGACCAGCGCGCAACGACCCGACGGGGGTCGGGCGGCAGCTCACCAAACGCCTGCCCTAGGCGCGCAGCGACGTCCGCAACCGTGGCGACCTTCGAAAGGTCGACCCGAACCGCCCTGTGCCCAACGGCACGCATCGATGCAACGTGCGCGTCGATCAGACTGGTCTTCCCGAACCGTCGCGGCGCGGCGAGGCGCACGGCGATTCCGTCTGATGCGGCTCGCTGTAGGCCGTCGAGCTCGTCCCGGCGATCGATTAGGCGCGCCGGAGAAACAGGTCCTTGATAGTTGAACGGGTTCACCGTACAACATTGTACGGACTCTCCGGACAACAAGGCCGCAACGATAAGCCCAGAGGCGCCGGGCCCTTGTGATTGACTCTGCCCGCCACTGGTACAGCTGATGATCCTCGCCTCAGTCACCCTCGACCTCGGCCTAGTGGGCCTGCTCATCCTGCCGTTCTGGGTGGCCGCGATCGGCGTGCTCACCGGCCGGGTCCTGGGGGTGCAGATCGGGCGCTTGCGCAGTGCTGGGGCCGCGGCGTTCGGGTGGCTGGCGGGTCTGATCGCGGCCCTGGTCGCGCTCGGCCCCAAACATTCGCATGCCCTGCTCGTCATCCCGCTGTCCGTGTTCTTCGGGGTCCTCGCCGCGCTGCCGGTGGCGATCATCCTCGACATCGTCACCCGTAGCCGGCGCAAGGATCGCCGGGCGGCACGGCTGTGGCGCCACCCGGTGAAAGCCACGCGCGCGGTGCTTACTCCGCTCGGGCGCTTTCGCGAACTCGTCGGCAATGCTCGCCGCGAGAATCTCCTCCACGTCCGCTACCGGACGCCGGCGGCGCTCGCGTCGAGGGACCTCGCCCGCCGCGTTCGCCTCGTGCTGGAGCGCTCGGGCGGGATGTTCGTCAAGTTCGGGCAGATCGCCGCGACCCGGAGCGACCTGCTCCCCGAGACGCTGACCGACGAGCTGTCGAAGCTGCACTCGAACGTCGCTCCGATGACCCCGGATCAAGTCACAACCGTTCTCCACACTGAGTTGGGCGAGTCCGAGGACCAGGCCTTCGCCTCGTTCAATCAGGAGTCGCTGGCGGCGGCATCGGTCGGCCAGGCGCATCGGGCCAAGCTCCACGACGGGCGCTCGGTGATCGTCAAGCTCCAGCGCCTCGGCCTGGACGACGTCGTTCGCCGCGATTCAGCCGTTCTCTCCTTCCTGGCCCGCGAACTCGATTGGCGTGTCGAGGCGGCTCGCCGAATCGGCGTGCGCGACCTCGCCGACGAGCTGATCTCCAGCATCAAGGCCGAGCTCGACTACACCCGCGAGGTCGCGGCCGGCATACGGCTGCGCGAGAGCCAGGTTCCCGACGGAGGGGTTCAGATACCGGTCGTGTATCCCGAGCTGTCCACCGATCGGCTGCTCGTGATGGACGAGGTCGTCGGCCGCCCGGTATCGGATGTGGCCGCCATCGAGGCGGCGCCGGTGCCACGCACAGAGCTATCTCGACGGTTGCTGAATTCGTTTCTCACCCAGATCATGCGCGACGGCTACTACCACGCCGATCCCCATCCGGGCAATGTCTTCATCGACGCCGAGGGCACGCTGTGGTTGCTCGATTTCGGCGCCGTGGGACGGATCGACCCCGTCACGCGCGAGGCCCTCCAGGGCATGGCGATCGGGTTCTCGCTCCGCGATGGGTCCGTGCTCGCCCGCTCGGTTCGATACCTCGTCGGACACGATCGCATGGACATGCGCCAGCTCGAGCGCGACATGTCGGTTCTCCTCGGGGAGGTCGACTCGGGGGGCCTCAGTCCAGCGTCGATGTCGGGGATGATGGATGTGATGGAGCGTCACGGGCTGCGCCCCCCACGGCCGATGCTCCTGCTGTCCCGCACGCTGATCACGCTCGAGGGAACGCTCAAGACGATCGACGCCAGCTTCGATCTGGCCTCGGAGGCCGAGGCGATCGTCACGCGCGATCAGCACGAAGCGCTGGGCAGCCCGGAGGAAATCGCGAAAAAGGAAGTGCTGCGGGCCGTGCCCGCACTGCGCACCCTGCCCGAGCATGCCGAGGCGCTGGCGACCCAGCTGCGCGCCGGGCGTCTGGTCGTCAGGACCGAGCGTTACGCCGGCTCGGACCGCACCGTCGTCGAGGGTTGGCTCAACCGAGCCCTCGTGGTGTTTGCCGGAGGCGCCGGCGCGCTCACGTCGGCCGCGCTGCTGGTGGCGGGGTCACTGTCGCCGGACAAAGGTGTCCGCGACGCGCTGTGGATCCTCGGCTTCTCCGGTCTGACGGGAGCCACGGTGCTGCTCATGCGCACCGCGGCGCAGGCCCTGCACGCTCAGGTCGCGCCGCCCGACTGAGATACGCGTCAGCGTCACACCGGAGCCGGCGGTGAGGCTGTCGTAGATTTGCGCCGTGAGCTTGAGGATGCACGCGGCGCCCTCCGGTGGCGCCAAGAGCGGCTGGGCGCCGCTTCGCCACCCCGGGTTCCGGCGCCTGTGGACGGCGCAATTCACGAGCAACGTCGGGTCATGGATGCAGACGGTCGCGGCGCAGTGGGTCATGACCTCGCTGACGCGCTCGGCGGTACTGCTCGCCGCGATCTCGACCGCGGGCTCAATCCCGGTGCTGCTGCTGGCCGTTCCCGCCGGCGCCCTCGGCGATCTGCTCGACCGGCGCCGTCTGATCCTCGTCTCCCAGGCGGTCATGCTGGCGGCGGCGGCCGGGCTGGCCATCCTGTCCGCCGTCGGCGCCCTTGGCGCCGCCTCGCTCCTGCTTCTGCTGTTCGTGATCGGGATCGGAGGCGCGGCCGGAGCCCCAACCTGGCAGACGCTCCAGCCCGAGTTGGTCCCCAGCCAGGAGCGCGGCGAGGCGATCGCGCTCGGCTCGGTGAACCAGAACCTCGCCCGCGCCGTGGGCCCGGCCATCGGGGGTCTCCTACTCGCCGCCACGAGCGCCGCGCTCGTGTTCTTCACCAACGCCGTTTCGTTCATCGCCGTCCTCGCTGTCGTCGCGGTCGCCACCCTGCCGACGCGCCGCTCGACGCTTCCCCGTGAGCACGCGCTGGCGGCGATGCGGGCCGGCGGCGCCTATGTCCGCAACTCGCCGGCGTTGCTCGCCCTGATCGTCCGGGCCGCAGCGTTCGTGTTCCTGGCCACCGGGATCTGGGCGCTGCTCCCGCTCGTCGCGCGTGACCGCCTCGGGCTCGGATCGGGTGGATACGGCCTCCTGCTCGGCTGCGTCGGCCTGGGTGCGCTCCTGGCGGCCACATTCGGCCCGTCACTCCGGGCGCGCCTTTCGCCACGGGTCGTCTATGCGGTGGCGTGCCTGGCCGTCGCGGTGGGCGCGGCGTTGCTGGCCGTCACCCACTCGGTGGCCGTCGCCGTGGTCGGACTGATTCTCGCCGGCGCCGCCTGGATCACGGGACTCGGTCTCCTCAGCAGTGGTTACCAGAGCCAGTTGCCGCCGTGGGTGAAGGCGCGGAGCTTCGCCTACTATCTCGTGGCCTTCCAGGGCGCGAGCGGGATCGGCGCGCTGTGTCTCGGCGCAGTCGCGCAGGCGGCGAGCCTCACCACCGCGCTGCTCGTCGTGGGCGGCGGTCTGGCCATCGCCGTCCTGGGGACCTGGCGGCTACCGCTCCCGGGTGGCGCCGATACGGGCGCGGAAATGTGCGACCCGATCCCGCTGCCGGAGCTGGCCGGACGAAATCGACGTCGCGCACGAACCGGTACTGATCACGGTCGACTTCTGGGTGGCGGCCGAGCACATCGATGATTTCCTTGCCCTGGCCAGCGAGCTTCGCCGTCTGCGCCGGCGGACCGGAGCGTTGCGCTGGCACCTGCACCGCGATATCGAGGACCGCGACCTGTTCACCGAGACCTTCCTCGTCGGCTCGTGGGAGCAGCACGAACTCCAGCACGCCCGCCTTCAACGCCACGACTCTGAGGTGCTCGCGCAGATCGACTCGCTGCTCCAGCCCGGCCGTCCCCGCCAGCCCCACCACGCTCTCGGAGTCGCGGTGCGCCGCCGATCCAAACACGATTAGGCCCAGCGATACGAAACTGGGCGGCGCCGCTTTGCGCCGCCCAGCCGCACTGCAACTAGCGCCGACCGGTGGTGCGCTGGAACCACGGCGGGTCGTAGATCGACGCCAGTCGCGAGAGCGTCAAGGCACCGAGCAGCAGTCCGAAGTCGCGTAGGGCGACGTCGTAGTAGCCCGAGTAGGTGAGCAGGTTGATGATGATTCCTGCCAACCATGCCGCGACGATGTATGCGGCGTACCGCGGTTTGATCGCGACCGCCACTCCGGCGATGATCTCGATCACACCGACGACGTACATGGTGTGTGTCGCACTCACTGGGCTGATGTCGCGAATCCACGGCGCCAGGTACTTCTCCCAATTCACCAACACGTTGGCGAACTTGTCGATCCCGAATGCGATCGGGGCGACCGTGAAGCCGATCCGCAGCAGCCAGAACGCTTGATATGCAGGGTCACGTTTGACCTGGTCAAGCGTGCTACCACCTGATGCGGCCGCGCCGCGATCAGGTGCTCCAAGCGTGACAGTAGACAATGGGTGCTCCTTTTCCCAGACGGGGTTGTGTTGGTGACCCGCCTGTGAGACTTAGCGTCGCCGGGCTGTCGCTTCTTACGCAGCTACGGGAAAACGGTGCAGGGACGAGGGGTTACCGCCGCCGTCGGGCGGCATGGGCCCGGCCGGCCGTGCGACGAACGCGGACCGAGCCGGGAGCGTCGTCGACCCGAACGGCGCGGTTTCGTGGCGAGCGCGAACGAACCGTATAGCCTTCCCCATAGGCCAATGGTTGGCGACAAAAAGCGGAAATCCGGGCGTTCGAGGAGCACGTGATGAGTTATTACGCGGTTGTGGATCCGGCGACGGGCGAGACGGTCAAGGAGTACCCGACGATTAGTGACAGCGACCTGAGGGATGCGATCGGCAGAGCCGACCAGGCTCACCGCACGTGGTCTGCTTCAAGTACTACGGCGGAGCGTGGAGCCCTCATACGCCGCGTGGGCGAGCTTCATACCGAGCGGCGTGAGCAGCTCGGAGAGATCATCACGCGCGAGATGGGCAAGCCGATCGAGCAGGCGCTTGGCGAGGTCGATTTCTGCGTGGCGATCTACGACTTCTACGCCGACAACGCCGAGGAGCTGCTGGCCGACGAGCCAATCAAGCTGCTCGAGGGGGAGGGATCTGCCTTCGTGCGTCGCAGCTCGCTCGGGGTCCTCCTGGGCATCATGCCGTGGAACTATCCGTACTACCAGGTGGCCCGTTTTGCCGGCCCAAACCTCGTGATCGGCAACACGATCCTGCTCAAGCACGCCCCGCAATGCCCCGAGTCAGCCGCGGCGATCGAGCAGATCTACAGCGACGCCGGATACCCCGACGGAGCGTACGTCAACATCTACGCGACCAACGAGCAGATCGAGTGGGTGATCGCGGACCCGCGCGTGCGCGGCGTGTCGCTCACGGGCTCGGAACGCGCCGGCGCCGCCGTCGCCGAGATCGCCGGTCGCAACCTCAAGAAGGTCGTGCTCGAGCTCGGCGGATCTGACCCGTTCATCCTGCTCAACACCGACGACCTCGACGCCGTCGTTCAGTCCGCCGTCGATGCTCGGCTCGAGAACACCGGGCAAGCCTGCAACGCCGGCAAGCGCTTCATCGTCGCCGACAACCTGTACGAGCCGTTCCTGGAGAAGTTCACGGCCGCTCTGACCTCGGTCAAGCCCGGTGATCCGACCTCGTCCGAAACGGCAATCGGACCGCTTTCCTCCAAGACAGCGGCCGACCGGCTGGAGGACCAGGTGCGCCGGACGGTCGACCAGGGCGCCAAGCTGGTGGCCGGTGGGACCCGCGAGGGCAACTTCTACGCCCCCACCGTGCTGACCGAGATCAAACCCGACAACGACGGCTACCGCGAGGAGTTCTTCGGCCCGGTCGCCTCGGTGTACCGCGTCGGCAACGAGGACGAGGCCGTGGCGCTCGCCAACGACACGCCTTTCGGCCTTGGGTCCTACGTGATGACCAACGATAAGGCGCAGGCGCAGCGCGTGGCCGAGCAAGCTCGACACGGGCATGGTGTTCATCAACGCCGTGGGCGCCGAGGGCGCGGAGCTGCCGTTCGGCGGCGTCAAGCGCTCTGGCTTCGGTCGCGAACTGGGCCGCTTTGGCGCCGACGAGTTCGTCAACAAGAAGCTGATTCGAGTCGGCGGGTAATCGGCCCGCGCACTGAGCTCAGGTCGAGCTCAGTTCGACGATCCCGAAGACCAGGACGATGACGCCGATGATCGCGGTCAGCGGTCCGATGACCAGCGGCCAGTGAGCGAGCAGCCAGTCGCCGACGGGCTTCGTCAGGCGCTCGGCGCGCTCGCCCAGGATCGCGAACGCGAGAGCGATCGCGATCAGCGGCAGCGCGTAGATGACGCAGTAGAGGATCAGCAGAGAGAGCTTTTCCGGGCGTGAGACATCCGAGCCGACGATCAGTGCGATCGCGGCGAAGTACGGGAACGCCGTCAAGAGCTCCACGCCCGCGACGCCGGCACCGATCAGCGCGGCGGAGCCGTGCGAGTGGATTGGGCCTTGGCTTGACCCAGAATTGGCCAGCGCGCGGCGTCGGATCCAGACGACCGTCCCGCCGACGGTGAGGACGACGCCGGCGGCGGTGATCAGCGCGTATTTCACCGCCGGTCCCACCTTGGGCACGAGCGAGAGGATCAGATCGCCAAGTCCGAGCGCGAAGGCCAGGCCGAAGGCGAACGTGACCGCGATGGCCGCCGCGGTGAACATCGCAGTCCGCCGCCGCGGGTGCGCGCCAGTGGCCACGAACAGCTCGGCGCCGATCAGCGTCGGGTTGATGCAGTCCGGAAGGGCGATCAGCACCACGGCGAGGGCGAGCTTGAACATACGCCGTCAACGCCGGCGGAGCCGATACCACGTGCGAGCGACATCGCGCAGCGGTCCGCCGGGCGGAGCGCCCGAATCGGCAACATCGTCGACGAGCTCCCAGCCCGGGGAAAACCGGCTGGCGATCTCGTCCCGCGTGGCGCCACGCGGCCCGGCGACAACGCGGTTGGGAGCGAAGCTCATGAGCAGCAGCAGGCCGCCGGGCGCGGTCACATCGCTGACCCCGCCCGAGTAGCCGGCGCGCTGCGCATCGGACAGGCCGTGGTAGCAGCCCCGGTCGAGCACCAGCGTGTAGCCGGGGTCCAGACCGAGATCCCGCGAGCCGCGTGACGTCGCCCCTGATCCAGCCCACGTCGCGGCCGGCGGCCTTGCCGCGGGCACGCGCCCGCCGCAGCGGCCTGTCGACGTCGTCGATGGCCGTCACCCGCCAGCCGTGACCGGCCATGTAGACGGACTGGGTGCCGGTGCCGCACCCAAGGTCAAGCGCGCGGCCCGGCGCCAGTGCATCGCTCCCCTCCACGAGATCCGTGAGCTCGCCGGGCACCTCGCCCGTGTCCCACGGCGTGAATCCGATCCGATACATGACCTGATAGATCAGCGACACCGGGGCGGGTTCTAGCAGGCTGTGCCCGGCCGGCCGGGCATCCTCGCGGGACCGCGCGTCCATCCACCCCACTACCATGCAGCCGGATGCTCGTTCGGCAACACGTTCTCCGAGCGGCGTTGGTGGCGTGCGCGCTGCTCTGCGCCTGGCCGGCCCATGCGCTGGCGTCGAACCGTGAGGAGTCGATCCTCATGGACGACAACCAGCTGATCTACGCCAGCCCGCAGCACATGGCGAGCACCTTGCGAGAGATCAAGGCGTTGGGTGTGGATCGGGTCAAGGTGACGGTCGTGTGGTCGCTGATCGCCCCCGACGCGTCCTCGCAACACAAGCCGAAGTTCGACCCCACCGATCCGGCCGCGTACCCCTACGGGGCGTGGACGCGCTGGGATCAGCTCGTAGCGTGGTGCCGGCTGCTGGGACTCAAGGTCTATTTCCAGATCGGCCCGCCGGCGCCGCTGTGGGCGACCTCGGGACCCAAGGAGAAGGGCCGGCAGGGTTACGACTGGTCCGAGAAGCCCAACGCCAAGGACTTTGGCGAGTTCGTGCGGGCCATCGGCCGTCGTTACAGCGGCAGCTACCGGCCGAGCTCGGAGGGTTCGCTGGTTCCACCTCCGGAGCTGGGCGTCCCGGGTCGCGCGGGCATCACCCCGACGGCGTCGGATCCGGATCCCCCGATCCAGAAGGTCAACTACTGGGGGCTCTGGAACGAGCCCAACGTGGCCACGTGGATGAGTCCGCAGGTCAGGAAGGTCGGCCATCGTCACGTCGACAACTCGCCGCGCCTCTACCGCGCGCTGGTCGACACGGGCTACGCCGGGCTGAAGGCGAGCGGCCATAAGTCGGACACGATCCTGGTCGGCGAGCTCGCCTCGCACGGAGCGGTCTACCCGGTCCCGTTCACCCAGGAGCTCTACTGCGTCTCGCCGAAGTACCGGCCGCTGACGGGCCAGCAGGCCGCCGATCTGGGGTGCCCGAAATCCGGCAGCCGCTCGAAGTTCGTCTCCGCCCACCCGGGGCTGTTCGCGTTCCCCGGGTTCGCCTTCCACCCGTATGAGGAGGGTGCGGCGCCGGACCACCCGTTGCCCAATCCGAACGTGATCGTCCTGGCCAACCTGGGGAAGATGGAGACGGCGATCGACCGCTCGCAGAAGGCCTACAACCGCCATCGCCACGTCGGCATGTATCTGACCGAATGGGGCTACAAGACCAAACCTCCGAACCCGTTCGTCAAGGTGTCGCTCAAGGAGCAGGCCACCTGGCTCAACGAGGGCGAGTACGAGACCGCCCACATGCCGCGGGTTGCCTGCCTGGCCCAATTCCTCCTGGTCGACAACGCGCCGCGGGCCGGGCAGCCGCCCGGCACCCGCGGATACTGGAGCACCTACCAGACCGGCCTCATCTTCACCAACGGCAAGGCCAAGCCCGGCCTGGCGGCCTTCCGGATCCCGATCTGGATCCCGAAAGCCAAACACGGCCCACGCGTCGCCGTGTGGGGCGAACTGCGCCCGGCTGACCGCAGCAAGCAGCAGGTCGGCAGCCTTCAGTTCAAGGCCAAGGGCTCCCACAGCTGGCGCACGCTGCAGAAGGTCTTGACCAGGAACCGGGAGGGCTTCCTCCTCGTCCACGTGAAGATTCCACACGCCGGCCAGGTCAGGCTCGGCTGGCCAGACGCAGACAGCGGCAAGACCTTCTACAGCCGCACCGTCCCGATCAGCTGATCAGCATCGGTCAACGTCACAGTCGACTCCGGCGGCGCGGTGTCGAAGTGAAGTGGGCCCTGGAATTTCCCCTTACGACCAGCTCTACCTCCCCCGCGCGAGGCTACGGGATGACCATAATCGGCTAGGCTCGGCCTCATGCCTCCGAGGGGTCTGCAGCGCGTGGCTGGCGCGTCGACTCCGTCGACGAGCCTGGACCGCTCGAGCTTTGTGCCGCTCTACTTTCAGCTCGCTGAGGTTCTCAAGGAACGGATCGAGTCGGGTCGCTGGGAACCTGGGGCGAGGTTCCTCTCCGAGAGCGAAATCGAAGCCGAGTTCGCCGTCTCGCGCACGGTCATCCGGCCCGCCCTGGCCCTGCTCGAGAGCGACGGCCAGCTCGTCCGGACGAAGGGTCGCGGCAATTTCGTCGCCGCGCCCAAGCAGGGCGTCACGGTGCGCGGGCTGGGCCGGCTCCTTTCGGGCCTCGCGGAGCCCGGTGAGCACATCGAGATTCTCGAGGCACGCTCGGTGGTCCCGGAGAGCGCGGTGTCGCAGATGCTCGAGCTCCGCACCGGCGGCGAGCGGGTAGCGCACCTGACGGCCCGCGTCTCGCGGCACGACGCCCCGGTGATGATCTGCAATTCGTTCGTCTCCCTGGAACGCCTCCCCTGGATCCTCCACACGGCGAAGTCACACCGGAGCGGAGGTGCCACCGATAAGACGATCGAAGTCAGCTTCAGCCACGCCGAGGTCAGCGTCGAGACCGCCTTCGTAAGCCTGTGGGAAGCTCAGGAGCTCCAGCTCTCACCCGGCGATCCCTGCTTCCTCATGAGCTATCTCGACCGCGTCCGGTCGGACGCCGGCCCCGAGCCCGGATGGCCGGCCGAGTTCGCCAGGCTCGTGTTCAGGACCGACGTGCGGCTCGATTTCGGCCACCGTGAGCCTAGGATCCTAGGATCCTAGGGTGTATTCTGCGCGACCAGAGGACACGCGCAAGTTCCGGATGGGAGGGCGTCAGCATGATGATGGCTTCAAGCGGTAAGCAGAAGGCTTTCGGCGCCATGGCGCACGGGATCATCTCGATGCTGGGGTCGCCATATCGCCCAGCCGACGAGGTCCGCGAGGCCGGGGCCAAGGTCGCGTTCCTGGGCGTCCCCTACGACGGCGCGAACGTGTGCATCGGCCGCCCCGGATCGGCACTCGGTCCCCAGGGCCTCCGGATCGCCTCGCAGGAGTACTTCAGCTGGTCGTTCGAGTGGGACATCGATCTCCAGGAGGCCTATGGCCTCGTCGACTGCGGCGACACGAGGATCGCCGTGGGCAACGCCGTCCGCACCCACGAAAACGTGGAACAGGACATGCTCAAGATCCTCCAGGGCGGCGCGACCCCCATCGCCATCGGCGGCGACCACTCCCTCCCCATCCCGTGCGCGCGGGCGCTCTCTCAGTTCATCGGACCCGAGAAGCGGATGGGGTACCTGGCCATCGACGCCCACATGGATGCCGGCTACAGCGTTGACGGCGAGAAGGAGACAAACTGCTCCGGCATCGCGCGCGCCTCGGAGCTCCCCAACGTCAAGCCCGAGAACGTGGCCATCGTGGGAGTGCGGGGATCGCTCAACCCGCGTGAGTGGCTGCAGCTCATCCGCGAGCGGGGGATCAACATGTACCCGATGCGCGAGGTGAAGGAGCGCGGGATCGAGCCTGTGCTCAAGGACGCGCTGGATCGGGTGTGGGACGGGACGGATGGCGTCTACGTGACGTGGGACACCGACTCGGTCGACGCCTCTCACGCGCCGGGGACGACCGAGCCCGAGCCGGGCGGTCTCACCTCGCACGAGATCATCGGGGCGGCGCGGATCATCGGCGAGCGGGGCTTCACCGCCCTCGACAACGTCGAGCTGGCCCCGATCTATGACATCAGTGGAATCACCGGCAAGCTCGTCTGGTGTGTACTCAGTGAGGCGCTCTACGCCAACGCCAAAGCGCGCGGCTGATGCCGCGCGCCATGCGTAAGGGCCGGCTGATCGTCCACGGCGACGGGGCGCGGGCGGCGCTGATGCGCGGGCTCGATCTTGTTGCCGATGCCGTCGGCCCGACACTCGGCCCGGCCGGATCGCACGTCGTCGTGCACCGGCACGACGCCGGCCCGCTGATCACCAACGACGGCGTGACCATCGCCCGCTCGATCGAGCTCCTGCGCGACCCCTACACCAACCAGGGAGTTCAGTTGCTGCGGGAGGTTGCCGGCGTCGCCGACACGACCGCCGGGGACGGGACGAGCACCGCCGTGCTCGTGGCCCGCGAGCTCCTGCGCCAGGTATTCGCGATGGTGACGCGCGGCGGTGACACGGCGGCGCTGTGCGACGGCCTCCGCGGCGGATGGGCCAGCACGGCAACGATGATCCGCGACGCCGCTGAGCCGCTGCGCGATGGCGAGGAGCTGGCCGCCGTGGCGGGAAACGCGGCGCGCGACGCGGTGATCGGGGAGATGATCGCGCAGGCCCTGACCCGCGTGGGCGACGACGGCGTCGTCAACGTCGAGGACGACCCCGCCTACGGCGTGCGGCTCGAGTTCACCGACGGGATGTCGTTCGCCAACGGGCTGTTGGCACCCGCCCTGGCCCTCGACGAAGTCAAGGGTGAGACGGCGTTCGAGCGCCCGTTCATCCTCCTGGCCAGCGAGCGCCTGACCGGTGTCGAGCAGCTGGCGCCGATCCTGCAACTGGTGGCCGGCGAGCGCGTGCCGCTGGTCGTCATCGCCGACGAGGTATCCGGCGCGGCGCTGACCACGATGGTCCTGAACATGCGCCGGCGCACGCTGCCCAGCGTCGCCGTCAAGGCGCCCCTGTTCGGCGAGGACCGCGCCGCGATGCTCGAGGACATGGCGGCGCTGACCGGCGGGCGCGTGCTCGGGCCAGGCACGGGGAAGTCCGTCGCCAGCGCGGCGCTGAGCGACCTCGGCCGCGCCGACCAGGTCACAGTTACGGCCGAGCGCACCACGATCACCGGTGGCCACGGAAGCGAACAGACTGTCCGCGATCGTCTGGCACGAATCGCCGCCGAGCTCGGCTACCTGGAGTCCGAATACGAGCGCGACAAGCGCCGCCTTCGGCGTGCCTGCCTGCAGGGGACCGTGGCCACGATCAAGATCGGCCTCGATACAACCGTCGAGCAGGAGGAGACGCGCCTCCGCGTCATCGACGGCGTCCGCTCGGGGCGGGCCGCGATGCGCAGCGGCATCGTGCCCGGCGGCGGATCGCTGCTGATACGGGCCGCCGACGCGCTGACGGCCGCAGGCGCAGGCGTTCCGGCGAGCCCGGGTCCGCGGGCCCTGGCCCGCGCGCTTCAGGCGCCCCTGCGGCAGCTGGCCACCAATGCCGGTATGGATCCGTCCGTCGCCGTCAGCCGCGTCCGCGCCGCCCCGGCCGGATTCGGACTGGATCTGCGCAGCAATGAGATCGTCGATCTGCGCCGCGCGGGAGTCGTCGACGCCACCGAGGTGATTTGCACTGCGCTCGAGTCGGCGGTATCGATCGGACTGACCACCGTGCTGGCCGAGGCGATCGTCGCGAGGCGTCCGCTCCCGCCCAACGAGAAGCGGCCCTACGGCCACCACCACGGCCACGATCATGGCCATTTCGGTGGCGTCGCGCCCGGTCACGAGCATGCCCACGATGGCGGCCACACCACAGCCACAGCCACGCCGGCGACCGCGCTCCAGCGCTGGCGTGAGCGTCACGTCGGGTTCTTCCTGTGGCTCGAGGGCATCAACATCAATCAGCTCGGACGGGGACCGGGTAGCCTCCGGGGCCGGCCGCCCTCAGAGCGAGGAGAAACTGATCCCGAGCCGGATCCTGGCGATGATCGCCGGCAGCAGGTCGTCGGGAACGGCGGGGTTGTAGAGCGGACTGTCGACCGCCTGCGTGAGGAGCAGATGGCAGGCTGCCATGCTCGCCGGCCTGATTTCGGCCCGCGGGTCGGCGAGGTCGCGGCTCAGAGCGTTCAGGTCCTCGGCATAGCGGCGTACGCGATGGACCAGATACCAGTTACCGGGCAGCTCGGCATCGCGGAGGATCTCCGCCAACCAGCTGGCCAGCCGTTGGCACTCGAGGCGGCTGGTCAGACGGTTGGCGTACTGCGCCACCTCGGGCAGTGAGTGGGCAAGCGGGTCGAGTGCCAGGCACGCGATCCTGTCCTGCCGGGCCAAGCCACTGATGATCGCCACGAGCACGCCAGCTCCGCCGCCGATGGCCAGCGGCACGCTGAGCCTCGGCGCCAGGAACGCCGTAGCCAACGCCAGCACGAGCAGCACGGCGGCCACCATCGCGGCTTCGCGCTGGTGCTTGCGTCGGCGCGCCAACTCGCTCTCCGCGGCCTCTAGCTCACGCGCGTTCATGGATCAAGGCTACAAAGTCGCGATTGCGCCCCTGCTCGGCGAGCCAAGCCGATCCATCGGCGTGTTTCCGCGCTGGTGCCGCCCGCCCGCAGAGGAGGCGGAGCGGGCGGCCCGTTGCGCGGCCCGTCCGGCGCTACTCGATCGGGATCCGCTTGAACGTCACGGTGATGTCCTCGCCCTCGCGACGCTTGATGGCCCGGAGGACGAAGTAGTAGATCGTGATCGCGGCCACGATCCCCAGAGTGACCCAGATCGGCGTCCGGTCCGTGCCGGAGGCAATCGAGTCGTTCCACATCAACCACGACCAGAAGGCCATGATGATCGTGCCCGCCCCGCACAGAATCGACATGCGATGGATGCCAAACCATTTCTTGTCGGCGACGATCGACTGCTCGATCAGCTCCTTGCGCGTGTAGGGGAAGAACGTCCCCACGAGCATGGTCAGGCCGATTCCGACGAACAGCGGTACGAGCAGGATGATCGTACGAGTTCCGGGGTCGAAAGCGAACCACAACATGAACGATTCGCCCATGGCGAAGGCGATGATCAGGGCCGGAATCGGGGTGTGCCAACGCTCGTTGACGCGGCCGACCCAGCGCGGCGTCAGTCCGTCCAGCGCCCACGCGAGGATGCCGCGCTGCGCGAAGCTGAGGACGAGCGGTGTCCACAGCGTGATCCAGGCCAGCGTGGCCACGAAGGCGATGATCGTCAGGACCAGCCCTCCGCCGCTGGTACCCCACAGGACTGCCATGAGCTCGTGGGGATACGGCACCTGCAGGGTGGAGAAGGTCGGCGCCGCGGTTGAGTTCCAGGCCAGCGAGCCCTGCAGCGAGACCGGGATCACGTGGTTGAACGCGACGACCCACAGCAGCGTGGCCAGTCCCGAGAACAGCACGGCGGCGACGAGTGCGCGTCGGATATTGCGTGCGGCGTTCTTGATCTCACCGCCGATGTAGAGCAGCAACGCGGCGAAGAACAGCGACGTCACGTACCAGTTGGTCAGCTTGAAGGTGTGGAACAGGTTGAACCCGCCCGACTGGAAGCCAGTGGCGGTGGCCTTGTGCTCAATCGCGGCCGTGCTGACACCGGTGGTGCTCTGGAGATGGTGTTCGAACGTGCTCGTGTGTGAGAACAGCAGGGCGATGACGAGGATGACCTCCCCGGCGAGGCCGATCATGAACAGCAACTTCATGTAACCAATCGACCGCTTCAAACCGAAGATGGCGATCGTTGCCGCGATGAGAAGATCCGTCGTGCCGATGACCGCGTAGCCGAGGTTCGTGTTGAACCAGTTCGACAGGCTGACGAAGAAGTGCGCTCCCGTCGCGGTACCCAGCGTGGCCGCGAACGAGGACATCAGCGGCTGCATGATGCTCATCGCGAACGCCGGCGAGACCATCAGGATCCACACGTAGACGAAATTTGTCCCCAGAGCGAAACCGGGATGCAGGCCCCGGCTCAGGAACACGTAGTCGCCGCCTGACCGCGGGAAGATCTGGCCCCAATAGCGATACGCCCCCGCGATCACGAGGGCGGCGGCAATGGAGATCGCGAGGGCGACGATCACATTGCCTCCGGGGTAGTAGCCGGTCCCGAAGAAGTTGCCCCACTCGAACATGATTCCGACGCTGATGCCGGACAGCCCGAACACGAATGCATCGAACCCGCTCGCGCTCCGAACCAGACCGGACTTCTGCCTCACCGGCGGAGCCGCCTGCAAGCCCGTCTTCGCCTCACCTTGTTGCGCCACCGTCGTCTCCTTTCGAGAACGCGATTAGCCGGCTGTAAACGTGTATTTCACTTTTTGCTTCCGCACGGAAATGATCGCTCCGAGCAGTACACCCTCGCCGTACTCACTGCCGGGGTTCACGGCCCACGTTCGGCCGAGCTTGACCGCATTGCGTGACTCGTGAATGTGACCGTGGACGCTCACGAGGGGTTGGAACTCCTCGATCATCGAGCGCACGGCCGTGCTCCCGGCGTGCATCTGTACAGGGTTGCCCATGACCGTGACGACGCGGAAGTCCTCGTCGATCTCCGGGCATAGGTCGAGGGGTGTGCCATGGGGCGGCACATGGAAGTTGAAGATCGCCCGGTCGGGGTCCTCGACACCGGCCACCACGGCGCGGAGACGCTGCTCCAACTCGGGCTCGTCGCACTCGCGTGGCGTCGACCAGGGGGTACGGTTCGACCACCCGCTGCTGGCCATCTGAAGACCGTCGAGCTCGACCACCCGCTGCTCGCAGTTGACGAATACGCTGCTGGCGCCGAAAGCATCGTCAACGCTCGGGTCGTCGTCGTTTCCGGGCGCGAAGTAGATCTTGATCGGCGTTGACCCCAGACGCTCCTCCGCGTACTGCACCCAATGGTCGATCCGCTTGAGCGCCTCGTCGAGCAGCCGGTTTTCGTAAGTTTCTCCGTCGGAGAGAGCGGCCAGGGCCTCGCCGTCGCCGACGACCGGGTAATAACCCATGTTGGCGATTCGCTTCTCCTCGGGGGCCAACTCGGACTCGTCCACGGTGCGCTGCTCGCCACCCAGCTCGAAGCTGGCACGCCCCTGCTCGAGGCGGATCGGCACAATCATCTTCCCCGTGACATCGCCACCCATGATCAGTGCCTCGCAGTTGTAGAAATCCGCCGCTTCGCAGAACTTGCGAAAGCACACGTCTGAGCCGTGCAGATCAGTGGCGAAGAAAAGTCGCATCCTCCTCCTACCCGTCGCTCATTAGCCGAGTCAGCTCGCGGTCGATGAAGCCCACATCCGCCTGCGACCGGCCGCCTCCGGCATAGTGACCCCACACGGTCGGAATCGGCCGGAAGCTCCCTTTGCTCAGCAGCCGACACTCGAGCTCGTTGTCCTCGGGCGTGAAATACAGATCGGTCTTGGCCGGCATCAACACGGCTTGGGCGGTGATCGCGCGCATCGCCGCCTCGTAATCACCGGAAAACTCGGGATTGGCGCTGAGGTCAGCGTTCTGCCAGGTATTGATCATCGAGAGCACGTTGTTGGCATCCCGGGCGAGGAACAGCTCCTCCCAATAGCGCTGCATGTAGTCCTCGAGGGTGGCGTAGCCCAGCTGGTGGAACATCTCGGCCCGGTAGAAGTCCTGCGAGAGACCCCACCCCGCCCAGGCCCGGCCGATGGCTCTCAGTCCGCGCTTGGGTGGAGTCGTGTACTCGCCGTCCGACCACGTGCCGTCGGCGATGAGCGCTGACTTCATGCCCTCGAGGAAGACCCAGTTGTGGGGGCTGGTGCGCGCGCTCCCGCAGATCACGGCGAGCTTCTCGACCGTGTCGCCGAACAGGGCCGCCCAGTGGTACGCCTGCTGGCCGCCCATCGACCACCCGACCGCCAGCCTGACCCGCTCGACTCCGTATTGCTCGGCTAGCACCCGGCGTTGCAACACGACGTTGTCGTAGATCGTCGTGGACGGGAAGCGACCAGCCGAGAAGGCACCGTTCGTGTTACTCGGCGAGGACGACACGCCGTTCCCGAGCAGGTTCGGGACGAGAATGAAGTAGCGGTCCGGATCGAGGGTCTTACCCTCACCGATCAGATACGTGTTGTCGTCGTGGGTTCCGCCGAACCGCGTCGGGAACACGACAGCGTTATCGCCGGCGTCGTTCAGAGAACCGTGGGTGGCCACCACGAGCTTGGCGTCGGGAAGGGTCACGCCACATTGGAGGACGACGTCTCCCACCTCGCAGGTGTCAACCCTCGTGGGTACCGGCACGGAACCCTCCTAGTGAGCCCCCGGGGACGACGCCCGCCCGAGGTCGCCCTTCCCGCATCGCAACGGCCGGATCAGAAGAACTTGAGGTATTCGGTTTGTTCCCACGCGGTTATGTGCTGGTGAAAGCGGTCCCACTCATCGTGCTTGTAACGGCTGTAGAGAGATTGCATCGTTGGGCCGAGAACCTCGGTGGCCAACGGGTCGGCGTCGAATGCCTCGATCGCCTGAAGCAACGTCGAAGGCAGGGGTCGGATGCCGGCATCCTCCATCTCCTGATCGGTGACGTCGTACAGGGGCTTGTTGATCGGCGGGCCCGGCTCGAGCCCCCGCTCCAGACCCTCGAGCGAGGCGCCGATCGTCATGGCCAGCGAGAGGTACGGATTGGTCGACATGTCGCAGGCGCGGTTCTCGAGGGCGCGGCGACTCTGCGGGAGGCGCAGCATGGCCGAGCGGTTGTTGTGGCCATAGCTGACGTGGGTGGGCGCCCAGGTGAGGGTGCCGCCCTCCAGATACGGGTTGCGCCCGACCAGAGCCTTGTAGGAATTGACGGTCGGGCACGCCACCGCGGTGATGGCCTCACCGTGCTTCATGATCCCCGCGATCACCGAGAAGACAGGGTCGCCCCAGCTGCCATTCTGGCCCGCGAAGACATTCCGCTCGTGTTCGTGCAGGGGCGTGAAGCTGTGGTTGATGTGGGCACCGCTGCGCCAGTCGCCGTCGGTCGGCTTGGCCATGTAGGTGACGAACAGCCCATGGCGCTTGGCGATCTCCTTGAGCAGCACGCGCAGGAAGCAGAACCTGTCGGCAGCCTCGAGGGCACCGCTGTGCCGGTAGTCAAGCTCGAACTGGGAGTAAGCGCCCTCGCAGACGACGTTCGACACCCCCCACCCCAGCTGCGACAGGGCCTCCATCACGTCACGCAGAAACGGAAAGCCATCGAGCGAGTGCTCGACGTCATAGCCATACGCCTGCCGGCGCAGAGGCTCGCCGGCGATCGAGATGTCATCGACGCCAAAGGCCTTCTCGATCCGTCCGTCGACCTCGCGCATGACGACGAACTCCGGCTCGAAGCTGGCGTGAACGTGATAGCCGGCCGCGGCGGCGGCACCGATCTGCCGCCGCAACGCCGAGCGGGGGCAGACGTTGTAGGGCTCACCCTCCCAGTACAGATCGGAGAACACCCAGGCGATCTCGGGTGCCCACGGGCAGATCATGATGCTGTCGAGGTCGGGGAGTGGGATCTGGTCGGGATCGGCCGGGCCCTAGCTCGGGCACCATCGAAACCGAGTGAACGGCGAACTGGGGACCCCGCCCCAGACAGAGGTTCTCGAACTCGTCGATGCCCACCGGTTTGGTCTTTGGAATGCCCAACAGGTCCACCCAGCAGGAGAAGACGTACTTGACTCCACGCGCCTCCAGCGACGCCCGCTCCTGGGCGATCCTGGTCGGGTCGGGGATGGCTCCTTCCAGGCTGGGCAGGGCGTGCGAGGTGTCGAGGGCCAAGGCTCAGCTCACTCGGCGAAACACGAATCTGGGGTGCCCGAATCCCGGGCGGCGTTGAGCCACTGCGACATTTCTGCGCTCCCTCGTCCACGGACGCCAAAGCACTTTGGCGCCCGTACCGAATTTACTCGATGCTCAGGACGAGGTCAAGCACCCTCGTGCTCCGGATCGAGACACGTAATCACGCGAAATGGTCAACAGCCCTCGCCCGGCCCCCCGGGCGCCGCTAGATTAGGCGCCTCGCCGATGGCGCCAAATATTTATGACATCGCGCGCGAGGCCGGAGTCTCGATAACCACCGTCTCACACGCCTTCACGGGTAGGGGCAGAGTTGCCCCGCTGACGCGCGAACGAATCATGCAGGTGGCGGCCAGCATCGGCTACACGGCCAATCCCCACGCCCAGAATCTTGCCTCGGGACGGAGCCGCATGCTGGCCATTCAGGTCGCCGGCTTCACGGCTCGGCAGACGAGCGGCGTGCTGCTGCCCGACGCTGCGTATTACATGGATCTCCTCAACGGCGCCGCCTCCGCCGCCGCCGATAGCGACTACGCGATCATGCTCACCCCGTACGACTTCATGCCCCGGCGCGGCCAGCACATGGCGCTCGACGGCGCCGTGATCGTCGACCCCGAAGGTCAGGAGGCACTGGCCGAGGCACTGGCCGAACGCGAGTTGCCGGTGGTGACGACGGGCCGCCCGACGCGGGGCGACGTGCGCTACCCGTGGGTGGACAACGACCACGCCGGCGTCGCCGTCCGCATGCTCAACCATTTCGTGGCCAAGGGCTACGAGCGCCCCGCGCTGGTCGTCACCTCCCCCACCCGGTCCTATATCGCCGACATCGTGGCCGCGTATCACCGTTGGTGTGCGCACGCGCGGACAGTCGCCGCTCATCGCCGAGGTGCCGGAGCCCCCGACCGAGCGGGCCGGGGCACGCGCCGCCCACCGGCTGCTGGCCGCGGACGATCCTCCCGACGCGATCTTCACCTCCTACGACCGCCTCGCCACCGGGATCCTGCTCGAGGCCGAGCGGATGAACATCTCGGTACCGCGCGCGCTCGGGCTGGCCAGCGCGGTGGACAGCGATCTGCTGCGTCGGATCGACCCCTCGGTCACCTCAGTGGCGCTGAAGCCGCATCGGATCGGTGAGCTTGCCGTCGAGACACTGATCAACCTGATCCAGGACGGCGGGCCCGATCAGGCCGGCGTCGTGGTGCCCACGCGCCTGGTGGCCCGAGCGTCGACGGCCCGCTTCGGCTGAGCCCCGGGCACGGGGAGCGGGTTTGGACCGCGAGCGCTCTTCACTAACCCCTCCCCAGCCGCGGTTCGGAGACGCGCCACCGAGGCATTTGATTTTCCGCACGGCATCGGCAATCCTGGGGCGGTGCGGAGTTTCGATGCCTGATTCGATCGCCGCGGCATCGACGCTGGCTCAGGAAGCTCGGCGCATCTGCGATGAGAGCACCAGCCGTGGCCTGACCCTGAGGCTGTCGGGCGGCGTGGCGTACTTCGTCAACGCCCCCGACCCGTCGCTGGCCGATCAGCTGGGCCGCGATCCGATTCGCGACCTTGACTTCATTGGCCGCTCGGACGAGCGGACCGAGTACAAGCAGCTGTTCCAGGACCTCGGCTACGAGATCGACGAGGACATGCTGCTCGCCGGCGAGGGCCGGCGCTTTCTGTTTCAGAAGCCCGGCGAGGTGCCCGTCGACGTCGACCTGTTCATCGACCGGCTCGCGATGTGCCACACGATCGAGCTTCGCGACCGGCTCACGGTCCGGCCGTACACGCTGTCGCTGATCGACCTGCTGCTGCAGAAAATGCAGATCATCGATCTCACCCGCAAGGACATGATCGATGTCGTCAGCCTGGCCGCGGGCCACGACCTCGGGTCTGGCGAGGACGACATCGACGTCGGCTACGCCCAGGGCCTGCTGGGCAACGACTGGGGCTTCTACCACACGACAATGCTCAATCTCGACCGCATCGAGGGCTACGTGGCCGGCGCGCCGCTCGATGAGAGTGTTCGCGAGACGGTCGGGGATCGCCTGGGCCGGTTCGGCGAGGCGATCGAGGCGGCTCCGAAGTCACGCAAATGGAAGCTGAGGGCACGCGTGGGGACGCGCAAGAAGTGGTACGAGGATGTCGAGGAGGACATCGCCGCCTTCTGAACCCCTCTCGTCACTTGCGAATCGGCGGCGCCGGCACTCCGAGGAGAGCCTGACGGGCCGAGCTCCACGCTCGCAGACGGGCGCGCTCGGCCAGCCGCGGCTCTGGAGTGAGAACGCGGGCAATCACCCCCGCACGGCGCGGTAGGACCCCCGCCGCGCCGCCGAACTCGGCCAGCGCCCCATCGACGGCGGCGGCCAGCGCTTCCACGTCTGAACCCGGCGCCAGCGCGAACAGCGACACGAGGTAATTCCCGGCTCCGAGCACGCCGGCGCGATCGGGCCGCGACCGCCGCGGTTCGAGGAGCAGCCGTTCGGCGCACAGCTCGCGCCCATCGTGCCGGATCTCGGTGACCAGCTCGAGCCGCTCATAGGCGAACTGCTCGCCGTGGGCACGCCGGCCGGGGGCGATCGTCTCGAGCCCGACGAACATCGCGCCCGCGGCGAGCTCGACCCGAGTGTCCTGGCGGTAGCGCGTCCCGGCCTGGGGAATCAGGGCGTCGGGCACATGCTCGACGTAGGCCTGCTCGGCCAGCGCGAAGCTGAGCTCCTGGTGCGCCTCCCCTGCCTCCATCCGGTAGAGCTTCGTCGCCGACTGTGTCGTCACGTGCAGGTTGACGCCCGCGCCGGCGACGACCTCCAGAGCCAGATCATCCCCGGCAAATACGCCCCCGGTGGGATTCTGGACATACACGAAGGCCATCCCGGGCAGCTTTGGGTCGAGGTACAAGGGCTGGGTGGTGCGCAGCGGGAAGCGTTGCCGGCGCGCGCGCAGGCTGCTCCGACCGCGCCAGTCTCGACCAAAGGCGAGGTGGAGAAGGCCCGGCTGTTCCTCGGACGCCGGCGCGCCAGCCCTCACTTGAGGACGTACAGCCGTCCCAGCGGCACCCGGTCGACCGGTTCGCACGTGCAGAGCTCGCCGTCGACGGTGACCCGGTAGGTCTCGGGGTCGACCTCGACGTCGGGCAGCGCGTCGTTGTGGAGCATGTCGCGCTTGGTCAGGTGCCGCGTGTTCGCGGGTCGGCACGAGCCGCTTGCGCAGCGACCACCGCCCGGCCACGTCGGCGTCGATCGCCGCCTGGGTCATGAACGTCACCGCGAGGTCCTGGCGGCGCCGGCCCGTAGGCTCCCCACTGCGGTCGGTACAGCAGCGGCTCGCAGGTCATCAGCGACGCGTTCGACTCGCCCATCACCGACCACACCGGGAAGCCGCCCTTGAACACGACCTCGGGCTTGATGCCGAAGAACTTCGGCTCCCACAGCACGATGTCGGCGAGCTTGCCCACCTCGAGCGAGCCGATCTCGTGGTCGATCCCGTAGATCCGCGCCGGGTTGATCGTCAGCTTGGCGACGTAGCGCTTGATCCGGTGGTTGTCGTTGCCGGTGCCGGCGTCCTCGGGCAGCGAGCCGCGCTGGACCTTCATCTTCGAGGCGAGCTGCCAGGTCCGCGCGATCGTCTCGCCGATCCTGCCCCATCCCCTGCGAGTCGGACCCGAGCGCGCTGATCGCACCGAGGTCGTGCAGCACGTCCTCGGCGGCGATCGTCTCGCGGCGGATCCGCGATTCGGCGAACGCGACGTCCTCGGGCACGCGCGGGTTGAGGTGATGGCAGACCATCACCATGTCGAGGTGCTCGTCGAACGTGTTGACCGTGAACGGGTTGGTCGGGTTGGTCGACGAGGGCAGGCAGTTGGCCTCGCCGGCGACGCGGATGATGTCCGGCGCGTGGCCACCGCCAGCGCCCTCGGAGTGATAGGTGTGGATCGTGCGGCCGTCGATCGCCGCCATCGTGTCCTCGTAGAAGCCCGACTCGTTCAGCGTGTCGGTGTGGATCTGGACCTGCATGTCGAGCTCATCGCCGGCGTCGAGCGAGGCCTCGATCACCGCCGGCATCGCGCCCCAGTCCTCGTGGATCTTCAGCCCGACCGCGCCCGCCCGGCCCTGCTCGAGCAGCGGCTCGACGTCGTAGGCGCTGCCCTTGCCGAGGAAGCCGAAGTTGATCGGCCACGCCTCGGAGGCCTGCAGCATCCGGCCGAGATTGACCGTCCCCGACGAGGTGATCCCGACCGTGACCGGGCCGAGACCGCCTCCGAGCATCGTCGTCACCCCGGAGGCGATCGCCTCCTCGCACAGCCCGGCGGAGTCGAAGTGGACGTGCACGTCGAGCGCGCCCGCGGTGGCGATCATCCCCTCGGCCGAGCGCACGTCGGTGTTCGCGCCCACGACCATGCTCGGATCGACGCCGTCCATCGTCTGCGGGTTGCCCGCCTTGCCGATCCCGGCGATCCGGCCGTCCTTGATCCCGATGTCGCACTTGACGATCCCCAGCACGGCGTCGATCACGAGCACGTTGGTGATCACGAAGTCGAGCGCGCCGTCCGCCGCCGTGATCGCGCCGTGCGTGCCGAGCCCGTCGCGCAGCGTCTTGCCGCCGCCGAACACGCACTCGTCGCCGGGCACGAGCAGGTCACGCTCGACCTCGGCCCACAGCTCGGTGTCGCCCAGCCGGACCCGGTCGCCCGTCGTCGGCCCGAACAGCTCGGCGTAGTGCGCCCGTGAGATCCGCTTACCCATCACGCCCCCTCGAAGCCCGCCGCCCGCGCCCGTCCCAGCGCGACCGTCGACATCGTCGCCCTCGGTCAGCCGGTTGAGCCCATGAACAGCTCGCGCTCGCCGCCGAACGCGACGAGCTCGACCTCGCGCTCCTCCCCCGGCTCGAACCGGACCGCGGTGCCCGCGGGGATGTCGAGATGCATGCCAAACGCCAGCTCGCGCTCGAACCGCAGCGCCCGATTGACCTCGAAGAAGTGGTAGTGCGAGCCGACCTGAACCGGCCGATCGCCCGTGTTCGCGACACGCTGACCGAGACGCTGTCCCGCCCCGGGCTGAGCTCGATCTCACCCTCGGCCGCGACGACCTCACCGGGTAGCACGCCATCGACCGGCTCGCTCCCCGGACGGATCGGCTCGTGCACCGTGACCAGCTTCTGCCCATCCTCGAAGAAGCCCTCGACCTGCAGCACCCCGACGAGTCGATCGACCCCCGGCAAGCACATCATCCGTGCTCAGGATCGTCGCGCCGAACTCCATCAGTTCAGCGACCGACCGACCGTCGCGCGCGCCCTCCAGGATCTCGTCGGCGATCAACGCGCGCGCCTCCGGGTAGTTGAACTTCAAACCACGCGCCCGCCGCTTACGCGCAAGCTCGGCGGCCAGAAAGAGCAATAGACGGTCGGTCTCCTTGGGCGACAGATGCATCGGCTAGTCCTTCTGGTTGGCTTGAGACCACGTTCGCGAGGAACGGTCGCCGGAATTCGGGCGCGCTGCGCAGCTAACCACAGCCAAAGGGATTTTGCACCCCCATAGACTTGTGGATTCATGGCCACCGATGTAGAGCTGCGCTCCCCCTCCGAAGGGACCTGGCAGCTGACCGACCTGATCGACGTCACGGTGCTGCAGTCGATCCAGGACACGTTCGCGAAGGTCTTCGGTCTCCCGACCGTCATCATCGACCAGACCGGGCGCAACCTCACGAATATCACCCACCGGGTCCGCTTCTGCGAGGACCTGACGCGCACCTCCGCGGTGGCCGGATCGCGCTGCGCGACGTGTGACCTCCACGCCATGGAACAGGCCACGGACACCAACCGGCCGGCGATCTTCGAGTGCTGGAACGGCCTCTTCGACTGCGCGATCCCAATCGCCCCCAAGGGCCAGGTACTGGGCCACTTCCTCTGCGGCCAGGTTCTCACGCGACCGCCGGAGCAGGATCGCTTCGCCCGCACCGCCCTCGACATCGGCGTCGAGCCGCGGGAGTACATCGATGCGCTCGGCGACGTGCGTGTGATGCCCCTCGATCAGTACGAGTCGAGCATCACCACGATGCACACGTTGGCGCAGATGATCGCCGACCAGGCCGCCGCGGCCATCGACAACTTCAAGATGCTTCAGGACGCCCTGAGCGCCAAGAACGACGCAGCCAAGCTCGTCGACGAGCTCGAGGTGATCCTGGAGGCGTTCAGGGACAGCTTCGCCCAGCCCGACGAGGCGTCAACCCTCGAGACGATCGCCGATCAGCTGCAGCGACTGATCCCGCACGACTCCTGCCTGATCTACACGGTGCAGGACGGAACCGACGAGCTCATCCCGCGCGTCGTGCGCGACCCCAACCCAGAGGCGTTCCGAGCCTACCGTCCCCGCAAGGGTGTCGGCGTGTGGGGCACGGTGGTCGCCACGGGCGTTCGCCGCAAGATCGACGACGTTCGCAACGACCCGGACTTCGAGCCAGTGCCGGGGATCGATCTCGAGCCCGAGGCGATGCTCGTCGTGCCGATGATTCGCAAGGGGACGATCTTCGGGGTGATCTCGCTCAGTCGATTGGACCGTGGCATGTTCAGCGAGCACGAGCTCCGCATCCTGGCCGTGTTCTGCTCTCATGCGTCACTGTCGATGCAGGTCGCGCGCATGCAGGCACAGAGCATGCGCAGGCTGCACGAGGAGCAGGCACTCGGCGAGCTCCTTGGCGCGCTCGCCCAGGGCGTGAGCGTAGACGAGACGCTGGGCGCAATCGGACGCTGCGGGCTGGACCTGCTCGGCGCGAGCTCGGCCATGCTGCGCTGCCGGCCCGAGCCGGGGGCGAGGAGTGGCCCGGTGCTGATCGGGATCGACGCGCCGCACGCCGACGAGCTGCTGGCCGACATCGACACCGAGCTCGAGGGGTGCCTGGCCCGGCGAGCGTGCCGAGCGTTGGCCCGGCCTCGTGCCTCGCTGCTCCTGATCCCGCTCGAGGCCGGCGCCGAGGTGCTGGGCACGGCGGTCTTCGTGGCCCCCGTCGGCACCCAGTGGGATCAGGGCGTGGTCGATACGTTCGCGCACCAGTCCTCACTCGGGTTGCGCAACGCGCTGGCGCGCGAGCGCGAGCGCCGCGTCCTCCAGCAGAACGACCTCCTCTCGAAGCTGGGGACAGATCTCGCCCACGCCAAGTCGCGAGACGACGTGAGAGCCGCCCTGCTCGGTAAGACCTCGGAGATCTTCGGGTCCGAGCTGAGCGTCCTGGCCCTGCTTGATCAATCGCGCGACACGATCCAGATCCACGTCCGCGAGGGTCGGGGCACGCGCGAGCTGTCGGTCAAGCTGGCCGGGCGCGGCCGATTTGCGTCGGCCCGGCTCGGTAGCGAAGCCGCGCCTGAGGACTCGGTGTTCGCGGCCTGGGCACAGGACGTCTCGCACGAGCTGTCCCGACAGCTCGGCGTCGTGTCGTACATCGCCGCTCCGCTGCGTACCCCGAGCGGAGTTCTGGGCGGCCTGTTCGTCGCCTCGCGCACCACCAGCCACCCGTTCTCAGGCGAGCAGGAACGGCTCCTCGGAGTCGTGGCCGGGGCGGCCGGAGCCAGCCTGGGCAACCTCCTGGCCCGCGCGGAGACCGACCACTCGCTGCGCCGCCGACTCGCCGAGCTCCAGGCGATGGCGCGGCTGGCCGAGCAGATTACCCGCCTGACCGAGGAGGACGCGATCCTGGACGAGGTCCTGGCTGCCGTCCAGGAGCTGGCCGGGCTCGAGGGCGCCGTCTACGCCGTCGAGTCGGGCGGCAGCTGGACGCCGCACCGGGCCGCGGGGCTGGACGACACCCAGGCGGCCGATGTGGCGGGCGCGTTGGCGTCACTGCGGATCGACAGCCAACCGGCCCGTCACGATCTCGATGGAGCCGGCCGGGAGCTGCTCACCGTCCCGATACCGGGCGCCGATCGGCGAGCCGCGGTGATCGCGGGCCTCGCCCCGCGGCGAGGGGATCCCCAGCGCGACATCGTCCTCGCCGCGCTGGCCCGGTTCGGTTCGGTGGCGCTCGAGAACGCGCGGCTGCAGGCCAGCCAGCGCGACACGATCGCCCGCCTCGAGGGTGCCAACGAAGACCTTCGTCATGTGCTCTCCGTCCACGAGATCCTCACCGCCGACGTGATCGAGGGCAACGGGATCCAGTCGGTCGCCGACTCGCTGGCCAGGCTGATCGAGGGCGAGGTGCTCGTGCTGGGGCCGCTCGACAACGTTCTCGCGCGCTCGCCGGAGCACGGCGAGTTGGACTGGGCCCCGCCCGGGGGGGAGTTCGAGCCCCGCGCAATCAGCTCGCGCACCGCCGACGGCTACGTCGCCGCTTCCCCCGCCGCGGTCGAGGAGGAGATCTTCGCCTGGTTGGTCGCGCGACTCGAGGCACCGCCGGGCCAGGTCGAGCGGGCCGCCATCGAGTATGGGGCCCTGTTGATCGCGATCGAGCTGCTGCGCGAGCGGACCGCGCTGGAGGTCGAGCATCGGCTGCGGGGCGGCTTCCTGGAGGAACTCTTCAGCGGCGAGTTCGTCGAGGATCTCCTCGTCAAGCAGGGGATGGCGTTCGGCTTCGACCTGCGCAAGCCCTCGCGCGTATTCCTCATCGAGCCGGTCGAGCGTGAGCTGAGTCAGGCCAACGTGCACGTCCTTTACGCCGTGGCCGCCGAGTGCGCCGAGCAGTGGCCGGGACGCCACCTCGTTGCGCTCGAGAACAACTCGGCGGTGGTGCTGATCGAGGAGGACGCGGCGCTGGGCGCGACGACGGAGACTCGCTTCGAGGATCGGCTCGAGCGCGCGCTCCACGGCCGCATGCCGACGCTTCAGGCCAACATCGCCGTGAGCCGGCTGGTCAAGTCCCCGCCCAGCTTCGGCCGGGCCTACGCCGCCGCGCGCCGAGGGCTCGACCTCGTCCGCCTCCTCGGACGCTCCGGCCAGATCATCTCGTTCCGCAACATGGGCGTCCAGGAGATCCTGCTCGCGGCCGATGAACCGGCGGGCCTGCTCGAGTTCATCATGCAGTACGTCGAACCGCTCGAGCGCTACGACGCCGAACACTCATCGGACCTTCTGCACAGCCTCGAGACGTTCTACGACGCCGGTTTCAACCTGCAGGAAGCGGCGCGGCGCCTCGATGTGCACGTGTCCACGCTTCGCTATCGGCTCACCCGGATCGAGGAGCTGCTCGGCGTGGATCCCAAGACCGGGGACTCACGCCTCAACATCGAGGTCGCCGTCAAGGCCGCCAGGGCGCTGGCCGTCCACCGGCACTAGCAGGACACGCTTTGGCCGCGCTGATCGTCGCATACGCGGTCGTCGTGGCTGCTGCCTCCTACTGGGTCGGACGCGACCTTCGCGGCCCCGAGGACTTCCTCACCGGTCGCCGAGAGCTGAGTGTGAAGCAGGGGATCGGCCTCTTTGGCGGCATCTTCCTCGGCGCCACCGCCGTCGGTGTCGTCGGCCAGGGCTACCAGCGCGGCCTGGCCGGCGCGGCTCTGGATCTGGCCCTCGGGCTTGGCTTCGCGATCCTCGGCCTCACGCTGTTGCGACGAATGCGCGACAAGGGTCACGCCAGCCTGGCCGCGCTCCTGCGAGCGGAGTACGGGCCGCTGTGCGGGACGATCGGCGCCCTCGTGGTCGCGACCGCGTGGATCGTGATGCTGTCGGCATTCGTGGCCGCGGCGGGGATCGCCCTGGGGCAGCTCACGGGCTGGTCCCACGGGGTGTGCGTGGCCGTCGCGGTCGCGACCCTGCTCATGTACTCGATGCCCGGTGGGATGCGGGCGGTGACGGCGACCAATCTCGCCCACCTGGCCATCCTCGCGGTGTTGATCGCGGCGCTGGTGGCGCTGGCCGCCGGACACGCCGCCACCGTCGTCCCCGCCTCGCACGGCGCGATCTCGTGGGGCTACCTCGTCGGAATCGTGCTGCTGTCGGCACCGACGACGATCGTCGCTCCCGATGTGATGATGGGAGTCGGGACGCTGCGTTCGCTGCAGGCGGCCCGGAGAACGCTCGCCATTGTCGTCGTGCTGCTGGCCGGCGGCGGCCTGCTGCTGGCCTTCCTGGGCACGCGCGCGTCCCACCTCGTATCGGTCGGCGACCCTGACCTTGCGCTGCCGCGGCTCATGCACCTCGTGCTGCCATCGGCACTGGAGAGACTGGGGCTGCTCGTGTTGTTCGGGGCCGCCCTGACCGGAGCCGTGGCCGAGGTGATGGTGTGCACGTTCATCCTCGATGAACAGCTAACGGCGCGCCGTCGCGCGCGGGGCCGGCCCCCGCCCACGCTGGCCTTCGTGCGCCTGCAGATGTTGTGTATCGCGGCGATTGCCGGCGTCGTCGCGTCGGCTGACACCCAGGTCGTGGGGCTGGTGCTGACGGCGTTCCGCGTATTCGTTCCAGGGGTCGTCCCGCAGGCCGTGTTCTCGCTCACCGGGCGGCGAACGCGTGCCGGTGCGGTCGCGGCGAGCATGATCGTCGGCCCGCTCGTGTCGGTGGCCATTGCCCGCCTCGCGCCCGGGTTGGAAGAGACACCGGGCGACCCGGTCCTGTGGGGCTCGCTCGTCGCCGTCGGCATCCTGATTGTCGGAAGAGTTCCGTCCGCTCTGGTACGACTGACCGAACCCTAGGACCTACAGACCAATAATTCCTACACATTGCGGATAGTCGCCGCGACGACGGTCGTCTACGTTTGCCCGCCAATGGACCGACGCGCCCGATCAGGCATCGGGGCGCCGGCGATAGCGCCTGCAAGTCGGAGGAAAGATGCGTCGATGGCCACAGTGATCGAATCCAGCACCGACGAGGTGGACCGCTTCAAGAGCCGGCAGGAACAACTCAAGGCCGACGGCGTCGAATACTGCCTCTCCGCGTACGTCGACGTTCACGGCATCCCCAAGTGCAAGGCGGTCCCAATCGACCATTTCGTCGGGATGATGCAGGGCTCCGAGCTGTTCACCGGTGCCGCTCTCGATGGCCTCGGACAGGAGCCCAGCGACGACGAGCTCGCGGTCCGTCCGGATCTCGACGCCATCACGGTGCTGCCGTGGGAGCCGACCGTCGCCTGGGCGCCCGGCCAGCTCTACCTCCATACCGAGCCATGGCCGATGGATTCGCGCACGGTCCTGCGGCGCCAGGTCGAGCGTGCGGCGCAAAAGGGCATGGTGTTCAATCTCGGCATCGAGACCGAGTTCTTCCTCGTTCAGCGGGACAACGGACGGGTGGTTCCGGCCAACCCCAAGGACATCCTGCCCAAGGCGGCCTACGACATCGTCGGCCTGCTCGAGAACATTACCTTCATGGACGAGATGGTCAAGTACATGAACATCCTCGGGTGGGACGTTCATTCCTTTGATCACGAGGACGCCAACAGCCAGTTCGAGTTCGACTTCTCCTACACCGACGCGATGGGCATGGCCGACCGCCTCGTGCTGTGGCGGATGATGACCAAGACGCTGGCGCGACGTCACGGCTGCGAGGCGACATTCATGCCCAAGCCGTATGCCGACCGGACGGGGAGCGGAGGCCACTACAACATGTCGCTGGCTGATGCCGAGAGCGGGGCGAACCTGTTCGCGGATCCCGATGACCCGCGGGGCTGTGGTGTATCGACGCTCACCTACCAGTTCATCGCCGGCGTGCTCCGTCACGCCCCGGCCATCTGCGCGATCACGGCCTCAACGGTGAACTCGTACAAGCGCCTGATCAAGACGGGCTCGATGACCGGCTTCACCTGGGCCCCGGTTTACATCTCCTACGGGAACAACAACCGGACCCACATGCTGCGTATCCCGATGACCTCACCGCGGGTCGAATCGCGGGCCGTGGACATGACGACCAACCCCTATCTGGGCGCCGCGATGATGCTGGCGGCTGGGCTGGAGGGGATCGAGCAGGAACTCGACCCGGGCAATCCGATCCCGGAGAACATGTATCTCCAGAGCGACCAGGAACTCAAGGATATGAAGATCGGGACGCTGCCACGGACCCTGCTCGAGGCCATCGAGGCATTCGACGAGGACCCCCTCTCCGAGCAGGTCATGGGGCCCGAGCTCAAGCAGTCCTACGTCGAGCTCAAGAAATCGGAGTGGTGGGACTATCACAACGCGGTGTCGAGCTGGGAGCTCGATAACTACCTGACCCTCTGGTAGGGAGCTGACATGGTTTTTGGACGCAAGAAGCAATCCGCCACGCAGGGGACCCGCGTGTTCTTCTGCACCGATCTGCACGGGTCCGACGTGTGCTTCAAGAAATTCATCAATGCCGCGGACTTCTACGGCACGCAGATCCTGATCATGGGAGGCGATGTCACGGGCAAGATGGTGGTGCCGATCGCCAAGCAGTCCTCGGGTGCGTACCTGACGTCGTTCGCCGGCGAGAGCCTCGAGTTCACCTCCGAAGAGGACGTCACGAACTTCAAGAAGCAGCTTCGCAACATGGGCTTCTACCCGGCCGTGATGTCCGAGGACGAGTTCCGCGAGACCAAGGCTTCGCAGGATGGGCAGGATCGCCTGTTCAAAGAGCTCATTCGCGAGCGGCTCGAGCAGTGGGTCACCTACGCCGACGAGAAGCTTCGCGATAGCGGGGTGCAGGTGTTTGCCGCGCCGGGCAACGATGACTTCTTCGAGGTCGATGACCTGCTCGATTCGTCGGATTCGATCGAGCTGCTGGAGATGAAGGTCCACCGGCTCACCGACGACCACGAGATCATCACCTCTGGGTGGACGAACCCAACACCCTGGAACACCGAGCGCGAATGCAGCGAGGAGGAACTCGCCGCGCGACTGAAGGGGATGTTCGACCAGGTGGAGGACATGGACCGGTGCATCTTCAACATCCACGTCCCCCCCAACAACTCCAAGATTGACATCTGCCCAAAGCTCGACGGGAACATGAAGGTCGTCTACGACATGGGCAACCCGGTGATGGCCCCGGCCGGCAGCACCGCAGTCCGGGAGGCCATCGAAGAGCTCCAACCACTCGTCGGGCTCCACGGACACATCCACGAGGGCCGCGGCGAGACGAAGATCGGCAGGACGCTGTGCCTGAACCCCGGCAGCGTCTACTCAGAGGGAGTGCTCAATGGCGTACTGCTGACACTCGCTGACGGGCAAGTACGGGACTACCAGTTCACGCAGGGATGAGGAGAGAGAGGAAGACAACAGGGCATGCCTACGCAAGAATCATCTGGTAGCACGAGCATCGGCTCCGGCGAGGGTCAGGGCGATCGGGTATTCCTCCGCAAGGCCTCCGGGCTGATCAAAACGGCCGGCACCACCGACGTGTTCATCTACAACGTCGGCCTGGTGAGCATCGGCATCGGGATCGGTGGCCTGCTGCTATACGGCCCGTCGGTCTACCCGGGTGGG
The DNA here is from genome assembly GCA_963734775.1 of uncultured Solirubrobacterales bacterium. GTDB lineage: Bacteria > Actinomycetota > Thermoleophilia > Solirubrobacterales > Solirubrobacteraceae > Palsa-465. The sequence continues at coordinate 121,085 of CAVTJE010000029.1, forward strand.
AACCTGTACGTCGGCGTGTTACTCGCCCTCCTGATGATGGGTCTCATCGCGTGGGGGATGTTGTGCTGGACGGTCACGATTCCTCGCTCCGGAGGTATCTACCCGTTTGGAAGCCGCATTCTGCCGCCCTCGGTGGCATTCATGCTCAGCGTGGTGGAATCGATCGCCTGGCTCTTCTTCTGCGCCATCGCCGCCTACTGGGTGGTCACCATCGGCATCATCCCGATGTTCACGGTGGCCGCAGCGGTCACGGGCAGCTCGAGCGTCTCAGACATCGCGACGTTCCTGTCCCACAAGGGCATCACCTTCCTCATCGGGACGATCGTGCTGCTGCTGGCCGGCGGCATCCTCACCGCGGGCATGCGCAAGTACTTCCTGTCCCAGAAGATCGTCGTCGTGATCGCCGGGCTCGGCACGCTGCTGCTGTTCGTGCTGCTCGCGGTCGGGTCCAGGGGCACGTTCATCGCCCACTTCAACAAGTACTTCGGGCCCCAGACGACCTATTCATCGGTGATCTCCTCCGGCAAGGCCGGCGGGTGGAGCAATCCCGGTTTTGACCTCGGTCAGACGCTGAAGGCGTCGAACTGGGCCTTCCTGCCCTTGATCGGGGCGGCGTTCTCGATCGCCATCGGCGGCGAGATCAAGTCGGGGATGAAGGGACAGTCGCGCGGCATGTTCGGCGCGCTGGGCGTGTGCAGCGTGGCCTTCCTGATCTGCATCGTCCTGGCCTATCACGTCTTCGGCTACGACTTCCTCGGCACCGTTTCCTACAACTCGCTCGGGTTCAACACCGGGAAGGTGGCCTTCACCACGCCGACGACGCCGTGGATCACCCTCCTGGCCGGCGTGCTCTCGGGGTCGTGGGTCGTCACCGTACTCGTGTCACTCGGCTTCATCGCTTGGATCTGGATGTGGATCCCAGGCATGCAGGCCTACGGTGAGCGCGCGATGATCGCCTGGGCGTTTGACCGCGTCGCGCCGGCGCCGCTTGGGCGAGTGAGTGACCGGTTCCACAGCCCCGTGGTGGCGATCGCCGTCGCCACGATCATCACGATTCTGTTCCTCGTGCTGTTCGTGTTCACCACCTACTTTGCCACCCTTGTCGTGTTCGTCATGATCGCGCTGGGGGCCTGGGCGGTAGTGCTGGCAGCCGGAATCGTGTTCCCCTACCGTCGCCCCGAGATCTACGAGAAATCGCCGATCTCCCAACGCAAGCTGTTCGGGCTTCCGTTGATGACAGTCGCCTGCAGCTTCGGGTTCGTCGCTGCGGTGTTCTACTTCTTCACCCTGTTCTTCGACAGCTTCGCCGCCGGTCACGACCTGGGCCGACTGGCGATCATGGCCGCGTGCTTCGCCGGTGGATTCGTGTTCTTCCTGGTGATGCGCGCGTACAGAAAGTCGCAGGGTGTCGACGTCGACCTCGCGTTCAAGCAGATTCCGATCGAGTGAGCCCCCTCGACGCGGCCCCGACCCAGCTATCGATAGGAGCGTGTAAGGCAGATGCCGGTTGAGAACGAGCACTTTGTCGCCGAAGCGCTTCGGATCGTCGAGGAGGCTGAACAACAGGGAATCAGACTGCGGATCCTCGGTTCTCTCGCCTATCGGATTCACTGCCCGGAGAACCTGGAGCTGTTCGCCAAGATGGAACGGGCGCTGACCGACATCGATTTCGCCGGTGAGAAGAAGCAGTCAAAACAGATCAAGGCGTTCCTCCAGGCGTCGGGTTACGAAGAGGATCAGCGGATGACGGTTGCCACGGAGGGCAACCGTTACTACTTCGAACACCCCGAGACCGGTCTTGGTGTCGACGTGTTCATGAACGAGCTGTACTTCTGCCACCGGATCCCCTTCGAGGGTCGGCTGGAGCTCGATCGACCGACCATCCCCACCGCCGATCTGCTCCTGGAGAAGATGCAGATCGTCGAGTTGAATCTCAAGGACATCACCGACACGATGGTTCTCCTGCTCGAACATCCCGTGGGCAACGGGTCGGGCGGACGTGAGGCCATCGACGGCGCCTACGTCGCCGACCTGCTCCACGACGACTGGGGCTTCTACTACACGGTCACCACCAATCTCGACAAGGTCGGCCGGTTCCTGCCCGAGAACCAGGCTCTCCAGGGTGATCAGGCCCAGACGATCGAGACGCGCCTGGGCGAGGTCCACGACATGATCGAGAACGCGCCGAAGTCACGGCGCTGGCGGATCAGGTCGAAGGTCGGCACGAAGAAACAGTGGTACCAGGACGTCGCGCCCAAGGAATCGCAGGGCTTTTAGCGGCCGTGTATGAGTTTCCATGAGCCGTGCCGGCCACAGTGCCCTAGGCACGCCCGTCCCCGCGTTCGAGCTACCCGATCTCCAAGGCCGCACATGGAGGCACACCGATCTATCCGGTCGGCCCACCGTTCTGTTCTGCTTCTCGACATGGTGAACTTGCAAGGAGCAGCTGCCCGTGTGGCAGCGGTACTGGCACGCGCGGCGGACGGAGTTTCGCCTGCTCGGCGTGGCTCAGGATGTCCAGGGCGAGCGAGCGGTGCGGCCGGTCGTGGAGGCCAGCGGGGCGACATTTCCGATCCTGGTCGACCGCAAGAGCGAGCTCGGCCGGCTGCTCGGCTTTCGCATCGTGCCCACCGGCGTATTCGTCGATGCCGCCGGGGTCGTCCGTTACCGCCACAACGACGACTTCGACATCGCGGACCCGCGCGATCGCCACAATCTGGAACGGTTCCTGGCCGGGGAGCCTGTCGAGGCAGTCGACGAGGCCGAGCCGATGGCCCCGCAGGCGCTCGAGCTATTCGCCCGCGGAGTCGACGAGTTCGACTGCGGACGCCAGGCCGACGCGATCCGCAGTTGGCGCCGTGCGTTGGAGGTCGACCCCGACAACTTCGTCATCCGATCGCAGATCTGGGCCCTCGAGCATCCCGAGCACTTCTATCCCGCGGTCGATCGGCACTGGCAGGAACAGCAGCTACTGAAAGAGGGATATGACAAGCCACTCCCCTGATGCGGCGGACGTACTCCCGCTCACACTCTCGCCGGCGGAGATCGATGAGTTCCTCGATGCCCGTCTGATCGCCAACCTCGCCTCGATAAACCCCAATGGCAGCGTCCATCTCGTCGCCATGTGGTTCCGCCGCGACGGCGACGCGCTGCTGTTCCCGACCAGCAGCCACACCCGCAAGGCCAAGAACCTGCGCCGCCACCCGCAGGCCACGGCGATGATCGACAAGTCTCGCGCCGGACTCGATCTCCGTGGCGTGCAGATCAAGGGTACGGTCGAGCTCATCGAAGGTGACACCGCGCGCCGGCTCAACCGCTCGATCCACGAGCGCTACATAACCGCGGTGGGACTGCAGGACGAGGCAGTTACGGCCTACCTCACCCGGGGCGACGACATCACGGTCAGGCTGTCGATCGAGCGACTCAGCACGTGGAACCTCGCCGACGGAGCGGCGGGACGGGCGCTCAAGGCAAACCGCGGCGTCCATCCGCTCGACACCTAGCGAGACACCAACCCAGCCACGAGGAGCCACCTGTGTCAGGCACGATCCAGACATCGACCGAGACGACGAGCGCCAACCGCGAAGCGGTGCAGCGGCTCATCGACGCGCAGCCAGTGCTGGTCGACGTGGCGCCGGCCATCGACGTGGTCCCGGGAATGACGTCCGAGACGATCCTGACCTCGGGTGCCCCAATGCCCTGGGAGCGGTACTTCGGAGGTCAGCGGGCCGCGGTGATCGGCGGAGCGCTCTACGAGGGTCTGGCCGCGGACGCCGAAGAGGCCGATGCCAAGCTGCGCGACGGCACGCTCAAGGTGGCCGCGTGCTCCGATTACGCCTGCGTGGGCTCGCTGGCTGGGATCTACACGGCATCGATGCCGGTGTTCGTGGTCGAGAACACGACCCACGGCAACCGCGCATTCTGCAACTTCTTCGAGGGTCCCTCGCCCAAGCGGCTCAACTATGGGATCTACGACGACGAGGTCAGGGAGAGCCTGCAACTCGTCCAGAACCTCGTCGCCCCGGTGATCAAGGAGGCGATCGCCCACAGCGACGGCGGCGTGCCACTCAAGCCGATCATCCGCGGCGCGCTGAACATGGGCGATGAGCTTCACAGCCGCAACACGGCGGCCACGCTCCTGTTCATCCGCGAGATGTTCCCGCTCATGCTCGAGGTCGCGCGCGAGCGGCCCGAGGACGTCCGTGCCACGTACTCGTTCATGGCCGCGGGTCAGTATTTCTTTCTCCGCCTCTCGATGGCATCGTCGAAGGCCACCGCGGACGCCGCGCGCGAGGTGCCGGGATCGAGCATGGTCTCGGCGATGTGCTTCTCGTGCCGGGAGTTCGCGGTTCGCATCAGCGGGCTTGCCGACCGTTGGTTCACGGCGCCGATCCCCCCCGTCGACGCCAAGCTGTTTGACGGCTACGGACCCGACGACACCGAGTACATGGGCGGCGAGAGCACGATCAACGAGACAGTCGGGCTGGGCGGCTTCGCGCAGGCTGCGGCCTTCCCGCTCCAGGACTATCAGGGCGGTAGTCCCGAGCAGATGATCGCCATGAACCGCGAGATGTACGAGATCACCCTCGCCGAGCATCCCGAGCTCAAGATCCCCTACTTCGGCTTTCGCGGTATCCCGGTGGGGATCGATGTCCACAAGGTTGTGGCCACGGGGATCACGCCGGCGCTCGACATCGGAGTCGCGGGCAAGGGTGGAGGGCAGATCGGGGCGGGAGTGTTGAGGGCACCGATGCCGTGCTTCACAGCCGCGGCGGCGGCCCACCAAGAGCCTTAGTGAAAGGAGCAGGAAATGGGGATGTTCCACAGTCACGGTAAGGGTCACAATCACCCGCCATTTGATCGCGAGCAGCTTCGCGGCACCAAGATCATGCGGCGGCTGGCCGACATCTCGGACCGCAAGACTCGCGAGAGCCTCGAGCGCGGCATCGATCTGGGCCTCGAGGCGGCGCCCTCGGTCCAGGACCGCACGATCTCGACTCTTCTCGCGCGGGCAGCAGCCGGCCTTCGCCGGTATCAACACGTTCCTCAAGGCGGACTACTGCGAGAACATTCGCGACGTCGGGAAGTACGACGTCGCGATCATCGGCGCGCCGTTCGACATGGGAACCACGTATCGCGCCGGCTGCCGGTTCGGACCGCAGGCGGTGAGGCGGATCTCGGCGCTGTATGACTCGTACAACGCGGACATGGGTGTCGACCTCGTACGAGGAGCTCAACCTCTGCGACGCCGGTGACATCTTCGTGATCCCGTCCAACATCGAGAAGTCCTTCGATCAGATCGATCGCGCCGTCTCATTCGTCCACAAGGAGGGCACGTTCCCCGTGGTGATCGGCGGTGATCACTCGATCGGCTATCCGGACGTGCGAGCAATCGCGCCGCACATCGAGGGTCGCGTCGGGATCATCCACCTCGACCGTCACATCGACATCCAGGAACGGGACATGGACGAGCGGATGCACACCACGCCGTGGTTCCATGCCACGAACATCCCCAACGCGCCGCCCAGCAACCTCGTGCAGATGGGAATCGGCGGGTGGTATGGCTCGCGCCCAGGGATGAAGGTCGCGCGCGAGCGCCGAAGCACGGTGATCACGATCTCCGATGTGGAGGAGCTCGGCGTCGAGAAGGCGGTCGAGATCGCGCTCGAGTGCGCCTGGAAGGACGCCGACGCGGTCTTCCTGTCGTTCGACATCGATTCGATCGACTCGGGCTTCGTCCCGGGCACCGGCTCGCCCGAACCGGGCGGCCTCCTTCCTCGCGAGGCGCTCAAGGCCCTGCGGATGGTGGCTCGCGAAGGCCTGTGCGGCATGGAGGTCGTCGAGATCGCCCCGCCGTACGACGTCTCTGACATGACCGCGCAGCTTGGGTGCCGGGCGATCATGGACGTGCTGGGCACGCTGGTCGAGGAGGGCCATCTCGGCACCAGGCCCAAACGGCAGGAAACAGAGCAACCGAGCGATGCTCCGAGCGACGGAGCCCCGGCCCGCGACTAAGTCCAAGGAGCGCGCACTGCGATGACTGAGACTCACGCCGATACTCCGGTCTCCGATTTGATGACGCCCGAGGTCGTCACCTGCCCACCGGATGCCAACCTCGCGGCGGTGGCGTCGCTGCTCGCCCGGCGCGATGTCTACGCGGTGTTTGTCATCTCGAATGGCGGCCAGCCATCCGGGGTGGTCAGCGACTTCGATCTCCTCGCCGGCGAATGGCTCGGCGACGACGCTCGGAGCTTCGAGACCATGCAGACGCTGACGGCGGCCGAGCTGATGACCTCGCCCGTGGAGACGATCGGCGCCGATGCATCGGCGGCCGATGCGGCGGCGCGCCTGCGAGATCTCCACATCAGCCGCCTGCTGGTAACCGATGCCGCCGGCGCCGCGGCCGGCGTGATCTCGATCTCCGACCTCATCGCCCCCTTCGGCGAGCCGTCGACCGATCGCCGCACGGTCCGCGACGTCATGAGCTATGCGATCGTGACGTGCCTGCCCGAGACGCCCCTCGGGTCGGCGGCGCGCGCCATGGTCGAACGTCATTCGCGGTCGATCATCGTCGTCGACGAGACGGGACGCGCGGTGGGGGTGATCACCGGCCACGACGTGCTGTCCATGTACGAACCGACGGAGACCCGGGAGACGGTGGCCGAGATGATGAAGGCCCCGCTGATCACGGCCGACCCCGACCTTCCGCTCGCCGACGCGGCAAACCTGATGATCGGCCGCGAGGTCCATCGCCTGGTCGTGGTCGACCCGAAGCGCGACGACGGAGCGCCCGTCGGAATCGTGTCGACCTCGGACATCGTGGCCGAGATGGCCAGCGCCCACTCCGCCTGGCAACACAGCCGGGCCTGAGGCTCGGTTCACGCCTCACCGCTGCGTCAGCGGCGGGTGCTCGGCGGGTAGGCGCAGACCGTGCCGGAGTCCGTGCGCTCCGCGATAGCTCGCGCGCTCCGGCGGGGAGAACCCCGACAGCGCGTGGTCAGCGACGCGGAAAACCTCGACCTTGATCGGGTTGCAGTTCGGCTCGGCACCGCTCCCGGGCCCCCACAGAGGGACCGACAGATCCCCGCCGGGACACGTCGACGCGGCCATCAGCAGGTCAACCTCGGCGAACAACTCGAAGTAATCGCCGACGCGGGCGGGACACGGCTTCATGAAGTAGCGCTCGTCGTCTGACCTGAGCCCCGTGACCTGGAACACGTTGATCACGTCGTGGACGTCGAGCTCGCTCAGGCCCCACGCAAGGACGGCGCGCACCAGGTTGGAGTGGCAGTGGAAGTCGTAGTCGCTGCCGGACAGGAGCTGGTTGACGTACGGGTCGCAACGCGTGCCCAGCAGGTCATGGCAGCCCGCGCCATCCTCGTCGATGCCGTAGGCGATCGTGTCGGCCACGACCGTGGCCAGTGGTCGCAGGAACGGGAGGTTGGACCACAGGCGGTGGCGGGTGGTCAGGTGTGCGCCGTAAAACTGGCGTGTCCGCGCGGCCCAGAACCGCTCGCGGGGATCGTGACGGTTCCATAGGTTGAGGTCGAGGACCTGGGGTCCCTCGACGATCGAGAAGCGGCAGATATGGGTGGCCGGAACCTCCCAGGCCAAGCCGCTGCGGACGGGGATGGTCATCTCCGCCGTGAGCTCCCGCGGTGCTGCGGCCACTGGGCCGTAGAACCCTTCCTCGGGGATCAGGGGGCCGCCAGGTCCCGCGACGTAGGCGGCGGGCGGCGGCGGGCGGTCGCTCATCGGCGAGCTCCCACGCGGCTCGCCCGCGCGTACAACACGGCCGGGAATTTGTTGCCTATGCCAGCTCCCCCACTCAGGCGCGGGAGGATACCGGCGCGACTCCGGGCGTCAGCCCCGCCGCGGCGAAGGCCGCGCGCAGGCTGTCGGCGGCGAGGGCGACGCGTTGCGCCGGAGCCACGCGGGCCAGAGCAGCATCGAATGGCTCGACCGCCACGGGACCGTCATAGCCGAGCGCATCCAGCGCATGGAGGAACCCGGTGAGATCAATCACGCCGCTCGCCCCGGGAAGCAGCCGCACGTCGTCGAGCTGCGCGGCGACGTCGATCCCCGCGACGGCGTCGTTGACGTGGACATAGACGATCTGCGCCGCCGTCAGCCCTTGGAGGTCGGCGAGGGTGCCCGACGACGTGTACCAGTGGTAGCAGTCGAGCAACAACCCCACGTTGGGACGATCGACCTTGGCCAGCAGGTCAAGCGCCATCGGGATCGTATGGACAAACGCGTGTCGGTGAGCGGTCCTCAGCGTCTGCGGCCCGATCGGCTCGAGCCCGAGCCGGCAGCCGTGCGCGGCCAGCACGTCGGCGATCGGGCGCAGGCGCCGTACGTGGAGCGCCGTGTTGGCGGTGTATGTCAGCTCGTCAGAGGCCGGCTCGATCCAGTAGTAGCACCACGGACTTCCCAGCCGCCCAGCCCGCTCGGCAAGTCGCCGCAGCCGGCTCATCTGTTCCGACGTCGGAGGGTCGGCCTGGTAGTCGAACGGCAACTGCCAGCCTCCACACCTGACGCCTTCCGCCGCGAAGCGTTCCGCGACCCGCTCGACCGGATCGGCCAGAAGGCGGCTCAGCGGCAGGTCCAGGGCGTTGAATCCGTGGGCGCGAGCCAGTTCGAGCTGCCTGACAAACGAGACCTGAAGCGGCAGTGCACGCGGTGCCAACGAGGTGAACACGCGGAGACGTCAGTCGTTGAGGAGGACGACCTTGAACGAACCCTCGAGGTCGCGCTCGCGGATCGCGAAGGCCTCCTCGATACTCGCCAGGGGGAAGCTGTGCGTGACGTAGTCGTCGAAGACGAAGCGGCGCGTGCGGAGATGATCGAGCACCGCGGGCCACAGGCGCTCGTCGCACGCCCAGCTGCCGCTGACCCATTTGCGCTCCTCGCCGCCGGCGGGTGGAAAGCCGGCCACGGTGACCATGCGCCCGTCGGGGCGCAGGCTCTCGAACGCCGAGCCAACCGGGCCCGGTGCCGCGACCGAACAAAGTGCCACGTCGGGTCCCCTGCCGCCGCACGCCCGGCGCAGCTCCGCCACCACCTCGGGCCCCGGGTCCATCGTCGAGATGCCCAGCCGCTCGGCCCGCGCACGCCGGGAGGCGACCGGATCGATGCCGATCACGCGACCCGCGCCGGCGATCTTCGCTGCCTGCGCGAGCCCAAGGCCGACGGGGCCGAGGCCCCAGACCGCGACGGATTCGCCGGAAAGCACCGCGGCCCGGCTGACCGCCGAGATCGGCGTGCCCGCCATGTCAGCGATCATGCTCGCCTCGACGTACTCAAAGCCCTCGGGGCAGGCTCGGCACTGCCGCTCCGGAGCCGAGACGTACTCCGCGAACCCCTGGTTGACGATCGTTACGCGGGGGCAGAAGGTCTGGCGACCGTCGCGGCACGCCTCGCACTCTCCACACCCGGCGATGGGATCGATCCACACCGATTCGCCGACACGAGCGGCGTCGGCGCCGGGACCGGCGGCAACGATCTCGCCTGCGATCTCGTGTCCGGTCAGTCCCGGGTTGTCGGCATCCCACTCGCCGGGGGCTCCGGGGCCACTCACCTCCGCATGCCAGCCCCACAGATCGGAGGCGCAGATCGCGCAGGCCCGGACGCGGATGAGAATCTCGCTGGGGCCGGGCCGAGGTTCGGCCACCTCGATGATGTCCGCCTTGCCGGGTCCGGTTTTCTTGGCCGCGAGCATGCCGGTCAGACCTCGACCATCGAGAGCCCGTCGGGCGCCTGGACGATCGCTTCGATCATGCGCATCGCAGCGACGCCATCGTCGATCGAGGGGCTGACCGATTCGCCGCTGCGGATCGCCTCCGCGAAAGCGATCAGCTCGGTCGCGTAGCCCTGCAGAATCTGGGCATCGTTCTCGCGGTCGGGCAGGGAGAACTCCGGCGCCCAGGTGCTCGTGATCCGGTGGTTGGGCTCAAACGCCGGGGCGTCGGGGATCTGGCGCACGTAGGTGACGGTCAGGTTGTCGATCCGTACAACGGCGTCGGTGCCGGTGACCACGAGGCGTTCCTGGACGCCCGGTGCAAACGCCGAGAGATCGAGCCGGCCGACCCCGCCGCCAGCATGCTCGGTCATCAACGTGAGGACGTGGCGGTCGTCGATCGAGCGCTTGAAGACAGCCATGCGGACCGGGTCGCCGAGCAACCAGCGGATCGTGTCCAGCGCGTGGATGCTCATGTCGACCAGATGCACGCGGATCCCCGACACTGGCCAGTGGGCGTAGGCCATCTCGACCGAGGTCACGGCGCCGAAGTCCGGCTCCGCCATGACCTGCTTGACGAGGCGGTAGGCGCTGGCGTGGCGTTTCATGAATCCGACCATCACCTGCCTGCCCGCTCTCCGAGCCGCCGCCTGGATCCGCTCGGCCTCGCCCAGGGTGCTGCCGGGAGGCTTTTCCACGAACACGTGATGGCCAGCTTCGAGAGCCGCCACCGCTCCCGCGACGTGGAGCTCGGGTGGTCCGACGACGATCACAGCGTCGAGGTCGCCGCGGTCCAGCAGGTCGTCGATCGAGCTCTCGGTGTTCTCGGCCCCGAACTGTGCCCGCGCCGACTCGGCACGATCGCGGTCGAGGTCGCACACCGCGACCAGTCTGATGGGCGCATGCCGAAGCGACGGCATGATCGCGGTCGTGGAGTGCAGGCCACAACCGATCACGCCGACGGCAACATCCTCGCTGCGATCGCGGTCGGCCAGCGATACCGCCGGGAGGTCCAGCGGGTGGGCGAGCCGGCTCGCCGTCATCGACGCTGCAGCAATTCTTCGACGAAGGCCCGCGTGAGCTCGACCTCGCGGCGCTGTCCGGCCGGATCCTCGATCCCCGGCGTCTCCAGCTCGATCACGAGGTCACCAACGTATTCACGTGCGCGCAACAGCTCGAACAGCCTGGCGAAATCAACCCGCCCCTGCCCTGGCCGGATGAACTCGCCGTCCGCGTCGATGTCGCGGAGGGCGACCTTGGCCAGCCGGTTGCCGACGAAGCGAAGGCCGTCCTCGAGGCTCGTGCCCGACCGGCCGACGTGACTGGTGTCGAAATCGATCCCGACGGCAGGGTTGTCGAGCACTTCCATCAGCTCGGCCACCTGATCGAAGCGCTCGGCCAGGGTGCCGGTATGCGGCGCCTCGACGACGAGCGAGATCCCGGCCGGCGAGGTCAGCGCGAAGGCGGCATCGAACATGGCCTTCCAGCGGGCCAGCGCCTCGGGGCGCTCGATCTCCTCACCGGGCACCGGATTGCCGGCGTCGAGCACGAGTCGTCCCGCGCCGGCAGCCCGGCAGGCGCTGACGGCCCAGGAGACGCGAGCGTCGATCTCCTCGGCGTCCCAGCGCTCGAGGCCGTCGCTGGGGACGGTGACGACCGTCGCGAGCTCGATGCCGGACCGCTCGACGGCGCGCGCGAGAGCATCGAGCTCGGCGGGGTCACGCCGGCCGACGTCGAGATGCGAGGGCTCGAGCGTCGGAATGCCAACCAGGTCCATGGCCGGGAAACCGAGCTCGGCGATGGTGGCGATCGCCTCGGCCGGTGGGAGGCTGAACAGGCTGAGGCTCGAGCACGTGAGTCTCATGAGGAGATGCTCCGCCACAGCAGCTCGACGGCCTGGAGCGTGGCCGCGGCGCTGTGGAAGTCCGACGGGTTGCTCGCCCCAGCGGTGATCGCGGCCGTGAACGCCTGCAGCTCGGGCAGGAAGCCGCACGTCGTCGCCGACGAGGTCTCGGGGCTGGGGATCGTGTAGTTGGGTCGCCAGACGAGCTCGGGTTGGGACGGCGGCCGGCTGATGCATGTGTCGACGTTGTCGACGACGACGGCCGAGCCGAACCCCTGGAGCTCGACGCGTTCGTTGTGCTGCTCCCAGCTACCGGTCGTCGATAGCTGCATGCTCACGACGCCCCCACCCTCGGCGCGAGCGTTCACGGCGAGGGCGAACTCGTCGGCGGCGTTGCCGGCCGCGTGGGCCGTCCAGTCGTGCAGCTCGCCGCAGTAGTACCTCGCGAGGTCGATGTGGTGGATCGGATTCTCGAACAGCCAGCTCGCCATCGAGTCGTGCTCGTCGCTGATCGGCCCCATCGACCATTTGAAGCTGGCCACCGTGAGGGGCCCGAACTCGGATGCGCGTGATATCTGCCGCGCGCGCGCAAAGGCGCTGCCGAACCGCTTCATGTAGCCGACCATTCCCACGAGGCCTCGCTCGCCAGCTGCCGTCGCGATGTCGCAGGGCCTCCTCGGCGGTGGCGGCGCCGGGCTTCTCCGCGAACACGTGAAGCCCGCGCTCGAGGGCCGGTCGGATCACCGCGCCGAACCCCTCGGGCGGGACCACCGCGATCACGGCGTCGAGCTCGCACTCGTCGAACAGCTGCCCGAGATCGGTGTAGGCGCGCGGAATCCCGAAGCGGGCCGCGGCCGCGTCGACGCGCTCGCGACTGCGCGACCAGGCGGCCACGCACTGCATCCCGGCCGGGGCCAGAAGCGGCCAGATCGTGCCCGTTCCGTGCTCCCCGCACCCCAGAGCCGCGACGCGCAGCATCACAGCATCACCGGGACGATGTCCTCGTAGTCGCCAAAGCGCGGCTGCGCGGCGCCGTCGCGTATGGCCCACCCGTCCTCGATGCGCAAACCGCCCCACGGTCCGTGGAACAGCGCGGCGTCGATCGAGAGCGCCATTCCATCCTGCACCAGCACCTCGGAGGAAGAGAGGAAGATCGGCGGCTCGAACTCGATCATGCCGATGCTGTGGATAGGAACGTACGGGAGCCCGGCGCCCGTGCCACCACCCTCGAGCTGCTCGCGAATGACCAGGGCCGCGTCCGCCCCCTTCGTGCCCGCGACGAGCCGCTCCGCGCCGGCGCGCTGACCCGCCCTGGCCACCTCGATCGCCGTCTCGACATCGGGGTTGGCGGCAAACAGGAAGGGGCGGGCCAGAGCCGCGTGGTAGCCCTCGTAGCGGGGGGCCAGAGTGACCCAGACCAGGTCCTCCTTGCCGATCCGCCGAAACGTCGAGCGGGCGATGATCGGGGAGGTGTTGTCAAATCCCGAGGCCACCATGGTGTCGATGCCAAAGCCTTCGGCCCCGGCGTGACGCATCGCCGCCTCCGCGGCGGCGGCGACCTCGCGCTCGGTCGCCCCCGGAGTCACCGCCCGGGCCGCGGCCTCGAGACCGGCACGGGCAATCCGGTACGCCTCATCGATCACGGCCTGCTCGGCGTCGGTCTTGACCGACCTCAGGCGGTAGGCCACGCCATCGCCGGGGGCGAGCTCGATTCCCGCGTCCTGGAGCGGCCTGATGAGGCCCTCCCAAGCGGGGTGCAGGACCGCGTCCATCCCCACCACGGCGATCCGCTTGGCGCCGGAGAACAGGTCCCTGAGGACCTCGAGCCCGCTGGCCAGCGAGATCGTCGGGTATTCCTCCTCCGGGTGCGCGAGCTCCTCCATCGGGACGATCTCGGAGATCGCCGCTCGGGCGGTGACCACGGTCGCGTACCCGATCGTCTCCGGCCCGGTGAGCAGCACGGCTTCAGAGGCGCCGGTCGCGCCGGCGAGGAAGATCGGCTCGAAATGGGGCTCGATGTCGGCCAGATAGCGGATGTGATCGGGCCCGTAGCAGGCGCGGTCATCGCCGAAGGCGATCCAGCCGTCAAACCCGGCTTCGCCGAGCGCGTCACCCAGCGCGCCGGGTCGCTGCCGCAGCTCGTGATCGGGGATCGAGGGGTGTTCGGCGACGCTCACAGACGCGCTCTCCGGGTCTCGGCGGCGCCGGGAGCCGCCACCTCGCCGCGATCGATCGCCGCCGCGTAGGCGCTGAGCACGTACACGACCCAGTGGCAATCGATCCGCGCCGTGATGCCGCTGGGGTCGAAGTTGGGCGACAGCTCGGCGATGTCGAGCATGGCCACGCCCCGCCGGCCGACTACCTCGGCCATGTGCAGAAGCTCGCGGGAGGTGAGGCCGCCAGGCTCCGGCGCGGTCGTCCCAGGGGCGCAGCTGGGGTCGAGCGAGTCGTTGTCGAGCGAGACGTAGACGCGGTCGGTGCCGGCCCAGATCGTCTCCACGCGCGTCGGCGATGGCCTCCTCCACGCCACGGCTGACGATCTCGCTCATGGCGATGACCCGAACCCCGAGCTCCCGGGCCCGCTGGACCAGCGCGGGCGGGTTGCCGAGCCCGCGCGCGCCGAAGATCACGACGTTCTCGGGATTGACCCCCGGGATCTCGACGATGCGCGAGATCGGGGACGCCATCGTGTCCTTGAAGCCGGCGAGGCTGTCGGCGGTGTCGAGATGCGCGTCGATGTGGAGGTAGCCGACGTTCCCGTGCGCCGTGCGCGGCGAGCGCTCGCACGCCGGGGATGGGAATCGAATGGTCCCCGCCGCACATGATCGGGATCGCGCCACCTGCGAGCATCTGGCCGACGGTCTCCTCGATCATCTCGTGGAGCTGCGAGGGGACCGCCCCGGCCAGCGCCACATCGCCGCAGTCGACCAGGCTCCAGTAGTCGCGCACGTCGATTCCGTGCTCCATGGTCGCCGCCCCGGCGTACTGCACGGACGCCTCGCGCAGCGCCTTGGGGCCGAGCGTCGTACCCGGCCGCTGGGGAACCCCTGGCCGTCGACCGGGGCGCCGAAGAAGGCCGCTCGCGCCCCAGCACTCGCGGATCGCTTCGGCGGTCGCCTCGCATCGTGGCGCCCCGAGGAACGAGAACGAGTCGGGCGTTGACCAGATGTCGCGCAGGCCTTGGGACCCACTAGACCTCCTCGGGCTCCTCGTACCAGCGCACGCGCTCACCCACCCGGGCTCGCATCTTCCACCCCATCGACTTCGGGCTGGTCGTCGACGCGCGGCACAGACGCGCTGGACGCGCTCGTCCACGAGCCCGCGTTGCTCGGGCGTCAGCGTGTAGCTCGGAGGATCTTCGCCGAGCCGCTCGAGCGTCTTTATGACCGTGTGGTGAAGCCCCCAGTCGCGGCCGCATAGCTCAGCGATCCGCTTGGCGTTGATCTCCTCGCCGTCCGAGTCGCCCACCTCGTGGGTGATGAGCAACGAGTGCATATCGGACATGTCCTTCTCGTTGAGCTCGACGATCTGGAGCTTGGTCAGCAGGAGCTCGGCGAGCGGCACCGTCTCGGTTTCGATCTCCAGGCGCTCGGCGATCGGCAGTTCGTGGCACATCATGAACGTGCCGACGAACACCTCGAGCTTGCGGTCCCGCGCGCGGTCCCAGAACATCAGCCGGCGGTCCCCGTGGCGCGCGTTGAAGGCTGTCTCGCCCTCGTACCCGAGCCCGGTGACCAGGGCCACGACGCGGCGCTCGCGCCGCGCCGGCGCGACGAGGTCGATGTCGGCCAGCGGCGCGCGCGGCAGCTCCACGCGGCCCGCCACGCGGAGCTGAAATGCCACCCCGCCCGCGATCCTCAGCGTCTCGCCCTGGCTGGTGGCGTGCGCGACCACGCGGCGCGCCTCGTCGCTGATGCCAGGGAGGATCTCAGCTTGCGGTCCCATCACGGATGACTGTACGAGCTGACTTTCCACCATCTAGTCACCCAGTTGTCAAGCTCCACGCCGAAACGTCGTGCTCGGCGAGCTGAACGATCGCCCCGCGCAATGTCGCGGTCTGGTAGTCGCTGCCGGGGTTGATGCACATCGAGCGTCCGAGCCGCTTCATGGCCCGGCAGTCGTGGATGTGTCCGTGCAGACCGAGCAACGGTTGGTAGCGCTCGATCACCTCGCGCACCGCCGTACTCCCGACCGGAAGCAGCTGCAGGTGCCCGCCGCTGGTGATCGGCTTCATGTTCTCGTCCAGCGCGGGCGCGTCGTCGAGCCCGGACTGATACGGCGGGCAGTGGAGGTTGAAGATCGCGGCCTCGGGATCGCGCAGCCTCGATGCCATCGCGTCGAGGCGTGCCCCGAGGTCGTCTTCGTTCTGTTCGCGCGGCGTGTTCCACGGCGTCGGGTTCGACCACCCCCAGCTGATCATCTCGTGGCCCGAGATGTCGATCATGTCGCCCTCGGGGTTGGTGACCCATTCGGCCTGGTCGAGGATCTCGGCCACCTCGCGGTCGTCGTCGTTCCCCGGGCTGACAAAGCAGGGGATGTTCAGCGGCTGCAGACGTTCCTGGGCCAGCTCCATCCACGCCTGCACGCGGGCGAGCCGCTCAGCGGTGAACCGCCGTTCGATCGCGGACTGATCGGCGATGAGCGTGCGCTCCTCCTCGGGACTGATGACGATCGGATACAGGCCGGCTGAGCTCAGCCGCTTCTGGGCCGCCTCGAGTGCCTCGCGGCTCTCCAGCGCCTCCGCGGCCTGTTCGCGCCCGAGCCGCCAGCCGCCGTTCTCGGCCACGATCAGCACGAGCTGCTTGCCGGTGATGTCGCCGCCGAGGATGATCGCGTCGGCCTTGTAGGCGGCGGCGGCGTTGACGAACTTGCGGAAGCACGTCTCGGACCCGTGGACGTCGGTGGCGAAGAAGATCCTCGGGGTGGGTTCCTTGCGTCGCTTGAACATCAGCCGAACCGCACCTGCGAGCTTGGCGATGCCGCGGATGACGACGCCGGGGAAGCGCTCGAGATCGTATGCCTCGAACTCCGGGTCGCGGGCCAGCAGCTGCTCGAGCAGGATCCGGCCCTCGAGCCGCGCCAGCGGTGCCCCCAGGCAGTGGTGGATGCCCTCGCCGAAGGCGAGGTTCCGTTTCGTCTCGCGCCTGATGTCGAACTCGTCGGCGGCGGGCCAGCGCCGCTCGTCGCGGTTGGCGGACGCCCACAGCAGGACGACCCGGTCCCCGGCGGGAATCGTCTCGCCGTGAAGCTCGACGTCCTCCGCGACCACGCGCATGTGCTGCTGCGCCGGTGACTCGAAGCGGAGGATCTCCTCGATCGCCTCCGGGATCCGCCCCGGCTCGCTCGGCCAGCAACGCTCGCTGGTCGGGATGCAGGGCGAGCAGCCACATGGCGTTGGTGGCCAGGACGGAGGTCGTCTCCCAACCCGGCGAGCAGAAGCAGCAGGCAGCATCCCGACGACCTCGTCGGGAAGGATCTCGCCGGCCTTCTCAGCCGCGACGATCGTCGACAGGACGTCGTCGCCGCCTCGCCGGCGCCGCCGCGCGATCGGCATCGGCGATCCAGTCTTCGAGCGCGTGCAGTGCCCGCGTCGCCTGCTCCGGCACTTCGCTGGAACCGGGTGTCCGCACCAGGACATCGTTCATGAGCGGCATCACCTCGACACCCTCGCAGGCCGGAAATCCGAGCATCCCGAAGATCACGCCGAGGGGCAGCCGGGAGGCGACCTCGGCCACGAACTCGCCGCCGCCCCGCTCGAGGTAGCGGATCGAGCAGCTGATCGATCTGGTCGCCGGATCAGCCGGCTCGAGCCGGCCCACCCCGCGCGGCGAGAACGCATCCTTGAACACCGTCCGCAGCCGCGCGTGCTTGGGCGGATCGGAGGCGATGAAGTCACCGGGACCGAAGAAGTCGGCACCGACATCGATGTCCGACCCGTCGCGGCTCGAGAACGCGCCGCCAGTCGCGGGCCGACGCCTGCACGTCGGACCAGCGCGACAGGGCCCAGAACGCCGCGATCGACGTTGTGGTACAGCGGTTGACGCTGCCGCAGCTCCCGGTAGACCGGGTAGGGGTCGTCGACCATCGCATGGACGAAGGGGTCGTACAGCCCGACGGGTGTGGGAATCGTCGACGGCAGGGAGCTATTCGGGCGGCAGCTGGTTCTGCACGACGTCGAGATCGAGCCCTCGGCTCCGCGCGGCCACGAAGGCGATGATCCATATCGCCGCCAGCGCGAGAACGAGCACGCCGAGGACCAGCAGCGCCGTGTGGTTGGTCGCCCCGGTCACGTCCCCGTTGGTGAAGAGCAGGATGCAGATAGAGCGTCATCAGCGCGCCGTCGATCATCCCGACGATCGCGAATGTCGGCACGCCGCCGAGCTTCGGCCTTCGGAATCGGCGAGTCGTCGTACATGGCCTTGCGCCGGTACGGGAACACGATCGCGGAGATGCCCACGATCGCGAAGGTGCACGAACACGACGATCCCACTGGCACCGAGGTAGACGACGAAGTTCGAGGCCGAATAGACGAACCCGGCCTGGAACCCGACCATCAGGATCGCCACGATGATCACCGCGTAGATCGGCGTGTGCGTGCGGTCGTTGACCTCGCTCAACCGCGTCGGAAGGACGCGGTCGAACGAGTACGCGAGCATGTTCCGGGTCGCCATCAGGTAGGTGGGGATGGCGATGGCGCATATCCCCGCCGACCGTCGCCACGCCGAGGAGGATCGCCAGCCACGTGTGGGGCGCCGCGATGCCGATGAACAGGTTGACGAACGGCGAGGCGGGAACCGTCCACTTGCCGTTGTTGGACAGGTACTGCGCCGAGTTGATGAACGTGCTGCCGAAGGCGTGGTCGGCCAGGAACGCGATCACAGCCAGCCCGACCGACGGCGATCGTCGACCGAGATCAGCATGCCGCGGAAGATCGTCTTGCCCGGCTGACGGATCTCGCCGGCGACGTAGGAGGACACCTGACCGAGGCCGATGGCGCCGAATAGGATCGTGATCGAGGCGAACGTGACCGAGAGGCTGAAGGCCGAGGACCCAAAGCCGGCCTTCTTGGCGTCGCTGATCACCTTCGACACGCAGCCAAACTTGGCGAAGCCCTTCGCCAACTGGCTCTGGTCGATGAAGATGCAGCGAAATGACGGTGACCACGACGCCGATCAGCGACAGGATCATCAGCACGGTGAAGAGGCGCATCGCCGAACGCGCTGCCAGAAGATCGACGAGCACGCCCATCACGAGGATGATCCCGGTGGCGATCAGGAACTGGCCCGTCTGCGTCGAGACATTGGCTCGCCGCAGTGCGCCCAGCTCGAGTCGCCCGTGGTGATCGCCAGCGTCTGGAAGAACGACGGCAGCGCGAACAGCGGGACGAAGTTGATGATGAACGCCGTCGAGAAGATCTGGAGAACGGTGAACGTCGAGTTCACGAGGAAGCCCGACGAACGGGTGGATCGAGCGGCTGATCGACAGGTAGTCGCCGCCCGATCGCGGCATCGCGCCCGCGAAGTTGCCGTACACGTACAGGTGCGGAATGCGCGATCAGGCCGGCCAGAAGGAAGGCCAGTCCGAGGCTGATGCCCGGGAACAGGCCGCCGATCTGGGTGATGTAGACGAGCCCTAGCGGGATGCTGATCCAGCACAGGTTCAGCAACACCGAGTCGCGCAGCGACAGCTCGCGCACGAGGCCCGATGCCTTGCGGGCGTAGAACCCGCTGTCCGGCGCTCTGAAGGCTGTCGAGCGGGGCCGCAGGCGGTTCGGAACGGACTGACATCTCAATCTCCTCCTTAGGGCCCGGGGCCCCTCGACGGCGCCCATGCAATCGGCTGCTCGATCCGATGATCGATAGGCGGCACTTCGCCTACAGAAGTTATGTCGGCGATGATCGACTATGTGTCGATCACGTTCGATGTGCTACGCTACCGATACGTTCGACTGATCGAACGCAAGATGTCCCAAAACGAGCACACTTGCTTCCCGAAGTCCGCCGTCGTGCGATCGCCGAGCATCTGCGTCCCGAGGCGGCAGCTCGGTCGCCGATCTCGAGCAGGAGTTCCAGGTCTCCTCGATGACGATCCGCCGCGACCTGCGCGAGCTCGACCGCCAGGGCCTCGCCAAGCGCACCCACGGCGGCGCGGTCGCCCCCGGTCTGGCCGCGCACGAGGACTCGTTCACTCAGCGACTCGATCTCGACGTCGAGGCCAAGGAGCGCCTGGCTCGCGCCGCCGCGCGCGCTGGTCGAGCCCGGGGAGACCGTGTTCATCGACTGTTCGTCGTCCGGCTACTACGCGGCGCGCGAGATCGTCGCCCGGGGAATCGCGGCGTCGATCATCACCAACTCGGTCCCGGTGATGCAGCTGTTCACCTCGACCGAGGCCAACGTCGAGCTCATCGGCGTCGGTGGGTGGCTGCGACAAGCTGACGCTGTCGTTCGTGGGCCCGGTCGCCGTTCGGGCGATTCGCGAGCACTTCGCCGACAAGCTGTTCCTGAGCGTCAAGGGGATCGCCGAGCGACGGGTCTCTGACCGACCCCGACCCGCTCGAGTGCGAGGTCAAGCGCGCGATGATCGAACGGGCCGAGGAGTCGATTCTGCTGCTCGAGCCGGAGAAGCTGCCAGCGCGCGGCTCGCATCTGATCGCCGGCTGCGACGCGTCTGACGCTGGTGCTCGGCGGCAGACTTGACCAAGGCACAAATCGCACGGCTCAAAGCGCACGGGCGCACGCGTGCAGATGCGTGGAGTGATCGCTTGAGCGACTGACCGCCTACGCCGCTGTCGACCTGGGCGCGGAGAGCGGAAGGGTGGTGGTCGGCCGGATCCACGATGACGCCGTCGCCCTCGACGTAGTCCACCGCTTCCCCAACATTCCCGGTGCGCCTTCCGGACGGTCTGCACTGGAACCTCCTCGGGCTGTTCGCAGGAGATCCTGGGCGGCCTGCGGCGCGCGGCCGCGAGCGCCCCGCTGGCCGGAGTCGGCGTCGACGCCTGGGGAGTCGACTACGCCCTGCTCGAGCCCGACGGCCGGATGCTCGGCCCTCCCTTCCACTACCGCGACCCGCGCACCGACGGCATGGTCGCGCGCGCGCACGAGCGGGTGCCGCGCGACCGAGCTGTACGCGGTGACCGGCATCCAGACGCTTCCGATCAACACCGTCTTTCAGCTGCTCGCCGATGAGTGCAGCTCGGCGATGACGCTGCGTTCGGCCGATCGGATCGCCCTGATCCCCGACCTGTTCTCCTACTGGCTCAGCGGGAGCTCTGGTCAACGAGGCGACGGCCGCCTCGACGACCGGCCTGCTCGACGCCCGGAGCGGCAACTGGGCCCGCGACATGATCCGGCGGCTGGGCCTGCCCGCGCGACCGTTCGCGCGAGAGCCGATCGAACCCGGGACCACGCTCGGACCGGTCCTGGGCATCCACACGACCGCGGGTCAGGCGGTCGGCGTCCCCGTTCACGCCGTGGCCGGCCACGACACGGCCTCGGCGTTCGTGGCCGCACCCGTGCGCAGGACCGGATGCGGCGGTGCTGTCGTCGGGCACGTGGTCGCTGCTCGGCGTCGAGCTGGGGCAGCCGGTCCTCACAGCCGAGGCGTGCGCCTACAACCTCTCCAACGAACGGGGCGTCGACGGCACGACCCGCCTGCTTGGCCAACGTGATGGGGCTGTGGCTGGTGCAGGAGTGCCGGCGCCACTGGAACGCCCAGGGGGTCGCGTGCGACTACGGCGAGCTGCTCGCGCTGGCCGCCGACGCACGGGCCGACGTGCCGCGTGTTCGATCCCGACGATGAGGTGTTTCTGGCCCCCGGCGACATGCCGGCGCGGATCGCCGACGCCTGCCGAGCCACCGACCAGGCGCCGCCCGGCGACGCCCGGCGAGTTCGTGCGCTCGGCCCTGGTGTCGCTGGCCTGCAAGTACCGCATCGTGCTCGAGCGGCTGGAACGCGCGATCGGCCGGAGCATCCGGATGGTCCACGTGATCGGTGGCGGCGCTCGCAACGAGCTGTTGTGCCAGCTGACCGCCTCGACCCTGGAACGACCGGTGCTCGCCGGTCCGGTGGAGGCCACCGCACTCGGCAACATCCTCGTCCAGGCGCGCGCCACCGGCCAGTTCAGCTCGCTGGCCGAGCTGCGCGAGCTGTCCGGCCGCTCGACGCGACTGCGGAGCTTCGAACCCGGCCGAGACGGTTCTATCGCCGAGGAGAACTTCCGTCGGTTCGCCGGCGTCACCGGCTTCGCCCACGACCCGAGCCCGAGTGCGCTGGCATGAGCGGCTCGGATCGCAGCTACGAACACCTGACCCACCGGCTGGCCGACGCCGGACATGATGTGCCGGGCGTCGAGCGCTCCTTGGCCGGCCTACAGGTCGAGACACCCTCGTGGGGCTACGGCGATTCGGGCACGCGGTTTGCCACCTTCCAGCAGGCGGGGCGGCCGCGCGACGTGTTCGAGCGGATCGACGACGCGGCCGAGGTACATCGCGTGACCGGCACAGCGCCCGCCGTGGCGCTGCACTTTCCTTGGGACCACCACGACGACCTCTCCGCGATTCGCGACCACGCGGTCGCCAAGGGTCTGCGGATCGGCGCCGTGAACCCGAACCTGTTTCAGGATCCGGACTACCGGCTGGGCTCGATTTCCCATCCCGACGAGCGGATTCGCGCCAAGGCCGTCGACCAGTTGATCGAGTGCATCGGTTTCGCCACCGAACTCGGCTCCACCGCGCAGTCGCTGTGGTTCGCCGACGGCATCAACTACCCCGGTCAGGATGACCTGAGCCAGCGACGTCACCGGATTCTGGAGTGCCTGCAACAGGTGTACGCTGCGCTGCCCGCCGAGCAGGAGCTGCTGCTCGAATACAAGCCGTTCGAGCCCGCCTTCTACGCCACCGACCTCGCCGACTGGGGGTCGTCGCTCCTCGTCTGCCAGAGGCTGGGCGAGCGCGCCCGTGTCCTCGTCGACCTCGGGCACCACGCCCAGGGCACGAACGTCGAACAGATCGTCACCATCCTCTCCGACGAGCAGCGACTCGGCGGCTTTCACTTCAACAGCCGCAAGTACGCCGACGATGACCTGATCCTCGGATCGGCAAACCCGTTCGAGCTGTTCCTGATCTGCTACGAGCTGGTGGGGAGCGGGCGGCCCCTCCCGCGCCTGACGATCGACCAGGCCCACAACGTCGAGGCCAAAGTCGAGGCGATGGTGCTCAGCGTCGTCAATCTGCAGGAGGCGTACGCCAAGGCGCTGCTCGTGGATCGCGGCGCGCTGGCGGCAGCACAGCACTCGGGCGACGTCCTGGGCGGTCACGAACGGCTCCTCGACGCTTACCAAACCGACGTGAGGCCGCTGTGCGCCAAGGTGCGCGTGGCCCTCGGAGCCAGCGCGGACCCGGTTCAGGAGATCCGGGCATCGGGCTACGCCGCTCGGAGCGCCGCCACGCGGGGTGGTAGCGAGACGGTGGCCGGAGGGTGGGGCCGGTGAGCACGCTGCCCCGTCTGGTTGCGCTGGCCGACGACCGCTGGCCCACCCCGCGGCGGCGTTCCCGACGACGTGCTCGACCAGGTCCTGCTGGCCTCCCACCTGCTCGGCGCCGATCGCGCCGTGGCCAACTTCGGCGGCGGCAACACGTCGGCCAAGGGCCTCGACCACGACCATCTCGGCCGCGAGCTCGAGACGATCTGGGTCAAGGGCTCGGGCAGCGATCTGGCCACGATGGGGCGCGAGGACTTCACCCAGCTTCGCCTCGACGACACGCTGCCGCTATTCGAGCGCGAGGCGATGACCGACGAGGAGATGGTCGACCACCTGGTCCGCTGCCAGCTCGACCCCCGATCTCCCCGCTCCTCGATCGAGACCCTCCTCCACGCGTTCATCCCCGCCGCGCACGTCCATCACACTCACCCGGACACCATCAACGCCATCGCCGCCGCCGACGACGGCGAGCGACGCCTGAGCGAGTGCTTCGGCGGCGAGGCGGCCTGGATCCCCTACATCCGACCCGGCTTCACGCTGGCCAAGCAGGTGGGGAGCGCCGTGCGCACGAATCCATCGCTGCGGCTGATCGTGCTGGCCAAGCACGGGCTGGTGGTGTGGGGCGAGACCGCCGAGGAGGCGTACAGGCGAACGATCGAGGTGATCAATCGCGCCGCCGACTTCGTCAACTCGCGGGCGGCTGACACGCCCCGGTTCGGTGGCCAGGCGACCGCGGCTCGGGTTGACGGCGCCGCGCGGCCAGCGCTCCTCGACGCCATTCTGCCCGTCGTCCGGGGGGCTGTCTCCAGCCAGCGGGCCAAGGTGCTGGCGCCGGATATGTCGGACAGCGTCCAGCAGTTCGTCTCCTCGCGCGAAGCCGCTGCACTTGTCGAAGTCGGTGCTGCGTGTCCCGACCATCTCGTCCACACCAAGCGGCTTCCGCTGTGGGTGCCGTTCGACCCCGACTCGGAAACAATCGAGCAGCTGGCGGCGCGGATCCCCGAGTTGGCCGCGCTGTACCGAAGCCAATACGACGTCTACTTCGAGCGCAACGCCGACCCGGCCGATCAGCGAGCCGACGCCGACGCCAACGTGATTCTCATCCAGAACGTCGGGCTCATCGGGGCCGGGACGTCGACGGTCGCCGCGGGCCTGGCGCGCGACCTCTACCTGCGCGCGATCGAGGTGATGGCGGGAGCGCAGGCCCTCGGCGGCTTCGTCTCACTCACCGAGCGCGAGAGCTTCGCCGTCGAGTACTGGCCGCTCGAGCTCTACAAGCTCTCGCTGCGCCCCCCGCCCGGCGAGCTGCAGGGACGGGTCGCGCTCGTCACCGGAGCGGCCGGCGGCATCGGCCGCGCGGTCCTCGAGACGCTGGCCGCGGCGGGCGCCTGCGTGGTCGGGTTCGATATCGACGCCGCGGGCGCCAGCGCGGCCGTCGAAGCCCTCGGCGATCGGGGCGTAGCGGTGGCCGGGGACGTCACGACCGAGGCCGGGGTGCAGGAGGCATTCGCCACGGCCGTGGCCGCGTTTGGGGGGGTCGACATCGTGGTCTCGAACGCGGGTGTCGCCGCCAGCGCGCCGATCGAGGAGACAACGTTGGCCGACTGGGAACGGATCCACGCTGTCCTGACCACGGGCTACTTCCTCGCCGCGCGCGCGGCCTTCGCGCTCCTGCGCCGGCAGAATCGCGGCGGGGCCATCATCGTCATTGGTTCGAAGAACGCGCTCGTGGCGGGGCCGAACGCGACCGCCTACTCGGCGGCCAAGGCGGCCGAGGTGCACCTGGCGCGGTGTCTGGCCGAGGAAGGGGGCGTTCACGGCATCCGCGTCAACGTCGTCAACCCCGACGCGGTGATCGAGGGATCCCGCATCTGGAACTCGAGCTGGCGCGAGGAGCGGGCCGCCGCCTACAACATCACTCCCGGTGAGCTCGCCGCCTACTACCGCGACCGCACGACGCTGCGGGTCAACGTGCTGCCCGAGGACGTGGCCCAGGCCGTGCTTCACTTCGCCTCCCCGGGACGCTCCGGAAAGAGCACGGGGAATATCCTCAACGTGGACGGCGGCATCCGCGCGGCGTATCCCCGCTAGCGGCGCTGTCGCGGTCGCGCGCATCGTGTCCACGTCAGCATCGGCTCTCAGAATCGGCATCGGCGGGCCTGTGGGGTCGGGCAAGACACGCCTGATCGAACGGCTGCTCCCGCTGATGTCCTCCGCCGGGCTGCGGGTGGCCGTCATCACGAACGACCTCGTCACGACTGAGGACGCCGAGCGCGTCCAGCGCAGCGGGCTGATCGACCCCGGTCTCGTGGTCGGCGTGGAGACCGGAGCCTGTCCCCACACGGCCATCCGCGAGGATCCCTCGGCCAACCTCGACGCCGCGGAGCAGCTCGAGCAAGAGCATGGGCCGCTCGACGTGATCCTCATCGAGTCCGGCGGCGACAACCTGGCGGCAACGTTCACCAATGAGCTCGTGGACTATTGGATCTACGTCATCGACACCGCGGCGGGAGATGACATCCCGCGCAAGCGCGGTCTCGGGATGCTGCGCGGAGATCTGCTCGTCGTCAACAAGATCGACCTGGCTCCCCACGTCGGCGCCGACCTCGAGCGGATGCGGGGCGACGTCGCCGTGGCCCGACCCGACCGCCCCTCGCTGTTTACGGACCTGACCGATTCAGGCGGCGCTGATCCGGTGTTCGCCGCGCTCCGGCACGCGATCCTGTTCGATCGCGCGCCGACCCCGTGACGCCGCCCGACCGCACGCCGTGACCGTCTTCGTCACACAGCTGCGCGGAGACGCTGGGCAGGCCGAGTTCGCCGGTCGCCGCCGCGTCGAGGTGCCGGTCGCGTGGGACGAGGCATCCCGCCGGCGCCTGCGACGCACGGCCGCCGACGGAACCGATGTGGCCATCGACCTCGGACCAGACTCCTATCTGGCCGACGGCGCCGTTCTCGACGATGACGGCGAGCGGTTGCTCGTGGTCACTCGCTCGCCGGAACCGACGCTCCTGATCCGCTTCGACCTGTCCCTGCCGGGAGCGCAGCTCGTACAACAGGCCACCGCGATCGGCCACGCCTTCGGAAACCAGCACGTTCCGGTCGACGTGGCCGAGGGAGAGGTCCGCGTGCCGCTGACCACGAGCGAGCGCGTCGCGCGCGCGACCGTCGAGGCGCTGGGCCTCGACGGCGTGACCATGGCGGTCAGCGCCGTCGCCCTCGGCGCCACCGCGCCGCTATCGGTGGGGCACGCGCACCGCGGGTCCGGATGACAGAAGACCAGGCGTTTCTCGCCGCGCTCCAGCTGGCCGACAGCGCGCTGCCGATCGGGCGGTTCGTCCATTCCCACGGCCTCGAGGCGTGGCTACGGGACCACCCGGATGCCACCGCGGAAACGCTCGCGGAACTGGTCGAGGCGTTCGTGGGCGAGTCGGTGGCGACGCTCGACGGCGTCGTGCTCGCCCACGCGCATGGCGCCGGGTCGATCGCCGCCCTGGCCGAGCTCGACGAGATCCTGACCGCTCGCAAGCTGAGCCCGTCGTCGCGTGACGCCTCGCGGGCCTGCGGGCGTCAGCTCGCGCGGCTGGCCGGCAATCTGGCCGGCGAGGACCCGCTGGTGACAGGGTTCGGCGCACTGGTGGCGCGGGGCGAGACCGATGGCAACCTCGCCGTCGTCGAAGGCTCGCTGGCGCGGGCGCTCGGACTCACGGCGCGCCAGGCCGTGCTCGTCGAGCTGCGCGGAACGGCGGCTGGATTGCTGTCGGCGGCGCTCCGCCTCGGCGCCCTCTCCCCCGTGCGCGCGCAGCTCATGCTGGCCGGGCTCGCACCCGCGCTACAGCGCGCCGGCGAGCTCGCGACCTCGCTCGGGCTCGATCAGCTCAGCTCCACGGCCCCCGAGCTCGAGGTCGCGGCGCTCGCCCACGCGCGGCTCGAGGCGCGCATGTTCGTGACCTGATCTGGTCTGGGCTGGTGTAGCGATGGAGAAATTCCACTCGCGGCGCTATCCGAGCCGCCACTTGATCGGCCCCAGCCCGGGGAAATGAAGCGCCTCCGCGGTGGCGCCGGTCAGATCCCACTCCCGCCCCGCGATGTAGGGGCCGCGGTCGATGACGGGAACGCGGACGGCGCGCTTGCCGTAGACGAAGACGACCTCGGTGCCGCACGGCAGGGTCTTGTTCGCCACCCCCAGCTCGGCGACGTGCAGCACCCCACCGCACGCCACGGGCAGGCCGTAATCGGTGTAGACCGAGGCGATGCTGACGTTGTACTGGCCGGGCGGCAGCTGGGCCGGGTTCAGCAGTGCTCCGGACAGGTTCAGGCGATCGAGATGATATTTCGCCACCGCGAGCTGGAACTGCGCGATCGCCGCCTTGACCTGCGCGTCGGTGGGCGCCCCGACGGCCGGAGCCTTCGTGTCGGTGGCCGGCATCGTCGGCGGCCCGACCGGGGTCGACTGGCCGGCGGGGCTCGAATGCCGCTTCGTCCTCTTCGCCTTGGGCGTACCGGGATCGCCCGCCACCGGCTCCACCGCCTGGGGATGGCCCTGCGGGATCGTGGTCGTCGTCGTCGTCTTGACGGGCTGGGGATTGGTCGACTGTGTGGCTCGGGATCCACACCCCACCATCACCAGCGCCGTCATCGCTGTCACTGCTCGCCACCTGATGTCAGGGAACGCTAGCGTGGGCCGCGGTTGCGGGTCGCAATGTGGTCTCCAGGCCGCGCTTGCGCCCGGGTGGGCGGGTGGCGTTGGGAGGAGGGGCGAACGTCTGCTGCGGCCTGTCCAACGGACTTCGGACGCGCCAGCCGGGGGGCGCGCAGCCCCAGGGCCCACCCCTCCCCCAGCCAACCGTTCCGAGGCCCCGAGCCAGCCAAACCACTGCGGGGACTCGCCCGCCAGCACGCCGCCGGTCAACGTGAAGCCCGCCGACGCCCCGAGACGCGAGTTGCACGTTGACGGCGCGGGACGCCGTCGTTGTGAAACTCGCGCCGACGGCCGAGGCGAGTTTCATTCACGTTCACGTTCCCCCGCTCGCGCCGAGACGGAACCCGGGCCGCCGCGCGGACTGCCCCCAGAGGGTCGAGGGGCCGGGCCGCTCAGGCGGCCCGGCCTCCTCCTCCCTTTCACCCTGAGAACGCGTGCGCTCCGGAGCGAGTTATGCCCCGAGCGCGACTCGGGTTACGCGCGGTCAGTGACGCGACTGGCCGCGGCCGGCGGTGGTGAACTTGTAGATGGTTGTCGAGTTGAACGGCCGCGACTGCGTGTACACGACCGACGGCCACCCCGCCTGGCCAATGTGATGCGGGGTGTCTGGATAGTGCTGGGTCTCCAGCGTGAATCCATCGCTCTGGCGGTAGGCGTGACCGCTGGTGCCGACGAGGTCCCCGACGAGGAAATTCCCCGAATAGAACTGGACGCCGGGCTCGGTCGTGTAGGTCCGCAGGACCCGACCACTGGCGGGATCGGCGGCCACCGCGGCCAGCTTCATGCCCGAGCCGTTCAGGACCCAGTTGTGGTCATACCCGTGGGCGGTGGTCAGCTGGTCGCCCTGCGGGGCGCTGGCATCGCCGATGTCACGGCCGATCGGCTTCAGCGAACGGAAGTCAAACGGCGTGCCCGCCACCGAGGCAAATCCGGTTGGGATCTGGTTGGCGTCGGTCGGCTGGAACGTCTTGGAGTTGATGCGCAGGCGCTGGTTGTACACATCCCCGGACCCCTCACCGGCCAGGTTGAAGTACGTGTGGTTGGTGAGGTTGATGACCGTGGGTGCGTCGGTGGTCGCGTGATAGCGGATGCGCAGTGCGTTGCCCTGCGTCAGCGTGTAAACGACCGTGTTGGTCACCGTGCCGGGGAAGCCGTTGTAACCGTTCGGATCGGTGTACGTGAGCTTCAGAGACACGGAGTTGCGTCCCATGCTCGGAGTTGCGTTCCACACCTGGGTGTTGTAGGCATCCGGGCCGCCGTGCAGGGTGTTCTGACCGTTGTTCTCCGGGGTCGGATAGAACGTGCCGTTGAGCGTGAACCCCGCGTGGTTGTGAGCTGCGTCGAATCCGATTCGGTTCGCATAACGGCCGATGATGGCGCCAAAGTAGGTGTCACCCGAGCCGCCCGCGGCGGGCCACGGCTGATTCTGGAAATCGTTGACGTAGTCGCTCAACTTCGAGAATCCGAGCGCCACGTCGGCGAGGTGACCGTGACGGTCGGGCACCCAGATCGACTGCACGACGCCACCGTAGTTGGTGATGTTGACCTTCATCCTGTGGCCATTGGACAGCGTGAACAGCGTGGCTTCCTGGTTCTGGTTGACCGGCGGATGGGCGGGGACCGAGCCCCAGTCCTGACTGGTGATGCGCAGACCGCCGCGGCCATGGAACGTCTTGTGAGCATGTTTGGCCGCCTGCCCGTGATGGGCCCGGGCGGACGCGCCCACCGCAATCACCGCAATCAGACCGAGGCTCAGTGCCGCGGCCGAGAGGGCGGCGAGCAGCTTCCTGCTGCTGAGAGGGCCGTGGTGCATAACTCTCCTCTCTGGCTGCACATGCCCCCGGCTGCATGAGCAGTCGACGTTGTTGGACAGCCCGGCCGGAACGGCCGCACGAAGCCGCGGCGTGAGCGGTTGCTCACGGCGCATCTCGCACAATCACGGACCTGCCGGAAGGTTTGGACGGTGACCGTCAACCCGGCGCAACCGGACCTACCCGACGCCGGATCGGGTCAGACTGTGAACGCTCACACGCTACCCAGCGACCCCGGGCACCTAACACGGATCGGGACCTCGATGCCATCGGCCATCGCCGTGCTCGCCTTCGTGCCGTCGAGCGACTCAAGAATTCTCGGGAAGGATCGGCGCCCGGTCGGCGTCCTACGGGTTGGGGAGGTGTGCGTCCAGCCCGCCTGACGTCCGATTGAGAGGTGTGATGTGCACAAGCTCGCCCCCAGACGCTCCCGTTTGCTCGTTCTCGCTGTAGTTGCAGTGGCGGTGGCGGCCACCCCAGCCCTGGCCAGCGGCAAGCCCTTCCTCGCCCGCTTCAGCAAGATTCGGACCATCGCCTCGATGGTCCCGGCGCGCGGCAAGGCCAAAGGCGATGTCAACCCGTACGGAGTCGCCGTTGTCCCGCGCAGCATGGGCAAGCTGGTCCGCGGCGACGTCCTGGTCAGCAATTTCAACAACGCCCAGAATCAGCAGGGAACGGGCTCGAGCATCATGGAGACCTCGCGCAGCGGTCCTGCCCGCGTGTTCGCCGTCGTCCCGCCGCCCACGTCGACCAACGCCGTCGGTCTCACAACGGCCCTGGTGGCGCTCAAGAGCGGTTTCGTGATCGTCGGGAGCCTGCCCGCACCCGGCGGTATGTCGAGCGCCGCCACCGCCGGCGCGCTGACGATTCTCAATTCCCGTGGCCACGTCGTGGCCACGATCTCCGGCGGCGACATCAACGGACCATGGGACATGACCGCGGTCGACCGAGGCCGCCATGTCGTCCTGTTCGTGACCAACGTTCTCAACGGGACCGTCGCCGCGATGGGCAAGAAGGTGCATCGCGGGACCGTGGTCCGGATCAGGCTTCGGATCCGCAAGGGTCGCTCCCCCGTTGTGACCTCCAACCAGGTGATCGCCAAGGGATTCACCGAGCACACCGATCCAGCCGCCCTGATCGTCGGGCCGACCGGGGTGGGCCTCGGGCGTCACGACGTGCTCTACGTCGCCGACTCGGCCCGTAACCGCATCGCCGCCGTCCCCGACGCGTTGACCCGGAACTCCGCGCTCGGCGGTGGTGGCGCGACCGTGGCCAAGGGCGGCCCGCTCAACGATCCGCTCGGCCTGGCCGTCGCGCCGAACGGCGATGTCATCACCATGAACGGCGCCGACGGCAACTCGATCGAGACGACTCCGGGCGGCCGTACGGCGGCGACCAAGACGCTGGTCGCCAATGGCGCAGGTGATCTCTTCGGCCTGGCCATCGCGCCGTCGAACCGAGGGATCTATTTCGTCAACGACGCGGGCAGTGGACCCGCAGCCAATTCACTCCAGCTCCTGCACTGAGCGGTTATCAAGGGTGTGGCGGATCGCTCAGTCGCTCGAGCTGGGCGATCAGCCGATCGCCGACCGAGCCCGCAGCGGTCCGCCACACATCGCCGTTGGTCGCCAATAGACACCCATCCAGGCCAACCCTGATCGTCACCGCACGGCCGTCGCGATAGGCCAGGTGGGCGACGATGGCAGCGCCCGAGTCGCTGGGACACGCGGCGATCGGTGGCGGGAGCGGCAGCGAGTTGAAGCGCTTGACGAGCCGCTGTCTGGCTCGCAAGGACCCGACGAGCCCGGAGCTCACGAGCGTGAGGGGCGGATGATCGTTGAGTCCCGAGTAGCGACACAGGCGGATCGCGCTCGGCCCGCGCGGCGCGAGATGGCGCCGAGCCGCCGGCCAGTGGTTGGGCGCCACGACGTCGGACGGACTTCGTCGGCTGCAATGCGCCACCCGCACGCCCCGCACGACGCGCGGGCCGCTCGCCGCGGCGGCGCCGCCCACGACCATCAGGACGGCCAGCGCCGCCAGAAGGACAGTCCGTTGAGGCGAGGGTCGGGTCTTCATGGCGACCTCCTGGAGGGTCTGCGGGGATGGGTGCGGTGCGGCGCTGGGAGTGGTCGCGCCGGTCCCGCCGACACGCCCGGACCGGCCGACGTCGGCGGCTGACTCGTGGGATTGAGGCCGCGGTGCCGGCGCGGCGTCGTGCGGGGGCCGCTGACCGTCGGCGCCGGCGCTCGCTCTGGTGCTGGGGCCGGTGGTGCAGCCGCCGTCGTGGACCCGGATGCGTTCTGAGCCTCGTAATTGGTCGGTGGCGCGAGGGTGGCCGGAGGCGGCGTCCCGTCGGCTTGGTGACGCTGCGCCCGACGGGTTCTCGGCACTGGCGGGGGCCGGCGCGGTGTGACCGCCGGATGTGGGTGACGAGGCTGCGTCGCGGCGACGTCGGGCATCGGCCGCTTACTCACCGTGTGGTGGCCGGCGGACATCGCGAGTACCGCGACCGTGGCGGATACGGCGGCGAGCATCGACAGAGCCGCCAGGCGACGCACGGTCGGCCCTCGCCGCCGCTCGCCGCCGCGAGGTGAGGCCAGGACGCGCTCGAGCAGTCGCTGCGCCTGCGCCCGCTCGCCCGCCGTTCTCGGAGCCCCCGCCGGAACGGGATTGGCGCCGGCAACGCGGTCAAGGATCGGATCGCTCGAGATCATCGAACCTCCTGGACCATAGGACCATGGGCCAGCCGGCCCGCATCGTCGGCCAACTCTCTGGCCACGCGCTGACGCGCGCGATGCAGGCGGACCCGGAACGTAGCCGCTGTGCACCCCACGACCTGGGCGGCGCGCTTGGCGTCAAGCCCGTCCCAGGCCACAAGGAGGAGCGCCTCGCGCTCGCGCTCGGACAGCCGTCGCAGCGCGTGAGCCAGGTCCGTCCCCATCTCCGCCGGCGGCTCCCAGCTCTCCGGCGAGGGACGCGACAGACTGCTCAGCCGGCTGGCCAGCGCGCCGCGCCGGCGCTCGGCCCGGAGTTGGTTGGCCAGCGCCCGCCGCGCGACCCCCAGCAACCAGGGGAGCGCGTCGGCGCCGATCTCATCGAAGCGGCGCCACGCGACCAGGAAGGTCTCCGCGACGAGATCGTCCACCATCGCCGGCGGCGCCCGGCGCAGGATGAATGCCCTTACCGGCCAGTGGTAGGTCATGAACAGCGCCTCGAAGTCCTCGCGAGGGGAGCGCTCGGCGACCATGCGAAATCGCGGCATGCAACTGTCAATTGTCCGGACGCCGACGATTCGTTACCTCGGACCGAAAGAAACCTGCCGGCAGCGCGTGAAGCGTTAGCTATCGCCCTCGATGGCGCGTCCGACGGTGAGTGCCGCGCGGAGTGAGGGGTCGAGTTCTGAATACAGGGCGTCTGGAGCCGCTCCCAACGCGTCGAGCGCCTTACTGAAGAAGCACCGCGCGGCCGCCGCCAGTACGACGTCGAGAATGTCGGCGTCGCTGCAGCCGAGACCCCGGAGTCGTTCGATGTCCTGGCTATCGACCGAGGTCGCATCGGCCGCGACCTTCTCGGCCAGATCCATCACCGCCACATCGACCTCAGCCAAGCCGGCGCGGCGATGGTCGGCCATCAGCCGCGTCACCGTGTCGGCATCGAGGTAGTTGTCAACCAGGACCCGGCCATGGGCCAGCGCGCAGTAGCTCGAGCGCAGCCGCCGCGCCGCCGCCATGGTGGCGAGCTCGTAGCGACGCGGGTCCATGTTCGCCTTGACGGCACCGTTGAGCTGCCGCCAGGCTCTATATACGTCGGGCCGCAGCGAGAAGGCCCGCGTGAAGTTCGGGAGAAACCCGAATGCATCGCGATCGGTCTCATACATCTCCGCTGCCGACCCGCCCGCCGCGCTCTCCGGCACGGCCTCGATAAACGTCATCCCCAGCTCCTTTCGACCAGTCCACGCGTACCGAACGTTGACACTACTCGCGGTCGCGGGTCGATGCCGATCGCGCCAATCTCTCGGGCGCGGCGGACGAGCGGCGCACTTGCAATACCTTCCGGAGAGTCGAATGACCTCGTTGTCGGACACTGAGCCCCGTGGCGTCGCGCGCCCCGTGCGCGACGAGGGCATCCGGGGACGCATCGGGCCGGTATGGGTGGCCGGTCTGTGCCTGGTGCTGGCCGGGCTGGCCGACCTGGTTCTGCGCCACGAGCACGGGATCAGCGGCGACGAGCGGTTCTACGAGCGGATGGCCTCCCATCCGAGCGGCCCGCACAACTTCCCCTACGCCTACCGGATCGGCGTGCCATGGCTGGTTCACATCCTGCCCTTCTCGCACGCGACTTCGTTCACCCT
The DNA here is from genome assembly GCA_963734775.1 of uncultured Solirubrobacterales bacterium. GTDB lineage: Bacteria > Actinomycetota > Thermoleophilia > Solirubrobacterales > Solirubrobacteraceae > Palsa-465. The sequence continues at coordinate 155,013 of CAVTJE010000029.1, forward strand.
GCTGGCGCTGCTCGCGATCGCTGCCGGCGGCGGGGCGATGTACGCCCTCCTGCATGAATTCGACATCTCCCCCGCTCTCGCCACCGGCCTCGCCGTCGGTTTCGCCCTATCCCCCACGCTGCTGGTCGTTCTGCTCCGCCACGGCCGTAGCGTCGACGCCGCCGCGGTGCTGATCATCACGCTCGGTTCGCTGTTCATCGTGCGCCGCCAGCGGCTCGCGCTGGGCGTGACCCTCCTCATCGGAGCCACCGTGCACGAGTCGTGCCTGTTCCTCATCCCGCTGGCCTACTCGGTGTGGGCGACGCGGCTGTTCGACCTTGAGGCACTCCTCGACGTCGCGCTCGTCGCTGTGGCTCCGCTCGCGCTCTACGCCGTAATCCGCACCTCGGTCGACGCCGTCGCGCGTCAGTACATACCGGGCTACTCGGGCTCATTTCTCGCCGCTCGGTGGCACATCATTCAGCGCGGCCTGTCCGGCCGCGACGTGGGGATGGAGCTCAGACGGCTGGCCATCGCCTACGGTCCTCTCTGGCTGATCGCGCCATTCGCCTTGCCGAGCAGCCGGTTCGCCCGGCGCGGACTGGTCTTGGTCGTTCTGTGCGCGGCGGCGATGACGTATGCCTTCGGTTGGGGCCGGATCATCTTCTTCGCCGCCCCGGTGTTCTACGTCGCCGCGGCCACCGTGCTGCAGGACCGGCGTCGTCTCGCCCTTGTCACGGTCACGCTGCTGCTGGCGATGGACGTGGGCTACGCGATCTACATGCAGGTCTACGGCGTCCAGCACGGGATTCAACCCACCGTCGGGACCAGCGCGCACATTCCCGCGTACTGACCGGAACTACGCTCGAGCGCGGAACGAGCTCTGGTGAAATCGCCTGCGCGACCCGAACGCCCACCGTGGGAATCACGACTAGGTGACAAGCTTCGCGCCACGCGGCGACCTCGTACACATAAGTCACCATGGCGGGGCTTCGCCACCCGCGGCCATGAAATCGTGTTGCACCTGAATGTGGGTATTCAATAATCCGTGCATTTCGCTACAGCTGGTCAGAAAAGCGAAATATAGGTGCGGTCTACTGACCACCCTCGCCGCACGCTCCCAGCGGGCGCAGCCTGCCCTTTTCATCGTTTCCCGGTGGCTGGCGCAGCGGCCATCGTCACTTATGTGGCCAAGGTGCGGGCGCTTCGGGAGGTTTGCCACGTTTTACAGGCGGTCAGACACACCCCGGGGCGAGGAAAGTGACAAACCACCGCGACCGCTGGAACCGAACGACCGAAACTCGGGCTCAGGCCGAGGAAAGTGACAGACCCGCGCCACCGCTGAGACAAACGACCGAAACTCGGGACCAGGCCGAGGAATGCGCCCCGTGCCAGGCTGGAACCGACCCGGGGGCTCGGTCGTCCCTGTCGGTCTCACCAACTTCGAGCGCCCACCCCGGGCATCACGACCAAGACATCTAGCGTCCGCCCCGTACGCGAACATATGTTCGTGGCCATCGGAGCGAACATCCTGCACGCGGACCTCGACTCGTTCTATGCCTCGGTCGAGCAGCGCGACGACCCGCGGCTGTGGGGACAGCCCGTGGTCGTCGGTGGCGGCGTCGTGCTCGCGGCGAGCTATGAGGCCAAGGCCTACGGCGTCCGCACCGCGATGGGCGGGGCCCGCGCGCGTAGGCTGTGTCCCCACCTCCGCGTCGTCCCGCCCCGGATGTCGGCCTACAGCGAGGCGAGCAAGGCCGTCTTCAAGGTATTCGAAGACACCGCGCCCGTCGTCGAAGGACTCTCCATCGACGAGGCATTCCTCGATGTCCGCGGGCTCGAGCACATCTCCGGCACTCCGGCCGAGATCGCGGCTCGGCTGCGAACGGACGTCCGCCAGCAGGTTGGCCTGCCGATCACGGTCGGCGTCGCGCGCACCAAGTTCCTGGCCAAGGTGGCGAGCGCCGTGGCGAAGCCCGATGGACTGCTCGTGGTGGCGCCAGACCGCGAGCTGGAGTTTCTGCACCCGCTCGCCGTCGAGCGGCTGTGGGGGGTTGGCGCCGTAACCGCCGCCAAGCTGCGCGAGCGCGGCATCACGACGGTGGCCGAGGTCGCGCAGCTGGGGGAGTCGACGCTCGTGGCGATGCTCGGACGAGCGGCCGGCCGCAAGCTGTTCGCGCTCTCCAACAACCGCGATCCCCGCCCCGTGGAGGTCCGCCGTCGACGCCGCTCGATCGGGTCCCAGCGCGCGCTGGGCCAGCGTTCGCGACCGCGCGGCGAGCTCGACGCGGCACTGATCGGGCTCGTCGACCGCGTCACGCGCCGGCTCCGCGGCGCCGAGCGCGTGTGCCGGACCGTCGTGCTCCGGCTGCGTTTCGCCGACTACAACCGCGCCACGCGCTCGCGAACGATGGGCGAACCAACGGCGCGCACGTACGTGATCTTGAAGACGGCCGAGGAGCTCCTCAGACAGTCGATGCCGCTGATCGACCGGCGAGGGTTGACGCTCATCGGTATTGCCCTGACCCAGCTCGAGGACGAGGCGGGACGTCAGCTCACCCTGCCGTTCGACCGGGCCCGCGAGCTCGACGCCACGCTCGACAGCGTGCGCGAACGCTTTGGCTCGGGGGCGATCACACGCGGGGTCCTGGTCGGACGCGACCCCGGGATCTCGGTCCCCCTGCTCCCCGATTGAACGGCGACGCGACGGACCGCATGGACCGGTACAAAGCCATACATGCCCGATCGCGAGCTCCCCCTCGACCGTCCCGTCGAGTGGTCGCCGGTCGCCCGTCCGGGGCGTGAGTCCCTGCGCGGCTCACGTGTGACGCTACGTCCGGTCGGGCCTGACGACGCCGAGGACCTCTATGCCGTTTCGCACCCTCCCGAGGGCGATCCGACGATCTGGACGTACCTGTTCGATGGGCCGTATGAGAGTCCAGAGCAGATGCGCGCCATGCTCGAGTGGGCCGCCCAGGGGGATGACCCGCTGTACTTCGCCGTGGTGCGGAACTCCGACGGGAGAGCCGCCGGAGCCGCGTCGTACATGCGGATCACCCCCGAGTACGGGGTCATCGAGATCGGCAATATCTGGTTCGGCGTCGGCCTGCGACGAACCGCCGCGGCGACCGAGGCGATCTTCCTCCTCGCCCGCCACGTGTTCGACGACCTCGGCTACCGCCGTCTGGAATGGAAGTGCAACGCCATGAACGCCGCGTCGCGGCGGGCCGCCGAGCGGTTCGGGTTCACGTTCGAGGGAGTCTTCCGACACCACCTCGTGATCAAGGGACGCAACCGCGACACGGCCTGGTACGCGATCGTCGACGACGAATGGCCGGCCATACGCCGTGCCTACGAGGCCTGGCTCGCCCCGGAGAACTTCGATGGCGACGGCCGCCAGCGGCAACGACTCGAGCAGCTGATGCCGCCGCGCGTTTGACCGGGCAGGCACCGGGAAGCCTCTGACTGTCCAACACCGGAGGAGGAACGATGCGGAGCTTGACCACTAGAGCTGCTGGCCTGCTGATCCTGATCGGCGGGCTGTGGGGTGGGCTCGCCCCGTTCGTAGGCCCATATTTTCATTTCGTCCTCGGGCCCGATAAGGCCTGGACATGGACGTCCGGCCGATTGTGGCTGAACGTCGTCCCCGGCGCTGTGGCCGTCATCGCCGGGCTGATCCTGCTCCGGTCCGGCCCGCGGACCGGCGGCCGACTCGGCGCGGTGCTGGCGATTGCCGCCGGTGCCTGGTTCGCCATCGGTCCCGATATCAGCCAGTTCTGGCACACCGGCGGGGCGCAGGGTGTCGCCACCGGGGCCAAGACGACCCGGATCTTCGAGATGCTCGCCTTCCACACCGCTCTCGGTGTCGCGATCGCGACGCTGGGCGGGTACGCCCTGCCCGGTCTGCTGCGCCGGCGGACGATCACGGCCACCGACGAGACGGCCGTGGCCGAGACGACGACCCGGACGGAGCGTCCGGCCGAGCCCGTGGCCGCACCGACCCGCCAGAGCGAACCCGCCCGCGAGGCCGCGCCAGTCGGCGCGCCGACCCGCCACAGCGAACCCGCCCGGGACGCTGAGCCAGTCGACCGCGAACCAGACGAGCCCGACCCCGAGCCCCAGCCCTCGGCCGCGTAGACACGCGGCCGTGGCGCCGGGGGTCAGACGCGGCCGCGGAAAGGGTTGGACGCGGCCGCCGAATCAACCATCTAGAGTCCGGCCAAGTGGACCTCTGTCTGATGATCGAGGGTCAGGAGGGCGTCACCTGGCCGCAGTGGCAAGCCCTGGCCGGAGCATGCGAGGAGCACGGCATTCCCGCGCTGTTCCGCTCCGATCACTACATGAATCTGGACGATCGCTACGACCGAAGCTCGATGGACGCTTGGGCGACGCTGAGTGCGCTGGCCGCCACCACGAGGACGCTGCGTCTCGGAACCCTGGTGTCCCCGGCGAGCTTCCGCCACCCGTCGGTCCTGGCCAAGCAGGTCGCCACCGCCGACGTGATCTCCGGCGGGCGCATCGAGCTTGGCATGGGAGCCGGTTGGCACGAGCGCGAGCACGAGGCCTACGGCTTTCCGTTCCATCCCATGCGCACCCGGCTGGACGTGCTCGAGGAACAGGTGCAGATCGTGCTCGGCAACTGGGGCCCGGGGCCGTTCTCCTTTGACGGGGACCACTACACGCTGCGCGATCTCGACGCGCGGCCCAAGCCGACGCAGAATCCTCACCCCCCGCTGATCCTGGGCGGGGTCGCCGGGCCGCGAGGCGCCACGCTGGCCGCCCGTTACGCCGACGAATACAACACTGTGTATCCGACCCTCCAGGATGTCGCCGAGCGACGCGATCGCCTCGACCGCGCCTGCGAGACAGTCGGGCGCGAGCCCCTGCCGCTGTCGGTCATGACCGGGGTTCTCGTCGCCAGCGATGAGAACGAGCTTCGCGACCGCGCCCGGCGGCTCGCCCCGCTCGCCGAGACGGACGCCGAGTCGTTGCTCACCGATCCGCCCGCCGGCTGGATCGTCGGGACCGTCGATCGGGTCGGCGAGCAGCTGTCACGGCTCCGCGATGCCGGCGTGAAGCGGGTCATGTGCCAGCACCTGCTCCACGAGGACCTGGACGTCGTCGCCTTGCTCGGCCGTGAGCTCGCACCCCGGCTGGCCTGAGGAGCCCGGTCGGCCGTGCTGACGTGCCCCCTCGGCAATGGGGAGTGCCTCCGGCTCTTCGAGGAGTCCGACGTCGATGAGCTCTATGCCGTGGTCGCCGCCAACCGCGACTACCTGTCCCGGTGGATGCCCTGGGCACCGAAGCAGACGCCCGAAGGGACACTGGAATTCATCCGCGCGGGCCGCCGGCAGCTCGCCGACAACCAGGGTCTGCAGCTCGCGATCATCAGATCTGGCGCGATCGTCGGAGGGAGCGGCTATCACCGAATCGACTGGGATAGCCGCTCGACGACGATCGGCTATTGGATCGCCGAGAAGGCGCAGGGCTCGGGAACGGTGACGCGCGCCGCCGAGGCCCTGACCGACAACGCCTTCCGCGCCTGGAAACTCAATCGCGTCGAGATTCACGCGGGGGCCGAGAATCGACGCAGCCGAGCGATTCCCGAGCGCCTGGGCTTCGTCCGCGAGGGCGTGCTTCGCCAGGCCGAGCTCGTGGGTCGGCGCTACGTCGACCACGTCGTCTACGCGATGCTCGCTGACGAATGGTCGCGCCCACCGGGCCACCACCCGTCGACGTGAGCGGCAAGGACCGGCGCTACGTCGGCCTGAACCGGAGCGCCGACCAGACCTCGTCGATGGCGATCTGCCGCACCGGCCGTACGCCCTCGTTCTCCACCAGCCTCCACAGCCGGTCGCGGTTGAGGTCGGTGCTGAGGTTGCCGGCCTTCGGGTAAGCGACCCACACGAGAGCCTCGCGCTGGACCGCTTCCACCACAACCCCGCGCCACCGTTCCAGCACCTCGCTGTCGCGGCAGAACGCGATCAGCGCATCGGCCTTCTCGAGTTCGGACTCCCGGCCGGCCAGCTCGAGCGTGACGTCCTCGGGCGCCTCGGCTACGAACACCGTCTGACCGGGCTTCAGCTGCAGCTTGACGGGTAGCTCCACGGCGCGATTGTCGCCGACGGCGATCCGTATTGTTTGCCCACGATGAGTGATTCGGGCTCTGCGCTGACCGGCGGCTGCAACTGCGGCAGCGTTCGCTACGAGATCACCGGACCCCTGCTCGGCGCCGGCTACTGCCACTGCACCCGCTGCCAACGCCGCACCGGGACGGCCGCCTCGGTCAGCGTCAACCCGGCCCCCGGCACCTTCCGGATCGTCGCCGGTGATGCTGCGCTGCGCGCCTGGAGGCCCGGCGACGGGTGGGAGAAGTGGTTCTGCGGTTCGTGCGGCTCGTCGATGTTCAGCCGCCATCCCGACGATCCCGACCGCGTGGGAATCCGGATTGGGACGTTCGACGGCGATCCGGGCGTCCGCCCCAGCTACCGTCAGTTCGTGGCCTACGCCGCACCGTGGGAGCCGATTCCCGACGACGGCCTCCCCCGCCATCCCGAGTCCCGGCCCTAACCCAGCCACGGGCCCAGCGCCCTAGCGGCGCGTCCGCGTCTCCACCTGGCGGATCTCCTGCAGGACCGCCTGAAATCCCTGCCGGAACCCTCGCAGGTAGTCGTTCTCGTCCTCCTCGTCGAGGAATCTGCGCGGCTTCAGCGCCTGCAGGCAGTACAACCTCAGGTCATCCACGCTGTGGTTGGCATGGGCGGCGTATTGCTGCGCCCGCCACAGCGCCGCCCGTTGCCCGCCCGCCAGCGCGCCGCCGTGCTGCAACGCAGCCAGCCTGGCCCGGATTGCTGGGATCAGCTGCATGGCCAGCATCAACTACGAGCGTACGGCGGTGGGGCGTTATGAGATCGGCGGCTTGTGCCCCTCCCAAGGCCGCGCCATCTCGATCTGGCCCGCGAGCCCGTACAGCACGTCCTCGGCCCCGTGGCGCCCGACCAGCTGAACGCTGAGGGGCAGCCCGTCGCTCCCGAATCCGGCCGGGATCGTTATCGCCGGCTGGCCGGTCAGGTTGAACGCCGGCGTGAAGGGCGTGAAGCGTCCGGCGATATCGATCGCCATGGGCGCCGGCTTGCCGAACCCTCCCTCCGCGGCGATCGCGGTCTTGGCCAGGCCGGGCGTGAGCAGCACGTCGAACTCGCTCCACAGGGAGCTGATCCGCTCGATCGTCGCCGGACGCTTGGCCAGCAGCTTGGCGCGCCGGCGCTCGGGCACCAAACGCTGACCGGCTCCGGCCATCTGCTTGGTCAGCCGCTCCATCCGGGTCGGATCGGGCACGAGCTTCGATTCCTCGTAGATGCCGCGCAGCCACGTCTGCAGGAAGTCGACCTGGACCATCCCATACGCGGGGTCGCGTTCGCGGACCTCGTGTCCGAGCTCCTCGAGCAGGTGTGCCGTCCGCTCCCAGGCGGACCGCTGATCGGGCGAGACCTTGGCGATCAGGCCCGGGGGCAGCTTGCGCGAGGTGGCGATCCGCAGGCGGACGGGCGGCGTGGCGACCGACTCGACGTAGCTGCCCGAGAACGGCGGCGCCACGTCGACGTCGCCCGGTAGCGAGCCGTGGAGCACGTCGAGCAGCAGGGCGCTGTCCTTGACCGAGCGGGCCAGGCCACCGAGCGCGCTGAGACCAAGCCAGCCCCGGTCGATCGGCTGTGTCGAGACTCGCCCTCGCGTGGACTTCATTCCCACCAGGCCGCACGCCGAGGCCGGGATCCTGATCGAGCCGCCTCCGTCCGATCCCGTCGCGCACGGGACCATGCCCGACGCGACCGCGGCCGCCGACCCACCCGAGGAGCCGCCGGGGGTCCGGCTCGGATCCCACGGATTGCGGGTGATCCCGTTCGCGTCAGTCGCCGTCCAGGGGAAGATCATCAGCTCGGGCACGTTCGTGATGCCGATGGGAATCGCGCCCGCGGCGCGCACACGGCGGACGATCTCGGCGTCCGCGCTGACCGGGGGACCGTACGAGCGCGAGCCGCGCGTCGTCGACTGCCCGGCGACGGCGACGTCATCCTTGATGGCGATCGGCACCCCAGCCAGGGGACCATCGGAATCAGCCGTGTCGGCTGCGGCCAGTGCTTCCTCGGCCATCGTGACGCGGAACGCGTTCAGGCGCGGGTCGAGCGCCTCCATGCGACGCAAGCACAGCTCGACCAGCTCGCGCGGCTTCACCTGCTTGCTGCGCACCAGCTCAGCGAGCTCCGACGGCCCGGCAAAGGCCAGCTGTTCGTCTGCGGTGGTTGTCATTTGCGTGACCCTAGCGTTATCGGAGCGCCAGCACGAGCTCGCGGATTGCCCCCGGATAGCGATAGGTGATGCCGCCGTGCTTGCCGTCGAACAGCTCGAGCGTGTGCTCGACACCGAGTTTGTCGAGCTCGTGCGCGAACGCCTGGGCGCCGAGATCGAGGTAGTACTCGTCGCGTCGGCCCGCGTCGAGATAGATCCGGCGCATACTGGCCAGCGCGTCGCCGTGAAGCGGAGCCATCCGCACGGGGTCCCATTGCAGCCACTGCTCCCAGCGCGACTCCAGCAGGCGCCCGGTGGCGATATCGAACGGCAGCAGCGCCTCGCCGGGCCGGTCGAGGTCGGGCGTGTACACGCACGCGTAGCCATACATCTCAAACGGCTTGCCGAACCTGTCCCAGTCGAACACCTCGGCCGTGGCCAGGCGCTCGTGAAAGACCTCGTAGGAGGAATCGAAGTGGTCGCGCAGAGTCCGAGCGATGCTCGGGAACTCGGGGAGATAGCTGCACTCGAAGAGGGCGTCTCCGGCGTGCGAGGCCAGCGCACCGAACACGTCGGGGCGGAGCATCGGCACGACCATGGCTCCGTAGCCTCCCGACGACTTCCCAGCCAGGCCCCGGTGATCACGACCGGGGGCCACGGGATAGCGCTCCTCGACGAAGGGCACGACCTCGTCACAGAGGTAGTCGAGGTACTGGCCAGTGCTGGGCGAGTTGAGGAACTGCGAGCCCCCGCGCGAGGTCCAGGCGTCGACGAACACGACAACCGCGGGAGGACATTCGCGGCCGGCGAACAGTGCGTCGGTGCGCTCGACCATGGTCGGCTCGAATGCGCTGCGCCCCAGCCACATATCCGCCTGCCCGGTGAAGCCCTGGATGACGAATACGGCGGGGACGTCCTGCGCGTCGCCGCTGAGGACCTCGGGCGCGCGGTACACGTAGAGCGGGCGCCGCGGCGGGTCACCGAGCGGGTTGTCGCGGAGCGCCTCGGACTCCACCACCAGCTCGTCCAGCGCGCCGTGCAACGGCCGCCCCCAGGGGGGACCGGGAAGCCCGTCCACGGCATGAAGTGCCATGCCGGGCAACCTACCGGACCGCCCCGCCCGGGGTCTGCCGTGGCGCGCGGACGTTCGCATTCCCCCCTGCCTGCGGGATCAGGCCGTGGGTATATTGGGAAGCCTGGACCGAGTCTTCCAAAATCCCCCGCTTTCCTGGCATGTCTGACCGCGTCCAAACCATCTCCACCAACGGCGCCAGCGCCGACGTCGATGCCCTCGAGACGAGCGAATGGCTCGAGGCGATCGATGCCGTCGTCGAGAACGACGGCCCCGACCGGGCGCGCCAGATCCTCACCCGCGTCGTCGAGCGGGCCCAGCACTCGGGCACCGGCCCGATCGCTTCGCTCAACACCCCGTACGTCAACACGATCCCGGTGGAGCGCGAGGCGAAGCTGCCGGGTGATCCCGCACTCGAGCGCCGGCTGCGATCGATCATCCGCTGGAACGCGATGGCCATGGTCGTGCGCGCCAACAAGACATCGTCCGAGCTCGGCGGCCACATCGCCAGCTATCAGTCGCTGGCCACGCTCTACGAGGTCGGCTTCAACCATTTCTGGCACGCGCCGTCGCAGGACCACGCCGGCGACCTCATCTACTTCCAGGGCCACTCCTCGCCGGGCAACTACGCGCGCGCGTACCTCGAGGGACGGCTGAGCGAGGACCAGCTCGACGGCTTCCGCCAGGAGGTCAGCCGCGACGGCCTGGCCTCCTACCCGCACCCGTGGCTGATGCCCGACTTCTGGCAGTTCCCCACCGTCTCGCTGGGCCTCGGTGGCGTCACCTCGGTCTACCAGGCGCGGTTCATGAAGTACCTTCACGCGCGCGGGCTGGCCGACACCGAGGGGCGCAAGGTGTGGGCGTTCCTCGGCGACGGCGAGATGGACGAGCCCGAGTCGATGGGTTCGACTGGCCTGGCCGGGCGTGACCATCTCGACAACCTCATCTGGGTTGTCAACTGCAACCTCCAGCGCCTCGACGGGCCGGTTCGCGGCAACGGCAAGATCATCCAGGAGCTCGAGTCCGATTTCCGTGGCGCGGGATGGAACGTGATCAAGGTGATCTGGGGCTCGCGCTGGGATCCGCTCCTCGCCGCCGACGTCGACGACCGGCTGCTCGGCGTGATGGAGGCGTGCGTCGACGGCGAGTACCAGACGTTCAAGTCGCGCGACGGCGCCTACGTCCGCGAGCATTTCTTCGGCCGCGACCCGGTGCTGCTCGACCGGGTCTCGCACATGTCAGACGAGGAGATCTGGCTGCTCAACCGCGGCGGGCTCGACCAGCAGAAGGTCTACGCGGCCTATCACGAGGCGGCGCGCCACGAGGGGCAGCCGACGGTCATCCTGGCCAAGACGATCAAGGGCTACGGCATGGGAGGCTCGGGCGAGGGCCAGATGATCACCCACCAGGCCAAGAAGATGACCGAGGACGCGCTGTTGCAGTTCCGCGACCGCTTCGAGCTGCCGCTGACCGACGACCAGGTTCGCGCCGCCGAGTACTACAAGCCGCCCGACGATTCGCCCGAGATGCGCTACATGCACGAGTGCCGCGCCGCGCTCGGCGGAAGCCTCCCCGCGCGCCGGCGCCGGGCCGAGTCGCTGGCCGTCCCGGGGCTCGAGCTGTTCCACTCCCAGCTCGAGGGGACCGGCGAACGCGAGGTTTCGACGACGATGGCCTTCGTTCGTGTGCTCGCCGCCCTGCTCCGCGACAAGCAGATCGGACCTCACATCGTGCCGATCGTGCCCGACGAGTCGCGGACCTTCGGCATGGAGGGGATGTTCCGCCAGGTCGGCATCTACTCCCCCGTCGGCCAGCTCTACCAACCTCAGGACTCGGCGCAGCTGATGTTCTACAAGGAGGACGCCCACGGCCAGATCCTCGAGGAGGGGATCACCGAGGCGGGCTCGATCTCGTCGTTCATCGCCGCGGGCAACTCCTACAGCGCCCACGCGGTGCCGATGGTCCCGTTTTACATCTACTACTCGATGTTCGGCTATCAGCGCGTCGGCGACCTCGTGTGGGCCGCCGGCGACAGCCGCACGCGGGGCTTCATGCTCGGCGGCACGGCGGGGCGCACGACGCTCAACGGCGAGGGGTTGCAGCACGCCGACGGTCACAGCCACGTGCTGTTCTCGGTCGTGCCCAACTGCCGGTCCTATGACCCGACGTTCGGCTTCGAGCTCGCGGTGATCATCCAGGACGGGCTGCGGCGGATGGTCGGCGAGCAGGAGGACGTCTTCTACTACCTCACGCTGATGAACGAGAACTACCCGCACCCGCCGATGCCCGAGGGCGCGGAGGAGGGCATCCTCCGTGGCATGTACCGCCTGCGAGCCGGCGAGGGCGACGGGCCTCGCGTGCAGCTGCTGGGGTCAGGGACGATCCTCCGCGAGGTCATGTTCGCGGCCGAGCTCCTGGCCGAGTTCGGGGTGGCGGCTGACATCTGGAGCGTCACCTCGTTCACCGAGCTGCGCCGCGACGGCATCGAGGCCGAGCGATGGAACATGCTTCACCCGCTGTCGGAGCCACGTCAGGCCTACGTTTCGCAATCGCTCGGCGCCGGCCCCGTGGTCGCCTCGACCGACTACATCCGTGCGTTCGCCGACCAGATCCGCCAGTGGGTGCCCGGCCCCTATCGCGTCCTCGGCACCGACGGCTTCGGTCGCAGCGACTCTCGCAGCGCCCTGCGGCGATTCTTCGAGGTCGACCGCCACTACATCGCGGTCGCCGCGCTCAAGGAGCTGGCCGACGCGGGCGCGATCGAGCCCTCCGTGGTCGCCGAGGCGATAGAGCGGTTCGAGATCGATCCCGAGGCGCCGATCCCGACCAGCGTATGAGTGCCACGGACGTCGTCTCCGTCGAGGTCCCGGATATCGGGGATTTCGATGACGTCCCGGTGATCGAGCTGCTTGTCTCGCCCGGCGACACCGTGGCCCTCGACGATCCGCTGCTCACGCTCGAGTCCGATAAGGCCACGATGGACGTTCCCGCCCCGTTCGCCGGGGTCGTCCGCGAGCTCCACGTCAACGTGGGCGATCGCGTGTCGCAGGGCGCCCTGCTCCTGACCATGGAGCCCTCCGATTCCTCGTCCGCCCCGTCAACCGCCTCCGCCGTCGCCTCGGAAGGCGCGCCCACCGAGGCCGCGGCGCCCGACGCGGTCAGCAGCGCGACGCAGGCCGAGGAGGCCGCCTCGGCACCGGCCCAGCCCGAGCCGGCGCCACCACCCGCCGGCGGCGGGGCCGTCTACGCCAGCCCCTCGGTCCGCCGCGCCGCCCGCGAGCGGGGCGTCGACCTCACCCAGGTGACCGGAAGCGGCCGCAAGGGCCGGATCACGCGCGAGGACGTGGATGAGTTTGTGTCTAAAGGCCCGGCCCCGGCTTCGCCGGCCGGGCCTGGTTTGGGCCTCGACCTGCCGCCATGGCCATCGATCGACTTCGAGAAGTTCGGGCCCGTCGAACGCGTCCCGCGCTCACGGATCCAGCGCATCTCCGCCCCCAACCTGGCCCGCAACTGGGTGACGATCCCCCACGTCACTCACAACGACGAGGCCGACATCACCGAGCTCGAGGCGTGGCGCAAGCAGCTCAACGGGGAGCAGTCCGAAGCCAAGGTGACGATGGTGTCGTTCCTGATCGTCGCCTGTGTCGCCACGCTCAAGGAATTCCCCACCTTCAACTCGTCGCTCGACGGCGACGAGTTGGTGCTCAAGCGTTACTACAACATCGGGTTTGCTGCCGACACCCCCGGCGGCCTGGTCGTGCCGGTGATCAAGGACGCCGATGGCAAGGGCCTGCTCGACATCGCGCGCGAGCTCACCGAGCTCTCCGGCAAGGCCCGCGAGGGCAAGCTCTCGCCCGGCGACATGAGCGGCTCGACGTTCACGATCTCCTCGCTGGGCGGGATCGGCGGGACGTCGTTCACGCCGATCGTCAACGCCCCCGAGGTCGCCATCCTCGGCGTCACTCGCGCAGCCATGAAGCCGGTGTGGGACGGGGGCGAGTTCGTCCCCCGCCTGATGGTCCCGCTCTCGCTCTCCTATGACCACCGCGTGATCGACGGCGCCGCCGCGGCGCGCTTCGTTGTCCATCTCGTCCGGGTGCTGTCCGACCTGCGTCGAGCACTGTTGTGAGCCCGGTGTCCGAGGTTCGCGTCCCCGACATCGGGGACTTCACCGATGTTCCGGTGATCGAGATCCACGTCGCCATCGGCGACACGGTCGCCGCCGAGGACCCGCTGGTCACTCTCGAGTCCGACAAGGCCACGATGGATGTCCCGGCGCCGGCGGCCGGCACGATCAGGCAGCTGAGCGTCAAGCTCGGCGATCGCGTGTCGGAGGGGAGCGTGTTGCTGACGCTCGAGGGCGAGGGGGATGGCGCCGCCGCGCCCGAAACCTCGAGCCCCGCCACCGATGCCGCTCGTGCCGCCACGCCCCCCGAAACCTCGAGCGCCGCCACCGCCACCGCCACCGCCACCGCCGCCCCCGGCCCCGGCCCCGATGCACCGGAACCTGGCTCATCGGACGGTGCGGGGCCCGATGCGGGCGATCACGACACGCAGGTACTTGTCATCGGTTCCGGGCCCGGCGGGTATACGGCGGCCTTTCGCGCCGCCGACCTGGGACTGAAGACAGTGCTCGTCGAGCGCTACGAGTCGCTCGGCGGCGTGTGCCTGAACGTCGGCTGCATCCCCTCCAAGGCGCTGCTGCACGCCGCGCGAGTGGTCACCGAGGCCGAGGAGATGGCTTCAGCCGGCATCAGCTTCGGTCAGCCTGAGGTCGATGTGGCGGCGCTCCTGTCGTGGAAGCAGTCGGTCGTCGACAAGCTCACGGGCGGGCTGGTGGTGCTGGCCCGCCAGCGCAAGGTCGAGGTGATCCATGGGATCGCGCGGCTGACCGGACCCAACTCGGCCACGGTGGGCGATCGCACGGTGACCTTCGACAGCTGCATCATCGCCGCTGGATCGGAGGCCGTCACGCTCCCGTTCATTCCCGACGATCCACGCGTGATCGACTCGACCGGCGCCCTGTCCCCGGACGAGATCCCGGAGCGCCTGCTCGTCATCGGCGGTGGGATCATCGGCCTGGAGATGGCCACGGTCTATGACGCCCTCGGGTCGACGGTGACCGTGGTCGAGCTGATGGATCAGCTGATCCCCGAGTGCGACGCCGACCTCGTCAAGCCGCTTCACCAGCGCATCTCCGAGCGTTACGCGGGCGTCCGGCTCGAGACGAGCGTGACCGCCGTGAGCGCCGAGGAGGAGGGGCTGAAGGCCACCTTCTCCGACGGCGAGACGGAGGTCTTCGATCGGATCCTCGTCGCGGTGGGGCGAAGGCCCAACGGCGCCGCCGTCGGCGCCGACGCCGCGGGCGTCGCGGTCGACGAGCGGGGGTTCATCCCCGTCGACCGCCAGATGCGGACCAATGTGCCGTCCATCTACGCGATCGGGGACGTGGTCGGGCCGCCGATGCTGGCCCACAAGGCATTCCGCGAAGGTCGGACCGCGGCCGAGGCAATCGCCGGCGTCCCCGGCGCCGAATTCGATGCCCTCACGGTTCCCTCGGTGGCCTACACCGATCCCGAGGTGGCCTGGATGGGCCTGACCGAGCGCGAAGCCCGCGACCAGGCCATCGAGGTCGAGAAGGCGACGATTCCGTGGGTCGCCTCGGGGCGCGCGCTCTCGCTGGCGCGCCCGGACGGCATGACCAAGCTGCTGTTCGAGCCCGGGACCCGGCGGCTGCTCGGCGCCGGCATCGTCGGCATCAACGCCGGCGAGCTGATCGCCGAGACCGTCCACGCGCTCGAGATGGGCGCCAACGCCGAGGACATCGCGATGACCATCCACCCCCACCCCACGCTCAGCGAGACCGTCGGGCTGGCGGCCGAGATGGCCGAGGGGACGATCACCGACCTCATGCCGCGCCGCCGGCGGGGCGCCACCGCTGGGACCGGCAGCTAAGTCGGGGCTAACGCCGGCGGTCGTAGCGTCGGCGGAGGAGGCGGGCGAGCAGCACTAGGGCCAGCAGGCCGGCCACGAGCAGCGTCCACGGGCGCTGGCCGGAGGAGATCCGGTCAGCGAGCGTCGTCGGACCCGCGGCGGGCATCGGGAACTCCTCGGCCGCGAGGACGTCGTGGGGCTCGTCAATCCCGGTGGGATCGCCGGGCAGCTCCACCGGGCCGTGGCGGTGCAGGTCGGGGTCGGCAGCGGGGAAGCCGAAGGCCTCGGCGGCCAGGATGTCGTGGGCCTCGTCCTCGCCCGGAGTCTTCGTATTGGACACCGCTCGGATGATCCCAGAACTGGCTCGCGGCGCATAGGGAGCCGCGACCCATAGGGCCGCGACCGGACCCACGCCGCACCACCGAACCTCTGTATGCGGGGGCCCGACAGCCCAAATTCGTACAATAATCTTAGTCCCAGACACTTAGATCGAACCATCCATAAGTGCTAACATTTGCTTATCTGACGTAAGCAACTAGCGAAAGTGAAGACACCCGTGCCGTCAACCCGACTTCTTTTGATCCCGATGGACGATGCCGTCGTCTTCCCGGGAATGTCGCTCACGCTTGCCGTGGACGCCGGGGACGAGGAGCGCGTCTTCCTCGTGCCGCGCCACGAGCAGGAGTTCGCCAACGTGGGTACCGTGGCCGAGGTCGCGGACCGAGTTCGCCTGCCTGGCGGTGCCCGAGCAGTAACCATTCAAGGCCTTCATCGTGGCGTCGCCGGCGCCGCCCAGACGCTTCCCGACGGACGGTTGTACGTCGAGATCGAGGAGCGCCCGGACGAGCATCCGGTCGACGGTCGCACCCGCAACCTTGAGCGCGAGTACCGCGCCGTGGTCGAGGAGATCCTCGAGTTGCGGGGCGATGACGGCCGTATTTCCGCCTTCGTGCGCAGCATCACCGAGCCCGGTGCGCTCGCCGACACTGGCGGCTACTCGCCCGACCTGAGCTACGAGCAGAAGGTCAAGTTGCTCCAGACCGTCGACGTGACGGAGCGGCTCGAGCTCGCTCTCGGCTACCAGCGCGAGCGGCTGGCCGAGCTCCAGGTCCGCAAGCGGATCCGCGAGGACGTCGAGTCAGGAGCGGAGAAGCAGCAGCGCGACTACTTCCTGCGCAAGCAGATGGAGTCGATCCGCAAGGAGCTCGGCGAGGACGACGCCTCGATCGTCGAGGAGTACCGGACCAAGATCGAGGAGGCCGGCATGCCCGAGGGCGTGCACGAGCAGGCCGAGAAGGAGCTCGGGCGCCTCGAACGGGTCGGTGAGCAGAGTGCCGAGGCGAGCGTCATCCGCACCTACCTGGACTGGCTGATCGCCGTGCCGTGGAGCAAGCGTTCCGATGAGCGTCTGGACCCCGAGCACGCCCGCGAGGTGCTCGACGCCGACCACGCCGGCCTCGAGGACGTCAAGGACCGGATCGTCGAGTACATCGCGGTCAAGAAGCTGCGCCAGGAGCGCGGCATCACCGAGGACAAGCGCTCCGGCGCGATCCTCACCCTGATCGGTCCTCCGGGCACCGGCAAGACCAGTATCGGCGAGTCGATCGCCCGGGCGACCGGACGCGAGTTCGTCCGCATGTCGCTCGGCGGCGTGCGCGACGAGGCCGAGATCCGCGGTCACCGCCGTACCTACATCGGCGCCCTTCCGGGCCGGCTGGTGCGGGCGCTGCGCGATGCCGACACCATGAACCCGGTGATCATGCTCGACGAGGTCGACAAGGTCGGCGCCGACTGGCGCGGCGACCCGAGCTCGGCCCTGCTCGAGGTGCTGGATCCCGCGCAGAACCACAGCTTCCGGGATCACTACCTGGACGTTGAGGTCGACCTGAGCGGCGTGCTGTTCATCGCCACGGCGAACGTCGCCGACACGATCCCCGGACCGTTGCTCGACCGCATGGAGGTCATCCGCTTCGACGGTTACACGACCTCCGAGAAGGTCGCGATCGCCCGCGGATACCTGTGGCCACGCCAGCTCGAGCGAAATGGCCTGCGGACCGAGGAGGTCGAGATCTCCGACGAGCTGGTGCGCACGATCGCAATTGAGTACACGCGCGAGGCTGGTGTCCGCCAGCTCGAGCGGGATCTCGGAACCCTGCTGAGAAAGACCGCCACCAGGATCGCCTCAGGTCAGGCGAACGCGCCGGTGGTCATCGATCTCGAGGGGATCCGCGACGCGCTTGGCCGCCAGCGGCACTTCCAGGAATCGGCGATTCGTACGGCCGTCCCCGGCGTTGCGACCGGACTGGCCGTGACCGGCGCCGGCGGGGATGTGCTGTTCGTCGAGGCCACCGGCATGCACGGGAAGCCCGGGCTGACCCTAACCGGTCAGCTGGGTGACGTGATGAAGGAGTCGGCCCAGATCGCGCTGTCATACGTGCGCGGTCATGCCGACGAGCTCGGCATCGACGCTGCGGCGTTCGACGAGCAGTCCTTCCACGTGCACGTCCCCGCGGGAGCGATCCCCAAGGACGGACCGAGTGCCGGCGTGACGATGGTGACCGCGCTGACGTCGCTGCTGAGCGGCCGCCCAGTGCGCCACACCGTCGGGATGACCGGCGAGGTCACGCTCCAGGGCCGGGTCCTGCCGATCGGCGGGGTCAAGCAGAAGGTCCTCGCGGCCCATGCCGCCGGGCTGACCGACGTGGTCCTGCCCGAGCGCAACCGCGGCGATATGGACGACGTCCCGCAGGAGGTGCGGGACGCGATGAAGTTCCACTTCGCGATGACCATCGACGAGGTGCTTGGAGTAGCACTCGAGCCGGCGCCCGTGCGCGCAGCCGCCTAGAACACGCGGTAGCTCTGGATGGAGATTGAGAAGCCATGGCCGGTGTCGCCGTTTCGACAGGTGACGCCGGCCGTGGCGCTGCTCTGGCAGGTGAACGGGCCGACCGCCGTCTGGCTGCCGTAGGCGAGCGTCGGCGCGCTGGGGTCGAGGGCCGTGTCGCCCGCGCACACCAGCTGGCCGGGCCCGGACCGACCGACGGCCACGCCCTGACCGAAATCGACCTCACTCGGGCAGTTGGCCGGCCGCGGCGGAGGCGACCACTGGCGGTGGCGGATGTCGCAGCGGGCGGTGCCCGCGACGACCATGCAGCCGATGTTCCGGCTCGGAGATTCGAACATCGACAGATGAGTCGAGGGGGTCGTGATGGTCGTGGTGGTGGACGGCGTGACGACCGCGGTCGTCGAGCTGGTCGTCGTCGCCGGCTGCACGGTGACCGTCGTCGTTGGCGTGCTGGTGACGTTCACGGTCGTCGTCGACGATCCGCAGCCGGCCACCAACGCACACGCCCCAACGAGCCCCAACAGTCGCTTCACGGCCCCCCACCCTACCTCCCCCGGGCGGTTGACTGCCAACCCTCGTCGGGTAGTTTCCAGGTATGACCACGATCACCGCATCAGAAGAGCAACGCGTCGTTGACGACGTGCCCAAGCAGCTGTACATCGGTGGCCAATGGCGAGACGGCGCGAAGGGGACGCTGGGGGTCGAGGATCCCTCGACGGGCCAGGCCCTCTGCGACGTCGCTGACGCCTCCATCGATGACGCCGTAGCCGCCCTCGACGCCGCCGTCGAGGCCGGACCCGAGTGGAGTCAGCATCCGCCCCGCGAGCGCGGCGAGATCCTGCGCCGGGCGTTCGACGCGATCATCGCGCGCGCCGACGAGCTCGCGCTGCTCATGACCCTCGAGATGGGTAAGCCGCTGGCCGAATCCAAGGCCGAGATCACCTACGGAGCCGAGTTCCTGCGCTGGTTCTCCGAGCAGGCCGTGCGCATCGACGGCCGCTATGCGACGGCTCCCAACGGCCAGGGCCGCCTGCTGACCATGAAGCAACCGGTTGGCCCGTGTCTGCTCATCACGCCGTGGAACTTCCCCCTGGCCATGGGCACGCGCAAGCTCGGCCCGGCCATCGCGGCGGGGTGCACTGCGGTCGTCAAGCCAGCCCAGCAGACCCCGCTGTCGATGCTGGCGCTGGTCAAGATCCTCGAAGACGCCGGCCTGCCTGGAGGCGTGGTCAACCTCGTCACGGCCTCTTCGTCGGGCGAGACTATGGCGCCTCTGATCGCCGACCCGCGGCTGCGCAAGATGTCCTTCACCGGCTCGACCGAGGTCGGTCGCCGCCTGATGGCGCAGGCCTCCGACAACCTCCTGCGCCTGTCGATGGAGCTGGGTGGCAACGCGCCGTTCATCGTCTTCGATGACGCCGACGTCGACGACGCCGTCCAGGGCGCGCTGATCGCCAAGATGCGCAACATCGGCGAGGCGTGCACGGCGGCCAACCGCTTCCACGTGGCCGAACCGATCGCCGCCCAGTTCGCCGAGAAGCTGGCCGAGCAAATCGGCGCCATGAAGGTGGGCCGGGGCACCGATGAGGGCGTCCAGGTCGGGCCGCTGATCGACGGCTCCCAGCGGAGCAAGGTAGCCGAGCTCGTCGAGGACGCCGTCGGCCGCGGCGCCACCGCCCTGGTCGGGGGCCACTCGCGCGACGGGGCGGGCTACTTCTTCGATCCCACGGTCCTGGCCGACGTACCCGACGGAGCCGAGCTGCTCCAGGAGGAGATCTTCGGTCCGGTCGCTCCCGTCAAGGGCTTCAGCGACGAGGACGAGGCGATCGCGGCGGCCAACAACACCGAATACGGTCTGGTGGCCTACGTCTACACGAGCAACGTGA
The DNA here is from genome assembly GCA_963734775.1 of uncultured Solirubrobacterales bacterium. Lineage (GTDB taxonomy): Bacteria > Actinomycetota > Thermoleophilia > Solirubrobacterales > Solirubrobacteraceae > Palsa-465. The sequence goes on from CAVTJE010000029.1 coordinate 175,015, forward strand.
AGCGCGCCCTGCGCGTCGTCGAGCGCCTCGAGACCGGCATGGTCGGTCTCAACCAGGGCATGGTCTCCAACCCGGCCGCCCCGTTCGGCGGCATCAAGCAGTCGGGCTTCGGTCGCGAGGGTGGGCCCGAGGGGATCGAGGAATACCTGGAGACGAAGTACGTTGCCGTGAACCTTTAGCGGGGTAGGAGATAGGGGGTCCGGAAACTGCCCCAACCCGGACACCTTGGCCTCAGCGTCGTTACGAACCCGGCGCCCGCCTCAAGCCGCTGTCCCAATCCGAGCACCGACAGGAGCGCAGCTGGGCCAAGTCATTCGGTGGTCGAGGTCGACGGGTCGGAATGCTCGGGCGCCCGGCTCTACAGCCGCGACGATTTGCTTGCGTACGCGTGGACAGGGCTCTCAAATACAGAATCGCAGGCTGGGGTAGCGTCAGCGCGCTAACACTTGGGGGATTGACGCGCCACATTGCGGTAATTTAGAGTCGCTCTGGGTGAAGGCGACACTGTGCCTGATGCCATGAATCGGAAAGGGGGGCCCTTTCTCATGCCGGTAGCGACAGCCGTGTGGCCGCCACCGCCGCATACGGCTGGACGAAGAGCGCGAGCACCCAATGGACGCCGAGCGGCACTCCTCCCGGCTCCCGCCGTGCTCCGGCCGCGCCAGCTGGGTGGCAGAGATCTGCGCCTCGCCGCGCGTGGTCGAGGACGAACCGGCGGGAGCCATGAAGATCGCGCGCTCCAAGGACGAGCACGTCAACGGAGACAACCACTAGGGGGTAACGATGAGACGGGCCAAGTTCACACTCGCCACGGCCGCTACTACTGCAGTCGTGTGCATCACGGCGGCGAGTGCCGCCGCGTCACAACCGACGCAGGCAAGCATCAGCGGCGCGACGCGATCGGGCTCGGTGACGCCCGACGTGCGGGCCAGCGCATCGCGCTTCCTTTGGTACAACACCGCGTTTCACGTCGCCGAGATCCTTTACTACTTCCGCACCACGCCGGACGGGGTCGGGTTCAGTTATGTGCGCTGCCAGGGGCTGTTCTCGCACCCGTTCCTCTATCGCCGCGGCAAGTATTGGTTTCATCGGTTGCGCTGCTCGGCGAAGGACTACGAGGCGCGCTGGTTCGGGATCGCGGTCACGGTCAACGGGCGCGAGACGGTCTACGCTCGCCAGACCTGGTGCCACGACGCTGAGTCGTACTACTCCTGCCCCGGCCGCAACGCTCGGGACCTCGCGCGGAATAGGTCGCGGAGCCCGGTCCTCGGCTAAGGCGTCATTGGGGGTGGTAAGTCACCATCCCGGATGCCTGATGGCGCGTTCCCAGGGTCCATCCGCCGATATCCGTCTTGGACCAACGCGTCGAAATCAGACCGCTTGATTCTCACCCGGCGACCGACGTGGACCGCGGGAAACTGTCCAGCGTCGATCCATTATCTGGACTCTCGGGTTATGCGGAATCCGACTTGTGGTCGAGTGCTGCGTCTGGTGGCGTGGTGTTCGGAGTTCGCATAATCAGAGCGCTCTGACGAGGGCGACGAGTGTGCCCGGGACCGCTGGTTTTCGATCCAAGCGGAGGCCGCACGCATTGCGAAGCGGTCATGGAGGAGTCATAGTCCGCGGTCATAGGAACTAACGAGAGGAGAGCGTGATGGCCGTTGCAGCGCCTCGGTACGTCGTCCACCGTGCGGACGCGATCGAGTACCAGCCGATGTTCATCGACGGTGCGCAGGTCGGCGAAGACCATGTGATTCGAAGCGAAGGATCTCACGGCAACGAGCATGAGGCGTCCTTTTGGCGCACCGAGGCACCGGCGCGGTACGAGTACGTATTTCCCGGGGACGAGTCGTTCTATGTCGTAGAGGGCTCGGTGGACATCGACCTCGTGGCGACGGGCGAGCGCGTCGAACTCAAGGCAGGCGACATCGCCTCGTTCCCGAAGGGCACACGGTCGGTCTGGACGTTCAGCGAGCCGTTCAAGAAGTTCACCGTCATCTCGAACTGACCTGCAGCCCGTTTGTGCTTCGGGCTAGTTCCAGCAGCGCGCCATAGCCCTCCGCCGAGGTCATCGCCCTGCTTAGAAGCGCTCGGATTATCCGAACCCGCGGGCGCCGGATTCCCCGAGCCAGCACGGCTCCGGCAGCACCAATTCCGCATAACCCGGAAGTCCAGATAATGGATCTAATCCGGAATTCCGGATTAAATCCAGTTGCGAACAGTCTGCTGGTTGAGCTTCAGGATGTCGGCGACCTCTTTGACGGTCAGGAACCGCCCTCGCGGGAAGCCCAGCCGCGTCTCGTTCGGTTCATGCAGACCGTCGAGGAGCAATCGCGCTCTGGGCTCGTCGTCATCACGAATGGCGGTCAAACCCTGTCGAAAAACTGCTGGATGAGACGCACGCACTCCTCGCCCCACGGCGACTGAAGAGCGACGAACGCGCGAGGGTCAACGAAGAGCGCAGGTGTCGTCGTCTAGAACCACGTCTACGAACTCGAGGGAAGGCTGCTCGAGTCCGATGCCGTAGAACTTCGACACGCGGGCGCCACCAGCGTGACAATTGAGAGCTCTCCGGCTGCACTGAACAGTCTCGCGGCGATCGTGAGTCAGGTCCCTGCTTCGGTACTTATCGTGGACGGGAAGCCGCTCCTCGCGGTCGCGGTGGATGTCGGACTCGTTGTTGTCTGGTTTGCCGCGGGACCGATCAAGGGCATCCGAGAGGGCGTGCAGGCGGCCGCAAGAACCGTAAGCGAGCAATTTTTCGAAGACTGGCTCCAGTCGCGTTTCGGATGGCAGCGGAAAAAGACCTGAAGCTGCCGGTGCCGTCGATCGCACACTTGGGAATAGCCTGGTTCGGATCGACGTACCCCGGTTGGGGCAGTTTCGAGACCCTGCGACCTTGGGACGGGGGCTGTCGACCCCGGCACGTGTCCGCGTTGGGGCAGTTTCGGGACCCCTGTCTCCTAACCCGTGAACCTTTGGCGGGGAGTAAGGGAGCGCCGCCAAGTCGGACACTCCCGCCCCAGCCGTTCCGTCCCAGCCCGGGCGGACCTCAGAGCCTGACCGGCTGGCTGGTGGCGAGCGCGCGTCCGGTGTGGTCGAGCGCGGTCACGGCGGCGTATCCAACTGTGGCGTCGACCTCAATGGCGGTCTCGAAGGAGCGCGCCTTCACCCGGCCGAGCGGATGCAGCTTGCCCGGGTAGCGTCCCGTGCTCACCCGCCAGGCGGCAACGCAGGTCGCACCGTTCCAGCTGGCGTACAGCCGGATGCGGTGCCGACCCCCAGCTCGCCTCGCCATCAGGGCCGGCGGCCGCGCCGGCGTTCCGGTCCACGGTTGCTGGTACGCGCGGTAGGAGCTATAGCCAGGAGGCAGATGGGCTTCGGCGAGAACGGATCCGTCGGCGGCGAGCCGACTGAACACCGGCAGGCCGCCCCAGCCAATCACGACATCCCCATCGGGCATGGTCTCCATGTTTCCGCCGGCGTAGGCGAGCAATCGAGGGTGGTGGACGTATGCGCGGGCCGTGCGCACGACCTTGTGCGTTTCGTCGAGGTCGAGGACGAGTCCGCGCGATTGCGAATGCGTCGCCCGCGCCGGCTGCGGTCCAAAGAAGAACGCCGCTCCATCGTCGAACACGGTGACTGTGCCAGCGCCGCGCCAACGGGCGTCGTGCTGCCAGACGAACTGAGCGTCGAGGCCCATGGCGAAGTCGCTGCGCTTTCCTCCCAGGCGCCAGAGGATCCGACCGGTGCTTCGCTCGAGCTTGTAGAGCGCCCACGTGTGGCGACCGGAGACGAGCAGGTTGCCGTCCGGGGTCACGTCAATCGAATTGGCGTGCATGAAGTCATAGACCCCGCCAGGTCGCATGTACGACTCCGAGACCGACAAGTGCTCCAAGCTTCGCCATTCGAGGAGCACGCGTCCGGTCTCCACGTCGATCTCCTGGATGATCGACTCGGCCACCTGGCCGTCCTTCGAACCACCGACCGACGACAGATCGGCGGAGACGACCGGCGGCGAGCAGGTGATGAGCGCGGTGCCCTCCGGGGTCAGCAGGAATTCATGTACATCGACCATGTGCCCGTTCCCAGCCCGTACGCGCCCGATCTCCCGGTACGAGGTATCCACAATCACTCCCTCGCCCTGATCCAGGGTCGTGCCCTCCCACCAGGTGAGTACCGGCTTGCCCCGATACCGCTGCACCCTGAGGTTCGCGGTAAGCCGGCCCGGTGGCGCCGGCCTGAACCACACGAGCCTGCCGAACTCGCCCACAATCAGAGGGCCGGTCTGCACGCCGCCGCTGCGGCCGGGCGCGAGGAACCAGTACTCGCCGGCCGAGTCGGCAACCGTCCGGCGACCGCGGCTGACCGTCACACGGGGCGGACGGAGGTCGGGGCGCGAGTGAAACGAGAGAATCGGACCGCCGCCACCGGCTGTCGCCCCGGCCGCGAGATCCCACAGCCGCTCAGGCGGCCGCGCAACCGCTCCCGACGCGTCCGCTGCTACCGGGACGAGGCCGGCGGCCGCTACACCAGCGGCCCTCAGGAACTGGCTCCGGGTCAGCCAGGGAGGCTTCGCCGTATTCACCCTTTGCGCGTCGTCGATTCCGGTGTCGCTCCGCGCATCAGCCAGCACGGTACCCGCTCCCGTCGTAGGCGACGATCTCCCAGCCACGCTTGAGCGCTCCCAAGATGACCCCATGTGCGAGAAGGAGGCCGCGGTGAAGGCGCCCCGGCTGATCTCCATGTGGATGATGCCGGCGCGGGCCAGTAGCACCAACAACACGATGGGCGCTCCGAAGAGTGCCTGGAATCGGATCAGTTGGTGGGACTGGCGCCGCTCCGCAACGATCCTCGGCCCCGAGCTCCGGTGTGCGGAACTCTCGCGGCCGAGGTCAGCGTCTCGGACACGGCGCGCTGCGCGTTCGGCTACGTGTGCGGTGGAGAGACTCGGTACGCGAGCCTTCTCTGTGAGCTCAGCCTGCCAGGTACTCCCATGTCCCCTGGTCCAAACTCGGTCTCTTGACCGCAGCGGCTGAGATGCGGTCGGCGTATCCGCGCATCACGCCGTCAGGACACCCGTCGCCGATCCACTTCAGCCCTTCGACCTGTGCGCTGGTAAGCGACTCGCTCACTGCTTGGCCGTCCCCCAGGTGGTCGTCTAGGACCCACCACCCGGACAGCCCAGCTGGCGCTTCAGGTCCGCAGCGGCATCGATCGAGCGCATCGCCGACCGCTGCGCGTCGGGTTCGCGGACAATCACGTACGTCAGGAACCGTCCGAGCGGCTCGCTCGCTGCCGCGATCGTTCGAGCGATCTCCAGCATCGTCGCCAGCGGGAAGCCCCGCTCCCACCCGACATCGGATCAGGGGGCACCGGCCAGCATGGCGCAAGCCATCGTTGGGTCGATCGGCTCCAAGCGAATGCGCCCACCCGAGAGCACCGGGCCCCGTCCGCCCCGGACTCGCAGTAATCCGCCGAGACCACGAAACAGGTATAGCGGTGCACGGGGACATTCTCGACGTTCTCACGAGACGGTCGCGCTCGTGGCGACGAGCAGGTCGCTCGGCTTCCTGGTCGAGAGACCTGCTCCGCGTTGGGCGTGGTACAACCGTCTCAGGCTGGGCGCCGTCTCAGATCTCGTAGATCTCCTCGTATTCGAGTGTCATGAGTCCCTCGCTGACGAGGGGCGGTTGTCGATGCACGCGCTGATTGCGTCGATGCTTGCTCCTTCGAGGATGAGGAGCACCCCGGCGGCCGGCTGCGCGCCGGTAGACGGGTTTCATCACGCCTTCGTCCTTGAGCTGGTTGACGACGCGCATCTCGTCGTCGACGAGCGGTCCGAGCTTGTCTGGGCCGGTGATGGAACCTCTTGCGAACACGATCATGCGTGCTCCTCGCAAACGTGGGGTCGGCGTGCCAGACAACGAACGAGTAAGCGCCGAATGTCGAACGGTCGATCCGAGCGCTCGCTCTGCGGACCCAAGTGCCGCGTCAGACCGCGCGCGTGACCACCGCAGCGCGTGCTGTGTGGGCCCTAACCTCGTCCCCCGCCAGCATCCGTCGTGAGGGCGAAGCGGGTTACCGGCCGCCGCGAAAACGTCCGTACGACATGACTAGGGCAGCACGGATGCGAACGGCTCCCCAGCCGAGCCACGCTTGTACAAGCCGACTGTGAACCACGGACGCAGAGCGAGCAAGGTGCTCACCCTGCGGCCTCGATTCGCCGCCTGTCCAAGGAGCCGTCTGCCAGGTGGCGTCGTGCACGTCGTGTGCGTTCTCTGCGCGTGCCCGGCACCAACCCACGATAAGGAGCAAGCACTCAATGTCTACTATCACCACTGACGCTGGCCAGGTCGTCGGCTATACCGACCACGGAGGGGACGGCCCCGCGCTCGCGTTTCTGCACGCGTTCATGATGAACCGCGAGCAATTCGCCAAGCAGGTCGAGTCCTTTGGCGCCGACTATCGCGTCATCACAATCGACGAGCGTGGTCACGGCGAGTCGAAGACCGAAAAGGACTTCGACTTCTGGGACGTCGCCCGCGACGTGATCGCCGTCCTGGAGCACCTCGACGTCAACCAGGCCACCCTCGTGGGCACCAGCATGGGCGGCTTCGCCGCACTGCGCGTCGCGCTGCTGCGCCCCGACCTAGTGACCCGCCTGGTGCTGGTCGGCACCTCCGCCGCCGCGGAGAGTGAAGAGGAGACTCCGGCTCTGCGCGGGATCGCTCAGACCTGGAGTCAGGTCGGTCCCGCCCCGGAGCTCCTCGACGGCATGAGCCAAGCCGTGCTAGGCGGCGTTCCGATCGACGATAAGTGGAAGCAGTTCTGGGCGACCTTCGACAGCCCGAATGTCACCCGCAACGTCGAGGCGATGGTGACCCGCGACGACCTGATGAGCCGCCTCGGAGAGCTGACGATGCCCGCGTTGGTGATCCACGGCTCAGCTGACAACGCCTTCCCAGCGGCGCACGCCGTTGAGATCGCCAGCGCGTTGCCGGGGTCCGGTGAGGCCCAGATCATCGACGGCGCCCCGCACTTCGTCAGCATCTCGCACCCCGATGCGGTTGAAGTGCTAATGCGCCCGTTCCTGGCCACCGAGCTTGCCGGCCAGAACTGACCCGCCCCTGCCCTTGAGCCCTCCTCACCGGTCATGCTTGCCTAGATCCCAGCGGCACGCGAGCCGGGAACGGGGGTCTCGAGGCGCCGGGGAACTTCTCTGAAAGGCACACCGATGACCACCACCCACGCAGATCGCGGTACGCGACCGTCGACGGGCTGCGGCTGGCGTAGCGCCAATACGGAGCCGAGCACGACGGAGTGCGGCTCGTGCTGCTCAGCCGCTTCCAGGGCACGATGTACGACTCGGACCCCGAGGTGCTCAGCCGGTTGACCGCACGGCGCCGGGTGATCGCCTTCGACAATGCCGGATCTGGACCTGGGGGCTCCTGCGAGGCTGACGCAACGCGAAGTATCGAGAACCGTCGCGCGCCGCGCGAAATCCCAAGTCCGATGATTTCGCGTCGACCCAACGAGCGACAAGTGCTGATCCACCAGATCAAGCCGGGCGCTGCGACCTCGTCGCGATGGGCTCGCGCGGCCGCGGCGCCGTCCGCTCAATCCTGCTCGGCAGCGTCAGCAGTTCGAGAGGGGCTGTATAGAGCCCCACTCCGAACTGAAGTCGGCGCGCAATCCCGATCAGTTCTGGCTGTCGCGCCAGATCGGATGATGCGAGCAGCGGAGGGCGCCACCGAGCGCAACGGGAGCCCCGTAGGGCACCGGAGTCACCTCGACACCGCGGCGGCTGAGCTCTTCGGCGACACGTTCATTGCCCTGGGCCACGAGCAACCTGTCTTGGTCGAGCGGACATCCGTTGGTAGCAAGACGCGACGCCTCTTCGCGGCTCACCTCGATGAACTCATAGCGCTCCAGCGGCCCGGGCAACGCGCCGTCAACCTCTTCCCAGCATACGATCCCAAGGCCGGGACGCACGAGCCCCATCGCACAGTCGAGGTGCAGGACATCCCGCTTTAGGTGGACCGGATGCACTTCGTAGCGCGAGCCGAGGATCGCCTGAAGCCACTCGGCCCCGCGCTGGGTGCTCGCACAACCAGAGATGCCGACATAGATCTGGGCACCATCGACCAGCACGTCGCCGCCCTCGAGGAACAAGTCGTCGTCGCTTGGCTCAGCCGGAGATGGGATCGGCGCCGAGATCCACTCAAACCCCTGGGCGGCGAGTCGACCAAGGATCGGCCGAAGCGCGAACACCTCTCGACGGCGGCAGGGAATCCGCATCGGCAGCTCGATCACCCGCTTGCCGACCACCAGGATCGGGTCGCGCGGATAGAGCTGTCCTCCCTCCTCGTGCGGCGCCATGTATTCGGACTCGGGCGGCCTCAGCACCCCGGGGCGGTGAACGGTGACACCGTGCTCTGCCAACGTGCGAGCGAACCCGTCGACTTCGTGCTCCATTCGCTCTGCAGCGTCGGGGTCTATGTCGGACAGTCGCCGTCCAGCGTGCTCTCGAACGAGCGCTTCCCACTCGGGCCCCAGCCACCGCAAATACGGCGCCCACCCCATCACGACGAACCCGTCCCGAGGAGCGATCCCAACGACCGCCTCCCGCAACCGGCCCCACTCGTGATCAACGCCGCCGTCTCTCATCTGACAATCCTAATCGCGCGGACACCCCTCTCAAAACAACTGATGAGCTCGTCCGAGTCAGGATGCGAGCCGCGCGTGGACAAGAACCCGCGGCGAGGTCAGTGGCCGCGCTCGGGCGCGACGTCGAGCGCCGGGTTGCGGTCGAAGAACCCGAACGGCTTGAGCCAAAAGGAAATGGTGTCGGCAGGCATCACGGGCCAGTCCTCGACGCGCGTGATGTGGTGGATCCCGAACACGTACCAGAGAACGACGTCAGCATTCTCTAACGAACGGTCCTGCTCGAGCCAGCGCGCGACCCCATCGTCGCCACTGCCCTGGGTCGGATACTCCCCGGCCGGCCAGCGTTGGTCGGCGGCGTAACGCGTGACCCACAGCGTGTGGCCGATCACCGGCGCGCGTCGCACGACGGGCGACGACGGATCGAACAACGGGGGGATGCAGGCGGTCGGCACGAGCTTGTACGAGACGGGATCGCCGTGCGCGTTGAGGCGCTCGGTGTTTGTGACCTTCCATCCGCGCTGGGTGGCCCAGTCGTAGTCGCGGGCTCCTTCTGTCTCGGCGCGAATCGGTGTCTGGCGTTGGGCGAGCGCCAGTCCGTGCGGGTTGTCGTCATCGATCGCCAGCGGCTCTGACTCGACCTCGTAGACGGTGTTGGCGGTGCCGTCGATGTCGAGGTCGAGCCGCGCGACGATGAAATGCTGGTGGTAGGGCGCGTATGTGCGGCGATCGACGACGGTCCCATGTCGAGGAGCGGGTGCACCCTCGGGCAAGGTCGTGGTCACCATGATTCCGCTGGCGCGGACCTCGCACTCGATGTTCCCGTCCTGATAGAAGCGCCAGTAGATGAGGTACTCGTAGTTGGCGACGGTGGCGTGAAACGAGACAACCAGTCGGCGCATCCGTCGCACTTCGGTTCCGGCGCGATCGTCGACGTGCTTCCACAGCACCCCGTTGTCCTCTTCGTGGATGCAGATCGCGTTGCGGATCTCGTAAGGCTCACCGTGCGCGTTGGCCAGCACGGCGTCGAGGTATCGGATCTCGCCCAGACAGTCGCACCCCAGCTCCAGTGACTGCGTCATGTAACCCAGGCCCCACTCGCCGATGTCAAACGCGGTCCGCGGCGCGTGGTCGGGGCTCGGGTCGCGGTAGGGCACGACCATCTCGGCGAACGAGAGCCGGTGCGCGACCGGCCGTATCTCTTCACCGTCCTCGTAGCCAATCTCGTGCAACACCAGCCCCTCGCGGTGGTTGAAGCCGATCCGCATCCGCCACCGCTGCCAGCGAAGCTCGTTGCCTTCGAGCGCGAACGAAGGACCGTCGGGCTGGCCGATCTCGAGCGGCCTCAGATCGTCGCGGAGAGTCAGACCAGGAATCAGCTCCGGCCGGTACTCGCCCATCACCTCCGGTAGCCCGGGGTCATAGACGTCCTGCAGCTCGAGCAGCTCCATCCGGTTGACGTCGACGATTGGCCGCAGGCCCCCGACGAAGTGCGCATAAGGATTCGACTTCTCGCTGCCGCGCACCCACACGTCACACCACGCGACCCGGCGGTCGCGGTAGGCGGTCGGGACCAGCGCCTCGGAGTACGCCCACGCGTCGACGAGCACCAGGTCGAGGTCGTGGATCCCGCGGCGCGCGAGCGCAGCGATCACGTCGGGATGACGGCGAACCAGCTCGTCGCACTCGTGGTACTCCTCGCTGGTGAAGTTCGGTTGCACGCCAGGCCGCTCGCGGATATCGGTCAACGCGCCGGCGCCCAGGTCGACCGTGCATTCATGGACCAGGCCGTCGTCACGATTCCAGATCACGGCCCGCGCCTGGCGCGCCGACTCCTTCCCCGCTCGCAGGTCAGCGAGCTCGTCCTTCGTGGGCTCGACCAGCTCGACGGACGCGAATCGCCACTCCTCGCCCCTCGGATGCTCCGCGCGGACGATCGCCACAGCGCGCGAGATCTCCTCGGCGCGCAGTGGATCGAGTGGGTGCGGGGAGGTTGGCATCGCGGCTTGTGTGCACGGGCCGGCCGACCTGGTCCGTGCGGCACGGCACCTTACGTGAATCGCGGCGAGTCGTGAAGTGCTTGATGGACGTCCCGAGCGTCAGTGTGCGGTCGGCGTCGGGATGGTTCTTCAGCTCTGTGCGACGGCGACCCAGCCGAGGCAATCCAAGCATCGTTCGTTCGCTCTCCCTCGTTCGCCGGTGCGACCTCACGCTCAGGACCCGGATCGAGGACATGTGATCAGCTCACAACGGCCCGCTGCGCTCTGGGAGGTTGCGGTAGGGGTGGTCAGCAAACCGCACCGATATTTCGCTTTTCTGACCAGGTTCCGTCCTCGGCGCGGGTTTCCCCGGGCTCGAGCCCGAGGGCAGTTCGTGGCACTGTCAGTTGCGCACAACCTCGCCGTTTTGTGAGACAGCCTCCTCGAATGGGCCCAGCATCAGTCCTCAAGTGGGACCGCCCTTGCTGGTGGAGCCGGAGGAGCGAACAGGGCGCCGGGATCGCCTATTCCGGGACGTGGCATGTGTCGATGCGACAATCGAAATTGACGAGCGCAACCCCGACTTACAGCGTGGGTCAAGAGACGCGCGCGCCTCGACCGGAGCGGAAGTCGTGCTCAGACCGGCGTCGCCATTGGGTCAGTCGATGATGCGCCGGCCCCAGGCGAACTGGTCGCCGAGCCAGCTGCCTCGCAACGGCAGAACGTAGACGCCTTGGCCCGACGAGTGAATTACCCAGTTGTCGCCGAGATAGATGCCGGTGTGGTTGATATCGGACTCGGTCGCGGGCGAGTTAAAGTGTGCGGAGCCGAAGAAGAGCAGGTCGCCGGGGCGCAGCTGCCTGATGCGCAGCCGTTGACTTCGCGGTAGCTCTCCGGCCATCTGCGCCGCGGTTCGCCCGCCGATCTCGTTTCCCCAGGGCAGGCCGGAGAGCTTGAACACGCGCCAGACGAACCCGGAGCAGTCGAAGCCGCCGTGCGCCTGCGGCCCCCACATCCACGTGGCGGGCTCGCTGGTGTCGGACTCGCCGGCGTACACGTACGGGTAGCCGATGCGCGAGACGGCGATCCGCAAGGCCTCGCGCTCATGAGCGGTCAGGCGAGCGAGCCGATATCCGTCCAGGGTTTGCTGAGCGTTCTGGATGTTCCAGTCGCCGAAGCCAATGACCTGCGCAAGCGACCAGGCCGCCTCGGCGCGAGTGATGGCGTCGGTCGGGAACAGCTCAAGCCGGTCACTTGACGCCGGGTGGTCGTAGCGCAGCCCCAGGTAGCGGGCGACGACCTCGGAGCCGTAGTAGCCGGGCGGGCGAAGCCCGGCCCGCTCGGTGACCCTCTGCACGTGGGCAGCCGCGCCCGCAAGACCGAGCTGCTCAACGATCAGCTGGTCATACCCGACCACGGTGACTGGGCTGCTCGACGTTCTTACCGGTCGTGTCCGGTCCGGTAACAGCCCCTGTGCTTGCAGTAGGCGGTCGAGCGACAGCATGGTGTGGTTGGCGCCGCGAGCGTATACCGGCCGGGCGCCCGCGAACCGGCCGTGCACATTGTGCATCAGCCCGACGGCCAGCACCTGCCGTTGCTGTGAGGAGTCCCAGTTACCAAGCGTGACCGCGCCCGCCTGCGCGCAAACCCCCAGCAGGGCGCACGTCAGCAGTGGTGCGAGCAGGTGTCTTGGTCGGATGCAGGCGAGCACGTCTCTGAGTGTGCGTGTCGGCATCCGTCGACACCATGCTTAGCGTCGATGCGGTCCGTGCTCTGACACCTGGACGCATAGGCGGTACCGACCCTAATGCGCAACGGGGAACGCCGGGCACACTTTTGGGAGGGGTGTCCGCGAGGGGGAGGCCTACCGGCTGTCGGCAGGGCGCCGCAGATGGCCGCTCATGTCGCCGACGAGATCGGTTAGTACCCGCCTCTCCACGAAGCGCCACTGGCCGTCGCGGCACTCGAAGCGATCGTGGTAGCGACCACTCGCAATCGGCTGGAGAGGAAGGTCAGGAAGCGCTTGCAGGACGGTGAAGTACGAGCGGGAGACCGCCGTGCCAGCTTCTTCGTCGGCCTCGATGGCGAGATTGGTGGTCACGTGCTTGGTGCGCGGCGTGCCATCGTCGTAGATGATCGCGTTGTCCCGGAGCATCTTCTCGATGGCAGCTTGCCCTGTGACCGGGCCAGCTGCACCGATAAAGGTGGCGTTCGCGAGCAGGTTGCCGACGCCTGCGAAATCGCCGTCGTCCACGCGCTCGGCGTAGGTCGCGATGAGGTTCTCGATGGCCCGGTAGCTCGAGGTTGGATCGGCTCGGCTCACGCGACGCGAGGGTAGGCCAAACGAGAACGGATTGCGCCTGAAACGCGCACCTGCTGCTCGGTCGCAACTCGATCGTTGGGGAAGCCTGCGAGCGTCGCTTCGAGAGGGCTCTGTTCGGCGGGGAAGAAGTAGCGACGGTCCCACAGATTTGAGCACGTCTTTAAAGGCCCTCTTGTTCTCGGAGCTCGAGGTAAGAGACAATCGCCGCATGGCGTTGGTGATGCCCGAGACGCGGTACGCGAGGACGGCTGACGGTGTCCACATCGCGTATCAGGAAGTCGGGTCGGGCCCGTTTGACCTGATCTTTGCGAACTCGTGGGCGTCGCACATCGAGTTCTCGTGGAGCAGACCAGCGATTGTGCGGTTCTACGAGCATCTGTCGTCGTTCTGTCGGCTGATCTTGTTCGACAAGCGCGGCGCCGGCCTGTCTGATCCCGTCTTGAATGTCCCGACGATCGAGGATCGGATGGATGACATGCGGGCGGTGATGGATGCCGTCGGTTCGCAGAGTGTCGCGCTGCTCGGGACCTCGGAAGGGGCGGCCACGTGCGTCGTGTTCGCCGCGACGTATCCCGAGCGTACGACGGCGATGGTGTTGTTCAGCCCGTTCATCATCGGCTTGGCCGATGACGAGTGCCCGTGGGCGTGGACCGCGGACTTCTGGGAGCTGCTGAGCACAGCGATGGAGAACACGTGGGGAACGCCCGACGGCAGTGGCGTGGAGTTCTGCACTCCGAGTCTGATCGGCGATGAGTCGGCCAGGGAGTGGTACGCGCACTATTGGCGCTCGGCGGCCAGCCCGGGTTCCGCTCTAGCCCTGTTGCGGGTCAACACGCAGATCGACATACGACCGGTGCTCTCCACTGTCCGGGTCCCGACGCTGGTCCTCCAGCGAACCGACGAGATGTGGGTCAACGTCAATTACGGCCGGTACACGGCCGCGAAGATTCCTGGCGCGACGCTGATGGAGCTGGCCGGCACGGACCACTATCCGTGGGAGCAGAACTCTGACGCGGTGGTCGGGGAAATCGAGGAGTTCCTGACCGGCGCTCGGACCGAGCGGGATCCCGATCGGGTGCTCGCCACGGTCATGTTCACCGACATCGTCAAGTCGACCGAGCAGGCCAGCGCGCTCGGCGATCAAGCATGGCGGGAGGTCTTGGACGCTCACGACGAGATGGTCAGACGCCAACTCGCCCGCTTCGGAGGGCGTGAGGTGAAGACGACCGGAGACGGGTTCCTCGCGACCTTTGACGGCCCGGCTCGCGGTATCCGATGCGCGCTTGCGATCCGTGACGGCGCACACCGGCTCGCGATCGCCGTTCGGGCCGGGCTGCACACGGGCGAATTGGAACTGCGAGGCGATGATGTCGGCGGCATCGCGGTGCACATTGGTAACAGGGTCGCGTCGTCGGCCGAATCCGACGAGGTGCTCGTGTCCTCCACGGTCAAGGATCTCGTGGCCGGCTCCGGCATCGGATTCGCGGATCGCGGCGAGCGTCAGCTCAAGGGGATACCCGGCACCTGGCGGCTGTTTCACGTCCTCGTCTGACGTCGCCTTGACCGCGAACGCCGCGGTGAGCGACCGATCGGCGCAACCAGCCGTCAAGCGCTCCCGGACCCCGGCCCCAGTTCAATTTCGCTTGACTTCGGCCCCCAGTTCAATCTCGCTTGACTTCCGCTCCAAGCGCAAACGGGCACATTCCCCAGGATCTCGGAGACCGCTCCAAGGGCTTGGACCCGGCCATCGATCCACCGCATCCCGGGTCCATGGCCCGGTTTAAGAGCGCTCTTAACTATCCCCGCGGCTGACCGGGTAGCAACAAAAGGTCTCCCGTCCAACAATGTGGTTCCCCGAGTGACGGGAGGCCGCTTCAACAAGCCTACCGGCTAGCCCGGAACCACCTGGGTAACCGGAGCACCCGTTACGAGTGCGTCACCCGGCATCCGCTCGACCTAGCGCGCGGGTTTCCCGGGGCGCTGTCTGTGCACACGGAGGTAGCGACTATTGCAGCCAAGTCAACGACAACCAGACGACGAGCGTGGACGCCGAACTCCCGCGCTCTCGGCTGTAAGCCTTGTGAAGGTGTTCCCCGAAATCCTGGCCAGTGTTCCGGCTGAGGACCACGAGCTCGCCAAGCGGGCCCTGGTGGTGCCACTCGTGTCAAGCTGCGGCCAAGATCTCTCCGATGTCATCAGCACGCAGAATCCCGAAGCATTCGATTTCTTGATCGTCGATGGCGTCGTACTGAAGGAAACGACCCTCGCCGGTCGATCCGCCCTGGAGCTGCTTGGCCCGGGCGATGTTCTCGCACCACCACTAACCGCCGCTAGTCAACTTGATTCGCGGGCCGTCAGCCGCTACCTCGCGCATGGGCGGGTGGCGCTAGCCGTGATCGAGGCCCGCTTCCGACAGGCCGCGCGGCGCTGGCCCGGCCTCGCCGACTTCCTGCACGACCGCCTCGGGCAGCAAACACATCGTGCCTCGATGCACCTGGCGATGCTGCACCTGACGCCTATCGAGGACCGAGTCATCGCACTGTTTGCCGATCTCGGTGAGCGCTTCGGACGCGTGAGCGCTGACGGGATCGTGATCGATTTGCCCCTGACCCACGAGATCATCGGCGGCCTGATCGGCCGTCGTCGTCCCACCGTGACGATCGCGCTCCAGCAACTCGCCTCCGATGGCCTGCTCGAGCGGCTCGAGGACAACCGCTGGAAACTCGCCCACGCGATCGTTTCCAACTGATACTCGCCGCCTTCAAACCGAGCACGACGCCACGGGGTTCGCCCGGCTGGGAGGGCCTGGGGCCCGGCACCCTTGCCGCCTGCCGGGCCCCACAAACCACCTATCGGCAGCAGGGAGTCGAGCTGGAGCCATCAGCCGGCCCGATGCAGTCGTCTGGGCACCGCCACCGGCGTCCGCTTGGGCGGCGCGGGCGTCAGGCTTGCCGTGAGGCGTGGTCGATGAGTGAGAGCAGCAGCGCGTTTGCGAGGTGGTCGCGCTCGACGATGCCCCTGATGTGACCTTCCTCGGTGACGAGGAGCGCGCTGAGACGAATTCGGTCCATCTTCCGTAGTGCGTTGGCAATACTGGTCTGGGGGGTCACCGTGCTGACGACCATGCCTGGAAATGCGCGCACCGCACCCACGTTCTGATGCTCGATGTTGCTGAGCAGCTCGCTGGCGTCGACGACATCGGCCTCGATCACGTGCCGGAATGCACTTTCGTCCATGTAGGAGATCAGCTTGGCGTGCGAGTCTAGGATCGCGACGAACCTGAAGCGCGGGAACTGCGTCAGCCCCTTTGCGTAATCGGCCGCCGCCGTAGCGTCGATTGGCCCAGAACCGAGGGTGATCGTCAGCACGACCGGATCCTCAGGCGTGATGTCCCTGATGCGGCTGACGAAGCTCTCCGTTCGACCCTTCTCAACCGCCCGCACACCCTCGATGGCGATCGCGCTCGTGCCGTGTGCATCACCAGGAAGGGGAATCCTCTCATTGGCAACCTCGGATAGCCGTACTTCGAGCCCCCCCGGGCCCTTCAAATCGCTCACCCGTCCGGAGAGGAGCAAGTAGAGCACAGCCGGGACAATCATCAGAGACGCGAGCACGACGCCGTCCTTGACGTCAGCCACCTTCGCGACGATGTAAATCCCAGCGAAACCGAGCGCCACAAACAGCAGCGCGACCGCGAACGCAATCACGTCGCGGCTCGGCATAGCGAGACGGCCCTTCTTGGCCGGCGTCTGCCGCTCGTCGAGCGCGGACATGTCTTGCCCATCGGCCACAGACATCTCGAGTTATTCGCTGTTGCCGACCAACGTCCTGTTCCGGCGAGTCAACCTATACCCAGAGAAAGCGGCCAAGTTTGGTCGTCCGCCTAACGCGGGTGGGTGAGGTAGGGTCGGGATTCTCTTGCGGCGGTCGCGGAGGCCGCTGCTTTTTTTGATTGGGGTGGTCCGGATGATTTTTACTGGAGCGCGTGGGTTTGGCAGAAAGCCCCCGTCCCGGATCACCCGACCGTAAGGTCAGGGCCGGACGAGGTTGTCCCGGGGCTCGTAGAACTTTGAGGTGACGGCGGTTCCCCCGCCGCGTCCGCTCTCGTTGGGAGCGTTCGTGGTGATCCCGCAAAAGATCTAGGAGGAACCGCCGTGGATGGCAACGTACCGGTCGCGCAGGCGACCCGCGATGAGGCCGTGCTCCCGGAGCGCGTGCAGGAAGCGTTGGGCGAGTTGGTTGGGGCAGCGAGGGAGGGACTGCTCGCGCTGAGCGTCGGTGTCGGGCTCGGTGTGTTGACCGAGTTGATGGAGGAGGAGGTCGACGACGTCGTGGGCCCGAAGGGCAAGCACAACGAGGAGCGGACCGCCGTGCGGCATGGTCACGAGGATGGCGAGGTGACGCTCGGCGGCCGTCGCGTCGAGGTAGAGCGGCCAAGGGTTCGGACCGCGGACGGCGAGACCGAGGTGCAGCTGAGTAC
Source organism: uncultured Solirubrobacterales bacterium (assembly GCA_963734775.1). Classification (GTDB taxonomy): domain Bacteria; phylum Actinomycetota; class Thermoleophilia; order Solirubrobacterales; family Solirubrobacteraceae; genus Palsa-465. Next base: position 192,464 of record CAVTJE010000029.1, read on the forward strand.
GTACGAGCATTTCGCCGATCGCGATCCGCTCGGTCGGGTCGTGCTGGAGCGGATGCTCGCCGGCGTCTCCACGCGCCGGTATCGCCGGACGCAGGAGCCGGTCGGCGAGCAGATCGAGACCAGGGCAAGGTCGACGTCGAAGAGCGCGGTGTCCCGGACGTTCGTGGAGCGCACCCGCGAAGCGCTGGGTGAGCTGATGAGCCGGCAGCTCGCTGATCTGCGCCTGGCGGTGATGATGCTCGACGGCCTCGAGCTGAAGGGCCGGATGATGATCGTCGCCTTGGGGATCACCACGGAGGGGGTGAAGATCCCGCTCGGGCTCTGGGAAGGGAGCACGGAGAACGCGACGGTCGCGACCGCGCTGCTGTCCGATCTCGTCGAGCGCGGGCTGGATCCCGAGCAGGGGATGCTGTTCGTGATCGACGGCTCCAAAGCGCTCCGCAAAGCCGTGCGCTCGGTGTTCGGCGAGGTCCCCGTCCAGCGATGCCTATGGCACAAAGAGCGCAACGTGATCAAGCATCTCCCCGAGCGCGACCGCCCGACCGATCAAGGCCCGGATCCGCAAGGCGTGGCGAGAGACCGACTACCAGCGCGCGCTCGAGCAACTCCAACGGCTCGCCGACGAGCTCGAGCACACCCACCCCGGCGCCGCCGGCTCGCTGCGCGAAGGGATGGACGAGACGCTAACCGTCATCAAGCTCGGGATCCGCGGCAAGCTCCGACGCACGCTCGAGTCCACGAACCCGTGCGAGTCGATGATCGACACCGTCCGCACCACCCAGCGCAACGTCAAACACTGGTCCTCGGGCGAGATGGGGCTGCGGTGGACCGCCGCCGGGATGCTCGAAGCCGAGAAGCAGTTCCGCAAAGTGATCGGCTACACCGACCTACCCCGCCTCGCAGTCGCGATCGAACGCCGACTCCACCTTCCCCAGCCCAACCCCGCCACCACCCAGGAGGCCACGATCGCAGTCACTGTGTAACGATCACATCCGGACCGTCGTCACCGAAGTTCCACGGCGACCGGGGCAACCTCGGGCCGGACAGAGCCTCCGAGAAGCAGTTTCATGCCTCGAGGAGCAGAAAGATCCGCAGCGCTCCCGGGGCTGGCGCCGACGCTCGTCTCAGTCGAGGGTGAGTACTTTCACGCGACGCTTTGACCTGCATCGGCGGGGCGTTTATCGTCTCCCAGAGGCCACGTCTACGGGCCGAGACCACAAGGAGGAGCGATGTACGCGACAGTACGCAGGTACGAGGGCGTGACCGATCCAGTGGAGGCCGGACGTCGCGTCAGAGAGGGTTTCGTCCCGCTGATCAGCGGGATGGAGGGCTTCATCGCCTACTACTGGGTCGACGCCGGAGATGGCGTGATGGTGTCGACCAGCGTGTTCGAGACTCAGGCGGAAGAGCAGGTCTCCACCCAGAAGGCCGCCGGCTTTGTCCGCGAGCAGTTGGCCGAGCTTGCCCCCGACAGCGGCCCGCCCCGC
>CAVTJE010000030.1:0-193622 GCA_963734775.1 uncultured Solirubrobacterales bacterium
GGGTGCTCGCACAACCAGAGATGCCAACATAGATCTGGGCACCATCGACCAGCACGTCGCCGCCCTCGAGGAACAAGTCGTCGTCGCTTGGCTCAGCCGGAGATGGGATCGGCGCCGAGATCCACTCAAACCCCTGGGCGGCGAGTCGAGCAAGGATCGGCCGAAGCGCGAACACCTCTCGACGGCGGCAGGGAATCCGCATCGGCAACTCGATCACCCGCTTGCCGACCACCAGGATCGGGTCGCGCGGATAGAGCTGTCCTCCCTCCTCGTGCGGCGCCATGTATTCGGACTCGGGCGGCCTCAGCACCCCGGGGCGGTGAACGGTGACACCGTGCTCTGCCAGCGTGCGAGCGAACCCGTAGACTTCGTGCTCCATTCGCTCTGCAGCGTCGGGATCTATGTCGGACAGCCGCCGTCCAGCGTGCTCTCGAACGAGCGCTTCCCACTCGGGCCCCAGCCACCGCAAATACGGCGCCCAGCCCATCACGACGAACCCGTCCCGAGGAGCGATCCCAACGACCGCCTCCCGCAACCGGCCCCACTCATGATCAACGCCGCCGTCTCTCATCGGACAATCCTAATCGCGCGGACACCCGTCTCAAACAACTGATGGGCTCGTCCGACTCAGGATGCGAGCCGCGCGTGGACAAGAACCGGCGGCGAGCGTCAGTGACCGCGCTCGGGCGCGACGTCGAGCGCCGGGTTGCGGTCGAAGAAACCGAACGGCTTGAGCCAGAAGGACATGGTGTCGGCGGGCATCACGGGCCAGTCCTCGACGCGCGTGATGTGGTGGATCCCGAACACGTACCAGAGCACGACGTCGGCGTCCTCTAGCGAACGGTCCTGCTCGAGCCAGCGCGTGACCCCATCGCCACCGCTGCCCTGGGTCGGATACTCCCCGGCCGGCCAGCGTTCGTCGGCGGCGTAACGCGTGACCCACAGCGTGTGGCCGATCACCGGCGCGCGTTGCACGACGGGCGACGACGGATCGAACAACGCGGGGATGCAGGCGGTCGGCACGAGCTTGTACGAGACGGGATCGCCGTGCGCGTTGAGGCGCTCGGGTTTGTGACCTTCCATCCCCGCTGCGTGGCCCAGTCGTAGTCGCGCGCTGCATCTGCCTCGCTGCGAATCGGTGTCTGGCGTTGGGCGAGCGCGAGTCCGTGCGGGTTGTCGTCATCGATCGCCAGCGGCTCTGACTCGACCTCGTAGACGGTGTTGGCGGTGCCGTCGATGTCGAGGTCGAGCCGCGCGACGATGAAGTGCTGGTGGTAGGGCGCGTATGTGCGGCGATCGACGACGGTCCCATGTCGAGGAGCAGGTGCACCCTCGGGCAAGGTCGTGGTCACCATGATCCCGCTCGCGCGGACCTCGCACTCGATGTTCCCGTCCTGATAGAAGCGCCAGTAGACGAGGTACTCGTAGTTGGCGACGGTGGCGTGAAACGAGACCACCAGTCGGCGCATCCGTCGCACCTCGGTGCCGGCACGATCGTCGACGTGCTTCCACAGCACCCCGTTGTCCTCTTCGTGGATGCAGATCGCGTTGCGGATCTCGTACGGCTCACCATGCGCGTTGGCCAGCACGGCGTCGAGGTATCGGATCTCGCCCAGACAGTCGCACCCCAGCTCCAGTGACTGCGTCATGTAACCCAGGCCCCACTCGCCGATGTCAAACGCGGTCCGCGGCGCGTGGTCGGGGCTCGGGTCGCGGTAGGGCACGACCATCTCGGCGAACGAGAGCCGGTGCGCGACCGGCCGTATACCTTCACCGTCCTCGTAGCCGATATCGTGCAACACCAGCCCCTCGCGGTGGTTGAAGCCGATCCGCATCCGCCACCGCTGCCAGCGAAGCTCGTTGCCTTCGAGCGCGAACGAAGGACCGTCGGGCTGGCCGATCTCGAGCGGCCTCAGATCGTCGCGGAGAGTCAGACCGGGAATCAGCTCCGGCCGGTACTCGCCCATCACCTCCGGCAGCCCGGGGTCATAGACGTCCTGCAGCTCGAGCAGCTCCATGCGGTTGACGTCGACGATTGGCCGCAGGCCCCCGACGAAGTGCGCATAAGGATTCGACTTCTCGCTGCCGCGCACCCACACGTCACACCACGCGACCCGGCGGTCGCGGTAGGCGGTCGGGACCAGCGCCTCGGAGTACGCCCACGCGTCGACGAGCACCAGGTCGAGGTCGTGGATCCCGCGGCGCGCGAGCGCAGCGATCACGTCGGGATGGCGGCGAACCAGCTCGTCGCACTCGTGGTACTCCTCGCTGGTGAAGTTCGGTTGCACGCCAGGCCGCTCGCGGACGTCTGTCAACGTGGCGGCCCCCAGGTCGACCGTGCATTCATGGACCAGGCCGTCGCCACGATTCCAGATGACGGCCCGCGCCTGGCGCGCCGTCTCCGTCCTCGCCTGCAGGTCAGCGACCTCGGTCTTCGTGGGCTCGACCAGCTCGACGCACGCGAATCGCCACTCCTCGCCGCTCGCATACTCCGCGCGGATGATCGCCACAGCGCGCGAGATCTCCTCGGCGCGCAGCGGATCGAGCGGGTGCGGGGAGGTTGGCATCGCGGATTGTGTGAACGCGGCCCGGCCGAGTCTGGTCCGTGCGGCACGGCACCTTACGTCAATCGCGCCGAGTCGTGAAGTGCTTGATGGACGTCACGAGCGTCAGTGTGCGGTCGGCGTTGCAATGGTTCTTCGAGCTCTGTGCGATGGCGACCCGGCCGGGGCAATGCAAGCATCGTTCGTTCGCTCTCCGTCGTTCGCCGCTGCGACCTCACGCTCAGGACCCGGATCGAGGTCATGTGATCAGCTCACAACGGCCCGCTGTGCTCTGGGAGGTTGCGGTAGGGGTGGTCAGCAAACCGCACCGATATTTCGCTTTTTCTGACCAGGTTCCGTCCTGGGCGCGAGTTTCCCCGGGCTCGAGCCCGACGGCAGTTCGTGGCACTGTCAGTTGCGCACAACCTCGCCGTTTTGTGAGACAGCCTCCTCGAATGGGCCCAGCATCAGTCCTCAAGTGCGACCGCCCTTGCTGGTGGAGCCGGAGGAGCGAACAGGGCGCCGAAATCGCCTATTCCGGGACGTCGCATGTGTCCATGCGACAATCGAAATTGACGAGCGCAACCCGACTGACAGCGTGGGTCAAGAGACGCGCGCGCCTAGGCCGGAGCGGAAGTCGTGCTCAGACCGGCGTCGCCATTGGGTCAGTGGATGATGCGCCGGCCCCAGGCGAACTGGTCGCCGAGCCAGCTGCCTCGCAACGGCAGAACGTAGACGCCTTGGCCCGACGAGTGGATTACCCAGTTGTCGCCGAGATAGATGCCGGTGTGGTTGATATCGGACTCGGTCGCGGGCGAGTTAAAGTGCGCGGAGCCGAAGAACAGCAGCCCGCCCGGGCGCAGCTGCCTGATGCGCAGCCGTTGACTTCGCGGTATCTCTCCGGCCATCTGCGCCGCGGTTCGCCCGCCGATCTCGTTTCCCCAGGGCAGGCCGGAAAGCTTGAACACGCGCCACACGAACCCGGAGCAGTCGAAGCCGCCGTGCGCCTGCGGCCCCCACATCCACGTGGCGGGCTCGCTGGTGTCGGACTCGCCGGCGTAGACGTACGGGTAGCCGATGCGCGAGACGGCGATCCGCAAGGCCTCGCGCTCATGAGCGGTCAGGCGAGGGAGCCGATATCCGTCCAGGGTTTGCTGAGCGTTCTGGATGTTCCAGTCGCCGAAGCCAATGACCTGCGCAAGCGACCAGGCCGCCTCGGCGCGAGTGATGGCGTCGGTCGGGAACAGCTCAAGCCGGTCACTTGACGCCGGGTGGTCGTAGCGCAGCCCCAGGTAGCGGGCGACGACCTCGGAGCCGTAATAGTCGGGCGGGCGAAGCCCGGCCCGCTCGGTGACCCTCTGCACGTGGGCAGCCGCGCCCGCAAGACCGAGCTGCTCAACGATCAGCTGGTCATACCCGACCACGGTGACTGGGCTGCTCGACGTTCTTACCGGTCGTGTCCCGTCCGGTAATAGTCCCTGTGATTGCAGCCGGCGGTCGAGCGACAGCATGGTGCGGTTGGCGCCGCGAGCGTATACCGGCCGGGCGCCGCCGAACCGGCCGTGCACCTTTTGCATCAGCCCGACGGCCAGCACCTGCCGCTGCTGTGAGGAGTCCCAGTTACCAAGCGTGACCGCGCCCGCCTGCGCGCAAACCCCCAGCAGGGCGGACGTCAGCAGTGGTGCGAGCAGGTGTCTTGGTCGGATGCAGGCGAGCACGTCTCTGCGTGTGCGTGTCGGCATCGTCGACACCATGCTTAGCGTCGATGCGGTCCGTGTTCTAACACTGGACGTATAGGCGGTGCCGACCCCTAATGCGCAACTCTGAATGACTCAGCGCCGTGATGTCCCCGCAAGCGCGCTGATCCTGGGAAATATCGACTCAGCCGACCGCCCTGCCGGCAGGACGCCGCAGATGGCCGCTCATGTCGCCGACGAGATCGGTTAGTACCCGCCTCTCCACGAAGCGCCACTGGCCGTCGCGGCACTCGAAGCGATCGTGGTAGCGACCACTCGCAATCGGCTGCAGAGGAAGGTCAGGAAGCGCTTGCAGGACGGTGAAGTACGAGCGGGAGACCGCCGTGCCAGCTTCTTCATCGACCTCGATGGCGAGATTGGTGGTCACGTGCTTGGTCCGCGGCGTGCCATCGTCGTAGATGATGGCGTTGTCCCGGAGCATCTTCTCGATGGCAGCTTGCCCCGTGACCGGGCCAGCTGCACCGAGAAAGGTGGCGTCCGCAAGCAGGTTGCCGACCCCCGCGAAATCGCCGTCGTCGACGCGCTCGGCGTAGGTCGCGATGAGGTTCTCGATGGCCCGGTAGCTCGAGGTTGGATCGGTGTGGCTCACGCGACGCGAGCGTAGGCGAAACCAGAACGGATTGCGCCCTGAAACGCGCACCGCTGCCGGTGGATCGATGCGACGCTCTTGCGGTCGCGTATCAGGCGCCCGGGTCCGGCGATCACGATCTGTTGTTCAGTTCCGGACCGTTTTCGAGCATCGGGACGCTGTGGGAGTTTCCCGAGCGCGCGGCGAGGTGGACGGCGAATCCAACAGCAGCCGGTCCATGGGGCATCCGGTTTAAGAGGGCTCTTAACTATCCCCGAGGCTGACCGGGTAGCAACAAAGAGGCCTCCCGTTCCAAACAATCTGGTTCCCCGAGTCACGGGAGGCCGCTTCAACAAACCCACCGGCTTAGCCCGGGACGACCTGGGTAACCCGGAGCACCCGTCACCCGGCATCCCTTTGAACCTAGCGCGCGGGTTCGCCGGAGGCCGCTGTCTGCGCACACGGAGGTAGCGACTATTGCAGCCAAGTCAACGACAACCAGACGACGCGCGTGGACGCCGAACTCCCGCGCTCTCGGCTGTAAGCCTTGTGAGGGTGTTCCCCGAAATCCTGGCCAGTGTTCCGGCTGAGGACCACGAGCTCGCCAAGCGGGCCCTGGTGGTGCCACTCGTGTCAAGCTGCGCCCAAGATCTCTCCGATGTCATCAGCACGCAGGATCCCGAAGCATTCGATTTCTTGATCGTCGATGGCGTCGTACTCAAGGAAACGACCCTCGCCGGTCGATCCGCCCTGGAGCTGCTTGGCCCGGGCGATGTTCTCGCACCACCGCTAACCGCCGCTAGTCAACTTGATTCGCGGGCCGTCAGCCGCTACCTCGCGCATGGGCGGGTGGCGCTAGCCGTGATCGAGGCCCGCTTCCGACAGGCCGCGCGGCGCTGGCCCGGCCTCGCCGACTTCCTGCACGACCGCCTCGGGCGGCAAACACATCGTGCCTCGATGCACCTGGCGATGCTGCACCTGACGCCTATCGAGGACCGAGTCATCGCACTGTTTGCCGATCTCGGTGAGCGCTTCGGACGCGTGAGCGCTGACGGGATCGTGATCGATTTGCCCCTGACCCACGAGATCATCGGCGGCCTGATCGGCCGTCGTCGTCCCACCGTGACGATCGCGCTCCAGCAACTCGCCTCCGATGGCCTGCTCGAGCGGCTCGAGGACAACCGCTGGAAACTCGCCCGCGCGATCGTTTCCAACTGAGCTCAGTCGCTACTCGCCGCCTTCAAACCGAGCACGACGCCACGGGGTTCACCCGGCTGGGAGGGCCTGGGGCCCGGCACCCTTGCCGCCTGCCGGGCCCCACAAACCACCTATCGGCAGCAGGGAGTCGAGCTGGAGCCATCAGCCCGGCCCGATGGCAGTCGTCTGCGGAGCTCGCGCCGCCGCGCGTCCGTTTGGGCTCGCGTGCGTCAGGCTTGCCGTGAGGCGTGCTCGATGAGTGAGAGCAGCAGCGCGTTTGCGAGGTGGTCGCGCTCGACGATGCCCCTGATGTGACCTTCCTCGGTGACGAGGAGCGCGCTGAGACGAATTCGGTCCATCTTCCGTAGCGCGTTGGCAATACTGGTCTGGGGGGTCACCGTGCTGACGACCATGCCTGGAAATGCGCGCACCGCACCCACGTTCTGATGCTCGATGTTGCTGAGCAGCTCGCTGGCGTCGACGACATCGGCCTCGATCACGTGCCGGAATGCACTTTCGTCCATGTAGGAGATCAGCTTGGCGTGCGAGTCTAGGATCGCGACGAACCTGAAGCGCGGGAACTGCGTCAGCCCCTTTGCGTAATCGGCCGCCGCCGTAGCGTCGATTGGCCCCGAACCGAGGGTGATGGTCAGCACGACCGGATCCTCAGGGGTGATGTCCCTGATGCGGCTGACGAAGCTCTCCGTTCGACCTTTCTCCACCGCCCGCACACCCTCGATGGCGATGGCGCTCGTGCCGTGTGCATCACCGGCAAGGGGAATCCTCTCATTGGCGACCTCGGATAGCCGTACTTCGAGCCCCCCCGGGCCCTTCAAATCGCTCACCCGTCCCGAGAGGAGCAAGTAGAGCACAGCCGGGACAATCATCAGAGAGGCGAGCACGACGCCGTCCTTGACGTCAGCCACCTTCGCGACGATGTAAATCCCGGCGAAACCGAGCGCCACAAACAGCAGCGCGACCGCGAACGCAATCACGTCGCGGCTCGGCATAGCGAGACGGCCCTTCTTGGCCGGCGTCTGCCGCTCGTCGAGCCCGGACATGTCTTGCCCATCGGCCACAGACATCTCGAGTTATTCGCTGCTGCCGACCAACGTCCTGTTCCGGCGAGTCAACCTATACCCAGAGAAAGCGGCCAAGTTTGGTCGTCCGCCTAACGCGGGTGGGTGAGGTAGGGTCGGGATTCTCTTGCGGCGGTCGCGGAGGCCGCTGCTTTTTTTGATTGGGGTGGTCCGGATGATTTTTACTGGAGCGCGTGGGTTTGGCAGAAAGCCCCCGTCCCGGATCACCCGACCGTAAGGTCAGGGCCGGACAGAGCCTCCGAGAAGCAGTTTCATGCCTCGAGGAGCAGAAAGATCCGCAGCGCTCCCGGGGCTGGCGCCGACGCTCGTATCAGTCGAGGGTGAGTACTTTCACGCGACGCTTTGACCTGCATCGGCGGGGCGTTTATCGTCTCCCAGAGGCCACGTCTACGGGCCGAGACCACAAGGAGGAGCGATGTACGCGACAGTACGCAGGTACGAGGGCGTGACCGATCCAGTGGAGGCCGGACGTCGCGTCAGAGAGGGTTTCGTCCCGCTGATCAGCGAGATGGAGGGCTTCATCGCCTACTACTGGGTCGACGCCGGAGATGGCGTGATGGTGTCGACCAGCGTGTTCGAGACTCAGGCGGAAGAGGAGGTCTCCACCCAGAAGGCCGCCGGCTTTGTCCGCGAGCAGTTGGCCGAGCTGCTCCCCAATGCACCGCGGGTCATGGAGGGCGAGGTCGTGGCCACCAAATCCGCGTGACGCACCAACGCTGAGGGCGAAGCGGCCCGCCGCGGTCAGAGCCCGGTGGTTGCCCCTGGTGTTTCTCGGCATGAGTGTGTTCGGTGAAGGGTGGGATCTAGCTGCTGGACCGCAATGGACGCGCCTGCCGAAGTGGTGGTTCGATCGACGAGGGACAGCGCCGTCCCTTGGGTCTTGAACCTCGCGTAGTTCTGCCAGCCACTGTTCTTGCACTGTTCCTTCGACGTTGCCAGTGGCGGGGGATGTAGCAGCTCGTTGTTGCGCGGTGCCCCGGTGGCGCGGCACCTCGCCTGACGACCGGCGAAGGACGCGCGACCGGTGGTAGTAGGTGGTGAGCTAACCACCCCTAGGATCTCTTCCGATCGGCGCTGCGGCGAAACAGACTCCTGGGTACGGAACCCCCAGAGTCAAGGACCAACACAATCATGTTCAACCGTCGCACGCTCACCACATTCACTGCCGTCACCGCCCTCGCAGGCGGGATCATCGGAAGCGCCGCGGCCTCGGCCGAGACGCTGGCGCCAGCAGGCCTCAGCAGCGCCTCCATTGGCTCTGTCGTCCAGAACGAGCAGGCTAAGATCGCCGCCCTCAGCGCCGTGATCGCCACCGCCAACACCCCGGCCAGCTCCCTCGGTCAGGACAAGCAGGCGAACATCGGTGGCCTGAGCAATGCTCCGGTCAGCTCGCTCGAAGACAACAAGCAGGCGAGCGTCGGTGGCATGAGCAACGCCACGCTTGGCTCTGCCCTTCAGAACGAACAGCGGAAGGCCGCCGCCCTCAACGCCGCCATCCAGGCTCGGCCACCCATATGTCGAGCGTGGCGCATCACCGGGCAGACGTTTTTTGCCGATCAAGGGAGCTACACCCTCATGTTCACGCTGAGGATGGGCGCTTCGCCGTCAACGCGCTTCGGCGGTTTCGCCGAGTACTGGCGAGGGGCGAACGCCTACGACGGTCACGCGGTGGCCCGCCAGTACATCGACGGGGGTGTAGGGGCCGACGGCAGCGTCCACATGAACATCGTCTGGAACAACGGCACCAGCGGGCAGTACAACGCGACGCTCTATGGCGTCCAGCAAACATCTTCCGGCAGTCTCACGGGAATGCTCCAGGGCACCGCCGTGGACACCACTGGCACCGGCGGAGGATCGGCGATGCGTTGGACCGCCAACGGGACGGCCAGCGCCGATGGGTTCACGACCGACACGGTGCTGCCCATGTACTGCCCTCCCAGCGCCGTCACGCGGTAGCGCCGGATCATCTACACCTAACCGAGCCATCGCCGCCCAGCACGGGCGGCGATGGCCGTTTTGCGAGGACGGCTCATGCCACGGTGTCCAGCCCGTCCCTGGGCGCCAGCGCCATGATCGTCAGCGTCGGGTTGAAACCACCGGATGAGACAAACACCTGTCGTTAGCGCGGGAGTCCGGCCTGGGTGGTTCGGGCTTCCTGACTGTCGTCATCCGATCTAGGTGATGCGGCTGCAGGCGCAGGAGAGCATGTTCCGGGCGCCGAACTGAGAAAGGCGCTTCAAACCGAACGACTGGAGGCGAGCCCGTTGCTGATCACTGCGTCGTCATATCCCTTCCTGAATGTCTTCTGGGACATCCTCATCATCTTTGCCTGGATCCTCTTTATCTGGATCGCCATCACCGTATTCATCGACCTATTTCGTCGTCACGACATCTCCGGCTGGGCGAAAGCCGCGTGGATCGTCCTGATTGTGATCCTGCCGTGGATCGGTGTGCTGATCTACGTGATCGCCTATCACACCGGGATGGCCGAGAGAAGGACGAAGGAGGTCCAGGCCTCTCAGGCACAGTTCGACGACTACGTGCGAAAGGCCGCCGGCACCGGAGGAGCCGCGAGCGAGATAGAAAAGGCAAAGCAGCTCTTGGACAGCGGCACAATCAGCCAGGCCGAGTTCGATCAGATTAAGGCCAATGCGCTCGGTAGCCCTGCTGGATCGGGCTAGCCGCGACGACTGGAACAAACATCGATCGAGGCGGCAGTTCGACCACTCGTGGAATCCGCGCGAGCCAGGTCGTTTATTGCTTGCCTGTCGAGTCTTGTAGAGAGATGGAGAGCAGCACGCTCGGTTTCGCCCAATCCGGGGCGTGGTCGTGCGGTGGCGGCGACGATGGTGTTGGTGGTGTATAGGTCTCGCTCGCGGTGGCGGCTGCCACTCGCGACCGCGACGAGCGGGGTGGCCTGCGCGCCGGCACTGGCGGCTGCGGGTAGCGAGCTGGTGTGGCCGGCGCGGGTACCCCACGGCATCGTCTCGGCGTGTTCTAGGCGGCGTTGGCTCGTTGATAGATGAGCCGTGCGGCTGCTCCAGCCTGCTCGGTTGAGATGAGCTGGAGGTCGACCGGCGTGCCGTCCTCGAACAGCCGAGTGCCTGTTCCGATGACCAGCGGGAAGATCAGCAGCCGGAACTCGTCGACGAGGTCATGCGCGATCAGGGTCTTGGCGACGCTAGCACTGCCGACGACGATGAGATCTTGGGTCGCCTTCAGCGCGGCTACCTCTGCGAGGAGGTCGCGCCGGAGCAGGTTTGAGTTCTGCCATTCGTCGACGCGCGTCAGTGTTCGCGATGCGACGAGTTTGGGAATGGTGTTCATCTTGGTCGAGAATGCGTCGTCGCGGGACGGCCAGATCTGGGCGAAGAGCTGCCAGGTCTGGCGGCCGAGGAGCAGCGCGCCGGTGTCGAGCAGCTCGCCGAGCTTGAACTTATCGCCAGCGACGGCCTCTGGCCCATAGCGGAAGGCCCAGCCTCCGCGGTCGAAACCTCCTCTGCCATCTGGATCCTGCATGACCCCGTCTATGGACACGAACTCGATGACGATGACGCGACCCATCTTTGCCTCCTTGGTTGTGTTTTCTCGTCAACGAACGGGAGGCCGTCGAGGGGACAGCCGTCGACAATGTCGGCTACTCGGGGCGTCACTCAACGAGGCGGCGCGAGTGGAGTCGATTAGCCTCAGAGCGCCGCCGCCAGGCCATTTCTTGAATTTGTCGCCCGTCTCTGGCACCAGAAGGAGCTGGTCGCTTCCGGAAACAGGGCCGGGCTGTCTCGAGCAGGCTCCAATGTTCTCGCGGTCGATCGAACCATCAGTCATTGGTCATGGCGCTCATCGTGTGCGAGCATCGGATCGCAGATGCCGAACCCGAGGACCACGCGAGTCAGTGCCAGGCTCAACACGTATACGGGGTACAGCATCTCCTCCGCCGCCGTATGGGCCGTCATCCTCGCCGTCGCGCAGCGCCGACTGGCGCCTTCAGCCCGGAACACGCTCTGGCTGGCCTGTGGTGGGTGGTGGAGCGGATGGACGTCGGCCACCATCGCCCGCGTCAGCTATCCGCCGCCGAAGCAGCTCAAGCCAAGGACGGAGAGAGGGCTCGGCATCTTGTCGATACTGCTGATCGCGGTCGGACTCATCCGCGTCATCCGACTGCTCGCCACTGGCAAGCGACCGGAGAGCAGCGCCGCGGACGCCTGACGCCGTTTACGAGCCGCGCCGGTGCAGCCGGGCGCGCGGCCAAGCGGCGGCTGGTTCTCGACAACCATCGCGGCGAATCCTGCTGGCCGCGAGGGGCGCCTCGTCACCAGCTACTTCGAGCGGCAGTTCTGGTGCTCGACCAACCCCGACGGCATCCGCGGCCGTGCCGGCAGCTACCACCGGCCGCTGAGCGTTTACCTCAATGCGCTTATCGCCGCCGGCTTTCGTCTCGACGCGGTCCTCGAACCACGCCCAACTCGCGCGTCAGTTCGAAGCTGCCGGCGCGACGCCGCTTTCGAGCAGCTCTTTGAACTTCTCCTGGTCTAGCGGCACCTGCTTGGCAGCCTGCCAGCGCGCCAGGATCGCAAACAGCTTGCCGATGCCGTGACCCTCGAGGTCGAGCTCGAGGCTCATGCGTGAGCTCGACTCGCCCGTCGGATCGACCGTGTATGTGCCGACGGGACGAAGCGGGCCGGCGGTGCCGCGGAACGAGGCCTTGCGCGGGTCGTGCTCCGTGATCTCGTACGGGATGTCTCGCGTCCCTCCGGGAACGTTGCGGCGCTCCACCACTCGCGTTCCGACGCGCGTGGGGCCGTCAGTCTCGACAGTTGTGCTCAGGAGCGAGCCCTGCCACTCGTTGTGCCGGTCAACCTGATCGAGGTAGGCGAACACCTCCTGGGCCGGGCGGTTGATCTCGATGCTGTGCTTGATCATGGTTCGATCCTCTCCTCGTGGTGGACGCCTTGATGGTTGGTTGTGCTTTGCACCGGACGACCGGAGCCTCGCGCGACTAGGGCCACGCTCGCATCGGGGTCGCCCTAGGCGTCGTCTGGTCTCGACACTGCCCGTGGCGGCTCGCGATGCCGGTCACCCCCGGGTCGGCGGTTCGCCAGTGGAGGATCGACAGCAGGCGGTTCGTCACGGGACAGCGTCGACGCGTCGAACGTCGCTGCTCACGCCCGCGCCGGCTCGGGCGCTTCCGCGGGTCGCCAGTCAGGCTGTCCCTCGGTGTGTGCAACGAAGTCGCTCGAGCGAATCAACAGGAGTGCCGCGATCGCGCCCGCGAGCGCGAGGACCGCGGATGGCTGCGCAGCCGGATGGCGGTCAGCCTGACGCCCTAATGTGCTGAACTAGCGCAGGTGGCCAAACCAGAGCTCGAGTTCTTCGACCCGAACACGCTCCCTTGGCGCACTGTGGCGGGTGAGCCTGGCGTTTGGGAGCGGGTACTTGCCGAAGATCCGGCGACGGGGCTGCTGACGCGACTTGTTCGCTGGGATCGTGGCGTCACTACTTCAAGTGCCGGACCCGTTGCGCACGCATATTTCGAGGAAGTGCTGATTCTTTCAGGGTCGCTGCACGATCTCAGACTCAGTCAGACCTTCGGCGCCGGCCACTATGCCTGCCGGCCGCCCAACATGATCCATGGTCCGTGGCGAACGGCGGAGGGCTGCATCATGCTCGAGACCCGTTACGAGACGCAACCTTCGGACTAAGGCCGGGGCTCGAGCGCGGTGTCTGCGACATTGGTAACGATGGAGGGTGTTTCGGTCAACCAGCGGGCCCTTGCCGCGGCTCAGGCGGTCGCGAGCGACCACGGTGTTGCCTGTGGGGAGGCGGCGGTCGTCCACTCCGGTAGCAACGTGCTCGTCCATCTCCGGCCGGCACCGGTGGTTGCGCGGGTCATGACCGGAACGGTGGTGCTGCATGATGATCCCCGGCGGTGGCTGAACCGCGAGGTATCGGTACTGCGGTTTCTGGCGCCCTCCGGGTTGGCGGTCGCTCCGAGCGAGCTGATCGCGCCGGGACCTTATGAGCAGGACGGCATGTGGTTGACCTGTTGGAAGTGGATACCGCATGAACGCCAGACCAAGCTCTCCGGCGACGCCGTGAGCCTCGGGCACGCCCTGCGAGACCTTCACCACGAGCTGTCCGCGTTCCGAGGCGAACTGGGAGATTTTCTCGATCTCTATCGAGATATCCGGCGATTGCACCGCCAGCTACGGCCCACTGCTGCCTTGAGTGACCAGACGATCGATTCGCTGAACGGTAGGCTGCGCGACCTCGGCGACACGGTGTTTACATCATCGTTGCCGACACAGGCACTCCACGGCGACGCGTCCCTGAGCAACCTCCTACGCACCCCGGAGCGGTTCGTGTGGAACGACTTCGAGGATACGTTCCGCGGCCCGGTCCACTGGGATGTGGCTGGATACGTGAGCAGCGTTCGATCCCGCGGCGCAGATTCGACATTCATCGCTCGGATGCTCGATGCCTACGGCTGGTCTGATGCGCGCGAGCTCGCCCCGTTCACCGAAGCGCACCATCTTTACGACGAGCTCTGGGGTTCCTACGACGCTCAGCGCCACTCCTGAAGCGGCGATCGGCTCGCGGTCAGGCGCTACGGGTGCGGGGCCGCCCGCGCTTGGGGATGGGCCGTGCCTGTTGTGGCATCCGGCCAGCGTCGGTGAGGGAGCGTCGGAGCAGCATCTCAATGTGGGCGTTGAGGCTGCGGAACTCGTCGGCGGACCATCGGGCCAGGGCGTCGTGGACCGTCGGGTCGATGCGCAGCAATACCGGTTTGCGCTCGCGGCTCACGTATAGAGCGTGCCGGTGTTGACGACCGGTGAGGCGGGCTGCTCAGCGCAGAGCACGACCATGAGGTTGCTTACCATCGCCGCCTTGCGCTCTTCGTCGAGCTCAACGATGCCGCGCTCATCCAGCCGGGCGAGGGCCATTTCCACCATCCCCGTGGCACCCTCGACGATACGCGAGCGCGCGGCGACGACGGCGTTGGCCTGCTGTCGGCGCAACATGGCCTGGGCGATCTCCGACGCGTAGGCCAGGTGACTGATGCGAACCTCGACGATCTCCACCCCGGCGATCGCGACCCGCTGGGCCACCTCCTGGGCGAGCTCTGCGGCGACGACGTCGGTCGAGCCGCGCAACGACGTGCCCGTCCCCGCCGCGTCGTCGTACGGGTGGGTGGTCGCGACGTGGCGCAACGCCGACTCGGCCTGGACCTGAACGAAGTTGACGTAGTCGTCGACGGCGTAGGATGCCCGCGAGGTATCGGCCACCTGCCAGACGACAATCGCGGCGATCTCCACCGGGTTGCCGTCAGCGTCGTTGACCTTCAGGTGGTTGGTCTCGAAGTTCCTCACCCGAATGCTCAGGCTCCGGCGGTCGGCCAGCGGCAGGATCCACGACAGGCCGGTACGACGCACGGTGCCGACATAGCTCCCGAAGAACCGCACGACCTTGGTCTGGCCCGGTTGCACGATGACCAGCGAGGTCAAGATCAGGGCCGCGCCCAATCCTGGCACGACGGCGAGGACGGCAACGGAGCTGTTGGCGAGGAGAACGGCGGCGGCGATGCAGGCGGCGGCGAGGAGCACGCCGGCCCAGCCGTTGATCGCCCAGGCGGGGCGCTCGTGGATTTCGACGCCGGTTCCCGCATGCCCGACCGGAGTCGCCTCGGGCTCGCGGTATGGCTGGACGGCTTGGCTCATGATCCCTCCACTTGAAGTGATGCCGTCAGAAAAGTGATAGCTATTAGATATCACTTTTCTCGCATCTGTCAAGACGGAGTGAAAGGAGCGCCAGCGTCTGTTGGTGTCAGTTCGAAGGAATGGCTTCGTATCCGCGCCTACGACGGCTCGACCCCGATCGAAGGTAGTGGCCCTGGGCGCAGCCCAAGCCCTGACATCGAGCCGCTTCTGAGAAGTCGCAGAAGGTGCCGGCCCGCGAACCCGCCGTCGAATTGCTAGCGGCGAAGGCGCCGAGCAGGCACGAGCAGGACCAGGATCAGTACGGCGAGGCACAGAACCGCCACTCGTCGGCTGCGTGGCCTGTGATCGGTCCAGGGCTCTGCCACCGGCGGAGAGACGTGATGCCGGAGGCCCGGCTGAGCGTCATCTCGCGCTGGAACCGGGTCCACGGAAGGGCTCTCGACGGTCGGCTCGGCCAGGGGTTCAGCTGACGCGAATGTGACCTCAGGCATCGGATCGACGAACGCCTCGTCGGGCAGGTCGTCGCCGACCCCGTTCGATTCATGGCCGGACGCTTGGTCGAGCCCGACGTCCTCCAGCGATCCTTGAGCAACCTCAGGGGCGGCGTCGCGGACCTCCCACCAATCTGGCAACGGAGGAGCTTCGACGGCCGGAACGGCTGCGGCGACGCCGTGCGCGCTGGGCACCTCCTCTAGCGGTCCGTAATCAACCTTGGGGGTGACATCGCGTACCTCCCACGCAGGCCGCGCCGGCATCTCCGGCGCCGACTCGATCTTCAGGCCACATGAAGGGCAGAAGCGGGTACCTACCGCTTCGCCGCAGCGCGCACACACCGTCTCACCGTATTCGTTCATCCCAGTCGGCTCCTTTCGCGGTCGCTCTTCACGTATCGGACCTCGCACCACGAGACTTGAGAAGCGCAGGGCGGACGCGCGGGATGCGAGACACTGCACAGGTGACCATTCGCGCGAACCATCGCGGGCTTCTCGAGTCGAGGGAGTGGGCGCGCGAGGCGGTCCGTCGCATCGAAGCCGACGAGAATCGCTCGGCCGACACACATCTGCACGCCTTCCCGCTGCCCGAGCAATGGGGAATCGACCTCTACCTCAAGGACGAGTCGGTGCACCCGACAGGCTCGCTGAAGCATCGACTCGCCCGCTCGCTGTTTCTGTACGGCCTTTGCAATGGCTGGATCACCGAGACGACGACCGTCGTCGACGCCTCCAGCGGCTCCACAGCCGTCTCCGAGGCGTACTTCGCCCGATTCCTCGGCCTTGCGTTTGTCGCGGTCATGCCGGCTTCCACCAGCCCGGAGAAGATCGCGCTGATCGAGTCCGAGGGAGGGTCGTGTCTACTGGTCGACGATGCGAGGATGATCGTCGCCGAGGCGGAGCGACTCGCGGCCGAGACCGACGGACACTTCCTCGACCAGTTCACCTACGCCGAGCGGGCCACCGACTGGCGCGGCAACAACAACATCGCGGAGTCGATCTTCAGCCAGATGGCGCTGGAGCGGCACCCCATTCCCACGTGGGTCGTCTTGGGGGCCGGAACGGGCGGAACGAGTGCCACGATCGGCCGGTACGCACGCATGATGCGGTACGCCACGCAGTTGTGCGTCGTCGACCCCGAGGACTCGATCTTCTACTCGCACTGGACGGGCGACCCGTCGACCTTCACCGGCCGGCCGTCGCGGATCGAGGGCATCGGACGCCAGCGCGTCGAGCCATCGTTCCTGCCCGACGTCATCGACCGAATGCTCCAGATTCCGGACGCCGCCTCGATCGCGACGATGCGCATGGTCAGCGCGCGCACCGGACGCAGCGTCGGCGGCTCGACCGGGACCAACGTCTGGGGAGCGCTGCTGCTCGTGGCCGAGATGCTCGCGAGAGGCGAGCAAGGCAGCGTTGTCACCTTGATCTGCGACGGCGGAGACCGCTACGCCGGCACCTACTACAACGACGTTTGGGTCCGCGATCAGGGCCTCGAGCTCGCGCCTTACACGGAGGCGCTGAGGACGTTCCTCGCCGGTGATGCCTTCGCGGTGCCCGGCTCGGGACACCTGGTGATTTAGACCTCGGTGATCACGTTCTGGATCGCGTCCTCGACCTCCGGAGGAACCTCGTCCATCCCGTGTGCATCGCGCGCGTGCGCGTGGATCTCTTGGAAGAGCGCCTGCTCGTCCTCGCTCCGCGTCACCCATTGGCACCCCGGCACCACATCGCCGCACCTGAACTGTTTCATGCGCCTACCTCCACGTGTTGGTGGCGCCGATACTAGCCCCTCAGGATCAACTGGTCCGACGAAATGCGACGGCGCCGAGCGCCAGTAGGATCGCCTAGATGTGCCGGATCCTGGCCTATCTCGGTGAGCCACTGCCGATGCGGAACCTGCTCTTCGACACTGACAACAGCCTGGTGCGGCAGTCGTACAGCCCGCGGATGATGAACACGTTCCTCAACTTGGCGGGGTTCGGAATGACGGCGTGGGACCCGACATCGCTGCGGCCCGAGGATCCGTTTACCTACCGCGTGACGACTTTGCCATCGTTCGATCGAAACCTCCGCTTCATCGCGTCCAAGATCGCGCCGACGTGCCTGATCGCCCACGTCCGCGGCGTGACCTACTCGGGCGAAGGGGTCGTTGCCGACACCAACCTGCATCCGTTTCAGTTCAGCGGCACTCGGGTCGCCCTCGCCCATAACGGGCACCTGCGGCAGTTCGCGCGCATGCGCTATTCGCTCATCGAGCACGTGAAGCCGGCGCTGGCGCAGCGCATCGAGGGAACCACGGACTCCGAGTGGATCTACGCACTGATCCTGTCCCAGCTCGACGACCCCTACGGCTTGCCGCGGACGCGTGAGCTCGCCGATGCCACCGCCAGCGCGCTGCGCATCCTGCGCACGGTCCGCGCCGCCCATGGCATCGACACTTCCTCGCCGGTCAACATCTGCGTCAGCACCGGCCGGACCGTCGTCGCCACGCGCTTCTCCTTCGACTACGGCTGGTACCCGCCGCAGGACGAGATGCTCGAGACCGACCTCCCATTCGTGAGCCTCTGGTACGCGATCGGAGACGAGTACACCCGGCGCGACGGCGACTGGCGGATGACGGCCGGCGATCCGCCCCGCTCGGTCATCATCGCGTCCGAGCCACTCACGACCGACTCGTCCACCTGGCTCGAGGTGCCTGAATACTCGATGCTGACCGCGGAGCTCGCTCCCGAGGGAGTCAGGTTCGAGACGCGCGACCTGGATGCCTGATCGCGAGACCGTCGAGTTCCTCGCCACCGTTCCGCTCCTCGAGGGCCAGGACGAGGCGGACCTGGCCGAGCTGGCGCGGGTGATGCGCCGGCGCACGTTGCCGGCGGGCGAGAGCGTGTGGCGCCAGGGCGACGACGCGCGAGACATGCTGTTCGTCGTAAACGGCGCCGTCTCGACCTCGATCCAGGCGCCCGGTGATCGCATGGTGGAGATCGGGAGGGCCGGTCCGGGGGAGATACTCGGCGAGATTGCCCTGCTCGACGGCCAGGGCCAAGCGATGAGTGCGCGGGTGACTGACGCGGCCAACGTGCTCGCGCTCGGCCGGTTGGACTTCGAGGCTCTGCTCGTCGGCCAGAAGCCTGGGGCGTTCAGCCTCAAACGCCGTCTCGCATGCCTCCTCACGACGCGCCTTCGTGAGCAGCTCCGGCATCTCGCCGTCTCGCTCGGCGGCGAGTCAGCCAGCCCGGCTGCCCCCGACTCCGTAACGGCCTTTGACGATCTCGAGCCGTCCAGGCCACCCGACAGCAAGTACGTGCGTCGCATGGCCACGTTTCACGATTTCGATCCGTTGGCGCTGTGGGGCTTCTTGACGTCCGGGAAATACGTCCGGTGCGCGCCCGGCCAGACGTTGGTCGCCGAAGGGACGCCGTCGAAGGCTTACTACCTGACGATCAACGGCGCGGTCGAGAAGGTGCTGCTCCGTGGCGACCGGCGCATCCGTGTCGGGCTCGCGGGACCGGGGATGGCGTTCGGCTACGAGAGCCTGATCGACGACGGCCCGTGTCCGATCACCGCCATCACGAGGGAGCGAGCCCTGCTGCTCGTCCTGCCGCGCGACGTGTTCGATCAGCTCTTCAACCGGGAGGACGCCGTCGCACGCGTCTTCCTCGAAGCAATCCACCGTGACCTGCTGGTCACGTTGCGACAGACGCTGCGGCCGTGGGCGCGGCTCGCGGGGAGCCTTTGATGCAGCCTTGTCTCTCCGGTGGATCGGGTTTTGTCTCGGACCAACCTGGGCAGCAGTATTCCCGTGGGAGTCGGTACATCTCTGTTCCTGATTGCCGTCGGCGCGGTGCTGAAGTACGCAGTCCACGTCACCGCGCGTGGTCTTCAACATCCAGACCGTCGGCGTGATTCTGATCATTGTGGGCGCGGGCGGGCTGCTGATCTCGCTGCTGTGGATGGCGGCCTGGAGCCGGCCCAATGACGACGTCGTGAGCCGCAACGAGCGCGTGCCGCCGGGGCTGCGCTAGAGCCTCACGCCAGAGCCGTTTTTCGAGCCCACGAGGCAAGCGCGTCCTGCGCCGCGTCGGCACGATCCTGGGCGGCGACAAAGACGGTCCACCGGTCCCGGCACGGCACGCCCTGCCAGTCGCGGTAGGCCAGGCTCGCCTCAGCCTGCGCCTCCCGGCGCACGAAACTGAGCTCTTCGAGCAGCGCGCGATCGCGCAACGAAGGATGGGTGAGTGCGAAATCGCGCTTTTCGCCTACCGGGTCGAGCTCGGCTCGACGGCTGTTCTGGTCCATGTTTTCCTTAACCTCGAACCGGATTCCCCTACGGAGCAATCCCTTGTTTTCGCTCCCGTGAGGATCATACCGGCACCATCCGTTGCCACTCCGTTTCCGGAGCGTTGCCGACAGGTGAAGACTCAGTCGGCTCGCGGCCCCGATCCGAACCCGTCCATGGCATCGCCGATCTCGGCCACCAGCAGCTTTCCCGACAGCTGCCCCGCCGCGCGGGCCACCGGCGACACGCCCGCGGCCTCGTCGGCGGCGAGAAGCCGCGGCGAGCGCAGCTCGTGGGTCCGACCCGCGCGAACGACCTGGCCGTCGCCGGCGAGGAGGTTCTGGACCCAGTCGGATCCCTCGCCGTAGAGCACGACGATCGCCAGCGAGCGTTCGTGCTTGAAGGCGATGACCGGTGTGCGGTAGCGGCGACCCGAGCGCCGCCCGCGATGACAGATCACGACCCACGGCGGCAGCAGCCACGCATAGTGGAGTTGGATCGGGTTCGTGACGGCGCGGTTGAAGCGAGCCACACGACGCGACAGCCTCACCCGCATGGGGCAAGTTTCGCACCAGACCGCACCGGCTAGGGGCAAGTTTCGCACCCAGGCGTCCGGCCCCTGTACCCTCAAGCCAACAGATGGCATATGCCGAGGAGAGCAGCGGCGTGAGCCGCGTGGGGTTTGACAGTACTGCGCTAGCCGGCGAGTGGCGACGGCTGCGCCGCGCCGCAACCGCGGTCGCCCTGTTCACGAGCCCGATGTTCTTCATCGTGCTCTATGACCGCTTGGGCCTGTCGCTGCTCGGAGCGATTCTGGCCACGATCGGCAGCGTCATCGCCTTCCGCGGACTGATCGACGTGCTCGCGCGACGCTTTCTTCCCTGGCCGAGCATGTACGGGGTCGACTCGCGACGTGGCCGACGAGGACGTCGTCGCCCGGCGGCGTACGTGGTTCTGGCGCTCGGTGTACCGCAAGGTTATCTTCCTCGCCGTCCTCATCGCCGCCATCGGCGCGATCATTGCGATCTTCGGCGGCCACACGTGGTGGGGCGGCGTCCAGGAGATCTTCCACGCCATCGGCTCGATCGGCGGTCTGATCCCCAACCTCGCCGTCAGCCTTGTCGCTCTGTTCTTCATCAACACGCTGATCCTCTTCGGCCCCCTACTGGTGGCCAACCTGCGCCAGGTGCGCGGCTACGAGCCCGGGGACGCCAAGTGGGGCGTGCAGATGGAGGATGTCCGCGGCCAGGCCGAGCCCAAGGAGGAGGTCTCCCGCGTCGTCCGCCTGTGGCAGTCAGGCGAGGAGTTCGAGAAGGCCGGCGGCAAGCGCGAACGCGGCCTGCTGTTCCTGGGCGCGCCCGGTACGGGCAAGACGATGCTGGCCAAGGCCATCGCCACCAACTTCAACTGCCCGTTCGTCACCATCCCCGGGTCGGGCTTCGCGGCCACCTTCATCGGCATCGACGTCATCGTGGTCATGTGGCTGATCCACAAGGCGAAACGGCTGGCCAAGAAGTGGGGCGGCCAGTGCATCGTGTTCATCGACGAGATCGATGCCGTCGGTATGCGGCGCGCCAGTCTGGGCGCCGGCGGCGCCGGCAGCATGACCATGGGCAGCCAGAGCTTCGAGGACTATTGCTTCTTCGGCCCGTGGGGATCGCTCACCCCCACCGGCGACCTGATCCTCGAGACGCGGGCCTGGCGCGAGCGCCTCTTCACCGAGCGGGCCGACCACCACCCCTCGCGCATCCCGCTGATCTTCCAGAAGCCCGCCGAGTTGGTCGAGCGCTTCATCTTTCCCGGTGGCGGCATGGGCGGCGGCATGGGCGGGCAGGCACTGAACCAGCTGCTCGTGCAGATGGACGGAATCGGCGAGGCGCCGTTCTTCCGCCGCTTCGTCTCCAACCGCGTCAACACGCTCCTCGACGCTACGTACTTCATTCCAACCAAGATCGGCAGCGTTTCCCTCCGCATGCCCGCGCCGCGACCGACGACCGAGCAGGTCTTCTTCATCGGCGCCACCAACGTGCCGATCGACCGGCTCGACCCGGCGCTGATCCGTCCGGGCCGGATGGGACGGCACGTTTGGTTCCGGACGCCGACGCTCGAGGATCGCAAGGACATCTTCCACCTGTACCTGAGCAAGGTCGATCACTCGCCCGACCTCGACACCGATCGCCGCCGCGACGAGCTGGCGCGAATCACCAACGGCTACGCCCCGGCGATGATCGAGCAGGTTTGCTCGCTCGCCCTGACCTATGCCCACGCCGACGGACGGCAGATCTTCGGTTGGCCGGACATCGTCGAGGCGATGACGACGGTCGAAGCGGGCACGGCGGTGGCCATCGACTACGTGCCCGACGAGACGCGGGCGGTGGCCATCCACGAGGCCGGCCACGCCGTCAACGGCCACCTGTACATGAAGGACGTCCTCTCGACGCGTCTGTCGATCCGCAAGCGGGGCGAGTCGCTCGGCCACCACCAGGCGATCGAGACCCAGGAGCGCTTCTCGTCCTGGCGCAGCGACGAGTTCGCCAAGCTCGTGTGGACGCTCGGTGCGATGGCGGCCGAGCACGTCTTCTACGGCGAGAACTCGACCGGCGTCGGCGGCGATGTCATGAGCGCCACCGCGCGCGCCGGCTGGATGGTCGGCTACTGCGCCATGGGGCCCAACCCGATCGAGTTGAACGGTCGCTTCGCCAACACGGAGGATGAGGGCGAGGAGCGCGAGAAGCTGTTGCGCCGATTCGAGGAGATCGGCGTGCAGATCATGCGTCGCGCCGGCGGCGGGCCGTACGAGCAGGATCCGATCGCCGGCACCCTGTCCGACCGGGACAAGCGCAAGGCGGTCACCGCGGTGCTCGGCCAGGCCTACGTCACCGCCTACGCTACGGTGGCGGCCAACCGCGACAAGGTCGAGCGTGTGGCCAACACGCTGATCCAGCGCAAGGAGATGCACGGCGACGAGGTCGTCGATTTGCTCAACAGCGTTGATCTGGTCCGCCCCGACATCGACTATCTCGACGAGCGCACATGGCCGCGCGTGTGAACTCTCGGCGCCTTCGTTTCCGGGCGGCCGACGAGCACGCGGCGGAGCCGCCGATCGGAGCCGGAACCGGCCTGACGCTGTCGACGCGGTCGGCCGACACCAAGCAGTCGCGCCACTCGAGCAAGTTCAAGTGGGCCATCGTCAGCCTCGTCGCCGTCGGCGCCGCGGCGATCGTCGCCGCGATTGCCCTGTCGACATCGAGCCGCACAAGCGCGACCAACGACAGCACCTGGTCGGCGTGGCAGCCGCAGGACGATGGTCTCCAGGGAGCCCAGGAGATCGCCGACTTCGTGGCTCCGTACTACCGCGCCTCGCCGGCCTATCAGCTCGCGGTGGTGACGGCGATGAACCTCAGCGACCCGTCCAACCCGCTCGAGGTCGTGGTTCCCGCTCCGGGCGCCCCCAACGGGCTCCAGGCCCTTCCGCCCAACAGCACGGTCGCCTACAACCTGTGCGGTCTGGGCAGCAAGGACTGTTCGATCGGCGTCGGCGCGGCCTCGTCGCAGCGGCTGCTGTTGCTGCGTCGCGAGGCGCTCGAGCTGGCCCTGTACACGTTCAAGTACATCAGCGGCACGCAGACCGTGGTCGCCGTCCTTCCGCCCGGGCACACCGAGCAGTCGAGCCATCTCAGCGCCAAGCCGCCAACCGGCAGCTCCGCCTCCTCGAACAACACCAAGGCGGTCACGCTGGCGGTGGCGTTCGACCGCAAGGAACTCCAACCGTGGCTCGACCGTCCCCTGCGCGAGACCCTGCCCGAGCCGATCCCGCCAACGGTGGCGGAGATGGCCAACGCGCCCGAAGCCGAGCTGATCAGCGTGATCACGGCCCACGGCCTGTTCCAGGAGGGCACCGAGCAGGCCCAGGACGGCAGCAAGGTGCTCGTGCTCACCCCGCAGTCGCCTCAGTAGGCGTTCGAGGAGACCTCCGTTCGTAGCCCTCGCACGCGCTCACGGGCAGGCGCGGGTAGCGGACGAACCTATCGGGCTCGGTGCGCGAGCGAAGGCACAGCGAGAACTCCGAGCCCCGGGTGTTGCGAATGAGCTCCTGGTGGCGGCAGGAGTCGCACAGTCCGGCCGCCGGCCTGCTCATGCCCGGTGGCGGGTCAGCCGCTCCACCCGACCGCCGCGCCCGAATGTCACCGACAGCCGGCGGCCCCCGGCCAGGCAGTATTGATACGAGCGGCCGGGCCGGGACAGCGGCTGGCCGGCCGCACGGAGGACGGACTCGTATCCCTCGCGAAGGCCGATCCGTCGCGCCTGCGCCGGCGGACAGGCAGTGCATGGCCGGGACACCCGTCGGCGCGCTCCCACATTTCCAGATACGCCTCGGCGCCGCGGAACATGTCGGCGAGGATCGGGCGCCCAGCCAGGACACGCAGCTCGGCGAGCCAGTCCGCGTACATGCCGTAGTTGGCCACCCCGTCCTTGTTGAGGTCGAATACGCGCTGGCCCCACGTCTCCCGGGTGAAGCTCACCCTCCCGTCGAAGGACCTGAACGGATAGCCGATCGGGGCGCTGGCGGTCGGCTGGCTCTGCTCGGCCAGTCCGTTCATGTCGGCGCCGTAACCGAAGCCCGTGCCGTTGTAGAAGCGCCGGTTGCGCACCTTGAGGCTGGCCCGCCACTGGGCGATGAACGACTGCGGCGACGCGCCGGCGATCGGCGTGACGAAGCCCCCGAGGTTGTAGATGCGGGGGTTCTCCTCCGGCGAATCCCAGCTGTGGGCCGAGATCACGCCCGAGTAGTGGTGGGCCTCGAGGATCGACAGCGCCGCGTCAGCCGTCTTGGCGTCCATGTGGTCGAGCTGGACGATGAAGTGCTCCTGGATCATCCGGTCGATCAGGTAGGTGCCGAGCTTGGTCAGGCCGCGCTGGTTGCAGTGCGGCGGGGGTGGATATACGGGCAGCGGGGCGCCGCCGGTCAGACGGCTCGCCAGCGAGTTGACCAGACCGCCCACCCCACCGAGCACCGGAATGGTGATCTGGGTCTGGTCGTGCTCGGGGCCGGTGCAGGTCTTGATGTCCCAGAAGCTTCCGGTCTCGAGGTGGTTGCCGCCGTTGACGAGCACGCCGAGGTCGCCGGCGTCCATCTTCGTGCCGCCGAAGGCGTTGTCGAACTTGTGGATCGGAAAGAACGTGCTGACCCCGAGCGCACGGACCTCCTTCAGTCCGGCGTCGATCTTGGCGTCGCTGCACTGGGGAACGCCGAGGTACTCGCCGCAGTTGAACAGATGCGAGACCTCGATTCCGACCTCGACGGCCAGCTTGCCCTGGTTGATCACGCGCCGGGCCTGGAACGGGTTGGTAACGATGCGGAAGAAACCCTTGCCAGGGCCGCCGGACTGGGCGTCGATGTAGCTCTGCAGCGCCCGCAGGTCGCGGGCCTGGAGGTGCACCGCGTCCATGTCGTTGCAGGGGTTGCGGCGCGTGGTCATGAGGTCGCACAGCCCCTCGTTATCGACCAGCTGAGTGACCATGATCCGCAGGCCCGCCATCCAGGCGCGCTTGATGCCCGTGTAGTAATCGCCCTCCTCGGCCAGATCGGTCGGCGAGGGCCAGGCGCGGAAGGTCGGCCAGCCCTGGGTGTCGTGTGAGTGGAGCGGCGCTCCGTAGTCGAGGAAGCTCTCGACCTGGCCGTTGGTTCCCTGTTCGTAGGGCTTGCAGTCTGGGAGTGCATAGGCGATCCCGAACGGGGACCAGGGCCGGCCGCAGTGGAAGTCACCGCCGAGGAACTCGAACGCGGTGACGTGCGTGTGGGCGTCGACCGTGCCGCTCACCTGGCCCTCGGGGCTCGCCCCGCGGAACGGGGTCCCGCGCGCGTCCACCCCGCCCTCGGGATAGATCGGGCATCCCGACGCGTGCCGAAATGACACCGTCAGCGCCTGGCCGGTGCCGACGTTGGTGAGATGGAAGTGACGATCGACACGCCAGATCGTTGAATTGCTCGGCGAGGCGACCATCTTCAGCCCCGGGCCGAGGAAGTTGTCATGGATTCCGTAGAGCAGGTACTCGCCGAGGGCACTGGCCTGCATGCGGAACGGACCGAGCCGGCCGCCAGAGGCCGGGCGAACGTAGTAGCACCCGTGGACGAGCGAGTAGCGCGTGAGCGGTGGCGTGCGGCCCAGCGACGCCGCCGGGACGGCCAGCGCGATCAGCAGCGCCAAGACCCCAGCCCGACCGCCTTTCATGCGCGGGTCAGTTCCTCCAGCGCCTGGACGAAAGACCTGTATGGGCGTCCGGTGACCTCGCGGAGCGCGGCCTCGCAGGTGCGGTTGCTCGACAGACAGGCGTCGAAATGTTCGCCGTCGAGCTCTGTGGCGACGTCGCGCAGGGCCGATTGGGGCAGCTCGGGGTGAAGCCAGCCGCGGTCGCCGGCCATCCCGCAGCAGCCGGTGGCGGCGGGAACCACGACCTCGTCGGCGAGGTGCGCTGCGATCACGCCGAGCTGCTCCGAGAGACCGAGGTGGTTGGACGCACACGTCTGATGTACCACAATCCGGTCGAGCTTGCGCCGGATGTCGAGGCGCTCGAGCAGCCGGTCGTGCACCCAGGCGATCGAATCGATGACCTCGATCCCCTCGACGCCGACCTCGTGGACCAGGCCGTATGTGCACGAGCTGGCATCGACGATCACCGGTAGCTGCCCGCCCTCGCTCCAGCGCGCCAGCGAGTCACGAACGCGCGTCGCCATCGTCCTGTGTCCGTGCGCGTAGCCCTTCGAGGCCCACGGCGTGCCGCAGCAGTTGCCCGCGATGTCGGGCGGGATCCACAACGGGAGTCCCGCGCGGGCTGAGATCGCCACCAGCGCCTCGGGCAGGGTGGGATGGGTGGCCTCTTCGCGAGCGTTGCCGAAGATGCGGTTGATGCACGCCGGCATGTACACCGCGGCCGCCCCTTCACGGAGCGTGAACGGCAGCTGGCCCGGCGCCGCGGCGGGGACGCTGGAGCTCCACGCCGGCACGACGTCGGTGCTCACGGCTCGCCGCAGGGCGGCCGGAAGCGCCGCCACACGCTGGTCGCCCAAGGCTCGGGACGCGCCGGCAGCGGCCCGGACGCTTCCGCGAGCCACCCGCTCGAGCGCGGCGAAGCGGCGCGCCGCGCCAGCGGCGAGCGCCTCGGCCCTCGGACCATGCTCGCGGCGGCGGAAGTCCTTGATCAGCTGGCCGGCGTCGATCCCCACCGGGCAGGCGTGACGGCAGCTCCCGTCGGCCGCGCACGTCTGGATGGCGTCGTACTCGTACTGCTCGAGCAGAGCCTGCGTCACCGGCGATCCGGCCGGCTGTCGCGCCATCTCGCGCCGCAGCGCGATGCGCTGGCGTGGCGTCGTGGTCACGTTGCGCGAGGGGCACACCGGCTCGCAGAACCCGCACTCGATGCACTTCGTGGCGACCTCCTCGATCTCCGGTGTCGACTTGAGGTTGCGCAGGTGGGCGCCGTCGTCGCGAGTCAACACCACGCCCGGGGCGAGAATCCCGTCCGGGTCGGCGAGTCGCTTGATCCGCCACATCAGCTCGGTCGCCTTGGTCCCCCACTCGCGCTCGACGTAGGGAGCCATGTTCACACCGGTCCCGTGCTCGGCCTTCAGCGAGCCGTCGTACTTGGTAATGATCAGCTCGACCATGTCGTGCATGAACGCCTCGTAGCGCTCGAGATCGGCGGCCTCGCCGAAGTTCGGGCTGAGCATGAAATGCAGGTTGCCAGCGGAGGCATGGCCCGCCAGGCCGGGCAAGAAACCGTGCTGGCCGAGGAGCTGCTGCAGATCGCGGGCCGCTTGCGCAACACGAGCCGGGGGCACGCACACGTCTTCGACAATCAGAGACACGCCCGGGGGGCGGATCGAGGCCACCAGCCCGTGCATACCCTCGCGCACGTGCCAGAGCATCTCGATCTCGTGGCGGTCGCGCGTGAAGGCCGGCGGGTCGACCAGCTCGCGCCCGCTCAGGATCTCGAGCCCGGCGGCCTCGGCGGCGTCGAGCTCGGCCGCGTCCTCGTTGCGAAACTCGACCAGCAACGCGGCGGCCTCCGGCGGAAGTGTCTTCCAGCGCTCGGGCGTCCCGGGCATGTTGTACGAGGCCGCGATCAGCGTCGGCGCCACCATCAGCTCGGTGGCGCTGGCGCCGGCGGCCACCAGCGGCCCCACGGCCTCGGCCGCGCCGTCGAGGTCCTTGAACAAGGCCAGCGCAACCGTCGCGTGGCGGCCGAAGGGCACGGTGTCGAACACGACCTCGGCGACAAAGGCCAGGGTCCCCTCGGAGCCGATGATCAGGCGGCGGAAGATCTCCAGCGGGCTCTCGGCGTCGAGGAACGCGCACAGCCGGTAGCCGGTGGTGTTCTTGATCTCGAACTTGTGCGCCACCCGCTCGGCGAGCTCGCGGTCGGCCCGCAGCTCGTCGCGGATCTGGCTGAGTCCGCTGGCCAGCTCGGGGGCGGCGGCAGCGAAACGCTCCTCGGCCCCGGGCGCGGCGGTGTCGATCACCGCTCCGTTGGGCAAGACGAACGTCAGCGCCCGCACCGTACGGTAGGAGTCGGCCACGATGCCGCAGCGCATCCCGCCCGAGTTGTTGGCGACCACGCCCCCGACGCAAGCGATGTCGGAGCTGGCGGGGTCGGGCCCCAGCTTGCGATCGTGCCGGGCGAGCAGGCGGTTCACGTGGCCGAGGACGACCCCGGGCTCGACTCGCACCGTGCGGCCGCCGTCCTTCACCCTGACCCGCGACCAGTGCCGGCGGGAGTCCACGAGGATCGAGTCGGTCTGCGCCTGACCGTTGAGCGAGGTTCCACCGGCCCGGAAGACGAGCGGCGTGCCGTTGTCCCGGGCAAACGCGAACAACTTGACCACGTCCTCGACATCGTGCGGGCGAGCCACCGCCTGGGGGATCTGGCGGTAGGGGCTGGCGTCCGAGGCGTACGCGATCAGGTCCAGCGCGCGGTCAAGGACGCGGTCGCTTCCCAGGGCGCTGCCGAGCCGGCTGCGGAGCGGCTCGGGAGTTCCGCCGGCCACCCAGTCGGGCGCCCGGTCTGGGGTCGGGTCGGGCGCCGGCGGCTCGATCCGGCGCACCTCTCCGGTCAGCAGCGCCATCCGCTCAATCCATCCACATGCCCGACGCCACTCGCACCTGCACGAGCCGCGGACCGTCCTGCGCGGGGATCTCCTCGCGCATGGCCTGGGCCAGCTCCTCGCGTCCCGCCACCTCGCGGGCGGGTACCCCGTAACCGCGCGCGACGGCGGCCACGTCGAGCCCGGGAAGCTCGAGCCCGGGCGCATTCGCCACGTGCTCGAAGGCGGCGAACCACTTGAGGATCATGTACTCCTCGTTACGGAGAACGAGGAACGTCACCGGCACCTTGTAGGCCACCGCCGTCCACAGCGCGGTGATTCCGTACTGGGCCGAGCCCTCCCCCAGCACGCACACGACGGGCCGCTCGGGCTGCGCGAGCTGGACGCCGACCGCCGCGGCGATGCCGAAGCCGAGACCTCCGCTGGCGCCGAAGTAATAGCTCCCCGGCGTCGAGAGGCGCAGACGGTTGCGGAACGCCATCGTCGACGACGGCGCCTCGAGCACGGCGATCCCGTCCGCCGGCCACGCGTCGGCCAGCGCGGCCATCGCCTCGGAGCCGCTCATCGGATCGGCGGCGGCTGGCTGGTCGGGCTCAGGACGGGAATCCGGCGCCTTGCGGTCGGACTCGCCCACGAGCTCGACGAGGCCCTTGAGGGCCAGGCCGACGTCGCCGAGGATCGCGTCGCCCATCGGCGCGCGGGCCACCTCGGCGGGATCGCTCGAGATCTGCACAAGCGAGGTTCCCTCCGCGAGCAGCGGGCCGGGGATATACGGGTAGTACGGGAACACCGAGGAGCCGACGACGAGCACGAGATCGTGCTCCTTGAGCACCTCACTGACCGCGCCGATGGCCGGGGGCAGCACTCCGGCGAACAGCGGATGGTTCTCGGGAAACCCGATCCGACCTCCGCCCGTCGCCGGCGTCGCCCACACGGCCAGCCGCTGCCGCTCGGCCAGCGCCACGGCGCTGGCCCAGCCACCACTGGCGTCGATGTCAGGCCCCGCGACGAGCACGGGGTTGCTCGCCGAGGCCAGACGCGTGGCGAGTTCGGCCAGGGCGGCGGGATCGGGCCCGGTGCGCGCGCTGATCGAGCGCCGAGCCGCGCTCTGCGAGCGGTCCTCGTCGGCCTCCACGCCCCAGTCGTCCATCGGGATGGAGACGAACGATGGGCCGCGTGGCGGCAGCGTGGCGTGATAGATCGCGCGGGCGATGGCCGCGGGCACATCCTGCGCACGGGCGGGCTCGTGGCTCCACTTCACGTATGGCTGCGGCGCGACGGTCGCATCGCGGTTGGTCAGGTTGGCCTCCATCGTCACGTGGGCCCGAACCTGCTGACCCGCGGTGATGACGAGCGGCGTCTTGTTGGCCTGGGCGTTGAAGATCCCGCCCACGGCATTGCCGACACCGGGAGCCGTGTGGAGATTGACGTGCGTCGGGCGCCCGGTGGCCTGGGCGAAGCCGTCGGCCATGCCGACCACGGCGAGCTCCTGGAGGCCGAGGATGTAGGTGAAGTCGTCCGGGAACTCGGTCAGCATCGGCAGCTCGGTCGATCCCGGGTTGCCGAACATGGTGGTCATTCCGTGGGCGCGAAACAGCTCGAATGTGGCTTCGCGAACGCTCGGCATCAGTCCTCCTCGGTTGCTGCCCGCACCCTACAGTTCGGCGAGCACTTCCGCCGCGGCCCGCTGACCCGAACGAACTGCCCCGTCCATGTAGCCGTTCCAGTAGTTGGACGTCTCGGTGCCCGCCCAGTGGATCCTCCCCACCGGCTGACGCAGCCGGGCGCCGTAGGCCACGAGCGTACCCGTCGAGGGAATGCCCACGGGACACCCTCGCGTCCACTGCTCGCCCGACCAGCTCGTCTCGAAGAAGGCGCGCGGACGGCGGGCCGGGGAGCCAAAGAAGGTGGCGAACTGAGCCAGCACGGCGGCTCGCCGCGAGGCGTGCGACATGGCCGCGTACGACCTCGCGTTGTCGCCGCCGACGAACCCGAACACGACTCCCGGCTCGCCGCCGGGCGGAGAATCGTCGAAGGTCGCCGTCACCGGACCGCTGGTGTCCAGCGCGGTGCCGTTGAGCCCCCTGGCGCGCCAGAAGGGCTTGTCGTACACGGCCGCGACCTTGGTCAGCGTGCCCTGGCCGTAACGCTGGGTCAGCTGATCGCGCTCGAAGGGCAGGATCGGCTCGTAGTCGATACGGCCCGCCAGCGCAGGCGGGATGGCCACGATCACCTGCTTGGCCTTGATCGTGACGCGATCGGCGTGCACCGTCACTCCCCCAGATCCGTGGTCGATCCGACGCACGGGAGAGCCGAGGATGACGCGGTGCCCCAGGTGTTGAGCCATCTTCAGCGCGATCACCTGAGAGCCGCCGACGAAGCGCGATTGCTGCGCGCCACCGCGCGTGTCGAAGTTGCGCTCGAACGTGCCCGGATGCGTCTCGTCCCCGGACGACGCGATGTAGAAAAGCACGAACAGCAGCGACAGCTCGCGCGGCTCGGCGCCGAAGATCGGTCGGGTGGCCACGGGCACGAACTCCCGGAACTGGGGCGTGATCGTGTGGGTGTTGATCCACGAGTCCAGCGTCTGCCCATCCCAGCCGGCGGCATTCGGGGCTCTCCATGGTGCGTTGACGGGCACCGTGCGAGACATCTTGTCGAGCTCCGAGACGACCACCGCGAGGTCGGGCAGGATCAGCGGGTCGGGCGGCGCCGTGCCCGAAACGCCAGTGTCGCTGTAGGTCGCGCGCTTGCCGTCGACCACGTACACGTTGTCCCCCTTGTCATAGGTGGGGAACGTTCGGACCCCGAGCTGCTTGGCCAGCGCCAGGACGTGGTCCTGCGTGGGGCCGACGAACGTGCCGCCGCGCTCTGAGACCTGTCCGCCTCCGAGCTGGTGGTTCCACACTCTCCCCCCGACGCGCTGGCGCGCTTCTACGACAGCGATCGAACGGCCGGCGCGGGCCAGCGTCCGTGCCGCCGTCAGCCCGGCGAAACCGGCGCCGATGATCGCCACCTCGACCTTGCGGGTCGATCCGGTCGGTCGCTTCCTCTTGCTCGCGCTGGCCTCGGCGGTGGCCGGAAGCGCCGCCGCGGCGCCACCGGCCAGCGTGCCGGTGACGAACCGGCGCCGGGTGACATCACCGGTCACGAGGCGGCCTCGGGGTCCTGACCGTACGGTGCGGTACGCCTCGGTGACTTCGGCGAGCTGCTCCTGGTTGAGGATCCGGGGTTTGCCGGCCATCAGCGCGCGCCAGTAGACCGTGCACGCCCACTCGAGCAGCAGGGTGCGGTCGACGGCAACATCGACGTCCGGGCCGAGGGTGATCGCGCCGTGATTGGCCATGAGCGCGCCGCTGCGATCCTCGAGCGCGTCCATCGTCCCCGCCGCCAGCTCGTGGGTCCCGAATGTCGCATAGGGCGCGACCCGGACGGCCCCACCGAGCTCGAGCATCTGGTAGTGGACGACCGGCACCTCATCGACCACGCACGAAAGGGCGGTGGCCATCGGCGCGTGCGTGTGGGCCACGCCACCGGCACGGTAGCGCCGGTAGATGCCGAGGTGCAGCGGGAGCTCCGAGCTCGGGGCGCGGCGACCGAACACCCGTGTGCCGTCCAGATTCACCACGATTACGTCCTCCGCGCTGAGCTCGGCCAACACGACGCCGGTCGCTGTGATCGCGACATGGTCATCCACGCGCTCGGAGACGTTGCCGGCCGTGCCGACGACCAGTCCTTGGGCTGCCAGACGCCGCCCTGCCGCGGCGACCCGGTCACGCTCTCGCTCGAGCATTTGCACTCCGCACTACCCGAAGCTAACCTGAATCAAAGCTCACTTTCAAGTTTGAACCGACGGCCTCTGACCGACGACTCACCCCACTTCGAGAGCAAGCTCCGCCACGTACCGACCCAGGCCCGCAGCCGGGCGCGGCTGCGTCGCGTACTCGGCGCCGCGGACGAAGTCCTCGCATCCGGCGGGGCCGACGCCTTCACGACCACGCGGATTGCCGAGGCCGCGGGGATCCCGGTCGGCTCGGTGTATCGCTACTTCCCTGACAAGCAGGCGATCGTCCAGGCCCTCGCGCTGTCCTACTGGAGCGACTTCGAGGACCTCGTCGCGGCGGTGGCCGAGGCCGATGAGCGCCAGCCCCTGGAGGACCCGGGTCGGGTCGTCCTCGATGCCCTGGCGGCGGGATTCCGAGCCCGACCCGGATTCCTCACCCTCTGGTATGGAGGCCTGCGGACGGAGGAGGTGCGCACCGCCGCCCGCCCCACCCGCAGCGCCATCGCTCGCTCGATCGAGCGGATGCTCAAGGTGCACTGGCCCGATGCGCCCGAGGAGAAACGCAGGATCGCCGCCCAGATGGTCGTGCTGGCCGGCGACGAGCTGCTCCACGAGGCGTTCCGCGAGGATCGAGGCGGGAACGACCAGCTGCTGGCCGAGGCCAGGGTGATGCTCGACGCGTACCTGACCGTCCGCCTCGGCACCCCCTGACACCCGTCATGTGAACCGCGGGAACCACGAAAACGTTGCGATGCGTCGCGGGCCGGTGGCGCGAGGCAACGTTTCCTCGAATAGACGGCGGTTTCGTTGCGTCGCGACGGCGCCCGGAACCGCCAGGTAACGAAATCGTTGGTGGACAGCCGGCAGCAGAGACTCATCCGCCCCTTCCACCGCAAGCCGTCCGCCGATCCGGAGCAGGCCGGGACTGAACGCATCCGCCATCAACCATGAACGCGGCCGCGTTCGGTTCGGCCGCGTCGCCGCGGGCGCTCCGCGCCTGCGCACCGCGTGATGGCGCGACTCCGAAGGATGGGTGTGAGGCCGCCGCACAGACGCCACCGGTACTTACTATCCTTTATGAAGTATGCTCATCTTCCGACGACTGCTCGAGTTTTCTGCGGCCATACGCCCGCGCAGTCGCCTGGTCGTTCGGCCTCGCCGCCGGCGCGATGGGCATGACGGTGTTGATCCCCTGGCTCACGGGCCTGGCCATCAACGCCATCACCGCGCACAATCACCACGACCTGTATCTGTGGGCAGGCGCCATCGCGGTGGCGGGCCTCGCCCGGCTTGTCCTCAGCGTGTTCCGCCGGCTGATCGCCGGCCAGGTCTCGCTCGGGGTCGAGCTCGACCTGCGTAACGCGCTCTACGGGCAGCTCCAGCGCCTCGAGCTGTCGTTCTTCGACCGCCAGCAGACCGGGCAGCTGATGTCGCGCGCCACGGTCGACCTGCAGTCGGTGCGGTTCTTCCTCGGCTACGGCCTGATCTTCATCGGCCAGTCGTTCTTGACCATCCTGCTCGCCGGCGTGGCGATGTTCTTGCTGCAACCAGCGCTGGCCGCGCTGGCGCTGGCGCCGGTGCCCTTCGTGGTCGTGATCGCGTTTCTCTACGGGCGGCGCTCGCGCCCGGCGATGCAGGAGGCGCAGCAGCGCATCGCCGAGCTCACGGCCGAGGCGGAGGAGAACGTCTCGGGCGTGCGGGTGGTCAAGGCGTTCGCCCAGGAGGACCGGCAGCTCGGCCGCTTCCGCCACTCGGTCCAGCGAGTGTTCGAGCAGCAGATGCTGGCCACGCGCATCCAGGCCGTGTTCAACCCGCTGCTCAGCTTCGTGCCACAGCTCGGCCTGGGCGCGATCCTGCTCGTCGGCGGCCGCGAGGTGATCAACGGCTCGATCACCGTCGGCGAGTTCACCGCCTTCTACGCCTACCTGCTGATGCTGATTTCGCCGATGCGGACGCTCGGCTACATGCTCGGAGCCGCCCAGCGAGCCACGGCGTCGGGCGCGCGCATCTTCCAGGTGCTCGACCGCGAGCCGGCGATGACCGTCCCGGCGGATGCCCCCGGCCTTCCCGAGGGGCCCGGCGCGGTGTCGTTCTCGGGAGCCAGCCTCACCTTCGACGGGGCACCCCACCCGGCCCTGCGCGATATCAACCTCGACATCGAGCCTGGTACCACGGTGGCGCTCGTCGGTGCGATGGGATCGGGAAAGAGCGCGCTGGTTCAGCTGCTGCCACGGCTCTACGACGTCAGCGAGGGTGCGGTGCGGATCGATGGCGCCGACGTCCGCGAGGTCGATTTGGTCAGCCTGCGTCGCGCCATCGCCGTGGTCACCGACGACCCATTCCTGTTCTCGGCCACCGTTCACGACAACATCGCCTATGCCGACCCCGAGGCCACGCGCGAGGACGTCGAGCGGGCCGCTCGGGCAGCCCAGGCGGCGGACTTCATCGAGCGGATGCCAAAGGGCTACGACACGCTCGTCGGCGAGCGGGGGCTCACGCTGTCAGGTGGGCAACGGCAGCGGCTCGCCATCGCGCGCGCGATCCTGGCCGATCCGCGGATCCTCGTCCTCGACGACGCCACGTCGTCGGTCGACGCTTCGACCGAGCAGGAGATCAAGCGCGCGATGCGCGAGGTCTTGTCCGGACGGACCACATTCGTGATTGCCCACCGCCTCTCGACGATCGCCCTGGCCGACGAGATCGTCGTCCTCGATGACGGTCGAGTGGTCGCGCACGGCAACCACGACGAGCTGCTCGAGGCGTCTGACCTGTATCGCGAGATCGTCGAGAAGGGCATGCCGGACCAGGTCTTTATGACGCGCAAACCACTCGAGGCCGAGGTGGCCGGGCTATGAGCGCGACCAAGGAGCAGGGCGGGCGGATCCGCGAGCTGCGCCGGCGTCTGCAGGCGACCGGCGGCCGTGGGCGCAAGCTCCGCGGCCTCGCGCAGCTGATGCGGCCCTATCGCTGGCGCGTGTTGGCGATGTTCCTCTCGGTCGTCGTCGCGACCGCCGCGTCGCTGGCTCCTGCCCCGCTGGCCAAGCTCGCCATCGACGACGGGATCAAAAAGGGCGACGTCGGGACGCTGGACCTCGTAGTGGTCGCCTTCCTCGTCTCGGCCGTGGTCTACAGCATCTTCACCTACCTGCAGACCTACCTGGTCGGCTGGGTCGGTCAGCGCGCTCTGCAGGATCTCCGCGTGCGTCTTTTCCATCACCTTCAGGACCTGTCGATCAGCTTCTACTCGCGCAACCGCGCGGGCGTGATCATCTCTCGCATGACGAACGACGTCGAGGCGCTCGACCAGCTGGTCGAGGATGGTCTGGCCACGCTCCTGCAGTCCGGGCTGACGCTGATCGGGGTCGTCGTGATCCTGTTCGTCCTCGACGCCCAGCTGGCCCTGCTCACGTTCCTCGTCCTGCCGATCCTGTTCGCCGGCGGCGTGGCGTTCCGGATCGCCTCGGCCGACGCCTACCGGCTCACCCGCGAGAAGATCGCCGCGATCACCGGCTACCTGCAGGAGAGCCTCTCCGGGATCCGCGTCGTCCGCGCCTTCGGCCAGGAGCACCGCCACATCGCCCGTTTCGGCGAGCTCAACGACGAGAATCGCGACGCCAACCTGAAGACCGTTTACCTCAACGCGGCCTACTTCCCCGCCGTCGAATTCCTGTCCGCGCTGGTCACCGTCGAGATCCTCATCATCGGCGGCATCGAGGCGATCAACGGCAACACGTCGACCGGGGTCGTGTTCGCGTTCATCGCGGCGCTCAACAACTTCTTCGATCCGATCCAACAGCTCTCCCAGCTGTACACGACCTACCAGTCGGGCATGGCGGCGCTCGACAAGATCTTCGACCTGCTCGACGAGCCGCCCGAGCTGGTCGACCGCCCCGACGCGCTCGAGCTGCCCGCCATACGCGGCGAGCTGCGCTTCGACGACGTCTCGTTCCGCTACCGCGACGACGACGGCCCGTGGGCGCTGCGAGACATCGATCTGGCCATACCGCCGGGCCAGACGATCGCGCTCGTCGGTGAGACCGGGGCCGGCAAGTCGACCTTCGCCAAGCTGGTGGCGCGCTTCTACGACCCCACCGAGGGAAGCGTGCGCGTCGACGGCCACGACCTGCGCGACATCACCGCGCACTCGCTGCGCTCCCAGATGGGCATCGTTCCGCAGGAGGGCTTCCTGTTCAGCGGCACGGTCCGCGAGAACATCGCCTTCGGGCGTCCCGACGCCTCCGATGACGACATCGCCGCGGCGGCGCGGGCGGTGGGCGCCGACGGGTTCATCGCCGCCCTCGAGCACGGCTACGACACCCAGGTCGGCGAGCGCGGCGTGCAGCTCTCGGCCGGCCAGCGCCAGCTCCTCGCCTTCGCGCGGGCGCTCGTGGCCGACCCCAGGATCCTCGTCCTCGACGAAGCCACATCCAACGTCGACGTCCACACCGAGAGCCTGATCGAACAGGGCCTGCGGCGGCTCGTCGCGGGACGCACGGCGATCGTCATCGCCCACCGGCTCTCGACCATCCGCCACGCCGGCCGCATCGTCGTGCTGGAGAACGGGACCATCGTCGAGCAGGGCACCCACGATGAGTTGCTCGCGGCCGAGGGCCGCTACTGGCAGCTGTACCGCGACTGGTCCGAACAGGCCGCGGCGTGAGCGTCGTCGCACTGTCGGTCACCCCGGTCAAGGGCACTCGCCTGCAGCGAGTGCCGGAGGTCGAGCTCGGACGTTACGGCGCGCTCGGGAACCGCCGCTTCTTCCTCGTCGACGGGCGCGACCGGATGGTCAACGCCAAGCCGCTCGGTGAGCTGCAGGCGATCGTGGCCGAGTGCGTCGACGATGTCCTCACGCTGACCTTCGCCGACGGCCACTCGGTCTCGGGGCCCGTGACGACGCGGCAGGAGCCGATCTCGGTGCGCTTCTTCTCCTCCACGGTGCAGGCCCGGCCGGTCGACGGGCCGTTCGCCAAGGCGCTGTCCGAGCACCTCGATCGCCCCATCCGCGTGATGGAGGCGCCGACCGGAGCCGTCGATCGTGGCCGGCGGGGCGGGGTCTCGCTCATCTCTCGGGCCTCGCTGGACCGCCTGGCCCAGGCCGCCGGCGAGACCGAGTTGGACGCCCGGCGGTTTCGGATGCTGATCGAGGTCGACGGCCTCCAGGCACACGAGGAGGACGGTTGGGTCGGACGCGTGGTCCAGGTCGGCGACGCCGAGATCCGCTTTCGCGGCCACGTCGGCCGTTGCCTGATCACCAGCCGCGATCCCGAGACCGGCCACGTCACCCTCCCGACCCTCGACATTCTCGGCGAGTACCGGCGCGATCTTCACACCACCGAGCCACTCCCGTTCGGAATCTACGGTGAGGTCGTCAGCGGAGGGCGCCGTTCGCGTCGGCGACGGCGTCAGATTTCTGCAATAGGGTTCGCTGCGATGAGCTCAGAGCGGGTTGCCCTCGATGTAGCCGACCACGTGGCCACGGTCACATTGACGCGGCCCGACAAGCACAACGCCCTCGACATCGAGATGTTCGACGCCCTCATCGGCGCCACCGAGCGCCTGCGCTCCGAGCCGGGCGTGCGCGCGGTCGTGTTGCACGGCCAAGGCCGCAGTTTCTGCTCGGGGCTCGACCTTATGAGCATCGCTTCGACGGGGCAGGGTGTCGACGGGCTGACGAACCCGCTCCGCGGCGAGGTGCCGAACCGGTATCAGCGCG
Source organism: uncultured Solirubrobacterales bacterium (assembly GCA_963734775.1). Classification (GTDB taxonomy): domain Bacteria; phylum Actinomycetota; class Thermoleophilia; order Solirubrobacterales; family Solirubrobacteraceae; genus Palsa-465. Next base: position 38,254 of record CAVTJE010000030.1, read on the forward strand.
CCGCGTACGACTGGATCCGCCTGCCCGTGCCCGTCATCGCCGCGATCCACGGCAACTGCCTCGGCGGAGGCCTCCAGATCGCCCTGGCCGCCGACATGAGGATCGCCACGCCCGACGCGAAGCTGTCGGTGATGGAGATCAGATGGGGTCTGATCCCCGACATGTCGATCACGCGCACGCTCCCCCGCCTGGTCGGCATCGACGTGGCCAAGGAGCTCGCCTACACCGGGCGCGTGTTCAGCGGCGCCGACGCCCTCGAGCTGGGGGTGGTCACCCACGTCGCCGACGATCCGCTCGCGGCGGCGCACGAGCTGGCGGCCGAGATCTCCCAGCGCTCCCCCGACGCCATACGCGGGGTCAAGCGGCTGTTTGACGAGAGCTGGACCGGCGAGCCGCAGGAGACGCTGGCGCTCGAGGCCGAGCTCCAGCTCGGCCTCATCGGCTCCCCCAACCAGCTAGCCGCCGTCAGCGCCGGGATGACAAAACAGCCGGCGCAGTTCGCCGACCCGACTTGAGTCCAGCGATTACCGCGATTATCACGGTAATCGCTGGAGTCAACTGGGGAACAGGGACTCGAACCCCAACTTCGACGTCCAGAGCGTCGCGTGCTGCCATTACACCATTCCCCATGGCGTCCGACGGGGTCGGTGCGTGAGTATAGGTCGCCCGAGAGCCCGTCTCAAAAACCAACTCTTGAGCTACTGTCCGCAGTAGGTGCGTGTCCTCGGGATCCCGATCTACGGTCCGCGAACGGTCGTCAGCCGGATGGTCGCGGACGCCACCGGCGCGGCCCGGCTGGCGCGCGTGGCGCCGGCGCAGCTCGAGCGAGTGCTCGAGCTCGCGGAGGAGATCGCCGCCATCGGGCGCCAGATCCTCGAGATCGCCGAGCGCCTCGATGAGCGCGCCGACGCGATCATGGCCCTGGGCGAGCGGCTCGACCGCCGGGCCGAGGAGGTGCTGGAGCTCGGTAGCACCGTCGCCGCCACCGGCGTGCAGATCAACGAACGCGGAGCCGAGATCGTCGAGACCGGGGCCGAGCTGATCGCGGTCATGCCGACCTTCGAGCGGGCACTCGAGATGGCCACGCCGCTCGAGGGCGCGATCGACCGCTTCGGGCGCCTGGTCGACCGGCTTCCCGGCGGGGGGACACGCCGGCAGACGGAGCTGCCGAGCCGCTCGCCCGCGGAGGACATCGAGCGCGCGGCTCGCCCGGAGAGCGAGCCCTAGGGTCCAGCGCCCCGAGTCACTAGAGCGATTCGAGGTCGCTGCTGAGATCGGCGAGCTGACTACGGCGGTCGCCGATGTCGGCGCCCGAGGCGATCAACCGGCGTGCGTGCTCGAGATCGTCGGAGCGACCGACCGACAGCGCGCCGGCCACCCGACCGCCCGCGATGTACCAGAGACTGAACTCGCCGTCGTCAAAGGACCCGCGGACGACCTCGTCGTCCCAGTCGTAGGCGGGGCCGACGTACTCGAGCCCGGCCCAGTCGGACAGATCGGAGAAGAAGTACGGCACGGTGTCGTGGGGCTGATCGCGGCCGAGCATGTTGAGGGCCACGGTCTTGCCCTGGTTGAAGGCGACGTCCCAGTGCTCGACGCGCAGGCGCCGTCCGCCGTTGACGACGCTCTCGTACTCGGCGATGTCGCCCGCGACGTAGATCCCCGGCACGGAGCTCTCCAGGCGCGAGTTGGCCCGCACTCCCCCGCTCTCGCCGAGCTGGAGCCCGGCCGCCCGGGCCAGCATGACGTCGGGCCTGACTCCGGCGCCGATCACGACAGCGTCGGCGTCGAGCTTGTGGCCCGACTTGGTCACGACGTGGGTGACCTGGCCGCCGCTGCCCTCGAAGTGGTCGAGCTCCTCGTTGCCGAGGACGTTGATCCCGTGGTCCTCGAGGCGGCTCTGGAAGAACCGCCCCGCCTGCTCGCCGAAGCCGCGGCTGAGCGCTACCGGCTCGAGCATCATCATGGTGCAATCGCTGCCGAGCTCGGTGAGCGAGGCTGCGACCTCGCTGGCGATATAGGACCCCCCGACCAGCACGACCCGCTTGCCCGCGGCGTGGTCGCGGATCGAGTCGCTGTTGCCGAGCGTGCGCAGGTAGTGAATCCCCTCGAGCTCGCACCCGGGGACGTTCAGTCGAGCGACGTTGGCGCCGGTGGCGATCAATGCCTTGTCGAAGCCGACCTCCACGCCGGTGGACAGCTTTGCCGTCCGCGCGGCCGGATCGAGCTTCATCACCGACGTTCGCGTCAGGGGCTCGATCTGCTGCTCGCCGTACCACTTGGCGGGCCGAAACAGGACGTCCTGGCGCGACTCGGCTCCGCGCATGTACTCCTTCGAGCAGGGCGGCCGGTTGTAGGGCAGATCGGGCTCGCGGCCGACGAGCAGGATCGAGCCGGTGGCGCCTTCATCGCGTAGCCAGCGGGCGCAGTTTCCCGCCGCCAGCCCGCCGCCGATAAGGAGGTAGTCGACCTCCCGGTCAGCCATCCGCGCCCGTGCCGTTGGAGGCGAACTGCGGCGTGATCTGGCCCTCGAGTCCGGGATCGAGGATCAACAGGACCTGATCGCCGGCCTCGATGACCGAGTCCGCCTTGGGGACGAACCCGGTCCCGCCCCGCAGCACGGAGATGATCAGCGAACCGTCGGGAAGCACGACATCCTTGACACTGAGGCCAGCCGCGGCCGAGCCGGCGCCGACCTCGAGCTCGATGATCTCCAGATGCTCCTCCTCGAGCGCCAGGAGTTGAATCAGGCCGTACTCGGGCACCTCGTGCTCGATCAGTCGCAGGATCAGGTCGGTGGCCGACACGGCCGGCTGGATGCCCAGGAGCTTGAAGTGCTGAAGGTTGCGCGGATTATTGACCCTGGCCACGATCCGCTGGACGCCGTACTTCTCCTTGGCCACCTGGCAGATGAGGATGTTGTCCTCGTCGTCTCCGGTGACCGCGATGACCAGGTCGGCGCGCTGGATGCCCGCGCGCTCGAGCACCCACAGCTCGGTCGCGTCGCCGTACTGGACCGCGTGCTCGAGCTCCTCCTCAACGACGCGGTAGCGGCTGTGATCGGACTCGATCAACGTGACCTCGCGGTCCTTGGCGATGAGCTCCCGGGCCAGGTTCCAACCGACCTTGCCCGCGCCGGCGATGATCACATACATGGACTAGCGCGCCTCCACCGAGGCGAGCGCGATCCGCTCGGCTTCGTCGATTGCCTGCTGGGTGGGACAGATCGTGAGCAGACCCTGCTCGGCGTACCACGCCGCCCGTCCGGGATCGGCGACACGAACCACGACGCGCGGGACCTTGAACCGGCGCTGGGCTATCTGCGAGATCACCAGGTTCGTATTGTCCCCGCTGGTGGCGGCGAGAAACACGTCGGCGTCATCAATGCCCGCCTCCATCAAACCCTCGACCTCGAGGGCGGTTCCAACGGTGAAGCGGCCGCCGGCGTCCTCCCAGGTCGTCGCCTGATCCTTGTCCAAGCGCTCGTGGGACAACGGGTCGCGGTCGAGCACGGAGACCTCGTGCCCGGCATCAAGTGCGCGCTTGGCGACCGCCGAACCAACGCGCCCACAGCCGACGATCAGGATGAACATGCGCGCAGCCTAGCGCCTTCCCCCTGCGACCCGCCTCCGAGGATCGAAACTCAGGTGATGAGCGGGATGATGAGCAGGGCGACGATGTTCGCCACCTTGATCATCGGGTTGATCGCCGGACCGGCGGTGTCCTTGTACGGGTCGCCGACGGTGTCGCCGGTGACCGCGGCGGCGTGCGCCTCGGACCCCTTGCCACCGTAGGCGCCGTCCTCGATCAGCTTCTTGGCGTTGTCCCACGCGCCGCCGCCCGAGGTCATCGAGATGGCCATGAACAGCCCGACGACGATCACGCCGATGAGCAGTCCGCCCAGGGCTTGGGTGTCGATGAGCCCGACGACGAAGGTGACGACGATCGGGATCAGCGAGGGCACGATCATCTCGCGCTGCGCCGCGCGCGTGACCAGCGAGACCGCAGCCCCGTACTCGGGCTGTTCGGTGCCCTCCATGATCCCCGGTTTCTCGCGGAACTGGCGGCGCACCTCTTCGACCACGGCGGCGGCGGCACGGCCCACGGCCTCCATGGCCAGCGACACGAACAGGTAGACCATGATGCCGCCGATGAGCAGCCCGATGAGCACGGGCGGGTCACCGATCGAGAACGCGTACACCTTGCCCTTCAGGGCCAGCTCGCGCTGGAAGGCATCGAACAGCACCAGCGCGGCGAGCGCCGCCGAGCCGATGGCGTAACCCTTGGTCACGGCCTTGGTCGTGTTGCCGACCGCGTCGAGCGGGTCGGTGACGTTGCGGACCTCCTCGGGCAGATCGGCCATCTCGGCGATCCCGCCAGCGTTGTCGGTGATGGGGCCGAAGGCGTCGAGGGCCACGATCAGACCGGTCAGCGAGAGCTGCGCCATGACCGCCACGGCGATGCCGTAGATGCCCTGGCCGCCGCCGCCGGCGAGCTTCCACGCGCCGAGGATTCCGAGCGCGATGACCAGCGCCGGAGGCGCGGTGGCCTGAAAGCCCTTGGCCAGCCCCTGGATGATGTTGGTCGCGTGACCGGTCTGGGATGCGCGTGCGGTGCTCTTCACCGGGGCAAAGCGCGTCGAGGTGAAGTAGTCGGTGATGACGAACAGGCAGGCCGTCACAGCGACCCCGATCAGCGCGCACAGGTAGAACTTCCACCACGCGGGGGTGGAGCCCGCCCTGAAGTTGACGTCGTTCATCATCCAGTAGGTGATGGGCAGGAACGCGAGCGCAGCCAGCCCGCCCGACAGGACAAGGCCCTGGTACAGCGCGCGTTCCACGTTCCCGGCCTTCGAGCGCACGGCGTAGGTGCCGATGATCGAGGCGATGATCGACACAGCTCCGAGGACCAGCGGATAGAGCGCGACGGCCATCTGCTGCTCGAACAGCAGCACGCCGAGGAGCATGACCGCCACGGCGGTGACGGCATAGGTCTCGAACAGGTCGGCCGCCATGCCCGCACAGTCGCCGACGTTGTCGCCGACGTTGTCGGCGATCACGGCCGGGTTGCGGGGATCGTCCTCGGGAATCCCCGCCTCGATCTTGCCCACCAGGTCGGCGCCGACGTCGGCCGCCTTGGTGAAGATGCCACCGCCAAGGCGGGCGAACACGGAGATCAGCGAGCCACCGAAGCCGAGGCCGATCAGCGCGTCGACGGCCGAGCGCGGGCTCTCGCCGGCGATCCAGGTCAGGATTCCGTAGTAGCCGGCGACGCCGATGAGAGCCAGGCCGACGACGAGCATGCCGGTGACGGCGCCGCCGCGGAAGGCCACGGCGAGCGCCGGCGAGACGCCGCCGCGTGCCGATTCAGCCACGCGGGCGTTGGCCCGGACGGACACGTTCATGCCGATAAATCCAGCCGCGGCAGACAGGGCACCGCCGATGGCGAAGCCGATGGCGACGCGGATGTTCTGAATCGGAATGAGGACGATGAACAGGATCACGCCGACCCCGGCGATCGTCGTGTACTGGCGGTTGAGGTAGGCGCGGGCGCCCTCCTGCACGGCGGCCGAGATTGCCTGCATGCGTTCGTTGCCGGGCGATAGCGCCAGCAGCTGGCGCGCGGTGCTCGCGCCATAGACGATCGCCGCGGCAGCGCAAACCAGCGCGACGAGGACGCCGTGTTGCGTCAGAAAGCTGGTCAAGAGAAGGTCCTCCGGGAAAGCTCTGTGTTGGAGTGGGGCGCGCGCGTATGCGCAGCCAACAACTGCAAAAGGGCCGCCACCCACGGCTGGGCGGAGGCCCGGTTATCGCGGCGGAAGTTTAGCGTGAGCGGGCGTCAGACGTCCCGCCAGGTGGCGCTAAATGGTTCGCAGGCCCATCAATCGACGTGGCTGCGGTCTACTCGCCGGGGATCCAGAGCCGGCCGCTGCGCTGCGCTGGGCCAGGCTGGCCCGGCTCCGGCGGCTCGGGCTCGGGAGGCGCTGCCGGCGCCGGCTGTGAGGCTGTTTCGCTGCCGGGCTCGCCGGTCGCGGAGGCGCCCGGAGCGCCACCCTGGCCCCCGATGCGGACAAACTGCAGCTGTAGCTGCGAGAGCGCGTCGCGTATCGGTCCCGCCTGGGCCGGCGCCGCCTGCTCGACCAGCGGCAGCAGGGCGCGAACGCCCTCGATGGCCAGCCTGACCTGCTCGGGGTCGCGTTCGCCCTCCGTGCCGGGCGCGACGCCGGTGCGCCGCATACCGAGGTTGACCAGCGTGACCACGTGCTCGAGGAGCACGTGCTCGACGCGAATCTTCCTGATCTCCTCTTCGTAGGCGGCGCGGAGCTCCTCCTCGCTCGGCTGTCCAGGACCGCCCTCGGGTGTGCTCATCTCGTCACCTCCGCAGTAGCTCCGACGCCAGCATACGTATCGCGGGTCTCGGCGACGACGGCCGCAAACACCTCGCGCACATCCATCCCGCTTTGCAGCATCCGTCGCTGGCGCTGAGCCCCGTTGTGCTGGGGCAGCGCCACATCGATGCCGAGCTCGGCGCGGACGGGCGCGGTCCACTCGAGCAAGCGATCGCGGACGGCCGCGGCCGGATAGGGCTGCCCAGTGTCCAGATCAAGCAGCTCGCCATCGAGTCCGTGGCGGATCGCCCGCCACATGTTCTCCTCAATCATCCGTCCCGGCAGATCGACGAACGGGACAGCGTTGTCGACGTCTTTCGCTGCCTGAGCGATACACGCCACGATCAGCGCGGCCAGGCCCTCGGACTCGGCCGCGGTCGACTGAGCGTCACAGATCCGCACCTCGACCGTGCCGAAGGCGAAGTGCGGTCGCACCGACCACCACACCTGCGTGTACTCGACGATCGATTGCGTCTTGACGAGGAAATCGATGTACTCGGCGAACGCGTTCCACCCCCCGAACGCGTCGGGGACGCCGCAGCGCGGGAAGCTGCGCGTGAAGGTCTGCGTGCGCGCGCTGTGCAGACCGGAGTCGCGCCCGTCGAGACAAGGGGAGTTGGCCGAGATGGCCAGGAGCAGCGGCAGCACCGGGCGCAACCGATCGCATACCTGCACGGCACGGTCGGCACCATTGATGCCCACGTGAACGTGCAGCGAAAACGTATTGTTGCGCCAGGCGACGTACTTCAGCCCATCCTCGACCCGGTGGTAGTGCTCGGTGTCGATGATCGTCTGCTCGCGGTAGTCAGACCACGGATGCGTGCCGGTGGCGCCCAGCGCGATTCCGTGATCGGACGCCAGAGCGAACAGCCGCCGCCGGCGCTCGCGCTGGGCGGTATGCGCGGCGGCCATGTCGTCGGCCCTGCCCGAGCGGATCTCGATCTCCGAGGCGATCAGCTCGCCGGCCACCGACGCGGCCAGGACGGGATCGGCCACGGCGGCGTCGCGCAGCTCCTCGAAGCGAGGGACCAACCCCAGCTCGCGGGCGTCGAGCACGGCGAACTCCTCCTCGAGCCCGACCGTGAAATCGGTCGAAGCATCGAAGGTCGCACGCGCGCGATGAAGGTCTAGGTCCATGTCGCGTAAGCGGTCAGGTGAGATAGAAGTACAGCGCGTAGAGCAGATCGACGGCGGGGCTGGAGGTGTGAACGGTCACCTCGGGCGGAACCTGGAGCAGAGTGTCGGAGTAGTTGAAGATGATCTTCAACCCGGCCTCGACCAGCTGGTCTGCGACGGCCTGCGCGGCCGCGGAGGGAACGGCGAGGACGGCCACGACGATGTCGAGCTCGTCCACCACCGTCGCCATCCCCGAGCTGTGGCGGACGTTAAGCGATCCGATCGTCGTGCCGACGAGCCGCTCGTCGACGTCGAAGACGGCCACGACGCGGAACCCGTGGTCGGCAAAGATGTCCGAGGTGGCAATCGCCGTCCCGAGGTGTCCCGCGCCGAACAGGGCGATGTTGTGCTGCCCCGAGGTGCGCAGGATCTTGCGGATCTGGGTGACCAGCGAGTCGACGTTGTACCCCACGCCGCGCTTGCCGAACTTGCCGAAGCCCGACAGATCGCGGCGGATCTGGGTCGAGTTCACGTGCGTGTAGTCGGCCAACTCCTGGGAGGAGATCGTCTCCTTGCCCATCTTGCGCGCCTGGGTGAGGACCTGAAGGTATCGCGACAACCGTGCCGCGACGCCAAGCGAGAGCTTCTCTCCCGGCTTCTCGCTGCCCGGCTGAGCGATCTCGGTACCGCGGCCGACCGTGTAGCTCATCCGATCTTCACTCTACTAACGCAAATTCGCGGGCCGGGAATGATTCAGCTGGCGGACCAAGTCGGCCTCGTCGACAAAAAACTCGAACACCTCCACGCCATCGATCGTAACGACGGGGATCCGCTCGAGGTAGGCGCGCAGCAGGTCGTCGTCGGATTCGATGTCATGTTCGATCAGCTGGAACGGGTGATGCTCCCTGACCCTGAGGAGCAGATCGCGGGCGTCGTCACATAGGCAGCAGCCCTCGCGGGCGTAGAGAACGACCTCCTTCATGCCACCGCCCGCCCGCGCTCGCCCGTGGCGTAGACGTCGAGATCGAGGTAGGCCGGATAGGGCAGCGCGACGACGAACCGGGCTGCGCTGGCGATCATCGCCGCATTGTCTGTGCACAGCTCACGGGGTGGAATGTCGATCTCCGTGCCGAGCCCGGTCAGGCGATCGCGCAGGGGCCCGTTGGCGGCCACCCCGCCGCCGACAGCCAGGCGCTCGGAGCCTGTCTGCTCGAGCGCCCGGACCACTCGGATGCTCAGCGCCTCGACGATCGCGTGCTGATAGGCCGCGGCGAGATCGGCTCGATGCCGCTCGGCCTCCTGGCGGCCGAGGTCGCGGATGCGGTACAGCAGCGCGGTTTTCAACCCGGCAAACGAGAAGTCAAGGCCGGCCACCCGGGTCGCAGTGGGAAACTCGAACGCCGTCGGATCGCCATCGCGCGCCAGCCGCTCGAGCGCCGCACCTCCCGGGTACCCCAGCCCGAGCAGGCGGGCGCCCTTGTCGAATGCCTCGCCGGCGGCGTCGTCGAGCGTCTGCCCCAGCACCTCGAAGCACGGGCCAGGATCGGTGACCCGCGCCAGCAGTGTGTGGCCACCGCTGGCGATGAGAGCGATGAACGGCGGCTCGAACGGATCGGGCGCCAGCAGGCTTGCCGCCACGTGCCCATGGAGGTGGTCGACCGCGGCGAGGGGCATCTGGTATGAGGCGGCCAGGGCCTTGGCCGTCGAGACCCCGACCAGCAACGCCCCGACCAGGCCGGGTCCGCGCGTCACAGCAATCAGCTCGAGCTCGGACAGCGAAACCCCGGCCACCCGCAGGGCATCGTCGACGACATCGCCGATCAGTTGGAGATGATGGCGCGAGGCGACCTCGGGCACGACCCCCCCATAGCGGTCATGGACCCCCTGGGAGGAGATCACGTTGGCAAGGATCTGGCCCTCCTCGGTGACCACTGCCGCGCACGTGTCGTCGCAGCTCGTTTCCAGGGCGAGGATCAACCCGAGGCGCCGGACGTCGACGTCGCCTGCATGGCGCGCCACATGATCATCGCGTCCTCGCCGGTGTCGTGGTAGTAGCGGGGACGGGTGCCGGCGGAGCGGAAGCCAAACCGCTCGTAGAGCGCGATCGCCGGGGCATTGGATAGCCGGACCTCGAGCGTGTAGGCCTCGTCGGGGCCGGCGCGCTCGACCAGCTCCTCCAGCAACGCACGGCCGTGACCGCGCCGCTGAGCCAGGGGATCGACGGCGATGTTCATCAGGTGCCAGACATCCGCGTAACGCGAGCAGATGAGATAACCGACGATGGCGCCGTTCTCGATCGCGGCGAGGCAGATGCTGGACGGCTTGGACAGCTCGAGCACGAACATGGCCAGCGACCACGGCGTCGGGAACGCGCGCCGCTCGATGCCGATCACCTGGGGCAGGTCCGAGTAGGCGAGGGGACGGATGGATACGGACTGGGTGGTCATTGGCTGGCTTTGGCGCGGCGCGTGATCTCGGCGTCGGGGATGCGGAGGTACTCGGGCTCGATCCGATCAGGGGGCGTCGCCGGCGCTGTGCCCGCGAGGCGGCAGTGGTTGATCGCCGAGACCCTGTGGAGCGCCGACTCATCCCCGGGGATCGTGATTCCCGAATGTTCGAGAATTCCTCGGAATTCTACCGCCCCGTCCCCCATGGCCTGAACGCCCCGCCCGAGTCCCGAGACGATCTCGGCCAGTCTCTCTGGGGCCAGCGCTGCCGGGGCGAGCAGCGGCTCGCCGGCCGCAACGGCGGCCGCTTCCCACGCCGCCGCGAACACCTCGCCGCGGCGCGCGTCGAGTACCGCCACCACGACGTCCGCCGACGCCTCGGTGCAGGAGGCGTTGAGGGCCAGCGAGCGGAGCGTCGAAACCCCGGCGAGCGGGATCTTCCGCGCTCGCGCCAGGGCCCGGGCCGTGGCGATCCCGATCCGAAGCCCGGTGAAGGTGCCCGGGCCCGTGCCGACGGCGAGCGAGTCGACCGCGGCCAGGCTCGCCGGCACCCCCGCCGCGCGGGCAAACCGCCCGAGCAGCTCGTCGATCAGCGGCAGCAGACGCGTCGCGTGGCGGGGTCGCACCCCGCGTGGCGGATCGTCGCGAGCCTCGAGCACCAGCCCGCGACTGTCATCACACAGCGCCACGGCCGTGGCCGGCGTCGCGGTGTCGAACGCCAGCACCGTCATGCCAGCTCCACCTCGACGAGCCTCCGATCAACTCCGGCGTGTTCGATGCGGACGCGCGCGGCGATCCTGGCCAGCAGCGCCAGCGCCCGCTCCGCCCCCCTGGGCCACTCGACGAAGGCGATCGTGTCGGGGCCGAGATAGTCCAGCAACAGGTCCGGGTCCTCCGCGTCGATGTCTTCAATCCGAAACAGATCGACGTGCGACACGGGCACGCTGGCCCGATAGCGGTGGCCGATCGTGAAGGTCGGGCTGGTGACCGGCGCGGTGACGCCCAGCGCGCGCGCCGCCCCGCGGACAAACGTCGTCTTGCCCGCACCGAGTTCACCGTCGATCAGGACAACGTCACCAGGTTTCAGGGACCCGGCCAGCGTCGCGCCCAGCGCCTCGGTCTCGGCGGCGCTGTTGGTGGCCCTCGGCGCCATCGTGCGACACTGTAAAGCCAAGCGCGCCAGGGCAGAGGCACGATAAACCGCGTGCAGACGGCGCCTTTCGCTACCGTCCTTGCGTCATGACCGATCCTGCGCCGCAACCAGCGGCTTCCGGTCGACTGACGGCGCTGCGGAACCGCTTCGCGCCGTCTGTGGCCAGCCTCAAGGGCTCCGATACGGCCAAGGCGGCCGGCCTCGCCGGCGCGATGATCGCCAACAACATCATCGCGTTGGGTTCGACGTTCGTGTTCGCGCGCGAACTCGACGACTATGGCTCGCTCGGCGCCCTGATCAGCTACCTGCTGATCCTCACGGTGGCCGGACAGGCAATGCAGGTCGCCACCGCCCGCGAGGGCGTGCTCGGCCACCTCGGCGTTGGCGCCGATCTGCTCGAGACGATGAAGCGCTGGACAAAGTCGCTGCTGATCCTCACCGTCGTTCTGACGCTGATCTCGATCGCGCTCCAGGGTCCGATAGCCCAGGCGGTCGGCGTCAAGCACTACACCTGGGCCGCGGCGGCCGGCATTCCCGCCGGCTGCATGTATCTCCTGGTGTCACTGATGCGCGGGGCCCTGCAAGGTGTGGGCGACTACCGATCGGTCGGCGTCTCTCTGATCGGCGAGCAATCGGTGCGCCTCATCACCGGCGCCATCCTGGCCGCCGCGTGGCTCAATGTGACGGGGGCGTACCTCGGCTCGCTGCTGTCCTACCTCGCCATGGCCATGTATTGCTGGGTGCATCTGCGCCGGTACGCCGCGCGCGTCCCCGCGGCCGACCATCCGCCCCGGGCCGCGATCGGGCTGTGGGCGCACGTCAAGAGCGCGTGGGCGCCGATCGCCGGACTGAGTGTCGTCGCCGTGCTGCAGAACATCGATCTGATCGCGGCCAAGCATCAGTTCCCCCGCGACACGGCCAGCGCCTACGCCGCCACCGCCGTTGCCGCCAAGGTGCTGATCTGGGTAGCCATCGGGGCGGGCTTCTACCTCGTCCCCGAGGTGGCGCGACGGCGGGCCGCCGGGGAGGACACCCGCCCGGTTCTGGCCAAGTCGCTGGCCATCATCGCGGTGTGCGCGGTGCCGTGCCTGCTCATCTTCGCCGCCGTCCCGCACCTGCTGCTGAGCGTCGCGTTCGGCGCCAAGCGCGCCACTGCGTCTGACTCGCTGCTCGTGCTCGGGCTCGCCTTCACGGTGCTCGCGGCGACCTACCTGGCCGTCCAGTACATGCTGGCGCTCAAACGCACGCGGTTCCTGATTCCGCTGGCCGTGGTCGCGATCGCCGAGCCGTTCATCCTCGTCAACGGGCCCAAGCACCCAGCCGGCTTCGCCGCCGCAGTCCTGGCCGTTCAGGCCGCTGCCGCGGTCGTCGCGTTCGGCTTCGCCCTGCGTCGCGATCGCGCGCCGGCCGTGCCGGCCGGGGCCCCCTCGCCCACCGCTGCCGAGCCGGCTCCCGAGCTCAGCCGCGAGCCGGCGCTGGACAAGCTCTAGTGGCCAAGACCCACGGCGCTAATGGGCGAGGTACTCGGCGACCCGCTCGGCGGCGGCCCGGAGCCGGCGGAAGTACGCCGCCCGGCTGAGCGACAGGTCGATGGCCGCCTGTTCGTGGCTCGGCGCTGGCTCGATGTAGCCACGGATCAGCACACGGCGGAGCAGCTTCTCGTTTTCGTTGTCGCCGAACGCGCGCTCGGCGGCGTCGCGAAGGATGACCCGGACCGACTCCGCCCGCTCCTCGAGGCCTTCGCCCGAGGCCAGCGGACTCCGCGCGAGCTCATGGGGTACACGGAAGTGGCGCAGCGCGTCGCGCACCGCGTCGAAATCGACTGGCGCGGCGACGGGCTCGGCAGGCACCGGGCTCGGCAGGCCGAGTTCGCTGTAGACCACCGCGCGCTGAGCGGCCAGCAGGCCGCCGGGTCCGTAGTCGAGGCGGTGACATTCGATCCGGCGCGCGCCGAATTCGAGGTCGAGCTCGGCCAGATGCTCGGCACCCAGCGCGCCGGCGAAGGCGAGCGCGGCCGGATTGGCGGGGTTGATGGGCATGTAGGCGAAGCGCGGATTGGGGACGCCCGAGCGGAGCACCCCGGCGATCCCAAGCATCGCCTGCACCCGGCCACGTCGATCACGGGTGAAGTCGACCGAGTCGTGCCACAACACAGAGTCCCCGAGCTCAGCGTCCGAGCGTGCATGGGCGATCCATGGGCCGACCAGGGGATCCTCGAGGGCGAACTCGGGTGCGGTCGCCGGGCTCATGCAGACCATGTAGCCGCAGAGCCGATCGTCGCGGTCGCGTGCGACGGCCACTCGCTCCGGCGAGTCATCGAAGAACCGCCGCGTGAGCCGCCACCAGTCCTTGAACTGCCGCGCTTGAAGGCGGGCCGCGACGTCCTTGGCATCGCCGGCACGGAGGTCGTCGATCCGATAGTCGACGCTCCCCTCCCACCCGAACCCCCACCGGATCGCCGTGTTCTCGATCAGGTGCGCCATATCGATCAGGATCAGTGTCTCGCCGGCCAGCGCGCGCTGGTACAGGTGGTCGACGATCCTCCGGCGCAGTTCCCGTTCGAGCTCCTGGTCCCGACGTCGCAGGTCGGCGTGCACGGCCTTGCGCACGAGTTCGTGGAGAGTGAGACCGTCACCGAGGGGTTCAGTGAATGACAGCGACCACAGCTGCTCGTACGCCGTCTGGGCCTCGTTGTCGGGGAGCACAGCCGCGAGTAGGTCAAGAGTCGTCACGCGGGCGGTCGCCGCCACCCCGAGGGAGGACAGACGGACGCCGCTCAGCTCGGCTTCGGCCAGTCGCCGGATCAACGAGCGCACGATCTCGGGTCGGTCGCTGCCCTCGGCTGGCGTCCAGGCGCCGTCGGCGGCGGCCGTCTCGGCAGCCAGGGCCAGGGCCAGCGGCGACCCCTCGGCCCACTCCACGACGGCCTCAGCGCGTGCGCCCCGGAGGCCGTGCGCGGCCAGGAGATCCCGGGCCTCGGTGGGGTCCATCGCGCCTACCTCGAGCACCGTCGCCACGCCCTCCCAGCCCCCGGTGAACCACGCCGGGTCGGGGCTGCCCCGACCGGCGATCACCACCACGGCGCGCGCCGGCAACGACGGCAGCAGCCCTCGCCGCAGGTAACCGTCAAGCGCGGTCATCCGTTCATAGGTATCGATCAGGACGAGCGGCTTCTCGCTCATGCGCGCGCCGGCCAGAATCGCCTCGAGCGCGTCCGGCATGGGCGGGAGCTCACGCCCCTCGACGAAGAACGTCTCCCGGCCGCCCAGCGCCGCGCGCCGTGCCAGCTCGCGCAGCAGCGTGCTCTTGCCGATGCCGCCGGCCCCATGCACGAGCACGACGCTGGCCGGCGGGTCGGGTCCCAGGCAGCGTTCGAGAAAGTCCAGTTCGGCCGCCCGACCAACGAACCGGCCGCGGTCGCGGTCGACCATCCGGTCACCGAGCGTGTCGGCGACCGCCCCGAAAGATGCTGGAAGGTACCCCGTGTCCTCCACCTTCGCGAAGGTTAGTCCTCAGGCGGCCCTCCCAGCCCGGATCTGGACGCATCTTGGATATGGCCGTGATCGGTTCCACAAACCCGGTTCGCGGGGATATGGTCGGTGAAGCCAACCCAGCGATTGGAGGTGAGATGGCGGTCATCAAGATCATCGAGCTCGTGGGGAGTTCCCCCACCAGCTCCGACGACGCCGTCAAGGCCGCACTGGCCGACGCGCGGAGCACTCTGCGCAACATCAAGGCGGTCGATGTCGTGTCCGTCGGCCTGCGCGGAGACAACCTCGAGGAGTGGCGTGCGCACGTCCGCGTCGCCTTCCTCGTCGAGCGCGTCAGCGAGTAGCCCGTCTAGAACAGCCCCAGCTGAGCCGCCGGCTCCGGTTGATCCGCTGTCGGCGGCCGCTCGGGCTCGGGGAGCTCGTCGAGCTCGGGGATCGGGTCGAGATCGGGGATCGGGTCGAGATCGTAGGCACCGTTCATCTCCGACGGCTCTGCGGCAGCGGGCTGCGCCGGCGGGCCCTGGTGCAGCAGCTCAGGGATGCGATGGAAGTCCGCCCGCAGGGTCTCGAGCGTCGACGGCGTGTAGAGCGCGGCGGCGGGGTGATACAGCGGATACAGACGCACCGCCCGCGAGCCGATCACGTGCACCTCGTCTCGCCCGTGCAGGCGTGAGATGCCTGTCGTGTCATCACGGAGGAGCTTGGTGGAGAAATTGCCCAGCGTGCAGATCACGGTTGGCTCGATCAGATCGACCTGCTGGCGGAGGTACGACTGACACAGCTCGATCTCGTTGGGATGGGGATCGCGGTTGTTGGGCGGGCGGCACTTGAGCACATTCGCGATGAACACATCACCGCGTCCGAGGCCGATCTCGCCCAGCAGCTTGTCGAGCAGCTTCCCCGCCTGACCAACGAACGGTAGACCGAGCCGGTCCTCGTTGGCTCCCGGCGCCTCGCCGATGAACATCAGATCGGCATTGGCATTCCCGGCGCCGAACACGACGTTGGTGCGCGTCTGGTGAAGCGGGCAGCGGACGCATCCGCGTGCCTCCTCGTAGACGGTCCTGAGCAGGTCCCGGCGCTCGGCGGCGCTTCTCACGCGGCTCATGGTAGACCCGCACGGGGACGCTTTTGTGATGGCGAGGGCAGGGTTTTGACGAAATTGCGAAGTGCCGTGGGGCCCGACAACCCCTTGCCCGATCCTCCGTGACCGATCGCACACAGCCTCGGCAGGGTGAACGTCGCCGGGGGCGCGGGGTATCATGCGTGACGAGGTCGTCACCTTCGCGGGATGAACCTCGATACGTCGACCACTTTCCTTCACACACCGACCGGTATCTCACATGCGGGAACTGGAACGGGACTTTCCCTCTGACATCCCATGTCGCCTTCCGCTGGCCGTTGTCGGCCGCGGCCGAATGGGGACGGCGCTAACGACCGCGCTGCGCGAGGCGGGCTACGAGGTCGACGGACCGCTCGGGCGTGGCGCCGACGGCGACGGGTCCGAGGCCGTGATTCTGTGCGTGCCCGATGGCCAGATCGCCGCGGCCGCGGCAAACATTCGGCCTGGCGTGCTCGTCGGCCATTGCTCGGGAGCGACCGGGGTCGACGTGCTCGCCCCGCGCGAGGCCTTCTCGCTGCACCCGTTGATGACGGTCACCGAGCACGGAGCGAGTTTCGCCGGCGCGGGCGCCGCGATCGCCGCCACCTCGCCGGGAGGCCTGCGTGTGGCCCGGGAGTTGGCCGACGCCCTGGGGATGCGGGCGATCGAGATCTCCGATGAGCATCGCGCCGCCTACCACGCCGCGGCGTCGATCGCGTCGAACTTCCTCGTCACGCTCCAGGCCGCCGCCGAGCAGCTGGCCGCCACGGCCGGCGCCGACCGCGAACTGCTCGTACCGCTCGTCCGGGCCACGGTGGAGAACTGGGCCGCGCTCGGCGGCGAGCGCGCGTTGACCGGCCCGGTGGTGCGCGGAGATGAGGCCACGGTGGCGCGCCAGCGAGCGGCGATCGCCGAGCGGTGCCCCGAGCTGCTGCCGCTGTTCGACGCCATGGTGAAGGCCACACGCGAGCTCGCACGCCCGAAGGTGGTGGCGGCATGAGGACGTTTCGTAGCGCGGCGGAGCTGCGCGCGGCTGTCCTCGGGCCTCGCCGGGCTGGGCGCGTCATCGGCCTCGTGCCCACGATGGGCGCTCTTCACGCGGGACACCTGTCGCTGGTCCGCCGGGCACGGGCGGAGTGCGACGTCGTGGTCCTGTGGCTGTTCGTCAATCCGGCTCAGTTCAACGACACGGCCGACCTCGACGCCTACCCGCGGGACGAGGTGAGCGACGCGGCCATCGCCGCCGAACTCGGGGTCGATTACATGCTTGCCCCGCCCGCGGAGGCGGTGTACCCGCCCGGCTTCGCCACCACGGTTCAGGTCGCGGGCCTCACCGACCGACTCGAGGGGGCTCACCGTGGCCGCGCCCACTTCGACGGCGTTGCCACCGTGGTGACCAAGATGTTCAACATGGTGGCGCCCGATGTGGCCTACTTCGGCCAGAAGGACGCACAGCAGGCGGCCGTGATCAAGCGACTGGTCCACGATCTCGACATGCCGGTGCGGATCGAGGTCTGCCCGACCGTCCGCGAGCCAGACGGACTCGCCCTGTCGAGTCGCAACGTTCACCTGACCGCCGGTCAGCGCGCTCGTGCGAGCGGGTTGTACCGCGCCCTGTGCGCGGTGGCCGGGGCGATCGAGGCAGGCGAGCGCGATCCGGCCGCGGCCGTCGCCGCGGGCCGACGAGAACTCTCCGCGGCGGACATCGAGCCCGAGTACCTCGAGCTCGTGGCCGCCGACACGCTCGACCCGGTGGGCCGCGTGCAGGGCGAGCTCCTTGTGCTCGTCGCCGCCTGGTTCGGAGACACCCGTCTGATCGACAACAAAGTGATTCACGTGCAGGATTCCAACCATCACGGACCCGGCGCCGAGAACGGCGCGCAGATCATCAACATCAATCGCGAGGTGGCGACTCCCCGAGCGCCAACCGTCGCGTAAGTGAGGTCAAGTCGAATGTCCGCAACTCCCCGAATCGTTGTCCCCGACAGCCTCGACGCACCGCTCCCGATGACGTTGCCCCGGCTGGTCGAGAAGAAGCGCCTCGGCGAGCAGATCGTGATGATCACCGCCTACGACTACCCCTCGGCCCAGGTGGCCGAGGAATCCGGAGTCGACGTCGTGCTCGTCGGCGACTCGGGCGCGATGACCGTGCTCGGCTACCCGTCGACCGTCCCGGTGTCGACCGACGAGATGCTGATGCTGGCCAGTGCCGTTCGGCGCGGGTTGCACACGCCGCTGCTGGTGGGTGACCTGCCGTTCGGTTCATACGAGGCCTCGGACGAACAGGCGATCGCCACCGCCCAGCGCTTCATCAAGGAGGCGGGCTGCGACGCCGTCAAGCTCGAGCGGGGCGGCACCAGCGTCCAGCGCGCGCGGGCCATCGTCGACGCCGGGATCCCCGTCATGGGCCACGTCGGCCTGACCCCCCAGACCGCCACGGCACTCGGCGGCTACCGCGCCCAGGGCCGGACGGCCGACCGGGCGCTTCAGGTTGCCCGCGACGCGGTCGGCCTCCAGGAGGCCGGTTGCTTCTCGATCGTCTTCGAGGCGATCCCGGCCGCCGTGTCGGAGCTCGTCATGGAGCGACTCGAGATCCCCGTAATCGGGATCGGCGCCGGCCCGGCGACCGATGGACAAGTGCTCGTGTTCCACGACCTGCTCGGCATCTACGACGGCCATGCGCCGCGCTTCGCCAAGCGCTTTGCCGAGATCAAGGCGCAGATGGTCGCCGGAGTCGCGGAGTACGCCGCCGAAGTCCGATCGGGTGTCTTCCCCGCACCGCAACACACGTACTCGATCGACGAAGAGGAGCTTGCCGGACTGCGGGAGAGCATCGAGGCCTCGGGTTAGTCGCTCTCCGCGAACCGAGGCGTCCCGGCGGACCGGTGGAGCGGCCGGACGACTACCATCCTCCGCCATGCCGCGCCTTGCGCGAGTCTTCAGTCCACGCGACCGAATCTACTTCGAGCTCTTCGAGGAGGCAGGCCAGAACCTGAGGACCTCGGCTGACCTCCTCGATGAGCTGCTGACCAACTATCCGGACAGCAAGAATCTCGCCGGGGAGATCCGCGACTGCGAGCACGAGGGCGATCGGATCACGCACGACATCATCAACCGCCTCAACCACACGTTCGTCACCCCCATCGACCGAGAGGACATCCTCGCCCTGACCTCCGCGCTCGACGACATCGTTGACTTCATCGAGGAGGTGGCCGACTACCTCGGTCTGTACAAGATCGAGGCTCCGATGGATCAGTCGATCAAGCTCGCCCGGGTGCTGAAGGCGGCGTCACATCAGATAGCCGAGGCGATCCCACACCTGCGCGGCTTCCGCGACATCTCGAGCCACACAGTCGAGGTCAACCGGCTCGAGAACGAGGGCGACCGCATCACGCGCGAGGCCGTCGCCGCCCTGTTCGACGGCGGCATCGATCCGATGGTGGTGATCCGCTGGAAGGACCTCTACGAGCGACTCGAGGCGGCCATCGACGCGACCGAGCGGGCCGCGTACCTGATGGAAGGGATCGTCATCAAGAACTCATAGTGTCCCGAGTCAGAATTTTTTGGCTCGGGCACTAGTACTCGATCTGCTTGAGCACGCGGGCTGGGGCGCCGGCGGCGATCGAGAACGGGGGAATGTCGGTGGTGACGACCGAGTTCGCGCCGATCACGCAGCGCTCGCCGATCGTCACGCCGCTCGTGACGATGACGTGGGCGCCGCACCAGACGTTGTCGGCGATCCGGGTCGGGCCCTTGGACGTGAAGCCCTGCCAGGTGACGGGGATCCTGGGGTCATCGAAGCGGTGGCTCGCATCGGAGACGAAGCAGCCGTTGGCGAACATACAGTGCTCACCTATCTCCACCAGATCGGCCGCGGCGACCATGACGCCGAGGTTGAGAAAGCTGCCCTCGCCGATGCGCACGCGCGCCGCCCCGGGGGCGGTGATCCACACGCCGGGCTCGAACAGCACTCCCGCGCCGATCTCCAGCCGACCCTCCAGCAGCGCGGTTAGCACGTTGCCGTGGACAGGCCAGCGCACGAAGGCGCCGCGGCGGGCGAACTCCCAATGGATCCGCGCGCGGTTCCAGGGCAGCGAGTTCTGCTCGTACCAGATCCATTTCTGGCCCCAGAGCTTGAGCCTGGCCTGGTCCATCGCCAGCCTCAGTTGCTCAGCCGGCCGCCACCGCGGCTCGCTTGCCGCGCGGGCTGCGGCGCCGGGCCCTGACCGGGAGCAGATCGGCCAGGTAGCGCCCGGTGTACGACTCCGCGACCTGCGCCACCTGCTCGGGCGTGCCGCGCGCGATCACCCGGCCGCCGTCGTCGCCGCCCTCGGGCCCGAGATCGATGAGCTGATCGGCGACCTTGATCACGTCGAGGTTGTGCTCGATGACGACGATCGAGTTGCCGGCCTGCACCAACCGGTCGAGCACCTCGAGCAGCCTCTGGATATCGGCGAAGTGCAGGCCGGTGGTGGGCTCGTCGAGGATGTACATCGTCCGGCCGGTGGCGACCTTGCACAGCTCGGCGGCCAGCTTCACCCGCTGCGCCTCGCCGCCCGACAGCGTCGTCGCCGGCTGGCCGAGCCGCATGTAACCAAGGCCGACGTCGTTCAGCGTCTCGACCCGCCGGCGGATCTTGGGGATGTGGACGAAGAACTCGAGTGCCTCCTCGATCGGCATCTCCAGCACGTCGGCGATCGTCTTGCCCTTGAAGCGGACCTCGAGGGTCTCGCGGTTGTAGCGCTTGCCGTGACACTGCTCGCAGGGCACGTAGACGTCGGGGAGGAAGTGCATTTCGATCTTGATCTGTCCGTCGCCGCGGCACACCTCGCAGCGGCCGCCCTTGACGTTGAACGAGAAGCGGCCCGGCTTGTAACCCCGCGCCCGCGCCTCCTGGGTCTTGGAAAAGAGCTCGCGGATCTGGTCGAACAGACCGATGTAGGTGGCCGGGTTGGAACGCGGCGTCCGTCCGATCGGCGACTGGTCGACCGAGATGATCTTGTCGAGCTGGTCGAGGCCAGAGATCCGTTTGTGCACGCCCGCGCGCTGTCGCGTTCGATGCAGCCGGTTGGCCATCGCCTTGTAGAGCACCTCGTTGACGAGCGTCGACTTGCCCGAGCCCGACACCCCGGTCACGCAGCACATGACGCCCAGCGGAATCTTTACGTTGATGTCCTTGAGGTTGTGCTGCGAAGCGCCCTCGATGGCCACGTAACCCGTCGGCCGACGCCGCCGTTTGGGCGTCGCGATCGTCCGCGTCCCGGCCAGGAACTGGCCGGTCAGCGATCCGGGTACGCGAGCGACCTCCTCCGCGGTCCCCTCGGCGACCACATAGCCACCGTGTTCGCCGGCGCCCGGTCCCATGTCGACGAGATGATCCGCCGCGCGCATCGTCCCCTCGTCGTGCTCGACCACCAGGACCGTGTTGCCGAGTCCCCGAAGCCGGTCGAGCGTGGCAATCAACTTCTCGTTGTCGCGCTGGTGCAGCCCGATCGACGGCTCGTCGAGGATGTAGAGCACCCCGACCAGCGACGAGCCGATCTGCGTGGCCAGCCGGATCCGCTGCGCCTCGCCGCCCGACAGCGTCGCCGCGGCGCGTTCCATCGAGAGATATCCGACGCCGACGTTCTCGAGGAACTGGAGGCGCTCCTCGATCTCGCGCAGCACGAGCCGCGCGATTCGGCGCTCGTGCTCGGGCAGGTCGAGAGCTCGGACCCACTCGAGGGCACGCTGGGCGGATAGCGCCACGAATTCGTGAATCGGTGTGCCGCTGACCAGCACCGCCCGCGACTCGGGCCGCAGCCGCGCGCCCTCGCAGTCCGGGCAGGGCCGCAGAGTCATGAACTCCTCGATCCGCTCGCGCGAGAACTCGGACTCGGTCTCGCGGTAGCGCCGCTCGAGGTTGGGCACGATCCCCTCGAAGGTCGTCGCGTACGAGCGACGCCGCCCAAACCGGTTGCGGTATGAGACCTGGATGCGCTGCCCGTTGGTCCCGTAGAGGAAGAAGTCCTGCGCCTCATCGGGCAGGTCCCCCCACGGCGTCTCGAGGTCAACGGCATAGCGCTCCGCGATCGCCTGGGTCAGCTGTTCGTAGTAATCGGATGCACTCACCGCCCACGGGGCGATGGCGCCCTCGCCGATCGACAGCGTCGGGTCGGGCACGACGAGCTCGGGATCGATCTCCATCTGGGAGCCCAGGCCGGTGCAGCGCGGACACGCGCCGTGGGGCGAGTTGAAGCTGAAGATCCGCGGCTCGAGCTCGATCAGGCTCGGGCCGTGGACGGGGCAGGCGAACCTCTCCGAATAGGTCTGGATCTCACCGGAGTCGACGAGCTCGATTTCCACCAGCCCATCGGCCAGCGCCACCGCGGTCTCGATCGAGTCCGCGAGCCGCTTGCGCAGCTCGCCCTTCATCACCAAGCGATCGACGACCACGGCGATGTCGTGCTTGTACTTCTTGTCGAGCACGATCTCCTCGTCGAACCGGCGCAACTCGCCGTCGACCTTCACCCGCGTGAAGCCCTCGCCGCGCAGCTCCTCGAGCTGCTTACCGTATTCGCCCTTGCGTCCCCGGACGATCGGCGCCAGGACCATGAACCGCGTGCTCTCGGGGAGCTCCATGACCTGGTCGATGATCTGCTCGGCCGACTGGCCGCTGATCGGCCGCCCGCAGATGTGGCAATGGGGATGACCGATCCGGGCCCACAGAAGCCGCAGGTAGTCGTAGATCTCGGTCACCGTGCCCACCGTCGACCGTGGGTTCCGTGAGGTGGTTTTCTGATCGATCGAGATGGCCGGCGACAACCCCTCGATCGAATCGACGTCGGGCTTGTCCATCTGGCCCAGGAACTGCCGCGCGTAGGCCGACAGCGATTCGACGTACCGTCGCTGCCCTTCGGCGTAGATCGTGTCGAAGGCCAGCGAGGACTTGCCCGATCCCGAAAGCCCCGTGATCACGGTCAACGAGCCGCGCGGGATCGATACGGTGATGTCCTTTAGGTTGTGCTCCCGGGCTCCCGCGACGACCAGCTGATTCACATAAGTGAGTTTAGTTGGTCGAACAGACGTTCGACCGGGCCGAACTCCGCACGATGGGCGGTTCGGCCCGCGTCAGCCGCCGCTTAGGGCCGCGCGACTTACCCCTCGACGCTGGCGTACACCTCGTCGAGCAGGGCGCTCCGGTTGGTGAGCTCGAAGTTCTCCGACAGGTAGCGGTCCGTCTCCTCGCGCGGGGTGCCGTTGAGCGCCATGTTGAGAGCGATGAGCCGAGCGCCCTCGGCGTCGTCGCCGCCCTGACTGGCCAGCGCGCCCTGAAACCCGTTCTCCTCTTTCTCGGCCAGGTCGGCCGCGGCGCTGGGCTCATCGGTACCCGGCTCGGCGGGGGCGGCGGGCTCTTGGGCCTCGGCCGGCGCCGCCGTCTCGGCCGCCGCCGGCTCGGGCGCCTCGGCGGCCGCGGCTTCCACCTCGGGTAGCGCCGCCGCCTTGTCGGTGACGCCACCGCTGTCGGGCTCGGCTTCGAAGCGGCCGCGGGGGGCGACCGCATCGCGGACCTCGCGCAGGTTGCCCTCGAGGAGCTGCAGATCGGCGTTGAGGCGGTTAGAACCGGTGCGCAGCGACTCGATCAGCGCTCCCAGCTCGTTCTCCATCGCGTCGAGCCGCTGGAGCATTCCCGAGGTCGACTCCGACACGCTGCCCACGTAGTCACGGGCCTGGGCCGTGGCCTGCTCGCGGGTGCTCTGAGCCTCGTTGGTCGCCTCGGCCCTGATCTCGCTGGCCTCATCCTCGGCCTGGCGCTGGATCTCTGCCGCGCTCGTCTCGGCGGCCTCGACGATCGCGCGGACCTGCTCGCTGGCTGTGGAGGCGAGCGTCTCAGTGCGCCGGCGCGCCGAGCGCTTGAGCTCGTCGATCTCGTCCGCGACGGCGGCGAGGTGGCCGTCGACGGCGTCGGGGTCATAGCCCCGGCGGCCGATGGGGAAGTCCTTCTTCTCGATGCTCTGTCGGTCGAGGGCCACGCGTACTACCTCCGTCTGGGGATCTCAGGGGGCGGCAACCGGGGGCAGCCTACCGCTCTCAGCGGACCGGCGACGCGCGTGCTCGTCCGCTCGGCATCCGGCCTCGCTAAGCGGACGGCGTGCGCGACATCCTGCCTTCGGCTATCGCCTGGTCAAGGGCCCTTTTCAGGTCGCGGATCTCGTCGCGGAGCTTGGCCGCATACTCGAACCGCAGCTCCTCGGCGGCGGCCAGCATCTCCTCTTCGAGCTCGACGATCGTCTTCTCGATCTCGGCCGGCGGCATCTCGTCACTCGGTCGCTGGCGCCGGCGGCGCGAGCGCGGGACCTTGGAGTCCGACTGGAGGAACTCGGCGATGTCGGAGATGCCCTTGACGATCGTCTCGGGCGTGATCCCGTGCTCCTCGTTGTATTCGCGCTGGATCGCTCGCCGGCGGTCGGTCTCTTCGATCGCCGCCCGCATGGCCGCGGTCTCCTTGTCGGCATACATCAGGACCTTGCCCTCGACGTTGCGCGCCGCGCGCCCGATGGTCTGGATGAGCGAGGTCTCGCCACGGAGGAAGCCCTCCTTGTCGGCATCGAGGATCCCCACCAGCGACACCTCGGGGAGGTCGAGACCCTCGCGCAGCAGGTTGACCCCGACCAGGATGTCGAACTCGCCCAGGCGCAGCTCGCGGATGATCTGGATGCGCTCGAGCGTGTCGACCTCCGAATGGAGGTAGCGCACACGGAAGCCCATCTCGAGCAGATAGTCGGTCAGATCCTCGGCCATCTTCTTCGTCAGTGTGGTCACCAGCGTCCGCTCGTTGCGGTCGACACGCCCACGAATCTCATTCATCAGGTCGTCGATCTGGTTGCGCGTCTCGCGCACCTCGACCTCGGGGTCGACGATGCCGGTCGGGCGGACGATCTGCTCGACGATTCGGGGCGAATGGCTGCGCTCGTACTCGCCGGGGGTCGCGGAGACAAACACCATCTGCGGCGTGATGGAGAGGAACTCCTGGAAGGTCTGGGGGCGGTTGTCGATCGCGCTCGGCAACCGGAAGCCATATTCGACCAGGGTCTGCTTGCGCGACCGGTCACCCTCGGACATGCCGCCGATCTGCGGCACGGTCTGATGGGACTCGTCGATGAAGCACACGAAGTCGTCGGGGAAGTAGTCGAGCAGGCAGTACGGGCGGTCACCCGGACCGCGCCCGTCGAGGATCCGCGAGTAGTTCTCGATCCCGGAGCAGAATCCGAGCTCGCGGAGCATCTCCATGTCGTACTGGGTCCGCTGGCGCAGGCGATGGGACTCGAGCAGCTTGCCCTGGGCCTCGAGCTCGGTGCAGCGCTCGTTCAGCTCGCGCCCGATCTCGGCCACCGAGTCCTCGATCATGCCCTCGCGCACGTTGTAGTGCGACGCGGGCCAGATGCCCACGTGCTCGATGTCCTCCTGGAGGATCTCCCCCGTGAGCGGGTCGAACTCCTGCAGCATCTCGACCTCGTCACCGAACAGGACAATGCGGTAGGCCGTCTCGGCGTAGGCGGGGAAGATCTCGAGCGTCTCGCCACGGACGCGGAACGTGCCGCGGGCCAGCGCGGTGTCGTTGCGCGTGTACTGGATCGAGACCAGCTTGCGCAGCAGTCCGTCGCGGTCGATGAACTCGCCCTTGCGCAGGGTCTGGAGGTTCTCGTCATAGGTCTCGGGCGAGCCCAGACCGTAGATGCAGGAGACGCTGGCCACAATGAGCACGTCGCGGCGGGCGAACAGGGCCGCCGTGGCCGA
Organism: uncultured Solirubrobacterales bacterium; assembly: GCA_963734775.1. Classification (GTDB taxonomy): domain Bacteria; phylum Actinomycetota; class Thermoleophilia; order Solirubrobacterales; family Solirubrobacteraceae; genus Palsa-465. The sequence continues at coordinate 63,728 of CAVTJE010000030.1, forward strand.
ATGCCGAAGGCGGTCGATCTCCTGGTTGATGGCTGAGTCCTTCTCGATGTACAGGTCCTTGCTTGGTACGTAGGCCTCGGGCTGGTAGTAGTCGTAGTAGGAGACGAAGTACTCGACCGCGTTGCGCGGGAAGTACGTGCGGAACTCGTTGCACAGCTGCGCGGCGAGCGTCTTGTTGTGCGCGATGACCAGCGCCGGCTTCTGCACCCGCTCGACGGTGGCGGCCATCGTCATCGTCTTGCCCGTTCCGGTGGCGCCGAGCAGGGTGAGGAAGCGCTCGCCGCCATTGATGCCCTCGGCCAGTCGGTCGATGGCCTCGGGCTGGTCGGCCGTGGGACTGTAGGCGGCATCGAGCTCGAAGTTCGGCATCTAATGTTCAGCGTAGCGGGGCACGCGGGCGATTTCGGTCCGCAATGTCGTCTCTGGCCAGCCCGCCAATCCCATACCTATACTGGGCCGCCGTGCACCCGCTCCGCCAGTACACGGGCGCCGCACGACATGGGGCCGCCCGGGCGCTCCGCAAACTCGGATTCATGACTCGCTCCGACGTCGATCGGGTCCGCGGCGAGTTCCGCCCTGCCGCCGCCGAGCTGTCCGCTCGGATCGACCACCTCGACCAGCGCGCCGCCTCGCTCGAGCACGCGCAGGCCATTGCCGCACCCGAGGTGGCGCAGCTGAAGGATCTGGCCGCCATAGAGGCGCTGGGCCGGTGGATCCGCAACGTGAGCCTGAACACCGACGCGCTGGTCTCGGTCGTCCTCCCCACCCGCAACCGCCCTGCCCTCCTGACCCGCGCCGTCCGCTCGGTGCTCGAGCAGCGCTACGAGCACCTCGAGCTCGTGGTGGTGCAGGATGGCGACAGCCCGGACATCGACGCCGTGATCGAGGCGGCGGACGACCGGCGGATCAAATGCCAACGGATCGCCCGGGGCGGCGTCTGCGCGGCCCGCAACGCGGCCCTCAAGGCGGCCGCGGGCGAGATTGTCACCTACCTCGACGACGACAACGTGATGGACCCCGACTGGCTGGCCGCGGTGGTGTGGGCGTTCGCTCAGCGACCCGATGTCGATGTCCTCTATGGCGCGTTCGCGATCGACGACGTGCGGCGTCTGTCGGGCGTCGACTCGGGCGCGCTGCCGCGGATCTTTCTCCACAAGTGGAGCCGCGAGGCGCTGTGTCAGGACAATCTCGCCGACATGGGCGCGATCGCGCATCGGGCGGGCCTCGCCGGGGCCTGGTTCGACGAGGGCCTGCGCGAGATGGGCGACTGGGACCTACTGCTCAGGTTGACTGCCGAGAAGGATCCGCTCGTGCTCCCCGCCGTGGCGTGTTACTACACGACCGACGCTCCGGCTCGCCTCACCGGCGGGCCGACCAACGCCGCCGACAGGGCCACCGTCCTGGCTCGAGCTGCCGCTGGATCGTTGCCGATGCAAGGATCCCGCCGATGACCCCCTCCCCACGTGTCCTCATGCTGGGCTTCGATGCGATGGATCCCGTGATCACGCTGGACATGGCCGCGGCGGGCCGCCTTCCCGCCTTCGCCGGCCTGATCGAGAGCGCGGCCCGCGCCCCGACCGAGAATCCGTTCGGCCTGTTCGTCGGCACGTTGTGGTCGACGTTCTTCACCGCCAGCACCGCGGCCACGACCGGCTTCTACTGCTGGGAGGAGATCGTTCCTGGCTCCTACGAGAAGCGGCTGACCAGTCCCGAGTCGATCCGAGGCGCTCCATTCTGGGAGAAGGTCAGCGCCGACGGCCTCCGCGTGGCCGTACTCGACGTTCCCCACACGCGCGCCGGGACGTCGCTGAACGGAATCCAGCTGTCGGAGTGGGGCTGCCACGACCGGCACTTCGGCCTTCGCACGCACCCGCCGCAGCTGGCCGCAGAAGTCGTCGAGCGGTTCGGCGCCCACCCCATCCTCGGCGCCGACACGTTCGCCGTGCGTGATTGGGCTCCCGACGACTATCTCTTCCGTCAGGGAGCGCTGCGCCAGGGAGACGAGGAGGAGCGGCTGCTGGCGGGGCTCGTAGCCGGCGCCACGGCCAAGACCAGGATGTCGCGGGCGATGCTCGACGATGGCCCATGGGATCTGTTCCTGAACGTGTACGGCGAGCCCCACAGCGCCGGGCACCAGTCCTGGCACGTTCGCGATCCCGGGCATCCGCGTCACGATCCCGAGCTGCTCCGGCGGGTGGGCGATCCTGTGGAGCAGATCTACGTGGCCATGGACGCAGCGCTCGGCGAGCACCTGGCCGCCCTCGACGAGGAAACGACGGTGCTGGTCCTCCTCAGCCACGGAATGGGTCCCCACTACGACGCCACTCACCTTCTGCCCGAGATCCTCCGGCGCTTGGACTCCGCCTACGCGGACGAGCATCGGCGCTCATGGCAGGGACGAGCCCTCGGCCGCGCATGGAGCGCGCTGCCGCCGGCCGGCCGCGCCGCCGGAGGACGGCTGATCGCTCCGGCGCTGGGCCGGCGTGCGGCGGGGCGCCATCTGCGCGCCGTCGATGAGAACGACACCGAGGACGAGCGTCGCCGGCAGCGGTTCTTCATGTCCCCCAACAACTTCGTCTTCGGGGGTGTGCGAATCAACCTGCGCGGGCGCGAGCCGGAGGGCAGGGTGTCACCCGGGACCGAGCTTCACCAACTCTGCCGGCGCCTGGAGCGAGACCTCCTGGCGATCGTCAACGTCGCGACCGGCGAACCAGTGATCCGGCGCGTGGAGCGGACGGACGACCACTACCGTCGCGAACCGCTCGACGCGCTCCCCGACCTGCTGCTCGAGTACAACCACAACCGTCCGGTCGAGACGATCTGGTCGCCCACCTTCGGCCTTGCCCATGGCGTGTACACCCAGTGGCGGACCGGAGATCATCGGCCCGGCGGCCTGCTGCTCACGCGAGGCCCGGGCATCGTGGCCGGCGGCGAGCACCCGCGCCTGGCCATTCAGGACCTAGCCCCCTCGATCGCCAGGCGGCTCGGCGTCGCGCTGCCCGACGTCGATGGCCGCCCGGTTGAGTGGCTGAGCGGCCCGGGCGCGGGCGCACCTGCGCGCCCTCTGGTCGAGGAACCGACGCGATAGCATCCCTCCGCGCCGCCTAGTAGCCGAGTTCGCTCGCGTAGGCCTGCCGATAGTCGTGCTGAGCGTGCACGACCCGCGAGACGTAGTCGCGCGTTTCCGGGAACGGTATCCGCGCCACCGTGAGCTTGTGGTGGTGGACACGGGCCTCGACCAGCCAGCGATCGACGTTGGCCTCGCCCGCGTTGTAGGCCGCAAGGGCCAGCAGCTTGCTGCCTCCGTACTCGTCTAGCAGGTAGCGGAGGTAGTACGTGCCGTAGGCGATGTTGACCTGTGGGACAGAGAGGTCAGAGACCTTGAACCTCGTCGCGCCCGAACGGTGGGCGAGAAACTCCGCCGTGGCGGGCAGGATCTGCATGAGACCCTCGGCCCCCGCCGACGAGGGCCGCGGGTCGAACTTGGTCTCGGCATAGATGACGCCGGCGACTAGCGCCGCATCGAGATGCTTGGCCGCGGCCTGCTGGCGGATCACGTCGGCGTTGGACAACGGGAGGGTGAACTCGGTCACCGCCTTGCGGAACAGCGGCATCGCCAGCACCACGGCCAGGACGACCAGGCAGAGCAACGCCACAGCGAGGACCGAACGTCGCCGGCGCACCGCGGTGCGGCGCCGAGCCGCCCGGCGTGCGTTTTCGCGCCGTTCCGAGACGGTGGCGGCGGACTGGCTCAAGGCTTCAGGTTCTCAAGGACGCCCGACAGCTTGGTCTCGAGCTGCTCGACCGTCCCATCATTCGTGACTACGTAGGTTGCCCGCATGGCTTTTTCCTGCTGAGAGAATTGCCGCGCTGAGCGTTCTTCAAGCGCTTTATGGCCTCGCGCGCCTGCCCGACGGGATCGCAGCTGCTCGTCGGCGACGACAGCCACGGTGGCATCAAACGCGCCGTCCATGCCAGCCTCGAACAGTAACGGCACCTCGACCACCGCGGCACGAGGTCCAGGCTGGCGGGTCTCGAGCTCCTCGCGCCACGCGGCAATTTTTGCTCCCACCCTCGGCCACAGCAGACCCTCGAGCCAGGCCCGGTTCTCGGGCGTGGCAAAGGCACGCTGCGCCACTGCGGAGCGATCGACCACACCCCCAGGGGCAACGTCGGGGCCGAACCGCGCGCTCACGGCGGCACGCACCTCGGCATCGTCGTAGAGGTCATGCACTACCTGGTCCGTGGAAAGCACCGCGGCGCCGAGCCGCTCGAGCGCGTCAAGGGCAGTCGATTTTCCGGCCGCGATCCCGCCCGTCAGCCCGATGAACGGGATGTTCAGGCTTCGGAATCCTCCGGCTGCGCCGGCTCCGTCCCGGCCTCGACGGCCGGGTCCTCAGTGGCATCCTGGACGTCGACCTCGGGATCCACGGAAGCGTCGGCCTCGAGCAGCGGCTCGTCGGCCACACTCACGTCGTCCTCATCGGCCGTCATCGTCTCAGCCTCGATCGCCTCGATCGCCTCGATCGCCTCGACCGCCTCGGTGGCGTCGGCCGCCTCGGCCGCCTCGGTGGCGTCGGCGGCCGCAAAAACGTCCTCGGAGAGGCCCAGCTCGGGCACGTCGTCGAGGTCGGTCGCGTCGCCCTCAGCCGGGGGCACAATCGGACGGACGGGCAGGACCTGGCCCTCCACCCGCTTGATCGATAGCGACAGGCGACGTCGTTCGGAGTCGATCTCGAGGATCTTGACCCGCACCGGGTCGCCGGGCTGGATGATCTCGCGCGGGTTCTCGACGTGATGTTGGGCCAGCTCGGAGATGTGAACGAGGCCCTCGACGCCGTCGAGGATCTCGACGAACGCGCCGAAGGTGACCACCTTGGTCACAACGCCCTCGAGCTCGTCGCCGATGTTGTAGGTGTCGACCACGCGCTGCCACGGGTCCTCCTGGGTCTGCTTGAGACCCAGCGAGATCCGCTGGCGATCGCGGTCGATGTCGAGCACCTTCACGCTCACCGTGTCGCCGATCGAAAGGATCTCGGACGGGTGGTTGACGTGGGACCACGAAAGCTCGGAAATATGGATCAGGCCATCGATCCCGTCGAGGTCGACGAAGGCGCCGAAGTCGACGATGTTGGAAATCGTGCCTTCGACGACCTGGCCAGGCTGCAGCCGGTCGAGGATCCGCTCACGGTCCTCCTTGCGCTGCTCCTCGAGCACCGCGCGGCGCGAGAGCACGACGTTGTTGCGCGAGCGGTTGAGCTCGATCACCTTGCACTCGATCGCCTGGCCCATGTAGTCGTCGAGATTGGGGACACGGCGGATGTCGACCAGCGAGGCGGGCAGGAAGCCGCGCACCCCGAGGTCGATGATGAGCCCGCCCTTGACGACCTCGATCACCGTCCCCTCGACCGGTTCGCCGGACTCTGCGGCGCTCTCGATCCGGCGCCACGCCTTTTCGAAGCGGGCGCGCTTCTTGGACAGGATCAGGCGGCCGTCCTGGTCCTCCTTGGTCAGGACCAGCGCGTCGACCTCCTCACCCAGGCTTACCTCGCCGCTGGGGTCGACTGACTTGCGGATCGACAGCTCGCTCGAGGGGATGACCCCCTCGGACTTGTAACCGATATCGACGAGCACCTCGTCGTTGTCGATCCGGACGACGTTGCCGGTGACGACATCTCCTTCCTGGAAGGGATGGAGGGTGGCGTCGTAGTTGGGGACGATCTTGCCGTCGATCTCGAGCAAGAGGCCGTTGGTGCCTTCCACGACCTTTGCGTTCGTTTGATCGGGAGGCGTCAGGGTTGTTGTTGAAGACATGAGTTCGTCGGAGGATAGCCGGGTATCGGCTTGTGGGCTCTCCGTATCATCAAATCTTCATGCCCAGGCGAGCGACCAAGCGCGGCGATGAGCGGACTGCGCTGCAGCGAGATTGCGATGTGCTGATCTGCGGGGCCAGTTTCGCCGGCCTGGCGGTGGCCCGGGAGCTGGCCGGAAGCGGGGCCGACGTGATGATCATCGATCGCTACGAGATCGGCGAGCGCCAGACGTCCGCGTGCGGCATTCCCACCAGGTGGCTTGACGCGATGGGGCTGCAGGATTCGGCGCAGCAGGAGTTCGGCGAGCTCGTCATCCACACGCCGTACACGACCGTCCGCTACGACCTTCCGTGGACCTTCTCGACCTTCGACTACCGCGCTTTGTGCGGGCTGCTGGCCGACCAGGGATCGTTCGAGTTTGAGACGGCAAAGGTCGACGGGCGTACCGGGCACACGGTCCGCACCGACCGCGGCGAGATCCGCGCGCCCCTGATCGTCGATGCCCTCGGGTGGCGCCGGGTTCTCGGCGCCGGCGCGAATATCCAGCCGCCCGACGCGCTCCTTTCCCGCGGACTCGAGGTTCACCCATTTGGCTCGGGCCAGGACCTGGAGGTATGGATCGACCGCTCCTATGTCCCCGCCGGGTACGGCTGGAGCTTCCCCGCCGACGGGGAGATGCGCATCGGGGTGGGATCGTTCGATCCCCGCTTTCACGTGCGCGAGCCCACCGAGCGGTTGGCTCGTGACCTGTCCGCCCAACGTGTGCGCTATCAGGGGAACTGGATCCCCCACGCTCTGCGCAACGCCACCGAGGACGGCGTGTTCTTCGCCGGGGACTCGGCCGGCCACTGCCTCCCGCTCACCGCCGAGGGGATCCGCACCGCTCTGTACTTCGGACTCGCCTGCGGACGCGAGTTGCGCGCCGTGGTCGATGGACGGCAGTCGCAGGCACAGGCGCTGGCCCGGTATCACGCGTTTTCGGCCGGCCATTCGCGCGCCTTCTACTGGTTGCTGAAGGTTCAGCGTCTGGTGCCCCGGGTGGCCCCGCGGGTGCTCGGGGGAGCCCTGCGAACGATGGCGCCCAAGCGCTTCATCGACTGGTCGTTCGGCCACTACCTCGGCATCGCCCACCCGGATTTCGTGGGTGCCGGGCGCGCGCCGACGCTGGCTAGCGTCTGATCCGGATGGTGCGGGCCGAGAATCCCCACAGCGCGTAGCGATCGCTCGTGCGCAGCACCACGCGATAGACCCCCGGCCGCATGAATGCGTGCTTGGGTCGCCGTCCGTGGCCCGTGTGGTGGTCGCCGAAGAACCACGTGTAGGAGGTGACCCGGGCGTTGGGGTCGGAGACGTGTCCTGTGAGTCTGATCTGCGCGCCGGCGCGCGCCCGGCTGGGGACGGCGATCCCCGCGTGGATCGGCTGCATCCGCGGCTGGCACGAATGCTGCTTGTTGCTCCACTCCTCCTGTAGGTAGTAGTGGTGGTGGTTGATGGCCTCGTCGTACGTGCCGTTGCCGCTGCCGCCCAGTGGATAGCCGAAGTCGGTCAGGCACAGGTCGGCTTCCTCCTCGGAGCTGGCGTCGATCCAGGCGGTGCCGAACGGGTCGGTGACGGTTTCGTTGTGCTCGTGGCTCAACGTCGAGATGGTCGGATCGGCGGGGCTGCCGTTGGGTCTGGCGTTCTCCGACTGGCAATGGCCCGCCACCGCGTTGTAAGGCAAGACGGCATACGGCAGGCCGTCCGGCGTGGAGGAGTGATAGCCGCAGTAGCTGCCCTGAGCGTCTCCGCCCAGCGCGCAGTCGTCGGGTCCGCCGAACTCACAGCTGCCCAGCCCTTTGGGCGTGAGTAGGAAGTAGATGTCGCGGCCCGTCTCGGGGAGATGGTGAGTCCTGATCACGCGCTCGATTTCGGCCTCGATCTGCTCGTCGTCGACGCAGTGGACCCAGTGCGGCGCGGTTGGTGGCTCGACGCAGGCGGTCATCCGCGGTAGCCGGTCCCCCGCGACAACCGCCCCGCCGAAGGTCGATGCGTAGGCGGCAGGACCGCCGCTGTCGCGGTACTGGCCGCTCACCGAGTACACGTTGGTGGTCTTGTGGCTGTCGGCGGCCACGTCCTTGAGAAAGCGCTTGACCAGCCCCACGTACCCCGCGCCGAAGCTCAGCCCAGAGCCGGCGGGCTGCCAGAACACCACGTGCGTGCGATTGCTGCCCAGCACCGGGCCGCCCTGGTAAGGCAGGTTGGCGATCCGGGCGAGCGGTGCGGGCGCCGTCGAGCCGGTTGGCACGTCGGGCACCACTCCGCCAAGCCAGGGCTTGGCCTGCGCCGCGGGAGTCAAGATGAGCGCGGCGCAGACGAGCGCGAGCCCGATCTTCACTTCGCGGCCAGCCAGTCGGGCCCGATGCCGACGTCCACGGCCAGCGGTGGATCCATCGCGAAGGCCGCCGTCATCTGCGCGGTGGCGATCTGCTTGACGGTCTCCGCCTCGCCCGCCGGCCCTTCGAACAGAAGCTCATCGTGGATCTGGAGGATCAGGCGCGTCAGCAGGCCGGCTTCGGCGAGCGCGCGGTCGCACTCCACCATCGCGACCTTCATGATGTCGGCCGCGGTGCCCTGGATGACCATGTTGACCGCGAACCTCTCCCCTTGCTTGCGCAGCTCCCAGCGGCGCGCGCGCAGCTCAGGGACCTGACGCCGGCGACCGAACAGCGTCGAGACGTAGCCGTCTTCGGTCCCCTGCTCGATCGTTTCAGCGATCCACCGCCCGACGGCCGGGAACCCGGCCAGGTAGCGCTGGATGAACTCGTCGGCCTCGGTCTGGGGTATGTCGAGACGATCGGCCATCCCGTAGGCCGATAGTCCGTAGACGATTCCGTAGTTGATCATCTTCGACTTCGATCGCATCCCCGGATCGATCTGATCCGGCGTCACGTTAAACACACGACAGGCCGTGGCGGTGTGGACGTCCTCGCCGCGACGGAAGATTTCCTTGAGCACATCCTCGCCGGCGATGTGGGCCAGCAGCCGAAGCTCGACCTGCGAGTAGTCGGCAGAGACGAGGACGTGGCCGGGCTCGGCTACAAAGCAGGCCCTGATCTCGCGCCCGAGCTCGGTCCGGATCGGTACGTTCTGGAGGTTCGGGTTGTTGGACGACAGCCGGCCCGTGGTCGCCGTCGTCTGACTGAACGTGGTGTGCAGTCGGCCGTCGTCGCCGATGTACTCGGGCAGCGCGTCGAGGTAGGTCTGCGCCAGCTTGGTCAGCTCCCGGAAGCGTTCGATCTTCTCGATGATCGGGTGCTCGTGGCGGATCGCCTGGAGGACGCGTGCGTCGGTCGAGTAGCCCGTCTTGCCGCGCCGTTTGCGGCTCAGACCGAGCCTCCCGAAGAGGATCTCCTCGAGCTGTTTGGGCGAGCCGATCGTGAACTCTTCCCCCGCCAGCTCGAAGATCTCGCGCTCGAGCGCGTCGGCCTCCTCCTTGACCCGGGTCGAGATCTCTCTCAGCCTCCGGGTGTCGAGCTTGAGGCCGGCCTTCTCCATCTTGCGCAGCACCTTGACCAGCGGCAGCTCGACGTCATTGAGGAGGTCAGTCAGACCCCGACCGCGGATCTCCTCGCGCTGCCAGGCGGCGAGGGCACGGACCAGAGTGGCGTCGGCGGCGGCGGGGTCATCGAGCGATGAGGCGAGGCCACGCTCCTCGCACAGCTCGCGGAACGGATAGCCCCGCCGGGCCGGCTCGAGCAGGTAAGCGGCAACCTCGGTGTCGTGCGCCAGCGTCGCCGGAACCTCGCCCAGCGCCTTGGCGTCGTGGGCGGTGACAGGACGATCGCCCAGGGCCTCGACCAGCTCCTCGGGCTTGCTGCAGACCCCGGCCAGCACCTCAGCTCCGCCCTGGTAGACGCCGAATCGCCACTCGGCAACGTCGGCGAACAGGGCACCCTCGGGCGTCTCGGGCGCTTGGACGGCGACCGCCGCCTCGGCGTTGGGAAGTCGTTTGACGAGTTCGAGGCCAGCCTCTCTGAGCCGCGCGCCGACCGATGTCTCGGCCACGGGGGCGGGAGCGGCGGCGTCGGCGGACCCCAACGCCTCCTCGAGACGACGCAGCGGTTCGCGGAGCTCGTAGCGGCGGAACGTGTCGCGCAGCTGCGAGCGGTCGGGCTCGGTGGACACGAACTCGCCGAGATCCATCTCGAGCGGGACGTCGCGCTTGGCCGTGGCCAGCTGCTTGGACACCCGCGCGGCGTCGGCATGCTCGGTCAGGTTCTGCTTGCGCTTGGCGCCGCTGATCTCGCCGACGCTGTCGAGCACGTTCTCCAGGGAGCCGAAGCGCTGCAGGAGTTCGGCCGCCGTCTTGTCGCCGATGCCAGGGACGCCGGGGATGTTGTCGCTCGTATCGCCCTTGAGCCCGATGAAGTCCGGAATCAGCTCGGGCGGGATGCCGTAGCGGTCGACCACGCCCTCGCGGTCATACACGCGCGTGTCGGTGATCCCACGGCTCGTGGTCATGATCCGCACAGTGCCGTTGTCGACCAGCTGGTAGGCGTCGCGGTCACCCGTCACCACCATCACCGGAATCGCCGGCTCGTGGTGGCGCGCGGTCTCGACGATCGAGGCGATTACGTCGTCGGCCTCGAACCCCTTCACCGACAGATTGCGGTAGCCGAACGCCTCGACCAGTGGCGCCAGTGCAGGCCACTGCTCCTTGAGGAGGTCGGGCCGGCTCGAGCGCTGGGCCTTGTAGTCGGCGTAGATCTCCTTGCGCCCGGTGTCCCCGGCGTCCCAGACCACGACGGTCGCTTTCGGTCCGTAGTCGGTGAGGATCTTCACCAGCATCGAAGCGAAACCGAAGATCGCGTTGGTCGGGACCCCGGTGGACGTCGCGATCGACTCGGGCAGGGCGAAGAACGCCCGGTAGGCGAGGCTGTTGCCGTCGATCAGAAAGAGCTCATCGGTCACCCGCTAGTGAGCCTAGCTCGGTTCCGGCCGTATTTGCCTGGTGCTCTAGCCGCCGGGGCCGCTCTATCCATAAGATCTCGCTCGGCCCGCGATGCCCACCGTTCCCAGCGCCCAATACAGCCTCACCCTCCGCGTCGAGATCGACCATCGCCCGGGCATGTTGGGCAAGGTGGCCAGCGCGATCGGCGAAGCCGGCGGGACGATCGGCGCCGTCGACCTGGTGCAGATCGAGGGCCAGCACACGATCCGTGACATCACGGTCGAGACCTCGGACTCGGCCGACTGGCCTCGCCTGACCGACGCCGTCAATGCCGTGCCGGGCGCCCGCGTGCTCGACACCACCGACCGCACCTTCCTGCTCCACGTCGGGGGCAAGATCGAGGTGCAGAACAAGAGCCCGGTCAGGACCCGCGATGACCTCTCGATGGCCTACACGCCCGGCGTCGCCCGCGTGTGCAGCGCCATCCACCTCGATCCCGACAAGGCCTTCCAGTACACGATCAAGCGCAATACCGTGGCCGTCGTGACCGACGGCACAGCGGTGCTCGGCCTGGGCGACATCGGACCCCGGGCGGCGATGCCGGTGATGGAGGGCAAGGCGATGCTGTTCAAGGAGTTCGCCGGCGTCGATGCCTTCCCGATCTGCCTCGATACGCACGACCCCGACGAGATCGTGGCCATCGTGCGCGCGATCGCTCCCGGGTTCGGCGGCATCAACCTCGAGGACATCTCGGCCCCTCGCTGCTTCGAGATCGAGGACAAGCTCAAGGCTGCGCTGGACATCCCCGTGTTCCACGACGATCAGCACGGGACCGCGGTGGTGGTCCTGGCCGCACTGCACAACGCCCTGACGCTCGTGGGGCGGAGGATCGAGGACATCCAGGTCGTGATCTCGGGGTTGGGCGCGGCCGGGGTGGCGGTGGCGCGGATCCTGCTCGCCGCCGGGGCGCGCCACATCATCGCGTGTGACTCCCGGGGGGCGGTGCACGTCTCGCGTGCCGACTACCTGGACGGGACGATGCCCGTGGTCAAGCGAGCGCTGGCCGAGGTGACGAATCAGGAGCGGCGCGCCGGCGGCCTGGTCGACGTGCTCGACGGCGCCGATCTATTCATCGGGCTGTCCGGGGCCCGGGTTCTGAGCGGAGCCGACCTGCGGCGCATGAACCCCGACCCAATCGTGTTCGCGATGGCCAACCCCGATCCCGAGATCGCCCCCGAGGAGGCCGCGGGGTACGCGCGCATCATCGCCACCGGCCGCTCGGACTACCCCAATCAGATCAACAACGTCCTCTGCTTCCCGGGCATCTTCCGGGGCGCTCTGGACGTCCGCGCGACGCAGATCACCGAGGAGATGAAGACCGCCGCCGCGCGAGCGATCGCCGACATCGTCTCCGTCGACGAGCTGCGCGAGGAGTACATCATCCCCTCGGTGTTCAACCGCGAGGTCGTCGGGGCGGTGGCGGCCGCCGTGGCCGAGGAGGCGCGCGAGAGCGGTACGGCCGAGGCCGGCGCCGAGGTCGGTTTCGCCCAGACCGAGGAGTTCGGGATTCTTCCGCGAGGGCGGAACTGATGTGCGCCGGCCCTGCGCTACTGCGGACGACTACGCCGCCGTCGGGGTAGAGGCCCGTCGATCTTCCAGGTCGAGCCCGGACGGCCAGGCAACAGCAGCGCCAGTAAGAGCCCGATCGCGGATAGCAACAGTCCGAATGCGAGCCCGAGGCGCTCGCCATAGCCCTTGCGGGCGGTCAACCAGGACGCGGCCGCGGCGGAGATCAGCCATACGAACAGCAGGTAGAGCCCAGTGACGCCAAGGGTTGCGAAGATCGCCATCAGGTCCCCAGGTAGGCTCGCTGCACTTCGGGGTTGTCGCGGAGATTGGCAGAGTCGCCAGACAGCACAATCGCGCCCGTCTCGAGCACGTACCCGCGACTCGAAATCTCGAGCGCGTAGTTGGCGTTCTGCTCGACGAGCAGCACCGCCACGCCCGAGCGGTTGATCTCGCCGATCGTCTCGTAGATCCGCTGCACGAGAATCGGGGCGATTCCCATTGAGGGCTCGTCGAGCATGAGCAGGCGCGGACGGGCCATCAGCGCTCGCCCGATCGCGAGCATCTGCTGCTCGCCGCCGGACATCGTGCCGGCCTTCTGGCTCTCCCGCTCCCGAAGGCGAGGGAACAGGTCGAACACGCGCTCGAGGTCCTGAGCGATCTCCGATCCGGTCCGGCGGTAGGCACCGAGGTCCAGGTTCTCGCGCACGGTCATGCGGTGGAAGCAATGCCGGCCTTCGGGAGACAGCGCGATACCGTGTCCGACGATCTCGTGGGCCGGCACGCGGGTGATTTCCTCGTTTTCGAACACGACTCTTCCACGGCTCGCCGGCGTCAGCCCAGAGATGGAGCGCAGCGTGGTCGACTTCCCGGCTCCGTTGGAGCCGATCAGCGTGACAACCTCGCCTTCGTCGACGGTCAGCGACACGCCCTTGAGAGCCTCAATCGCCCCGTAGTGGGTGTGCAGGTCGTCCACCTCGAGGAGTGCCATCGATCGACTAGGCCTGCTTTCCGAGATAGGCCTCGATCACGCGCGGATCGGCGCGGACCTTGGCTGGCTTGCCCTCGGCGATCTTGTTGCCGTGATCGAGCACCGTGATCAGATCGGACACGTCCATGATCACCTTCATGTCGTGCTCGATCAGCAGGATCGTGAGCTCTAGCTCTTTGCGGATCTTGCGCATGAAGCTCGTCAGCGCCGCCGACTCCTGCGGGTTCATACCGGCGGTCGGCTCGTCGAGCAGCAGGAGCTTCGGCTCCGAGGCGAGAGCACGCGCGATCTCGACGCGACGCTGATCGCCGTAGCTGAGTTGCCGCGCTAGTTGTCCGTACTGCTGCCGCTCGAGCCCGACGTAGCGGAGCATTTCAGCGGCGCGCTCGCGCGCCCCACGCTCCTCCCTGCGAACCCTTGGGGTCCTCGCGATCGATCCAAACAGGCCTGCCCGCATCCGGGCGTGCTCACCGATCATCACGTTCTCGAGCGCGCTCATCGCCGCGAACAGGCGGATGTTCTGAAACGTGCGGGCGATGCCAAGGCTCGTGATCCTGTCCGGGCGCGCCCGTGTGACGTCACGCCCGGCGAACAAGATCCGACCGCGGGTCGGCTTGTACAGGCCTGTGAGCATGTTGAAGAATGTCGTCTTGCCGGCCCCGTTGGGACCGATGATCGAGGCGATCGAGCCGGCCACGATATCCAGCGAGACGTCATTCACTGCGACCAGTCCGCCGAACTCCTTGACCAGCCCATCCGCGGTCAGCAATGTCGGCTGGAACGGTTCGGACGGTTGATCCGGACGAGGTCCGGGAGCTCCCGAGGTCTCCACAGTCACGCCGTCGGTTCCTCCATCTCGGTCTCGCCGATCCCCGCGGTGAGCTCGAGGCGTCGTCTTCGCTCAGGCAGGAGGCCCTGCGGGCGCAAAACCATGACCAGCACGAGCAGGAACCCGAAGATCGAGACCTGGAGATCAGTGAGGCTGAAGTTAAGTCCGAGCTTGCTGGGAAGGTTATTGAACACGTCTGGGATCAGGTAATAGTTGATGTTTGTCAACAACAGGGCCCCCAGCACGGCGCCCCAGACTGAGCCGAGGCCGCCGACGATGATCATTGCCAGCACGAAGATCGAGAACCCGAACTGGAATTGATCGGGGTCGATCAGCGTCGTGTACGCGCCCAGGAACGCACCGGCGATGCCGCCAAACGCAGCGCCCGTCGCGTAGGCGGAGAGCTTCGTCCGGACCAGCGGAATCCCCATCGAGACGGCCGCCACCTCGTCCTCACGCAGCGCCACCCAGGCGCGGCCCAGCCGCGAGTCCCGCAACCGCGTGTTGACGAACAGAGTCAGCAGCACCAACGCGTAGATCGTCCAGTACCAAGGTCTCAACTGCAGCTGGTTGAATGTCCCGACGCCGGGCAGGTATGGCAGGTCGACGCCGCTGATGCCGAGGTTGCCGGCGGTCAGCGGCATTCCGAAGATCTTGATGTCGCTCCCGTTGACCGCGAAGACGCGGATGATCTCGCCGAACGCGAGCGTCACGATCGCGATGTAATCGCCTCGCAGGCGCAGCGTTGGCAGCCCAATCAACGTTCCCGCGCCCGCCGCGACGATCGCGGCTAACACGAGGATCAATAGAAAGTTGACGTGGATCCCCGGGATCGTCGAGGCGATGTGGTTGACGCCGATGTGAAGATCGGCCTTGAAGAAGAAGTCGGACGCGAACCAGCCGAGCGTGTACGCGCCGAGGGCAAAGAACGCGACGTACCCGAGATCGAGCAGACCGGCGAAGCCAACGACGACATTAAGCCCCAGCGCGAATACGACGTAGGCGAGCGCGAGGATCTCAGTGTTGATGAACGCGCTCGATTGAGAGAAGAAGAACGGGAGTAGGAGGCCAGCGACGATCACCGCCGCCCCCAACCCGCGTGGCCACCATGGCCACGCGCGGTCAAGCGCTTGGCGCCACTCGCGCAGCTGGGCGCGCAGCTCGCTCATCCCGCCTCGCGGGTCTCCTCGCCGAGCAGGCCCTGCGGGCGCAGCACCATGATTACGATCAGGAAACCGAACACAATTGCCGGGCGTCCACTGAGGTCCGATCCGCGCGTCGGAGATCTGCTGGATGCAGCCGATGATCACGCCACCCAGCATCGCGCCGCGGATGTTGCCGATCCCGCCCATCACCGCCGCTGTGAACGCGATCAGGCCCGCTTCGAAGCCCTGGAAGTACCAGATCGTCGTTTCGTACAGCGCGTAGATCAGCCCGGCGGCGCCGGCGAGCATCCCGCCGAGCAGGAAGGTGAGCGAGATCGTGTTGTCAATGTTGATGCCCATCAGCCGCGCCGCCTCGGGATCCTGGGCGGTTGCGCGCATCGCCTTCCCTTGCCGCGTGCGCGAGATGAACCACGTCAGCAGCAGGACGAGCGGGATCGTGGCCGCGATCGCGAGCACGTCCGCACGCCGGACGACGGCCCCCGAGATCTGGAACACCACGTCGTTCTGGTGGATTAGGTCCGAGACTCCGACGGGCGAGCCGCCCATCCACAGCAGTCCGACGTTCTGGAGGATGAACGAAAACCCGACCGCGGTGATCAGCGGCGCGAGTTTGGGTGCGTTGCGCAGCGGGCGGTATCCGACCCGCTCGATCAGCACGTTCAGCGAGCCGCATACAAGCATCGATACCACCAGGGTCAGCAACAGCCCGAGCACGAGACCGAGGGGGCCCGTCGCCAGACCGAGTCCGATCGAGGCCCAAAACCCAGCTGCGGTCATCGAGCCGATCATGAACACGTCCCCGTGCGCGAAGTTGATCAGCTCGATGATCCCGTAGACGAGCGTGTAGCCGATTGCGATCAGTGCCCAGATCGACCCGTTCGAGAGCCCCGCGACGAGGTTGTTGGCTAGGTATGTGAGGTCGTGCGTAACCGTCGGGTGACCGTGGGCGTAGCCCGGATAGCCGGATACGAGGTCGTGGATTCCGTAGATCACCGGCAGGGCCAACAGCGCGAGGATGAGCCCCCAGCGCCCGATCCCGCGGCGAATCGCAGCCAGCATCCTCTGCACAGCGGAGGGCGCTCGGGCCCGCGCGGCAGCCGTATCCGTGCTCACAGGTACTCAGAGGCGCGGTGCCCGCGGTAGCGGGTCCGGTTCCTCATGCCCATTTCGAGTCCGTGCGTGCGGTTCTCCCAGCGGCTGCGCCCGACGCAGTTTCCAAGGCGCACCACGAGCTAATCCTACGGGCCCAGAGAGCGCGCAAACAAGGGGTCGGGCGAGGCCCTGGACGACACCCCCTGGAGAGGCTGCAAGTAAGAGGTCTGCGAAGCCGTCGAACATGGCAGGAGGCGGGCGGAGCGGGGCGCAGCGCCCCGCTCCGCCCGCTCGCTAGCCGACTGTCTTGTCGAACGTCGGGTTGCCGTCCGAGCCGACCTTATACAGGCCGTACTTTGTCAGCGTCGTATCGCCGTTGGCATCGAAGCCGTAGGTTCCGAGCACCGAGTGCCGATCCTTGATCGCGAACAGCGCCGCGAGCAGAGCGCTTCTGTCGTTGCCCTTGGCTCCGAGTGACTTGATCGTGTCGAGCCCGAGCTTCATCGCCTCGTAGCCATAGATCGCGTACGGGTCGGGGTTGGCGACGCCATACTTGGCTTTATACGCGGCGAGGAACTCCTTACCGCCGGGGTAGGCCGTGAGGTCAAGAGTCGCGACGGTGCAGTGGAACTGCGACCCGATCTTCGCCGGAATGCCACCCTTGGAGGGATTGGTGACAGCTGCCGAGCAAACGCCGTCGCCGCCGTAGACCTTCACGCCCGGAACGGCGGCGGTGATGTCCTTGATCAGCTCCACTTCGCCCGTTGGGTCGAACCCGGTGTAGACGCAGTTCGCGCCCTGTCCCTTCACCGTGCTCGCGTACGAGCGGAAGTTGGGCGAGGTCGGGTCGAGCGCGGTGTTGCTCGTCACCTTCAACCCATATTTGGCAGCGTGCAGCTGGACCTGGGTGGCGAGTCCAGCGCCGTAGGCGGTCTTGTCGTTGTTGACCGCCACTCTCGTGCAGCCTGCCCCCTTCATCGCGATCAGGCCCGCGACGGCTTGGATCGAGTCGCGCGGCACGAGTCGCAGGTAGGTCCGCTTGCCGGTCGGGTAGTACTTCTGCGGCTCACCGGGCGCGCTTCCGGGGTCGCTCGTGGTCAGACCCACGTACGTGTTCGCCGGGCTGACCTGGGGAATCCCCGCCTGGTTGAGGATCGGGATCGTGACCTTGCTGCAGCCGGAGTTGAACTCGCCGATGTAGTAGACGGCCTTCGAATCGGTCGCCGCCTTGCGGGCGTTCGCCGCCGACTGGTTGACATCGCACGTCGTTGCGGCCGAAGTCGCGGTCGAATCGTCGAGCGAGGTGTAGTTGACCTTGAACTGGCCGGCCTTGCCGCCGGCCTGGCAGAGCGCGAGCTTGATCCCATTCACGAGCGGGTCCGTCTGCGCGGTTACCGCTCCCTGAAGCGGCAGGCTCGAGTAGATGTCGATCGTGTTGGAGCCGCTGCCGCCGCTGCTCCCGCTACTGCTACTGCTGCTGCTACTGCTGCTGCTGCTGCCGCAGGCGGCGAGAACGAACACCGTCCCCACAATCAGGCATCCTGCCACGGCTTTGCCGAGATAACGCATGCTCCTCCTCTACGTGTCGCTGCCGGGCACTCGGTGGCTCGGTAGCGGCAGACTAATGCCGGGGTCGGACCGCAGCAAGACGCCGTTTAGGTGACCTAACGCAACGTCAATCGCTCAAGGACGCAGCCTAAACGCGCCCTCAACCGTAGAGGCTCTTCCAGAATCTCAGTGTGCCGTTGCGGACGATGTAGACCCCGTAGCGGCGGATCGTCGTATCGCCCGTACGATCGATGCTGTAGGTGCCGATAACGCTGGGACGATCGCGCGTGGCGAAGATCGCCGCCAGCACCGCGGCCCGGCGGGCGTCGCGCTTGCCGTCGTGCGTGGCGGTGGAGATCGCGCTCAACATCAGACTCATCGCCTCGTAGCCGTAGATGGCCGATAGCTCGGGCGGTCCGAAGTGGCGCCGGTAGCTGGCGTAGAAGGCGCGGGCGAGCGGCGGCGCCACGTTCGGACCCTCGGGCGGTGCGGTGAACAGCACCCGCGAGTCGATGCTCGCGGGGATCCCGCCCTGGGTGGGATCGGTGAACGAGCTCTGGGCGAGACCGTCGGTGGCGAAGATGTCCGCGGTCGGCAGCGCCGCCGCGAGTGCTCGGGTCACGGCGATGGCCCCGGTGCCGGTGATCGCGCTGATCAGCACGCAGTCGGGTTTGGCGCTGGCCACGCTGGCGGCAAAGGACCGGTAATCGGGGGCATTGGGCGGGAAGGCCTGGACACCGACAACGTGAAAGTTGTCGCCTCGCGCCGCCAGCTCGAAGCTCGTCGCCATTTCCTCACCGTCGAACTCGCCGTCCTCGACGACGTAGCTGTTCCGGCACCCGGAGTTGCGCTGCAGTCTGACCTGGACCTCGGCCTGGATGAGGTCGCTCGGGATCACTCGGGCAAAGGTGCGGACTCCCGTCGGGTAGTACTTCTGCGGCTCGCCCGGCGCAGCTCCCGGGCCGGACGAGGTGAGCCCGACCGCGCTGCTCCAGGGGCTGATCTGGGGAATCGCCAACCGGTTGAGCACGGGGATCGACACGGCACTGGCGCCGGAGTTGAGCTCGCCGACGTAGCCGATCGTCGTCGTGTCGCGGCTGGCCAGCCGGGCGTTGATCGTCGTCTGACCCGGATCCCATTCGTCCCGGGCCTTGGTCGCGTCGTTGAGCGGCTTGAACACGATGCGGTAGTGGCCGATCCGGCCGTGGCTTCGAGACAGAGCCAGGGTCGCGCCGTGGATGACCGCACGTCCGCTCGCGGCCGAGGGCCCGTCCAGCGGGACGCTCGCGTAGATCGTGAGCTTGCCGCCAGCGATTTCCTTCTCGGTGGTGTCGCGGCCACCGCACCCCGCCAGTCCGGTGACGCCGGCGGCGGCCAGCAGGACCGCGAGCGCGGCGCGCCTCACCCCTGGACTTGCAGGGACTTGAACGGCACGAGCTTTCCCGACCGGAGGCGGCTGAAGACGAACGGTCCGATGTTCGTGTCCCCGTTGGCGTTGATCGAGTAGGTGCCCAGCGCCGAGCTCCGATTCCGGATCCCGAAGAACTCGCGCACCACCGTACCCCGATTGTTGGCCGACGAACCAGCCTTGGTGATCGCGTAGAACACGGCCTTCATCGCCTCGTAGCCGAACACCGCCTCGAGCGCCGGCACACGATGGTAGGTCGCCTTGAACGCGGTGACGAACGCCTTGCCCTCGGCGTTCAGGTCGCCCGGAAGGAAGCCAGGAGACGAGACGTAGACGTTGCGCGCGGACGACGACAGCCCGGCCGCAAACGTCGGGTCATCGACGGCCGAGGGGGCGAACAGCTTGAGCGACGGGCTCGAGCTGAGCGCAGCGTTGAAGGCGTGCACCGCCGCCGCGTCCGACGTGGCGCCGTAGAACATGGCGTCGGCACCGTTTGTCCCCTTGGCCACCGAGATGCCCGCCGCGGCGGCCTTGTTCTTGACCGCCAGCGCAACCGAGGCGCCATAGGCGCTGCCGTCGCTCGATACGTCGAGCTCCTTGACGCCGACCGACTGCATCTCCTGGACCTGGGCCTGAGCTTCGAGCTCGGTCGTCGGGACGACGCGGCCGAACGTGCGGCCGTAGTTCTTCAGCGACTCGTAGTAGTTGTCCGGCGACCCCGGCACCGCCGCAGTCGCCTGCGTTAGCTCCAGCGCCGTGTCAGTCGGCGCCACCTGGAGCAGGTCCTGGCCGTTGGTGATCCCGAGCGAGTCGGCCGACAGCCCGGGCGGAATCTCACCCAGATAGGCGATCGAGCTCTTGTTCTGGATCGCGGAGCGCGCGTTGTCCGACACCTTGTTGGCGGTGACCTTGGCCATCCGGAGCCTGAACGAGCCGACCTGGCCGCGCTGCTGGGAGAAGGCGAGCTGCTCGGCGGCGAGCACGTCCTGGGCCGAGGCCGAGCTCGCGAGGTTGGCCGGGACGCTGACGTAGATGACCAGGCTGTTGCCGACCGCCGTGACGGTCGAGCTGCTCGTCGCGGCGCAGCCGGCCGCCCCGACGCACAGCGCCGCCGCGCTGCCCGCGACCGCGATCCACCGTTTTCCCACCTGGCTGGCTAGCCAGCCAGGCCGACGTGAGGGGCGCATCCGGGTCGAGCTAATCCCGCCGCCGGCCAGGCAGGTACGGGAGCAGGTTCCGGACCCCGATAGCGATGAGGACCATCAGGATGGCGATCCCGATCGCGTCAAAGCCACTCACGTTGAGCGCCCAGATGACGATCCACAGGCACAACCCGGCGGTGGCGGTGAGTATCAAGCCCATCGAAGGATCCTAACTCAGCCGAGCGGGGAGCAGCGCGCCGGAGAAGGCCGAGACGAGCTCGTGAACCGCCGCCACGGGATCGTCTGACTCGCCCGCCGCACGGACGAGGCGGGTGCCCACGATCACCCCCGCCGCGCCGGCATCAGCGGCCTGAGCGGCCTGTTCGGGCGTCCCAATCCCGAATCCCACCGCCACCGGCACCTCGGTACTGGCCGCGGCCCGCTCGATCACCCCCGCCAGCCCGCTGTCGAGCCCCACCCGCTCGCCCGTCGTACCGGTCAGCGACACCGCGTAGACGAAGCCTCGGGCTTGCGCGCCGATGCGCGCGAGCCGCTCATCGGGCGTGGTCGGGGCGACGAGCGGGACCAGGGCCAGGCCGCGCGAATCGCACGCCTCGAGGGTCGAGGCGGACTCCTCGAGTGGCAGATCGGGGACGATCAGCCCGCTGGCGCCGATGTCGAGCAGCGCGTCGGCGAAGCGCTCGAGGCCACGGGTGAAGATCGGGTTGGCGTAGCACATCACCACGACGGGAACGCGCTCGGCGATCGACCGGCCGACCTCGAGCACGGCGGGCACGGTGGCGCCGGCGCGCAGCGCCGCCGTGTCGGCGGCGTGGACGACCGGGCCATCGGCGAGCGGGTCCGAGAACGGCACGCCGAGCTCGATCAGATCGGCGCCGGCGTCGGCGTAGGCCAGGCCGATGCGGCGCGACGTCTCGAGGTCGGGAAACCCGCCCATCAGATAGGGCATGAGCGCCGCCCGGCGCCCATCGGCACGCGCCGACTCGAACGCCACCGCGATCCGCTCGACGCCGTTCATCGCGCCTTCAAGAGATCGAGCGCCTCGGCGAGGTCCTTGTCGCCGCGCCCCGACAGGCAGATCAGGTCGAGCTCGCTGGGTCCGTTGGCCATCGACCAGGCCAGCGCGTGCGCGCTCTCGAGCGCCGGGATGATCCCCTCCAGCCGCGCGGTCGTCGCGAATGCGTCGAGCGCCTCACCGTCCGACACGGCCGTGTACCGCGCGCGGCCCGAGTCGCGCAACCACGCGTGTTCGGGACCGCTGCCCGGGTAGTCGAGCCCGGCCGAGATCGAGTGCGCCTCGAGGATCTGGCCGTCCTCGTCCTGCATGATGGCCGAGAAGCGCGCCGTGCAGGACGCCGGGGAGGCCGGCGGCGGTTAGCGGGGCGCCATGACGTCCGGTCTCGAGTCCTTCGCCCGCGGCCTCCACGCCGACCAGCTCGACCTCGGCATCGGGCACGAACGGGATGAAGATCCCGATCGAGTTCGATCCGCCGCCGACGCACGCGATCACGCGCTGCGGAAGCCGGCCGGCCTGCTCGGAGATCTGCGCGCGCGCCTCGTCGCCGATCACGCGCTGCAGGTCGCGGACGAGTGCGGGATAGGGCGCCGGGCCGACGCACGAGCCGATGATGTAGTGGCTGCTGCCGACGTTGGTCACCCAGTCGCGGATCGCCGCCGAGACGGCCTCCTTGAGCGTTCTCGCGCCGGCGTCGACGGGCTCGACGCTCGCGCCAAGCAGCCCCATCCGCTCGACGTTGGGCTTCTGGCGGCGCATGTCCTCGGTACCCATGTAGACCACGCATTCGAGGTCGAGCAGCGCGCAGGCCGTGGCGGCGGCCACGCCGTGCTGGCCGGCGCCCGTCTCGGCGATGATCCGGCGCTTGCCCATCCGCTTGGCCAGCAGCGCCTGGCCGATCGCGTTGTTGATCTTGTGCGCGCCGGTGTGGTTGAGGTCCTCGCGCTTGAGATAGATCTGATGCCCGGCCGCCTCGCTCAGGCGCGCGGCGCGATACAGCGGCGTCGGCCGACCGACGTAGCGCTGCCAGGAGCCCGTTCAGCTCGGCCTGGAACCCGGGGTCCTCGCGCGCCTGCACCCACGCTGCCTCGAGCTCCTGCGAGCGCGGGCATGAGCGTCTCGGGCACATACTGCCCGCCGTAGGGGCCGAAGCGATGCTCGACCGCGCGCACGCCCGGTTCGACGCTCATGCCGCGGTCAGCCGCGAGGGCGCAGTGCCGCGCACGGCCTCGGCGAAGGCCTCGAGCTTGGCGGGATCCTTGACGCCCGGCACTCAGCTCCACGCCACTGGCCACGTCCACGGCATGCGGCCGCACGGCCGCGATCGCGGTGGCGACGTTGTCCGGTTTCAGTCCACCGCTGAGGATCACCGGCACCGAGCCGCGGTGAGCCTGAGCGATCTCCCAGGCGAACGTCTCGCCCGTGCCCCCGCGCCGGCCGGGGATGTAGCTGTCGAGCAGGTGGAAATCGGTCGGATAAGCCGACAGCGACTGTAGGTCGGCACTGCCGCGCACGCGCACCGCCTTGATCACCTTGCAGCCCGTTCGGCGCGCCGCCTCGGAGCAGAAGGCCGGTCCCTCGTCGCCGTGGAGCTGGACCATGGTCAGATCGAGGCCGTCGGCGCGCCCGACCAGCTCATCGAGGGTCGGATTCACGAACACGCCGACGACCTCGACCCGCCGCTTCAGCGCCGCGGAGATTTCGGCGGCGTCTTCCGGCGTGCAGCGCCGCGGCGACCCGCTCCAGAAGATCATGCCGATCGCCCACGCGCCGGCGGCGACCGCGCGTTGGGCGTCCTCGAGCGAGGTGATGCCGCAGTACTTGATCTTGGGCGCGCCGGTGGACATTGCCTACATCGTACGAACGGTGAGCCTCGTAGCCGGATGTACCACCCGGCTCGATCGCTACCCACCCGGCGACCGCGCCGGCTGTGACCCGAGCTGGACGTCGACCGTGCGCATCCGCCTCGCGCGGACGACCTGGACCTCGATCTTCTGGCCCGGGACGTGGGCCTGCACCTCGGACTGCAGGGCGCCCATGTTGGCCACGCGGCGGCCGGCGATGGCCTGGATGTCGTCTCCGCGCTCGAGGCCGGCGGCGGCGGCGGGGCCGCCCGGCTGCACGTGACGGACGACCACCCCGTGTTGGGGGGACGAGGCCGACGCGCCGCTCATGCCGAGGTAGGCGAGGCTCACGCGACCGCTGCCCTCGAGCCGGGGCAGGAGCCGCTTGGCCGTGTTGATCGGCACGGCAAAGGCGATCCCGACCGCCCCGTTGCCGGTGGCGATCTGTGAGTTGATGCCGATGACCTGGCCGGTGGCGTCGAGCAGCGGGCCGCCAGAGTTGCCGGGATTGATCGGCGCGTCGGTCTGGATCACGTTGGCGATGCTGAACCCGTTGGGGGCTTGGATCTGGCGCTGCAGGGCGGAGACGATGCCGCTGGTCAGCGTGCGGTCGAGGCCGAACGGGTTGCCGATGGCCAGGGTGGGATCGCCGACGCCGACCGTGGTCGAGTCGCCGAGCTGGAGCGGCTCCACGGTGGGAACGCCGCCCATGTTCGCCCTCAGCATCGCGAGGTCGTCGTCGGGATCCTGGCCGACCACGACCGCGTGGCGGGTCACGTCGCCCTGGAACTGCACGGTCACACCGGTCTGACGGTTGGCGCCCGAGATCACGTGATAGTTGGTGAGGATGTTCCCCGACCGGCTGATGAGAAAGCCCGAGCCCGTCGACGTGCTGCTCTCCTGGCGGGGGAACAGATCGAAGGGATCCTGCACCTGCTCGACGATCTGCGCCCGCACGAACACGACTCCGGGGGCATCGCGCAGGTAGATGTCATGGGGGGTCAGGCCGGAGGCCGTACTCGAGTCGGGCTGGGCGCCGACGGGCGCCTCCTCGATGATCGTGCGCGTGGTGCGGCGACCGGTCACGCCGAGAACCAGAAACGCCGCAGCGACCACGACCCCGCCCACCACCGCAGAAGCGAATGGTGAGCGAATCAGGGCTTTCATCTCGTCCTGAAGTCTTCGCCCTCCAGTGAACTGCAGCTAAAGGGAGCCGAGCAGCTCGCGGCACGTCGCTTCGATGTTCGAGGCGCGCATCAACGCCTCGCCGATCAGAACAGCCCCCACGCCGGCCCGCGCGAGCTCGGCGATCTCCTCCCCGCGGCTGAAGCCCGATTCGGCCACCACGACCTTCCCCGGCGGGATCATCGGCAGGAGCTCATACGTGTTGGCGATGTCGACCTTCAGCGTGGTCAGGTCACGGTTGTTGACGGCGATGATCTCGGCCCCGACATCGAGGGCGATCTCGAGCTCGAGGCGGTTGTGGACTTCGACCAGCGCGGCCAACCCGAGCTCGCGCGCCAGGCCATGGAGCTCGGCCAGCTCGCGTTCGGACAGCGCGGCGACGATCAGCAGCAGCGCATCGGCGCCGGCGGCCAGCGACTCGTAGACCTGGTAGCGATCGACGATGAAGTCCTTGCGCAGCAGCGGAAGGCCCACCGTGGCGCGTGCCGCGGCCAGGTCGGCGAGCGAGCCCCCGAAGCTCGGACCGTCGGTGAGGATCGAGAGCGCGGCCGCGCCGGCCCGCTCGTAGGAGCCGACCACGTGCTCGAGCGAGGTGTCCTCACGGATCACGCCGGCCGAGGGCGAGCGCCGCTTGTGCTCAGCGATCACCGACATTCCAGGGCGCCTCAACGCGTCGGCGAACGCCCGCCGATCCCCCGCTTCCAAGCGCTCCCGTCCACGCTCCTCGAGCTCGCCCACGGGCGCCGACGCGCGACGTCGTGCGACCTCGTCTCGGGTGGCCGCGAGTATCGGCTCGAGCCGGTTCATGCCGGCGCGAGCTGCTGGGTGAACTGGACGAAGCGCTCGAGCGCGCCGGCCGCCGCGCCCGAGTCGATCGCCTGCTCGGCCGCGCGCACGCCGCCCTCGAGCGACTCGGCGCCTCCGCCGGCGTAGATCGCGGCGCCGGCGTTGAGGACGGCCAGATCGCGCGCGGTGCCGCGCTCGCCGCCGAAGACGCGATGGACGATGTCGGCGTTCTGGTGCGGATCGCCGCCGGTCACCGCCTCGGGTGGCGCCACCGGCAGCCCCACTTCCTCGGGCGAGACGCGGTAGGAGCGCAGCTCGCCGTCGAGCACCTCGACGACGCGGGTCGGCGCCGAGATGCTGAGCTCGTCGATGCCATCCTCGCTCGAGACCAGCACGGCGTGCTTGGTTCCCAGCCGCGACAGCGCGCCGGCCATCGTCTCGAGGTAGGCGGGGTCGGAAACGCCGATCAGCTGTCGCGTCGCCCCGGCGGGGTTGGTCAGCGGACCGAGGAAATTGAAGATCGTCCGCACGGCCAGCTCGCGGCGCACGGGGATGACGTAGCGGGTCGCCTGGTGATGTGCGGGGGCGAACATGAACCCGAAGCCAACCTCCTCGATACAGCCCGCTACCGCGGTCGGAGTCAGGTCGATGCGGGCGCCGAGCGCTTCGAGCACGTCGGCCGAGCCCGACAGCCCGGTGGCCGAGCGGTTGCCGTGCTTGGCCACGATGCAGCCGGCGCCGGCGGCGATCAGGGCCGCGGTGGTGGACACGTTGAACGTCCGGCGCCCGCCACCGGTGCCGGCCGTGTCGAGCAGGTCGTCGTTGTCCACGCTGACCCTCGTCGCCAGCTTGCGCATCGTCTGGGCCAGACCGGCCAGCTCATCGACCGTCTCGCCCTTGGTTCGCAGCGCGATGAGAAAGCCCGCGATCTGGATCTCGCTGGCGTTCCCGGCCATGATCTCGGCCAGCACGGCGGCCGACTCCTCGAGCTCGAGGTCGCGCCCGGAGGCGAGCACGTCGATCGACGCCGTCAGCAGCCCGGAGGGGTCGCTGGTCACCGGGCCCTCTGAAGGAAGTTGCGCAGGAGCTCGCGTCCCTGCTCGGTCAGCACCGACTCGGGGTGGAACTGCACGCCCTCGGCCGGCAGCTCGCGGTGGCGCACCGCCATCACGACGTCCTCGGCTACGGCGCTGCGCTCGAGCACATCGGGCAGTGACGGATCGGCGACCAGCGAGTGGTAGCGACCCACCTCGAGGGGTTCGGGGAGTCCGCGGAAGATCGTCTTGCCATCGTGCTCGATCCTCGTCGTCTTGCCGTGGATCGGCTCGTGCTGGATCACCTTCCCGCCCCATGCCTGGACGAGCGCCTGATGGCCGAGGCACACGCCGAGGGTGGGGACGCCGGCCGTGGGGAACCGCCGAACCGCCTCGAGTGAGATGCCCGCCTGGTCCGGCGTGCACGGCCCGGGCGAGACGATGACGCGGTCGTAGCCGCGTACGAGCAGCTCCTCGACGGTGGCGTGATCGTTGCGGACCACCTCGATGTCGGCGCCGAGCTCGCCCAGGTACTGGACGAGGTTGTAGGTGAAGCTGTCGTAGTTGTCGAGGACCAGGAGTCTCATGGCCATTCGGGTTGTCTGACCGCGAGCTCGACCGCCTGGCGAACGGCTCGGGCCTTGGCCTCGGACTCGCGATATTCGTAGTCGGGCTTGGCGTCGGCGACGGTCCCGCCGCCGGCCTGGACGTAGGCGACGCCATCCTTGACCACGACGGTGCGGATGTGGATGCACGTGTCGAGGTCGCCCGTGTAGCTGGCCCAGCCGATGGCGCCACCGTAACCGCCGCGCTTGACCGGCTCGAGCTCGTCGATGATCTGCATGGCCCGGACCTTGGGCGCACCCGACAGGGTGCCGGCGGGGAGCACCGAGCGCAGAGCGTCGAGCGCGCGGACGTCGGGGCGCAGCCGCCCGATCACCGAGGACACGATGTGCATCACGTGGCTGTAGTTCTCCACGACCATGAACTCCTCGACCTCGACGCTGCGGTATTCGCACACCCGGCCGAGGTCGTTGCGGCCGAGGTCGACGAGCATCACGTGCTCGGCGCGTTCCTTGGGATCGGCCAGGAGCTCTTCAGCCATCCTCAGGTCCTCCTCGACGTTCGCGCCGCGAGGCCGGGTGCCGGCGATCGGTCGCGTCGAGACGCGGCGCCCCGACACCGTGATCAGCGGCTCCGGGCTGGCTCCGGCGAGCTCGAAATCGCCGAAGTCGAGGAAGTACATGTACGGGCTCGGGTTTACCACTCTCAGGCCGCGGTAGATCGAGAACGCCTCCACGGGAACGGGCGCTGACCACCGCTGCGAGGGCACCACCTGGTAGGCGTCCCCGGCGAAGATGTACTCGATTATCCGGCTCACCATGCCCTCGAACTGCTCGCGTGGCATGTTCGGCGTGAAGACCGGGACATCGCGATCCGCCGCCGGTGGCCGCGCCGGCCGGGGCACGGGTCCGGCCAGCCGCCAGCGCACCTCGGCGATTGTCTCGATCGCCCGCGCGTACGAGGCGTCGAGGTCGTCCTCGGCATAGACGTTGACCAGCACGGTCACCGTGTGCTTGAGGTGATCGAACACCACCAGGGTGTCGGTGAGCATCAGGGCCAGGTCGGGGATCCCGAGCTCGTCGGGGTTCGGGTCGCCCAGCGGCTCGACGGTGCGGACGAGGTCGTACGCGAACATGCCGACGGCGCCGCCGGCGAACGGCGGCAGGTCGGCGAGCGGCGCCGCGCTGAACCGGCTGAGCTCGGCCTGGGCCAAGGCGTAGGGGTCACCCGGGTCGCCGAGCGACCAGCGCAGGACGTGCCGGGGGCGCAAGCCGATGAACGAGTAGCGCCCGACCCGCCCCTGGTCGGCCGACTCGAGCAGAAACGCAGGCTCGCGCCGGCCGCGCGCTTGGCGTCCGGCCTCGCCTGAACGCGCCGCGCGCGAGTCATCCAGCTCATCGCGCAGCTTCAAAAACGCCGACACCGGCGTCTGGCAGTCGTCGATGAACGTCTGACCGACCGGGATCAGGTTGTATGTGCGCGCCAGCGCACGCACCTCCTCAAGCGAGGGCGTCGCGCCGGCGGCCGTGCTGTCAGCGGCGACGGCCATCGAGCACTCGTTCCGCGTCGGCCAGGGACAGACCGCGGCTGCGCAGCAACACCGCCAGGTGGTAGATCACATCCGCGGCCTCTTCGCTCACGCGCTCGTCGGACTCCTCGCGCGCCGCGCGCGTGACCTCCTCAGCCTCCTCGCGGACCTTCTCACCGATCCGGCCCGGATCGGCGAGTAGCGCCGCCGTGTAGGAGCCATCGGGGCGCGCGGAGGCCCGCGCGGCGATCGTCCGCTCCAGCGTCGGCAGCACCTCGTGCGGCGCGGGGGGCTCGAGCGTGCCGCGGTGAAAGCAGGTCCGCTCTCCGGTGTGGCAGGCCGGCCCGCGCGGCTCGACCAGGGCCAGCAGCGCGTCGGCGTCGCAGTCGTAGCGGATCTCCTTCAGCGCCTGGGTATTGCCCGAGGTCGCGCCCTTGTGCCACAGCTCCTCGCGGGAGCGGCTGAAGTAGTGCATCTCACCGCTCCCGCGTGTCAGCGCCAGCGACTCCGCGTTCATGTACGCCAGCGTCAGCACCTCGCCGGTTCGCCAGTCCTGCGCGATACATGGGACCAGCCCGCGCTCATCGAATTCGATATCTGCATCCTCCACGGGGGCGTCGATTCTAGGCGTTCACCGATACGGTGCCGGGATGCTTCCGGTTTTCGACGGCCACAACGATGCCCTTACCCACCTCACCCACGGCGGCCTGGCCGACGGCCGCGGGGACGGCCATCTCGACCTGCCGCGGATGCGCGCCGGTGGGATCCGGGGCGCGATTTTCGCTGTCTTCACTCCCTCGCCCGATGAGAACCACAATCCCGTGCCCCGCGACGACGGGGTGCGGGAGTTCGAGTATGCGCCACCGATCTCGCACGAGCACGCGAGCGCTCACGCCAGCGCCGCCGCCGGGCGACTGCTGGCGCTCGAGCGCCAGGGCCACATCCACGTCGCCCGAACGCCGGGCGATCTCGATCGCGCGCACGACGGCGACGGGCCGCCCGTCGCCGTCCTTCACCTCGAGGGCGTGGAGGCGATCGACGAGGGCCTGGAGTCGCTCGACCTTTGGCACGCGGCCGGGCTGCGCTCGCTGGGCCCGGTGTGGAGCCGAGCCAACGCCTTTGCCCACGGCGTGCCGTTCATCTTCCCCTCCTCACCTGACGTCGGCCCCGGTCTGACCGACGCCGGCCGCGCGCTGGTTCGCCGCTGCGCCGAGCTCGGGATCCTCGTCGACCTGAGCCACCTCAACGCGGCGGGATTCTGGGATGTGGCCCGGCTCGAGCCAGGCCCGCTGGTGGCCAGCCACGCCGGCGCCCACGCGCTCGCCCAGGCCTCTCGCAACCTGACCGACGCGCAGCTCGATGCCATCGGCGCCTCCGAGGGCCTGGTCGGCATCGTTTTCGCCTGCCCGTTCCTGCGCCCTGACTTCGCCGACGACTCCGATACCCCGCTGCGCCTGATCGCCGAGCACGCACGCTACGTCGCCGATCGGATCGGTCCCGAGCACGTGGCGCTGGGATCCGATTTCGATGGGGCGACGATTCCAGCCGAGGTCGGTGACGCCGCCGGGATGCCACGTGTCCTGGACGCGCTGCGCGAAGCCGGCTTTTCCGACTCCGAGCTGGCCGCGATCGCCTGGGGTAACTGGCGCCGCGTCCTCGGCGCCTGGTGGGACTGATCGGCCTACTCGATCCCGAGGCGATCGAGTAGCCGTTCGTCGCCCCGCCAGTGGCGCCGCACGCGCACCGACAGCTCGAGGTGCACGTGGCTGTCCAGCTCGCGCTCGATGGCCTGGCGGGCGGCGATGCCGATGTCCTTGATCATGCCGCCGCGGGCCCCGATGAGGATTCCCTTCTGCGACTCGGTCTCGACGAGCACGACGGCCGTGATCCGGATGAGGTCCTCACGCGCCGGCTCGATCGCTTCCAGCTCGACCTCGACGGCGTGGGGTACCTCCTCGCGGGTGCGGGCGAGCACCTGCTCGCGGATCAGCTCGGCCAGCAGCACCGACTCGGTCTGGTCTGAGTGCTGCTGGGGCGCGAAGTAGAACGGGCCGGGTGCCAGCAACGAGATCAGGTGGTCGATCAGCGCCGGCACGCCGCTGCCCGTTCGGGCCGAGATGGGGAAGATCTCCTGCGCCACATCGAGCTCCTCGGCGTCGTGCAATGTGGCCACGATCCTCGGCGTATCGGCGCGGTCGATCTTGTTGACCGCGATCACGACCGGGACCGACGCCGGCCGCAAAAGGCCGGCGATGAACCGGTCGCCGGGGCCGATGCCCTGCTCGGCGTTGACCACGAGCAGACACCCGTCGGCGTCGGCCAGCTCGCTCTCCACCCGCCGCTGCATCCGCTCCGTGAGCGCGTCGCGCGGTCGCTGGACTCCGGGAAGATCGACGAGGACGAGCTGCCAGTCGGGTCCGGTGGCCACCCCGCGGATGGCCCGGCGGGTGGTCTGCGGCTTGTCGGAAACGATCGCCACCTTGGCGCCGACGATCGCGTTGGCGAGCGTCGACTTGCCCACGTTGGGACGCCCGGCGATGGCCACGAAGCCCGAGCGGGTGTCGGGGGCGGCGCTCACGGACTCACTGCACCCAGCGCATCAGCTCGGCCTGGAGCGCGAGCATCTCGCCCGCGTCGGTCTCGTGATCCATGCCCGTCAAATGCAGCGCGCCATGGAGGACGGCTTCGCGCAGATCGGCGGTGTGACCGGGGCAGATGACGATGTCGCCGAGCTCGCGCGGGCCGGCACTCAGCCCATCCTCGTCGACCCCGAAGGACAGCACGTCGGTGGGCGTGTCGGTGCCGCGGAAGCGCAGGTTGAGGTCGCGGATGCGGTCCTCGTCGACGAACTGGATCGCCACGTGCCCATCGTCGATTCCGCCCGAGGCGAGCGCGAGCGCGCACAGCTCCTCGACCTCCACGCTGGTCGGCCCGTCTATGCCGACGGCCTCGACTCCGATCACCTCGATCTCCAGCAAGCGCCGGCTACGGCCGAGGACGAGCGGCGTGGAGCCCCGGAGCCAGTCGCTGCGAATGCTCGCCGTAGGCCGCGACGATGCGGCGCACGAGCTTGTGGCGGACAACGTCCTCCTCGCCGAAGCGAACGAACTCGATGCCCTCGACGTCGCTGAGGATCTCCGAGACGACCACGAGCCCCGAATCGTGCTCGCGCGGGAGGTCGATCTGGGTGATGTCGCCGGTGACCACCACCTTGGAGTTGAAGCCGAGCCGCGTGAGGAACATCTTCATCTGCTCGGGGCTGGTGTTCTGGGCCTCGTCGAGAATGATGAAGCTGTCGTTCAGGGTTCGGCCCCGCATGAAGGCCAGCGGCGCCACCTCGATCACCCCGCGCTCGAGGTGTTGCGAGACTTTCTCGGGCTCGAGCATGTCGTGCAGGGCGTCGAACAGCGGCCGAAGGTACGGATCGACCTTGGCCATCAGGTCGCCGGGCAGGAAGCCGAGCCGCTCGCCCGCCTCGACCGCCGGGCGGGTGAGGATGATGCGGTTGACCTCGCGCCGGCTCAGCGCGGCGGCGGCCAGCGCCACGGCCAGGAATGTCTTGCCCGTTCCGGCCGGCCCGATGCCGAAGGTGATGGTGTTGCGGCGGATCGAGTCCACGTAGCGCTTCTGGTTGACCGTCTTGGGCGCGACCTTGGTCGTCCGGTGGCGCCACACCACGTCCTCGAGGATCCGCGCCGGGGACTCGTGCGCGTCGAGCGCCCGGGTGACGGCCTCGATCGTCCCGGGAGCGATCTCGTGGCCCTGCCCGATCAGCTCCGACAGCTCGCGCACCACCGCCGTGGCCGCCTCGACGGCGTCGGCGTCGCCCTCCAGCGTGAGCACGTTGCCGCGCAGGTAGACGTCGCAATCGAGATGCGCCTTCGAGCGTCTTCAGGACCGCGTCCTTGCTGCCCGCGAGCTCCGCGGCGACCGTGTTCCCGAGCTCGATCTGCTTACGCACTCAACGCCTCGCGGACGCGGACCGAGGTCCGCTTACCGTCGGCACGGCCACCCGAGCTGGCCATCACTGCCTTCATCACCTGACCCATGTCGCGCGGGCTGTTGGCTCCCGTCTCCGCGATCGCCGCTGGCGATCAGCGCGTCGAGCTCGGAGTCGTCGAGCTCGGCGGGCAGGTAGGACTCGATGATCGTCGCCTCGCTCTCCTCCTGTTCGGCGAGCTCAGGACGTCCACCGTCGCGGAACTGCGACGCGGCCTCGAAGCGGCGCTTGCGTTCGCGGCGCAGCACGGCGAGCTCGTCGTCGGCGCCCTCCTTGCTCGCCTTCTGCAGCTCGGACAACACGAGACGCAGCGCGACCACGCGCTGCTTCTCCCCCGCCTTCATCGCGGCGGTCATATCGGCCCGAACCTGCTCGGTGACGCTCACGCCCTTGAGGATAGCCCTGCCGGACCCGGAACCCGGCAGCTGATTCCGTCGGCTCGCAGCTCCTCGCAGACGACGTCGACGACCTCGCCGCGGCCCGCCGCACCCGCCGGCAGGTAGGCGCGGGTGTAATCGCTCGTGTAACCCGAGCACTGGCTGTCGGCCACCTTGTCGACGAGCACGGATACCGTGCTCCCGAGCTTTCCGGCGCAGTGCAGGCGTGAGCGAGCCTCGGAGCGGCCTCGCAGGACCGCGGAGCGGCGCTTCTTCTCCTGCGGGCTGACGCGATCGCCGAGCCCCGCCGCGACGGTGCCCGGCCGGGGTGAATACGAGAATGTGTGAACGCGGGTGATGGCCGCGGCGTCGAGCACCTGTAGCGTGCGTTCGAAGGCTGCCTCGCCCTCGGTGGGAAAGCCGACGATCACGTCGGTGGTGATGTTCACCGCGGGGACGGCGTGGCGCAGGGCGTCGATGTGGGCGAGGTATTCGTCGGCGTCGTAGTGGCGGCCCATGTCGTGGAGCACCTGGTCATCGCCTGACTGCATCGGCACATGGAGGTGCGGGCACACCCTGGGCTCGGTGGCCAGCGCGGTGATGAGCGAATCCTTTACGTGGATCACCTCGACGCTCGACAGCCGCACGCGCTGCACCCCGGGAACGTGTGCGACGTCGACCATCAGCTCGCCGAGCTCGAGACCCCGCTCCGGGTCGCGATAGTCCCCCACGCTGATGCCGGTCATGACGATCTCGGGCTGACCGTCTGCCACGCGCCGACGCGCCTCGTCGAGGATCGCCGCCGCGGGACGGGAACGAGCCGGCCCCCTGACCGTGGGGATGATGCAGTAGGCACAGCGGCAGTCACAGCCGTCCTGCACCTTGACGAAACCGCGGGTGCGCGCAGCCTGCTCGGCAGGCTGGCGGGCCAGGACGTCGTGCTCGAGATCGGCACAGGCACCGATTCGGCCGGCGATCTCGACCGCCACCTCCTCGGCGCGACCCGGCACGGCGTGAACGGCCGGGTCGATGCCCGCGAACTCGGTGGCGTCGAGGTTGACGGCGCAGCCCGAGACACGTAGACCTCGGACGCCGTCTTCAGCGAGCGCCTGACCGACTGGCGCGACTTGGCCTGCGCCTCGTTGGTGATGCAGCAGGTGTTGATGACGTGGAGGTCGGCCTCGCCCTCGGTCACCTCGCGGTGGCCGGCGGCGAGGAGCGCGCCGCGGGCCAGCATGGCGTCGGCCTGTGAAACCTTGCAGCCGAGGAACTTGACGGCGAACGTGCTCACCGATTGGACGGTACCGCTCAGCCGACGCGCATCGGCGTCCCGGCCCCGCTCACGACCGGCGGGCCGTCGTGCTCCTCGCGGGTCGTGGCGGACCACGGTGTCCTCAGATCAGCACGCCGAGGCGGGAGCGTCGGCTCCGGCGGAAGTCCGGTCCGCGGCTTGGGCCGTGGCACGATCACGTCGAGCAGCAGGCCACCGAGGGTCACGCCGATCGAGAGCGGGTTGGGCAAGTCGGTCACCTCCTTGGATGCCTCCTGGATGACATCGTCCGCGGGAAGCATCCCCGAAGCCCTGTCGGGGGACATGGGCCCGGTGGACAAGATCTGCACCCGAGGCCTTGTCCACGCGCGCTCACACGCGCTCGAGCAGCAGGGCCGCCCACTCGCCGCGGCTCAGCTGGCGGCTCGTTTCGAAGCCGTGCGCCGCGAAGGCTCGGGCCACCGCCTCACGCTCATCCACGAGCAGGCCCGAGGCGATGATCCGCGCTGAAGCGGTGCTCAGGCTGGCCGCGTGGCCGCGCAGCAGCGGACCGAGCAGATTGGCCGCGATCGTCTTGGCCGGCGGGACGGGATCACGGCGTAGGTCGACCCGTCGAACGTCCAGCTGAACGCCATTGGCCTCGGCGTTGACGGCGGTCGCCTCGAGACTGGCCGGGTCGTTGTCAACGGCCAGGATCGGCGCAAAACCGAGCTTCGCGGCGGCGATGGCGAGGACGCCCGACCCGCAGCCCACGTCCAGGAACGACCCGTGAGCCGGCAGCGAGAGCAGCAGCTCCAGACACAGCCTGGTGGTGGCATGCGCACCGGTTCCGAACGCCTGGCCGGGGTCGATCACTAAATCAATCGAATTTGTATCTGCGGCCGCCGGCTCCCACGGGGGACGGACGGTCAGGCGCTCGCCGAGCACGAGCGGGCGGTGAAACTCCCGCCAGCGCTCGGACCAGTCGTCGGCGAGCTCGGTCGTGGTGACCGTGACCAGCGCGGCGCCGGCCGCGGCCTCCAACTCGGGCAGCGCGGGCAGCTCGCCCGGCGGTCCGTACACCGCATACTCGACCACGTCGGTACCGATCGCCACCTCCTCCACGCCACTCGGGGCCAGCTCGAGCAGCTCGGCGAGAACGAGTTCGGCGTGTTCGCGCTGCACCCGGACAGCGAGCCGGAGCACGGTGCGCTTGCGTCAGACGCCGAAGGCGCGGCGGATCTTGCCGAACACGCCCTCTTCGGAGCGGAGGTTGTGGTCGGTCAGCGACCCGGCCAGGTCCTCCACCAGCTGCTTCTGCTCGCGACTGAGGTTGCGGGGGACGATCACGTTGATCACGACGCGCAGATCGCCGTTGCGCCGCCCGCGCAGCGCCGGCATCCCGCGGCCGCGTACGGTGAGCGTCTCATGGGGCTGCGTGCCGGCCGGGATCTCGAGCTCGACGGGGCCGTCGACCGTCGGCACCTCGACCGTCGTCCCCAGCGCGGCCAACGGTGCCGAGACGTCGATGGCCGTGACCAGGTTGTCGCCGTCGCGGACGAAGCGCGGGTCCTCGCGCACCTGGATGAGCACGTAGATGTCCCCGGGGGGTCCTCCCCGCTCCCCGGCATGACCGCGCCCGCCGATGCGGATCCGCTGCCCGTCGGAGATGCCGGCCGGGACGTCGACGGCGAGGGTCGAGCGCTCGACCCTGCGCCCCCGCCCGCTACACACCTTGCAGGGATCGCGGGCCACGCGGCCGTCGCCGTTGCAGACATCGCATGTCGTGGCGCGGACGACCTGGCCGAAGGGTGTGCGGGAGATCGCGCGCAGCTGGCCCGTGCCCTCGCAGCGCGGGCACGTCTCGATCGGGGTGCCCGGCTCGGCGCCGTTGCCGCGGCAGTGCTCGCACAGCGTGATGGCCTCGAACGACACCTCGACCGAGGTGCCGTGGGCCGCCTCGGCCAGGTCGATCTCGGCGCTGACGGCGACATCGCCCCCCTGCACCGCTCCGGAGCGCTGGCCACCGAAAGCGCTGCCGAAGGCGCCCGAGCCGAAGAATGCCTCGAAGATGTCCGACACAGACCCGAACCCCTCGAAGTTGGGGGAGTAGCCCCCGGTACGCAATCCGTCGTGCCCGTAGCGGTCATACGTGGCGCGCCGGTCGCTGTCGGACAGGACCTCATACGCCTCGGCCGCTTCCTTGAACTTCTCCTCGGCGTCGGGGTCGTGGCTGTTGACATCGGGGTGCAGCTCGCGGGCCAACCGCCGGAATGCCTTCTTGATCTCGGCGTCGTTGGCCTCCCGGGAGACTCCCAGAACCTCGTAGTAATCGCGGGGCATGTTCCTAGACGCCATCAGCGCTCGTCATATACGTCGGCGATGTAGGTCGAGAGCTGCTGCGCAGCCTCACGAACTGCGCGAATGGCCTGGCCATAATCCATCCGCAGCGGTCCGATGACCGATACGGCGCCCAGGCTCCGCTGCGGGAGTCCATAGCTGGCCGCGACGACCGCGAGCGAGCGCAGCGCCGGCACATCGTTCTCGGCCCCGATCCGGACCACCACGTCGCGCTCGGTGAGCGCCTCGCGCAACACGCCGAGGAGCGTCACCCGCCGCTCGAGCATGCCCACCAGGGCGTTGAGGTCGAGCACGTCGCCGACCCGCTCGACGCTCAGCAGCCGCGCGGTTCCCTCGACGTACAGGTTCTCCTGGGCCGAGTCCTCGAGCTCGGTGAACACCGGCGACAGGGCGCCGACGAACTCCGCCTCGGTCGTGCCCAGCGAGGGATCGTGGAGGCGCTGATGGAGCATCCGCGCGCCGAGCCCCAGACCGACCAGCCGCTCGTTGAAGTAACTCGCGGCCCAGTCGGCCAACCCGGGGTCCACCGGCCGCGGGAAGGTGAACAGCCGCTTGGTCACGCCGCCGGTCGAGGTGATGACCACCACCATGAGGACCTGGGGCTGGAGCACCAGCACCTCGATATGGCGGATCGTCGAGGTCTGGATCGGTGGCGCGGTGACGATGGCCAGCAGGTTCGTCACCTGCGAGAGCGCCTCGCTGGTCACGCGCATGGCCTCGTCGAGCTCGCGGCGAACGAGCTGGAGCGAGAGGCGCGGGCCAGGGTCGTCGGTCGGGAGCAGCCGGTCGACGAAATACCGGTATCCGGCCTCGGTGGGGATGCGGCCGGCCGAGGTGTGGGGGTGGGCCAGGAGCCCCCGCTCCTCGAGGCTGGCCAACTCGTGGCGGATCGTCGACGGTCCCCAGCGAGAGTTGACCGCCAGCACCTTCGAGCCCACGGGGGCGCCGGCGGCGAGATACTCCTCGACGACGTTCCGCAGCACAACCTCTTGGCGTTCGCTTAACACGGGATTGATTGTAGGTCGGGGGTGGACCGTTCAAGGACGGGCGGCGTTGCTGCGGGTGGCGTTGATGAGCTGCGGCTCATTTCCTGGGGAGATGGGGTGGGTTCTGGGGGCCGGCGCACCTTCGTTCGTGGCCGTCAACGTCACAGCCCCCTCTTAGCGTCAGTCAACGTGAAACTCGCCCCCCCCAGAACCTCGAGTTTCACTTTGACGGCGCCCCACGCCGTCGATGTGAATCTCGCCCTCTAGCCACTACCGAGTTTCACGTTGACCGGTGCCGCCACTACGGCTCCCCCACCCCATGTCGGCCACGGGCGCTGCGCACCCGCGCACGGTTGGGTGCGGGATGTTCGGAACGGCCGGCTGAGAGGGGTGGGTGGGGTGCTTTGGCGTCCGCGAACGCGTTTGGCAACCAGCAGAACGTCGAAAAGCTCCCGCCGGTCACGGCGCTGATCAACGTTATGGCGGTATAGGTGACGCTTCGTTGATCAGCGACCGCCGAGCCGGGCGCTTCGCAACGTTATGGCGGTTGGACAGCCTCGAGCAAAGGCTACCCGCCCCTTGCCCAGCAAAAGCCAAGCCACAGACGCGGCTCCGCACCGACCTTAGTCAGCCCGAACCTCGGCCACGGCGTTGCGGATGATCCGCTGCCCGTCCTGCACGGCCTCGGATTCGACGATCGCGGTTTCCCCCTGCACCTCGCGGACGGTGCCGGTGACGGTGATCTCCTCGCCGAGCTTGCCCATTCCGCGGAACTGGACGCTGAGGCGCTCGAGCTTGTCGGGGCCACCGGCCGCTTCGGTGTGGGCGCGGGCGACCTGGGCCATGGTCCACAGCCCGTGCAGGATCCGGCCCGGCAGGCCGACCTGCTTGGCGAAATCCTCGTCGATGTGGATCGGGTTGAAGTCACCCGAGGCGCCGGCGTAGCGCACCGTTACGTAGGGATCGGGCGTCACCTTCAGCTCGATCGTGTCGCCCTGCTTGAGGCTCATGATCCACCTCTGACGATGTTGGTCCAGGTGCCCGTGCACACGGTCTCCCCGCGCTGGTTCTTGGACACCGACTCGAAGACGAAGAAGGTCATCGGCCCGCGCTCGGAGATGTCCTTGACGGTGGCGCCGGTGGTGACCTCGTCGCCGGCCACGACGAGCGGGCCCCAGCGGAACTCCTGGGCCCCGTGGACCATCATGGCGAAGTTCATCCCCACCTCGGGATCGAACAGGGCCGGGATCACCGAACGGCCGGCGTAGACGACCGCGAACATCGGTGGCGCGACGACGTCGGCGTAACCCGCCGCCCGCGCCGCCTCGACATCGTGATGGAGGGAATTGGTCTCCCCCACGGCGGCCGCGTACTCGCGGATCTTCTCGCGCCCGACGGCGTAGGTGACCGGATCGAAGGTCTTGCCGATGGCCTGGGTGTTGACGCTCATCAGGCGCAGGAGTGTTTCAGATGATCACGGCGACCGTGCCGCCGTCGACCGACCACGCGGCTCCGGCGACGTACGACGCGGCCTCGGAGCACAGGAAGACGATCACCCCGGCGATCTCATCCACGGTGCCGAAGCGACCCATGGGGACGCGCCCGGCCTGCGCCTCCAGGGCCTGCGGGCGCGCCAGGCCCCGCTGCTCGGCCAGCTGGTCGGCCATGCCACCCGGAGCCATCCACATGTCGCTCGCCACCGGCCCCGGGGCCACCGCGTTGACGAGCACTCCGTCGGTGACGTACAGATCGGCGAACGCGCGCGAGAGCGACAGCTCGGCCGCCTTGGTGACCGCGTAGGCCATGTTGGTGCGCGACGGCCGCTTACCCGCCGACGAGCACACGTTGACGATCCGCCCCCAGCCTCGCCCCGCCATCGACGGCGCGACCGCGCGCATGAGGCGCATCGGCGCCATCACGTTGAGCTCCCACTGCCCCTGCCAGTCCGCCTCGGTGAGCTCGTCGTGGGTGTTGACCGTGCTGGTGCCTGCGTTGTTGACGAGCACCTCGATGGGGCCGCCGGCGCCGAGCATGATCTGCTCGGGGGCGTCGGCCGACGTTATGTCGAGGGCGAGCACCGTGGCGCGGCCCGAGCAGGCCTCGGCGACCTCGGCCAGCGGCTGCTCGTGGCGACCCACGAGGACCACGCGGGCTTCCTCCCGAGCCAGAGCCACTGCCGTTGCCCTACCGATCCCGCGCGATGCGCCGGTGATGACGCACAGGCGATCGCGCAGGCCGAGGTCCATGAACCTCGATTGTCACACGTCGCCACCGGGCAGCGCGGCGCCGGTCGGGAAGCCGCGGCGCTCGTACTCGCGGTAGTAGCCCTTCCACGCGTCGGAGTCGTATGGGCGGCCGCCGTCGGCCCCAGCCAGCTGCTCCTCCAGCGCGTCGAGACACTGGTGCCAGCCGGCTCCGTCGCGGGCGGCCTTGTCGCGGCTATCGAGCTCGACGCTGAAGCGCATCAGGCAGCCCGCGCCGCCGTCGGCCTCCTCGAGCTCGAAGTGGAGGTGATCCTCGCCCCACAGGAACGAGAACCGGTGGGGTGGCTCGAGCTCGGTGACCTCGCCGGTCATCGTCATCGGGCCGTCCTCGAGGGGCATGTGGGTGAAGCTGAAGTTCATCGGTCCGCCGATGCGCAGATCGACCTCGACTTCGCAGGGAAACCAGTGGCCGAGCTCGTCGGACTGGGTGATGGCCTCCCACACGGTGGCCACCGGGTGGGCCAGCCGCCGCTCGAACAGGAGCGTGGGGCGATCGTGGACGGTTGCGTAGGTCGCGTGCATGCCGTTCGGGCCTCCTAGGTCGCGTTACGGGACTTGTGGTCAAGGTGCCGCTCGAGCGCGTCGAGGCTGCCCTCCCACAGCTGCCGGTACGGCTCGAGCCAGGCGTCGAGCTCGGCCAGGGGCCGCGAGTTGAGGGCGTAGACGCGGCGCTGCGCGTCGGTATGGGCGACGACCAGACCGGCCTCGCGGAGCACGCGCAGGTGCTTCGACGTCCCGGGCTGGCTGAGCCCGGTGATGCTGACCAGTTCACCGACGGGTCGCGGTCGCTCGCGCAGCAAGTCGACCATCTCACGACGGTGGGGATCGGAGAGAGCGGTCCAGGTTGACGGCACTCGACATGTATACCAGTCGGGTTATATGCCTGTCAAGGCATACTCGCTGCGATGGCCTCGGACACCAATCGCATGGCTCGCTCGAGTCCCACCTCGGGCAGGCTGGCGAACCCGAGTACGAGCCCACCCGCGGCGCCGTCGGAGACTCGGTGCCAACCGAGACTCTCGAGTCCCACGCCGCGATCACCGGCCGCCGTCAGCACCGCGTCCTCGGCGAGGCCGTCCGGCAGGAGCGCCAACACATGCAAGCCGGCCGGCGCACCGACGATCGTGGCCTCCGGGATGGCTTTCGCCACCGCAGCCACGAGGCACTCGCGGCGCCGGGCATAGGCCAGGCGTGTCCGGCGCATGTGGCGGTCGAGCTCGCCGCGGGCGATCAGGTCGGCCAGGGCGAGCTGCTCCAGCACGGGCGAACCGCCGTCGGCGATCGCCTTCAGGTAGGTCAGGGCGCCGGTCAGCCATGACGGACACAGCACCCACCCCAGCCGCAGGCCCGGCGCCAGCCGCTTGCTGACCGAACCGATGTGGCACACCCGTTCCGGCGCCAGCCCCTGCAGCGCGCCGACGGCCACGCGGTCGTAGCGAAGCTCCGAGTCGTAGTCGTCCTCGACGATCAGCGCGTCGCGGTCCTCGGCCCACGTGAGCAGCGCCGTGCGACGCTCCGAGCTCAGGACCGCTCCGGTCGGAAACTGGTGGGCGGGAGTGACGACAACGACCTCGCAGTCGGTGCCGACCAACTCGGCCACATTGATTCCCTGGTCGTCGACGGTCACTGGCACCGGCTCGAGACCGCTGCCCTCGATGATCAGACGGTGGTGCGCCCAGCCCGGCTCCTCGATGGCGATTCGCTCCAGCCCGCGGTCGCGCAACGTCCGGCAGAGCATCGACAGCCCCTGGCTGAAGCCGGCGCAGATCAGCGTGTGCTCGGGCTCCGGGGCGGCGCCACGGACGCGGGCCAGGTAGCGCATCAATTCGTCGCGCAGCTCGGGCGCCCCACGGGGATCGCCGTACCCCAGCGCGTCGAAGGGCGCCCGCCCGGAGACGGCGCGCAGGCAGCGGAGCCAGACATCGCGGGGAAAGCCGGCGAGATCGGGGATGCCGGGGCGCAGGTCGTAGGCATAGCGCGGCTCGAGCGAGCTCGCCATGACCGGCGCGCGCTCGCTGCTGGGGGTGCTGGCCACCCGCGTGGCGGCTCCCTGAGACGAGGTCAGATACCCCTCGGCGGTGAGCTGGGCGTAGGCCTCGAGCACCACGCCGCGAGAGATCCCCAGGGCGGCGGCGAGCGCGCGTGAGGAGGGCAGGCGCAGCCCGGGCGGCAGGCGGCCACGGCGGACCTGGTCGCGTAGCTCACGCTCGAGCTGCTCGTGGAGCGCTCCCGACCCGCGTTCAAGCGCCAGCAACAGGTCCGGCCCCGATGCTGGCCCTGTATCAGCCGCCATGACTGGACCTTAACAGTGAGCCAGTTGCCGCGTAGCTTGTCTGCTCCGCAACACGAACGGAGACAGCAATGGACGAGATCACGATCATCGGCGGCGGGCTGGCCGGACTCACGGCGGCGATCTCCGCCGCCGAGCAGGGCAGCCCCGTGCGCCTGCTCGAGGCACACGAGGAGCTGGGCGGCCGCGCCCGGAGCATGAACGGCCCCTACAAGGCGAACCTCGGTCCCCACGCCCTCCTGTCCAACTCCCCGTTCTGGCGCTGGCTGGGCGACCGCGAGCTGCTGCCCAAGTACGCCCGCCCGCCGCTGTCGGGCGTGCGCTTCCGCTGGCAGGATGCGATCCGTCGCGTGCCCGCTGTCGGGGCCGCCGTCGCCGCTCTGCGGCTCCGCGGCCGCTCGGCACCGGTGGATGTCGACTTCCGGACCTGGGCGACCGACCTCGTGGGTTCCGACGCGGCCGAGGCCCTGGCCCGCAGCGCCGGCATCCTCACCTACTACCACGACCCGGGTGAGCTGTCGGCCGCGTTTGTCTGGGAGCCGCTGGTCAGAGGCCTGCTCTCGGCGCCCCCGGTGGCCAGGTATCCGATCGGCGGCTGGAGCTCGATCGTCGCCCGCATGCAGGACCATGCGACCACGCTCGGCGTGCGGATCGAGACCGGCGCCGGGGTCGACGAGCTGCCCACCCCGCCCGTGATCATCGCCACCGAGCTCGCCGACGCGCGTCGCCTGCTCGGCGATGAGAGCCTCGACTGGCTGGGCGGCCACGCCGTGTGCCTCGACCTCGCTCTGCGCCACCGCCGTGGCGATCCGTTCGTCGTCGTCGATCTCCAGGAGACGGGCTGGATCGAGCGCTACACCGCGGCCGACGCCTCGCTCGCGCCCACGGGCGAGGAGCTGATCCAGGCTCAGATGCCGATCCGCCCCGGCGAGCCCGCCGACGCGGCGACGCTCCGCCTCGAGCGCCTGCTCGACGCGGCCTTCGTCGATTGGCGCGAACGCGAGACGTGGCGGCGGCGCCAGGTGATGCGCAAGCGGACGGGAGCGCTCGACCCGCCGGGCGCCTCCTGGCGCGATCGTCCGGCAATCGACCGGGGCGGGGGGATCTACCTGGCCGGAGACATGGTCGCCGCCCCCGGCGTGCTGTCGGAAATCGCCTGGGCCAGCGCGGTGGAGGCGAGCAAGCTGGCCGCTCGCGCTCCGGCGACGCTGACCGCGTGAAGCGGGTCTTGCCGCCGCGCAAGGCACGCGCTAGCCTGCTGGTCAGTGGCAAGGCAAGCACAGATCCGAGCCTCTGACGCCGACCGGGAGCGGATCGCCGACCGGCTGCGCGAGGCGGCCGCCGAGGGGCGGCTCCTCACTCACGAGCTCGAGCAGCGGCTGACGGCGGCATTCACTGCCCGGACCTACGGTGAGCTCGACGCGCTGGTCTTCGATCTGCCCACCGGGCGTCTGGACCGACGTCAGCGCTCGTCGGTCACTCCGTGGATCAAGCCCGCGCTGGCCCTCGCCATCGCCATCCCGATGGCCGTCGCGATGATCGCGGTGGTGTTGTTCGTGCTCACCGGGGTGATCGCAACGTGGATGCTGTGGGTCGGCGTGATGTGGTGGTTCTTCGGCCACCGCCACCGGGGCCGCGGCCGGCTCCCCACCCAGCAGCGGATGGGCCCGCGCCCGGGTCCCCGCCCCTGGGTCTGAGCCTCCCGTTACTTCTCGCCCAGTTCCAGAACAGCGAGGAACGCTTCCTGGGGCACCTCGATCCGTCCCACCTGCTTCATCCGCTGCTTGCCCTTCTTCTGCTGCTCCAGCAGCTTGCGCTTGCGCGTGATGTCGCCGCCGTAGCACTTGGCGATCACGTCCTTGCGGTACGCCTTGATCGTCTCGCGGGCCACGATCCGCGATCCGATCGCCGCCTGGATGGGCACGTCGTACTGCTGGCGCGGAATCTTCTGGCGCAGCTTCTCGGTCAGCGTGCGGCCGGCGTCGTAGGCCTTGCTGCGATGCACGAGCATCGACAACGCGTCGACGGGGTCGCCGCCGAGCAGGATGTCGAGCTTGACCAGGTCCGAATCGCGCATTCCGATGAGCTCATAGTCGAGCGATGCGTAGCCGCGGGTACGCGACTTGAGCTGATCGAAGAAGTCGAGCACGATCTCGGCCAAGGGCAGGTCGTAGGTCAGCTGCAGCCGCTCGGATGACAGGTAGTGCATGCCGGCGTGGTCCCCGCGCCGCTCCTGGCAC
The DNA here is from genome assembly GCA_963734775.1 of uncultured Solirubrobacterales bacterium. Lineage (GTDB taxonomy): Bacteria > Actinomycetota > Thermoleophilia > Solirubrobacterales > Solirubrobacteraceae > Palsa-465. Next base: position 107,957 of record CAVTJE010000030.1, read on the forward strand.
AGCTCCATGATCGGGCCGACGAACTCCTTTGGCGTGAGGATCGAGGCGCGGATGTACGGCTCGCGGACCTCGGCCACGCGGTCGGGATCGGGCATGTCGTTGGGCGAATGGACAGGGACGACGCGGCCGTCGGTGAGCGTCACCTCGTACTCGACGCTCGGCATCGTGGCCAACAGCTCGAGGTCGTACTCGCGCTCGAGGCGCTCACGGACGATGTCCATGTGCAACAGCCCGAGGAAACCACAGCGGAAGCCGAAGCCGAGGGCATCGCTGGTCTCGGGCTCCCAGCTCAGCGCAGCGTCGTTGAGGGTCAGCTTCTCGAGCGCGTCGCGAAGATCCGGATAGTCGTCGGAGTCGATCGGGAACAGCCCGCAGAACACCATCGGCTTGACCTCCCGGTATCCGGGCAGCGGCTCGGTCGCCGGGTTGGCGCGCGTGGTCAGGGTGTCGCCGACCCGCAGCCTGGTCACGTCCTTGATCCCGGTGATCAGGAATCCGACCTCGCCGGCACGCAGGGCATCGGCCGAGGTCATCTCCGGGGTGAAGAAGCCGATGTCGTCGATGTCGGCCTCGGTGCCGGCCTGCATGGCGCGGATCGCCTCGCCCTTGGTGAAGGTGCCGTCGACGACACGGATGTAGGCGATCACCCCGCGGTACTGGTCGAACTCGGAGTCGAAGATCAGCGCGCGGGGAGGGCCGTCCGGGTCGCCGCTCGGGGGCGGCACGCGCTCGATCAGCTCGTCGAGCACCGCCGTGATCCCCTCGCCCGTCTTGGCGCTGATCCGCCGCACGCTGTCGGCGGGCTCGCCGAGCAGCTCGGCGACCTCCGCCGCCACGCGTTCGGGCTCGGCACCAGGGAGGTCAACCTTGTTCAGACACGGGATCAGCTCGAGGCCCGATTCGACGGCCAGATACGTGTTGGCCACCGTCTGCGCCTCCACGCCCTGGGAGGCATCGACGACCAGCAGGGCCCCCTCACACGCGGCCAGCGAGCGCGAGACCTCGTAGGTGAAGTCGACGTGCCCGGGGGTGTCGATCAGATGGAGCTGGTAGGCCTGGCCGTCGCCCGCCTCGTAGAACACGCGCACGGCCTGGGCCTTGATCGTGATACCACGCTCGCGCTCGAGGTCCATCGAGTCGAGCAGCTGCGCGCGCATCGTGCGAGGGTCGACCGTGTGCGTGAGCTCGAGGATGCGATCGGCCAGCGTCGACTTCCCATGGTCGATGTGGGCGATGATCGAGAAGTTGCGGATGTGAGCCTGGTCGGGCATGTACTTACTAGGGTATTTACGCCGGTGGGCCTACGCGCGGCGCAGCCGGCCCATGAGCAGCGTCTCGATCTGGCGCGCCTCGGGCACGCGCATGGCCAGCACGAGCTTGGCGTAGACGAAAAGGGCGACGGCCGAGGCGACGCCGACCGCGATCAGCTGAGCCAACAGCGAGCGCCCGAGTAGCGGCATCGATCCCGGACCAGATCCCGCGCGCCAGCGCGGCCATGATCACGGTGGCGACGGCGATGCGGACGGTGATCATCAGCGTCTGGCGGCCCTCGAGGTGGCCGTTGAACCCCAGCCGCAGGCGGTACAGCTGCAGGGCCGTCATGACCATGTTGGCCACCGCCGTGCCGATAACCAGGCCGGCGATGCCCAGGGGCTTGTACAGCGCGATGCTGACGATCGCGTCGACGACCATGTTCATAGCCGCCAGCTTGGTGGGAATCCACGGGCGCTGAAGGGCAAAGAAGGTCCGTGTTAGCAGCAGATTGAGGCCCGCGAAGGGCAGGCTGAAGGAGAACCAGAAGAGCGCAGTCGACACCAGGTGGGTCGAGTAGGCGCCGAACGTGCCGTGCTGGTAGACGAGCCGGGTGATCGGCGTGGCGAGCACGATCATCAGCGCCGTGGAGGGGATCAAGAGCAGATTGATCTGACGCATCCCGTTGCCCAGCGTGCGCCGCATCCCACCCACGTCACGGCGCGCGGCCAGCCGGCTCAGAGTCGGGAATAGCACTGTCGAGACGGCCACGCTGAAGATCCCCTGGGGCAGCATGTAGATGCGGAACGCGTTGTTGATCGCCGCCGGGGCATGGCTCGAGACGAGCGATCCGAAGCCGGCGTTGATGAAGATGTCGAGGTTGACGATCCCAATGCTGACCGTCACCGGCACGAACAGGATGAGCACCTGGTGCACGCGGGGATCGGCCCAGTCCAGGCTGAACATCACCTTGAAGTCGACGCGTCTCAGCGCTGCTGCGACGATCAGCATCTGGACGAACGTCGCCACCAGCCAGGCGATGGCGTAGGCGTAGATCTTGTTGACCCCGTGGAAGCGGGAGTGCAGGAAGATCAGCAGGACGAGGATGATCAGGTTCCAGATCGCCGGCGCCAGCGCGGGGATCGTGAACTCGTCGTAGGACTGCAGGATGCCGACGAACAACCCGGTCAGACTGAGGAGCAGCACGACGGGGAACAGCACGCGTGACAGCGAGGCGGTGAGCGCAGTCGCGGTCATGCTGAGCGTTCCGGTGAACAGCGGAACGATCAGGCCGGCCACCGCCGTCCAGATCAGCGTCAACGCCCCCAGACCGATGAGGATGACCCAGAAGAGCGTGGAGGCGAGGCGGAATGCTTCGCGCTTGCGCCCGCCCTGCAGCAGTTCGGTGAACACGGGCACGAACGCCGCCGAAAGCGCCGCCTGCGAGAACAGGTTGCTGAACAGGTTGGGGACCTGCGAGGCCAGCGTGAAGGCCGAGGCGGCCTGCGAGGTGGCGAAGAACGCGGCCTGGACGACCTCGCGCCCGAGGCCGGCCACTCGGGACAGCGCCGTTGCCACCGCGACGATCGCGGTGTTTACGGCTAGGCGACGCCGTGGCGGGCCGGGCGGAGGCGGATTCGCTTGCTCGTCCGCTGCCGTGCTCGTTCGTGCGGACACGCGGCCGCTATAGTACGGACGCGCCGCGGCAGATCAGTCGCGGTTTCTCTCTGATATGGCGAACATCCACTCACAGAAGAAGCGAATCGACCGTGCCGCCCGTGAGCGGCTCGAGAATCGCCGCTACACCTCGAGGATCAAGACCTACTTCCGGAGGCTCGAGAACGCGATCGGCGATGGCGACGACACACGGGCCGACAGCGAGCACAAGACGCTCGTGCAGGCGATTGACAAGGCCGTCAAGCGGGGCGCGATCCATCGCAACAGCGGCGCCCGCAAGAAGTCCCGCGCTGCGCGGCTCCGGCGCGCCGGGCATTAGTGTCTGACTCCGCCGCTGCTGGGTAGGTAGGGCGCTATGGCACAGGTTGCCGGTCCGCCCGCCAGCGGTCGGGGGACGATCTACTTCGAGCTCGAGCGTCTCGAGGTGTCTGGCCAGCGGCTGGAGCTGCGCGGGCGTTGGTACGGCGTGCGGGGCCGGCGATTCATGCGCCCGACGCTCACGCTCCGCACCGCCGCCGGCCCGAGCCGTCTGCTTGCCGACCTCGACCAGAAACCGTGGGCGGCCGAGGAGGCCGAGGTGTGGCTGGCCGTGTTTCCGTGGGAGCTCGACGGCCAGGAAGTCTCTGACCTCGAGCTGAGCGTGGCACCCGACATCGCCGTGGGGCTGCCGGCGCCGGGGGGCAAGGCGGCCGCGACGCTGATCTCCTCGGAGCGCGAGTCCTTCGTGCTGGCCAGGTCCGAGCCGACCGATGTCGATGCCGTCTCGCGCAGGCTGGTCGAGGAGCAGCATCGAAACCAGCTCCTGCGCGCGGAGGTAGACGAACTGCGCGATGCTCACGTGCTGGCCACCGCGGCCACGGCGCGGCGCGACGCCGCGCTCGCAGCCCTGGATGTCGCCGAGCGCGAGCGAAGCCAGGCGGTGGAGGAACTCGAGCGCGCTCGCGGCGAGTTCGACGAGTCGGTGGCGCTGGCCCGCTCAGAACGCGAGCAGGCGATCGAGGCCTGCCAGCTCGCGCGCAGCGAGACGGCGCAGGCGCGCTCCGAGCGCGGCGCGGCGATCCGGGCTGCCGAGCGGGCGACCAGCGAGCGCGCCGCGGCGCTGCGCATCGTGGAGGAGGCCGGGCCGGAGCGCGACGATGCCGTGCGTGCGGCCGAGGAAGCGCGGGCGGAAACCACCCGGGTCCGGCTCGAGCGCGACGAGACCGCCGCGGCCCTCGAGCAAGCTCACCGCGAGCGCGACGGCGCGGTGCGCGCCGCCGGCGTGGCGGCTCGCGAGCGCGACAAGGCGATGAAGGATCGAGACAAGGCGTTGCGCGAGCGCGATAAGGCGCTTCAGGCGACCGAACACGCCCGCACCGAGGCAGCTCGGGTGGCGGCTGTCGGGGCTCCCCCACCGCGAACCTCAACCTCCCGCCGCACCTACCGCGTGGCCTCCGCTGGGCTGTGGGTCGGTCGCGCGTTCGCCCTGATCGTGCTCGTGGCGATCCTCGTCGCCCTGGCCGTGATCGTCAAAGTCGTCTAGCTGCTAGCCGGCGATCCGGCGGATGCTGAGCAGGGCCACCGTGTCCTCGCTCGCCACCCCCGAGCCTCCACCGCGAGACTCCATCTCCAGGTCGGCGATCTCCTCGAGCGCGTGGCGGAGCTTCTCGCTCCCGCTCTCGCGAGCGTCGGCGATCAGGCGGTCGGCCGCGCGCGAGGGCATGCGCAGCCCGCGTTTGATCTGCGCCACGGGCTCGCCCGCGTCCACGGCGTGGGCGATCTCGTGCGCCGTGCGCACGCGCCCCGCCATCCAGTAGAGGAGGCCCGGGAGGCGCTCGCCCTGCGATCGAAGGGCGAGGTACATGCGCACGGCCGCCTCCGCCTCGCCGGCGACCAGCGTGTCGGCCAGCGACCACGCCTTGCGCTCGGCCGAGGTCGCGCTCAGAGCCTCGATGTCCGCCACCGCAACCTGCGCATCGGGGCCGAACCGTAGGGCGAGCTTCTCGAGCTCGCGCAGGAGCCGCTGCTGGCGATCGCCGACCTGCGCCACGAGCGCCCGCGCCGCCTCGGTGTCGAGCTGCAGTCCGAGCTCACGCCCGCGCGCGATGACCCACTTGGGCAGCTCCCACGGCTTGACGTTCTCCTCGGCGTCGATGCTGCCGCCAGCCTGGCTAACGGCGTCGTGCAGGCGCGCCGGCGCCTTCGTCCGCCCCTCCTCCCGAGCAAAGAAGGCGATCGTGGTGTCGGGCGGTATGGCCGCCATGGCGGCCTCGAGCGGGTCGAGCTCCTTGTCCTTCCAACTCTCGACGCCGTCCACGACGATGAAGCGCCGGCCGAGGGCAAACGTCATTGCGTTGAGCGCCGCAGCGACCGTCTCGGGGGTGGCGGCGTCCCCCTCGAACACCTCGAGTCCCTGGACCCCGCTCTCGCGCTCGGCCAGCTCCCGCAGCCGCATCCGGCGCTCAGCGATGCGGCCGTGATCGTCGCCGTGGATCAGGTAGGCGGGTTTGAAGGCCGGCACTCAGTTGAGTCTAGGCGCGGCGGCGGCGAGCGCTCTTTGCACGGCCGCGGCGGGATCGTCGGCCGCCTCCACGCCACGGATCTCCCACGTGTCCAGTCCGACGACCGGCACGCGGGTCTTCAGGGCGAGCGCCACCTCGGACAGCGTTCCGTACTCGCCGCCGACGGCCACGACGACATCGACGGCGCGGATGATGAGACCGTTGCGAAGCTCCCCGAGTCCGGTCGGGATGGCGATCTGCACCCACTGGTTGGCCGCCGCGCGGTCGGTTCCGGGCAGCAGCCCGATCGTCGTGCCGCCCGCCGACCGCGCGCCGCGGCAGGCGGCGGCCATCACGCCGCCGAGGCCGCCACAGACGACGATCGCGCCCGCCTGCGCCAGCCCGTGGCCGACCTCCTCGGCGGCCGCCTCGACCTCGGGACTGGCATCGCCGGCCCCAACGACGGCCACGTAGAACGCAGCCACCGCCTACCTGACGACGACGTTGACCAGCTTGTCCGGGACCACGATCACGCGGGCGATCTCGTGTCCGTCGACGTGCGCGCGCACGCCGCGAGAGTCCAGTGCCAGCCGCTCGAGCTCGTCGCGCGCGGCGCCGCTGGGCGCGATCACACGGTCGCGGACCTTGCCGTTGACCTGGCACACGAGCTCGAACGTGTCGGCGATCAGCATGGCGGGGTCGGCCGGCGGCCAGGGGTCTTCCCACACCCGGCGGCCGGTCAACATCTCATATGCCTCCGCACCCAGATGGGGCGCGAACACGGACACCAGCGACGCGGCCGTGGCGGTGGCGAAACGCTGCGCCGCCAGGCCCGCGCGCGGTGGCTTGTAGACCTCGTTGACCAGCTCCATGATCGCGGCCAGCGCGGTGTTGAAGGAGAAGCGGTCGATCATGTCGCCGGTGACCTTGTTGATCGCCCAGTGAGCCTTGCGCACGACCTCGAGGTCGCGACCCATCGGGTCGACGGGCTGCTCGGCCAGCAGTGGGTCGGCGGCCCCTTCGCCAGCCAGCGCCACGTCGGTGGCAGCGTCCTGCAGCTCGTCGGCCAGCCGCCACAGACGAGCGAGGAACTTGTGCACGCCCTCGAGTGAGCTCTCCGACCAGGCCGCGTCCTGGTCAGGCGGACCGATGAACAGGATGTAGCACCGGGCAGTGTCGGCGCCGAAGGACTCGACGATCGGCATCGGGCTGATCACGTTGCCGGCCGACTTCGACATCTTGTGGCCGTCGGGGCCGAGGATCATGCCCTGCGTGAACAGGGCCTGGAACGGTTCCTGGACGTCGAGCAGCCCCATGTCGGCGAGCGCCTTGACGAAGAAGCGCGCATACATCAGGTGCAGGATCGCGTGCTCGACGCCACCGATGTACTGGTCGACCGGCATCCACTCGCGCAGCACCCGGGGGTCGAACACCTCGCGGTCGTTGGCCGGATCGCAGTAGCGCAGGAAGTACCAGCTCGAGTCGACGAACGTGTCCATGGTGTCGGTCTCGCGGCGCGCCGAACCGCGACAGTTGGGACACGACACCCGCACCCAGTCCTCGGCGGCGGCCAGCGGCGAACGGCCCCTGGGCTGGTAGTCCTCGACGTCAGGGAGCGCGACCGGCAGGTCCTCCTCGGGCACGGGCACCATGCCGCACTGGTCGCAGTAGATGATGGGAATCGGGCAGCCCCAGTAGCGCTGGCGCGACACGAGCCAGTCGCGCAGGCGGTAGCTGACCGAGGCGTGACCGCGGCCCTCGCGGTCGAGCCACTCGATGATCGCCTCGTAGGCATCTCGGTTGTTCAGGCCGTCGAACTGACCCGAGTTGGTCATCGGGCCGTCGCCCGTGTAAGGCAGCTCCTCGTCGGTCCCCACGACGCGCCGAACCGGCAGGTTGAATGCCTGGGCAAAGGCGAAGTCGCGCTCGTCGTGCGCCGGCACGGCCATGATCGCGCCGGTCCCGTACTCCATCAGCACGTAGTCGGCCACGAACATCGGAAGCCGCTCGCCGTTGACCGGGTTGGTCACCGAGCGCCCCAGCGGCACGCCGGTCTTCGGCTTCTCGGTGTCGCCGCGATCCTCGGCCGACTCGTTCAGGGCGCGGGTGACGTACTCGTGCACCTGCTGCTCTTGCTCGGTCCCCGCGGCCAGACGGAACACGTCCGGGTGCTCGGGGGCCATGACGAAGAAGGTCGCGCCGAACAGCGTGTCGGGCCGCGTCGTGAACACGGGGTAGTCGATGCCCAGCTCCTGGCAGCGGAAGGTGACCTCGGCACCCTCGCTGCGGCCGATCCAGTTGCGCTGCATCGCCTTTACGTGCTCGGGCCATACGATCGAGTCGAGGTCCTCGAGCAGGCGGTCGGCGTAGTCGGTGATGCGGAAGAACCACTGCTCGAGCTGGCGCACCTCGACCAGGTGTCCACACCGTTCGCAGCGGCCGTTGATGACCTGCTCATTGGCGAGCACGGTGGCGTCGTGGGGACACCAGTTGACGGCGGCCTCCTTGCGGTAGGCCAAGTCGCGCTCGAACAGTTGGAGGAAGATCCACTGTGTCCAGCGGTAGTAGCGCGGATCGTAGGTCGCCAGCTCGCGTGACCAGTCGATCGAGATGCCCCACGAGTGAAAGGCCCGCCGGAAGGCGGCGATTGACTCGTCGGTGGACTTCCGCGGGGCCTCACCGGTGCGGATGGCGTGGTTCTCGGCGGGCAGGCCGAAGGCGTCGTAGCCCATCGGGTGCAGCACCCGCCGCCCCGTGCGGCGATGGAAATGCGCGATCGCGTCCCCCAGCGAGTAGTTCTTCAGGTGCCCGATGTGCGGCTCGCCGCTGGGGTAGGGCAGCATCTCGAGCACGTAGGACTTCTCGCGTCCGTCGGACTCGGTGCCGGTGGGGTCGTTCGAGACCTCCCACGTCCGCTCGCGAGCCCACAGCTCCTGCCACTTGGGCTCGATCTGCTTGGGGTTGTACTGGCGGTCGGACATCTTGATCGCAGGTTACTGACGGTGCGTTTATTGCGGTTCCGAGCACCGGCCGCGTCTACCATCGGCGCCGTGTCCGAGGAGAATCCTCCGGGATCACGTCCGCCGCACGATGCACCTCAACCCCGCGGATCGGGTCGGGCGCGGAGCGCCGCCGCGGCAGCCGAGCAGGTCGCGGCGATCGTCGCCGCCGCCGAGGAGTCAGCCCAACGCATGGTGCAGCAGACCGAGGCGCGCGTGCGCGAGCGGATCGCCGAGGGTCAGCGGGCGGCGGAGAACCGCGTCACGGCGGCCGAGGAGGAGGCCGCCGACTTGCTGCGCGACGCCCAGAGCGAGGCAGCGGCGCTCCGTGAGTCGGCCCAGGCGGATTCGGCCAAGGCTGTGGCCGACGCCACGACCGAGGCCCTGACCATCGTCGGCCGCGCCCAGGAGAACGCCGACAAGGTGCTCGGCGAGGCGAACGAGGACGCCGCCCGGATGCGGACGGAGGCCGAGACGCGGGCCCGGGACGTCCTGCGCGACGCCCGGACCGCCGCCAGCGACGTCCGCACCGAGGGACTCGAGATCGTCGACAACCTGCGCGAGATGGGTGACTCGTTGCGCTCCAACGCCGAGCGCCTGCTGCGCGACGTGCAGATGATCCACTCGCGCATGCTGGCCCAGCTCGACCGTGTCGACGGCGGGATCGCGGCGGAGCCGGCCCCGCGCCGCCGCGGCAGCCGCCCGGCGGCGGACGAGGGCGATGTCCTCGACGTCCCCGAGTTCATCCCGCCCGGGTAGGGTCGCGCGCGGCGGCCTTGTATTAACCTTGGTGCCAGTTCGTTTCACCGGAGGGGCTATAGCTCAGCTGGGAGAGCGTTCGGCTGGCAGCCGAAAGGTCGCGGGTTCGAATCCCGCTAGCTCCACTTCCTCCGCCCTTCGCCGTGCTAGGCGCCTTTCTCCTTGGCCGCCTCCAGCGCAGCCGGCGGATCCAGCTGCGGGTTGCCCGCCACCAGCTCGAGTGCTCGGTCGGCCATCTCCGCCGCCTGGACCCCGTCCAGCGTCTCGTCGCGCAGCGCCAGCGCCAGCAGCACCTGGCGCATCAACTCGGGGTCCTGGGTGTCCGGGGGCGCCCCGGCCGGAGGCAGCGCGCGCACGCTGGCGAGCAGGCTCGCCGCGTTCACTCCGCCACCGAACAGCCGGCCAGGATGCTTTTCGGGGATCGTGGCGGCGATCGCGCCGGTCGCCGGGTTGACGACGCTGATCTTGCTGCGCAGACCCGAGCGCTCGAGCGCGAGCCGAAAGCCCGACAGGCGCAGGTAGCCGAGCTGGGCGGCCAGCTGCGTGAACGACGCCATCTCGGCTTCGTCGCGCAGCTTCTGCTGATGGAGAGAGATCTGCGTGCCGGCGTCGGGGATGGCCGGGTTGGGATCGGGCGCCACGAGGAGGAACGCCTGTGGACCGAGCCGCCCGGCCCCGACGCCGGCGATGTCGACGAGGAGCTGATAGCCCGCTAGGCCCATGGAGCCGACGATCCCCGGCGGAAGGGGATGCTCGGCGAGGTAACCGGCAGAGAACCCCATCGGACTATTTGTCGAGGATGCCGCCGACGATGCCGCCAAGCAGCCCGCCGCCGGCGTCGCGCTGGGCGTTGCCGCCACTGCCCTCCTGCACCGGCGGGTGGAAGGAGGCGCTCTGGAGACCAACCCGCCCCGGGCCCGTGAAGCGGTTGAAGACGAGGCTGCCGCTCCCGCCCATGAGACCGGTTTTGAAGCCGTAGACCTCCTGCGACATCGACACCGAGTGGTCGCGGAACACCCAGCCGCCGGGCTCGATGTCGATCGTCTCTCCTGGCTCGAGCGCCTTCTCGAACACGTTGCCGTAGCCGTGGATCCACACGACCCCCTCGTGATCGCCGGCGAAGAATTCGTCGACCCAGAAGCCGCCGCCGTACATCATGTTGGCGAAGCCCTTGATCCGGCTGTAGTCGTACTGGACGTTGGCCGTCGCGGCGAGGAACTGGTGCTCGCGCACGACGATGCCGTTGCCGGACTGCAGGTGAAGGGCGACGATGTGGCCCGGCGCATCGCGACTGAAGGCGAGTTCGCCCGCCGACTGTGCCTCCAGCATGAGCAGCGGCATGCCACCGAACATCCGCCGCTTCAGACCCTTCTTCAGCGGGTGCAGGCCGATCTGCATGGTCGGGTACTTCCACAGCAGCACGTGGTGCTCAAAGTACACCGGCACCTGCCCGTCCAGAGCCATGTGGAGCGCCGGAACCAGCTCACCCTCGAGTCGGTAGTTGAGTCCGGGAGCGCTTCCCTGCGTGATCTGGGTCGGAAGGATCTGTGGTGCGGATGGCATCGCCCTCTCCAATGGTCGGTGTGTGCACGGGGGTCGCCGTTACCCCCGCAGCCCCTCTATGTGGACAGCACGGTATCGCGGGCGGGAACGGGTTGAGGTGCCGGTCTGATGATCATCGGCAATCCGCCCTCGGGGCTTAGCGTTGGCAGCTTGCCCACGCGGAGTTCGTAGCCCGGTTTCAGGTCCAGTCCGTACCGTCTGAGGACCGCCGTGGCCACCGCCTTGACCATCAGCTGACCGAAGCGTTTGCCGATGCACACCCGCTGGCCGCCGCCGAACGGGATATAGGCGCCCGGTGGAAGCTGCCGCCGGGCCTCGGGGGCGAAGCGTTCGGGGATGAACGCCTCGGGGTTGGGAAACACCTCGGGCAGGCGGTGGCTGACCCACGCGCTGTGGATCACGTGGACGCCGGCGGGCACGCGATAGCCGCCGAAGTGAAACGGCCTGACGGTCAGCCGGGGTCCGAACCACACCGGCGGATACAGGCGCAGCGTCTCGTCGACGACCATCGACAGGTAGGGCAGGCGGCTCAGCAGGTCCTCCGCGGTCGGGTCCCGCCCACCGAGCACCTCGTCCTGCTCGGCCGCCACGCGGGCCAGCACGTCGGGGTGGCGGCTGAGCTCGTAGAGCAGGAACGAGATCGTCGACGAGGTGGTGTCATGACCGCCGAACAGCAGGTGCATGAGCTGGTCGCGCAACTCGCTGGGTGTGAAGCCGCCCCCGTCCTCGTCACGCGCCTCCATGAGCATCGAGAGAACATCGTCGCCGGGAGCGGCGGCGCCGCGGCGGCGCTCGATCTCGGCGTAGATGATCGCGTCGAGGCCGCGGCGGTGGGCCTGCATCCGCGCCCACGGCGTGCCCGGGCCCCGCAGCAGCATCATCCAGCTCTCGGTGTCGTAGAAGGCCAGGGCACGCTCGAACAGCACCGCGGCCTGGTGGCCGACGGCGCCCGCCCGGGGGTCGAGCCCGACCAGGGCCCGCATCGCGATCGACATGGCCAGGTCGCGCACCCATTCATAGACGTCGAGCTCCTCGCCGGGGCGCCACCCGTCGACGGCGTGCTCGGCCTCCTGGACCATCACCTCGACCGCGTGATCCAGCCGCTGGCGATGGAACGCCGGCATCATGATCCGTCGCGCCCGGTCGTGATACTCCCAGTCGGTTGTGATCAGCCCGTCGCCGATCAGCGGCGTGAGATGCTCGCCGAACATGCCCTGGCGCCAGCTGAAGTTCTCCGCCCCCGACACGGTGACGAAATGGTTGGCCTCGGGGCCGATCATCCCCACGATCCGCCGGTGCAGCGAGCGGAAGGCGAAGATCGGCCCGTAGCGCTCGTAGTAGGCCAGCAGCGTCTGCAGCGTCTCGCGCTGGAACCGGTGCGTTCGGATCAGGCTGAAGCCCAGTTCCCCCGGCGGCAGGGGTTCGCGCGTCGCCAGTTCCACGCGGAGATCGGCCGCCACGCGGGCGAAACCCGGGGGTCGCTCTGGCGGCGGAGCCTGCACGCTCAGACACGCTAATGCAAACGGAGTTGGATAATCGCCCTGGCATGTCAACTATTTACGTCACCGGCCACCGCAACCCGGACACCGATTCGATCGCCAGCGCGATCGGCTACGCCGAGCTGAAGGGCCGCCTGGATCGGAACAACGAGTACCGGGGCGTCCGCCTGGGCGAATGCAACGCCCAGTCGCGCTGGGTGCTCGAGCGCGGTGGCGCGACCGAGCCCCCGATCCTCGCCCACGTGATGCTCCGCGTGTCCGACGTGATGCAGAAGAGCTTCCCGATCATCGGCGAGGACGAGCCGATCCGACAGGCCGGGATCGCGATGTCGCGCGCCCAGCTCGAGCTCGTGCCGATCGTCGATGCCGACGGCGCCCTGATCGGGGTTGTGACCGAGCGGACGCTCGCGCGCCGCTTCATCCGGGAATCTCGCGAGACCTCGACGCTCGTGGAGGCGCCAACCCGAGTGCAGGCGATCGTCGATGTCCTCCAGGGCGAGCTGTTGACCGGCGAGAACAGGACGCTGGCCGGACGCGTGTGGGTTCAGTCGATGGATCCGGGCTCGCCGAGCGGGATCTCCGAGGGCGACGTCGTCGTGCTCGGCAACCGCGACGACGCGCAGGCCCTGGCCATCAACCTGGGGGCGGCGCTGCTGGTCGTTTCGAAGCGCACGAGGCCGAGCCCGAGGATCCTCGAGTTGGCCGACGAGCACGGTACCGCGGTGATCGTGTCCCCGCTCGACACCTACGTCTCGGCGCGGATGATCACGCTCGCGGCGCCCTGCCACGCCCTGATGGAGGCGGATCCCCTGACCGCCGCGCCCGTGGACGTGGTGCGCGACGTGGCCGACCAGGTCAAGGAGACGCACTACGGCGCCGCCGTCGCCATCGATGGCCAGCGTCGGCCCGTCGGCCTGCTGCGCCGTTCGGACATGGTCTCTCCCCCGCGCCGCAAGGTCATCCTGGTCGACCACGCCGAGCAGGCCCAGAGCGCGCCCGGAATCGATCAGGCCGAGATCGTCGAGATCCTCGACCACCACCACATCGGCTCGATCGAGACCCGCATCCCGGTCACGGCGACCTTCGACCCCGTCGGGGCCACCGCCACGCTCGTGGTCGAGCGCTTTCGCCAGAACGGCATGGAACCGAGCCGCTCGACCGCGATCATGCTCCTCGGGGCCATTCTGTCCGACACGGTGATCCTCAACTCACCCACGACCACCGAGCGCGACCACGCCGTGGTCGAATACCTCGAGCGCGTGCTGGCCCTCGACGCCGCCGAGCTGGGACGCGAGATGTTCGAGGCCACATCGGACCTATCCGAGGTCAGCGCCGACGACATCATCTCGCGCGACGCCAAGCAGTACGAGCTCCAGACCGGCCACACGATCTGCATCGCCCAGGTCGAGGTCGTCGGCGAGGGCCTGCTCGACCGCAAGGACGAGCTGCTCGAGGCCATGCGCCGTGCCCGGGAGATGCGGGGCCTGCACCTCTACGCGCTGATGATCACCGACATCTTCAGCAAGCGCACCGACCTCCTGGTGGCCGGAGACATCGCCGCCGTTGCGCGCAGCTTCGGCACCGAGGCTCAGGACAGCGTCGTCCCTCTGCCAGGCGTCATGAGCCGCAAGAAAGAGGTGGCGCCGAAGCTGATGGCGACGCTATAGCGGCTCGGGGTGCGAAGCGCAGGTGGATGCGGTTCGAACGGCTGCTGGGGAAGGGGTCGCCCGCTCGTGAGTCCAACGATTCTGGTGATTATCTATGTAATCGTTGGACCTAACGCGGATGCGTTGGACCTAACGCGGATGCGGACAGAACCCGCCCCCTCCCCAGCCGCCGTTGACGTTTCGCCCGCCAGAGCGGCCGGAACTACCCGGTGACGGCCTCGACGAACTGGGCCGGCGCCTCGCCCCAAAGCTGCTCGAGCCGATAGTACTCGCGCGTCTCGGGGGTGAAGACGTGGACGACGACGTCGAGGTAGTCCATGAGGATCCAGCGGGACTGGGTGAGGCCCTCGACGCGGCGCGGCAGGAGCTCATGGTCCTGCTTCATGCCCTGGTGGATGGCGTCGTGAATCGCCTTGGCCTGTCGATCGCTGCGGCCGCTGCAGATGACGAAATAGTCGGTGTAGCCGAGGATCTCGCGCAGGTCGAGCTGCACGATGTCCAGGGCCTTACGATCGGCGGCGTAGCCGGTGATGGCAGAGGCGATCTGTTCCGGATTCATCAAATTGTCATACCCCATAGAGGTTTCGTTCGGCGATGGACTGCGCCACCGGGTCCGGCACGAGGTACCTGATCGGCTTTCCCGCCGCGACGCGCTCACGCACGTCGCTCGAGGAAATGCCGATCGACGGCATGGGGAAGAAGGTCGCCGGCCTGCCGCTCTTCCCCACCTGCGAGAGCGCCTGATCGATCGTCTCGCGGCTGGTCCCGGGTCGCTCGGCCACGGCCAGTGTAGCCAGCGACAGCACGCGTTCCGGCTCCCGCCAACGTGGCAACCCTGCGGCGATGTCGCCGCCCACAATTAGGAAAAGCTCGTTGTCTGGCGCCGTGGTGCTCAGCTCTTCAAGAGTATCGACCGTGTACGACGGCCCGTCGCGACGCAGTTCTAGGTCCGACACGGCCAGGCGGTCATCGCCCAGGATGGCCCGCCGGCACAACTCGAGCCGCAGCGCCGGGCCCGGCTCGTCCTCGACCTGTTTGTGCGGTGGTATCCGGGCGGGAATCAGCATCACGCGGTCGAGGCGCAGGTGAACATACGCCTCCTGGGCGCAGATGAGGTGTCCAAGATGTGGCGGATTGAACGTGCCGCCGAGGATCCCGAGGCGCACGGGGGTCTATGGGCGGATCTGGCCCGAGCCTTCGACCAGGTACTTGAACGTGCAGAGCTCACGCAGGCCGATCGGCCCGCGGGCATGGAGCTTCTGGGTCGAATTGCCGATCTCGGCGCCCATCCCGAACTCGCCGCCGTCGGTGAAGCGCGTGGAGGCATTGACGTAGACGCAGGCCGCGTCGACCCCGAGCTGGAAGGCTCGGGCGGAGCGCGTGTCGTGGGTCACGATGGCCTCGGAGTGGCCGCTGCCGTGGGCGTTGATGTGGGCGATCGCCTCGTTCACTCCGTCCACGACGCCGACGGCCATCTCGAGCGCGAGGTACTCGGTGTCCCAGTCCTCATCGGTGGCCTCATCGACCGGGAGCGACGGCACGATCGCGCGGACACGCGCATCCCCGTGGAGAACCACGCCCGCCTCGCCGAGCGCCGCGAGAACGCGAGGCAGGAAATGCTCGGCCACCTCGGCGTGGACCAGCAGCGTCTCGGCGGCGTTGCAGACGCCGGGGCGCTGCAGCTTGGCGTTGAGCACGATCGCCTCGGCATCGTCGAGATCGGCGCTGGCGTCGAGGTAGATGTGGCAGTTGCCCGAAGCGGCGTAGATGACGGGAACGGTGGCCACGCCCTTGAGCGCGTTCTTCAGGCCCTCCCCGCCCCGAGGGATGATCAGGTCTACGACGCCGGTCTGGGTGGCGAGCTCGGCCAGCTCCTCGCGGCCGCCGCCGGCCACGAGACTGAGCGCCCCATCGGGAAGTCCGGCGGCCATGGCCGCCTCGCCGGCTACTGCGGCCAACACGGCGTTTGAGTGTTCGGCCGAGCTCGACCCGCGCAACACGATCGCGTTGCCCGACTTCAGGCACAGCGCAGCGGCATCGATGGTGACGTTCGGACGGGCCTCGTAGACGACGGCGACGACGCCGAGCGGCACGCGCACCTTGCGCACGTCGAGGCCGTTCGGGAGCCGGAAGCCGTCGATCACCTCGCCCACCGGGTCGGGGAGGGCGGCGATCGTCCGCGCGCCCTCGGCGACGGCGGCGATGCGGCGCTCGTCGAGTGCGAGTCGATCGAGCAGGGCCGCGGACAGGCCGGCCTCGCGCCCCGCCTCGAGATCGCGTGCGTTGGCCTCGAGGATCTCGGGGGCGCGATCGACCAGCGCGGTGGCGATGGCCTCCAGCGCCGCGTTCCTCACGCCCGAGCCGAGCGTCGCCAACGTGCGCGAAGCCCGCTTGGCCGCGGCGCAGATCTCCGCTACCGACGTGGTCGTGGTCGCCATCGCGCTAAAGATTACGCGAGCACGAAGTAATCCCGATGGACCGCCTCCTCGCTGGCCCGCGGGTTCAGCTCGCGCACGTCGGCTGATTTCAGGCCCCGGACCTGGCGCAGTTCCTCGGCGGAGTAGTTGGAGATCCCCCGGCCCACCTCGGCGCCGTTGTGTGAGACCTCGACCGCGTCTCCGGCATTGAAGTCCCCCGCCACATCTATCACCCCGACCGGGAGGAGGCTGGTGCCGCCCTCTCGCAGGGCCCGCGCCGCCCCCGCGTCGACGACCACCCGCCCGCGCACGGGCTTGGCGTATTTGAGCCAAAGCTTGAAGCTCGAGTAGCGGGCTGAGCGGGCCGGAAACCGGGTGCCCACGGACTTCCCGGCGGCAGCGCTGAGCAATGTCCCGGCCTCCAGGCCGCTGGCAATCACGGTGGGAATCCCTGCCGCCGTGGCCATCTCAGCCGCGACGACCTTCGAGCGCATCCCCCCCGAGCCGAGCGGCGAGGTGGTGTGGCCGATATCCAACCCGGCGAGCACGTCGAACTGCTCAACCAGCCGGACCAGCTGCGCGTCGCGGTCGACGCGTGGGTCGGCGGTGTAGACGCCCTGCGCGTCGGTCAGCATCAACAGCAGCCGTGCCCCGAGCAGGATCGCCACCTGCGCGGCGAGGAAGTCGTTGTTGCCGAACGAGATCTCGTCGGTGGTCGTCGTGTCGTTCTCGTTGATCACGGGGACCACGCGCCACTCGAGCAGCTTGTGCAGCGTCTGGCGGGCGTTCAGGTAATGCGTCCGCGCGCTCATGTCGAAGAACGTGAGCAGGACCTGTGCCGTCCCGACGCCCCGCTGGCGCAGCAGCGAGTCGTAGACCTGGTAGAGCTTGCCCTGCCCGACGGCGCTGGCGGCCTGGAGCTCGTCCACCGTCCGCGGGCGGATGGGCAGCTCCATCACCCCCATACCCCGGGCGATGGCGCCGCTGGTCACGACGATTACCGATTCGCCCATCCGGTGGAGCTCGGCGACCTCCTCGCAGATGCGCTCGAGCACGTCCATCCGCACCGAGCCGCTGTCGTCGGCGACGAGACTCGAGCCCAGCTTGATCACCAACGAGGTCATACCCGACAGAGATTAGGGTCTGGCGAGATTCCTTCCCGCTCAGATGGCCACGGTCAAACTAGTGATGCTTGTGGGCCGGGGGCTCGCACCATGGGTTACGCGGCACGCCGCCACACGGGTTGGGCATGCTCTTCAGGTGCTTGGGCAACGGGTGCATGTCGACGAACTGCCGGCGCGGGTAGCTGTCGCCGGGCTGGCAGCCGAATGGCGCCAGCGACACCTGTGAGTCACACAGAACCTCATTGAGGAAGTTGACGTTGAGGTTCGGCGCAACGTCCTTGCCGGTGCACGTCGGGTACTTGTGCTGCAGGCTCGCGGCATCGGGCGACAGGCCTTTGGCGTCCGTGTTGCCGCGATAGCAGTCGGTCGGGGACGTGGTGAAGTTCAGCTCGTCGAAGTCACCGTTGGTCTTGTTCCCGATAGCCGCCGTTGTTCGAGAACTTGTTGTTGATGACGGCGTCACCCCACTCGTCGAACAAACAGCTCCCCGGAATCACGTTCATGGTGCCGCCGGTGCACGGCGGGCCGCTGTCCAGGAAGGGAACGAGGATCATCCCCCAGGCCTTGTTGTGGACGAAGCGGTTGTGCATGACCGTGTCATTGCGACCGCCGGAGATCGACATCCCCGTGCCGACAGGACCGGCCGCGGCCGAGCCCGCGGACGGAACGTTGGGGTTGTTGTTGTCGTGGACGTAGTTGTCCATGAACACCCAGCACGAGTGGGTGTGGGTGATCGGGCTGATCGCGTTGTGCGGGCACGCGCCGTTCTGCGGCGGCGGGTTGTCGCCGTTCTGGCTGTTGGTGTCGAACCCGTCCTCGTTGTTGTCGAACTCCGAGTGCTTGACCACCAGGCTGCCGCCCGAGTTAGAGCCCGAGTAGCCCAGCGCGTTGAACTCGCCGTGGGCGTGGTTGACGACCTGATTGCACTCCTGCTGGCACGCGCCGATGTAGTAACCCGAGTCGTTGAAGTTGCTGGCGTACGTCTCGTTCCAGGTGCCGCCGTTCCAGTTGCTGGAGAAGATCCCGTACTGGGCCGCGGACGTCTCGTCCTGGAAGAACGTGCTCGTCGCCGTCAGGTAGGCAGCCGTTATAACCCCAGCCGCCGATCTTGGCGCTGTCGTCGCCACCGTTCCACCAGAACTCGTTGCCGGCATGGCCCGAACCCCCGAGGAAGTTGCACGCCGTGATGTTCTGGACCGAGACGTTGTCGGCCTTCCAGACCATGACGCCGTTGAGCCCCTCGGCGGAACCGCCGACGACGGGACCGAAGTTCTGCGCCGAGGGCTTGCGGGCGCACGCGGGCGAGCCGGGCTTGGTCCCGTCGACGATCACGGTGTTGCGGTTCATCCCGCGCAGGTGGAGATTGGCCTTGGTGATCAGCACCCCGGCGGGCCGGTTCGTCACTCCCGCCGGCTCGTGGCCGGCCGTCGTCTTGTAGTCGCCCGGGCCGATGAGAATCCAGTCACCGGGCCTGGCGGCGTTGACGGCCGCCTGAATGGTCCTGTAGCCGGCCGTGGACGTGCCTGTAGGTGCCGACCGTGAGCACGCGCGGCCTGGCGCCGGCGGCTGAAGCGGTTACGGCGACGAGGGCGCTGACCAGGCCAACGACGAATTGCTCGACTCATCCGTTCACGTCTCTTCCGTTCCTGCAGCGGCCTCCGGCCTCGCCGCGGAGACTACACGCTCGGATCCAGGTCGAACGCCACCCCGGCGATCTCGACGTCGTCCCCGGGCTCGAAGCCCTGAGCCTCAAGCGCGTCGATCACGCCCGAGGCCGCGCAATCGGTGCTCGAGGTGGGCGAGCGCGTCCTCGTTATCGAGGTCGTAGCGAGCCACGAGCCGTTCGACGCCACGTCCGCTGACCGCGTAGCTGTGCTCGCCCGTCCGTCGCACGCGGTAGCCGCGCTGTGCCGCGGGACGGAAAACGCGGTGCTCGGCCAGCTCGGTGACCGGCGGGGCGAGATCGGCCGAGGCCGCCGGCGCTTGGATGGGAACGCGATGGAGCAGCTCGAGGGCGAGAGCATCGACGCCCTGGCGCGTGACCGAGGAGGTGAGAATGACCGGAACCTCCGGACCGAGGCGCTCTCGCCAGCGATCGGCCGCGGCCGCTGCCGTAGCGGCGTCGACCAGGTCGACCTTCGACAGCGCGAGCACGCGCGGAAGCGCGGCCAGGCGGGGATCGTGCTGCTCGAGCTCGCGCTCGACGGTGGCGTGGTTGGCGACCGGATCTGACCCGTCGAGCGGCGCCACGTCGAGGACGTGGACGAGCAGCCGCGTGCGCTCGACGTGAGCCAGGAACTCGTGACCCAGCCCAGCTCCGGCGCTGGCGCCCTCGATGAGGCCGGGGATGTCCGCGATGACCAGCTGGCGCTCTTCCACCTCGAGCGTGCCGAGCACAGGCGCCAGCGTCGTGAAGGGGTAGTCGGCGATCTTGGGGTGGGCGCGAGTCAGCCGGGCCAGCAACGAGGACTTGCCGGCATTGGGAAGTCCGACGAGGCCGACGTCGGCCAGGAGCTTCAGCTGCAGGGTGACCCAGGTCTCCTCGCCGGGCAGGCCGCGCTCGGCGAAGCGAGGCGTCTGACGAGTCGGCCCGGCGAAGCGCTTGTTGCCGCGGCCGCCGGGACCACCACGGGCGATCACCGCATGCTGGCCGGGCCGCACGAGGTCGTGTTGGGTCCCGTCGGCCTCGACGAGCACCTCGGTGCCCGGAGCCACGCGGATCTCCAGCGTGTCCCCGTCGGCGCCATGGCGGAGCGAACCCCGCCCATGACCGCCACGCGTGGCCTTGAAATGCGAGCGTCGGCGAAAGCTCTGAAGGTCACGCAGCGAGTCGTCGCACACGAGCACGACATCGCCGCCCCGACCCCCGTCACCCCCGTCGGGACCGCCCTTGGGCACGTGCGCCTCACGGCGGAAGCTGAGGCAGCCGTCGCCGCCGCCGCCAGCCTGAACGTGAATTCGCGCGCGATCGTGCATGCTTGCACTATGTCCGATCCAGTCTTTCTCATCACCGGCGCTTCGAGCGGGATTGGCCGAGCCACCGCTCAGCGTGCCGCCGAGGCCGGCTACCGCCTCGTCATCGCCGCCCGCTCGCTCGACCGTCTCGACGCGCTCGCTCGAGAGCTCGGCGGTGAGGAGCGCGCCCTGGCCGTGCAGTGCGACGTCACCGAGTGGGATCAGCAACAGGCGATGGTGGACCGGGCGCTGGAGCACTTCGGCCGTCTCGATGTGGCGTTTGTCAACGCCGGTTTCGGCGCCGCGCGCGGATTCCTCAACGAGTCACCCGAGTTCTGGCGCTCCATGGTGCTGACCAATGTCTACGGCGCCGCGCTGACCATCCGCGCCACCGTGCCCAGCATCAAGGAGTCGCGGGGCCATTTCCTGCTCACCGGGTCGGTGGCGGGTCGCCGGGCTCTGCCCGGGTCGCTTTACTCGGCCACGAAGTGGGCGGTGACGGGGATGGGCGAGGCGCTGCGCCAGGACATGAACGGGACCGGAGTGCGCGTGACCTTGATCGAGCCGGGAATGGTCGACACGGCGTTCTTCGACAACCCGGTGTCAAACGCGCTCGATCCACAGGACATCGCGCGTGCCGTGATGTATGCCGTCGAGCAGCCGGCCCACGTCGACGTGAACGAGATCCTCGTTCGGCCGACGGCGCAGGACAGCTGAGCTCAGCCGCCGACGCTGCCGGTCGGCGGGGCGGGTCGCACGTCGGCGGCGTGAGCCGCTGCTGTTCAGCCTGGGGATCCAGTAGGCGAGCCAGTGCGACTGGGCGACGTCGGCGATCACGCCCCGACCGGCGTTGCAATATCCAGTCAGGCCGTAGCTCGTCACGCCGACCTGGACCGCGCTGTGGCCGTTGCCGATCACCGTCGGCCCTCCGGAATCTCCGTGGCAGGTCTGCCGGCCGCCCTGGTACCAGCCGACGCAGATCTGACCGTCGAAGACGCTCGGCGAGTTGGAGCTGCCCTGGCAGAAGCTCGGGTTGTAGACGTACATATCGCCGCGCATGAGCCGGTTGGGGTAGATGTGCCTGAAGGGATCGATCTGGCCGTACCCGTACGTGTGGACGGTGTTGCCGACATACAGCGTGCGGCCCGGAGCGGTGATGTTGTTCAGCCGCACCGGGGAGACGGGGAGGGTTCGCCGCACGTACAGCAGCGCGTAGTCATTGGCCGCATTGCAGAAACCACCCCTCGCGCACGAGCTGGCGTAGGCGGCGTCCCAGATGACCCGGTAGGCGGCGTAGGTGTAGCGCCGCTTCGTTTTCAGCGGCGTCTCGGGGTAGCCGCCCTTCAGACTGTGCAGCCTGAATGCGTAGTTGCGGGCGAACGGGGCGGCCGCACCCGTGCCGTTCTCATTCAGGACGCAATGAGCAGCCGTCAGAACGATGTGACGGCTGACCTCGCTCCCCGTGCACCAGTTCGCCACCGCCTTCCGGTGGTTCCACCACGTCATGAAGGCGATCCATGGAGCCTGGGACAGCGTCGCCCGTGCCCCGTTGATGATGTTCGGCTGCACCTTGGGAGCCGTTCTGGCCACAGCACCGGTCGACAACCCAAACGTCAGCAGCATCGCCACGACAACCGCTCGCCACACTGAACCGACCGACCGCTTCACGCCACCACCCCCATCGCTCGCCCGCATTTCCCAGCCCCGGGAAACGCCGTGGGCAACTTATATCAGCTTTAGATAGGTTCGACCGAGGCCCTACGGCGCCGTCGCCAGCGGGACGTACGTCCGGCATGGCTCGCCGCGCAGCCCCGGGCACGGCGGCAGGCCGGTGGGTACGCGAACCCCGGCGACGACCGGCAGCGTGAGGCTGGACGGCCGCTGGGCCGCATGAGAGATGCTCACGGTGGCGGGGTGGGCGGGGACCGTGTTGGCGAACGACCAGATGGGTTGAGCGCCGTTTGGTGCGCTGATGATGATCCGGATCCGCGAGCCCTTGCGGTAGACGTGGCCCTCGTAGTAGAGCGGAATGCTCATCTGGGCCCAGCGACCGTGGGGCAGGGGTCTGGCGTCGGCGCCACTGAAGGTCGGGTTCGGATAGGCCAGGGTGCTGCCCGGCGCCAGCTTGCGCTCGCTGGCCCGCAGCCAGCCGTCCTGGACAAAGGTCTCCTTGCCATCGGGGCGGACCTCGCTGACCGTGACCTGAAGGTCGACGTTGGGCACCGACGACTTGATCCAAAGCCGCACGCCGCCACCGCCGATGACGGCCGTGTTGTGCTGGAGCTTCGAGGTCAGGTACGACACCGCGGTGCCGGCCGGATTCTGCGCCCAGTGGTACACCGGCGTGGCGGTCCACAGTCCGCCCGTGCCACCGCCCGTATCCCCGGTGAAGTCGGTTGCCGGCACGGCATGCTTGTTCCAGGTGAACTTGTCCACGCCGGCCGCGGGCCTGGCTCCGAGCCGACCGGCGCCCTGCAGATACCAGGTAACGGCGTGGGTGCCGGGGATCGGGAAGCGCGAGAACGATTGCTCGAAGCCGGGCACGGGGTTGCCCGGTACGTTGCTCCCGGCGCCGTTGTCGAACAGGAGCCTTACCGGGCGAAGCTTCTCGAACGCGGCCAGCGCCGCACCGTAGCTCGGCTTGGACTGGATCGGATCGGCGGGCAATTGCACGCCGTTCACGCCCATGACGGCGTTGAAGAGCGTCGGGGCCTCGGCCTTCACGAGCGGCGAGAGCTGTGGTCGCTGGTGGGCCACGAACAGCTTCAGGAAGTCGAACCATCGCGTGAACGTGGCGGGGTCGAGCGAGTCGGTATGGACGCCGTTGGTGAACGTGAACCACTTTCGCTCGTGTCCCGGTGAAGTGCTCGTCCAGGTCGGCGCAATGGCCACCGGTCTGCTCGTCGGTGAACTGGCAGGCCAGGTAGACGGGGACCTTGATCTTGTTGACGAAGGTGATCGGAGCCAGCGGATTGGCGACCTTGGGCACGTAGTAGTGGTTGGTCCTGACCTTCGCGAGCAGGTTGGCGGCCTCGCCGTGGAGCTCCTGGTTGTGCTGGCAGGTCTTATCGCCCTGCTGGATGCGTTGATAGGCCCATGCCTGGCCGCCGGTCGGCGATGCCGGCTCGGCGTCGTGAACGCGATCCTTGGCCCACCCAAGCGCGAAGCCGGTGTTGAGGATCCCGCCCGGATACAGCGTCGTGGCGGTGTTGTCGATCACGGACAGCGGCGTGATCGCGGCCAGGTCGGGCGGATCGGTCTCGGCGACGAACAGCTGGCTGATCCCGCCGTAGGAGATGCCGAGCATGCCGACCTTGTGGTGCAAGCGCCCACGGCTGGTGAGCGACGGTCTCGATCACGTCATAGCCGTCCAGGCCCTGAAGCGGTTCGAAGTAGTCAAAGGCTCCACCGGAGCAACCCGTGCCGCGCATGTTCACGTCGACGACGGCGAACCCGAGCAGTGTGGCGACTGCGCTGATGCCGCTCTGCGCCCCGGCGGGATCGGCGTAGCCGTAGCCGGCGTACTCGATCAGCGTCGGATATGGCCCCTTGCCCGACGGAAGACGTACATCGATGGCCAGCTTGGTGCCATCGCGCGTGCGAAGGTAGCCGTAGCCATCGGTGGGGATGTGCTGGGTGTAGAACTTCGTGCTCGGAGGCGCGGGGCGATCCGAGAACACGGTGACGGCACGCGAGACGTGGCTCCCATCGCGAACCTTGTAACCGTGGCCGGGCTTGACCTTGCGGAACAGCAGTCCGCCGAGCGAGTCGACACGGGCGCTCTGCACCGCTGTGCCGTGCGCGTTTACCAGCGTCAGACGGGCGTGCGGCGGCGCGTCGGTGACGTCGACCTGCTCGGCGCTACCGGTGGCGACGTACTGGACCCCCGGGCCAGCGGCGGAGGCGGTCGGAGCCCACACCCCCACGCGGCCAACAGCAAAACTCCTAGAAGTGCGGCTCTGATCTTGCCGCTCCACCGCGCCGCATCAGTGCTTTGCACCCCCAGAGCATGGCAGGTTCGCCCTCGCTGTGATGGCGACGTAGGCTTTGGGCCCCGTCCAGATCCACACTCGGAGGTGCCCCGTGGTGCAAGTGCTCAAAGATTTCAAGAGCTTCCTGTTCCGTGGCAACGTCGTTGATCTGGCGGTGGCGATCGTTATCGGCACCGCGTTCGTCGCCGTGATCAAGGCGCTCGTCACCGACATCCTCACGCCGATCATCGCTTTGATCTTCGGCCAGCCCAACTTCAACGACCTCAGTTTCACCATCAACAACAGCCACTTCGCCTACGGCGACTTCCTCGACAACGTGTTCACGTTCTTGACGGTCGCCGCGGCCATGTTCTTCCTCGTCGTGCTGCCGATCAATCACCTCATGGCCCGCCGAGCCGAGGAGGACCCGGAGACCAAGGAGTGCCCGGAGTGCACGAGCGCGATTCCGGTCAAGGCGCACCGCTGCCCGCTGTGCACCTCGCAGCTGAGCCCAGCGTGACGGCTACGAATCTGAGGCTCTCGGCAGGCTGCACCGAGATAACGCGACCGCGGCGGCCACGCGTGAACTCGACCGTGCCCGCCGCGGTGGCGAAGATCGTGTCGTCCTTGCCGATCCCCACCCCGTCGCCGGGCTTGAAGCGGGTGCCGCGCTGACGGACGATGATCTCGCCCCCGGTCACGACCTGGCCCGCGAACACCTTCACGCCCAGGCGTTTGGCGTTCGAATCGCGGCCGTTGCGCGAGGAGCCGAGGCCTTTCTTATGCGCCATCGGTTGCCTCCGAACTTTGGTCGGTCGGTGCCGCATCGGCGGCGGCCGGCTCGGCGTCGGCCTTTTCGGCCGAAGCCCTGGAGCGCCGGGCGGCGAGCTTGATCTGAGTCACCTCGAGCCGGGTCAGTTCCTGTCGGTGGCCGTTCCGGCGCTTGTAGCCGCGCTTGGGCTTGAACTTGACTATGCGCAGCTTCGGCCCGCGCTCGTGGGCCACGATGCGCGCCTGCGACCTTGACCTTCGACAGGTCGGCACCGTCGACGACGTTGTCACCATCGACGAAGAGCAGCGGCTCGAGCGCGACTCGAGCGCCGTCGTCGTCGGGCAGCCGCTCGACGAGGAGGGATTGTCCCTCCTCGACGCGATATTGCTTGCCGCCGGTTTTGACGATTGCGTACATGACCTAATCCGAGGAACTGGCGCCGAGGAGGCCGACTCGGCCTTGGCGCCGGAACGGCGCCGTCCGCCTCTGCGGCCGCGGCGCCGAGGCTTCGATTCTAGGACATCGTCGGAATCGCCATCGTTCGAGGCCGTTTCGCCGGCGTCGGGGGCGGAGCGGGCACGTCGACAAGCGAAGCTCGGGCCGAGGTTCTGCCCACCTCCTCGATCCGCACCAGGTGCTTTTCGCCCACGTACGGCGTGCCACCGTTGACTGAGATCAGGTAGCCGTCGATCTTGGCCACGGCATCGCCCGGGTTGTACATATGCGGCTCGACGATCTCGACGTGGACCTCTTCGCCCTCGCGGAACGGCACGGCGCGGTTGAGCACCTTCTCGCGATCGGCCTCGAGCAGGACGGCGAAGTGATCGAGCGGCAGACCCTCGGAGCCCTCGAAGTGGAACCACTTACCCGTCTCCTCCTCGATCGCCGCCAGCACGCGAGCGTCGTCGCGGGTGAACTCCGCACTCACGCGCGGGTTCATCTGCAGCAGGATCGCCTCGGCCGAGGTCTCCTTGGCCAGATCGCGCATGCGCCGCTCGAACTCGATGGCGATCGTCTCTTCGGACTTGATCACGCCCTCGCCGCCGCATGTCGGGCACGGCCTGGTCATGATCTCGCGCACCCCGTCGGTCACGTTCTGCCGGGTCATCTCGACCAGCCCGAGGGGCGAGATCTCCACCACGAACGTCTTCGTACGGTCCTCGTCAAGCGCTTTGCGCAGCGTCTTCAGCACGGCGTCGCGGTTGCGCGCCCGCGCCATGTCGATGAAGTCGATGACGATGATCCCGCCGATGTCCCGCAGCCGGAGCTGGCGAACGACCTCGTCGGCAGCCTCGAGGTTGGTCTTGGTGATCGTGTCCTCCAGGCGGGCTCCTTTGCCGCGTCCGATGAACGACCCCGAGTTGACGTCGATCACGGTCAGCGCCTCGGCGTAGTCGATCATCAGGTAGCCGCCGCTGGGGAGGTCGACCCGGCGCGAGAGCGTGGAGTCGAGGACCTTCTCGACCCCGAAGGCCTCGAACAGTGGCGTCTCCTCCTCCCACAGCTCGACCCGATCGACGAGCTCGGGCGCGGTGCGCGAGAAGAAGGACACGAGGCGGTGATGCTGCTTGGGGTCGTCGACGATCGCGCGGTCGAAGACGTCGGAGAAGATGTCGCGCACGACACGGACGGACAGGTCGGCCTCCTGGAAGACCAGCGCGGGCGCCGGGGTCTCGGCGACCCGCTTCTGGAGCACTTCGTTGAGCTTGAAGAGGTAGAGCAGCTCGCGCTCGAGGTCGGCGCGCTTGGCGCCCTGGGCGGCGGTGCGGATGATCGCGCCCGATCCCTTGAGGTCGAGCTTCGCCGCCTCCTTGCGCAGCCGCTCGCGCTCCTTGTCATCGAGGCGCCGGGATACCCCGACGCCCTCGCCGAACGGCGCCAGCACCATGTAGCGCCCGGCGATCGTTAGGTCCATGGAGAGGCGGGCGCCCTTGGTCTTGAGCGGGTCCTTGACGACCTGCACGACGATCTCCTGGCCCGGCTTGAGCATGTCGTTGATCTGGCGCCCTTCGCGGCTTCCGCCCCGGCCGCGCCGCGGCGCCTCGACGCCCGGAAGCACGATCTCGTCGACGTGCAGAAAGCCGTTCTTCTCGAGTCCGATGTCGACGAAGGCCGCCTCGAGGCCGGCCAGCACGTTGTCGACGCGCCCCTTATAGATGTTTCCGACGATCGAGCGCGCGCCTCGCCGCTCGAGGTACAGCTCGGCCACGTGGTAGCCGGCCAAGGGATTGGTGGTCTTGCGCCGCCGGCGGGAGGATCCCGAGCTCGGCTTACGCGCGGCGACGGTGCCCGTCGCCTCCAGCAGCGCGACGCGGGTCTCGCCCCGGTCGACGCTGACCAGCACTTGCTTCTTCAATTGTCAGTCAGTCCTTTGTAGTTGTACGCCCGGCGCACAAAGGGCAGCGCGGGCGGTTGAATTGAGGCCCGCGCGCCACAGCGGCGCAGGCGGTGCATTGACGGCACGGCGCTCGGCTGGCGCGCGCACCTGGCAAAAGATCACGAGAGCAGCGCCCTTCCCTTACCCGCGCTCGCCATTCGAGCTTGGATATAGATTGATTGTAGGAGCCCCAGGGCGATGAACGTGACGAGCACCGATGAGCCGCCATAGCTCATCAGCGGTAAGGGCACGCCAGTGATCGGCATGATCCCGATCGTCATTCCGACGTTGACGAACACCTGGAACATGAGCATCGCGATGACCCCTCCGACGATCAGCGTTCCATAGAGGTTCTTGGACATCGTCAGGATGCGTAAGGCGCGCCATATCAACAGCGCGTACAGCGACAGCACGAGGGCCGCCCCCACGAACCCATAGGTCTCGCCGACAACGGCGAAGATGAAGTCAGTCTGGTTCTCGGGCAGGAAATGCAGGCTGGTCTGGGTCGCGTGGGCGACCCCCTGCCCGATCTTCCCCCCCGAGCCGATGGCGATCTCAGACTGCAGGATGTTGTAGGTCTGGCTGCGCGGATCGCGCGAGGGATTGAGGAAGCCGGTCAGACGCTGGACCTGGTAGGGCTTCAGCACGTGTACCCCCAGCGCCGGCGCGACGGCCAGCACGAGCGCCACCGAGACGACGAACATCGCCGCCAGCGCGGTGAGCTGCTTCCACGAGGTCCCGGCGAACAAGAGGATCGAGAAGGCGATGGCCACGTACACGAGGCCGGTGCCGAGGTCGGGCTGGGGGATCACGATCAGCGCCGGCAGCAGCGCCAGCAGCATGATCCGCGCCGTGGTCCGCCATTCATTCAGGCGCCGGGCGCGATCGACGGCAAACGCGGCCAGCGAGGTGATGAGCAAGATCTTGCCGAACTCCGAGGACTGCACCTGGAAGAACGGCAGCGGGATCCACCGGTGCGAGCCGCGGATCGCCGGCATCCCGAACACGACGATGTTGAGGGCGATCAGGAGTCCGTAGAGGCCGAACTTGTATTCGCGCAGGCGCGAGTAGTCGATCCGGGCCAGGATCAGCGCCACCACCAGGCCGATGCCCACGTAGACCGCCTGGCGCTCCACGTAGTAGAGGGGCTGCCCGTGGATCACGTTGCGCGTCGCCCCTTTCAGCGTGACCAGGGAGCATGCGACAAGGCCCAGCGCCCCGAGCAGAAGCAGCGGATCGAACATGATCAGCGCCCGCGGACGCGGGACGGCGACCTCCTCGGGCGTCTGGATCGGGGTAGCGCTCATAGCGTCTGGGACGATCCGGCCTGGAACTTACCGCGCTTGCCCATGAACCACTGAGAAAGAATCTGGCGGGCGGCCGGCGCCGCGGCGGCGGCACCGAATCCGCCCTGCTCGACGGTCACCACGACGACGATGGGCCGCGATGGGTCGGGGACGTAGCAGACGTACCAGGATTGGTCGGCCTGGTTGTCGTGCTGGGCGGTTCCCGTCTTGCCGTAGACCGGATACTGGCTCTGCGGCCAGCCGGCGAACACATCGGCCGAGGTCCCTCCCGGCTGCGAGGCCGCCTCGTGCAGGCCGGTGTGCACCGCCTGCAGATTCGCTGGGTTGATCTTGACGTGGCGCGACGGTGGCGGATCGATCTTCTGCAACAGCGTGCCGTCGGGGGCGTCGACCTCGAGCCCGACGTGGGGGCGGACCACGTTGCCGCCGTTTTCGATCGTCGAGTAGGCCACGGCGAGCTGCAGCGGCGTGGCCTCGAGATCGCCCTGGCCCACGGCCAGGTTCTCGTTGTCGCCGACCGACCACGGCCGGCCGTCGGCGATGCCACACGATTTGTGGCGGCCGTGGCCGCGGAAGGGGCCGGTGCCGCGCTCGCATTGGCGCTCGAGCTTGTCGCGGTTCGCCCGCCAGGTCGGCGAGGGCAGGATCCCAGCGTTCTCGCCGCCGAGGTCGATTCCCGTCGGGCGACCCATCCCAAATAGGTGAGCCCAGTGCTGGAGCGCCCCGCCCTTGGGGGCGTCGCTGTTCATCAGGCGCCCGAGGTTGTAGAAGAAGTTATCCGAGGAGACCATGATGGCCTGGGTCAGGTTGAGCACGCCGTAGGCAGCGTGACCGGCGTTGTGGCGCGTGTCCCCCGGACCGTTCGAGTACACGCCGGTGTCGTCGTAGGTCTCGTCGAGGCTCCACGCACCGCTCTGGAGCGCCGCGATCGAGCTGATGCCCTTGAAGGTGGACCCCGTGGGGTACGAGCTCTGGATCGCGCGGTTGAACAGCGGATAGTTGCTCGCGGCGTTGTTCAGCCGCTTGTAGACGGACTCGGGGACCGGCTTGGTGAAGATATTGGGGTCAAACGTCGGCGAGGAGCCCATCGCGTAGACCTCGCCGTTCTGCGGGTTGAGCGCCACGAAGGCACCGGCGGTGGCCGGCGGGTTGTTGGCGATCGCCTCGGACAGCGCCTGCTGCCCCGCCCGCTGCAGGCCCAGGTCGAGCGACAGCTTGAGCGTGTGGCCGGCGACCGGTGGCTTCTGGCGCAGATAGCCGCGGAACTGACCGAGCGCGTCGACCTGGACGCGATCGGCGCCGTCCTCGCCGCGGAGGTAGCGGTCGTAGTAGTACTCAAGGCCCGACTGTCCCACGATCGACTGCTCGGAGACCCCGTGGTAGCGGGGCATCTTGACCTCCTGTGGGGTGATCGGCCCCACGGTGCCGAACAGCTGCGCGGCCAGATCGTGCAGCGGGTACTGACGCAGCCAGACCTGCTGAACGACGACGCCCTCGAACTGGGCCTGGCGCTCGTCGATGTAGTAGAGAACGTCCCGGGGGACGTCGGTCTTCAGCGTGACGTTGGCGTAGGGCAGGATCGCCACCTGCTTGGCGACATCACACGGAATCGGCGCCAGCTGACGCGTGCCCTGCCCAGGCACCCGGCAACGCCGCGGCCGCGTGGAGACGCCGAGGATGTGCGCCAGCCGGCGATACATCTTCGCCCGAGCATGGGCGCTGTGGGGTAGATCGGGCGGGGAGATCTGGACGGCGAGGGCCTGTTTGGAGTCGACGAGGATGTCGCCCTCGCGATCGACGATGTCGCCGCGGGCGGCGGGGATGCTCACGTCGCGCACGCGGTTGACCTTGGCCTCCTTGACGTACTGATCGCCGGAGAGCACCTGGAGGAACCACAGGCGGAAGAAGATGATCGCGAACATGGCCAGCGCCACGCTGCCGAGCACCGCCACACGCAGCGCGAGCTGCGGCGTCATGGGCGGCCGGCGGTCTTCGGGGAGCTGGATCATCGAGCGGGCGAGCGCGGAATCGGGCCGAGACGTCGCGAGGGCCGCTGCAGCGGGCTGAGACCGCCGGTCGTGTAGGCGCGGCGGCGCCGGCGGCGCGGGTCCTCGGGCAGCGCGGGCTGGATCACCCGTCGCACCAGCGCGTAGACGGGCAAGGCGATCAACGTGTTGACGAGGATCGTGATCAGGATCTGTTGCACCAGCAGCAGGCTCACCGGAGCGTCGACACCGAGCAGGAACTGGATCAGGGCCAGTCCGATCCCGGCAAACGCGGTCGCCGCCGCACCCATGACCAGCGGCACAAGGCCGTGGGACGGATCACGCAGCTCGCGCAGCCGTCCGGACCCGTAGCCGATGGCGATGTAGAGCAGCGAGGTGACCCCGAGCGTCTGGACGAACACCATGTCGACGAACAGTCCGATACCGAAGCCGGTGATCGCACCGAGCATCGAGCCGGTGAGCAGGCCCACCGACATCACGACGAGCGGGGTGAGATCGGCGCTGACGCCGAACACCGAGATCTGCGACACCGCAGCCTGCTGGAGCACCACGGTGAGGAACCCGAGGAGGGCGAGACGGATGGACAACTTGAGCGAATTGCTCACGGCGCCTGTGCCCGTACCGTGCCGGCGTGCGGGGCGGTCAGGACCTGGACCACATCGACGTGGCGCATGTCGGCCGCGGGGCGCACCTGAATCTGTCCGTTGTTGATCAGCGTGTCCTGGTCAGCGTTCGACACCTGGCCGATCGGGATCCCGGCCGGGAACAGCGAATCGAGCCCACCCGACTTGAAGCCGGCGGTGACAACCTGCTGGCCGACCGAGATCGGAGCGTGGCGCGGCAGGTACTGGAGCAGCAGCTGATTCGGGTTGCCGACCGCGGGGACGAGCACGCCGGTGTCACCGTACTGGTCCTGAACCTGCGCGGTGACCGCGGAGTCGTGGTCGGTGATCAGCGTGACGATCGACACGGTCGGATCGACGCTCGAGATCTTGCCGATCAACGCTCCGTCGCCGACCACGGGATCGTTCATGCTCACGCCGTCGTCGGAGCCCTTGTCGACCTCGACCGTCGCGTACCACAGCGTGGGATCGCGCGAGATGACCTGTGCGGCCACCGGTTTGAACGCGTTGATGCCGAGGCTATTGTCGAGCCGGACCTGGGCGCGCAGCTGGTTGTTCTCGATCTCAGCGCCCTGGGCGCGGGCCAGCTCGGCGGTCAGACGCTGATTCTCTGTCTGCAGTCGATCGGCCCGCGATTTGGCGTGGAAAGTGTCCGAGAACCAGCCCGCAACGTCACGCACCGGCTTGAGCGCCTTGCTCGCGCCCTCCTGGATCGGTGAGAGGACCTCGACGATTCCCCGCTGTACAGAGTGCAGCGGACTGCTCGGCGACTCGCCGAAATATGCCGTGAGGAGGATCAGGGAAACGACGACGAGCAGCGCGAGCACTGCGCGCCGCCGTCGAACTTGCTTGTCATGCACGAGATGACGTTCTCCAAAGTCTTGGTCCGCATGCTCCGGGTCCTGGCGTGATTCAACCTAGTACCGGCGGCGTCGGTTGCGTGAATTCTTGCTTGAACGGTGGATCGCTTCGAACTCCTCCAACGACCTTCCCGAACCCACCGCCACACAGGTGAGCGGTGACTCGGCGAGGTGCGCGGGCATCTGTGTTTCGTGCCGCAAACGCTCCTCGAGTCCCTGTAGCAGGGATCCACCTCCCGCCAGCATGATGCCACGATCCATGATGTCGGAGGCGAGCTCCGGCGGGGTGCGGTCGAGCGTCTCCTTCACAGCGTCGAGGATCTGCGACACCGGCTCCTCGAGGGCACCCCGGATCTCCTCGCTCGTCAGGACGACGGTCTTGGGCAGCCCGGAGACCATGTCACGGCCCCGAATCTCGGCCTGGACCTCTTCGCCCATCGGGAAGGACGAGCCGATCTCGAGCTTGACCTCCTCCGCCGTCTGCTGACCGATGAGCAGCTTGTACTCGCGCTTGACGTAGTTGATGATCGCCTCGTCGAGCTCGTCGCCGCCGACGCGGATGGACTGCGAGACCACGATCCCGCCGAGCGAGATCACCGCCACCTCGCTCGTGCCGCCGCCAATGTCGACAACCATCGAGCCTGTCGGCTCGCCGACCGGAAGGCCCGCCCCGATCGCCGCCGCCATCGGCTCCTCGATGAGGTAGGCCTGGCGGGCGCCGGCCGACAGACATGCCTCCTCCACCGCCCGCTTCTCGACCCCGGTGACGCCGCTGGGCACGCACACGACGACGCGAGGATGAGCCCAGCGATTCTGGTGGACCTTCTGGATGAAGTGCCGCAGCATCTCCTCGGTCACCTCGAAGTCGGCGATCACCCCGTCCTTCAGCGGCCGGATGGCCGAGATCGTCCCCGGCGTGCGCCCGAGCATCCGCTTGGCCTCGATCCCCACGGCGTGCACCTCGCCGGTCCGCGAGTCGACCGCGACGACGCTCGGCTCGGACAGCACGATGCCGCGCCCACGCACGTAGACGAGCGTGTTCGCGGTACCCAAATCGACCGCCATGTCGCGGCCACCGAAGCCGGTGAGGTACGTAAAAAAGCCCAAAATGAACGAAGGTGAGGGGGAACAGCGGACGACGCGGCGAGATGCGGAGGGTCGCCCAGGCTGCACGCTCCGTCCTGCGCGGAGTGTATCGAACACACGTCCGCCGACACCTTCCGATCCCGCGTCCTAATCAGGGAAAAAGTGCTGGAAAACGCATAAACGGCCGGTAAACGACGTTTCCGGGCCCATGACAGCCGAATTGCACGCGCCGAAAGCCCATCTCGCTCAGGCGAGCAGCCCGGGCATCAGCTCGAGCAGCGCGGCGACCGGTAGGCCGACGACGTTGAAGAAGTCCCCCTCGATCCCGGCGACGAGCGCCGCCCCGCGGCCCTGGATCGCGTAGCCGCCGGCGCGCTCGCGCCACTCGCCGCTGGCCAGGTACCACTCGAGCACCGGCTCATCGAGGGGTCGGAACTCGACCTCAGTGCGCGCCGATGCGGTCCGAGCGACGCCGTCGTGGACCACGCACAGCCCGCTGAGGACAGCATGCCGGCGTCCGGACAGCGCGGTGAGGGTGCTCCGTGCATCCTGTAGCGAGGCGGGCTTTCCGTACAGCCGATCGTCGAGCGACACGACCGTGTCGACCCCCAGAACGGACCCTGCGACCGCAGGGACGGCATGGGCCTTGCGTCGCGCGTTCTCGACCGCGACCGCCTCGGCCGGTCCGGAGCCGAGCTCCTGCACCTCGGGCACGACGACTCGGAACGCCACTCCCAGCTGCTCGAGGATGGCCCGCCGCTGCGGCGAGCGCGAGGCGAGGACCAGCGGCTCCGTCACCCCAGATCGGGGAAGAACAGCCCGATCTCACGGGCGGCCGATTCAGGGCCGTCGGACCCGTGAACCATGTTCTGGCCCACCGCGATCGCGTAGTCGCCGCGGATCGATCCCGTCGTCGCCTGCAGCGGGTTGGTCGCACCGATGACCTGGCGGGCCGCCTCGATCGCCTGCTCGCCTTCCAGCACCATGGCGACCAGCGGTCCTGAGGTGATAAACGAGACCAGCTCGTCGAAGAACGGCTTGCCCACGTGCTCGGCGTAGTGCGCCTGGGCCAGCTCCGCGGACATCGTCATCAGGTTCAGAGCGCTGAGGCGCAAGCCCTTGCGCTCGAAGCGCGCGATGATCTCGCCGGTCAGATTGCGGGCGAAGGCATCGGGCTTGACAAGGATGAGCGTTCGCTCCATGGGCGGCTGGTCTCCCTTCGAGGAGTTGACGAGTTGCCGGTGCTACGGCGCCGGGGCGGGTGAACCGCCGGCCTCGCCGGCAGCCGTGGCGGGCGCGGGCTGCTCGCCCGCGTTCTCGCGGCGTGGCTGGTCGCCGGCGCTCTCCCGGCGGCGCCGGGCCCGGCGCGGAGCCGGTGGAGCCGCACCGATCTCGGACTCGCAGAACGGACAGATCTTCCATGTCGGGTCGAGCGGCTTGCCGCACGTCGCGCACGGATCCTTCAACTTCCGCATGCAGTTCGGGCAGCGAAGGAAATCCTTCTCGACCTCGTAGTCGCAGTGCGGGCAGAGGTGGTAGCCGAGCTCGGCCAGGCGCGCTTCCGCGGCCTGCATCTCGAGCTCGCGCTCGCGCACATCGTCGAGATATTCCGGCGGGCGGACGATCATGTAGACGATCGTCCCCACGAACGGGAACAGTGACGCCGCCGTCGCACACCCGATCAGCATCGGGTCCCCGATCCGCCGGCGCGCGTCGGCGTAGGTCCAGTAGACCAACGCCAACCACAGGATGATCAGGAACAGGATCACCAGCTCCACCGCGAGATTCACGGTGTTGTTGGTGATACCGAAGATTCCAAAGGCAAGCATCGAAGTCGCGAGTTTAGTGGTCCGGTTGGTAAGTACGCGCTAAAGCGCCAGGATCCTGCTAGAGGAACAATCGCCCGAACAGATAGCCGATGCCGAAGAAGACCAGGATGACGATCGCGACGATCAGCGCGACCAGTCCGATCATGGTCAGGAAGTTGGGTCGATCGTCGCGGGGGTTCACAGCATGGAGGCCAGTCGCCGCCCGGCGGGGGCCAGCAGGTCGGCGACCAGATAGATGGATCCGGTGGCGAGAACGACGCCCTTGGGCGAAGCCAGCTCGCGGGCCCGACGCAGCGCCGCGTGGGAATCCCGGACCACCTCCGAGGGCGGCCCCGAGAGTTGTCCGGCGAGCGATTGCAGGGTCGGAGGCGGCAACGCGCGGGGATTGTGACTGCTCGTGAGGACGATCGCATCGCAGACCGGCAGCAGCGACCGCAGCATTCCGCCGGCGTCCTTGTCGTCGAGGATCGAAACCACGGCCACCACGCGCTCGGCGCCGGCGGCGATCTCGGGCAGCGACTCGACCAGCGCCGCCATCCCGTCGGGGTTGTGGGCGCCGTCGAGCAGAGTCATCGGCTCGTCGTCGATGACCTGGAGGCGCCCGGGAATCCGCACCGACGCCGCCGCGGTCCTGACCGCCGCCGGCTCGAGCGAGCCGAGGTACGCCTGGGCAGCGGCGCGAGCGAGGGCGAAGTTGCGGCGCTGAAACGCCCCCAGGGCGCCGACCTTGACGCCCGGCTCGGGGCCGGCGTAGATGATCCGCGCGCCGCGCTCGCCGGCGACCTCGTGCGCCACCTCGAGCGCGTCGGGGTGCAGCCCATGGCCGAGCACGAGCGTCGCGCCTTCCTGGACGACGTCGAGCTTCTCGCGCGCGATCGCCTCCACGGTCGGCCCCAGCCAGCGCGTGTGTTCGAGCCCGACGCTGGTCAGCACCTGCACGGTCGATGGGATCACGTTGGTGGCGTCGTAGCGGCCTCCGAGACCGGCCTCGATCACCGCCACCTCGACGCCGCGCGCGGCGAGCTCGGAGAAAGCCGCGGCGGTCAGGGCCTCGAACTGGGTGACCCGGTCATCGCCGTCCAGCGAGCGATCCACGAGCTCGGCCGCCCGCGCTGCGCGCCCGACGGCGGCGGCGAAGCCGGCCGGGTCGAGATCCTCATCGTCGATCCGGATCCGTTCGGAGAACGACACCAGATGGGGCGACACGTAGGCACCGCAGCGCAGCCCGTGGGCGGCGAGGATGGCGGCGATCATCCGCGTGGTGGAGGACTTCCCGTTGGTGCCGACGACGTGGATCGAGTCGAACTGCCGCTCGGGGTGCCCGAGCGCGGTCATGAGCCGGCGCATGCGGTCCAGGCCGAACCGCATGCCGAATAGCTCGAGCGAGAGCAGGTAGCGCTCGGCGTCCTTCACCGATGAGATCGAGGCCGCACCGGTCACAGGGCCTCCAGGTCGGCCTGCAGCCGTGCCAGCTTGTCGCGCTCGGCCTGGACCACGGCCGCCGGCGCCTTGCCGACGAACCCCTCGTTGGCGAGCTTGCCCTGCGAACGCTTCATCTCGGCCTCGAGCCGCTCGCGTTCGGCCGCGCGCTTGCGCTCGAGCACGGCGGGGTCGAAGTCGCCGAAGGGCAGGATCTCGACGGCGCCACCGGGCACCGGCACCGAGGTGACCGGCGCCCCACCATCGGTCGAGAAGTTCATCCGCGCCATCATCGCCACGTGGGGAGCCGTGGCCTCGTACCCGTCGGCGCTGAGGCGCGCCGGCACCCGCTCACCGGGCCTGACCCCGGCCTGGTCGCGCCAGCCGCGCAGAGCCTGGACGGCCTGCACCACGCGATCGAGGGCCTGCTCGGCCTGCTCGTCGACCGTTCCCACCTCGCCGGTGGGCACGCCGGCGGCCAGCAGACCCGTCACCCCGGGGATGTGGCTGTAGATCTCCTCGGTGACGAACGGGATGATCGGGTGGGCCAGGGCGACGGTCTGGGTGAGGACGTGCAGGAGCAGCTGCTGGCATTCCTGCTCGCCCGCGTACAGGCGCGGTTTGACCAGCTCGAGGTACCAGTCGCACAGCTCGCCGTAGACGAAGTCGTACAGCTCGAGGGCGGCGTGCGAGAAGTCGTAGGCGTCGATGCGCCCGCGAATCGACCGAGAGGCACGCTCGAGCCGTGACAGGATCCACCGGTCCTCCACGGTGGCCGGGGTCACCGCCGCCCGCGCCGAGGGATCGATCCGTCCGAGAATCAGGCGCGAGGCGTTCCACAGCTTGATGCGCAGCTGCTGGCCCTGGGCGATCTTCTCCTCGCTGAAGCGCACGTCCTGCCCCGAGGACATGGCCAGCAGTCCCCAGCGAACCGCGTCGGCGCCGTAGGCCGGGAACTCGCCCGGCGAACCCGAGCGGTCGGAAAACACGGGCGGGCGAAGCCCGCCATTAATCAAATCCAGCGGGTCGATCCCCGTGCCGAGCGACTTCGACATCCGGCGCCCGTCGGGGGCCTGGATGATCGAGGTGATGTGGACGTCGTCGAAGGGAATCGCGCCGGCGAACTCGATCCCCATCATGATCATCCGCGCCACCCACAGGAAGATGATGTCCCGGCCGGTGACCAGCGCGTCGGTGGGATAGAAGGCGTCCAGCTCGGCGGTGTGCTCGGGCCAGCCGAGGGTGACGAACGGCCACAGGGCGCTCGAGAACCATGTGTCGAGCACGTCGGGATCGCGTTTCCATCCCACGCCGGCCGGTGGATCGACGCCGACGTAGACCTCGACGCCGCGATACCAGACCGGGATCTGGTGACCCCACCACAGCTGGCGCGAGATGCACCAGGGACGGATGTTCTCCATCCAGTCGAGGTACACGCGCGCCCACCGCTCGGGGAAGAAGCGCACCTGCCCGTTGGTCACGACCTCGATCGCAGGCGCGGCCAGCTCGTCCATGCGCATGAACCACTGAAGCGAGACCAGCGGCTCGATTCGCTCACCCGAGCGGTGTGAGAACGGGACCGTGTGCACGAGATCCTCGGTGCGCGCGATCAGTCCGCCGTCGCGCAACTCGTCGACGACGGCCTCGCGAGCCTGCAGCGCCGACATCCCCACGAAGCGCTCCGGGGCGTCGGCGGTGATCCGGCCGTTCTCGCCGATCACGCCGATGACCTGGAGCCCGTGCCGGGCGCCGATCTCGAAGTCGTTGGGGTCGTGTCCCGGAGTGATCTTGAGCGCGCCGGTACCGAACTCCGGCTTGACGTAGTCGTCGGCGATGATCCTCAGCTTGCGCCCGACCAGGGGCAGAATCGCCGTCTCGCCGATCAGCCGCTGGTAGCGCTCGTCCTCGGGGTGCACGGCGATCGCCGTGTCGGCGAGCATCGTCTCGGGCCGCACGGTGGCCACGGTGATCGCGCCCGAGCCCGAGGCGAGCGGATAGTCGATGTAGTACAGCTTGTCGGTGACCTCGCGATCCTCGACCTCGAGGTCGCTGATCGCCGAGCGCATCCCCGGATCCCAATTGACTATGTAGCGGTCGCGGTAGATGTAGCCCTTCTCGTACAGGGCCACGAACACGCGCAGCACGGCCTGGGCGTAGCGCGCATCGAGCGTGAAGCGCTCCTCGTCGTAGTCGCACGAGGCACCGAGGCGCTTGAGCTGCTCGATGATCGCGCCGCCGTAGCGCTCTCGCCAATCCCAGACGCGCTCTACGAATACCTCGCGCCCGAGCTCGGCGCGGCTTGTCCCCTCCTCGACGAGCGCGCGCTCGACCTGGGTCTGGGTGGCGATGCCGGCGTGGTCGGTGCCCAGGATCCACTTGGTTCGCTGCCCCGTCATCCGGTGATGGCGGATCAGGCAGTCCTGGACGGAGTTGTTGAGCGCATGCCCCATGTGGAGCACGCCGGTGACGTTGGGCGGTGGGATCGCAATCGAGTAGTTCTCCTCCGCGCTGCCCTCCGGCTCGGGGTGGAAGAGACCCGACTCGAGCCACCGCTCGACGATCCGGGGCTCGACCTCGGAAGGGTCGTAACCGGTCTTCGATTCGAGTTCGGACATGCGAGGCGGAGTGTAGGAGGATGGGCGCGCAGGTTTACGGCGGTTCTACACGGGGGTAACAACTTGCTCGCGCCAACCGGGCATCCTGCCTGTTTGATCAGCTCGCCGCTGGCGCGACGAGCTCTACAGCCATCTGCCGAGGAGGCGCAAGAGCCGCCCCGACAGCGTGGAAGAGGCCTCCGCAGGGCGGGGGCCTTTTCTCTGTCTGCCGGTTTCCGCGGGGGTTTCTGCCCGGGGGTTTCTGCTCGCCGGCGAGGTCCTGGGAACCACGGCTAGGAAGGGCGTGTCACGGGCTCTGGGCCGTGCGTCCGCCGTTTGGGGGCCCGCGCGACCTATGAAACCACCCACCCCTCCCGGAGCCTCCATACGTTGAACCCGCGGCGCCGGGGCTCTTGCGTTCGTTGCGTGGCTCTGAGGGGTCCGACCACGCCTTTGCGGCCGGCCGAGAAACGTGACAACGTCGCCGGCGCGCGTGGATCGATGCACAATTCTCGGCCTGAGCGCGAGTTTCGCGCGTCGGTAGACCCGGGGTGGGAGCTTTGGCACGTTTCTCGCCCCCCACCAGGTGCGACGCGTCGCCCTCCGAACGGCCGTGATTGATGTTTCCCTGCGATCTCGGGAAAAGGTGACGCGCCCGGCCAGAGAGCCAGGCGCGATGAAATCTTTTCTGGGCCGACGCCGACCCACGCCTTCCCAGCCGCCCTGGACCTGCTGCCTACGCGGCCTCTTCCTCGGGCGTCGCCACCGTGACGAGCGTCGGCGGCGTGGCCTTCTCGATCGTGTCGCGCGTGACGACGCACTTGCGCACGTCGCGGCGGGAGGGGAGCTCGAACTGGACCTCGAGCAGGACCTCCTCGATGATCGAGCGGAGGCCCCGGGCGCCGGTCTCGCGCTCCAGGGCCTTGTCCGCGATCGAGGACAACGCGTCGTCGGCGAAGACGAGCTCGATGCCGTCGAACTGGAAGAAGCGCTGGAACTGCTTGGCGAGGGCGTTGCGGGGCTCGGTGAGGATCTGCATGAGCTCGCCGCGCGAGAGCTGGTGGATGGCCGACATCACCGGCAGGCGCCCGATGAACTCGGGAATCAGGCCGTACTGGATCAGGTCCTCGGGCAGGCAGTGCTGGAAGATCTCGCCCGTGTCGCGCTGTTCCTTGGACTGGATGGCGGCGCCAAAGCCGACACCCTGATGGCCGATGCGGCGCTCGATCACCTTGTCGAGATTGGCGAACGCGCCACCGCAGATGAACAGGACGTTGGTGGTGTCGATCGACAGGAACTCCTGGTGGGGGTGCTTGCGGCCGCCCTGGGGCGGAACGCTGGCCGTGGTCCCCTCGAGAATCTTCAACAGGGCCTGCTGGACGCCCTCGCCCGAAACGTCACGCGTGATCGACGGGTTGTCGGCCTTGCGGGCGATCTTGTCGACCTCGTCGATGTAGATGATCCCCGTCTCGGCCTTCTTGACGTCGTAGTCGGCGGCCTGGATCAGCTTGAGCAGGATGTTCTCGACGTCCTCGCCCACGTAGCCGGCCTCGGTCAACGCGGTGGCGTCGGCGATCGCGAAGGGAACATTCAGGATCTTGGCCAGGGTCTGGGCGAGCAGGGTCTTGCCGCAGCCCGTGGGCCCCAGCAGCAGGATGTTGGACTTCTGCAGCTCGATGTCGTTGTCATCCGACTGCATCATCTGGACGCGCTTGTAGTGGTTGTAGACGGCCACGCTCAGCGAGCGCTTGGCCTGCTCCTGACCCACCACGTATTCGTTCAGAACGTCGTAGATCTCCCGCGGCTTGGGGAGGTTCTCGATGTCGAAGGACGGCGGAGCGGTGAGCTCCTCGTCGATGATCTCGTTGCAGAGATCGATGCACTCGTCGCAGATGTAGACGCCGGGCCCGGCGATCAGCTTCTTGACCTGCCGCTGCGACTTGCCGCAGAAGCTGCAGAGAAGCTGCTCGTTGGAGTCCGTGGGACGTGCCATGCGATTCCTCTCTCCGGAGTACGGCGTGACCGCCGAGCTCGTAGCCCTAAGACTAGTGCCTCAGTGCTGCGAGATCACGCGATCGATGATTCCGTAGTCCTTCGCCTCCTCAGAACTCATGAAATAGTCGCGCTCGGTGTCCTGGCGCACCTTGTCCAAACTTTGCCCCGTGTGCTTCGCGATGATCTCGTCCAGGCGTCGGCGAACGTCGATGATCTCTTTAGCGTGGATCTCAATATCTGTAGCTTGGCCCTGAAAGCTGGAGGAAACCTGGTGGATGAGGATCTTCGCGTTGGGCAGGGCCATCCGCTTGCCGTGCGCGCCGCCTGAGAGCAGCAGCGCGCCCATCGACATCGCGATGCCGACGCAGATCGTCGACACGTCGGGCTTGATGAACTGCATCGTGTCGTAGATCGCCAGCCCCGCGTATACGGAGCCACCCGGCGAGTTGATGTACACCGAGATGTCCTTGTCGGGATCCTCGGATTCCAGGTGGAGCAGCTGCGCGACGATCAGGTTGGCGATCTGATCGTCGACGGGCGTACCCAGGAAGATGATCCGCTCGTTGAGGAGGCGGCTGTAGATGTCGAAAGCGCGCTCTCCACGGGAGGTCTGCTCAACGACCATCGGTACGAGTGGGCTCATTGTCCTCGCTTCTTTTGCTTGCGGACCCGGATTCCTGCCGACTCTAGCAATGCCGTTCGGCGCGCCCGCAGGCTGAATCGGCTCAGTTGCCGGGGGTCCAGAGCTGCCGGCCGCCGCCCTCGGGATCGTCCTTGCCCGGGGTCCAGAGCTTCTGACGCGCCTTGGCCTGCTCGACGCTGATGGGCACGGCCTGCTCGACGATCTCGTCGATGGCCATGCTCGTCGCCACGTCCTCGCGCAGCCTGTCGAGCTGTCCGTTCTTCGTCACGCGCTCGAGCAGGTCCTGGGTGCTCGTGCCGGTCCGCTCGGCGCTCGGCTCGAGCTCCTCGAGCAGCTTCTCGTCGGTCGGCTCGATGTGCTCGGCCTCGACGATGGCCGCCAGGACGGCCTCGCGCTGTAGCGCCTTGGCCGCCTCGGGTTCGGCCTCGTGGGCCATCGCCTCCTCATCCTTGCCGGCGATCTGCAGGTAGGCGTCCTTGGAGATCCCCTGGCGCGCCAGCGCGCCCAGCGTCTGCTCGAGCATCTCGTGCGCCCGCGCGTGCACGAGCTTGTCGGGGAGCTCGACGGTGGCGCCCTCGGCCGCGGCGTCGACGACGGCCTCGCGGAACTCGCGCTCGATCGCGGCCTCGTCCTGCTCGCGCAGCTGACGGACGATGTCCTCGCGCAGCTCGGCCAGGGTGTCGAACTCCGACGCGTCGGAGGCGAAGTCGTCGTCGAGCTCGGGCAGGCGCTTGGCCTTGACCTCGCTGACATTCACCTCGAAGGTGGCGTCGCGGCCGCCAAACTCGCCGGGATACTCCTCGGGGAAGGTGACCCCGACGTCGCGCTGCTCGCCGGCGCTGACACCGACGAGCTGTTCCTCGAACCCGGGGATGAGCCGGCCTGACCCGAGCTCGAGCAGCTGATCGCGGCCCTCTCCGCCCTCGAACGCCTCACCGTCTATCCGGCCGAGGTAGTCGAGGACCACGTGATCGCCGGTCTCGGCCGCCCGCTCGACGGTCTCGAGCGTCGCGAACCGATCGCGCAGGCGATCGATCTCCGCGTCGATCGCGGCGTCGTCCACGTGGGGCTCGCGACGGCCGACCTCGAGGCCCTTGTACTGGCCCAGCTTGGCCTGGGGCCGGACGCCGATCTCGATCGAGAAGGCGAGGGGCTGACCCTGGGCAGGCAGATCGCCGACGTCGAGCTCGGGCTCGCCGATCGGTGCGATCCCGGCCTCGTCGATCGCGTCGACGTACCAGCTGCTCAGCGAGCTGCGCAGCGCCTCGTCGAGCACGGCCTCACGCCCCAGCCGGCGAATCACCACAGGCGGAGGGACCTTGCCCTTGCGGAAGCCGGGGATCCGCATCTGGCGGCCGAGCTCCCTGGCCGCCTGCTGGAGCCGGCGCTCGACCTCCTCGGCGGGCACCTCGGCCTCGACGCGCACGCGCGACTCGGGCAGCTCGGTAACGGTTGTCTTGACCGGAGTGGGCATTGGCTTTAGGGCGAGACGATAGCTTGACGCCGTGGTTTCGCGGATCGCAGCCCGTCTGCTCACCGGTCCCATCGCCTTCCTCATCGCCGGGGTGGTCGACGTGGTCGCTTACGGTTTAGGATCGCTGTTACGCCGTTCAGCGAAGGAGAGAGGGTGAGTCGTGGCAGTCCTTGCGTCGGTCCTTGATGACACCCAGCGCCGGACGCTCGAGGCCGTGTGCGACACCGTCGTCCCGTCGGTCGAGACCGACGAGGCCGATGCGACGATGCGCGAGTTCCTCGCTCGCAGCGCCACCGTGATGGGCGTGCCCGAGCAGATCGAGGGGCTGATGGCCCAGGCCATGGCGCCCGAGCAGGTGCAGGGCTTCGCCGACCTCCTCGACGCGCTGGCCGAGAACGACTACGCCGGCCTCCCCCTCGAGGTCCGGACCCAGATCCTCCACGATGTCGCCGCCTCGAGTCACGAGGCGCGGCTGGGCGTGCTCGCGCTGCGCAACCTGACCTTCCTGTTCTTCTACGCGCTGCCCGACGAGCTCGGTCGCAACCCCAACTGGGAGGCGATCGGTTACCCGGGGCCGATCTCCGCGCCGCCCAGCCCCGAGCAGGCACCCAAGACGATCAGCACGACCGAGGTCAGCGGCGACAGCGCCTCGCTCACAGCCGACGTATGCGTGATCGGCTCGGGCGCCGGTGGCGCGGTTATCGCCTCCGAGCTCCAGCGCGCTGGCAGATCCGTCCTCGTGCTCGAGATGGGCGGCTATCGGAACGAGGCCGACTTCAAGCAGCTCGAGCTGCTGGGATTGTTCGAGCTCTACCTCGGGGGCGGACTGCTCGCCTCCGAGGACGGCTCGATCGCGATCTTCGCCGGTTCGACGCTCGGCGGCGGCACGGTGGTCAACTACATGAACTGCCTGCGCACCCCCGAGCGGATCAGACGCGAGTGGGCCGCGCACGGGATCACCGGCATCGACGAGCCGGCCTACGACGACCACATCGACGCGGTCATGAAGCGGATCAACGCCACCGACGCCGCCACGACCCAGAACCGCCAGCACAAGAAGATGATCCAGGCGCTCGACGAGCTCGGGATGGCCCACCGGCCGATCGTGCGCAACGTCGATGAGAGCTGCGAGGACCCGCGTGCGTGCGGGTATTGCCTGGCCGGTTGCCAGAAGGGCTGCAAGCAGTCGACGATGAAGACCTACCTCCAGGACGCCTCGGACGCGGGCGCCACCG
This sequence comes from uncultured Solirubrobacterales bacterium, assembly GCA_963734775.1. GTDB lineage: Bacteria > Actinomycetota > Thermoleophilia > Solirubrobacterales > Solirubrobacteraceae > Palsa-465. The sequence continues at coordinate 152,539 of CAVTJE010000030.1, forward strand.
CGATAGTCGGCTGCCATGCCGATCGGATCCTCGTGGGCGAGGACGGCCGGGCGCGGGGCGTTGCCGCCACGGTGGCCCATCCCGACGGGACCGCGACGGCGCTGACCGTGGATGCCCCGACCGTCGTCGTCGCCTGTGGCGCGGTCGAGTCGCCCGCGCTGCTGCTGCGCTCGCAGATCGGCGGTCCGGCCGTGGGCAAGCACCTGAGGCTGCACCCGGCCGCGATCGTCAACGGAATCTACGACGAGCTGATCGAGCCGTGGATCGGGCAGATCCAGTCCGAGGTCTCGGACCACTTCGCCGGCTGCGACGGCGATCAGGGCTTCCTCATCGAGTCGGTCGGCGCGATGCCCGCGATCAACGCCAGCGGGATCCCCTGGCGCACCGGCGAGGAGCACAAGCGCGAGTTCGTGCGGATGTTCCGCCACCAGGCTCCGTTCCTGTCGGTGGCGCGTGATCACGGCGAGGGCGAGGTCGTACTCGATCCACACGGACAGCCGCTGATTCGCTGGTCGCTGACCGACGAGGTCGATCGCCGCCTGATGATCAGGGCCCACGTCGAACTGGTTCGCCTCCAATACGCCGCCGGAGCGCCCGAGATCCGCACGCTGCATGCCCAGGAGCTGTGCTGGCGGCGCGACTCGAACGAAGACATCGAGGCCTTCATCGAGCGAGTGCAGCGGGCTGATTACGGGCCGGCCGACGTGACCCTGTTCACCGCCCACCAGATGGGCAGCTGCCGGATGGGGGCCGATCCCGGCGATTCGGTCGCCGACGGCGATGGGCAACTTCACGACGTCCAGGGTGTTTGGATCGGGGATGGGAGCGCCTTCCCCACCGCGCCGGGCGTCAACCCGATGGTCTCGATCATGTCGCTCGCACGCCGCACGGCGGAGCGAATCGTGGCTTCCTCGCCGCGCGCCGGCTAGCGCGGCTGCGGGCCAATCGGCATCACTACCATCTGGCCAGATGGCCGTCTGGAAACGGATGCTCCCGGTGGCGCTTGCCGTGTGCGCGCTGCTGTGCGCGCTCCCTGCCCACGCGTTCGCCTCCAAGACCGAACAGTCGATCCTGATGGACGACAACGAGACGATCTACGCGACGCCCCAGCACATGGCGGCGACGCTGCGGGAGGCCAAGCACCTCGGCGTCGATCGCATCAAGGTCTCGGTCGTGTGGTCGCTGCTCGCGCCCGACAACGCAGCGAGCAAGAAGCCCCGGTTCGACGCCACCAATCCCTCCGCGTACCCCTTCGGGGCATGGACTCGCTATGACCAGCTCGTCACGTGGTGCCGCCTGCTCGGCCTCAAGGTGTATTTCCAGATCACCGCGCCCGCGCCCGCGTGGGCGACCTCGGGCCCAACCGAGGCCCAGGGCGATGGCTACCGCTGGTCAGAGAAACCCAACGCCAAGTACTTCCGCGAGTTCGTCGAGGCCATCGGCCGGCGCTACGGCGGACACTGGCAGCCCGCCTCGTGGGGGAGCCTCGAGCCACCGCGACAGCTCGGCGTGTCGAGCAAGGGCGTAAAGGGCGTGACCCCGACCTCGGCGGATCCGGATCCCGCCCTCCAGCGGGTTGCCTACTGGGGCATCTGGAATGAGCCCAACATCCCCGGCTGGCTCAGCCCCCAGTTCAAGCGCGTCGGTGGCCACGAGGTCGACAACTCGCCCGGCATGTACCGCCACCTCGTGGCCGCCGCGTACAGCGGGCTGAAGGCGAGCGGCCACCGCCACGACACCTTCCTCATCGGCGAGCTCGCCTCGCACGGCGCGGTGTATCCAATCCCCTTCACGCAGGAGCTGTACTGCGTCGACTCGCACTACCGACCGCTCACCGGCAAGGCGGCGGCCCATCTCGAGTGTCCTCAGTCGGGCAGCCGCGCGAAGTTCGTCTCGCGCAACCCTGGGCTGTTCGCCTTCGACGGTTACGCCTATCACCCCTACTCGTTCGGCATCGCGCCCGACCGGCGCCTGCCTGACCCGAACGAGATCACCCTGGCCAACCTGGGCGAGATCGAGCGCGCACTCGACCACGTACACAGCGCGTACGGCAAGCGCGTCGGCGGCGGGGTGAAGATGTACCTGACCGAGTGGGGCTACAAGACCCGGCCCCCGAACCCGTACGTCAACACGACACTCAACCAGCAGGCGGAGTGGCTCAACGAGGGCGAGTACATGACCTATCACGATCCGCGGGTCACCTCGCTGGCGCAGTTCCTGCTCGTCGACAACAACCCGCAGACCAGACAGCGGCCGGGCTCGCGCGCGTACTGGAGCACCTTCCAGACCGGGCTTGTGTTTGCGAGCGGCAAGCACAAGCCGTCCTACGGCGCCTTCAGGCTGCCGCTGTGGGTGCCCGCCAGCCGCCACGGCTCGAGGGTCACCGTGTGGGGTCAAATACGCCCGGCCGATCACTCACAGACCCAGAAGGCGACGCTCGAATACCGCCGCCACGGGTCGCGCAAGTGGTCCTCGGCCAGCCGGATCAGCACCACCAGTCGCGAAGGCTTCTTCGTCGTCCGCGTGCGGCTCCCGGCCGCCGGCGCCGTGAGGCTGCTCTGGCAGCGCCAGGCCCACGGCAAGAGGTTCTACAGCCGCACGGTCGGGATCAGTTAGAACTCAGCCCGCCATCGTCGAGGGCTCGGCACCGGGCGCGCCGCTGGCGGGAATGCCCCCGCGGACGAGATTGCGGATCTCGCGGAGCGCGACGGGCAGCGTCGTGGTGTCGTAGCTGCGCGAGGCCTTGATGTCGGCCAGCATGCTCTGGGCGCGCTCGAGCGCCTCCTCGTGACGTCGGACCCAGGCGTCGATGGCCCGGTCGCTGTCGGCGTCTCGGCCCGCCGCGTCGAGGACCTCGCGCGTCAGCGAGCGGTGCAGGTTGTAGAGGTCGTCGCGCAGCGCGGCCCGGGCCAGCGCCTGCCACCGGTTGGCCCGCGGGAGCTCGATGATGCGGTCTCGTAGCCAGTTGAGCTCGAGCCGGGCCCCGAGCTGGAAGTACGTGGCCATCACCGTCTCCTCCCGGCGTTTGGTCACCCCCGCCACCTCGACGATGTCGAAGACAGAGAGCAGCGCCGGCAGGGCCGCCACCCAGTCGGCGAGAGCGGCCGGCACGCCGGCTTCCCGCAGCTCCGTCGTCCGGGCCGCGAAGCCCTCGCGTTCGGCGCCGTCGAGCGCGTCGGGCAGCGCGGCGCGCATCATCCTCGCCCCGGGTTCGAAGTAGCGAATCGTCAGCTCGATGTTGATCGGCTCGGAACTCGAGCGGATCAGCCACCGCGTCGCGCGCTCGACCAGCTTGCGCGCCTCGATGAGCATGTCGAGCTGCGTGGCGGCCGCGACCTGGTTATCGAGGTCCTCGACGGCCGACCAGAACGTGCGCATGTTGAACACTTCGCGGGCCACCGCGTAGGCGCGCGCGAGCTCGGCACACGACGCGCCGGTTTCCTCGGTGAGCCGGAAGGCGAACGTCGTCCCCGCCCGGTCGACGAGCTGGTTGGCCACCACCGTCGCGACGATCTCGCGGCGCAGCCGGTGGCTTCGCATGGCGTCCGCGTAGAGGTCGGGCAGGGGCTCGGGGAAGTAGCTCTCGAGGTCGTGCTCGAGGTAGGGGTCGTCGAACAGGTCGGCCTCGAGCAGCCGGGCGTAGAGCTGGATCTTGCAGTAGGCCATGACGACGGCCAGCTCGGGGGCGACGAGGCCCTGGTGGGCGGCCTTGCGGTCGGTGATCACCTCGTCGCTGGGCAGGAACTCGAGGTCTCGGTTGAGGCCGGCGACGTGCTCCAGGTGGCGGATCAGACGACCGTGCACATCGATCATCTGGACGGCCTGGGCCAGGGCCAGACTCATAGCCTGGGTTTGCGTGTAGCTGCCGGTCAGCACCTGCTTGGCCACGGCGTCTGTCATCTCCACCAGCAGCTCGTTGCGCTGCTTCTCGGTCAGGTCTCCGGCCGTTACCAGCGAGTCGAGCAGGATCTTGATGTTGACCTCGTGGTCGGAGGTGTTGACGCCGGCCACGTTGTCGATGGCGTCGGTGTTGATCTGCCCGCCGCCCCGCGCGTATTCGATCCGACCCAGCTGCGTGAAGCCCAGGTTCCCGCCCTCCCCGACCACGCGGCAGCGCAGCTCGTCAGCGTTGACGCGGACGCCGTCGTTGGCCTTGTCGCCGACGTCGGCCTGGTCCTCATCGGTCGCCTTCACGTACGTCCCGATCCCACCGTTCCACAGCAGGTCCACCGGCGCACGCAGGATCGCCCGGATGACCTCGGCCGGCGAGAGCTTCCCGGCCTCGATCCCCAATGCTCGCCGCACCTGGGGCGTGAGCTTGATCGACTTGACCGTGCGCGGATAGACGCCGCCGCCCTCGGAGATGATCGAGGTGTCGTAGTCGGCCCAGGTCGAGCGCGGCTTCTCGAACAGCCGCCGGCGCTCGGTGAAGCTCGTCTCCGGATCCGGGTCGGGATCGAGGAACACATGCTGGTGGTTGAACGCCGCCACGAGCTTGATGTGCCGCGAGAGCAGCATCCCGTTCCCGAACACGTCGCCCGACATGTCGCCGATGCCGACGGCGGTGAAGTCGGTCTCCTGGATGTCGGTGCCGAGCTCGCGGAAGTGTCGCGCCACCGACACCCACGCGCCCCGGGCCGTGATCCCCATCTGCTTGTGGTCGTAGCCCCGCGAGCCCCCCGACGCGAAGGCGTCGCCGAGCCAGAACCCGTAGCGGGCCGAGATCTCGTTGGCGATGTCGGAGAAGCTCGCCGTGCCCTTGTCGGCGGCGACGACGAGGTAGGGGTCATCGTCGTCGTAGCGAACGACTCGGTCCGGGGGGACGACCTCGCCCGACACGATGTTGTCGGTCAGGTCGAGGAGACCGCACGAGGAACGACTTGTAGCAGGCCACCGCCTCCTCGTGGAGGGCCTCGCGGCCCTGGCCCACGGGCGGGCGCTTGACCACGAAGCCGCCCTTCGAGCCCACCGGGACGATGAGCGCGTTCTTGACCATCTGCGCCTTCATCAGCCCCAGGATCTCGGTGCGGAAGTCCTCGCGCCGGTCAGACCAGCGCAGCCCGCCGCGGGCCACCTTCCCTCCCCGCAGGTGGACGCCCTCCACGCGCGGCGAGTAGACAAAGATCTCGAAGCGCGGACGCGGAAGCGGTAGCAGCGCCACCTTCGTCGGGTCGAGCTTGAAGGAGATCTGGCGCAGGCGGGCACCGCGCTCGTCGCGCCGGAAGAAGTTGGTTCGCAGCATGGCCCGAATCACCGCGAGGAAGTTGCGCAGGATGCGGTCCTCGTCGAGGCTCTCCACGGCATCGATGGCCTGCTCGAGCTGCGCCACCAGCTTGTCGGCCTGGTCGGGGTCGTGGCGATCGGGGTCGAACCGGGCCACGAACAGGCCGACCAGCAGCACGGCGATCTCCGGATGGGCGACCAGGGTCCGTTCCATGTAGCGGTCCGAGAAGGCAATACCGGCCTGCCGCAGATAGCGGGCCACGGCCCGCACGATCGTGATCTCGTAGCCGCTGAGCCCGGCCGCGAGCACGAGCCCGTTGAGCCAATCGTCCTCGAGCTCGTCGCGCCAGACGCCGAGGAACGTCTCCTGGAAGATGTCGCGAATGCGCTCGACGTCGCCCGTCGTCACCCGCAGCCCGAAGTCGTAGATCCACACCGAGTCCGCGCCCGTGACCTCGATCTCGTAGGGCCGCTCGTCGACGACCTTGGCCCCCATGTGCTCGAACGTCGGGAGCACGTCGGAGAGCGAGACGCCCCCGGCGCTGAACAGCTTGCACCGCACGACCCCGTCGCCCGCTTCGAGCGGTCGGTAGAGGCTCATGATCGGTTCGTCGAGTGGACTCAAGCTCCTCGATCCGTCCGATGTCGACGACCGCGGAGCGCGCGACCCAGTCGGAACGGTAGCCGGGAGGGAACGCGCCGGCGTAGCGCCGGAACAGACGCAGGCCCTCCTCCTCGCCGTGCTCCTCGATCAGCGCCCCACGCAGGTCGTCGGACCACGCCCGGGTGGCGTGCACGAGTCGCGCCTCGATCTCGCGCACGTCGATGTCCGGCGGCACGCCGTGCGGCGTGTGCACGATGTAGTGGACGCGAACCAGCAACGACTCGGACAGCTGGAGGGTCCAGTCGAGATGGTTGCCGGCGAACGCGTCGAGCAGGATCCTGCCCCACCCGCTCCCGATTCTCGGTGTTGAAGCGGTCGCGCGGTATGCACACCAGGCACTCGACGAACCGGGCGAGCTGGTCGGGACGCACGAACAGCCGCACACGCTGACGCTCGCCGAGCCGGAGGATCCCGGTGGCGATTGTGAACAGGTCCTGGCTGGTCATCTGGAACAGCGAGTCGCGCGGGTAGGACTCGATGATCTCCAGCAGCGCCTTGGCGTCGTGGCTGTCGGGCGGAAACGCCGCCAGCCGCATGACGTCGGCGACCTTGCCACGCAGGAGCGGGATGGCGCGCGGGCTGCCGTGGTACGCCGACGCCGGTGTACAGGCCGAGGAACCGGCACTCGCCCGTGGGCTGCCCATCGTCGTCGAACCTCTTCACCCCGATGTAGTCGAGGTAGGCGGGGCGGTGCACGGTGGCCCGCGAGTTGGCCTTGGTGAGAACGAGGACGCCGGTTGAACGCGCCAGCTCCACGGCCTTGGCGTTCAGCCTCGTAAACGGCGACGACGACGGGCGGCGGAGGATCCCCAGGCCCGACTCGGGTACCGCCTCGAGCCCCGGTTGCCCGTCCTTGATGACGAAGTCGTACTCGCGATAGCCGAGGAACGTGAAGTGGTCGTCGGCCATCCACTGCAGGAACGCCTTGACCTCGGCGAGGTCCTCGTCTCCGATCGGAGGTCGGCTGGCCGATCAGCTTCTCGGCCAGCTCGAGCGCCCGCGCGCGCATCGGCTGCCAGTCGGCCACGGCCACGCGAACCTCCTCGAGGACACGCCGCACGTTGTCGCGCAGGGTCGATGAGTCGATCCTCGTCGGGCTCGCGCGCGACCTCGACGTGGAGGATCGACTCGGCGACCGAATCCGCCCGGCGGCGCGCCCGGCTCGAGCACGCCGAGCAGGTTGCCGTCCTCGTCACGCCGCGTTCGCACAACCGGATGGATGACAAGGTCGATCGCGTATCCCTGCCGGCCCAGCTCCATCGTCACCGAGTCGACGATGAACGGCATGTCGTCGCTGACGATCTCGACGACCGTGTGCGGCGACTGCCAGCCGTGATGCTCGAACTCGGGGTTGTAGACGTGCACCTTGGCCTGCCCGGCTCGGCGGCGCTGGGCAAGGTTCCAGTGCGCCACCGCGGCGCCGTACAGATCGAGCGGGCTGCGGTCGGCCAGATCCTCGGGCGGTACCCAGTGGTAGTACTGGCGCGTGAAGGTCTCGCACGCGGTGGCCTGTTCGTCGGGCAGACGCGTGCGAATCCGTTCGCACACGGTGTCGATCAGCTGTGACTCGAGGTCCGCCGATTTCACCGCCATGTCCGGCCGCTCTCCCTCCTTCTAAGCGTTTGTTTGAGCGGGCGCAGTTACTTGAGCCTACCTCGTGCCCGCGCCATCAAACAAACGTCGGCAGCTCGACCGCGCGCCGGCATTCGCGAGCCGACCGCGACAGCCGCTTCGGCCGACTCCTCGATCTGCCAGCGCCGGCCGGTTCGGGTGGCGGCGTCTGCCCGAGCACCGCCAAGTCGTCGGTGCTGAATCGCGCCCCTAAATGGGCGGGGTCGGCGCCAGGGCGCCGCCCCGCCTGTTTTTGGCTGTCGCGTTCGGTTCGGCCGGCGACCGCGTTTGAGGCCGCCTCCGCCACAGCCCCCTCTTGGCGTCGGTCAACGTGAAACTCGCCGCCCCCAGAGCCTCGAGTTTCACTTTGACGGCGCCCCACGCCGTCGATGTGAATCTCGCCTCCTAGCCGTTGCCGAGTTTCACGTTGACCGGTGCCGCCACCACGGCTCCCCCACCCAACCGTTCTCAAGCGGCCGAGCTTTAACCCCTGCACAGGGCGTCCATCGAAGCCGCCGGACTTGACAGCTATACGAACATGTGTTCGTGACCAGCGACGGCAATCCTTACACCCGCTTCCGGCGTGCCCTGGAGACGGGCAACGAGGCATTGGTCACCGCCGCGGCCCGCGAGCTCCCTCGCATCGCTCTCGACGATGCGCTTCGCATCTGCCTGGTGCTGCGGGGCGGCGACCCGGCGCGCTATGAGCGCGCCGCGGTGCGCTGGCTCGGACGTTTCGCCCTCGAGGCGCGCGATGTCACGATCGAGGACCTGCGCCTGGCCGCCGAGGCGCTCGACGCCCTCCCCCGCCGTGCCGCGGAGGCCATGGAGCGGCTCCAGCACCTGTGCGTGGCGCGCGGTGTGGCCTAGCCACGCGTCAATCGATCACCCTGAACAGCGGCACCACTCCGGTGAGCCGGAGCAGCCTCATGGCGTGATCGGGCACGCGCCGGAGCAACAGTGAGTAACCGTTCGCCTTCGCGTTGCGATACGCCCGCAGCAGCGCGTAGAGGCCGGTGCTGTCCATGAAGCTGAGGCCGTCCAGATCGATGACCAGCTCACGAGGCTCGAGCTTCTGCGCCGCCGCCAGCTCGCGCTCGAGCTCGTCCACCGACGCGACATCGATCTCTCCGAAAACGGTGAGAACCGTCCGTCCGTGCGTTTGCGTGCGCTCGACCAGCAGCCTTCCCTCGGCAGCTCGGTCGGGCCGGGCGAGATCGGTCATCGCTCCCAATATTTAGGTCCCGGGCTGAAGCGGCAGAAGCTTATCCCCCCTGGCCAAACCTGTCCACAGTTGCATGCTCACCCCGGCGCCCGCTCACCACCACTTTCGCTCACGAGCGCGATCGGTGCCTCCGGTGCCGTCGAGGGCGTCGAGCATCCCCAGCTCCTCAGCGGACAGCTCGAAATCGAACACCTGAGCGTTCTCCTCGATCCGCTCGCGCTTGGTCGATTTCGGGATCACGAACGTGTCGCGCTGCAGGCACCACCGCAAGAGGACCTGCGCGGGCGTGCGACCGACGCGGTCGGCCACGTCGAGAACCACCGGATCCGACAGGTGGCGACCGGTACCCAGCGGGCTGTAGGCCACGACGCCAAGCCCGTGCTCGGCGCAGTAGTGCAAAAGCGCCTGGCGGTACTCGAAGGGACTGAACTGGACCTGGTTGACCACCGGCGGGGTGCTGGCGACTCCCAACACGTCGGCGAGCTCGGCGGCGCTGAAGTTCGAGACCCCGATCGAGCGAGCGTGGCCGCGCGCGCGTGCCTGCTCCATCCCCGGCCACGCCCACGTCGGGCCGCCGGCGGGCCAGTGCACGATGTAGAGATCGACCTGGTCGACACCCAACCGGCGCAGGCTCTGCTCGACCTCGGCCGTCGGGTCGCGCTCGCGGGGAAAGAACTTGGTCGTGATGAAGACGTCCTCGCGTGGTACACCGCTGGCGGCCAGCGCCCGCCCCACGCTGGCCTCGTTGCCGTAGGCCTGGGCAGTGTCGATGTGGCGGTAGCCCAACTCGAGCGCCCACCGCACCGCGTTCTCGCACTCCGGGCCGTCGGGCACCTGCCACACGCCCAGCCCCAGCTCCGGCATCGACGCACCGTCAGCCAGCTTTCGCGTGCGTTCGCCCGGAGCCACCGTTCCGTCAGACACATTGCCTCCTCTAGGTTGACCAGAGGAGATCGTTGCACCCGACGGCCCTCGGCAGACGCCGAGGGCCGACCGGAACGTTTGGTACTTAGCCGTAGATGACGATGCCCGGGCCGCCGGCGCCGTAGGGGACGCCGCCGCCATCGCCGTAGGAGCCGCCGCCGTCACCGTACGAGCCACCGCCATAGCCGTACGGATCGCCGCCGCCGTCACCATACGAGCCGCCGCCGTAGCCGTACGGATCGCCGCCGCCGGCGCCGTACGGGTCACCACCGCCGTAACCGCTACCCGGATCGCCGTAGGCGCTTGGCGAACTGGTCGCCTGTGAGCCGGCGCCCTGGACGGCGACCGAGAAGGACGAGCCGTCGCTCGACAGCGATGAGGGACTCGCGCTGGCCGAGGAGGCGTCGCTGCTGCCCGGGTACATCACGCCGGAATCTCCGACGTCGGAGCTGCCGCCACCGTTCAGCTGCACCGCCTGCGCGGCCCAATTCGAACTCGAGATGGTGCCCGTGCTGCCGTTGGCCGTCGCCGTCGCGCCCGTGAACTTGACGGTGCCGAAGTTGGCCAGCGGGACCGGCGTGCAGTTGCCCGCGGCCGGAGTGGCGCTGTCACCCTGGCACTGCGAGGGAGCCTCGGCGATCCACTCGGCGCTCGAGACATCGATGTTGTCGACGTGCAGTGTCTTGGTGCTCGACTGCCCCGTGGTCTGGTTGGCCAGAGTGACAGTCACGTTCGAGCTGTCAACGGTCACACGGGCCGAGATGTGGTCACCGGCGTTGATGGGGACGTCGAGCTTGACCGGCGCGGCCGGGACCATCTCGTACCAGGCGTAGTGCTGGCCCGAGCCACCGCCGCTGCAGTTGATCTGGGTACCCGTCTGCTCGAGCGCGCCCGAGTCCTGCGAGGCGCCGCCCAGACCAACCCAGAAGGCCGCGTCGCTGCCGCCGGAGCTGCAGTCCGCCTTGGGCTCAACCCAGCTCCCGGACACGCTGGAGAACTGCTGAGAGCCGTTCGATGTCGAGCCGCCTGCGACGTACCCCGACCAGTTGGCGCTGGTCGCCTCGGCGACCTCGCCGCCGGCGGCGAGGGCCGAGGAGGCGGGAGCGAGCGCGAACGCGCCCACCGCGGCGATGGCCGAGGCAGCCACGCGAATTCCATATTTTCTCGTTGTCAGCTTCATATTCCTTACCGCTGTGGGGATCGTTGACCTGACGAGCGAATGTGTCGCCTCTCGGTAAGAGAACGCCCGGAAAACGCGAAGAAGCTCTTATGAAGCGCTGGCGGCCTGCGGGTGGGCGGGGGGCAGCACCGTCACCTGGTGCTCGCGCCCGGCGTCGAGCGGCTGGCCGGCCAGCTGACCGCCAGCGCAGTCCTCACAGCGCACCTCGCGCCGTGGATTGCGGATAGCGACAAGGCCAAGCACGCCCCCGACTGCGACGAGCACGGCCGAGATTCCGATGCCCACGTGGAAGGCATGGACCGACGCCGACTGGACGGCGAGCGCCACGGGCCGCCCGGTTGTGGCGGCGTCGACGCGCGCGAGGGGCTGCTTGCGCGCCTCGACAACCGCCGCACGCGCAGCGGGCGAGATCCGGATGCCGGCGAGCCGCGAGTCGACTGTCGAGCTGAACTGCGACGAGATCACTGCACCGATTGCGCCGATGGCCAGCAGGCCGGCGATGCGAGCGATTGCGTTGTTGACCCCGGAGGCGATCCCGGCGTTGGATTCGTCGGCGTCCGAGAGGACGGCCGCGGTCAGCGGCGCCACCGTGGCGCTGAGCCCGAGCGAAAAGATCAGGAGGGCCGGGAGCAGATCGGTGAAGTAGTTCACGTGCCCACGGAGGTTGAGCATGAGCGCCATGCCGGCGGCGGCGGTCAACGGCCCAAAGCCCATGAACAGCCGCGGGCCGTACCGATCGGCCAGGCGCCCCATCCGCTTGGAGAGGAGGAACATCACGATCGTCGAGGGCAGCAGGGCGAAGCCGGCCTGCAGGGCGTTGTACCCGGCCACCTCCTGCAGGAACAGGACGAGGAGGAAGAACGTCACCCCCAGCCCGCCGTACATCGTGAACGTCTGCACGTTGCCGACGGCGAAGTTGCGCCGCTTGAACAGACCCAGCGGCAGCATCGGGGCCGTCGTGCGTCGCTCGTGGCGCAGAAACAGGCCGAGCAAGATCGCGCCGGCGAGCGCCGGGCCCCAGACCTGCGGGCTGCTCCAGCCCAGGGTGGGTTCGCGGATCAGGGCCAAGACCGGTCCCGCCAGACCGAGGAACGTCAGTGCAGCGCCGAGCCAGTCGACCTGGGCGCGCTCGCCGTCGATCTTCCGGGCCGGCACGGCGCGCGAGATGAGCACCAACGTGAAGACGACGAAGGGGACATTGACGGCGAAGATCAGCCGCCACGAGACGGCGTCGACGAGAAACCCGCCCGCGAGCGGCCCGACCACCGTGGCGATCCCCGCCCACGCGGTCCACGAGCCGATTGCTCCTCCACGCTCGTCGGCCGGGAAGGCCGCCACGATGATGGCCAGCGCGCTCGGGGTGAGGAGCGCGCCGAAGCCACCCTGCAGGGCCCGGCAGGCGATCAGCACCTCGATGCTCGGCGCCGCCGCGCACAGCAATGAGACGATCCCGAACCCGGCCACGCCGATCGAGAACACCCGCCGCTCGCCGAATACATCCCCCAGCGATCCGCCGACGAGGATCAGCGAGCCGAGCGCGAGCAGGTACGCATTGGAAACCCACTGCTGTCCGGCCAGCCCGCCACCAAGGTCAGTGCGAATCGCGGGCAGCGCGACGTTGACCGCCGTCGCGTCCAGCCCAGCCACAAACGAGCCCATGATCGCCGCCAAGAGGGAGAGCCGCTTGCGGCGATCAGTCATCCGCCTCCCTGATCACGCCGTCTCCGGCTGAGGCTCTGCGATGGGCATGACCACGTCGGCAGCCGCGTAGGCATCGGCGGCGTCGAGCGTCTCGGCGGCCAGCAGCGCGTGGCTGAGGCTGTCGAGCTGGTCACGATGGTCACCCAGCAACTGGACGACGTCGGCGTGAGCTTCCTCGACCATGCGTCGCACCTCTTCGTCGATGAGCCACTGCGTCTGCGGCGAGGTCTCGCTGACGCCGGGCAGCAGCGGCCCCGCCCCGTCGATGGGCAGCACCGACACCGGCCCGACCTTGTCGCTCATCCCCCAGCGGCCGACCATCTGGCGCGCGATCTGGGTCAGTTGCTGGATGTCCGACTCGGCCCCCGTGCTGATCTTCCCGTACACGACCTCCTCGGCGGCGCGGCCGCCCAGGGCGACCTTGATCTTCGCGTCGAGCTCCTCCTGCGAATAGGAGACCCGATCTGCGTCCGGCGTCGACAGCGTCACGCCCAGGGCCATGCCGCGCGGGATGATCGATACCTTGCGCACGGGATCGGCGTCGGGCGTCAGCATGCCAACGAGCGCGTGACCGGATTCGTGATAAGCGGTCCGCTCCCGATCGGCCGGCGAGAGCAGGATCCCGCGCGGCGCGCCGAGCAGGATCTTCTCCAGGGCGTCGGTGAAGTCGCTCATCTGGACCTTGTCGCGGGAGCGCCGAGCGGCCAGTAGCGCCGCTTCGTTGCACAGGTTCGCGAGGTCGGCACCGACCATGCCGGGCGTCGTCGAGGCCAACGCCTGAAGGTCGACGTCCGGGGCCAGTGGGATCGAACGCGTGTGGACCTTGAGGATCTTCACCCGGCCCGCGCGGTCGGGAGCCTGCACGGCCACCCGCCGGTCGAACCGTCCCGGGCGCAGCAGCGCCGGGTCGAGGATCTCGGGCCGATTCGTGGCGCCGAGGACGACCACCGCCTCGGTCGACTCAAAGCCGTCCATCTCGGTGAGGATCTGATCCAGCGTCTGCTCGCGCTCATCGTTGGCGCCGGTGATTCCCGCGGACCCCTGACGTGAGCGACCGATGGCATCGAGCTCGTCGATGAAGATGATCGCCGGCGAAGCCTCCTTGGCCTTGGCGAACAGATCGCGGACGCGAGAGGCGCCGACGCCGACGATGGCCTCGATGAACTCCGAGGCCGCGATCGAGAAGAACGCGGCATGAGCCTCCCCGGCCACCGCTCGTGCGAGCAGCGTCTTGCCGGTTCCCGGCGCTCCGAAGAGCAGGACCCCGTGGGGCATCCGCCCTCCGAGCCGCGCATACCGCTCCGGCGTGCGCAGGAACTCGACGATCTCGGTCAGCTCGCCCTTCGCCTCGTCGATCCCGGCCACGTCGTCGAACGTCACGCGGATCCGCTGCGGATCGACCCGGCGCGCCTGTGAGCGACCGAAGTTGCCGAGCGCGCCCATGCCACCCCCGGCGGCGGCTCGCCGCATCAACAACACGAACAGCAGGACGAGGAGCAGCGTGGGACCGAACCCCAGCAGCAGCTCGGTGAGCAGCGAGGTGCCGGGATTGGGGTTCTTGGCGTTGACCTCGACGCCTTTGTCCTTGAGCTCGGCGGTGAGCTCGCTGTCGTTCCAGAACGACGGCACCTGGGTCTGGAACTGGGTCGTCGGCGTCGCATTCTTGTCGGTCGACGGATAGCGCACGTTGCTCGCGAACGTGCCCTGGATCGTGTCGCCCTTGGAGGTGACGGTCTTGATCTGACCCGCCTGGAGCTGATTGAGGAAATACGGGCTGAACGGGACCGTCACCCGCGTTTGCGCGCCGGGCTGAAACAACAGAAGCAGAACCCAGTTCACCACCAGCAGCGCGAGCACGAGCATCCAGAAGCTGCGCAGACGATGCGGCGGTGCCGGCTTGTGCTGATCGGGCATGCCGCGGCCGTCTGGAGCCGGGGCGACCCGCCAGCCGTGTTTGTCGCGCGGCATCGGGCTGGGTGGCACTGCCTTGGCCGGCTCGCCCGAGCCGTTGGCGGCGCGACCCGCTCGCTCGTCCGCGCCGCGAGCGCTCTGGCCGTCGGGCTCAGCCGGTGTTTCGTCGGGCGTCATGTGTCGAGTTCATCATGCCAACCTCGCGTGCGGGGGCGCTGCGGGACGAGTCGGGCTTCAACGTTTCGTTCACAAGACGGACACATCGCTATGACAAGACGGCCTTACGCCGAAGGGGATCGGGACCTACTGTGTGGTCGCTCACCGGTCCAGGGATGGGCGCAGCAGCCATTGTGTCGGGCTCGCTGCACCCAGCGCCGTTAGCTGCCCTGTTGTCGGTGACGAACGAGCCGTCCTCGCGAGGACCCGGCTCACTCCTCCTCCTCGAGACGCCCCAGATCCAAATCTGGGGCGCCTCTCTGCCCGCGACTACGCGGCAATGAGTTGATCGCGCTTGGCGGCCACCCCGTCGAGAAGCTGCTTGAACGAGGCGTCGAACTTCTGCACGCCTTCGCGCTCCAGCACCGCCACGACGTCGTTGTAGTCGATCCCCGCTTGCGCGAGGCGCTCGAGCGTGCGGCGGGCGCCGTCGACGTCGCGCTCGAGGGTCGGCTCGACGCGGCCGTGGTCCTCGAAGTGGTCCACGGTCTCGCGCGGCATCGTGTTGACCGTGTTCGGGCCGATCAGCTCTTCGACATAGAGCACGTCGCGGTAGGCGGGGTTCTTGGTCGACGTCGAGGCCCAGAGGCAGCGCTGCGGCGAGCCCCCGGCCGCCTCCAGCTCCTGCCAGTCCGAGCCACTGAAAAGCTCCTGGTAGGTGACGTAGGCAAGCTTGGCGTTGGCGATGGCCAGCTTGCCCTTGAGATCGTCGTGCCCGCCGATCTCATCGAGGCGGCGGTCCGCCTCGGTATCGACGCGCGAGACGAAGAACGAGGCCACGGACGCCACCTTGCTCAGGTCGCCCCCATCGTCGCGCAGCCGCCGCAGGCCGCGCAGGTACGCCTCGGCGGCGCCACGATGGCGTTCGAGCGAGAACAACAGCGTCACGTTGACCGGAATCCCCGCCGCGATCGTCTCCTCGATGGCCTGGAGCCCGGCCAGCGTGCCCGGGATCTTCACGAACAGGTTGGGGCGCTCGATCATCCCGTGCAGCCGCTTGGCCTCCTCGCGGGTCCCCTCGGCGTCGTTGGCCAGGTTGGGGTCAACCTCGAGCGAGACCCAGCCGTCGCGCGTCGAGTCGCCGCGCTCGAACACGCCGCGAAGCTGATCACACGCGTCGCGGATGTCTTCGCGAGCCAGGGCCAGGAACACCTCCTTGGGATCGGTCTCGGCGCGTAGGACCTCGCGCAGCTGCTCGTCGTAGGCATTGCCCTCGGCGATCGCTCCCTGGAAGATGGTTGGATTCGAAGTGAGGCCGACGATCCCGTCCTCGATGAGCTTCTTCAGCTCACCCTCGTGGATGAACTCGCGAGAGACGTAGTCGAGCCAGGGGCTCTGACCGTATTTGGCGAGTGATTGCAGGGCTGTACTCATCGGGACCTCCAGGCCGGGTTCTCAACTGTATGGCGTACCCGAGGCAGCGCCAAGGAAACGAGACAAACGATACGGGCGCAGTCCAGCGGCATTCGAGTCCCAGGATCAATCGTGTGGCGCTGGTGTCGAGCGTCGGCTTTGCCCTCGCCTGCATTATCCCCCCGACCGAGCGCCGTCCGGCGGCCGCGGCTGACGACAGTCGCAACGAGTAGGCTGCCGACAGCATCTGTTCGGGTCGAGGGGGCCCCTTTTTGAGCGATTCAACGCAAGAGGCCAGCGACGCCGAGACGGCGGATGCTCCCGCGTCCCCATCCAGCTCGTCCCGGGCCCCGCACCCGTCGCGCCTACTCCCCGCGCCCGCGTCGACGGACAGGAAAGCATTCGGACTCGGGCCACGAACTGAGCGTCCGCGCGGGGCTGGCCGCGCTCAGCCTCGACGCGCTGTCGAGCGTCGCCTACGGGCCCGAGGCGATGATGCTGGTGCTGGTCCTTGCCGGCACGAGCGCGCTGAAGTACGTGCTCCCCATCACGCTCGTGATCGCGGGGATGCTCGTACTGCTGGTCCTCTCCTACACGCAGGTAATCGCCGCGCATCCCGAGGGCGGAGGGGCCTACGCGGTGGCCAAGGCCAATCTCGGCCGCTTCTGGGCCCTGTTGGCGGCGGCGTCGCTGGTCGTCGACTATGTCCTCACCGTGGCTGTGAGTCTGGCTGCGGGCGCGGCCAGCCTCGGGAGCGTATTCCCGGGCCTCTCGCACCACCTGCTGGCCGTGTGCCTCATCGGCTTGGTATTGCTGACCGCGGTCAACATGTTCGGCATCACCGAGTCGGCACGGCTTCTGACCGTGCCGACCGCGCTGTTCATCCTGAGCATCCTGGCCGTACTCGTGGTGGGGCCGTTTCACCCCCAGCCGGTGGCCACGATCGGTACCGCGTTGCCCGACCACGCAACCGAGGCAGTCGGACTCGTGCTGCTGCTGAGGGCGTTCGCGGCCGGCTGCTCCGCCGTTACCGGGGTCGAAGCGATCGCCAACGGCGTCCCCGCGTTCCGCAAGCCGCGAATCACCACCGCGCAGCGGACCGAGGTCTCGCTTGGTGTCCTGCTCGGCGTGATGCTGATCGGGCTGGCGATCCTGATCCGCGTCCACCATGTCGTGCCCCGTGGCAACGTCACGGTCCTGGCTCAGCTCACGGCTGGCGCATTCGGGACCGGCTGGCCTTTCTACGTCTCCAACCTGGCTGTGACCTTCGTGCTGGCGCTGGCCGCCAACACGAGCTTCGGAGGCCTGCCCATCCTGATGAGCATCCTCGCGCGCGACCATCGCATGCCGCACATGTTCTACCTGCGCGCGGAACGACCGGTCTAC
This sequence comes from uncultured Solirubrobacterales bacterium, assembly GCA_963734775.1. Taxonomy (GTDB): domain Bacteria; phylum Actinomycetota; class Thermoleophilia; order Solirubrobacterales; family Solirubrobacteraceae; genus Palsa-465. Next base: position 169,933 of record CAVTJE010000030.1, read on the forward strand.
CGCCACGGCATCGTGGCCCTCGCCATCGCCGCGGCGGTCCTGCTCATCGCGGTCAACGGCGAAACCAACCGGCTGATCCCGATGTTCACGATCGGCGTGTTCGTCGGGTTCACGATCAGCCAGGTCGGCCTCGTCCGCCACTGGGCCACCAAACGGCCACCGAACTGGCGAAAACGGGCCACGCTAAACGGCATCGGCGCCGCGATGACGGCGGTGGCCGTCGTCGTCGCGCTGCTGACGAAGTTCACCGAGGGCGCCTGGGTCGTGGTCATCACGGTCCCGCTTCTCATGCGCCTGTTCTCGGACACGGAGCGCTACTACGCCCGGGTGGCCACCCAGCTGCGCTTGGGCAAGACACCGAGCAGACCGACGCGACGGGAGAGCGTGGTCATCGTTCCCACCAGCACGGTCAACCTGCTCACCGAGGAGGCCCTGAGCGCCGCGCTCTCGCTCGGTGAGACGGTGGTCGCCCTCGCCGTCGCCGGCGACGAGGAGGAAAGCGAGCAGATCAAGCACGATTGGGAGGAGTGGAAGTCCCCGGTCCCGATCGAGGTCGTGATCGACCCCCACCGCTCGCTTGTGCGCTCCGTGCTGCGGTACATCGACTCGATTCCGCAGGACAACGCGTTGGTCACGGTCCTGATCCCGGAGATCATCCCGCGCAAGCGCCGACGCGAGCTCCTGCACAACCAGCGCGGACGCATCCTCGCCGCCGTCCTCAAGGCGCGAACCAACGTGGTGGTAGCGACGTTGCCCTACCACGTGCGTTCCTGACCCTGGGCGACGATGACGCCCGACGCCTCCGGGAGCGAGCCGACGTCCAGAGGATCGGGCCGCGGGCGGGCGAGCGCCCGCTCCAGCGCCGGCCCGAGCGCCGCCCGATCGGGCGCGTACTCCGCCAGCCCGCGCTCGGAAAGCGCCCGGTGGTGGGCCCTGACATGAGCCGCCGCGTGTCCATAGTTGACCAGCCGGCATCCCACCACGCGCGCTTCGAGGGCCGTGGTGCCGCCCGTGGTGTGGACGAGGATGTCGGCCGCGGCGAGCAGGTCCGGCATCTGCGCTGTGAAGCCAAGGATGCGGACGCGCGACTCGCGCGCCCACTGCTGCTCGAGATCGCGCCTGAGCGCCTCGTTGCGACCCGCCAGCGCGACCACGAGCGGCGACGCAGCGCATGCAAGTGCAGCCTGGGTGGCGCCGGTCAGATCCCCGAGGCCCCACCCGCCACCCGAAACGACCACCATGGTTCCCCGCTCAGGAAGCCCCGTCGCGGCGCGAGCGACCGCGTGGCGCCCGGCGAGGTAGAACCGGGGGTCGACCAACGGGCGGACCGCCACCGCACGTCCCGGGCCCGCGACGCGATCGACCTCGTCGCGCGACTCGGCCCAGGACAGCAAATGCATGTCGATGCCGGGATGCGCCCAATAGCGCAGCCCGGCCGGGTCGGAGATCGATGAGAGGACGGGGACGGCGAGCCGGCCACGTCGACGCAGCTCGCCCAGGGCCGCGCTGAACAGGGGATATTCGACGACGACGACGTTCGCCCCGGCCCCATCGATGACCCGCCGCAGGGCGCGACCGCCCAGAATCGCAAGCGCATGCTGTCCAAACCAGACGCCCGGTCCCGAGCGCCCGAACACCTGATAGGCGAGCTCGTAGCTCCAGCCGATCTGTTCGATGTGCCGGCGGAAGCCACGCTCGAGAAACCGGCCGAGCCGCGGCCCCATGACCTCGAGCGACGTCCGCAGCTCGACCTCCGCCACCTCGGGGTGGCCGCGCAGCTCGCGCGCCAGCGCTCGAGCGACGGTGACGTGTCCCTCGCCGATATCAGCGCACAAGATCAGAACGCGCAAGCTGACATATGGTGAAGCAACCGGGCGGTCATCTGTTACCAGGGCCTGCTATCCGATGGCGATAACGCCGTGGGAGTACATGCACGTGTATCTCCGGATGCTCAGGTTCCGATCACCACTCGTCTGGATAGTGACGAGGCGTTACTGGCTGAGCGTCGGCGCGGCTAGCCGGGTGCGCGCACTCGACGAGTCGGCCACGGGTACAAGTCGCCCCGCCTTGCCCAACCCGTGCGCTGGCATGTTCCCGTACACGGCTTCGTACTGGCTCGCCTTCACCATGTAAGTCTCATGCCAGATGCCGGTACGGCCGGACTTGCCAACTCGGCGCCAGTACTCCCGCCACACGTCGAGATGCGGATCGTCTTTGTCCTTCGCGAAAGCTTCCAAATGTTCAAACGAGCGCCAGTACTGCACGATCGTTGGGATGCCCATCTCGTACGCGAGTAAGCCCTTCTCGGGATGAGCCACCAGGTAATCGAGCATGCGTTTCATCCCGCGTCGGCCGCCCAGATCGACGAAGCTCCGGAACGCGTGGAGCTTGTCGATGCGCGCCCCGATTAGGAACACGACGAAGTCTCCGTCGATCTCGACCGTCATCCGCCTGCCGGCAATCTCGGCCACAGCCGCCACCACGATCCCTGTTGGTCATACCCATCGAGCGCTGATCGCGCTCATTGTGAGAGCTTAGCGCTGAGACTCAAACCCACGACACCGGGACCCACCCGCCGCGCCCCCCGTACCCAGCAGCGCCGAGGAACGCGCGAGGAACGCTCATCGCCCCAGGTCGGCAACGCGATTCGAGGTTTGCCCGCGAGCCCAGCTGGAAATGCTGGCTTTGGATTGACTTTGTTTCATGCCCTGAGGAGAGGTCGATGAGAGGAATGAGATCGTGGCTGGTGGCTGTGATGGCTGTGGGAGGCCTCCTGGTCGTTGCGGGACCCGCCGTCGCCGCTGACGACTCGCTGGTGACTAGCGGGAGTCCCACCGCTCCGTTTCCGCAGAACAAGCAGAATGAGCCGGCCGTCACGCTCGATCCCGTCGCTCCCAGCATTGCGGTTGCCGGGGTCAATGAGGAGATCGACAATGCTCCCTGTGACGGCAGCGATTGCTCGTTTACGCCCGGAATAGGAGACTCGGGTGTCTACTTCTCATTTGATGGCGGCCAGTCGTGGACCCAGCCGACCTACCAAGGCCTGTCGGCCCGCACCGGGACGGCCGTGCAGAACGGCCCGATCGGGACCGTGCCGAACTATTTCGAGGCCGGCCTGGAGTCAGACGGCGATCCGACCCTGGCCTTCGGCCCGCAACCGGGCACCGACGGCAAGTTCTCGTGGTCCAACGGCGCGCGGCTCTATTACGGGAATCTGACGTCGAACGTCAACGCCAAGCGCAGCGAGGCGTTCAAAGGCGACGAGGCGGTCGGGGTGTCATTCACCGACGATCTACGCAATGCGGCCGCCGGTAAGAACTCGGCCTGGAGCTCACCGGTGGTGGTGACCAAGCAGAACTCGGCGCTGTTCAGCGACAAGCCAAACATCTGGGCCGACAACGCCTCATCCAGCCCGTTCTTCGGCAATCTCTACGAGTGCAACATCGCCTTTCGCTCCAAGCACGGATCACCCGAGCCAGTGGTTTTCTCGCGCTCGACCAACGGCGGCAAGACGTTCTCGAATTCACTCCAACTCACCCCCGCCGCCGGCAACGCACAACAGATCGGACGCCAGGGGTGCGCGATCCGTACGGATAGCAAAGGGACGGTCTATGTGTTCTTCGAGGGTGCGGTGAACAAGCAGTCGGCCCAGGAGATGACCCGGTCCTTTAACGGTGGCAAGACCTTCGAGCGGCCGCGGGCGGTCGCGAACGTGTCGGATGTCGGCGTGTTCGATCCGGTCCAGGCGGACATCGCGTTCGACGGCGTGACGGGCGCGCGCACAAACTCCTTCCCAAGCGTCGACATCGCCAACGGCGCGCCGACCGGCGCCAACGCGACGAACTTGATCGCCATGACTTGGTCGGATGCCGCTGGCGGGCTCAATAACGAACAGGCGCTCCTCCAGCTCTCGAGCAACGGCGGAACGACATGGACGTCTCCGGTCAACGCGGCCGCATCGACCGACCGCCCTGATTTTCCGGCCGTTGCTCTATCGCCGAACGGCCACAACGTCTACGTTGTCTACGACGGCTTTACGGCGCCATTCCAGACCACAAATGACAGTCCACGCAATTTCGAGGGAGTCGTCCGGCAGGCGAGCGTGACAGGCACCGCTCTGGGAGCCTTCACAACGCTCCACCGGGGAGCGGCCGGTGACGCACGGGCCTCGAGCGCCAACGACCTGACGACGGAGTTCCTGGGCGACTACAACTACGCCACCGCGACCAATAGCTCGGTGACTGCGGTCTGGAACGATGCTCGGAGAGCAGCCGATTGCCCCGCAATCGACAGCTTCCGCGATTCCGAGCTGACGTCGAGCCCGCTCACGAAGCCGGCGCCGCCGACAGATTGTCCGCCGAGCTTCGGCAACACGGACATATACGGCGGGACCTACCAGCCGCCCGGGTAGGAATCTAGGGACGAGATCGTCGAGAGTTGGGCGTGCGAGGCTGACCAGTGCTGGTGTGAGGCGGGCTAAACCTTTCCGGTCTCCGTCACGGCGCTACGACTGGCGCGGGCTCGGTGGCCGACGGTGCACCCTCAGCCGGGACGACATCCGTCTGGGCCTCGAGCACCTTGTTCCAGTTGGACTGGAAAATGTATAGCGCGACGGGGGAAATGAAGATCCACAGCACAAGCCCGAGACCGGCCTCCATCCCGGTGAGCCCAGTGAGCCGCTCGCCGCTGTTGAGACGTTTCCAGGCGTTGTAGATCGAGACGAATGCCGGGATAATGACCAGCGCGCCCAGTGTGACCGCGAGGACAGACTTGCCGGGGCTGTCGCCAAGCTCGTTGGTGTTCCTGGCCCGGCCAACCTCGGCCATCTCTTTGTTCACGAAGTAGTACCAGAAGACCCAGTAGATCCCGAGGGTGATGAACGTCAGGCCAAGGACGCCCAGCGGGTTGCGGATTTTTGCCTGACTGCCGCTGCCATGAATCTCGATCGGAATTGCCATCGTAGCCCTCGCTTCTAAGACCTCCGCTGACAGGGCGGGTCCTGTTTGTAACGGCGTTCTGGCGCTTTTGGACGAAACAGCCCGTGAGGTCAGCGATAGGCAGGACTTGCCCGCGGGGCCCCCGCGCGGAAGGTTCGAGCAGTAGCGGCCGGTAACGGCCCTATGGCGACTGTACTCCTTTACGCGCCGAGTCTGCTGCCGTCGGATCAGTGCGCCATGCGAGGAAGGTGTAATCCCTTGAAGCCCTTGCTGCGGAATCTGCCGCCGGTCGGCGTGTAGCTCACCCACAGCCGCAGCACGATGCGGTAGGTGTGGTGGCGGACGAGCCGCCTGCCGCTGGCGTTTGGCGTGAGGCGGAGGTGAAGCGTCGTTGCGCGGCGGGCGGTGGCGTGGCGTCGGCCATAAACGAACCGGTGCGGGGCGGGGCGCAGGCGGACGGCCGTGCGGGCGAGGTTGTTCTTCCAGGCGGTGGCGAGCACGTCGACCGTGCCTCGTCCGGGGACCTTGACCATGAAGGTGATGGCCCCGCTGCGGTGGGTTGTGATGTGGGAGACCTTGAAGTGGTTGTTGGGCAGTGGCGGCGGGGGTGGGCTCTGGTTGGCTAGGGGGCTGGGCCCGATCTGGCGCACCCGCGAGTTACCGGTATCGGCGACCACGAGTAGGGCGCCACGGGTGGCGGTCACCGCAGCCGGGTTCTGAAAGGTCGTCTGGTCGGCATACTGGCCGTCGCCATTGAAGCCACCCTGGGGGTTGCCGCTGGTGGAGACCAGGCCGCCGAGATTGGCCATCATGTTGCCGGTGGACGGGTCGTAGCCTCTGATCAGGTCATTGCCGGCGTCCGCGAACAGGACGTCGCCACCCAGATCGACCGACAAGCCCTCGGGGAGGTCGATCTGGGCCTGGTTGCCGGGCAGCGCGCCGAAGGCGCCCTGGTTGCCGGTGGAGCCGCCGTTGTAACCGCTCGCGCCGGTGCCGACGTCGGTCGTGACCTGGCCGGTGGACAGGTCGACCTGGATTATGTAGTCGGGGTTGTTGGTTGCCGCGTACAGGTTGCCGCCGGCGTCCCCGGCCACGCTGACGACTTTGCCGCTCACCGAACCCGCCCCGATCGTGGTGATGTTGCCGTTCGGGAGTACCTCGCGGATGCCGCGCACGCCGTCGGCGATGAACAGCGCGCCGCCCGGGCTGGCCCACACGCCGAAGGGGCCGCTGAGCGCCGCAGCGGTAGCCGCGCCCCCGTCGCCGCAGGCGGCGCTCGCGCCGCCGCACGCCTGGCCGGTGCCGGCAACCGTGCTGATCGACCCCGATCGGTCGATCCGGCGAACGCGGTGCAGCGCCGGGTCGGCGACGTAGAGCGACCCATCCAGCCCGACCGCGAGCCCCGCCGGTGTTCCCAGCAGCGCCTGGGTCGCCGGCCCGCCGTCCCCACAGGGTTGCGTCGCATTGGAGCAGTGCCTGTTGTGGCTCCCGGCCACCACCTGCGGCCGCGCACCGCCGCCGACGAGCCGCACCGTACCGTCGGTCAGCCCGACGTCGTAGCCTTGCCCTCTGAGCGCGGTGACCCAGGTGGGCGGGACCGCCCGCACCAGGGAGATCGGCGCGCCGGCGAGCAGGGTTTGGGCGTTGAACACGGTCGAGGTCGGGGTCGGGCACGCGTCCAGCGCGACAGCCGAACAAGACGCGGGAACGCTCAGCGAGCCGCCGGGCAGGAGATCCCCCTGACACCCGGCCGTGGGATCGGGCAATGTCCCGTCCGGGCAATCGGTCACGTCCGTCCACTCCCCCGAGTTCAGGGCGGTAGTGGAGTACGGCACCGGCCCGTAGGTCTCTTGTGAGCCCAGCTGGAGCGGCCATTGGGGTTGGCCGCCGCCCGTCCTGCACGAATCATCGGACAGGTCCCCGCAGTACAGCCAGGCGCCGAAGAAGGACGCGTTCTGCAACGTCACTCCCAACAGCTGCGCGCCCGGCAGGTCGGCCCCCGAGAACGAGGCCCCGTCTAGGGTCGATCCGGTGAAGTTGCACGCGATGCACTGGGCGTTATCGAACTTGGCGTTTGTCAGGTCGGCGTCGGTGAGATCGAAACCGCCCGCCCCATCCTCGCTTCCCGCGAGCACCGCGCCGACAAAGTCAGCGCCTGTCAGCTGTCTGGCGCCACCGAACGCCCGACCGTCACCGTAGATGTGCGCGCCGGCAAATCCAGTGTTGTTGGCGATCACGGCGCTGAAGTCGGTACCGACCGCCAGCACACGGTTGAACACGGCGTTGGAGATGTCGGCGGCCTGGAAGCTGGCGCCACTGACGTCAGCCTGGATGAAGTCGGCGTTCTGAAGGTTGGTCGTTGCCCCCGCGAAGCTCGCACCGTTCAGGTTGGCGTCCTGGAACGAGGCTCCCGGCGCGACGGCCCCCTGGAACTGCGCGCCCGCGAGATCGGCCAGCTGAAAGATCGTCTTCTGCAGGGAGGCGCCGTTGAAATTGGTCGACTCGAGGTCCGGGGGGAACCCGCTGAAGCTCGCACCGGCCAGATTGATGCCGTGCAGATCAACGCCGGCGAGCACCGCGTCGTTGGCAGCGGTAGCCAGGAACTGGGCATTGGCGAAGTCGATGGTGGCCTGGTCGGTGTGCGTGAGCAGGTAGATGAGATCCAATGGCGCGGTGCTGCCGGGCAGCAGCGGGGTGTTCGAGCAGCCGGGGACCAACAGGTCGGACTTCACGGGGGTGAACCCGGTGCCCACGAGATTGGTGTTCTCGAACACGGTGCACGCTCCGTCAAAGGAGCCGACCCGCACGTTGGTGAACGTCGGCGGGGAGGCCTCGTTCAGCGATGTCAGCTGGGCGCCGCGCAAATCGGCAGCGGTGAAGTTCGCACCGCTCACGCCGGTGCCGTTCAGCGTGGCGCCCGGAAGCTGGGCGTCGCTGAAGTTCCAGCCGGCGAAGCTGCCCGTCAGCGTGTCGCCGATCAGGCTCGCGCCACTGAGGTCGTGCTGGTAGGCCACGCCCGGACTCGCCTGGCCGGGCGATAGCGCCAGGTTGTTCGGCAGCACGCAGTCCGGGCAACCGTGATAGGAGCTGAGCAGCTGCTGGGGTGTGACGACGTCAGCCTCCGTCGTCTCCCAATCCGAGCGACCGGGAAACAGATTGGGGGCCGGCTCACCGCCCGCTGTGCTCTGAGCGCCCCACGCCGAGACCAGGCCGGCAAATTGGTCGCGCAGCACCACCGCGGCACCCGGCGCGACCGCGACCGAGCTCGGGTGCGTCATCACCTCACCCGCACCAGCAGCGATCCCGACACACGAACCGGATCCGGTCCAACTGGCGCCGGCGGGGATCACAACCACGTTCGCGCCCGAGCCGCCCGGGGCGAGCGGCCGCGCGAACACCGCGCCGCCGACCGGAGCAGGCGGCGTGATAGACGTCCGCAGGCAGTTCGGCTGGACCGGGGCGCTCACCGCCACTTGGGTGGGTCCGCCGCTCTGATCGGCAGTGATGAACGACGGGTTGACCGGGCTGTTCGTCCCCTCCGGCAGCTGCATCTGTGCAATCGCTCCCCCAGAGGGAACGGCCCCGTAGAGATTCGCGTCCCCGGCATCCCCAGAGTCGACGGCGAGTCCCTGCAGCTCGGCCGGTATTCCGGTTTGCTCCGGCGGCCCTTCGACCCCGGGGCTCACATCTGACCCATCAACGTTCGCCTGCCCGAGATCCCCCCCCGACCCGAGAATGCGCTCTGGCGATGCCCAATAGATGTGCTGACTGCTAACCGCCAGCGCGGTTGGGTTATCCGGCGCCGTTTCGATGAACGATTGATTGACGGCCGTTCCGTCGAGCTTCGCCCTCCCGATGCTTTGGGTGTGCGGGCCAGAGTCGACCCAATAGAGGTAGGAGCCGTCGACCGCCAACCCTTGCACGCTGCTGCCGGGTCCGCCCGGATTGATGGTCGACATGAATTGGCTGTTGGGCTGGGAGCCGTCGAGGTTCGCCCGCCCAATGTGCGAGCCGCCTCGAACCGCCCAGTAGATGTGTAAGGCGTCGACCGCCAACAGCTCCGCGCCTTCTCCTGTCTGCACGAACTGCGGATTGACGTCGGATCCGTCGAGGTTCGCGCGCTCGATGGACGAACCGTTGGTCCAATAGATGTGCTGCCCGTCGACGGCGATCCCCACGCCTCCCGCCGGCTGGATCCCCGTGATGAAGCTCTGGTTGATGTTGGCGGGGTTACCGTCGGTGGTGTCGCGTCCGATTGTCCCGCCCTGCGGGTTGTCCCAGTACACCTCGCCCGGCGGCGGCGCGGGCGATCCGAATGCCCACGCCGCCCCTTTGCTGCCGTTGTCGCCTCGGACCGCCGATGAGCGCGGTAGCGCCGTCGTCGGACATCGCGAAGCTCGCGCCGAAATTACCCTGTCCGCTCTCGCCAGCCGCGCTGAGCTCTGGGCCCTGCTGCGTCCAGGTGCTGCCCGAGCGGGCGAACGTCCAAGCGCCTCCCACGTTGGTGTTGGCTTCGTTAGCACCTATCAGCGCCGTGCCCCCGTCGGCGGACAGCGCCGTGCTGGTGCCGAAATTACCGGAGAAGGTCTGGTTCGGAGTGAGCGTCGATCCCTGCTGGGTCCAGGAGGTGCCCGAGCGCGCGAACACCGAGGCCGTTCCAGCTCCAGGGCTGCCGATGAGCGCGGTCGCACCGTCGAAGTCGAGGGCGACGCTGGAGCCGAAATCGGCGTTGCCTTGGGTGCCGGTCAGCTTCGGTCCTTGCTGCGCCCACGTGCTGGCCGAGCGCTGAACACCCACGCCGCGCCAGTATCTTCGTTGTCGCCGATTCCGCCGATCAGCGCCGTACCCCCGTCACCGGACAGCGCCACGCTCCAGCCGAAGAAGCCCTGCCCGCTCTCGACCGGGCCGGACGAGCTTTGGTCCCTGCTGCGTCCAAGTGCCGCCCGAGCGGGTGAACACCCACGCGGCGCCGACATTGGTTGTCGTTGCCGGCCCACCGATCAGCGCGGTGTTCCCGTCACCGGAGAGCGCGACGCTCGAGCCGATGGCGGCACCGGCCAGTCCCGCCGGTCCCGATCAGAGCCGACCCCTGCTGGGACCACGTGCCACCCGACCGCACGAACACGTACGCCGCCCCAACGTCCGCCGTTAGCAACCGGCGCGCCGATCAGCGCCGTGTTGCCGTCCCACGACAGCGCCACGCTCCAGCCGAAACAACTCCGCAGAAGCTGGCGCGGTGAGCTTTGGTCCCTGCTGCGTCCAAGTGCCGCCGGCGCGCGTGAATACCCACGCCGAGCCGAAGCCGTTATCGTCGGATCCGCCGACCAGCGCCGTGCCTCCGTCGCCCGACACCGCGACGCGGCAGCCGAACTGGCCCGGGCCGCTTTCGTTCGCCCCGGTCAGCTTTGATCCCTGCTGGATGAACGGGTCGATCCGCAGCGGATAGCGGGCGCCGCGGTCGGCCACCCGCAAAAGGAGGCGCGAGCCTGATAGCGACAGCCGGGCCGACAATCGCCGCCCGCGCGCATCCGACGCGACGAGGCCCCCGTAGCGCAACGCCACCCGCCCCGAGCGCGCCAGGAACTCGACTCCGGCTGACCGGACATTCGGGCGGGCAACCCTCCGAGCGCGAGCGCCAGTGTCACCGCACCCGAGCGGCCGGCGGGGCGGCGCGATAGCGTAAATCCCTGCTCGAGGCCGAGCGGCCCGGCCGCGTACCACTCGGACACTCCGCTCCCTCGCGCGTAGACCACCCGATCACCGCGCGCCCGCGGCGCCACCGCGGCCAGGGGCCGAAGTCGACCAGCCCGTCCAACGGCGAGCCCGCCCAGCGACAAGCGCACTCCGCCACCGTCGACGCTCACCCCGCCGCTGTCCGAGCGTCGCCGCGGTCCCACCCCCGCTGAGCCCGAACCCGGCCGGCCCGCGCGCCGGGAGCGAACCGCGCGTCCCCCGCCGCCACCGTCGAGGAGATCACCGACTGCGCCTGCGGCGAGAGCCGCGACAGCGCCGCCAATCCGCCCCCTCGTGCGCCCGAGGCCGCCATGCCGGGCGACGCGTTCGCCGCCACTGGCCGGTGCGTCGAGGCGAACCAGCCAAATGTCAATCCCGCCACGGCAAACGCCAGCGGCGCCAGCCACCGCCACCGCGACCCAACGCCCGCCAGCCCCGCGGGCCAAACCCGCCGCGGCGGCCATGCTCACTCATGCGTGAGGCCATTCATCGCGGCACGCGATCAGTCGATCACGCGCTCTTTTGCGGTGGCTTGGACTTTGCCTTTCGCTTCTTGGTCGGGTTGGTCGGGATGAACACGCTCATGGAGGGCTCGGCCACGCCGAGCGCGGGGTCGATGTGCGGCTGACCGCTGACGATGCCCGCGAGCGGGTTGAAGTTGCCGGCATAGATGTTGCGCCAGTAGTCGACGGCCAGGTGCGGGACGTTGACACCGGGACTGTTGGTGTCGAGCACCGCACCGGCCTGGGTGTACACGTCTACGCGGTAGTCACTCGGCGCCACCCCATCGCCGGTGTAGTACAGAACATAGATCTGTGCGGCACCGTCGACCGCCACATCGAGGTAGGTGCCCGATGAAACCAGCGGTAGCGTGAACTGTCCCTGCGTCGCGCCGCGGCGCCGGCGCCCGGGTGCCATGAGCGCCCTCCGGGTCAGCGACGTCCCGAAGTACGGGACGGGGTTGCCGTTGAGATCGAACGCGGCGAGCTGCCCGCCGGCCTCGAGCACGAGCACCGTGCCCGCATTGGTCACCGCGAGCGCGATCGGTGTGTTCAGCAGGCCGACCTGGGTACCGGAGCCTGCGCTGTAGGCGGCCAACACCGGATTCGGTGTTGTTACTACCGGCTTTAGCCATCCGAACCGGCCGCTGTCGGTATGGATCGCCACCACGTGTCCGGAGGAGTGCAACGCCGCCGCCGACACGGGCAACAAGAAGGTGCCATAGGACACGGTCGGGTCCCACGAGGGCGCGCCCGTAGTCGCGTCCAGCGACACCTTGCGGACGTGGTAGTACTGGGTGTTCGGGTCGGGCGCGAGCAGGACGTGGTTGCCCTCATCGGCTCTCTGCACGAAGGGATCGAGCAGCAGAAACGGGCGGCGGGCAAACCCCTCGACGCTCGCCGCGCCCAACGAGATCGTCGCGCCGTTCTGCGCCACCGGGACCCCTCGCACGTAGAACTGGTTGTCCTGTTCCCACACCACTCCCGCGACCCCGGCCAACGTCGACACCGTGGCGCCGGTCACCTGCTGGACACCCTTGCTCAAGATGGTGCCCGTATCCGTGATCTGACTCGACCACGTGTACCCTCCGGCTGCGCTGCTGTACCCGGTCGTATCTGAGCGCTCGAACACCGTCGTCGCCGTGATCGGCACCGGAATCTCGGTAATCGTGATCGCCACCACCGACGGCGGGTTCGAGGGATCATCATTGGTGTACTTGGGGGAGGCACCGGTTCCGACCTGCTGCCCGGCGGCGTTCGTGAACACCACAGTCCATTGGATCTGAGATCCCCCAAACGGGGCATTCGGCACCTGCACGACCACCGGGGCTGACTGACCCTGGGTGACCGTTCCGTTGATCGGATCGAGCACCTTCGAACCATCGATCTGGGCCGTCAACGAGTACGACGTCGCACTCCGCGGGAACGTCGCGTCGTTGGTCGCGTGAGAGATCGTCACCGTGGCCGCATACGTCAGACTCACCTCGTTCTCGATCACCCACGGCGACACGATCGTCTCCGCACACACCTCCCCCAACGTCACGATGTCCCCGGCGAGGGTAAGCACAGCGATTAGCTCACCAAGGATCGGAATCGCCTGGATAATCTTGTCCAAGCTGTCCGACCCAACGATCGCGGCGGCCACTTTCAACCACCAGTCCTCCTTCACAGGGTTGAAGATGATCTTCGGAATCACGCTCGCCAGACCGAGCAGGAGGTTCCAGAGGTTGTCGATGCTTGCCACCGTTGGCTTGGATGGACTCGGCCGTCGCCCCACCGGCGATGATGCCCATCGCCAGGGCCTCAAGGGCCGGCAGCACCAAGTGCGCCGAACTGTATAAGGCGGCGTAGGCCTCGGCGTCCAAGTCGGGGTCGAACGTGCTCCGGAAGGCGACCTTCCGGATTTCGTCCCAGGTGGTGGCGATGTCAAAATCCGTCGCCAACGCAAACGCGCCCAGGCCGATCGTGAGGATGCCGGTGACGATCGATGGAAAGAGCACCTCGCCCTGGGGGGCGATCATCTGGTTGCCGTTGGAGTCGAGGTAGGCGTCGGCGGGGAAGTACTGGCGCCAGCTCCCGTCGAGGAGGTTGCTGCCCAGCCCGCAGAACAGAAGCCGCGCGGTGTGGGCTTTCTCCGGGAAGTTCAGGTTGACCGAGATGTCATTCGTGCCCCACAGGGGGACACCGAACAGGGTGAAGACCTGCGGCAGCAGTCCGAGCGACTGTGAGTACTTGGTATCGGGCCACGAGGCGCTCGGGTTGGCGGAGAGATTCGTGTTGTCCTTCCCGATGTATTGGACGTACACCCAAAGCCAGCGGACGAAGTTGTTGTAGAGCTGGAGCGGTACCTGTCCGTTGTTGTAGGGGCCGGTGACCTCGGTCTTGGTCCCGAACAGGAACCCGGGATTGGTGATGTTGATGTTGAGTCCCGCCCCCGCCTTTCGCGAGCCCGGCGACTGGGGCTGAGCCATCATGCCCTGCGGCTGCACCCACGTCTGCGTTGACGCGGCTGGGTCCTGATCCAGCGGCTCGTCGATCACCGCACCCAGGCTGGCGGTGTTCCGCACGCCCGTGATCCCCGCCGTTACCGCCGTGGTGACAGCCGTCGTAAACGCGCCGGCAGTGCTGAGCTGAAGCGTCGAGAAGCCGGTGTTGTTATACCCGACGACCTTGGGGGGATTGGGGGGATCTGGCTGGAGGATCGGAATCGCAATCGTGGCGAGACTGCCGTCGTGGTTCGTCGCCTTGACGGGCTTGGCCCAGTCCTGCGAGTGGTTTTGCATCTTCTGGATGACCTGCCCCAGGTCGCTTACCGCGGTCCCGGCGGGGGTGTTCTTGGCGGTCAGCAAGGCCTTCGTCGCCGCCGCCGCCGTCGGGTCCAAGGTGGCGATATTGGGGTGCATCATCGTCAGAGTCAGCGCAGTCTGGGAAGCATCGCCGACGGTCTCCAGCTGCGCGACCGCGCGCGCCGAGCGGACCTGTGAGGGCGTCAGCCCCAGCTCCGAAAGACGGCGGGTGGAGCCCACAACGTGGCGCAGCGACCCGGTCGCGCGATGCGAGGCCTTCGCCAGCCTGATCGTCGCCGCCCGCGGCACGTGCCACATCTGCGCGACCAGCACCTCGTGCCGTCCCCGTTTTCCATACACCGAAACGACCAGCGCCCGATGCGCGGGCAGCTTCACACCAGTGACGTGATGACTCAGCTGCGACAAATCGGCGGCCCGCCACACGCCTCCCCGACGTCTCAACACGGCCCGCGACGCTTTCGTATGTCGCTTGAGCGGAATTCGTTTCCCGTCCGCGTGCAGGCTCAGCTTCGATACCCCCGGCAGATGCCCGAGCACGAACTGCAAATCCGTCGACTCCACTCGCGGGGTCCGCTTCCTCGCGGCGGCCTGCGCGGCAGTCGTCGTGCGCTGCGATGCCACGCCGAGCGCAGCCGCCGACGCCAACCCGGCCTTCAACACCCATCGCCGACCCACCGGGGTAGTCCACAACTCCTCCACCAGCGACTGCGTCTCGTCGTCGAGTCGCTCGTCGTCAGCCCGACGCGGCCTTTCCGTAAAGCTAGTCATCGCCTCGCTCCTGACATGACGCGCTGGGCGTGCCCACGCCCGACCCGTCGCCCCTTACGTATATGTAGTGACCCCTGCGCACCACAGCTAAATCGCTGACGCGCACCGCCTGAACGCATCTCGACACGTGTCGATCGCGAGCGTTTCGACCTGGGTGCGCGACTCACGGCTTTGCGCAGCACACTTGCTCTCCCCTTGAGACCTCGAGCACGCAGAGGGCCTGCAATCATGTCAGCCCGAGGTCATCCTACACGACCCAGGGGGAGGCCAAAGTGCGTTTCGTCTTACGTATCTCGAGGGGCCTGCGCAGACCGCTGCCCGCCGCCCTAATGGCCGGTGCGGCGGCCGCCGCCACGACGCTTGGCCCTCTCACGGCTGTGGCGGCCGGAACAGCGCAGCCACCGAGATGCACGACCGCCGGCCTGGTCGTCTGGCTGGATACGCAGCCCGCCGCCACCCTCCGACATGCCGTCGACTACAACGTCCAGATGACGAACCTGTCCGGCCACGCATGTGTGCTGCGCGGCTATCCACGGATCTCAGCCGTCGACATCCGGGGCAACCAACTCGGCAGGGCAGCGCGCCGGGACACCAGGAAGCGCGTTGAGTCAGTGCGCCTCGGTCGCGGGGCCACGGCCCGGGCCGTACTGCGCATCACCGATGTCGGGATCTACTCACGATCGCGGTGCGGGCACAGGGCCGCGGCGGGACTCCGCATCTATCTGCCCCACGGGAAATCTTCCAAGCGCGTTCCATTCCCATTCGCTGCCTGCTCGCGGCCTGCCGTGCACTACCTGGCGATCCAGGCATTGCAGCCCGAATAGCGGAACGACTGTAACTCCCTCACTCGAGATCGCATCTCCGAGCAACGCACCAAAAAACCCTGTTAAGAGGGTGTTGCGTAAGGGGTGAGTGGGCGTCGGTGTGGACGGTTTTGGGGGGTGCGATGTTCTGCGAGCGCGTCGGGAGCGCGGGGATCGTTGTGAGAGCGGCTGGCAGGCGCACGTGAGACGCCCGGTCGCGCGCTCAGGCGCCCGGGATCGGCCCGATCAGGCGGTCGCGGGTGGGTGGCGGAACAGTTTGAGGAGGTTGTGGGTGGTCGCGATCAGCTGCCATTCGTGTTCGACGGCGGTGATCCCTCGGCGACTGAATGCGCGGATCCCGCGCGTCTGTTTGGTGTGCGCGAAGACGGGTTCGACGATCGCGGCTCGTCGGCGGTAGAGCCTGCGGCCGGTTTCGGTCGCGAGGATCTTGTTGATCCGCTCGGCTTCGTGACCCTGGCGAGGGCCGAGCTTGCGCTCGCCTTTGTGGTGCGGGTCGCTGGTCGGGATCACAACGGTGGTGTTGGTCTGGCGGACAGCAGCGATGTCGTCGTGGTTCCAATAGGCGCCGTCGGCCAGCACGCACTCAATCGCACCGTCGTGCTCGATCGCCTCGAGGTTCTCGCGTGCTGCTTTGACCATCGGTGAGAGCTGATTGCTGTCGTTGCCGGAGTTGGTCACCGCGGCGGCGAGGATCACCTGTCCCTCGCCGACCACCGTTTGCGCGTTATAGCCCTGCACGTGCGCGCCGCACGTGGACATGATCCGGCTGTCCGGATCGGTGATGTTGCGCTTGCTGTTCGCAAACAGCGCCGGATCAGGCGCCTTCGGCGGCCGCCCCCGCGGGTACTTGCCAGTCCGGTCGCGATGCTCCTCGCGACGCATGACCACCGCCTCGTGCTCGGCTTGGCGAGCCCGCTCCTCGGCCTCGAGCTCCCGCGCAGCGCGCTCGAGCCGCTCCCGGCGCGAGACCGGGTCGGCGAGTTCGGCCGGCAACTCATCGCCGCGCCCGTCCCCATACAACTCATCCTCCGTCGCGTCGATCTCGTCCGCCTCGGCCAGGATCCGCTCGATCTCAGCCCGAATCGCCGAGTGCTTGCGGTTCGCGCCCAAGCTCGCGTTCGCGGCCATCTTCGTCCCATCCACAGCAACCCTCCCGACCTTCACCATCCCCGCCTTCCGACACAAATCCAGCACGCCAACGAACAGATCCGCCAACGCCCGCGCGTGCCTGATCCGGAACCTCGCGATCGTCGTGTGATCAGGCGCCTGATTCGCCGCGATCACCCGGAACGCCACATCCTCCACACAGCGGCGCTCGATCCGCCGCGAGGAACGCTCCCCCACCGAATACGAGTACAAGAGCAGCGCGACCATCATCCGCGGATGATGCGCCGGCCGGCCAACTCCACCAGCCCGGTACTCCTCAAAGATCGCCTCCAGATCCAGCCGGTCGACCACATCAAGCACAAACCACGCCAAATGCCCCTCCGGCAGCCAATCCCGCACGCTCGGAGGCATCAACCACCCCTGCTCCCGATCACACACCATGAAGTTCTCAGCCATCACACGATGGTCTTCAACCCGCCGGACAGACCCACCCTTTTGCAACACCCTCTAATCGTGGCTTTTCACGAAGGGTGAGCGAGGGGGCTCGAACCCCCGACCGCATCACCCCCCTCCCCCCTCTCACCGCCGGACCGGTAGTGCATGTGGGTGACACCGCCCTCTCCCTCGAGGATCCTGGTGCGCTCCAGCTCGATCTGCTCGGAAGGGAGCCCCCTCGACCACGATGACGACTAGCGTGTCCGCGCGCTTCTCAAGCGGGGATCGCGACGCGCCACCATGCTTGCGGGTCGGTGGGTGCTTGGCGATCGAGCAGGCCGGGGTCCGCGAGCACCTCGTCGCGTCGCAGGCCGGGGAACACGCGGAAGTCGATCGAGCCTTGCTCGCACCCAAGCTCGAGCACTCGCCACAGCGACCGGGCGTATTGCTCGGCCCGGTCGGCGCCGTCCCACTCATACAGTCCCGGTAGATCGCGTGGCGATCGTGCGCGAGCCAGAGCTTGGAGGCGAAGCCGGGGAAGCCGACGAAGAGTGGCGTGTTCAGGATGCTCTCGGTCCTAAACCAGGCGTGCCCTCGCGCGGATCACCCTGACCCGGAACGAGACGGCGAGGAAGCATGGGTCGCTGGGCGTCCTGGATGCGACGGTCTCGCGGTAGACGCGTGCGCGGGTGCCGTCGGCGAACTGCAGCACTCGGCCGACGTTGTCGCGGGGCAGCGAAGCTCGCCTCGAGCGAGCATCAGCATGCTTCTTACAAAACAGCGGGCGACGGCACGCCAGGCGGTGGTTCGCGGAAGTGGTCCTTGGCTCATCGTTTGCTGTCGCCGCGGCGTTCGGCGATCCTGCGGCCGGACTGGCCTGTTGGCTGCCGATCCCAGCCGACGGTCGTCGGTCCGGACACTTTGCCAGACCGGGCGAATCGCGATTCCCGCCCTTGACTTCGTTACAGGTGAGCGTTCCGGGGTACTCCGTGCGCTTGTCCTCGATCGCCGTCACCGGCCGTCGTCCGGCTAGCGGAGGAGTGGCCGAACGAACTCCGCGATCGCGGCATTGAACTTGGCCGGCTCGTCCATGAACGGCTCGTGGCCGGAGTGCTCAAACCAGACGAGCTTCTTCGAGGGCGCGGTGAGCGCCTCGTAATACGCCACGCTGGCCTGCGGCGGAACCCAGTGATCCTGGCGACCGAGGAAGAAGAACACCGGCATCCGCAACGCGGGCACCAGCTCGATCAGATTCAGGCGCGAGACCTCAGCCCACATCGCATCAATCGAAAACCGAAAGCCGCGCATCGTGCTGGGCAGCTCGAAGATCGAGGACTCCCGGCTACCGAGCACGGCTCGTGCCACCTTCCACAAGGCGCGGGGGGCCATCCGGCCTTCGAGGCGCGACAGCCACGTGCGCTGCGTGAACACGGCGTCGGCCGTGTGCGGCGGCGGGCCGATCGTCCGCAGCTTGCGCAGCGCCCTGCGGTTGCCGACGCGCTGCGCTTCGGCGAGCGCAAACTCGTATGACGCCGACTCGCCCGCCGCCCAGTCGCCGATCTGCCCGCTGCCCACGTACGCCGCGACCTTCTCGGGAAACCGCGCCGCGTACAGCACCCCGAGCGCAGAACCCCAGGAATGACCGAAGATCGCAACCTGCGTCTTGCCCAGACGCTCGCGCACAGCGTCGACCAGCTCGTCGAGATCGGAGACGAACCGCTCGACCGTCATCGACGCGCGAGAAATGCCGCGGTCAAACGACTTACCGGCGGCGCGCTGATCCCAGTACACGCAGGTGAAGCGTCTTCTCCAGCGGCGCGTTGAAGTAACGAAAGAAGCCCGTCTCGCTGAGCCCCGGCCCGCCGTGCAAAAGGATCAACGGCGGGTTGGCGACGCTCTCGCCGCGAATCATCACCCATTGATCGAGCCCGCCGAGCCGGCGAAAAGACACCTCCGCGAGGCTGCCGGACACGACCTCGGCCGTGTGACCCACGAAACGGCGGCGTCCTTCCCAGATGCCTCACCCAGCGACTCACCCACGCTCGATCGCGCCGACGCCGCCGGCGGCGAGCCGCTCCGCTCGTGCCTTGATCCCAAGAAGCATCTTGCGCTCCATGATCAGCGACCCGGGCTCGAGCGGGATCATCCCGACACGATCGATCAGTCGCGGCAGGCGAAAGCGGTTGCGACTGATCAGCCTCGTGCTCCGGTTGCTTTGAGTAAGCACGAAGCTCCAGACCCAGTTGCCATTCTCAGAGCGCCACGCGAGCACGCGCTCAGGCTCGACGCGTTCCAGGCGCATCTTGTTCGCGCCGTAGGCGATCGTGTCGCCAACGTCGGGGTGTTGGAACTCCGGCAGCACGCGGTCCGCGCTGTGCATGTTCAGGCCGAGCAGGTTTTCGATCCAGTCATAGGTGTACGCGCCGGCCCGTGGCGACGGGCCCATTTGGGCTATCCACGGCCAGACCGCGGACGCCGGAGCGTCTATCTCGATCGCCCGCGTCGCGACGCCGTCGGCGTCCTCGAGCAGCTCGTCGCCGGGCAGTCGAGAACGAGCCTCGGCCGCCGTCGCGCCCCAGGTCACGATCGCCCGGCGCAACAGCCCGCGATAGAGCGCGCAAGCGCAGACACCAAGCACGATGAGGAAGCGCCGAACTGACATCGAACGTAGTCTCGCCGGGACGCGATCCACCGCGTCTGAGGGAACCCGCACTCTACCGCCGTTGAGGGTGTGGCCGGACTCGGTTCAAGGCTTCTGCTTCGGCCCCGGGAACGCTTGAAGCAGGGCTCGAGGACATCGCAGCCGCATGGGCGACGGAGGGGAAGCCAGGAGCAAGCGCAGGAGAGTTCGGTTGACCCCCATCGTTAGCAGGGGATCTGCTAGCACCTAGCCACTTCCCCCGGATAAACGATCGGGGTTAGGCGGCGATTTGGAGGCCGCCGGGGGTGCGGCTAGCGCCGACTGTGACGGCGATGGTGTGGGTGAGGCTGGCGGCGAGGAGGTGCTGGGATCGGGTGTTGAGGTGGTAGATCGCGTAGGCGGCTTGGGTGCGGGTCAGGCGCTGCTGGTCGCGTAGTCGGAGGATCGCGTCGGCGAGGCGGGCGCGTTGTTGTGGGGTGTCGATCTGCTCGGTGACCGTTCGGAGTTCTTCCCAGCCTCGGTCGGGATCGTCGTCGGCGACGGCGTCGCGGAGACGCTGTTGCTCTGGGGTGATCAGCTCGGGGAGCTTGACGTGCAGGGAGAGGTCGATCGTGGGAAGGTCGAACAGGCCTTCCGAGAGGATTTCGAGCGCGTCGTCTGAGAGGTGGGCGAGGTCGTGGATGGCGTCGTGGGCGAGCGTCGCGAGGTGGGCGCGGGCGAGTTGGTCCTCGGAGGGACCGCGTTGCTCGCCGCAGCAGCGTTTGGTCTTGCGGCCTGAGCCGCAGGGGCAGGGTTGGTTGCGTCCGGGTCCGGGCACTCGGGCCTCCTGCTGGTCGGGTGCCGTGAGGGTCGCATCCGGGTCGGTCGGAAAGGCGAGGGTCCGTCCGTTGCGTTTAAGGCAATTCACCTGCTTATGAATAGTTTTCTGACCCGGTGGAGGTGCGATGCTGACGCTCTTGGGCCGAAGCGGAAGCGTTGCCACAGCGCTAGCGCGTCGCCTCGTGTGTTGCGCACGCGTCTGTTGGATCTCCGCAGGCTCAGCGCCAGGGGTCCTGAGGACGTCCCGATCGCATAACCGCCTAGTTGATGAAATCAGCCGGGTCGAGCGATGAGTCTGTTTGGGCGCCGCTTGAATACTGGCCCACCTGCGCCGGTTCAAAAGTGACCCACCTGGCCTGGGGGCCGGTTCGTGCGGCCGGGTCCTGACCCTCGTTTGATCTGGTGATCGGCGAGGAGGAAGGCGTGTGGTCGATCTGGAGCAGTGGGCGGAGATCAGACGCTTGCATCGAAGTCCTCTCAACCGATCTCATCAATCCCAAGAAGGTCTACTGGCGCAACCAAGAACGAGAGCCCGGCCGCTGGCCGAGCTCCCCGAAATGAGACCTATGTCCCGAGACATGTGAGACACATGTCCCGAGACATCACAAGAGGGTGAGCGAGGGGACTCGAACCCCCGACCGCCTGGACCACAACCAGGAGCTCTACCAGCTGAGCTACGCCCACCGCGGGGGTCCTGAATCTAGCATCGGATCGGGGCTGACCGCCCGTGGCGGCAGTGCTGCAGTTAGGATCCCCGGACACCAGCCAATGGGCAAGGTGCTGCGTCGCGCATGCCAGTCGACCTGGTCATTGACATTGAGAACACGCCCGGGGCGTTGGCAGACGTCGCTGCCGCGATCAGCGACGCGGGGGTGAAATATCGCCGCCGCCACGTGTATAGGTCCGGGTGAGCGAGCCGAGCTGCACATCCTCGTGCGGCACGGGGAGGCCGCGAAGCATCTGCTGGCCATTTCCCACCTCGCCGTCAGCCGCGAGCGTGAGGTGGTCGTGATCGAGGTCGAGGACCGGCCGGGCGTACTGGCCGACCTGACCCGCAAGGTGGCGCGGGCGGGAGTCAATCTCGATCTCGTCTACGTCGCGACCCGTACCGGGTGGTGTTCGGCTCGCCGGACCTGAACGCGTTGAGAGCCGCCCTCGACCGGGAGCGCTGAGACGGCTACGGGGAGGTGAGGCCGAGAACCAGCTGGGAGGCTTCGCGCGGGACGTCCAGCTGGGCAGTGGCCGACGTCGTCGAGCACGATCCAGTCGGCATGCGGTAGTAGGTCGCGCCGATACCGCACGGCGGCCCATGGCCACGGAAGGAGCCGGTCCCGCGCTCCCCACACGATTCGCACCCGGCACGCGATATCCGCCGGGTCAAGCGCCCAATCGTCGCGGAGTCCGGCCTCGATCAGCTGGTCGGCGGCGGGGCAGCTGGCAATCGCGAGTACCTGGTGAGCCAGCAGCTCGGACGGGATGTGCTGGAGTTCACCGTCAGCAGCTCGGTGGCGCGGCGCCGCCCCTCGGGCGTCGCGAGGATCGCGTCGATATGGGGCGCGGCAGCTAGGGCCTGCGCGGGCAGCGTCCGCTGAAACGCGAGCAGGCCACGGAACGAATCGTCGTCCGGAGCCCAGCCGCCGGCGGGCGCCAGCGCCACGACGCTCATGGCCCGGCCGCGGGCGGCGAGCTGGAGGGCGACGTATCCCCCCAGCGAGTTTCCCACCACGTGTGCGGTGGGCCACCCGACGTCCTCCATGGCCTGTTCGACGGCGTCGACGAGGGATGGGCCATCGACCTGATTGCTGATCGGCGGCCCGCCGGCGTGGCCGGCCAACGTCAGCGCGAGCGTGTCGTGGTGAGCCTCCAGCGCCGGGAGGACGAGCTCCCACGTCCGCCAGGTGTCGAGGAAACCGTGCAGGCAGACGAGCGGCGGCCCGCTGCCACCGCGATGGAAGGGCGAGAACATCGGATGCAGGCGCGGTGAGGCTAGCGGGCCGCGCGCTCCGTCCCGCTGCTAGGTTGCTCGCGCCCGTCATGAACAGCCCACCGGATCGAGACCTCCACCGAGCCTGGAGCGGCGCCGCCAGGCAGTGGCCGAGCGCTGGAATCTCGGCCCGGAGGTGGTGGTGATCGGCGCCGGCGAGCCGGTTGCCATCCCCGGTCGAGCGGACTTGACATATCCGTTTCGCTCCCACTCCGAGTACTTCGTACTCGACCGATCGCGAACGGCCCGGTGGCGTGCTGGCCTTCGACCCCTCCGAGGGCTGGGTCGACTTCGTCGTTCCCCTGTCGCGCGAGGAGTTGGTGTGGACCGGAGCCAGCCGGGAGCCCGGGGGCGTCCCCGCCTCCGAGTTCGACGGGTGGCTCGCGGCGCGCGCCGGGCGTCCGCTGGCGGGCCTCGGCGCGCCACTGACCGCAGCCACCGCCTCCGCGAGTCGACAGGGGAGCTGCGCCGCGGTCTCAACCACGTGCGCCGCGCCAAGGACGCGGTGGAACTCGAGCGCATGCGGAGGGCCGAGCGCGCCACCCGAGCGGGGTTTCGAGCGATCGAGCCGTGGCTCTCGCCAGGCCTCACCGAGCGCGGGGTCCAGATCGAGTTGGAAGCCGAGTTCCTGCGCCACGGGGCTGACCGCCCCGCCTACGACACGATCGTGGGGAGCGGGACCAACTCGGCCGTGCTCCATTTTCCCCCCTCCTCGCGCGTGCTCCGCCAGGGGATCTGGGCCTGATCGACGCTGGCGCCGAGTTTCGCGGCTACGCGAGTGACGTCACACGCACCTATCCGGTCGGCGGCGCGTTCACGCCCGACCAGGCCGCCCTTCACGCCGTGGTGCAGGCGGCGGACGGGCCGCAACGCAACGGCGCACCGCGGCGCGGAGTGGCGAGGTACACCGCACGGCGGCCGCCGTCGTCGTGGAGGGCCTATCGACTTCGGGCTCCTGGGGGCACCTGGACACGCTGTTCGAAACCGGCGCGTGGCAGCGTTCCTCCTCGACGGGTCGGCCACATGGTCGGCCTGGTCCGCGACGCCGGCGAGGTCCTGCTGCACCGCCGATCCCGACCGACGGCCCTACCCCAGCCTGCTTATCGACCTCCGCCTCGAGCCAGGCCACGTCGTC
>CAVTJE010000031.1:0-22789 GCA_963734775.1 uncultured Solirubrobacterales bacterium
GTACTCGCGCTCGGCTGGAGCCGCGGCCCGGAAGCGTCTCGAACGTCGAGGCCGAGGTCGCGCGCGTGCGTTGGCCAGGCCACGCGGTCGGAGAGCTTCAACGCGTCCTGGTGGCGCGAGCAGCGGTGTCGTGCATCTCCCAGAACCGGCCCTGCGCCGCGGCGGCCTCGGTGGCCTCGGCGGCCAGCCGGGCGTGCGGGGTGGACGTCGTCCGAGGGGAAGGTGCCGCCAGACGTAGCGGACATCGTCGCCGTGGGCGGAGAGGAGCTCGCGGATCGTCTGCTCGGCCTGGCCGCAGTACGGACACTGGAAATCGCCGTACTCGAGCAGCGTCACCGGAGCGTCGTCGGGGCCGCGGATGTGGTCGTGCTCGGGGTCGACTTCGTCGACGAGGTCGAGGATGTCCTCGGCCGTGCGGCTGAGCTGACGGGCGCGGACACCGGACGGCAGCCGTTTCACCACGACCAGGATCAGCGAGGCCACGATCGGCGCGCCGATGACCGACCCCCAGCGTGCCCAGTCGCGCCTCGTCGAGCCGCTGCCCGCTGAAGGCGATCGTGGCGATCAGCAGCGAGAGTGAACCCAGCGCCGCGCAGGCTCCGGCCACCATCTGCAGCGGTCCGCTCAGCGGCGAGCGGGGGCCGTGCAGCGCCGGCCGCGAGGCCAGCCAGGTCCCCATGACGATCCCGAGCGGCTTGCCGACCAGGTAGCCGAAGAAGATCCCGGCGTGATCGGCGACGAGATCACCTTGCTGAGCAGGTGCTGGTGAGGTGGATCCCGATGTTGGCCAGCGCGAACAGCGGGACGATCACGTAGCTCGTCCACGGATGCAGGCTGTACTGGAGCCGCTCGTTGGGGGAGATGGCCGAGAGCAGACTCTGCTGCGCCGAACGGGCGAGCTCGGCGTCGGCTGTTCGCGGAATGAGCGCGTGATCGCGGTCGCGCGCTCGAGATCGTCGCGCGATGGCGGGTAGGCACTGGTGGCAAACCCGATGATCAGCCCGGAGATGACCGGATCGATCCCCGATTTGAACAGGCCACCCACAGCGCCACGCCGAGTACGACCGAGGCCTGGCGACGCGCCAACAGGACGTAGCGGAGCGCCAGCAGACCAACGCAGATCAGGAGCGCGATCGAAAGCGCCATGACCGACACGTGCGACGTCTAGACGGTGGTGATGACCAGCAGTGCGGCCAGATCGTCGACCACCGCCAGGTGAGGAGACACGCGCAGCCGCGTCGCCGAACGGGGCGTGAGCAGGGCCGCGATGGCGAGGGCGAACGCGGTCTCGCTGAACATCGCCGCCCCCCAACCATGGGCCCCGCCACGGCCGCGTTGAAGGCGAGGTAGATCAGCACCGGGACGAGCACGCCTCCGATCGCCACCACCACGGGATGGCCAGGCGCCGGCGCTCGCGCAACTCGCCGAGGTCGAGCTCGCGCTTGGCCTCGAGACCGACGACGAGGAAGAACGTCATCAGACCCTCGTTGACCCAATGACGAAGGTCGGTGCTGATCCCGGCCGAGCCGATGTGGATCGAGAGGGTGGTTGTCCACACCGACTCGTACGTGCTCGACCAGGGGGAAGTTGGCCCACTAGCGCGGCGACGGCCGCGCCCACCATGACCGATAGCATTAATCATCCTTGTCACATGGATAAGTCGTGTCCGAAGGATGATTGACGCATACATGATCCTTCTCCTAGTGATATAATCCTCGTCCGACGACGACCGACGGCATGCTCCATCCGCTGAGCTTGATGTCGCTGCTGCCGCGGCTGAGAAGTAGGCCACCGTGAGCAGTCGGGACCTGTGACGATCTCGCCTGCTATGGCGTCGAGCCACTCGGTGACCACGACCGCGCGCTCAGCACCAGCTCGTGGAGGCGTGTGCATGGGCTGCCAAGAACGCGCCGGCTGCTGGACGAATCTTAGTGGATGGGTCCTCGTCCGTCGCCGCGATCCGATGACCGTCGGCGCGACCGTGCTCAGATCACGGCGCGGACGAGGAGGCGCTCAGCGGTGCACGCGCGCAGGAGCAGGTCGAGGACGAGGTTCTCCAGGCCTCAGACAGCGACTACGCCGACCCGCTGGGGATTCTGCCAACCCGGGCCGTGCAGAAGCCGCTGAGCGGCCTCCGGCCACGCCTGACGACCAGGCCGCGACGGCGCTCCCGCGGCCGTAGTGATCACCGCGCCGGCCTGATCTGGAAAACGAGTTCGATCGACGAGGAGATGCATGCGGGTTCGACCACCGGCGCGCGCCACTGTGACTGTGGTCAGCACGGCCATGGCGCGACCAGCGACGGGCCTTGACGTCGAGCTGGCGCGCCCCTCGCTAGCTCGGCGGGGAGGTGATGGTACGATCCGAGGAACTGTTCGCCGTCGGCTTTGTGTCGTGCTTCGAGCAGCCCGCCTCGGGAATCGCGCGCCGCGAGCCGCTGGAGGCGGGCGACGTCCTGATCGAGCCAGGTCAGTCCTATCGGGGAGATCGTCGTTGACCTGGCGGTCAGGCCGACGTGACCCTGCGGAGTGCCGATGCCAAGCAGGCCGGCGATCTCGTTGTGCGGTGATCGTGTTGTCGATTCAACGCCATGCGAGGACATCAGGACGGATGATCCGCGAACGGCGAACCCATCGAGCAAGAGGTGTTCCTGAGACTGTGCGCACTGGCCAAGCGCTGTACGTAGAGCGTATCGCGGTGATCGTCTCGCCGTCCGAGGCGGTCGACGAAGCCGTCAACGACGGGGAAGTGTCGCGCCTGGAGGGGGTCGACCCACGTCTCCTGCCGCCGGACACGCCGCGCCGTGCTTTAGCGCAAGCGGGAGCCTGAGTCTTATCTGGATGACGCCGATCTTCTTCGACGAGATGATGGGCATGGGGCGGCTCGCTGCTGCTCCTACGGTGGAACTGCGTGGGCGTTGTTCACCGCTTCCGCGACGCGATCGAGAACGGATGGCCGTGGCTGATCGAGGTCGAGGAAGATAGCCACGCGGGCATGGCGATCGGCTACGCGGCCGGCGCAGCCCGGATCCCCTGCGCACTGATGCGCGGCTATGTCGGCACCGACCTGATGAACCACACCCAGGTGGCGCCGATCACGTGCCCGTTCACCGGGGAGCAGCTGGTCGCCGTGCCCGCGCTGGCCCCCGACGTGGCGATCGTCCACGCGCAGGAGGCCGACGCCCACGGCAACGTCCAGCTCTGGGGAATACCGGGGGTTCAGAAGGAGGCGGCGCTGTCGGCCGAGCGCGCGCTGGTCACCGTCGAGCGGTTCGTCGGTGAACTCGAGCCAAGAGCGGGTGCAGTGGTTATTCCCAACTGGGTGGTGACTGCGGTGGCACTCGCTCCCGGCGGCTCGACGCCTTCCTACAGCCTCGGGATCACCCAGCGTGACAACGACTTCTACCGCTTCTGGGACAAGCTCAGTCGTGACAAAGGGGAGTTCACGCGATGGATGCAGGAGAACGTTCTGAACACGGCGCAGGCGGTCCCGTGACCGCGACCGCAGACACCCAGGCCACGGCCGGCGAGGTCCAGACCGTCGTCGCCGCGCGCCGGCTGACCAGCGCCCGGAACGTGTTCATCGGCGTGGGGCGACCTAGCACGGCCGCCCTGCTCGCCCGCATGGTTCACAACCCCGACTGGTCCTCGTCTACGAGTCCGGACGATCGGCGCCAAGCCGTTTCACATCCCGCTGTCGATCGGCGATGGCGAGCTCGCCGAGACCGCCGACGTGGTCGTGTCGGTCCCCGAGATGTTCAACTACTGGATCGGCCCCGGCCGGATCGAAGTCGCCTTCCTCGGTGCGGCGCAGGTCGATCGCTACGCCAACCTGAACTCGACGGTGATCGGCGACTACCAGCACCCCAAGACCCGGCTGCCGGGTGCGGGCGGAGCCCCCGAGATCGCCTCGAGTTGCGGCGAGGTGATCGTGATCGCTCCCCACAGCAAGCGGACGTTCGTGCCCAAGCTGGACTTCGTCACCACCGTGGGGCACGGAGACGGTGCCGGGGCGCGCGAGCGGCTCGGCTTCCGCGGCGCTGGGCCAACGGCGGTGATCACCGACCTCGGTGTGCTCGAGCCCGACACGGAGACCAAGGAGCTTGTGCTCGTGCAGGTGCACGGAGGGGTCGACGTCGAGCAGGTTCGCGAGCAGACCGGGTGGGAGCTCAGGGTGGCCGGCGCCGTCCGGCAGACGGACCCGCCGACCCGCGAGGAGCTGGCGGCCCTGCGCGAGTTGGTCAATCGATGAACTCCGCCTATGTCATCGATGCGGTCCGGTCGCCGTTCGGGCGTTATGCCGGAGCGCTATCCGGCGCACGGCCCGATGATCTCGCCGCGCACGTCGTCAGGTCCCTCGTCGAGCGCAACCCCAACCTCGATCCAGCCCAGATCGACGACGTCGATCTTCGGCGACGCCAACGAGGCCGGCGAGGACAACCGCAACGTGGCCCGGATGGCTGTCCTCCTCGCCGGGTTGCCCACGGATGTGCCCGGAGCCGACCGTCAACCGGTTGTGCGGCTCGAGTCTCGACGCCGCGATCGCAGGCCAGCCGCGCAATCGAGACCGGCGACGCGTCACGAGTGCTCGTCGGGGGCGTGGAGTCGATGAGCCGCGCGCCGTGGATCCTGCTCAAACCCGGAGCGTGGCTTCCCGCGCCAGACCGAGGAGCTCGCACTCGACCACGCTCGGCTGGCGGATGGTCAATCCCGACATGCCCGAACAGTGGACGATCGCCCTCGGGGCCAGCGCCGAGAAGCTCGCGGACATGTACGAGATCTCGCGCGAGGCCCAGGATCGCTTCGCGCTTCGCAGCCATCAGCGGGCCACGGCAGCCTGGGACGATGGTTTCTACGACGACTGGGTCGTTCCAGTCCCAGGGTTCGACCTCGAACGCGACGAGAACATCCGCTCCGACACATCGCTCGAGAAGCTGGCCGAACTGCAAGCCGGCCTTCGTCAGGGACGGCACCGTCACCGCGGGCAACTCCTCCTCGCTCAACGACGGCGCCGGCGCCCTGCTCATGACCGACGAGGACGGTGCGACGACCCTCGGCGCCACGCCGCTGGCGCGCGTCGTCGCACGCGGCGCGGCCGGCGTCGACCCCGACGTCTTCGGCATCGCGCCCGTGCAGGCGGCCAACCAGGCGCTGCAGCGGGCGGGAATCACCTGGGATGACGTATCGGTCGTCGAGCTCAACGAGGCGTTCGCGTCGCAGTCGCCTGGCCGACCTGGCCGAATGGGCCGGGCTCGACCCCGACAAGGTGAATCCCAACGGCGGCGCGATCGCCATCGGTCATCCGCTCGGGGCCTCGGGCGCGCGCGTTCTCGGCGGCCTGGCGCACGAGCTGCGCGCGCCGCGGCGGCGGCTTCGGCGTGGCCGCGATCTGCATCGGCGTCGGCCAGGGGTTGGCCGTCGTGCTCGAGGGACTCGGATGAGCACCCGGGAGCGCAAGCGCATCTACGACCCGGTGGCGGAAACGCCGACTAGCTACGGGCGCGAGCCCGCCGGCGTGCACCCGCCGATGGACTACGCGGACTACAAGTCGACCGCCCTGCGGTACCCCCACCAGCCGCTCGTCTACCTCCCCCACACGATCACCGAGGTGACCGGGCCGCGGCTCGGGTCCGATCTGGTCGCCGAGGGCGACAACGACCTGACCCGCCAGCACGAAGACATGCCGATCGGGGAGCGGATCGTGGTCTCGGGGCGGGTGTTCGACACCGAGGGCAAACCGCTGCGCGGGACGCTGGTGGAAATCTGGCAGGCGAACGCGGCCGGGCCGGTACCGGCACCGCTGGGATCGCTGGCCGGCTCCGCTTGACCCCAACTTCTCGGGCGCCGGCCGCTGCCTGACCGATGAGGAAGGTCGCTACAGCTTCACCACGATCAAGCCCGGGCCCTACCCGTGGGGCAACCACTACAACGCCTGGCGGCCGGCGCACGTCCATTTCTCGCTGCTCGGCCGCGCGTTCACACAGCGGTTGGTCACGCAGATGTACTTCCCCGGCGACCCGTTCTTCGAGTTCGACCCGATCTTCAACTCGGTCCGTGAGCCGGCGGTCCGCGAGCGGATGATCGCGCGCTTCTCGATTCACGACACGATGCCCGACTGGGCGGCCGCGTATCACTTCGATATCTATCTGCGCGGCCCGGGCGGCACGCCGTTCGAGGAGGTGTCGTGATCTTCGGGCCGACACCGTCGCAGACCGTCGGCCCGTATTTCGCCATTGGTCTGCCGTGGGCCGATGGGCCGATGGCCGTGCCCGAGGGCTCCAGCGGAGCCATCCGCATCAGCGGAGCGGTCTACGACGGGGCGGGGGTACCGGTGCCGGACAGCATGGTCGAGACCTGGCAAGCCGATCCCGAGGGGCGGTTCGCCGACCTCCACGGCTACGGCGGAGCGTCGCAGACCCCGGGCTTTCGCGGCTTTGCCCGCAGCGCACGCGAGGACGCCGACGGGAGCTTCGAGATCGTCACCGTGAAGCCGGGGCGGCTGCCGGGCCCGGGCAACACGACGCAGGCGCCGCACCTCGACGTCTCGGTGTGCGCGCGCGGGATGCTCCACCGCTGCGTGACCCGGATCTACTTCGCCGACGAGCCTGAGGCCAACGCCGCCGATCCTGTGCTCGCGCGGGTGCCGCCGGCCCGCCGGAGCACGCTGCTGGCCGAGCCGGTGCCCGGCGGTTACGCGCTCGACATTCACCTACAGGGACCGGACGAGACTGTCTTCTTCGACGTCTGAGCGCCGCCCGCCGCACTTCGTGCAATCGCTCGAGCGGGGGCTGGCCGTGATGCGCGCCCTGAGCGCTCCGGGACCCGGCCTAACGCTGGCCGAGGTGGCGCGGGCGACGGGGCTGACGCGCGCCGCCGCACGACGCTTCCTCCTCACTCTTCAGGATCTGGGCTACGTGCGCGCCGAGGATCGCCGCTTCCGCCTCACGCCCCGGGTGCTCGAGCTCGGTTACTCGTTCCTCTCCAACCTGACCCTGCCAGAGATTGCCCAGCCCCATCTGCGCGAGCTCGTGCAGCGGGTGGGCGAGTCCTCGTCGGTGTCCATCCTCGACGGGCCCGAGATCGCCTACGTGGCACGCGAGCCGACCGGGCGGATTATGACCGTGGCGATCGCGGTCGGCACGCGATTTCCAGCCTACGCGACCTCGATGGGCCGGGTGTTGCTGGCCGGCCTCGCCGATTCCGAGCTCGACGCCTACCTGGACGAGGTCCAGCTGCGTCGGCTGACCGACAGCACGGTCGTCGACCCCGCCGCTCTGCGGGCCGAGCTCCTCCGCGTGCGACGCCAGGGTTGGGCCCTGGTCGATCAGGAGCTCGAGGATGGCCTGCGCTCAATCGCGGCGCCGATCCGCGATCGTTCGGGCGGCGTTGTCGCCGCCGTGAATCTGTCCACGCACGCCAGCCGCCGCACGCTCGAGGGCATCCGCCGCGATCTACTCGGCGAGTTGCTCGAGACAGCGGAGCGGATCCAGCGCGACCTCACCGCGCCCGGATCCTAGGGGACCCAGCGGTCGCCGGCCGGCGTGACCACGAGCTCGTGGGTCATTCCTCGCGCGCCCTGTCCGACCAGGAAGGCGACGGCGCGGGCCACCTCGGCCATATCGGCCAGCGCTTCGCGTGGCGAGTCGCGTGTGAAGTCAGCCGTCTTGGGCGACTCGATCGTGGCATCGACGGCCAGCAGCGCGGCGTGAATTCCCTCTTCGCGGAGCTCGAGCGCCGCGGCCTGGACCAGCGCGCGTGTGGCAAAGGCCCCGGCGGCCCACAGTCCCCGGCCCGGCATCGCGCGACGCGACGACCCGCCCGTGATCTGGATCAGCGCCCCACCACCGCTGGCCTTCAGCGCCCTCGCGCCCGTCGACAGGAAGACGAAGGCCTGCTCGGCCACGGCCACCGTCCAGCCCTGGAAGGCGGCCAAATCGGCGTCGGCCAGCTTGCCACCGCCGAACGGGCCCTGCCGTGGTGGGCGGCTGGCGGTGACCGCGTTGACGACGGCTCCCACCGGTCCAAGCTCCGATTGTGCGCGATCGAGCGCGCCCGAGAGCGAGTCGAGGTCGGAGGCGTCGGCCTCCAGCGCCAGCGCTCCGCGGGCTCCCACACGCTCGAGCGTGTCGTCGCTCCGTGCGACGCCGGCGGCCTTCCAGCCGTCGGCTAGGAAGTGATCGATGATCGCTCCACCCAGGTTCCGGGCTCCCAGCACGACCACCGTCTTCTCCATCGTAGGCTCCTTTGGGTTGGGGTGACTAACGCTCGGAGATCGTCTGCCCGCCCCACTCCTCGGGGGCGACGTCGGCGATCGACTGCGAGAACGTCCAGCGGTGACCGGCCAGGTCCTCCGCCGTGTATTGCCGTTCGCCATAGGGGTGGTCGGCCGGCGGCGTGAGGATCCGGGCGCCGTTCTGGCGAGCGTGCTGATAATGGCCGTCGAGATCCTCGACCCGCACCATGATCGTGTGACTCACCTCGCCGCGTCGCGGTGGTCGTAGGACCACCGCGTCGCTCGAGTCATGGACCGGGGCCACGCGCCGCTCGCTCACCACGACCGCGCCGTCGCCGACCCCGAGCTGGACGCGGTGGGTGCCGATCCGGACCTGCTCGACGAAGTCAAACGCGTCGCAGAGAAACTCGACCGCCTCGGCGACGTCCTCGTAGACGAGCACGGGGATGACCGTCGAGTTCGGGATCGAGCGGTTGCTGAGCATGGGCTCGATTGTGACAACTACGGCGTCGTGGAGTACGAGCGCGCACATCGTGCCCAGCACATGTACCTTGAGTCGGGCCGTGAGTGACCTTCTCGTCCACCCCGCCGCGCCGGCGTCCGATGGCACGATTCTCAGTGTGACTCCGGCGTCGGCCGGCTGGGAATACGTCGGCTTCGAGGTCCTGACCCTCGCGGACAGGGCCACCGCGGCGCGCTCGACGGGCGATCGCGAGCTGTGCGTCGTGGTCATCAGTGGCACCGTGAACGTGCTCTCGCCGCATGGCGAATGGGGCGATCTCGGAGGTCGCCCAGACCCGTGGTCGGGCCCGCCCGACGCCGCGTATCTACCGCCTCAGACCGCCGTCGAGATCGAGGCCGCCGGGGGTGCGGCCGAGGTCGCGCTGTGCTGGGCGCCGGCGCTCCGCGGTCGCGTCGCCGCGCGCCTGCTGCCGGGACCCGAAACGGAGATCGAGACCCGCGGCCACGACGCCCTGGAACGCTACGTGCGTCCGATCCTGATGGAAGACGGCGAGGCCGAGTCGCTGCTCGTGTGCGAGGTGATCACCCCCGCCGGCCACTGGTCGAGCTACCCGCCCCACAAGCACGACCGCGACGATCCCCCGCGTGAGACGAGGCTCGAGGAGACGTACTATCACCGTATCTCCCCCGACCGCGGATTTGGCCTCCAGCGCGTGTACACCGACGACCGCTCGCTCGACGAAAGCGTCGCCTTCGGGGATCGCGATTGCGTGCTCGTGCCACGCGGTTACCACACCGTCTCAGCTGCCCCGGGGTACGAGTTGTACTACCTCAACGTGATGGCTGGGCCAACGCGGCATTGGGCCGTGAGCAACGATCCCGACCACGAATGGACCCTGACCCCGCAGGGCACCTCGAACTAAGACCAGGAGCATCCGATGTCAGCTACTGCTACTCGTGTCCTTGACAACTATGTCCGCGGTGAGTGGACGCCGGCCCGTGACGCGACGGGCGAGCTTGACGTGACCAATCCGGCCACGGGTGAGGTGTTGGCCCGGGTGCCGCTGTCGGGTGCGGGCGATCTGGATGCGGCGGTGCGTGCGGCTCGTGAAGCGCTGCCCGAGTGGCGTGCGGTGTCGACGATCGGCCGGGCGCGGAAGTTGTTCGAGTTGCGCGAGCGGTTGCTGGCGCGTAGCGAGGATCTGGCCCGTTCGGTGACGATGGAGATGGGTAAGACGATCGCTGACGCGCGGGCCGAGGTGGCTCGGATGGTCGAGATGGTCGAGGCGGCGACCGCGGTCCCGACGACGATGCAGGGACGGATCTTGGAGGATGTCTCGCGCAATATCGATGCTGAGACGATTCGTCAGCCGGTGGGTGTGTGCGCGGCGATCGTGCCGTTCAACTTTCCGGCGATGGTTCCGTTCTGGTTCCTGCCCTTCGCGATTGCGTGCGGGAACGCGTTTGTGCTCAAGCCCTCTGAGCAGGTGCCCATGACGCAGCAGATCGCGTTTGAGGAGCTCGATGCGCTGGGTCTACCGGCTGGCGTCGTGAATCTCGTCAACGGCAGCCGTGATGTGGTCGAGGGGATTCTCGACCATCCGGGCATCGACGCGGTGTCGTTTGTGGGTTCGGCGCCGGTGGCGCGGATCGTCTACGAGCGCGCGGCCAAGGCGGGCAAGCGTGTGCAGGCGCTGGGTGGCGCAAAGAACCACATCGTGGTCATGCCCGACGCGGTGATCGATCAGACCGTGGACGGGATCATCGCCGCGGCGTTCGGGGCGGCGGGGCAGCGGTGTATGGCGGGGTCGGTGGTGGTCACCGTCGGTGACGCGCACGAGCAGCTGATGCCGGCGTTGACGCAGGCGACGCGCGCGTTGCGTGTCGGTGATGGGCTGGTGGAATCGACCGATGTCGGGCCGGTGGTGTCGTCCGCGGCGCGTGATCGGATCCGGGGTTGGATCGACCGCGGCGTGAACGATGGCGCCGAGCTGACCGTCGACGGTCGCGATCCGGGCGGCGAGCCGGGGGGGTCATTTGTCGGTCCAACGATCCTCGACGACGTGGGTCCGGAGATGGATATCGCCCGCGAGGAGGTGTTCGGCCCGGTGCTCAGCGTGATCCGAGCCGGCTCGCTGGATGAAGCGATCGACATCATCAACGCCAGCCGGTTCGGTAACGGCACGTCGATCTTCACCGAGTCCGGCGCGTCGGTTCGCCGGTTCCGCCACGAGGTGCAGGCCGGGATGGTCGGGGTCAACATCGGCGTCGCCGCCCCGGTGGCGTTCTTCCCCTTCTCGGGCTGGAAGGACAGCTTCCTCGGCGATCTCCACGCTCACGGCACCGACGCGGTCGAGTTCTTCACGCAGAAGAAGACCGTGACCAGCCGCTGGTTCTCCAGCGGCCAGGGCAGCGGGTCCTACTTCGTCGAGAGCTGATCGACCGCCGCTACGGCTGGGCGACTCGCCGATCCCGTGTTGCGCGGGCTCGCCCGGTGGGCGGTCCTTCGCCTCCGTCGGTCATTGCCTCGGAGGTTGTCGCAGCGCGCCGACGATGCCGGTGGTGAACAGCACGAGGACGAAAATCGCCAGCACGTCAACCGCGCTGAGGCCGTAGTGGACGATGTCGAGGACGGTCAGGACGCCCAGCGCCCCGATGAACGCCAGCGCCACGATGAGCACCACGGCACGCACGGCTCAGTAGACCGGCACGCGCGGAGGAACCTCCTTGCGCTTGGTGGCCAGGAGGCGGATGGTCAGCAACCCGAAGGCGAAGCCGCCGATGTGCGCGAAGTAGGCCACGCCGCCGCCGCCGCCCGTCGGGTTGGTGAGGCCAATCGCCCCGAAGATCGCCTGGATGGCGAACCAGATGCCCAGCATGACCGTGGCCGGCAGCTCGATCACGGTGAAGAAGAAGATGATGATCACGAAAGTCAGCACACGCGCGCGCGGATAGAGCAGGATGTAGCCGCCCAGCACGCCGGCGATCGCACCCGACGCGCCCACGGTGGGCGCCGTCGAGCTCGGACTCACCGCCACCTGCAGGGCCAGCGCAGCGATCCCGCTGAGCAGGTAGAAGCAGATGAACTTGATCGGCCCCATCGAGTCCTCGACGTTGTTCCCGAAGATCCACAGGAACAGCATGTTGCCCGCGATGTGGATGATCGAGGCGTGCATGAACATCGAGGTGAAGACCGTCTCCCACGCCGCCAGCGGGTTCTCGGGCGCGATGCCGTTCGCGGCCAGCAGCGCGTTGTTGCACACCATCTCGGAGTGCTGCGGATCCGACACCGCCGCCACCGCGGCGCAGTGGACGCCCGGATGGGTCAGCGCCCGTGGAATCACCCCGTACTTGACGATCTCGGGCGTCGCCGGACCGCTGAACAGCGATCCGCCGTGCCTGATGGCCAGCACATAGGCCACGACGTTGATCAGGATCAGCACGAACGTGACGACCGGGAAGCGGTCGGTCGGAATGTTGTCCTTGATCGGGATCACGGGCGCGGGAGCCTAGTGTCCTGAATCAGGACGCTGGAGGGCGCCCTATGTGACGAGCTACTGCCGGCTGAGCGCCGCGTCGACCCGGATGATCCGCCATGGTTGTCGCGGATCGCCGTTCAACCCGAGCGTCCAATGCTCGGTGAACCGTGTCGCTCTCGTCTGATTGCCCGAAAGGACCGCCGCCGTCGCCCGATCCTCGATGTAGCGCCGGCCCTCCAAATCCACGTCGATCGACATCGTTGGTGGGTCGGCCGCGGCGTCGAGCCCGGCGATCCGGATCTGGCGCACCTTGGGGCCGCGTACGACCAGGCGGGTTCGCTCGCTTGGGTCGCCGGGGTGGAGCAGGTGCTGGGCCGCCTCGCGATCGGCCAGCTTGAGCAGGCCGGCGTCGTTGCCGTCGACGGCCTCAGCCCAGGCGGCGACCGCGCGCCGCGCAGCAATCTCGAGCACGTCGGGGGCGAAGCGGCCATCGGCCAGGCTCAGATCGAGCGCCGCGGCACGGGCCTCGCCCTCGAACTGCAGGTCGGCCACCTCGGCCGGCTTCACGTCGGCCGGCAGCGCCTCGGCGACGGCACCCTCGACCAGCGCCTCGTCGCGCAGCGACTGCTCGTCACTCCATGGCGTCGCGACCAGCTGTTGCTCCATCGCGTGCGTGCCCTCGGCCCCTTGCTCGATGGAAACGAGGATCCAGCGGCCGCGGCGCTTGCCCAGCGTCCAGAACTCCCGCACGGGCACCGTCTCGCTGAGCCGCCCGCGACGCTTGATGCGGTGGCCGGCGCCGTCGATCACGTAGTCGCGCAGCTTGCCCTCGATCCGGACGACGACGCGATCCTGCGCCTCGTCGCCGCGGTTGGTCAGCCCCACGTACTCGACCTTGGGCTCGCCGATCGGCTCGACGTGGTTGCGCCAGCCGCGGCGGCGGTAGTCGTCCAGCCGTCGATCCCACTCGGCCATCAGGTCGGGCGCGACCAGTTGGCGCAGCCGGATGCGGTCATCAGCGGCCCACGCTGTCTGGATCTGCATGAACAGCCGCACCGCCGCTGGCTTGACCACGGCGGGGGCGAAACTTGAATCGTCCTCGGCCGCCTCGGCAGCGGCGAGGGTGGTGCGGCGCTCGCGCTCGGCCGTCCGCCGGCGCGCCGCGTGACCCTGGCTCGTGCGGGCGGACCAGAAGTTGCGCGCGCCGGGGTGGACGCGGGTGAGGACAAACCACAGGAGCACGACGCCGAGGATGATCAGCAGCCCGAGGCCGTGGCCGATGATGGCCACGCGGATGAGGATCTGGAAGAGGATGTAGAGGCCCGCGCCGCGCCCACCGCCCTCACCGCCGCCGCCACCGCTGAAGCCCGACGAGCCACCGCCGGCGCCGGCAAACGCGGCCGGGGCGAGGATCAGCACCAGGGCGAGGACCCCGAGGGCGATCAGCAGCGCGCGCTTGCGCGTCATTGCCCGACCACCTCCGCGAGGGGCCCTATGCCCGGCTCACGCTGGGCAACGTGCTGGTCGGCGTGGTAGCTGCTCCGCACCAGCGGTCCGGCCGCGACGTGCTCGAACCCCAGCGCGTAGGCCGCGTTCTCGAGCGCCTTGAATTCGTCTGGATGCCAGTAGCGGACGATCGGCAGATGATCCTCGGTCGGTCGGAGGTACTGGCCGATGGTGAGCACCTGGACACGGTGATCGCGAAGCGTGCCGAGCGCGTCGACCATCTCATCGAACGTCTCGCCGAGACCGACCATCAGTCCCGACTTGGTCACGACCTCATCTCCGCCCAGTTCCTTGGCGCCCAGCAGCACGCGGCATGAGCGCTCGAACTTCGAGCCGCGCCGCGCCACCGGGTAGAGCCGGGGGACGACCTCGACGTTGTGGTTGAACACGTCGGGCCGCTCGGCGATGACCTTGGCCAGCGGCATCTCCTCGCCGCGGAAGTCCGGAGTCAGCACCTCGACCTTGCACCGCGGGGCCTGGCGGCGGATCTGCCGGATCACGCCGACGAAGGCGCAGGCGCCGTAGTCGGGCAGGTCGTCGCGGTCGACGCTCGTGATCACCGCATGCCTGAGCCCCATCCGGGCGACCGATCTGGCCACGCGCGCGGGCTCGAGCGGGTCGTTCCACGTCGGCTTGCCGGTCTTGACGTTGCAGAAGCCGCAGCGGCGCGTACACGTGTCGCCGAGGATCATGAAGGTGGCCGTGCCGCGCTGCCAGCACTCTCCGATGTTGGGGCAGGCCGCCTCCTGGCACACCGTGTGAAGGTTCTCGACCTCGATCAGGTTCTGGAGCTCGCGGTAGCGCGGACCCCCGGGCGCCGGCACCTTGAACCACGGCGGCTTGCGCCCGCGGTGGGGTTGCACGTCGGGGCCGAGGATGTCGAGCACGTCCGCGATTCCACCCGGGTTTGCCCGCGACCTGGTCGAATGCTCGCGCGTGCTCATGAGGTAAGGCTAG
This sequence comes from uncultured Solirubrobacterales bacterium, assembly GCA_963734775.1. Classification (GTDB taxonomy): domain Bacteria; phylum Actinomycetota; class Thermoleophilia; order Solirubrobacterales; family Solirubrobacteraceae; genus Palsa-465. Next base: position 14,637 of record CAVTJE010000031.1, read on the forward strand.
CGCTGGCGGGGCCTCGGCTGGCGTTAGCGGGCAGATGCGCGGGTTGGCCCTGCAATTGGCGCGGAGTTGGCACGCCCTGGCACCCACGCGTGACAGCCTCTGCGCGACCATTTCTGCGTGTTCCCCGAGCCTGGTCAGAAAAGCGAAATATAGGTGCGGTCTTCTGACCACCATGGGTTGGAGGCGGCGATTTCTGCCCTCGCGAGTGTCCAGTGGTGCGTGATGCATCTTGACCAGCTCGCCGCCCTCGGACTGTCGGCGCGTGCCATCCAGCAGCGAGCATCTGTGCGTCGGCTTCACCGCATCCACAGCGAGGTCTACTCGGTCGTGCCCCGCGAGCTCCTCGTGCGCGAGGGCCACTGGCTCGCGGCGGTCCTCGCCGCCGGCTCTGGCGCGCTTCTCTCGCACCGCTCGGCAGCGGCGCTGCATGGTCTGCGGCCATACGGCAGCTCCAAGATCGACGTCACCATCCCGGTTCGCAACGGCCGCACGCGCGCCGGTCTGCGCATCCACCGCTCGATCACACTGATCGACCGCGACGCGACGATCGAGTCGGCCATCCCCTGCACGACCGTGGCCCGCACGCTCCTCGACCTGGCCGACGTCCTCAGCCGCCGGCAGCTCGAGCGCGCCTTCGATCAGGCCGATGTCCAGGAGCAGCTTGACCTCAACGCGATCACCGACCAGCTCGATCGCAACCGCCCGCGCAAGGGCGCCGGCATCGTCCGCGCCCTGCTCGAGGAGCATTACATCGGCTCGACCCTGACGTGGTCTGAGCTCGAGGAGGCGATGCTCCGGGTGACCCGCTTGGCCAACCTACCCCCGCCCGAGGTCAACGCTTGGATCGTCCTGCCCGACAACGAAGGGGCCATTCGGGGCGACTTCGTGTGGCGCGAGCAGCGTCTGATCGTCGAGACCGACGGACACAGGTTTCACGGCACCAGGCAGGCGTTCGAGCGCGACCGCCGGCGCGATCAGCGCCTGACCATGTACGGCTGGCGCGTCGTCCGCGTAACGTCGCGGCAGCTCGCGTACCGCCCCCACGAGGTCGCCGCGGTACTCATTACGCTGCTAGGTCAGCTGTAGGGCGCCGGCGGCCTGCTCCAGCCGGGCCAGACTGATCAGCCGCTGCCGCTCCCCCAGCGCCTGGGCGACGTGCCAGGCCGCGCGTCGGCGCAAGCACTTCATCTGCCCGGCCGCGCGTCCGGTCTCCTTGATCAGCGATGTCATCTGTACGTTGTCGAGGCCGCACGGGATGATCCAGCCGAAGGGCTGCAGATCGTTCTCGACGTTGACGGCGAAGCCATGCGTGGCCACTCCGCGCTGGACGTGCACGCCGATCGACGCGATCTTGCGTTCCCCCACCCACACGCCCGTGTAGTCGGGGCCGTCCTCGGGACGGGCGCGGGCGGCGATTCCCTCATCGGCCAGGGCGGCGACCAGCGCCCGCTCGAGCAGCCGGACGTAGGCCAGCACGTCGTCGACGCCGACGATCGGATACCCGACCAGCTGCCCGGGACCGTGGTAGGTCACCTTGCCACCGCGATCGGTTTCGACGGTCTCGATGCCCTGCATCGCGTACCACTCCTCGCCCATCGGCAGCTCGCCGGGCGCCGATCGCCGACCGCGCGTGTACACGGGCGGGTGCTCGAGGAGCAGCAACACGTCGGGCACCTCGCCGTGCTGGCGGGCGGCGCGGATCCGTTCCTGCAGCGCGTACGCGGCGCGGTACTCGACCGTTCCCAGCTGACACACCCACAGCTCGCTCATCCGCCGGTCCAGCCCTCGATGTGCCGCTTGAGGCTGGCCAGGAACTGGGCCGACAGCGCGCCGTCGAGCGCGCGATGGTCCCAGCTCAGGCCGAGGATCGTCATCGGGCGGATGGCGATGGAGTCGTTGCCCTCGCCATCGGTGACCACCACCGGCCGTTTGACCACAGCCTCGAAATCGAGGATCGCCACCTGCGGCTGGTTGATGATCGGCGTGGCCATGATCGAGCCGTACTGGCCGGGGTTGGTTATCGTGAACGTCCCGCCGCGAACCTCGTCGGGAGACAGGTCGCGTGCACGGGCGCGGCGTGCGACGTCCTTGATCCGCGCGGCCACCCCCTCCACCGAGAGCTCGTGGGCGCGGTGGATCACGGGAACGATCAGGCCATCGTCACCCAGCGACACCGCGATCCCGAGGTTGACCTCATCGTGGCGGGTGTACCGCTCACCCTCGAGCGTCGCGTTGAGAGCGGGATGCTCGCGCAGCGCGTCGATGGTCGCCCGGGAGACGAAGGCCAGCGCGGTCACGCCGAGACGTGCCCGTGCCGTTTCGATCCGGCTCATGTCGACCTCTATCCACGTGGTGCAGTGGGCCGCGGTCTCGAGCGAGCGCTTCATGTGCTCGCCGATCTGCCGGCGCATGCGCGAGAGGCCGCCGTCGGCGCCGGCGACCGGCTCGGCCCGGTACGGGCTCTCGATGTGCAGGGGCGGCTCGGGGCCCGACTCCGGCTCGGGTGCCGACTCGATGACCGCGAGCACGTCCTGCTTGCGCACGCGGCCGCCGCGGCCGGTACCCGTCACCTCCGATAGGTCGATGCCGTGCTCGGCGGCGATCCGCTGGACCACGGGGGAATAGCGCTGGTGGCCGGTGGCGGGCGGCTCGGGTGCGGCCGCCGGCGGGCTGCTGCTCTCCTGCGGCGCCTCGGGCTCCGCGGCGGCGATGGACGAATGCTCGGCGTCACCGCTGGATGCCCGCTCCGCGCCACCGTTGGACGCCGGTGCGGCGGCGCCGGTCTGCGCGATCCTCGCGATCACGGTCCCCACGGCCACAGTCTCGTCGACCGTGGCCAGCAGCTCGGCCACGACGCCGCTCACGGGGGAGGGAACCTCGGTGTCGATCTTGTCGGTCGAGATGTCGCAGATGGTTTCGTCGGCGGCGATCCGGTCGCCGACCTCGACCCGCCAGGCGATGATCGTGCCCTCGGCGACCGAGACGCCCATCTGGGGCATCGTCACATCGGTAAGAACGTCAGTATGCGAGGAGCTCACGGCATGCCTCCTTCACGCGATCGACGCCGGGCAGGACGGCCTGTTCCAGCGGTGGCGAGAATGGAATCGGGACATCGGGCGTGGCTACTCGGACCACCGGTCCGTCGAGATCCTCGAACCCGCGCTCGGCGATAACCGCCGCCACCTGGGCGCCCGCCGCGCAGGTCGCGTTCGCCTCGTCGACGATCACGACCTTCGAGCAACGGTGCACCGAGTCGAGGATCGCCTCGGTGTCGAGGGGGACGAGCGAGCGCAGGTCGAGGACCTCGACCGAGGCGCCGTCGAGATCCTCGGTGGCCTCGAGCGCGACGTGGACCATGGCGCCGTAGGTGATCACGACCAGATCGGTTCCCGTGCGCGCCACGCGGGCGGCGAATGGCGTCTCGAACACACCCTCGGGAACCTCGCCCTTGATCCGGCGGTAGAGGTGCTTGTGCTCCATGTAACAGACGGGATTGGGGTCGTGGATCGCCGAGTGCAACAGGCCCTTGGCGTCCTCGGCCGTCGAGGGGGCGACGACCTTGATCCCGGGCGAGTGCATGAACAACGCCTCGGGGTTCTGGGAGTGAAACGGTCCGCCCGAGAATCCGCCCCCCGAGGGGAGCCGGACGACGAGCGGCACGGCCAGGCCCTGGCGGTAGTGCATCTTGCCGGCCACATTGATCAGCTGGTCCCAGCCGCAGGAGATGAAATCGGCGAACTGCATTTCGCACACTGGGCGCAGCCCGACGACCGCGGCCCCGACGGCGGTGCCGATGATGGCCGACTCGGCCAGGGGCGTATCCATCACGCGGTCAGCACCGAACTCGTCGATGAAGCCGTCGGTGACCTTGAACGCCCCGCCGAACACGCCGACGTCCTCGCCCATCACGAGCACGCGCTCATCGGCGCGCAACTCGTCGCGCAGGGCAGCGGAAATGGCCTGCAGGTAGGTGAGGGTCGCCATCACGCGCCTCCGACCTGGCGCAGGAACCCGCTCCACCGCGGGACTCCGTCACCGAGCAGCTCGGGCTCACCCTCGCAGAAGACGCCGTCGGTCGCGGTGGCCGGTTCGGGCATCGGCGACGCCAGCGCCTCCTCGGTGGCGGCATCGATGTCCGCCTGGACCGCCGCACGCACGTCGTCGACGGCCACGCCGAGCTGGCGGAGTCGCGCCTCCTGGCGCTCGATCGGGTCGCGCCCCCGCCACTCCTCGACCTGCTCCTTGGGCACGTACTTCATATCGTCGTGAGCGGCATGGCCGTGCATCCGCATGGTCACCGCTTCGATCAAGGTGGGGCCGCCGCCCGACAGGGCGAGCGCGCGGGCCGTGAAGACCGCCTCGAACATTGCCTCAACATCGTTGCCATCGACGGTGACGCCGACAAACCCGTAGGCTGCCGCGCGCTCCACCGGGTCGACGGCAAACTGCTTGTCGAGCGGGGTCGAGTAGGCGTACTGGTTGTTCTCGAGGATGAAGATGACCGGCAGCTTCTGAACCCCGGCCCAGTTCATCGCCTCGTGAAAGTCGCCCCGCGAGGTCGAGCCGTCACCGAACCACGTCATCGCGCAGCGCTGCTCGCCGCGGAGCTTGAACGCCATGGCCATACCGGTGGCCACGAGCATCATGTCGGGGAGCATCGAGACCATCCCGACGCATCCGAGCTCGCGATCGCCGAAGTGAACGTTGCCGTCCCGACCGTGCGTGACGCCGCCCTCGCGGCCGAGGTATTGGGCCAGGATCCGGGCCGGCGTGACGCCGCGGATGATGTGGGCGGCCAGGTCGCGGTGCAGGATGCACAGGCGGTCCTGCGGCGCCATCGCGAACGCCGCGCCGGCGGACACCGCCTCCTGTCCGAAGCCGTCGTAGAACGAGCCCGGGACCTTTCCCTGACGGTAGAGAGTCATGGCCCGCTCCTCGATGCCCCGCATCAGAAGCATCGCGCGGAGAAGCCATGTCCGATCCTCGAGCGTGAGGTGCTCGGCCGAAGCGTCTGTTGCGCTCTCGGCCGGCTCAGCCATATGGGTCGCCATTTTATGCGCTTCCCTTTCGTCCGAGGGCCGGTCGGGATCTCCTCCGGCCCACTTACTAGAAGCCGCCCCGGGATCTCCGGCGCGGCCCCCTCGAGAGGGCAGTTGCGACTTTACTCCACGTATCGACTAGCCCGGAGCGGGACGGCAGCTCACCCGCCCGACGCTCGACGGAATTTCGACCCTAGCTGTGCGAAGCGGTCCAGTGCACCTTGCCGGTTGCGCAGTGGAACCCGGGAAGGCCGGCGGGCGCCGATTTGTTGAACGTGAAGCTCAGCGAATAGGTCCCCGCGGCGCTGGTCTTGGAGAAGAACGTTCCGTTCACGCTCTCGCGGCCGACCGCAACCAGCGCGGTCTTGTTGTGGATGTGGGCGTGATCGGAGCGCAGCTTGAACGCGCCGCCGCGGATCGCGAGGTTGGTCCCCGTGTCGGTGGTGATCTTGATCTTTGCCGGGGTCTCGTTGCGCTTGGTGCAGTTGACCGTGAACGTGGGCTGGAAGTCGATCACGGTCTTGCGGTTCTTGGTCACCTGAAAGGTGAGGCGATAGGACGGGGTCTGCGAATTGGATCCCCGCCACTTGCCCGCCTTGGGCGCGGCTAACGCGGCGGCGGCGCACAGTAGCGAAATCACGGCCACGGTCACGGCCGCCAAACGAAATCTCATATTCAACTGCTCCTTGCCCCCACGGGCGATGTATGGCGCGTCCGAGGCTACGCCCGGACCTCGATGCGGTCAAGCGGCCAACCACGGTGCCCAATACCCTCTGCTGGATGTCCGGTGCCTGGCTCGCGCGATTGCGCTGGCGACGGCGTGGCGCCTGGCTGTGGCCCACGTTTGTCGTCCTCATCATCGTGGATGCCGTGGTCGGTCATGCGCTCCCGCCCGCGGGAGACAGTCAGGCGTTCTTCGGCGCGCTGCTGATCGCCTTCTTCCTCAACCTGATCGCGGTCCTGCTCCTGTCGAGGCCGCTGGGGGCGGTCGTGCGCCGGTACCGCCCCGACATGCCGAAGATGGTGGCGCGTGACTACGGGGGCCGGGTGGCGATCCTGCTCGTGGCCGTGGGGATCCTCACGGTGGGTCTGCTCCACCGGCCGACGATCATCGAGCACCGCCGCGCCATGCAGGACGCGATCTCCCGCGCCCAGGCGTGGATCGGCGATCGGGCGCCGGCCGAATTCAGGCGCAACGTCGAATTCGTGAGCACGTTGGCCATCGAGCCCGGGCGGATCTACCGCACGTGCGTGCCCAGCGATCGCCGACCCCGGACGTACTGCGTGATCGTCAACACTCAGCTTCCGCTCGCCACGAGCGTCAAGTTCGCCGGCTACGAGCCAAACTCGGTGTTCTCCGAAGGCATCGGCTGACCGTGCGCACCTACGGCGCGCGGCTGAGCAACACAACCGGGATCTCGCGGATGCCCGCCGTCCGACCCTCGTAGGCGTCGAACCCCGCGTAGATCGCCCGCGCTGCCGCCCAGCCCCGGGCGCGTTCCTCGCCCTCGGCGGTACGAGCCACATACTCGCCACTGCGACCTCCCGGAGCGTAGATCCGCACGCGTGGATTGGCCGAGACGTTGCGATACCACGCCGGGTGCCGGGGGATGCCGGTCGCGGAGGCGATCAGGACGAGGTTGCCGTCGAGCTCGGAGAAGAGCAGCGGCGTGCGACGGATCTTTCCCGTCTTGGCGCCGGCGACCTCGAGACACAGCACGGGCTGGCCGATCGACAAACTGAGGCGCCCATTGGTGGCCGGTAGCAGCCGCCGATCGATCGGGTTGGCCACGTTGAGGAAGAACCAGCTTCCCGGGCGCGATGCGGCGACCGAGCTCAGGGCCTGCATCCACCGGCTCATCTTCGGCTGTCCAGTGCTCATGGGGGAAGCCTATGCCTTTCGGCAGGGACGGCACGACCAAGGCCAAGTCGCTTAAGATCAAGGCCTGAGCTCAGGTTCGGGACCGTCATTCGTTGCGTTGATCACCGGTGCCTCGGCCGGTATCGGTGAGGCGACGGCGCGGCGGCTGGCCCGCGAGCCCGACGCGAGGTTGATCCTCGTCGCGCGGCGCGAGGAAAGGCTGGCGCAGCTCGCTGCCGAGCTCGGCGGCGCCACGGTGATCGCCGAGGACCTCACCGATCCGGACGCGCCGGGCCGGATCCGTAACCTCGTCCAGCGCGAGCACGGTGAGCTCCACCTGCTGGTCAACAACGCGGGCGCATCGTGGCGCGGGGGCTTCCGCGAGGCCGGCTGGGCCAACGTCGAGCGCCATATGAAGCTCAACTTCGAAGCGCCCGTGCGGCTGACCGAGGCGCTGCTGCCACTGCTGCGGCGGACCGCGGCCGCGGCCAGCGGAGTGGCGCCGCAGGCCGACGCCACACCGGACCGGGGGGTCTCGATCGTCAACATCGCCAGCACAGCCGGCCGCGTGTCGCGCCCCGCGGCGGGGGCCTACTCGGCGAGCAAGTTCGCCCTCATCGGCTGGAGTGACGCGCTCTACGCCGAGGAGCGCTCGCACGGGGTCCACGTCGGTCTGGTCCTGCCTGGCTTCATCAAGACCGAGGGCTTCCCGGCCACCGAGTTGCTGGCCAGCCCGATCACTCGGCGCATCGTCTCCACGCCGGAGCGAGTCGCCGAGGCAATCATCGACGCCGGGCCGGGCGGCAAACCCGAGCGCTACGTCCCGCGGGCCTACGGGCTCGTCGCCGTGCTTCGCGTGCTCGCCCCGGCGCTGGTCCGACGAGCGACGGCCGGTGGTGCGTTCACCACCGCGACCGCGGCTCAGGACGACGACTAACCTACACCTCTGTAACAAACGGACAAGAGGAGTAGTTCCGACATGGACACGAACGGCCGGCGCGTGGCTGTCCTCGGCGGCACGCGGACTCCCTTCGCCAGGCAGGACGGGCCGTATGCCCGCGCGTCAAACCAGGACATGCTGACGGCGACGCTCGACACCTTGGCCGGCCGGTTCGGCCTCGAGGGCGAGGTGCTCGGGGAGGTGGCGGCCGGAGCCGTGCTCAAGCACAGCCGTGACTTCAACCTCACGCGCGAGTCTGTTCTGGGGTCGCGGCTCGCCCCCGAGACACCCGCTTACGACGGCCACCCGTGAG
>CAVTJE010000032.1:0-44402 GCA_963734775.1 uncultured Solirubrobacterales bacterium
TTCCATGAGCACGCGACGTTCCGCAGCCCGGTTTTGTTCAAGCCCTACGAGGGTCGCGATCAGGTGTTGAAGGTACTGCGGGCCGCAGAGCGAGTCCTCGGCGGGGCGGGGAAGTTCCGCTACGTGCACCAGCTCGAGAACGAGGACGACCGGGTGGCAATGCTGGAGTTCGCGACGGAGGTGGATGGAAAGCTGGTCGAGGGCATCGACACGCTGACCTTCGACGAGCGCGGACTGATCGCCGAGCTGAAGGTGATGATCCGCCCGGCCTCGGCGCTTCAGATCGTCGGTGCCAGGATGGCGGAAGAGTTTCCGAGCGTCGGTCTGGGCTTCCCGGCGCCTGATCGGCTCGAATGACCCGGCCGGGTCATGGCGGTGACGGCGGTTTGCCGCGTTCGATTTGACCGACCCCGAACGGCCACGCCGGGCATCAACGACTAGGTCGGCTTGTGAGCCACGAACCGCATCTCCTGGTTGATCGCGATCGCGATGTCGGCGAAGCCGAGGGTCTGCAGCCGCGTCAGGAACGTCCCGGGCTCGATCGGGTTGTAGGTGTCGCCTTCGTGGAAATGGTGAAGCTCGTCGCTGGGCAGGCTGTCGGACCCGACGAGCACGCCTCCGGGACGGAGCACGCGCAGCAGCTCGGCCAGAAGTTGGTTCTGCTGCGTCGCAGTGGGCACGTGGTGGAGCATCGTGAACGACGCCGCCGAGTCAAACGTTGCCGCAGCAAACGGCAGCGCCGTGGCGTCTCCGTGGATGACCTCGACGTTGGTGCCGGCATATCGCGCGGCCAGCGCGGCGGCGGCATTCTCCTCGGACTCGATGGCGACCATCTGCGGCACCTTGGCTCTCAGCCACTCGGTGGCGGCTCCCGGTCCGGGGCCGACCTCGAGCAGCCGATCGCCAAACTCGATCCCATTAGCGAGCTGCGACAGGACCTCGGTCTGCAGGTACTCCGCCCACTCCGGGCTCGAGCACAGCTGGGCGTGAGCTTCGTTCATTCCGGGCACGCTAAGGCCACGGCCCCGCTTCCTCAAGAGCGTATGGTGCCAATTTATGTCGCGAATCGGACAGGTTGCACAACGGACGCCGGCCATCCGCATCGCGACGTTTCCGATGGCTTCGGGGAGTCGCTTCGACTGGCACAGCCACGAGCGCCATCAACTGGCCTGGGCCGCCAGCGGAGTGCTGACGGTCGTGGCCGAGGCCGGGACCTGGGTGCTTCCGCCCACCCGCGCCCTGTGGATTCCGGCCGGCGTCTATCACGAAACGATCGCCTCGGAGACGACGACCATGAGGACCCCCTACCTCGAGCCGAGGCTGTGTCCGATCGGGTGGCCCGCGCCCCAGCCGGTGCTGGCCACCAAACTGCTGGGCGACCTGATCGAACACCTGGCCGACGAGACACTCGAACCGGCGGCGCGCGGCCGGGCCGAGGGCGTGGTCTTCGACCTCCTTCAGCCCGCCGCCACCTCGATCATCCAGGTGACGATGCCCACCGACCCGCGTGCCCTCGATGTCGCCCAGGCCCTGACCGCCAACCCCGCCGACCGTCGCTCACTGAGCGCGTGGGGACGCGAGGTCGGCGCCAGCGCCCGGACCCTCACCCGCGCGTTCGTCAACGACACGGGAGTCACCTTCACCCGCTGGCGGACGGCGCTGCGCCTCCAGGCGGCGCTGCCACAACTGGCGGCACGCGAGCCGGTCGCCAACGTCGCGTCGCTAGTCGGCTATGAGACCGCGAGCGCGTTCGTCGCCGCGTTCCGCCGGGAAACCGGCGTCACGCCCGGCGCCTACTTCAGATCCGCGGCCGGCGGGACGTGATGGTTGCCCTTGAAGATATCGCTGGGGTCATAGTCGGCCTTGACCCTGCGCAGGCGCGCCCACGTGGCGGGGTCGTAGAACTCGTGGGCATCGGCGGGCTTCTCGACGAAGCTGAGGTAACGACCGAGTCTGTGTCGATCGAGGATCCCGTCGACCGCGTCCAACGACGTTGTCACGGCCGCCGTCGTCTCGCGGTCCGGGACGACCCCGAGCGCGAACGTCGCCACCGTGCCGGGGAGCTGGGGTTGGGCGCCGGAATCCGCGTGCACCCGCCCGAGTGCGCCATCGGTGTGGCGTAGCTGAACCATGACGAGCTGCGAACTCCGGTCGGCCGCGGCCACGAGCCGATCGATGGTCGAGGGGGCGAGCTGCTCGACCAGCGAGTGGCCGCTCAGGTAGGGCAACGGGTCCGGCGGGTCCATCGCCATCTCGGCCAGCGCAGCTGGAGATGTGGCGGCGAACGTGTCCAACACGGGCCCGAGGTCCCGGATGTTCGCGAGCAGCGCACGCCCGTAGGCCTCGTCACCGAGGAAGGCGGCTAGGACCACGGCGAACGAGCGGCCACGGAGCGGCTCGGGCGCGAAGGGCAGGTCGGGTACGTGCAGAAGCGACGCCCACGACGTGAGCTCGTCGGGCATGGCCGGCAACGACTCGGTCCACGTGTGGAGCACCTCGGCCGCCCGCTCGAACTCGAACAACATCACGCCGGCATACAGCTGCTCGACTGGATAGACGGCGAATTCCATCGCCGTGATGACCCCGAAGTTCCCGCCGCCGCCGCGCAGTGCCCAGAACAGGTCGGGCTCGGTGGCATGGTCGGCCCGCACGAGCCGGCCATCGGCGGTTACGAGCTCGACAGCGGTCACGCTGTTCGCCTGCAGGCCATGCTTGCGGGCCAACCATCCCATGCCCCCGCCGACCGAGTAGCCGACGACACTCACATCAGGCGAAGAGCCATGGAGGGCGGCCAGGCCCACCTGTGAAAGGGGCTCGATCACGTCACCCCACTTGGTGGCCGCGCCGACGCGCACGCGCCGACGAGCGGCATCGATCTCGAAGCCTGTCAGTTCCGACGTGTTGACGAGAATCGTGTCGTCGAGCGAACCGAGCGGGCCCGCGTTGTGGCCTGTGGCCTGGGCGGCGACCCGGAGCCCACGCTCGCGGGCCAGATCGACCACGGACGCCACGTCACGGTCGTCGGTCGGGAACGCCACCGCCATGGGCCGCTGATCCACGGCCAGATTGAAGGCCTGGCGGGCCGCGTCCCACGCATCGTCCTGGGCTAGGACGACGCGTCCCGTGACAGCATCAGATAGTGCGCCCGTAGTAAGCATCTCGGCTCCTTTCGCGCGAATCCCCCGCGCCGATCGATTGCGTCCTAGGAAGCTAGGAACGTTGGCCCGGACCGCACATGGGGTGCGCCATCCATCTTGGTCCGGGGCCACGCCCGCGTCGGCAGCATGCAGTCAAGAAGAGCGAAAGCCGACTCGTTAAGCCGGGACACGATCGCGTCGATCGCGTCCCCGTCGCACGCCGTGGCGGCGTCGCTCGCGGCCGAGCGGGCCGCGTCGCAGACGGACCGGCCCGTGTCGCCCCCCGGAGCGACACGTACGGCCACCCACGCCGCCGGGCGCGCCGACGCCCGAGCGGACCTGCGAGCCGATCGCTCGGTAAAGGGTGAGCACGTCCACCTCAGCGGCGATCGGCGACGCGCTGCGGCGCGGGCGGCGTGCGCTGCCCGCTGGGCCACGTCGAGCTCGCACCCAGCGCGGGACAGATCGCTGAGGCCTGCGATTGGCGACCGCGACGCCAGCCGGGCGCCGGCGTCGGTGGCGCCGGCGAGCGCGAGCCACGCCGGCGTGTACGTCCGTACCAGCCAATCGAGCGCCATCCAGCCGCGTGGCAAATCGAGCCCGTCGCCGGCGGTGCCGATCGTCCGGGTCAGGTAGGGCCGCAGCCGCTGACGCTCGCGGGTTCCCAGGCCGTCGTTGAGCGCCACGCAAAACGAGCGCAGAGCGGGGCTCACGCATGCGGGGCGATCATTGTGCGGCTCGCCGGCCAGGTAACTGACCCACTCCATCGCGCAGCGCCCCTCGTCCGGTGTCGCGTGGGGCCCGCGACCGAGCCAGTAATCGCCGCTCATCGCGTCCATCGGCCGTCAAATTTAGCCGAAGAACCTAAGCAGCTCGGTCGCTACCTCCTCCGGCGCGTCCTCGATCAGGAAGTGGGATGCGCCGACGATCGCGCGGCCACGTATGTTGGGCGCCAACGGGCGCCAGAGCTCGAGCGGATCGTCGTAGAAAAGGGGCAGGGCGCCGATCCCGGCCCACAAGGCCAGCACCGGACAGTCGATCGTACGGTGTCCGCGATCGGCGTCATCGAGCTCACGGTCGATCGTCGCCCCGGCCCGGTAGTCCTCGCACATCGCCTCGACTCCGGACGGGTCGCTGCACTGGGCGCGGTAGGCAGCTATGACCTCCTCGGGATAGCGCTCGTCGGATTTGATCCCCATGCGCTCGACGGCCGGCCAGAAGGCGTCCGGGTCGGCGAGGATCAACCGCTCGGGCAACGGGGCGGGTTGCGCGAGGAACCCCCAGTGCCAATACCCGATCGCGAACCGGGCGTCGGCGCGAGCCCAGATCTCACCCGTCGGCACGATGTCGAGGACCGCGAGCTGAGTGATCGCAGCCGGATCGTCCAGGGCCATCCGGTAGGCCACCCGGCCCCCGCGATCGTGGCCGGCGACCGCGAACGTGTCGTGGCCGAGCTCGGCCATCGTGCCGATCAGGTCGGCCGCGAACGCCCGCTTGCTGTGCGCGGCGTGGTCAGCACTGACAGGAGGTCGGAACGAGTCGCCGTAGCCCGGCAGATCGGGCGCCACCACGGTGAAGTGCTCGGCCAATCGCGGCGCCACCGCGTGCCACATGAGGTGCGTCTCCGGGTAGCCGTGCAGGAGCAGAAGAGCAGGACCGGAGCCGCCGACCCGGGCCCTGATCTCGCCCCGGGGCCCCGGCAGATCGACAACGTCGAAACCGGCGAACAGCATTCCCGGCACGCTACCTGAGCCGATCGATGACGCGCGGCCCGTCGGTGCGGTACGGTCCCGTCACGTTGTGGCTCATTCGTCTCGAGGGAGAGGTCGTCGATGGGTGACTCGATCGTTGTGGGGACCGATGGTTCAGATCGCGCCAAGCTGGCTGTTCAGGAGGCAGTGCGGCTGGCCAAGGCGCTGGGCGTAGACCTGCACGTCGTGTCGGCATTCGCGCCGCTGCGCGGGGTTCGGATCGCCGGGGCACCCGAGGGGGCTGCCAAGGTGTGGGCGCCCCTGCCCGACTCAAAGGTAGACGCGACGCTGAGCGAAGCGGCGGCCGCCGTACGGGTCCAGGGTTTGGAGGTCACCACGCATGCGATCGAGCGCGATCCCGTCGACGCGCTGCTCCAGGTGGCGGGCGACGTCGGAGCCGGCATGATCGTGGTCGGGAGCAAGGGCATGCACGGAGCGGGGCGGCTCACGCTTGGCAACGTGCCCAACCAGGTGTCCCATAAGGCTCGCTGCAACGTCCTGATTGTCGACACCGAGTCGCGGTGAGACGCCTTTTTCTGGTTGCGGTAGCGGCCCTGCCCGCCCTCTCGGCCTGTGGGGGAACCACCACGACCACGGTGGTCACGCATGTTGTTACGCCGGTGACCACGACCGCGACGAGCACCCCGACGAGCACGGCGACGCCGATCACGACCACGTCCAACACCGCGACATCCGCGGCGGTGTTCTTCCAGGGCGCCGTGGGCACCCCGGCTCAGCGACCTTCCACCCTGCAGCTCACCGGCGACGGAACCCTGTCGGTGGGCGGTGTGCAATGGACGACGTGGGGCGGATCGACCGCAGTCGGCAGCGGCAATGCCTCGTATCACGGCTGCAATCCGAACTGTGCCGCGGCGCCGACGCATACGGCGCTGGTCTCGATCCACCTCTTCGGCCCCCGCGTCTGCTCGGGCCGCGAGTACTACTCGGGCGTGACGCTGACGCTCAACTCGGGTCAGCTGCTCGACAAGAAGTTCCTACAGCGCTCCTGGAGCCCCTGTTAGCTCACCGCCGCAGCGGCGAGCGCCGGGCCGAGGCGCGAGCTGACCAGCTCGATCTGATCCATCGCCCGTTCGTGGGAGACCCCGGGCAGGCGCGGGTAGAACACGAGCTCGTGCCATGGCGCCTGGGGCCAGGTGGCCATGAGCCGCTCGGCGATGTCGGCGGGCGGGCCGAGGAGGATGTGTGCCGGATCGAACTCGAGCGTTGCCGGGTCCGAGCCAGAGGCAAGCGCGTACCGGCCCTGCTGGTAGCGGAAGGCCGTGCCGAACTCGCCGTTCCAGTCGCGCTCGGGATCGTCGGTGATGCACAGTGGCACACCGAGGACGAAGCGAAAGTCCTCCCGCGTGCGCCCGTGGCGTTCGAGGGCCGGCCCGAGCGTGCTGCGATAGAAGTCCGGGACGGCGACCTCGAGATGGCCTGCCTCGGCGCCGACGTAACCGTCGCCGAGGCGCGCCGCGCGGTCGACCGCCACCTCCGCCCAGCCGCCGATCAGGATCGGGATGGCACCGCGGACGGGCTTGGGGGTGACAGGGATCAACTCGTCGGACGGCCCGTCCCTGAGTCCGCCCTCGGCGAACGCCTGGCGGAGGCGCTGCACCCCTTCCTCGACGATGCTGCCCCGCCGGCGCATGTCGACCTCGAAGAACTCGAACTCGCGGGCGTACTGTCCGACGCCGACGCCCAGCTCGAGGCGCCCGTTCGACAGCGCGTCGACGAACGTCGCGCTCTCGAGCACCTGGCGCAACTTGTAGTAGGGCAGGATCAGCACCCCGGTGCCGACCCGCAGACGCGTGGTGGTGGCCGCGAAGGCGGCCAGAGCCGGAAGCTGGGCGGCGAGGTAACCGTCGTCCTGACCGTGGTGCTCGGTCGTCCAGACGCCTCGGTATCCGAGCTGATCGGCCAGCCTCAGTTCTTCGAGAACCTCGGCGTAGTGCCGCGGGTAATCGACCCCGGGGCTCCGTGGATCGGGGCGGAGATCGGTCTTGATGCTGAACTCAAACGGCGCGGTCACAGCAGGCCCCCGGCCGCGCCGTACCAGGCCGTCACGCCCCCGCAGGGGATGGCGCAGATCGCGGCCTCGATGATCTCCGCGTCGGAGGCGCCTGCGGCCCGCGCCAGCCGACTGTGATGGGCGGCGAAGTCGGCGCGGATCGCCGCCACGTTGATACACGTGAGGACGAGCTGGACCTCAGCGGGTGACAGGGCAGGTTGGTTCCAGGCGCTCTCCAGTAGCTGGGCATAGCCGACGAACGCCGTGGGGGCAAAGTCGCGCAGCAGTTTCGCGTAGTCGGGGAGGCTTCCCGTCCGTGCTGACAGGTAGGCCTTGGCGTGCGCTGCCTCGTCCTCGGGGTCCGGGTGTGCCACCGGTGCGAGATCGCCGGCCGAAGGCTCGAAGTGGTCGCGGGCCGTCTCGACGAACCGCTCGTAGGCGCCCTCGCCGCGTGAGCTGAGGGTCAGAGCGGCCACAGCCCAGATCTGGGCGGCCGAGACACCCAAGGCCGCCGCGCGCGCCAGCTCTCGCGCGGCGAAGGACGTCTCGCGCTGGGTGGCGCCGGTCACGGCCATGAGCGCTGCCTTGAAGCCGGCGTCGAGCGCGCCATCGCGGTCGGTCACCGCTCGCACGTGCTCGAGGGCGCCGTGCACGCCGGGCGCGGTGAGGAGCAGGACATCGCGCGCGGAGGTCAGCGAGGGAACGGTCATTGCGCTTCGGTCATCCGGACACCAGCTGGCGTGAAACGACCCGGCCCGGAGCCAGCGCGACGATCGCCCCGTTGAGGATGCCCTCCGTGTACTCGCTGCCGGGGTTGATGCAGACCGTTCGACCGATGTTCACGACGCCCCGTCCCTCGTGGACGTGGCCGTGGAGGCTGACGAGAGGCTGGCGCTGCTCGATGAACTCCCGCACGGCGTGCGAGCCGACCGCCATCGTCCCCACCTGTCCGAACTCCTCCTTCTGGATCTCCAGGTCGGAGTTGATCTTGGGGGCACCATCGATCCCCGAGTCATACGGCGGTGGATGGAGTACGGCGATCAGGTTCTCGTAGTCGTGGACCTCCCGCAGCATTCCGTCGATCCTGGCACCCAACGCATCCTCCGATAGCTCACGCGGCGTCTCCCACGGGGTGGGGTTCGAGTAGCCCGTGGTGATCATCTCGTGCGAATCGTCCATCTTCAGACACCGGTTCTCGGCGAAGGTGACGATCTGAGAGCCCTGCAGGGCCGCGTCGAGCTCGAGGAAGTCGTCGTTGCCGGGGGCGACAAACAGCCGCCGGCCCGTTCCGTCGAGGCGATCCTCGGCCAGCTGCACCCAATCGCTCAGGGACTCGTAGAGCAACTCGGCGAAGATCTCCTCGCGACGCTCCTCGTCGGCCAGCTCGGCCAGCTCCTCGGCTGTGCCGACGACGGGATAGGCGCCGAAGCGGCGAATGGCGCTCTTCAGTTCCTGCAGCCCGGTCTCGCCGAGCTCTGAGTAGTCGCGATCCCCGTAGCGGCAGCGGTACTCGCCGGACTCGGTCCTGGTGATGGGGACGAGGAACTTTCCCGTGATGTCGCCGCCGAGCACGAGGTGGTCGACGTCGTAGTGCTTGGCCGCACCCAGGAACTTGCGAAAGCAGAACTCGGAACCGTGGATGTCGGTGGCGAAGAACAGCCGGACGTGCGAGTCCGAGTCAGCCGCTCTCCGCGAGAACAGGCGCTTCAAGTCACCTCCCTCTGCTCGTCGCCGCGATCAGCGATCGCCGGCGTGGCGGGCTTCCCAGAAACCGAGCAGCGATTATTAGCCGGGGCGTTTTTGTTGTCAACTAAATGGCCTTGTGTTCTGAATATTCGGATAGCCGCCGCGCCTCGGCCTCCTCGAGGGTGGCGCGCGCGCTCTGGTACGCGGCCTTCAGCGCCTCGTTTACGGGGAGCCGGCGATACCCGGCCGAGATCATCTCGACGCCCCAATGGCCCCGGTAACCGAGCGCATGCACGGCGGCGGCAAATCCCGCCACGTCGAGCTCGCCGGTGCCGGGCAGCAGCCGCTCGTTGATGGCGTCCTCAAACAGCGTGCCGATCACCTCACGGCGGCCGTCGGCGATCTCGACCGCGAACACGCGGTCGAGCGGGAGCGCCCGAACCACCTCGTCGGGCGAGGTTCCGGCCCGCGCCATGTGGTAGGAGTCGACGACCAGGCCTGCGTTTGCATTGCCCGCGGAGGTGACCAGCTCGACGCCGTCGGTGATCGAGGGCACGAGATCGCATGACGGCATCGGCTCGAGGATGACGCGCGCGCCCTCGACGGCCGCCTCGGCAGCCAGGCGAGCGAGCTCGGCCGCGAGGTGCTCACGCGTGGTCGGCTCGCCCTCGCTGTAAGCGCCGAGCTTGATCGTCGCCGGGCCGAGGTGCGCCGCGGCCTCGAGCAGGTCACGGCGAACCCGATCGGACGCGGTGCGCCGCTCGCCCGTCGTCCACCAGTCGCGCAGGAACTCGAGCTCGACGGCCACGATCCCGCGGTTGGCCAGGAGCGCCGCGATGCGCGGCAGACCGAAGCGCTCACGAGCACGCACGATGTCCGCGTGTCCGATGCCCATGCCGGTCCACCCGGTGGCCGCGACGAGGTCGATGCGGTTGGGGAGGTCGACTGGGCTCGTCCCATCGCCACGTCTCGGCTTCGCGTCTCCAGCCGACGTGAAGGCACTGGCCAGGAGAGGCACGTCCCGCAACGCCGAGGTCATTTGATCGCGGTGGCGACCTCTGCGATCACTTCCTGAGCCGCACCGATGTCGCTCCAGTCGGGATCGACGGAAATCTCATCGAAGCCGAGCGCGGCCAGCCGGTGCAGCGCTTCGGTCCGGGGCCCCACGTCGGCCGGCTGCATCTGGCCCACGACGCGCAGGGAGCTCTGAAGCTTGGCCATTCCCGCCGGACGCTCGGAATTGACGTAGGCGAACTTCTCCTCCAGCTCGTTCAGATCGAGAGCGTCCCACCGTGTCAGCGCCACCCACCCGTCTCCGAGCCGTGCGACCCGGTCGAGCGAGACCTTCCGCATCCCGCCCACCATGAGCGGGATGCCAGCCGGACGCGCGGGTGCGGGGAAGCACAGGACCCCGGCCGGGATCGTGAAGAACTCGCCCTCGAACGGCCCGGGTCGCCCCGTCCAGCACGCGCGCAGCACCTCGAGCGCCTCGTTCATGCGCCGCCCCCGCGTGGCGAAGTCCCAGCCCAGTGCCGCGTACTCCTCGGCGTACCATCCGGCCCCCACGCCCAGCACCATTCGCCCACCCGACAGCCAATCGATGGTCGCCGCCGTCTTGGCCAGAAGGATCGGGTCGCGTTGCGGTAGCACCAGCACAGCGGTCCCGACCGAGGCCCGCTCGGTGGCAGCGGCCAGCCACGTGCACGCGGTGAGCGACTCGAGGCACTCCGTATCGGGCTGCCACATGACGTTGCCGTCGGACGAGTACGGGTAACGCGAGTTCGTGTGTTCGGTGATCACGATGTGATCCGAGGCCCACAGCATGTCTGCCCCAGCCGCCTCGGCCGCCGCTCCGATCGCCGTGAGGCCAGGGTCGACGGGCTGACGACCGAGAACCGGCACTTTCACGCCCAATCTAGGCACGCGGTGATCCTATAGGATTTCCGATATTAACTCCAGTGTCCGGCGTCGATCTCGAGGCCCACCCGCCGGCCGGCGGAGAATGCCGTGGCGATGTACCCCCCTTCCCCGGCGGCCTCGCCGACCGGGATAGCGCGCGGTGCGCCGGCCGTATGCCGGAGCTCCTCCTGCAGCCGGGTGTCGGGCGTCACGCCTTGGGAGACAAGGACCGGACCGGCCAGACCGAGCCACCGCTCACCCCCGTCGGCGGCGCGGACGAGCAGCCGCCCGGGCTCGATCGCCTTCACGCGGGACTCCAGCACGATCTCGACGTCGGGGCTGTCGGTGAGGCGCGGGACGACCAGCGCCTTGGCACGGCGCCCGACGTCGGGCGCAAGGTCGTGCTGTCCACCGACGATGACCACGTGGCGCCCGCGATGGAGCAACTCGTCGGCCACGGCCACCCCCTCGCGATCGGCCCCCCACACGATGTGGACCTCGGCGCCGAGGTCGGGCTTTCCCGCGCGCATCCAGTCGCGGATCTCGACGACGCGCTCAAGCTCGACGCCGGGTACCTCAGGTAGCTGACCGTAGCCGCCCGTGGCCAGCACGACGACGTCGGCAGCGACGCCGCTCAGGGTCTCGAGATCCACCGCCTCGCCACGGCGGATGGTCACGCCGAGCGCCTCGAGTTGGCGCTCGTACCAGTCGATGATCGCGTGGTAATGCGGATACTCGTGGAGGCCGCCGGCCAACCGCACATCGCCACCGAGCTGCGCCTCGCGTTCGAACAGGGTGACGTCGTGCCCGCGGTCGGCGAGCAGGCGCGCCGTCTCCAGCCCCGCCGGCCCCCCTCCAACCACGGTCACGGCCAGGCTCTGGGCCGCGGGCGGCTCGGGCGTCTTGGCGACCGGATCGCCCTCGTGGCCGACGTGCGGATTGACCGAGCACGGGATCGGTTCGCCGGTCCGGAGACTGTCCGAGCAGAAGTTGCAGACGATGCACGGCCGCGGCGATCGTCCGGCCGCCACGGTCTTCACCCAATCGGGGTCGGCGTGGAAGGCGCGCGCCATCGAGACAAGGTCTGAATACCGGCCGAGCATCCGCTCCACGGTCTCGGGCCGGGAGATCCGCCCCGCGACCGACACAGGGAGACCCAGGCCGCGATACCGCGCGGCGTATTCGCCGAGCAAACCCTCAGGCCATTCCGACGGTTGGACCATCCACTGGCCGGCCTCGTAACACCCCGCCGAAACGTCGAGGAAGTCGAGTTTCTCCAGCGGGCATGAACTGATGAGCTCGAATGTCTTGTCGGCGTCGAGCCCGCCGGGAACGCCGTCGAGGGCCGAGAAACGCAGGCCAAACGTGATATCGGGGACGACGTCACGGACCGCGCCGACCACTTCGTTGAGGAACCGCTGGCGGTCGCCCCAAGCATCCTGGCGCAAGTTGGTCAATGGCGACATGAACTGGTGGACGAGATATCCGTGCGCGCCGTGCAGGCTCAACACGTCGACGCCCGCCTGCACGCAGCGCCGCGCCGCTGCGACGTAGCACTCGATGATGTCGGCGATCTCCTCCTCGTCGAGCTCGATCGGCACCTCGCCGCCCACCGACTCGCACGGCACGGGTGACGGAGCAACGCAGTTGAAGCCGCTGATCCGCCCCTGTGCTGTCCGTCCACCGTGATTGATCTCGACCCCCACCAGCGCGCCCTGCTCGTGGATGGCCTCGACGAGGCGGCGCAGTCCCTTGATTGTCGAGTCCACGTGAACGCCCACCTGGCGAAGGCGGGCCTTGCCGTCGATCCTGACGAATGATGCCTCGGTGAACACAAGCGCCACTCCACCGGCCGCGCGGGCGGTCAGATAGCGGATGTAGGCGTCGGTCAGAAGGCCGTCGACCGTGGCCATGTTGCGCTCCATCGGTGCCCCGACGATGCGGTTGCGCAGCCGGACCCGGCCGAGGTCGAACGGCTCCAGCATCCGCAGCTTCTTGAGAGGAGACGAGGACGTGGTCATGGTGTCCGATCTGAAATCCTATACGATGTAACGCCGTTCACGACGACGGCTCGGCCGATCTCGACACCATCGCCACGCTCTCGGACACGAGCGTCGCCGGCTAGGTGCTACGCGGGCTCCGGGGCCGCCGCAGCCTCGTGACTTCGCTGCCAGGCGCGGAAGCTCTCGACGGTGGCGAGCTTGTGCTTGCGGGCAGCCGACTCGATCTTGGCCGCCGGCGCGTGGTCGCGGAGCAGCTCGATCAGCCTGCGATGCTCGGTGATCGACGCGGCCCCGCGATAGGGAATCTGCACGAACACGGTCCGGCGGATGGCATCGAGGCGGCGCGATACGTCCGTCAGCGTCTCGACGAGCACCGGATTGGGACAGCGGGCATAGATGACGCCGTGAAACTGCTGGTTGAGACGGCCGAAGCGCAGCACGTCGAGCTCCTCCATGGCGTCCTGCATCTCGTCGGTGATCGCGGACAGGTTGGCCAGATCCTCATCGCTGAGCTGGTCTGCGGCCACCGCGGTGGCATACCCCTCGAGGACGGCGAGCAGGGTCAGCTCGGCCTCGAACTCGCTTGGATCGGCCGGTGCCACCTGGGCGCCGGCGTTGGCCCGGAAGATGACCAGGCCCTCGGCCTCCAGCCGCCGCACCGCCTCGCGCACCGGGAGCGCGCTGACCTCGAGCTCGACCGCCAGCGCATCGATGACGATCCGGTAGCCGGGGCCATAGACGCCGCTGAGGATCCGCTCGCGCAGTTCCTGATAGACCCGCTCCTGCTTGGTCGGCATCGACTTGAGGCTATCTAGGGATCCCGCTGTTTCCCTCGCGCCAGGTGATCTCGAGCACGCGACGGGTTATGCGCCATCCCTGCGGGGTGCGGGTCAGCCGATCGACGTAGGTACCGCCCATATCGAGCGTGTTGCCGCCGGTGTCGTGACCGGTCTGGTAGTGCTGGGCGCGCACGTAGGAGGTGCAGCGCGCGCTGTCGCCGTCGACCTCGATGACCTCGTTGCCAATCAGGTGCTGGGTGGCCCTGAGTCCCCCAATCACCTCGGTGAGCTTCTCGGCAATCGAGTCGACCCCGGTGAGAGTCCCACGCTGACCCATCACGTAGACCCCATCATCCGTGAACACAGTCCTCAGCAGATCCCAGTTGCGCGTGTCCAGCGCCGTCGCATAGCGGTACAAGACCTCGGCGATCGCAATCCGGTCGGCGACTTCCTCGAGCTCCATGGTCATCACTCCTTGCTCATCACGTTCGGACACCGGCGCTGACCGCGAGACCTACGAAGTCCGGGGCGATCTCCCAGCTCCCGGTCGATCCGGCGGGCACGATCACGAATTCGCGTGGCCCGAAGGACTGCTGGCTCCCGTCTGATCCGGTGAGCACGATGCCTCCTTCGAGCACCTGCACGAACGTGTCGCCGCCGTCAAAGCGCGTCCGCACGACTTGCGCTCCGCTTCCCGCCACGAGACGGACGAGCAGATCGCTGCCCTGGAGGTGCGCGCTGCGCGGCCAGCCACCCGAACTCGCGACGAGCCGCTCGCGGGCCTGGGTCGGATCGATGACGAGGACGGTGTCGCGACGCTCGGCGTCGACGATCCCATCCGCGAAGGTCCGCGTGTAGGGCACCAGCCAGTCGCGTGGGCACACGGCGATCTCGCGGTAGTAACCCCTGCTCGTCCACGTCCCCTGCCAACCCTTGGGCACGAGAAAGTGCTCGTCGAGGCCGAACGTCGGCGCCTCGCCGGTCCTGTCGTCGGGCAGCGTCACCGTGCCCCCCAGCACGCAGACGAACTCATCCCCGGGAAAGAACGGAGCATGCGAGGCTCCGTTGGTGTGCTCGAACATCGCCACCCAGATCTCACGGCTGTAGACGGTGAGCTTCTTCTGGCCTGGCAGGTGCGGCTTGACGGTTTCGAGAAAGCCCGGCGAGCCGACGCCGTCCTCGTAGGGCTCGAGCGCGTCGCCCGACAGGACCTCGGGCGGGACGGCGAGCCACTCGCGCGCAACGGCATTCTCAGACGTCATCGCCTTCTCCTTCATCGGACCACCATGGGATTGACGGGGCCGCCAACGCCGCCTCGGACCGGGAGCGGAGCGGCGGCAAACATGAAGTCGTAGTGGCCGTCGGCGGCACACGCGCTGGCCAGCGCGTCGAGCTCGAACACTTCACCCAGGGGCAGTCCCATGTGAACGATGCCCACCTCGTGGATGGGCAGCCGCGGCATCGAGCCGGTCAGGCATTCGACCGCCCAGTTGTCGCACGCCACCGCGGCAATCCCGTGTTCTCGGAGCCACGGGAGGCAGACACCGCCCAGACCCGGCTCCTTGGGCTGGACGTCGCCTACCTCGGTGAAGTGGGCCCAATCGCCCGAGGCCTGGATCCGCCCCAGGTGACCGGTGCGAATCAGCAACACATCTCCGGTGGAGATCGATACGCGCTGGGCATCGAGGGTCCCCTCCAGGTCGGCCACGGTTATCTCGTGGTCCTCGGCCAAGGCAGCCTCGCCACGATGGGCGGCCACGTCGACGAGCACCCCGCGCGTGACGAGACGGCGGGCCGCGCCGACGATGTCATTGGCCGCCGCTCCCGCACTGGTGACCAGCGTGCACGGGCGATCGTTGTACATGCGACCCAGGTGAAACACGTGCGAGAGGGCGTCCCAGTGGGTCGCCGCGTGGAGCGACATCGCCAGGACGTCGTCGGAGTAGTTCGCCGGTTGCTCCGAGATCGCCGCGTCTGTGCCGGTGGCCGTCATCACATGCTGCGGATTGAGCCGGCCCGACCCGATCGGCTGGGGGCGATCCGAGCGAAGCACCATGGCCAGCGAGTGCACACCTCCGGTTCGCACGCAGGACGCCGCCTGCACCCGCTTCTCGGCCGTGATGAGATTCAGCGTGCCGAGCTCATCGTCGGCGCCCCACCTTCCCCAATTGGACAGATCGCGCGCCCACGCATCGATCTGGGCCTCGAGATCCACGAGCCTAGTGTGCCGCGGGCGCGTCGGCCGAGACCTCGTCGAGCTGCTCCAGCTCGGCCGGCGCCAGGTGCAGACCGGCCATCGGAAGCAGATCGGCCAGCTGGCCAGTCGTGCGCGCGCTGGCGATCGGAGCGGCCACCGTCGGCTGGGCCGCCAGCCAGGCCAAGGCGACCGCGGCCGAGCTCGTGGCCCGATCGGCCGCGATCTGCTGAACCGCGGCGAGCACTCGGAGCCCGCGCTCGTTGACGTAGGCACTGCCATCGAGCCTGCCTCGGTTGCTCGGGTTCTCCTCGCCGGCGCGGTACTTGCCGGTCAGGAACCCCTTGGCCAGTCCGTAGTAGGGCACGCACGACATGCCGTGCTCGGTGAGAATGGGCGCCAGCGCGGTCTCGTATGAGCGCTCCAGGAGGTTGTATTGGGGCGTCTGGGCCACGAGTGGCGCGTACCCCTCGCGCTCGACGATGGCCAGCGCCTCGGTCAGCCGCGCCGGCTCGTAGTTAGAAACGCCCAGGTAGCGCACCTTGCCCGACTTGGCCAGCTCGTCGAGTACCGCCAGGGTCTCCTCGAGCGGCGTTTCTGGGTCATCGCGGTGGGCGTAGTACAGGTCGATGTGTTCGATCTGCAACCGGCTCAGCGAAGCGTCGAGGCACTTGCGCACGTTGCTCGCACTCAGGCCGCCCAGCGATCCCACCTTGGAGGCGACGACGAGATCGTCGTGGCGCCCGCGGCGCGCGATCCAGTTGCCGATCACCGTTTCCGCCTCGCCGCCGCTGTTGCCCTCGGCCCAGGCCGAATAGACGTCGGCCGTGTCGAGGAAGTTGCCGCCGGCGGCGGTATACGCATCGAGCACCTCGAACGCCTCCGGCTCGCTCGACGTCCACCCGAACGGGTTGGTGCCGAGACACAGCTCGGAGACGTTGAGATCGGTGCCTGCCAGCAATGTCATGTCCATCATGGGACCTCCCGGTCGTCGTTAGCTCCAACCCCAGGTGGCCAGCAGCGCCCGGTCCTCGCGCAGCCATGGGGCGGGGTCGTGCTCGTCCACGAGCTCGTAAACCGTCAGTCCCGGATAGGCGATCTCACGCAGCGCATCCGCGAAGGCCGCGAAGTCGATCTCACCCTGGCCGATGCGTGTGTGGCCCCAGCGCGTGCGCGACGAGTCGCTGATGTGCACGAGCGAGAGCAACTCGCCCGTCGCGCGCAGGTCGTCGGCCGGGTCCACCCCGACGAAGAAGCTGTTGGCGCAGTCGAGCGTGATCCCGAGTCCATCCGCGCCGAGCTCTCGGATGTACGAGGCCACCTCTCCACCCGTCTCGAGGAATCCATACGGGACCGGCTCGAGCGTCAGCGTGACGCCGAGTTTTTGCGCCACCGGAAGGAGTCGCTCGAGCTGTGCCGCCAGCAGCCGTCTGGCCTGGCCCTCGGGCATCGGAGTGAGGGGATTGCGGCGGCCGGCCAGCATGACGATCGTCTCGGCCTCGAGTTCGGCGGCCAGCTCGATGGCCGCGCGGTACTGGCGGTAGGCGGCCTCGTGGAGGTCGCCGTTGAGGCTGATGGGATTCATCTCCACCGGATTGAGCGACATGCAGCGCAACCCGTTGCGATCGAGTGTCCGCTTGAGCTCGCGCCGTGCCTCCGGCCCGAGGGCGGACAGGTCGAGCTGGGGCGCGCAACCCGACAGCTCGACCAGCTCGTAGCCGCCGTGGGAGATCTCGCGCAGCGCCTCCGGCAGTTCGAGCCGGTAGAGGAAGCCGTAGTTGGTGATGGCCAGAGGCAGGGGGTCGGCGGTCATCCCGGATAGGATCATATATGACTTCCTATGCGGACCGCCGATCGCGGCGCCAGCTTTCGAAGTCCGGCTCGCGCTCGGGGCCGATCGGGTAGGCGCCGCGGATGCTTTCCCGGCGTCAACCCGCTCGAGGGCCCAGACCTCGCGTTCCGACGTGCGAGCCGCCGTGTCGGCGGCTCCGGCCGACGTGGACGAGCGCACCGAGATCCTGGCCTGAGGGCGACCTTGGAGCGGGCGTACTGGCCACTCGCCGGCGGATCTCGTTCAGTTCAGGCGCGTCGTTGTGTGTGGCGCGTCGGGAACGGCTTGGTGGGGAGAAGGGGTGGATGAGCCCTCTGCTGCCGGCTGTCCACCCACGATTTCGTTACCTTGCGGTTCCGGGCGCGGTCGCGACGCAACGAAACCGCTGTCTATTCGACAAAACGTTACCTCGCGACACCGGCCCGCGACGCTTGGCAACGTTTTCGTGGTTCCCGCGGTTCCGGACCAGATCGCCCACGGCAGCCCTCACCCGCCCCTTCACCAGCAAGCCGTTCCCGACGCCCACATCCAGCGGGCGCGCAGCGCCGTCAGCTGAACTGAACACGACCGAGCTACGGCCGTTCAACGACAGTCAACAAACGAAGGCGCACAAGCCCCTCACTGCGCGACCGGCGGCGACCGAGCTTCTACGAAATGCCGGCCGGGACCGACCCGGCGAGCGCCGGCCCTCCTGTTCTGCCTATCGGAACGAAGGCCCGATTATTTGCATCGCCCCGCACGCCTCTGGCAAGATCGAACCGTGGCCCGCGACGCCAAGTACGACGTGCTTTTCGAGCCCGTGCGGATCGGCCCGAAGACGATGCGCAACCGCTTCTATCAGACGCCGCATTGCTCTGGTTTTGGCAGCGAGTTCCCGCACACCCAGGCCGCGTTTCGGGGGATGAAGGCCGAGGGTGGCTGGGCGCTGGTCAACACGGAGTACTGCTCGATCCACCCCGAGAGCGATGACCGCCCGAACATCCAGGCGCGGCTGTGGGACGAGAGCGACGTTCGCAACCTGAGCCTGATGTGCGACCAGGTGCACCAGCACGACTCGCTGGCCGGCGTCGAGCTGAACTTCAGCGGTCCGCAGCACACCGGTTATGAGACGCGACAGCCGGCGCGCGGCGTATCTCAGATCCCCACCCCGCGCTGGGGCTGGCGCTCGGTCTCGTGCTACGAGATGGACAAGCACGACATCCGCGAGCTCCAGGGCTTCTATGTCGATGCGGCCAAGCGTGCCCGCGACGCCGGTTTTGACCTGATCCTGGTCTACGGGGCCGAGACGATCGGTCTCCCGCAGCAGTTCCTGCTCCCGTACTTCAACCAGCGGACCGACGAGTACGGCGGCTCGTTCGAGAACCGGGCGCGCTTCTTTCGTGAGGTCCTCGAGCTCGTGCGCGAGGCCGTCGGAGACGAGTGCGCGGTGGCGGCCCGATTCACCATCGACACGTTGAGTGACGACGACCTGGGAACCAGGGTGGAGGAGGACGGCGTGCGGTTCATCGAGCACGTCGACCACCTCGTCGACCTGTGGGACGTCCAGTGCGGACCGCCACATCTGGCCGAGCCGACCGATGATGTGCCTCCGTCGCGGGCGCGACCGGAGAACTATCACCGCCAATGGGTCGAGAAGATCCGGCCGCACACGAGCAAGCCGATCGTCGGCGTGGGCCGGTTCACGAACCCCGACACGATGGTCGAGGTGATCCGCTCGGGGCAACTCGACATCATCGGCGCCGCGCGGCCGTCGATCGCCGATCCGTTCCTACCCAAGAAGATCGAGGAAGGCCGCCCCGACGAGATCCGCGAGTGCATCGGCTGCAACATCTGCCTCTCGCGCTTCGTGCAGGGCGGCGGCCGCCTCGTGTGCACACAGAACGCCACCAGTGGTGAGGAGTACCGGCGCGGCTGGCATCCCGAGAAGTTCACCCGCGCCACCAATGCCGACAATGACGTGCTGGTCGTCGGCGCCGGGCCCGCGGGGATGGAGTGCGCGATCGTGCTGGGCAAGCGCGGAATGCGCCGCGTACACCTGGTGGACGCCGCCCCGGAGCTGGGCGGGGCGATGCGCTGGATTCCGCAGCTGCCCGGCCTCGGTGAGTGGTCCCGCGTGGTCAACTACCGCCGCATCCAGATCGACAAGCTGCGCAACATCCAGTTCGTGCCCAAGACCCGCCTCGACGCCGCCGACGTCCTCGAGTACGGCGCCGAGCTGGTGATCGTGGCCACCGGCTCGAGATGGGCCAGCGACGGAATGAACATGTGGACGCGCAAGCCGATCCCCGGTGTCGACGCCTCGCTCCCGCATTGCCTGACTCCTGAGCAGATCATGGCCGAGGGCAAGGAGCCGCCGGACGGCCCGGTGGTCGTCTTCGATGCCGACGGTTACTACATGGGCGTCTCGCTGGCCGAGAAATTCGCCCTCGAGGGCCGCAAGGTCACGCTCGTGACCCCGTTCCCCACGTCTGGCCCGTTCCTGGCCTTCACCGCCGAGGCGGCCTTCGTGCACCGGATGCTCGACCGTCAGCACGTGGATGTGGTGGTCGATCACGTCCTGACGTCGGTCGCGCCCGGCCGGGTCCAGGGCAAGTCGCTCTACGGCGAGGAGCCGCTCACATGGGACGCGCAGAGCGTCGTGCTCGTCACCCACCGCGTCTCGGACCGGCTGTATCAGGACCTCCGCGCCGACCCGGACGCGCTCGAGCGCGAAGGGATCAGCGGCGTGTATCGCGCCGGCGACTGCGTCGAGCCGCGGCTGGTCGCCGACGCCGTGTTCGACGGCCATCGCCTGGCCCGCGATATCGACACCGACGACCCGTCGACCTTCCCCCCCTTCACGCGCGAGAACCTCAAACTGTCCCCGGCCGAGGTGCCGCATCTTGCGGCGACCGTGTGATGGCCAACGGATCGATCAGGCCGAGGGGTGTGCACCACATCGGGGTGCCGGTACGCGACCTCGAACGCTCGCTGACCTGGTACCGGGACCTGTTCGGCGTCGAGCCCGTGGTCCGGGGCGAAGCCGGCGGACCTGGGACCAGCCAGTCGGTCCAGCTCGCCGATGCCAAGCTTCGCTACGCCTTCCTGGACCTCGACAATACCCGCGTCGAGCTGTTGGAGTACGCGCACCCGACCGGACGAGACTTCGAGCTGCGCAACTGCGACGTGGGCGCGATCCACCTGTGCTTCGCGGTCGACGACATCGAGGCTGTCTATACACGCCTCAGGGAGCGCGGCGTGGCGTTCAGCTCCGAGCCCCGTCTGCTCCGGGGCACGCTGGAAGGCAACACGATCTGTTACTTCCGCGATCCCGACGGGATCCAGCTCGAGCTCTGGCAAGCCGCGCCGGAGGACTAACGCGGTCGGGCCATGAGGCCACAGGACGTGATTTCGCAGACGGCGCAGGTGGATCTCCGCGCACCGCGAGGTCGCCTCGTCGACGCCACAAAACGGCCCTGTTGTTCCACTTATCGGAACGCATGGTCGATTACTTGACAACTCTCGCCAAGGCTCTAGATAATCCAGCCGCGGCCAATTCCCTAGTGGAGCGCGCGCTGTGGGCGCGTTTTCACCGCTAGGCGGGTCGCCCATTTCGGACCGTTTTACGAGCGAATTGGAGGAGCGATGGGTCCTGAGGAAGGCGGTTTCGGACACCTGGAGAAAGGGACGTCACGTCGAGGCTTTCTCCGGGAAGCAATGGCTGCGGGAGCGGCAGTCGTCGGCGCCCCGACCGTCCTGGCGGCGTGTGGGAGCAGCAGCAGCGGCTCGAGCGCGACCTCGACGGTGGCCCAGGCCAGTGGCACGCCCAAGCGCGGCGGCGCCCTCATCCTCGGCGTGTCGGGCGGTAGCTCCAAGGACACCCTCGACCCGCATACGTGGTCGGCGCAGATCGACGGCGCTCGGGTGATCCAGCTCTACGAGTTCCTGGCCATTCGCAACGACAGCTACGAGCTCGTGCCGATGCTCGGTACGGACTTCATCCCGCAGAACGGCGGCCGCGAGATGATCGTCAAGCTCCGCAAGGATGTGACGTTCCACAACGGCAAGCCGCTGACCGCCGACGACGTCGTGTACACGTTCAAGCGCGTGCTCGACCCGAAGGTCGGCGCTGCCGAATACGGGCAGTTCAAGCCGGTGATCGCGCGTGTCGAATCCGTCGACAAGTCGACGGTCAAGTTCCACTTCAAGCTGCCGTTCACGCAGCTCATGGATTTCGCCGGCAGCTCGTCGCTGGGCATCATTCCGGTCGGCTGGGATCCGAACCATCCCATCGGGACGGGCGCGTTCAAGTATCAGAGTTTCACCCCGGGACAGCAGTCCGTGTTCACTCGCTATGACGGTTACTGGGACTCGCCCAAGCCCTACGTGGACTCGGTGACGATCAACGACCTCAGCGATGACTCGGCGCGGGTCAACGCGCTGACCTCAGGGGCCGTCCACGCGATCGACAACGTCCCCTACTCGCTCGTCCCGACGGTCCAGGGCAACAGCTCGGTGAACGTGCTGATCGCGCCGACCGGAAACTGGTACCCGATCACGATGCGGGTCGACAAGCCCCCGTTCAAGGACCCGCGCGTGCGCCAGGCATTCCGCTGGGTCATCGATCGTCCGCAGCTGATCAACCAGGCCTACGGAGGCCGCGCCCGCCTGGGCAACGACCTGTACGCGATCGACGACATCCTCTACGCCCACGACATCGAGCAGCGCGAACAGGACATCGACAAGGCCAAGTCGCTGCTCAAGGCGGCCGGCTATCCCAACGGGTTGACGGTCAACCTGGTCACGGCTCCGATCGAGAACGGCGTCGTCGAGTCGTGCGTCGTGTTCGCGCAGCAGGCCAAGGCCGCGGGCATCAATGTGCAGATCACCAAGCTCGACAACACGACGTTCTACAACAGCCAGTACCTCCAGCGCACGTTCTCCGTCGACTGGTGGGACGCCGAGTCGTTCCTGTCCGGGACGGCGTACACGCAGATCCCCACGTCTAACTATCCCGACACCCATTACAGCAACGCGCAATTCAACAAGTGGTACTTCGAGGCCATCGCCACGAGCAACCTGTCGCTCCAGAAGGAGATCGCCCACAAGATGCAGGAGCAGCTGTGGACGGACGGCGGCGAGATCATCCCCGGCTTCCTGGACAACATCGACGGTTACAGCAAGAAGGTCACCGGATTCACCAAGAGCAAGACGGGCTTCAACCTCGGCTATTGGGGTTGCAAGAATGCCTGGTTCGTGTGACCGGAAGGAGTAACCCGTGAGCGAAGTAACGATCGCCTGCGCCCAGCTCGCCCCGCGCATCGGCGAGGTCGAGGACAACCGCCGCCGCGCCGAGGCGGCGATCGCGAGTGCGGTCGCCGACGGCGCGCGGCTGATCGTGCTGCCCGAGCTGTGCACGACGGGATACGTCTTCAACGATGCCGCCGAGGCCCGCCGCATGGCCGAGCCGGTGACGGGGCCGACCGTCGAGTCCTGGCGCGAGATCTCGGCCCGCGAGCAGCTGGTTCTCGTCGCCGGCCTATGCGAGCTCGACGACGAGGACCAGGTCCGCAACAGCGCCGTGGTCATCGAGGACGGAGAGCTGCGCGCCGTTCACCGCAAGGCGCATCTGTGGGACCGCGAGCAGTTCTTCTTCAAGCCCGGCGATTGCACGCCACCGGTCGTGTCGACCGGGCTTGGCCGTATCGGAGTGACCGTTTGCTACGACGCATTCTTTCCCGAGGTCATGCGCATGCTGAGCCTGGCCGGTGCCGACGTGATCGCCATCCCGATGAACGCTCCGATGATGGGCGTGCCGCTCGAGCCGCTCCCGGCTGACCTGGTCATCCCCAGCGCCGCTGCCCACGTCAACCGCGTGTTCATCGCCCAGGCCGACCGCACCGGCACCGAGCGCGGCATCGATTGGGTGGGGGCCACGGTGATCATCGACGTCGACGGGCGGATGCTCACGAGGAAGGCGGACGACGAGGCGGTCCTCACCGCGACCGTTGACCTGTCGCGCGCCCGCAACAAGCGCTACGGCGAGCGCAACAACGTGCTCACCGACCTGCGGCCCGAGCTCTACGACCCCGCCGGCGCGGTCGCGCTATCGACCTGAGCGTCGCAGCAGGTCCCGCGCGATGATCATGCGCTGGACCTCGTTGGGCCCTTCGCCGATCCGCTTGATGCGCAGCTCGCGGTACCAGCGCTCGAGGGGGAGCTCCTTGGCCACGCCCATGCCGCCGTGGATCTGCATCGAGCGATCGACCACGCGTCCCGCGGCCTCGGTGGCGACGATCTTGGCCATCGCCGCCGCGGTGTAGAAGCGGTCGCTGCGGTCGGCCTTCCAAGCGGCGTCGAGGGTGACCCAGCGGGCCTGGTGGATGTCGATCTCGTTCTCGACGATCATCCACTGAACGGCCTGACGGGTGGCCAGCGGCGCCCCGAAGGTTGAGCGCGCCTGGGCGTACTGGATCGCCATCTGCTGGGCCAAGATGGCCACCCCGATGCATCCGGCCGCGTACGGGATCCGCCTCCGCGCCACCCGGTCGCGGGCGATGCCGAACCCCTTGCCTACCTCACCGAGCACGTTCTCGTCCGGGACGCGGAGGTCATCGAACTGGATCTCGGTGGCGTAGTGCGCTGAGCGCAACGTGTGGATGATCCGGCGCACGTGGAATCCGGGCGCGTCGGTGTCGACGATGAAACAGGTGATGCCGTCGCGACCCTTGGCCTTGTCGGTGCGGGCGAAGGTGATGCCGAAATCGGCGCGGTCGGCGCCGCTGATGAAGTGCTTCGTCCCGTTCAGCACCCAGGCGTCGCCATCGCGATGGGCGGTGGTCTGGATCGCCCCGGCTGGGTCGCTGCCCCCCGCGGGCTCGGTCAGCCCGAAGAAGCTTCGCTTGCGCCCCTCGAGCAGCGGATACAGATAGCGCTGCTTCTGATCCTCGCTCGCTTCGAGCAGCTGCGCGAGTCCCGAGCCGCCGAACACCCCGTAGCACGGCGCGTACAGCCCCGCGCGGTGCTGCGACATCTCCATGCACATCAGCGTGAAGGTCAGCGTGTCGATCCCCGGTCCGCCCAGCTCGCCCGGGACGTCGGGGCAGTACAGCCCCATGTCCTTGACCTTGGCCACCAGCAGCTCGTGCTGGTCGCGCGGAAGCTCGTCGCTGTCGGGATCGAGGTCGGCCTCGCGGGGCACGATCTCGCGCCGCACAAAATCGCGCACCGTCTCCACGATCAAACGCTGCTCGTCGGAAAGCTCGAGATCCATCAGGCCGGGCTGAGGCGCCCGAGGTCGCGAGGACTGTCGGAATTGTCGACGGGCACCGAGCCGTGGTCGGCCAGGTGGACCATGAGCAGCTCCTTGTAGCGGCTCAGGTAGGTCGTGGTGACCTCGGTCCGGAAGCTGAGCTGGGCCCCCGGGCGGGCCTCGAGCACTGCCGCCAGTTCGCCGCGCAGACCGAACACCGAGCGACCGCCGGCGTACCCGATGAACACCACCTCACCGTCTCCAGAGGCGAGCTCGTACACGCCCATGTAGCCGCCGACGGCGGCGACGTGCTCGGCGTCGAGCGGCAACCACGCCGACTGCATACGCACCCCGCTCATCGGTCGAGCACCGCCGATCTGGCCAGCCATTCGCGCAGGACCTCGTCGGTGTGTTCGCCGAGCTCCGGTGGCGCGATCGGATCGACCGGCTCCTGGGCGTCGTAGCGAATCGGTGAGGTGAAGAAGCGAATCGGACCGTGCTCGGGGTGCTCGACCTCCTTGAGCACGTGGCGCGCGACCAGGTCCTCGTCTTCTACGACCTCGCGCAGATCGCGGACCGGGGACGACGGCACGCCCACGCCCGACAGCGCGTCGAGCACCTCGGTACGGGTGTGATCGGTCGTCCAACCCCTGACGGCGGTGTCGAGCGCATCGATGTTCTTGACCCGTAGCGCGCGCGTCGTGAAGCGCTCATCATCGGCCAGCGTCGGACCACCCACGATCTCGGCCAGCGCACGCCACTGGCGGTCGTTGACGCAGATCACGGCCACGTAGCCGTCACGGGCCGGGTAGACGTTGTAGGGCGCCTCGGCCAGACCCCCGTGGCGGTTGCCTGTCCGCGTCGGCGTCTCGTCTGGCGTGCCCAGGGCCATGGCCAGGCTCGACAAAAGCGGCGGGAACGCGGCGTCGAACATGGCCACCTCGACCAGACCACCCTGGCCGGTCGTCTCGCGCCGCCACAGGGCACTCATGATGCCGGCGTACATGTGGACCCCGGCCGCGAAGTCGGCCACGGCAACACCGGCCTTCACCGGTGGGGCATCGGGAAACCCGGTCACGCTGGTTACGCCGACCATCGCCTGCACGGTGAGGTCCATCGCCGTTCGGTCCCGGTAGCGGCTCGTGGGTCCGTAGCCACTGCTGCTGGCGTAGACGAGTCTGGGGTTGACCTCTCGTAGGACCGAATAGCCGACCCCGAGCCGATCCATTACTCCGGGTGAGAAGTTTTCGAGCACGACATCGGCCGCGGCGGCGAGGGCCAGGAAACGCTCCCGCCCGGCGTCGGTCTTGAGGTCGAGCATCGTGCTGCGCTTGTTGATGTTGAGGGCCGCAAACGGGTACCAGGCCCCGTGCTCGACGGGCCGGTTGCGGAGGTTGTCGCCCGCCGGCGGCTCGACCTTGACCACGTCGGCGCCGGCTTGCGCTAGTAGGAAGCCCGCGTAGGCTCCGTTGTAGATCTGGCCCAGATCGAGTACGCGGAGGCCGTCGAGCGGCAGCACATAGCCAGGGTCAGACATGGTCCGCGGGAAGTATGAAAGCTCGTTCGTTAGTGGTCAAGTAATTGGTCATGCATCCTGAATATCCGAACGCTCAGAGGTGGCGCCGACGCCGGCCGACGTCGACCTCAGGGCATCGCCGAGCAGCGCCTCCTCGATCAGTTCGGTCACCTCACGCAATGCGATGTGGTCAGTGTTGCCGGAGGTCTTGATCGCGTCCTCGTACATGGTCACGTCCTTGGGGCAGGCGACGACGAAGAAGTCGAGCTCGCCGAGGCCGACCGCTTCGCGGATGCGGTTCTCGGACGGACGTTCCTCGCCGGCGGGATCGGTGATCCAGATGCGCCCGCCGCCGGCGCCGCAGCAGAAGCTGTTGTCCCGGTTGCGGGGCATCTCGATCAGGGTGCAGCCGAGGCGCTGAATGATCTCGCGCGGGGCGTCGTACTCGGCGTTCATCCGCCCCAGGTGGCACGGGTCGTGGTAGGTGACCCGGTAGGGAAGGTTTCCTTGGACGGGGAGCCGGTGCTCGTCGAGCAGCTCGAGCAGCAGCATCGTGTGGTGCAGCACGGCCCACTCGCCGCCGAGCGTCGGGTACTCGTTGCGAAGCGTGTTGAGCGAGTGCGGGTCGCTGGTCACGATCCGGTCAAACTCGCAGCCCTCGATGCTCCTGATGTTGTGCTCGGCCAGCGCTTCGAACAGCCCCTCCTCGCCGACCCGGCGCACATCGTTGCCCGAGTTGCGCTCACCGTCGTAGAGGATCCCGAAGTCCAGGCCGGCGAGGTGAAACAGGCGAGCCAGCGCACGGGTGACCCGCTGCGAGCGCGGGTCAAACGACGCGTAGTCGCCGACGAACCACAGCACGTCGACCGGCTCCTTGCGGGCATCCTTGACCGCGAACTCGAGCTCGCGGGTCCAGCGACCACGCCCGCGGCGGTTCTCCCCGAACGAGTTCCCCGACTTGTGGATGACCTGTAGCGTCGACTGCAGGCCGCCGTCGAGCTCGCCCTCCTCGACCAGGCGCCGGCGCAGCTGGTTGATGATCGGCGCCTGCTCGATCCCGACCGGGCAGATCTCCACGCACGCGTTGCACTGCATGCACGACCACAACGTCTGCTCGCGCACTCCATCGGGGCCGATCACCCCGTCGGAAAAGTCGTGGTTGGTGTGCTCGTGCAGCTCGAGGATCACATCGCGCGGGGAGAGCGGCAGCCCGGTCGCGTTGGCCGGACACGCCTCGTGGCAGCGACCGCACTTCGTGCACGCGTCGAGCTGGAGCAGGTGCAGGGGGCTGAAATCGACCGGAGCGCCGTACCCGGCCGGCTCGTCGGCCAGCTCGGGCGGGATCGGAGCCAGGCGCCTGCCCGCCCCCGGATCGCGCAAAGACAGGCTCACGTAGCTCGTCAGCATGTGCGCGGCCTTCGTATACGGGATGCTGGCCACGAACGTGATCGCCAACAGGCCGTGAAACCACCACAACGCGTGACGCAGCCCGGCGAGAGTCGCCCCGCCGAGCCCGTCGAGTGGCTGCGCGATCACCCAACCGACGAACTGCGTGGCCCCGTAACCCGGCGAGTCCATCGCAATCCGCACCCCCTCGAGCACGAACCCCGTCAACGCGATCACCAGCAGCGTGACCACGAACACCCAATCACCCACCCGGTAGCGCGCACGGTCCGACGCCGCGTACTCGAGCTTGGCCGGCCGCGCGATCCCCCGCCGGACCATCATCACGATCAACCCCAGCACCAGCGCGGTCCCGAGAAGGTTCAGCACCTCCTTATAGACCAGATAGAAGTCGCCGTGAAAGTAATTCCACCCGAATACCGGATCGGTGAAATCGGTCTCGAAACCGAGGATCACCGTCCCCGCGAACAGGGTGAGAAAGCCATAGAAGATCGCCCGGTGCCCCCACCCGGCGACCCGATCACGCCGAGCGATCGTCGCATGGGACGCCACCCGCCCAGCGCCCCGCCACAGCCGCCCCGGCAACTCACCCCACCGACACGGAGGCCACGGCCCGCCCCGCCCACGCCGGTAACGCAACACCGGCCGCGCCACGCCGTACACGAACACCCCGACCGAACTGACCGCGAGCACATACCACAACACCTTCAGCCACGGCTGGAAGTGCCAGAAAACCTCGCGCGTCTTCTCCGCCACGACGCCGGCTGACTACCCGAACTCGCGCTCGAGCTCGTCGGCGAACTCGAACATGTCCGTCACCGCTCCGTAGTGAGCGACCCCGAAAATCGGCGCCTCGGGGTCGGTGTTGACCGCGATGATCGTCTCCGCCGAACGGATCCCAGCGAGATGCTGCACCGCCCCCGAGATCCCCAACGCCAGATACACCCGCGGCTTGACCGTCTTGCCCGACTGCCCAACCTGCCGAGCGCTCGGCACCCACCCCGCATCGACCAAAGGCCGCGAGACGCTCAGCGTCGCCCCGACGAGATCGGCCAGTTCCTCAAAGCGCGACAGATCCTCACGATCCTCCACCCCCCGACCCACCGACAACAGAAACGCCGCCGTGGTGATATCGACGTCGGAGGACTCGACATCGCGGAAGCTCACGTGCTCCGAGCGCGCCGCGCCGGCCAGATCGAGCTCGACCGCTCGCGCCGAGGGCTCCCCCGCCCCGCCGGCCGCCTCGAAGCTCCCCGGCCGCAACATCAACAGCGTGCACGCCTTACCCGGAAACTCGAGCTCATCGGTCAACTTGCCGCCATATGCGCCGCGCACCGCCACCGGACCATCCTCGAACACCAACCCGGTCACGTCGCTGGCGAACCCCAAGCCGCGGCGCGCCGCCACCGCCGGCCCCACTCCCAGGCCGTCGATCGTGTGGCCCACCAACACGACCTCGGGCTGCTCGGACTCGATCAATGACTCCAGCGCCTGCCCGGTGACGTGGGGCTCGAAGTTCTCGTTCGCCGTCGCCACCAGCAACAACTCATCCACGCCCGCCACCGACAGCCCCGCCACATACCGTCCGGGTTCACCCTCGATCACCGCCACCGCGACCCGACCCCCGGCCGCGGCCGCGGCGCCGATCAGCTCCAGCGACACATCGCGCAGCTCACCACGACGCGTCTCGGCCAGAACGAGAACGCCGCTCATCCCGCCATCCGCTCGCGCACGATCCCGGCAATCCGCGCCGCCACCTCGGCCGCAGAACCATCGAGCATCTCCGCCCCCTCCCCCCGCTCGGGCAGCCTCAGCCCCCGCGAGCGCGAGCCCCGAGCCGCCTGAACCGCGGCATCATCGAGCCCGACATCATCGAGACCCAGAATGGCCATCGGCTTGCTGCGCGCCTGCTTGATCGCCCGCAGATTCGCATACCGCGGCTCGTTGATCCCCGTCTGCACCGTCAACAACGCCGGCGTGCGCGTCCGGACCACCTCGACCAGACCCCCCTCGAGCTCTCGCTCGACCGTCAGCACGCCGTCCTCGTATCGCAAATCGCGCACCACCGCGACCCGAGGCAGATCGAGCAGACCCGCCAGCGCCACCCCCGTGGCGCCGTTCACCGCGTCAGACGACTGCACCCCGCACAACACCAAATCCGCTGACTCGCCCGCGAGCGCCGCCGCCAGGACCCGCGCCACCAACAGCGGATCCACGCCCGCGAGCCCCTCGTCCCACACTCGCACAGCACGATCGGCGCCCTTGGCCAGGCAGCCCAGCAGCACCTCCTCAGCCTCCTCATCGTCCACGGTCACCACCACAACGTCGCCCTCGCCGGCCTGCTCGCGCAACTGCAACGCCGCCTCGAGGGCAAAGTCATCCCACTCGTTCAGGGCAAACTCGACATCAGCGGGATCGATCCGGCCGTCGACGAGCTCGAACTCGTCACCAAGACTGGCAACCGACTTCACCGTGACAACGATCTTCACGGTGATGCCTGGACAGGTTCGTCGACTATCCGCGAGTCGTATTCGAGCGTGGGGGTGTCGGCCACGAGCGCCTGAGTGTAGGTATCGACCGGCGCGTCGAGCACCGGGGCCGTGCGCCCATTCTCAACGATCTTCCCCGCATTCAGGACCAGGACCCGGTCGGCGATGCTCCTCACCAGGGCGAGGTTGTGGGTCACGAACACCATGGCCAGGTCCCGCGACGAGCGCAGCTCGGCCAGGAGCCCGACGATCGACGCCTGCACCGACACGTCAAGCGCCGAGGTGATCTCGTCGCAGATCAGCACCCGCGGCTCGCACACGAGCGCGCGGGCGATGGCGACCCGCTGGCGCTCGCCACCGGACAGCTGATCGGGGTACCGCTGGGCCATACGGCTGCTCAGCGACACCTGCTCGAGGGCCGAGCGGATGCGAGTATTTCGCTCGCGCCCGGAGAGGGTGAAGAATTGCGCCAACGGTGCGCCCACCGACTCGCCGATCGTCCGCCGGGGGTTGAGCGCGTTGTAGGGACTCTGGAAGATGTACTGAACGCGCTGGCGAACCCCGACCGTGCGAGACCGCGCGGTGCGTGGGAGCAGGTCGCCCTCGAATCTGACCTCGCCGTCCCAGCTGGCCGTCAGCCCGACGATGCAGCGCGCGAGCGTGGTCTTGCCCGAGCCCGACTCGCCGACCAGCGCCACGCACTCCTGCGGGCCGAGTTGCATCGACACACCGTGGAGCACTCGGTTGGACCCGTAGGAGGCGACGAGGTCGTTCACCGTGAGCAGCGGCTTGGTCCCGTTCGCCTCGGCTCCCTCGAGCTTGGGCACGCTGGCGGCCAAAGCCCGGTTGAGCAGCTCGGCGCTGCGGAGGCAGCGCACCGCGTGCTCGCGACCGACGGGAGCCAACTCGGGCTCTGCGGCTGTGCACTCGTCCAGCTTGAGAGAACAGCGGTCGGAGAAGTGGCAGCCCGACGGATGGCTTCCGGGGGTGGGCGGCTTGCCCGGGATCGTCGCCAGCACGCGCGCCTCGGAGATCACCGGGATGGCACCGACGAGTCCACGCGTGTATGGGTGGACAGGACGGTGCAGGACGCGCGTCGGCCCGAGCTCCACCGCGCGTCCCGCGTAGATGACCAGCACGTGGTCGGCCAGCTTGCCGACCACGGCGAGGTCATGGGAGACGTAGATCATCGCGACGCGGTGCTTCACGCACAGGTCGCGCACCGTGCGCAGGATGTGAGCCTGCGTGGTGACATCGAGGCCCGTCGTGGGTTCGTCCATGACGATCGCCTTGGGCCTGAGGATGGCCGCCATGGCGATCGCCACACGCTGCTGCTGGCCGCCGGAAAGCTGGTGTGGATAGCGCCGCAGGAAGGGCTCCTCGCCGGGCAGGCGAACGTCCTCCATCGTCTCGCGGATCCGTTGCGCGATCGTCTCGCTGCTGATCCCCGGCGAGTGGACCTGGAGCATCTCCCCCAGCTGGCGCTTGATCCGCAGCGACGGGTTGAGCGCCGCCGTGGGGTCCTGGGACACGTAGGCGACATCGGGCCCGCGCCGTCGCTGCAGCGCCGCATCGCTCAGGCCGAGCATCGGCGCGCCGTCGATCGACACCTCGCCGGCCGTGATGCGCGCCCCCGCCTTGGTGGCTCCGAGCACGGCCAGCGCGACCGTCGTCTTGCCGCAGCCCGACTCGCCGACGATGCCGAGCACCTCGCCCGCCTCGACCGCGAAGGAGATGTCGTGCACGATCGGAGTCGAGGTGCTCGCCACCTCGACGTTGAGTCCCGTGACCTCGACCGTGGCCACTACCCGGCGGTCCTATCGATCCCGGCGATGGCGCGGCTGAGGCCATCGGCAATGAGACTGATCCCGATACTGAACAGGCCGATGCACACCACCGGCGCGACCACGGCCCAGGGTTGCTGGGCGAGGCCAATGCTGTTCTCGTTGATCATCAAGCCCCAGTCGGCGCGGGGCGGCGAGATCCCGAAGCCGAGGAAGCTGATGGCCGCCACCATGCCCACCGACCACGCGCAGCGCAGCCCGAACTCGACGAGCACGAGCGACATCAGGTTGGGCAGGATGTCGTTGAAGAGGATCTTTCGCCGCGGGGTGCCGAGGACCTCGGCCGCTTCGATGAACTCGCGCTGGGAGATCTCCAGCGTGGCGGCACGGATCGTGCGCGCCACCGATGGGGTCCACGCGATCCCCACCAGGACCGAGATGAGCACAGGGCTCGAGCCCAGCATCGACACGAAGAGCAGGACGAACACGACGGCGGGGATGGCCAGCAGCACGTCGAGCGAGCGCATGATCACCTCGTCCGCCGCCCGTCGGCTATAGCCGGCGAAGACGCCAAGAGCCGTGCCCAGCACGACGCCGATCGTCCCGGCCAGGAAGGCCATCCACACGACGTAGCGCCCACCCCAGAGCACCCGGGAGAACACATCCTCGCCGACGTAGTCGGTGCCGAGTAGCGCGTGACTCGACGGTGGGCTGAACGGAATGCCGACCAGCGCCGTCGGTGAGTGCGGGGCGAAGAACGGGCCAAAGATGGCCAGGAGCACGATGAAGGCCGAGATGACCAGACCGGCCCTCATCCGGCCATAGCGCAGCGAGCCGCGCAAACTGAGCCGCCACCAGGACCGCGTGGCGACGTCCTGGTCGGGTTTCAGCTCGATTAGATCCGCGGTGGCGGTCATGCCTTGCCGCTCGTGCGCAGCTTGGGGGTGAGCAGGACGGTCAGCAGGTCGGCGATCAGGTTGAACACGACGACGCCGGTGGCGAAGATCAGGACGACCGCCTGGATCACCGGCAGATCGCGGTTGTGGACGGCGTCGGTCAGCGCGCCACCGAGCCCGGGGTACTGAAAGACGGTCTCGACGATGACCACGCTGCCGAGCAGCCAGCCCATGACCAGGCCGGCGCCCTGGATGGCGGGCAGCAGCGCGTTGCGCATGGCATGGCGCACGATCACGATCCGCGGCGTCATCCCCTTGAGACGTGCCATCGCCACGTACTCGGACCCGAGCACGTCGATCATCGATGCCCGCACCAGCCGGTACAGGTAGGGCACCATGATCACGACGAGGGTCAGGACGGGCAGGATGAGCTTGCTGGGCGAGGCGAACGGACTCACGCCGGGCGGGATCAGCGCCACCGCGGGGAACAGATGCAGCACCGTGGTCGCGAGCAGGATCACCAGCGTGATCGCCACCACGAAGTCGGGCAGCGCCGAGAGCACGATCGCGCCCAGCAGCATCAACCCGTCCACGGGTCCTCGGCGCACGGCCGTGACCGCGCCGAGCAGGAACGAGAACGGCACGACGATGATGCCGACCAGGAGCACGAGCACAAGCGAGTTCTCGATCCGGCCGGACAGCAGGTGGGACACCGGCTCGCGGCTGGCCAGCGACATGCCGAAGTCGCCCGTCACCGCGTGCGTAAGCCAGTGCGTGTACT
Organism: uncultured Solirubrobacterales bacterium; assembly: GCA_963734775.1. Taxonomy (GTDB): domain Bacteria; phylum Actinomycetota; class Thermoleophilia; order Solirubrobacterales; family Solirubrobacteraceae; genus Palsa-465. The sequence continues at coordinate 33,393 of CAVTJE010000032.1, forward strand.
GCTCCACCACCGGCTTGTCGAGACCGAGCTGTGCCCTCAGGGCGGTGAGCGCCGCGGGCGTGGCCTGCTTGCCCAGGATCGCTCGCGCCGGATCTGAGGGCAGAGCCTCGGTGGCGACGAACACGACGAGCGTGACGGCGAAGAGGATGACGACACCGAGCGCCAGTCGGCGCAGGAACCAGCGGGTGAGATTCCCCCCGACCTTGACGGTCTCGACCGACGAGGGGACGGCGGCACCGGGTGCCTCGACGATGGGGACGAACTCAGCCACTACGAATCCTCACTGGCTCCCAAAACACGGATGCTTGCTCGAGGCGAGATACTTCTTCCACGTCGTTCTCGTGGTCACCCTCGTTGGAATGGTTGAGCGCGTTTGCGCAGAAACGGCGCCGCGCCTGGTGCGACAGCGATTATCGGACGGCTCCGCCAGGTGTGTCAAGTAACTGACCACTCGTTCCAATTATCGGAACCAACACCTCCGCCGTCCGGGTGATTCCAACGTTGTGCTCGATTATCGGGAACAACGTTGGAATGGACGGAGGGCAGGACTAGTCAGCCCGCAGGGGGCGGAAGAACTTCCGCACGTCCTCGGCGAACAGCTCCGGCTCCTCGGCGGGCAGGAAGTGGCCCCCGCGAGGAATCACCGACCACTGCGCCACATGCTCGTACTGGACCTCGGCGAAGCGGCGCGGCGGGATCCCGTGGGGCTCGGCCTCGGAGACGTAGAAGCCGACCGGCGCGCTGACCGACCCGGCCGGCGGCCGCGGGCCTGGCGGCACCCGGAACGCCGTGTACGTGAGGGTTGAGGTGCCCATGCTGCCGGTGGCCCAATGGAGCATCACGTGGGTAAGCAGGTCGTCGATCTCGAACCGGCTCAGGACATCGCCACCGGTGTCTCCCCACGCCGACCACTTCTCGATCAGCCACGCGGCCACCCCCACGGGCGAGTCGTTCAGGGCGACCCCGAGGCTGCGGGGCTTGGTGCGCTGGATGTGCTCGTAACCGCCCTCGAGCTCCCACCACTTTGCCTCGCGTCCGAGCCACGCGCGCTCCTCGTCCGATAGTGCGTCGTCATCGGGGGGCGAGATCGCATTGCAGCTCAGATGTAGCCCGATGATCGCCTCGGGCACCTGGGCTCCCATCCACGCGGCCACGCGAGCGCCTATGTCGCCGCCGCTGGCGCAGTAGCGCTCATAACCGAGGGCGCGCATCAACCCGTGCCAGCGGTCGCCCATCCGCGCCGCCGTCGCATCCGACAGCACGCGCGGTGGAGCGCTGAAGGCGTATCCCGTCAGCGACGGGATGATCACGTCAAAGGCATCGCCGGGGTCGCCGCCGAAGTCGCCCGGACGCGTGAGGAGGTCGACCACGGGGAGCACCTCGGCGAACGTGCTCGGCCAGCCGTGACCGATGATCAGCGGCAGCGGCTTGGGGCCCTCGCCGCGGGCGTGTACGGCGTGCACGTCCAGACCCTCGACCTCGACGAGCACGTGGTCGAAGCGGTTCAGCTCGCGTTCGATCGACCGCCAGTCAAAGCCGTCACGCCACCGATCGACGACCTTCTGCAGGGCCGCGAGGTCGACCCCGAGCTCCGGTTCGGCGAGCGGAAACGCCAAGGGGCGCTGTGCCGCCAGTCGTCGCTGGACATCTTCGAGCACGCTGCCGGGGACATCGATTCCGAACGGGCGCACCTCGCCCGGGGAGGCGTGCGTCGCGACCTCACGGCCGACGGTCAACGCCACCCCCAGTCGGCGAGCACGCGGCGGCCGGCGCGCAGGCGCGGCGCAGGGTCGTCCCCGTCGACCAGCTCGTACACGGTCGTCCCGGTGTAGCCCGTTTCCCGCAGGGCGCCGGCGAAGGCCGGGAAGTCGACCTCGGCCCCGCCCAGGTGGGTGTGGGCGAACTTGTTCCGCCAGCTGTCGCTGATGTGCACGATCGCGGTCAGGCCAGCGCTCACGCGAGCCTCGGCGACGGGGTCGGCTCCGGCAAAGAAGCTGTTGGCGCAGTCGAGCGCGATGCCCAGCTTCTCCGCCCCAATCTCGCGGACGAAGGGAGCCACCTCGTCTGCCGTCTGCAGGAACCCGAACGGGACGGGCTCCAGGGCAATCGTCACGTTGGCCGACTCGGCGACGGGGAGGAGCCGCTCGATCTGGGCTCGCAGCAGGTCCCGAGCCTGTTGCTCGGGCATCGGGATCAGCGGACTGCGACGACCGGCGATCATGACCACGCTGCCACCGCCAAGCTCGCCGGTGAACTCGATCGCCGTCCGGTACTGGCGGTGCGTGGCTTCCTTCAGGTCCTCGTTGAGGCTGATCGGGTTGAGCTCGATCGGATTGGTCGAGACGACCTCCAGGCCCACGTCGTCGATCACCCGCTTGACCCGACTGCGGTCTGAGGCGCCGAAGTCGGAGAGGTCGATGTGGGGCGCGCCCGTGGTCAGCTCGAGCCGCTCGTAGCCGGCATCGACGATGTCGCGCAGACTGTCGTCGAGACCTCGGTGGTAGAAGTAGCCGAAGTTGGCCGTGGCCACGGGCATTTCGCTGACTACGGGCGTCACGGACACCTCACTTGACTGGGCGCGGTTCACGGTTCGGGTTCGGCCGGATTGGCGCCGGCTCGCTCGAGGATTTGCTGCGCCTGGAGCGCATGCGGCGCGTCGACCATCATTCCATCGGAGACCGCCACCGACAGGTCGTTGGCGGCCGCCTCGCTGAGCGCTTCGAGTACCCGCGTGGCCCACGCGATCTCCTCCGCCGAGGGCTCGAAGGCCTGGTTGACGGGGGACACCTGGGGCGGGGTCAGGCACGTCTTGCCGCTGAAGCCCAGCTGAGCTGACCACCCCGCCGAGCGTTCCGTTCCCTCCAGGTCCCGGTAGTGGAAGTACGGGGCATCGATGCAGTCGATGCCGGCCAGACGGGCGGCGAGGATGCAACGGCTCTTCAGGTACAGCGTCTCGAAACTGTGCCCGGTGCGATCGAGCCGGTATCCGTATTCGACGCTCATGTCCTCGGTCCCGAGCACCAGCGCCGTCATGCGGGGGTGCGAGGCGGCGATCGCCTCCACATTGCTCAGACCGACGATCCGCTCAATCACAGCAGCGATGGCGATCTGCCCATCGGGCAGACCGTGGCGTTGTTCGGCGGCGGCGATCTGAGCCGCAGCGGCGTTGATGTCCTCGGGTCCCTGGACCTTGGGAATGAGCAGAGCGTGTGGGGCTCCCTCGACGACCATGTCGATGTCGCGCTCGGCGTCCTCGGTACCCGGGGTGTTGATGCGGACCCAGACCTCGCGGCCGTTCCAGTCGATCTCGCGTAGCGCGGTCAGGGCCGACGCGCGGGCAGCGTCCTTGTGTCCCGCGGGGACGCCGTCCTCGAGCTCGATGTGGACTACGTCGGTGCCGCTCGTGAATGCCTTCTCGATCAGATCGGGCCGGAGCGCGGGGGTGATGAGCTTGGATCGGCGTCTCACGAGCTCTGGTAGACCGTGACGGTCTCGGTGTAGAAGTCGATGGCGGCGCGACCCTGCTCGCGTGGGCCATAGCCCGAGGCTTTGGTCCCGCCGAACGGAACGTGCGGCTCGCCGCCCGCGGTGGGGCCGTTCACCCTCACGATGCCGGCCTGCGCTTCCGTGGCGAAACGCCGAATGTTGCCGACGTCTGACGTGAAGATCGAGGCCGAGAGGCCGTAGCGCGTGTGGTTGGAGCGCCGGATCGCCTCGTCGAGGTCGGCGAAGCGGTACAGCGACGTAACGGGGCCGAACACCTCCTCCTGGGAGAGGAAGGCGTCGTCGTCGACGTCCTCGAACAGCGCCGGCTCGATCACGTAGCCGTCGTAGCCGACCCGCTCCCCGCCGAGCACGCGCGTACCCCCCTCTGCCTCGCCCTGCTCGATGGCAGCGAGAACCTGGTCCAGCTGGTGCTGGCTGATCAGCGGGCCGACCTCGGTGTCCGGGTCGGCGGGATCGCCGACCACGCCGCGCTCCACGCGCGCGATGAGCAGCGTCCTGAAGGCATCGTAGGCCTCGTCCTGCACGTAGATCCGTCGCGTCGCCGTGCATTTCTGCCCCGCCGACCAAAACGCCCCCGCGTAGGCGGCCTCGGCCGCGCGGTCCAGATCAGCATCGGCCATGACCACCAGCGGGCTGTGGCCCCCGAGCTCGAGCTGGACGCGCTTCCCCAGCGGGACGGCCTCGTCGCGGATTCGCTCGCCGACCGGAACCGAGCCCGTGAACGACAGCGCGCGGACGTCCGGGTGCCTGACCAGTGGCATGCCGACGTCGGCGCCGTGGCCGACGACGAGGTTGAACACGCCCGCCGGCACACCCGCCTCCTCCAGGCACGCGGCCAGATGCAACCCGGCCGCGGGCGCCTCGTGGGCCACCTTCAACACGACGCAATTGCCGTACGTGAGAGCCGGCGCCGCCTTCCACAGCGGAATCGAGAAGGGAAAGTTCCACGGGCAGATGAGGCCGACCACGCCGAGCGCCCGCCGGAGCACCTCGATCGGGTTGCCGGTGGCGCTGTGGCCGAAGACCTCGCCCTGAGACCGCCAGCCCTCGCCGGCGAAGAAACGGAGGGTGTCGGCCCCTTTCGACGCCTCGGTCCGCGCTTCGCGCAGCGGCTTGCCCATCTCCCGAGTCATGTCGCGGGCGATCTCCTCCGCGCGGACGGCCACGATCTCGGCGGCGCGGAACAGCATCGCGCCCCGCCGTTGTGCGGGCATGCGTGACCAGGGACCGAACGCCTCGGCGGCGGCACGAGTCGCCTCCGCCACATCGCGCTCGTCCGAGGCGGGGAACTCGCCCACGACGTCCGAGGTGTCGAACGGGTTGCGAAGTTCGTAGCTGCGACCGGCCGCCCCCTCGCGCCATTCGCCCGCGATGAAATTCATCGGCTTGACGGACGTCTGACTGATCATGCGCCCGGGATCGTCAGGTCAATGTACTGCGGGTACGTCTGCGACCAGCTGTTGGGATAGGACCGCTCGAGGCCAGGCGTGAAGTAGCTCGGCGGCCCGCTGTCCGTGACGACGTCGAGCACGTACGGCCTGCGGCCGTCGATCGCTCGCTGCAATGCCCCGGCCAACTCGTCCGGATCCTCCACGCGCTCGGCCTCGGCTCCGTATGCCTCGGCCAGCTTGACGTAGTCGGGGTTGTAGGGCTCCCCGGTGTCCTTGCGGGTGAAGCGCATCCATGGGTGGGTGCGGTTGAACAATCCCTCCGACGCCTTGCGCTCGATCCCCAGCTCGCCGTTGTTGCTGATCACCCACACGGCCGGGAGGTCGTACTCGACGGCGCAGGCCAGGATATGGGAGGTCATGTTGAAGGCGCCATCGCCGACGACGGCGATGGCCGGTTGCGCCGGATCGCCCACCACCGCTCCGAGCACGCCCGTCGAGGCCGAGCCCATCTCCGCGAAGGCGGGCTGGATGAACCACGCTCCCGGCCGCCTGATCGTCATGTACGGCTCGGCGTATGAGATCGCGTCACCGATGTCGATGAAGACCCGGCCGCCGTCGGCGATCGCCTCCCCAATTTCGTACATCAGGCGGGCCGGATGGATCGGATTGGACGCGGTGCTGAGCACGGGCTCGAGGTCGTCCTGCCACGCCTTGCGCAACGCCGAGACCTCGTCCACCCAGGTTTCCCAGCGGGTGGCGAAGTCACTCTTGGCGGCGGCGCGAAGGTCGGTCATCACCGCGGCGGCGTCGGCGAGCATTCCGACCTCGACCGGATAGGTGCGCCCGATCTCGTCGACGTCGAGGTCGACCTGGACGATCTTGGTCCGCGGGACGTCATAGATCTTGCCGGCCCGCCAGTTGCTCGTGTGCTGGTCCGAAAAGCGAGCCCCGAGGGCGATGACCAGATCGGCCTGGCGAGACGCCTCGGCGGCGGCCCGGCTACCCGAGCGCCCGACAGGGCCGAGCGAGAGGGGATGCTCCTCGGAGATCACCCCTTTCGCTGTCAACGTGGTCACGACCGGGATGCGCACCGTCTCCACGAGAGCCTCGAGCTCCTGGCTACCTCCCCGCGACATCGCCACGCCGCCTCCGGCGACGAGCAGCGGACGCTCCGCCTCGTCGAGGAGCCGGACGACCTCGCTGACACTCTCGCCGTCGGGGCGCAGGCGCGAGGTCACCCCGCGCGGCGCCCGAATGGCGTGCTCGACCTCGACCTGGGCGAGCAGGATGTCGAGCGGGAGGTAGATGAACACCGGACCCGGTCGGCCGCTCGTGGCCACCTTGTACGCCTGGTTGAAGGTGTCGAGCACGGTGTCGGGCCGCACCTGGTACCAGGCCTTCTTGGCGATGGGGCGCAAAACGTTGACGACATCCTCGAACCCATGCTGGGTGAGCTCCTGGAAGCTCTTGCCGATGTGGTGGGTCGGCGACCCGGCCGCGATCAGCATGACCGCCGAGGTGTCCTGCTTGGCCGAGGCCATGGCCGTCACGCAGTTGAGGATGCCCGGGCCCTTGGTCACGATCACCGGTGCCAGCCTCCCGGTGGTCCGGTAATAGTTGTTGGCCATGTGCACGGCATGGGATTCGTGCTTGGGCTGGATGCCCTCGATCTCGGGGTGGTTGAGGAGGCCATCGAGGACGGCGAGCGCGGCCGACCCGGCATAGCCAAAATAGTGTCGTATGCCACGAGCGGCGAACCAGTCGGCCAGCGCGTCAGTCACTCGCATGAACAGCTCTCCTCGATGACCAGCGGATCGGACGTTTCGTTGCGGCGGCGAGGCGACGCAACCCGCAGCGATTATGAGAGTGCGATCTGCAAGCGTCAAGTAATCGGGCGCACGTTCTGTTATTTCGAACAGCTGGCCGCCGAGGCCCAGAACAGGGACCCGCGGGCGCCCTCTACGTGCCGGTGAAATTCGGCGCGCGCTTCTCGGCGAACGCCTGAGCCCCTTCGCGCGCGTCGTCGCTGCCGCGGACGACCCTCGCCATGACCTGCTCCAGCCGCAGCCCGGCGGCGAGGTCGAGATCGCGCGAGCGGTAGGCCAGCTCCTTGATCGCCCGCACGGCCAGAGGCGCGTTGGCGGCGATCCTCTGCGCGTAGTCCATCGCCGTCTCCATAAGCGACTCTGCGGCGACGACCCGGTTGACCAGGCCCAGCTCTAACGCTCGTTGTGCATCGACGGAGTCACCGGTGAGCAGCATCTCCATGCCGACCACGAACGGAAGCTGGTCGAGCGTCCGCTGGGTGCCGCCGTTGGCCGGGACGATCCCGCGCTTGACCTCGGGCAGGCCGAAGGTGGCGTGCGTTGCGGCGATGCGCAGGTCGGTGGCCAGCAGCAACGTCATCCCGCCGCCCAGGCAATAGCCGTTGACCGCGGCGATCACCGGCGTCCACACCTCGAGTCCACGGTTGAGCAACTGCTCGCGCTGGGTCAGCCACAGATCACCGAGTTCGGGGACCTTGGGTATGAAGCTCTTGAGATCCGCCCCGACCGAGAACGAGCGGTCGCCGACGCCGGTGACGACCGCCGCGCGGATCGAGCGGTCATCGCGCACCTCGGTCCATGCGCCCGCGAGATCCGAATAGTGCTGAGCATCGAGGGCGTTCAGCCGCTCGGGCCGGTTCATCGTTATTACCGCGACGTGGCCCTCGCGGACCAGCTCGATACTCATCGAGCGGCAAAGCTAGCTTGCCACTGTCAGTTTCTCAACCATGCATTCCAGATTGTCGAACGCTTCGACTATGCTTTCCGGCGCATGGCCCGACCCAAATCCGATCCGGCCTATTCCCAATCGATCGAGCGGGGGCTTGAGATCCTATCCTCGTTCAAGCCCCACCGGCCGTTGATCGGCGTGAGCGAACTGGCCCGCGAAGTCGGCCTCGGACGGAGCACGACGCACCGCTACGTCGCCACGCTCACGTCCCTGGGTTACCTCGAGCAGGACGCCGCGAGCCGCAAGTACCGCCTCGGCCCGCGCGTCATCGACCTCGGCTTCTCGGCCATCAACTCGATGGAGCTGCGGACGATCTCCGCGCCCTATCTCCAGCGCCTGAGCGATCAGACCGGGTACACAGCCAACATGGCGATCCTCGACGACACCGACATCATCTACATCGAGCGCTGCCGGAGTTCGAAGAAGAACCCGACCGAGGTCGAGCTCGATCTGCGCGTCGGCTCGCGGCTGCCCGCTTACTGCACCTCGATGGGCAAGGTCCTGCTCGCCTTCCTCTCCGACGAGGAGCGCGACGACCATCTCGACCGCATCCAGCTCAAACCCCACGGACCCAACACGCTGACCGAGCGGACCAAGCTCAGGCGTGACCTCGATGCCGTGCGAAAGCGCGGGATCGCCGTCAACGACGAGGAGTTGGCGTTTGGGATCCGAGCCATCGCCGCCCCCGTCCGCGGCCGCTCGGGCAGCGTCGTGGCCTCAATCGGGTTCGGCGTGCACCGCTCGTGGCTGCGAATGGAGGATCTCGTCGTCCAGCTGGCGCCGATGCTCCAGAACACCGCGGGGGAGATCACGGCCCGGATCGGCTACCACTGAGTAGCCACGCGGCTCGAGGTCGAGCGCGAACGAGATCGTGGTTCCGTGCGCGGCGACGGGGCGAAAGCCGAACCGCCGCACCAACCTCCGCGCCGGCACGTTGTCCCACAGCGTCATTGCGGTGAGACGGGTGAAGCCGTTCGCCCCCGCGCGCTCGATCGTCCGGGCCACGAGCGCCGCGCCGATCCCTCGGTTCTGCATGTCGTCGGCCACCTCGACGGCGAGCTCGGCCACCCCCTCGCCGCCATCCCGGACATAGCGGGCCACGCCGACGATCGCGTCCTCGCATTCGTCCACGGCCACGATCGCCTCGTGGGCGACGTGGTCGACCTCGGTGAAAAAGGCGAGCTCTCGCGGGGCGAGGGTGGGCTTGGGGGTGAGGAAGCGACGGTGGCGCGACTGCGGGCTCAGACGCTCGAACAACTCGGCCAGGCCATCACGATCGGACGGCTCAACCGGCCGCATGAACAGGCACTTGCCGCCGGCGAGTGTGAGCCCGTCAGGATTGTTTTCGTAAGACGTCTGATGATTTGCCGCCATGTCTTAGATGACGGTGGCGGACGGCCCTTTGTTCCCCGGTCGCCGGCAACCGGAGCAACGTCACACTCGCTGTGCCGCGTGCGATGCGCTACCCAGCCTCGCCCACCGCCACCAAGTGCGCCAGTCACCCTTCAGACGGTTTTAGGCTCATTTGACCGCCGTTCCAGCAGCGCGAAGAGCTCGTCGAAATGGCGTTCGCGGGACGCCTCGTCGTAAGCGTGGCCGTCGGACATCGTGTAACCGTGGACCGCCCCCTCGTAGACCTCGGCGCGGTACTCGACGCCGGCGTCATCGAGCGCCTGCGCGAGCGTTTCGATCGCCTCCGCGCTCATGCTGGGATCGTTGTCGGCGTGCCCGAAGTACACCTCGGCACGTATCTCACCGACCGAGAGATGTGGGCTGTCGGGGGCATCCGTGACGAGACCGCCAGCGTGAAATCCGGCCAGCGCGTCCACACGATCGGCGAATGCCGCGGCGATCCGCCAGCCCATGCGGGCCCCCATGCAGTACCCGGTAATCGCCACCGGCCCAGGCGCGAGCTCGGCCAGGTAGTCGAGGTACGCCTCACCGTCGCGCGCCACGTTGTGCGGGGTCAACTGTTCCATCAGCGGCCGCAGGGACTGGAAGAACTTGCCTCTGTTGTCGGGATCGCTCAGGTCCGGTACAGGCATGACAGGCGCGCGGCCGGCGCGATAGAAGACGTTGGGCGCCAGCACGACGTAGCCGCGCTCGGCGATCCGATCCACCATCTCCTCGATCGTCGGCCGCAGCCCAAACGCGTCCATGATGAAGAGGATTCCGGGATGCGGGTTGTCGTCGGGACGGGCAAGGTACGCGTCAGCGACGCCATCGGCAGTGGAGATCTCAACAGTTGAGGTGTTCATCAACCTAGGATTGCACGTCATGCACGCTCGAACAACGACCCACGCGGCGCCGACCGGGCCCGATGCGGTCTTGACACCCCGCGCCGACGGACTTAGCGTCGGGCCCATGCTCGCCAGGCCGCAGCATGCAGATCGGTAAGCCCGGAAGGCCGGTCACCCGCATCAGCCAGGCCTATCCGGACCGGGTCGAGGTGCGCGGGCGGGATCTGTGCGGCGGGGTGATGGGCAGCCCTGACCTTCACGCAGTATTTCCACCTGCTGCTCACCGGGCGCGAGCCGAGCGAGGACGAGTGCTTCTTCCTCGATCTGCTGCTCATCGCGATCGCCGAGCACGGGATGATGCCGACCAACGTGGCCGCGCGGATGACGCTGGCGGCCGACCCCGAGTCGCTCCACGGCGCCGTCGCCGCGGGCATCCTCGGCGCCGGCCCGGTGATCCTCGGGACCTCGGAGGACTGCGCGCTGATGCTCGAGGTGGCACAGGCCGAGGTGCAGCGGGGCAGCGATCGCGACGCGGTCGCACGTGGCCTGGCGCAGCAGACGCGCGACGCCGGCGACAAGCTCCCCGGCTTCGGCCATCCGGTGCACCGCCCCCTCGACCCGCGCGCGGAGCGCATCATCGAGCTGGCCGACGCGCGCGGGGTGAGCGGGCCGCACGTCGCGCTGGCCAGGTCCTTCCGCGACGCGGCGGCACAGGTATGGGGCAGGCCCCTGCCCATGAACGTCTCGATGGCGATCGCCGCCGTCATGCTCGATCTCGGCTTCGCCTCGGCCGTGGTCAAGGCCGTCCCGATCCTGGCCCGAACCGCCGGCCTGCTCGCGCACCTGGCCGAGGAGCAGGAGCACCCGCTCGGCTTCCTGATGGCCTCGCGCGCCGAGGAGGCGATCGTGTACGAACCTCCCGCCGTGGACGATGCTTGACCCCGACGTCGAGACGCGGCCGTGGCCGACCCAACTCGAGCTCGACGACGCGAGCTACCGCCAGCAGCTCGCGTATCTGTACGAGCGCTCGCCGTTCTATCGGGCCAAGCTGTCGGCGGCCGGCCTCGCCGGCGCCGAGGAGGCCGGCGGCCTGGATG
>CAVTJE010000033.1:0-155198 GCA_963734775.1 uncultured Solirubrobacterales bacterium
CCAAAATTGCCTCAGTTTCGCCTCAAGGAGGCGTGGCCGCAATCAGCAACTCCTCGGCACCGTCTCCTTAACTACTTGTGAAACCGCGGCGATTATGTGACAACGCGGGCGGGCTTGTCAACTAACTGACCATACGTACTAATAGTTCGAACGCGATGGTTGAGAACGCGACGAGGATGACCCGCAGCGATACCGGCGCGTGTTGGCGCCCGCGACGACACGCGGCGCGTACGAGCGCCTACAGCGAGGGTTCCGCTCAGCGAGAAATGCGGTCAGTCGTGCTCGGCGAGGAAGGTGCTCAGCAGCTCGAGGACACGCTCTGGCTGCTCGAGATGGGTGCAGTGGCTGCCGTCCTGCAGCAGCTCCCAGCGGGCGTTGGGGATGGCCTCCGCCAGCGGGCGAACCACGGCGGGGGTTGCTTCGTCGTACTCCCCCGAGATGATGAGGACCGGCACCTGGATGCCGCCGAGCTGGTCGGTGATGTCCCAATCCTTCAGGGATCCGATGACATGAAACTCGCTGGGACCATTCATCGTCTCGTAGACGGTCGGGTCTTCCTTCTGTTGATCGAGCGTGCGCTGCAGCTCGGGCGGAAATGGGACAACTCGACACAGGTGACGTTCGTAGAAGCTCATCACCGCCGCTTCGTACTCGGGGCTGTCCGTCGTGCCGGCTGCCTCATGTCGTGTGAGCACAGACTGAACCTCGCCGGGCAGCGCGGTTCGCAGCCGATTGCCTTCGGCAACCCACAGCGGCATCGACGATAGGGAGTTGGCCACCACCAGCGCCTGCAGTCCCCGGGGATGCGTCAGCGCGTGTTCCATACCGAGCATTCCGCCCCAGGATTGGCCGATAATGTGATAACGGCCGGCGATGCCCAGGTGCTCCAGCAGTGCGACAAGCTCTCGGCGGAATAGGTCGACGCTCCAGAACTCCGCAGGCGCGTCGGGCATGTGCTGCGAGCGCCCGCACCCGATCTGGTCGTAGAGCACGCAGGGGCGGCCGGTCGCCTCGGTCAGCCCAGCCATCGGCTCCACGTAATCGTGCGCGGCGCCGGGGCCTCCGTGAAGAACCACCGCCGGGGCCTGCTCGCTGTCGGCCAGATCCCCGACCACGCGGTACCAGGTCCAGCCCGCGTCCCAGTGCATCACGCCTTCGCTCATCAGTCCGATCCGAGAATCTTCGCCTTCATGGCCGAGAACTCGGCGTCGGTGAGGGCACCGCGATCGTGTAGGTCCGCCAGCTTGGTCAGCTGATCGACGGTATCGCTCGCCGGCGGGCTGGCGGCGGTGCCTCCCGCGACCAGCGTGCCGTCTACGAACACTGTTCCGGGAAGCGCGCCGCTGGCCGCTTGGGCCTTGACCTGCTCGATGTATCCGGCCATGTTGCCGCCCTTGACTGCCTCCGTCATGGCCGCTCGCATCGCGGCCGCGCGCTCGGCTTGGCCCGGATCCATGCCCGGCGGGAAGATCTGATCCGCGAGAATCGCGATCCGGTCGTGGTCGGCTGGGTCATAGATGACCTTGCACATCCAGCCGTTCATTGGCACCGTGCCCGGAAACGCCTGGTGAAAGCCTGCCTCGAACCGAGGCTCTCCGTCGGGCTCGACACTGACGGTGACCTTCACATGGTCGGTCATGCTGGAGGTGTTCCAGGTACTCGTCGAGCTCTGCCATTGGCGCTGCGCCTTCACGACGGTCGCCCACGCCACCCTGCCGCCCTGTTCGGTCAGGTCCTGCACGAGCTTGTCCTTGTTGCCAAACATCAGCGCGGCTGCATCATCTCACGCTTGTCCGGCGGCTGCTCGTTCTCGCCGGGGCGCCCGAGCATGCGGCGCGAGCAGCGTCTTGCCCACCGTGGCCCGAGCCTCGATGGCACGATGGGCATCGGCAGCGTTGTCCAATGGGACCATCTGGCCGATCACCGGACGGAGCTCGCCGGCGGCCGCGGCCCTGAGCGCGCGCTCGGTCAGGGTCGACATAGCCTGCGGATCGGCGACGGCACCGCGAAGACGCGTCACCCCGCGCTCGCTCAGTTCCTCCTCGTCGATGGCCGCGAAGGCTCCCGACGCCATGCCGAAAGTGCTGAAGCGACCGCCCGACGAGAGCAGCGCGACGGCATCGTGGCCGACCGAGCCGCCGACACCGTCGAACACGACGTCGACCCCCGCGCCGCCGAGCTGGGATGCGACCTCCCCGGTCCACCCGTCGCGGCCATAGTCCACGACGACATCGGCTCCGAGCGATCGCGCCAGCTCGAGCTTGCGCTGACTCCCCGCCGCGGCGAGGACCCGGGCGCCGGCGCGCTTGGCGAGCTGCACGAGCAGCGATCCCACACCGCCCGCCGCCGCCTCGACGAGCACGGTCTCGCCAGGCGAAATCGCCGCCCGGTCGATCAACGCCATCGCCGTCCGGCCATCGGCCAGCAATGCGACCGCCTCGTCCATGGCAACCCGATCCGGAATCGGGATGGTGCTCGCGGCGGGCACCGAGGCCAGCTCGGCATAGCCACCCGTCCCTCCGGTCGTCGCGAGCACGCGAGCACCGATCAGATCACGGCCGATCTCGCCGCCGGCGGTGAAGAACAACGCCACCGACACCGTTGCCGGGAATCACGGGCAGCCGAGGGAGCATCGACGGGCGTGGAGCCTGCCCCCGTCGGATCTGCGTCTCCACGAACGTCACACTCGCGAACTCAACTTCGATCAGCACGTCGCCGGGCCCGAGTGCGGGGTCGGGTACATCACGCGGGAGGAGAACATCGGGCGGGCCGAACTCCTCCATCACGATCGCGCGCACGACTGGCTCCTCGATCCGAACACGCCCCGATGGTGCCCGATGACAGACCGAGCGACAATCGGCAATTGGTCCTAGTCCCGATGCGAGGACCCTCGGGCTCGAGCCCTGGGGGAAACCGCGCCACGACGGGAGCTGGTCAGAAAAGCGAAATATGGGTGCGGTTTACTGACCACCCTCCGCCGCACCCCCCAGAGCGCAGCGGGCCTCTTGTGAGCCGATCACAACGAACCGCCGTCACGGGATCCTTGTGCGACTCGCGCACGCGTTTTTCACCAGAGCGGGTTCCCGCTCAAGCGTATTTCCCATCAGGTCCAGGCGACCAGGATCTCGCGCGGGATGCCGCTCAGGGCTTGCGCCCCCTGGGGTCCGATCACGAAGGTATCGATCAGAACCAGGCCGACGATGCTCTCGTAGTTTGTGACCAGGCCCTCTACGAAGACGTCGTCGGAGTCGGCGTCGTCCACCCCGAACATCCACTGGTTGACCCAGTCGGGCGGGAACGCGACGCCGAACTCATAACCGCCCAGCCAGCCGCGACGATCCCACACGCCGGCGTCCTGGTAATAGGAACGAAGCTTGCGCTGGACGTCGACGACGCTCACGCCCGGGCCTGCTGTCTCCTCGAACAGCTTCATGCCCTGGGCGAGGATGTCCATCAGTTCGATCGCCACCTGGTCGGGCTCGCCGATCGAGAACGTCCGGGCAGCGTTGGCGTGATAGCGGTGCACGACGCCGCACGGGTCGGCGCAGACGATGTCGCCGGCCAGGAGCCGGCGGCGCGAGCTGAGCGCGTGGATGAGGTGGCTGGTCCCAGCCCACACGTTCTCCTGCAGCGCGGCCGGCTCGCCGCCCGAAGTGATCATCGCGTGCTCGAGCGCCTCCCACGCCTCGAGCTCTGTCACGCCCGGCGCCAGGACATCGAGCAGCGTGTTCAAGCCGGCGTCGCACACCTCGGCGGCCCGGCGCATGACCTCGAGCTCGGCCGGGGACTTCAGCCGTTGCACGCCGCGCGTGACGAGGCTGCCATCGACGACCGAGCAGCCTCGGCCCGCGAGTGCCGCCTCGACGAGCTCGCTCGTGGCGCGATTGGGCACCGAGCTCCACTTCTCGATGCCCACCGTGCCGCCGAGCCAGCCTTCGGCGTGGAGCTCGTCGAGGAAGAAATCGAGCCACTCCTGCACCGTGCTGGCCCCCTTGAGGCGCAGGTCGGTGAGCACCGAGGTCCGGGGGATCAGGTACCGGTGGCGCTCCATGTCGAAGTGGAGCAGCCGATCATGGTCGACGTGGGCGACCGTGCATTGAAACGGTGGCCACGCCGTCGTGCAGTGGCCCTTGTACCACCGCGACTGGTAGCCGTGCAGCCAGCACATCGCGTTGGGCGCGCTGACGACCAGCACGTCGAGCTTGGCCTCCTCCATCGCGGCGCGCAGGCGGGTCAGCCGGTTGGCGTATTCCTCGGGCGCGAACGCCAGGTCGGCTTTGCGGGAGGCGATCTGCGCCGTTTGACGGTCGACGAAAGCGACGATCTCCTGTGCGTCCACGATGGCTCCTTTCGCTGGTGCTCGACGGCCCGCAACCCTACGCCGCGAGGGCCGGCCAGTAGGGCTTCAGGGTGTCGAGCGCCGCGGCCAGCGTGGGCTCGACCGGCTCGACGCGATCCGGTACGGAGGATCACTCGGGCCCAAGGCTCACGTAACGTTGATGAAGACGCGTCCGTCCTGCACGCTCACGCCGTACGTCCTCAGGTCCACCCTGGCCGGGGTGCGCTTGGCGTGCCCTGACTTGTAGTCGAAGCGTCCGTTGTGCTTCGGACATTCGATCGTGTTGCCCATCACGAGGCCGTCGGCGAGGATCGCACGCTCGTGGGTGCACAGTCCATCGGTGGCGTGGAACGTATCCTCGGGACTGCGGTAGATGGCATACGTGTGCCCGTCGTGGTCGAACCGGATCACGTCCTCCTCGTCGATGTCATCCGCGCCGCACACCTCGACCCACGTCTCGTCGTTCATTGAAGGCTCCTCTTCACGTTGCGCGGGCTCAAATCACGCTTCCACCACGACCTGATGCAGCTCGGGCCGGAACGGCTTGGCCGATGCCGGCAGCTCGGGCATCAGGTGGTACTCGGGCTCGCGGGTCTGGCGCAGCAGCGCGGGGAGAATCTCACGATAGGCCGCGATCGAGCTCCGGCACGGGGTGGGCAGATCCTCCCGGAGCTCGTCGTGGAGCTCAGGCAGCGCGTGGTAGGGAACCATCGGGAACATGTGGTGCTCGATGTGGTAGTTCATGTTCCAGTAGAGGAACCTCAGCACCGGGTTCATACACACAGTCCGCGAGTTGAGCCGGTGATCGAGGACGTTCTCGGCCAGCCCTGCGTGCTGGGTAAAGGCAAAGTAGTGAGCCAGCCAGCGACCGTAGAGGCTCGGCAAGCCGACATACATCAGGGGCAGGAAGGTTCCCAGATAGACCGCCAGCGCGATCACGATCAGGTAGGCGGCAACCCACGCCCGGGCCTCTCCGAACACCCGGTGGTGCTCGGACTCGGGGATGAACGTCCGCTCCTCGGCCGTCAGGCGTCCGGCGGCGTGGCGGATGACGCTGATGCAGGTGTCAAACGCGTCGACAATGCCCAGCACGTTCAATACGAGCCTGATCACATCGGGCGGCCGCATTGCCAGGATCTCACGGTCTCGCCCCACGATGATCGTGTCGGTGTGGTGGCGAGCGTGGCTCCAGCGCCACAGCGTGGGCTCCTTCAGGTTCATGAACGACGCGAGCTGGTAGAGCGCGTCGTTGAGCCATGGTGTGCGGAACGCGGTCCCGTGACCCGACTCGTGCCAGCGGGAATCGGACGATGCTCCATAGAGCACGCCGTAACAGAGAAAGAAGGGAACGGACAGCCAGCTCCCCCAGAACCAGCCACCGAGGAACCCGAAGCTCGCCAGCAGCGCGAACCAGATCAGTGTGTCGCGGATCGCCGGGCCGTTGCGACGTCGCATGAGCGCCTTCATGCGCTTGCGCGGGATGTCCGTGTGGTACCAGTCGGCGGCGGCCAGCCCCTGCTCGACCGCGCGCTGGCCGTCCCGCCCGATCAGGCTGTAGTCACGCGAGGCCGTGGCCGTCACGAGGTGGCCCTCCGGGCGGGTGACTAGGATTCACCGGACAGCGCTGGGAACGTTCCCACAAGCTGGCCAGGCTAACCGAACCCCGGGTGGACGTCAACACCGTGAACAGGCCCACGATCAGAGATGTCGCCGCGCGTGCCGGAGTCTCGAAGTCGCTGGTCTCGCGCGTCCTGCACGACTCGCCGTTGGTCAGTCACGAGCGGCGGGCCGAGGTGCTGCGCGCGATCGAGGACCTCGGCTATCGCCCCAACGCCGCCGCGAGAACCCTCGTGTGTCGCCGCTCCAACGCAATCGCCGTACTGGTCACCGACCTGCACAACCTGTTTCTCCCCGAGTTCATGAGCGGCTTCGAGCCGTCCGTCGAGGGCCACGGCTACACGACCATGGTGGTAACCGGAAAGCGCCGCGAGCAGGCGGAAGAGGACGCACTGCATCGGCTTCTCGAGCTCCGCGTCGATGGGATCGTCTGCGCGACCGCGCGACTCGGCCGCGCCGCTCTGCGCGACGCCGCCCGCGAGGCGGCGCTGGTCAATCTCGCCCGAACACCAGCGCTCCCGCGGATCGATTCGGTCGTCAACGATGACCATGCCGGCGCCCGGACGGCGGTCGAGCATCTGGCCGAGCTCGGACACCGCCGGATCGCGATGGTCGGTGACAGTGACGAGCGGGCGGGCGCCGACCGCATCCGCGGCTACCGCGACGCGATGGTCGCACTGGGCCTCGGTTCCGCCATCCAGGTCGTACCCGGAGGCTTCAGCGAAGCTGGTGGCTATCGCGGGGCTCGGGCGCTGTTCGAGGCCGAGGCTGGCCGCCCCACCGCAATCTTCGTGGCCAGCGATCTGGCTGCGCTGGGCGTCCTCGACGCTGCCGTTGACCGCGGCGTCGACGTTCCCCGGGACCTCTCGGTCGTCGGCTATGACAACACGCCGTTCGCGGCTCTACGTCATATCTCGCTCTCGACCGTCGATCAGACAGCAGCGCGGATCGGGGCGACCGCCGCAGACGCTCTGTTAACACGACTCGCGCACCCGACTCGGCGTGCTCAGCGGATCGTGATCCCTCCGACCCTGGTGCCACGGAAGACCAGCGGGCCCGCCCCGGCCGGGAGCGCTTGAACCGCGCCTGCCCTGTCCGCGGTGTTCCCGGCAGGGTGCGGTTGCATTGCCATGCGATCGCCACAATCCCCTCAGTCGCCGAGGCAGGTTAGGTCGAGCTGAGCGAGCCGATCGCGATCGGCGAGGATGTCGATCTCGATGATCCTGCCGCCTCGGACTGTGATGGCGCCGACCGAGAACGGTCGCCCATCGCGTGTCGAGACCAGTCCAGCCCCACCGTTCACGAGTGCCCGCTGAACCTTCAGGTCAACGCGGGACCAGGTGAGAGCGCTTCGGGCCACGGTATCGGCCCCGCGGAGCTCGAGCGTCGGGCCGGCAGGCCCGCTGTCGGCCCTGAGCACCACATCGGGATCGAGAACGGCGACGAGCGCGTCGAAGTCGCCGTCGCGCGCCGCGGCAAGGAACGCGTCGAGAACTTCCCACTGAGCCGTGAGGTCCGCGTCCGGAGTGACGGCGGTGCCCCGGACGCGACGGCGGGCGCGGCTGGCGAGTTGCCGGGCGGCGTCGGGGGAGCGGTCGACGATCGGCGCGATCTCGTCGAACGGCACGGCGAACATGTCATGCAGAACGAACGCGAGCCTTTCCGGCGGGGTCAGGGCTTCGAGTACGACGAGGAGCGCCAGGCCGACGGAATCGGCGAGCAGTGCCTCATGCTCGGGATCGGTCCCGTCGGCCGGATCGACGACCGGGTCGGGAACGTGGACGTCGAACGGCTGCTCGCGTCGCGACCGGCGCGAGCGCAGCATGTTGAGCGACACGCGGGCGACCACCGTGGTCAACCACCCTCCCAGGTTCTCGACCGCGTCGGCGTCGGTCCGGCTCAATCGCAGCCACGCGTCCTGGACCGCGTCGTCGGCCTCGCTCAGCGACCCGAGCATCCGGTAGGCCACGGCCCGCAGACGGGGGCGTTGCTCCTCAAATCGCTCGGCCAGCCATTCTTGTTGGCCCATGGTCACGTATCTCCTTGCGCTCGTGTCATGGAACTAGACCCGCGAGCTTCAGGCAATGTGACAGGCCGCTGGTCGCGGCGGTGCCCCGGTTCTCGAAGCCGTGGATCTGGCCCCGCCGGATACACACGGAGTCGCCGGGGGCCGATGTCGCTGATCTCGCCATCGACATAGCGCCCCGCGTGCGCCATCCTGTGCCGAGGCCGAACGGGAAGGATTGATCACGTCCATGGCGCCCATGTGGCTGACGGCCGTAGCCTGGGTCTACATCTCCGTGTGTCTGGTCTGCGCGGGGGTGATCGCCTACGACATTCTTGTCAACCATCGGCGCCAGGCGATGGGGGTGATGAACTGGGTGTTCCCGATCACGGCGCTGTACTTCGGTCCGTTTGCCCTCTGGCTGTACTGGCGATGGGCTCGCGTGGAGGCCCTACCGGCGGCGGATCAGGTTGCCGTGAGCGATGAGGCCGTGCCGCGAACCGCTCCGGCCCGGCAAATGGCAATGGCGTCCGCCGGAGCTGTCACCTCAGGCCACGGTGACGGGGAAGCGCCCCTCGGCACGAGCCACGCAGGCGGGGCGGGTAGCGGCCACGGAGCGTCCGAGCCGGCTCGGCCCGGATGGGTCACGATGGCGATCGAGGTCAGCCATTGCGGCTCCGGCTGCACCGTGGGCGATTTCATCTCGGAGTGGGTGATCTATGCCCTCGCCATCACGATCGCCGGCTACGCCATATTTGCCGAGTACATCGGCGACTACGTTCTCGCCGTCGCTTTCGGCATCGTCTTTCAGTACTTCGCCATCGCGCCGATGCGAGGCCTTGGCGTCAGGGACGGGCTCAAGGCCGCGGCCAAGGCCGACTTCATATCGCTGACCTTTTTCGAGATCGGCCTGTTCGGCTGGATGGCACTGATGACCTTCGCGTTCTTCCCGGCGCCCAACAATCTGATGCCAAACTCGATCGCCTTCTGGTTCCTGATGCAGATCGGCATGATCATCGGCTACTTCACCTCGTGGCCGGCGAACGTGTGGCTGGTCAAGCGCGGCATCAAGGTGCCGATGTAGACGTCTCGGGGCCCATCACCCAGTGGATCAGTTGACGCTGGCGGCGCTGAGGTAGAGGGGGGCCTGCGCGGCGATGTCCTGCGGCGCCGGGGCCGACCCCGGGTCCTGCCAGAGCGCCTCGAGCTTGCCGTTGCTCGGGTCGTACGTCGTGCCCGCCGCGGGTTGCATGAACAGGCGGTGGCCGACGGCGAACAGCGGTCGGATTTGTACGGGTCCTCCCGCCAGGGTGACGTTGGCAAACAGCCCGGCGGTGCCCTCGTTCCAGACGAGCAGGAACTGTCCGGGGCGGCTCGTGTGGTACAGGGTTGGGTGGGCAGGTAGCTGGGCGCCCGGGTCCAGGGCCTGACTGATGACGAACGGGGCCCCTAGCGGTCCGTAGCGGTCGAAGGCGAGGCCGATGAGCTGCTTGGACTGCGCTCCGTTCTGTTCCGGGCCGGCGACCTCGAGGACAAGCAGCTGACTACCGTGGGGGCCCGCGCCGGTCGCGCTGTCGAGAATCTCATTGAACGGCTGTGTCGAGTACAAGTACACCGCTGGGACGATCTGCTGCCCCTCCCGATCGAGGCTATACAGCCACACCTGGTCGGGGCCTGCCTCGGTGTCGGGCACGACGCTGTGCGTCGTAACAATCAGCTGGTAGCCATTGAGGGTCGGGAGCACCCGGACTGTTGGACCGATGAAACTGCCGGCCGCCGGAAGCCCAATCGCGCTCGTCTGCGTCAGGCGGCCATCGGAGCCGATCAGGCTGACGAGGATCTCGGGCCGGTTCGGCGTTGTGGTGTTGGGGGCGATCCACGGTCGTACGTTCTGCTCGACGAGCAGATACCGGTGGGCGGCAGGATCGAAGTCGAGATATTGCTCGTCGGGGCCGAGGTCGTTGGCGCGCGCGGTGGTGACGAGCGGCACGGACCCGGCGAACCTCAGCGTCGGCTGGCCACTGAGCCGGGTGTTCCAGCTCCCGATCCCAAGAGCGGCGAGATGCGTCCTGCGCTGGACACTGCGCCAGGTGATCAGCAACTGCCCGCCGGGCCCGAGCGCCAGCGCCGGGTTGTCATTGATCACGCCGCCGGGGCCCGCCAGCGCTCCGATGCCAACGCTGCGGCGGCGCACGAGGCGACCGCGGTCGAACAGTCCGAGGACGAGCTGGCGCCCGGAACCTCTACCCGCCAACCACCAGCCGAGGAGGCCATTCGGAGCGACGATGAGCTGCGGGCTGGTCGCCGGTCCGCGCGCGATCAGCCTGCCGGCCGGTGCCCCCGCCCGGACCGATGATTTGGCCGCGCGCGTTCCACTCAGAGCAAGAAACAGCGGCACCTGCGCGAGCAGGACCGCCAGCAGAAAGCCGTAGGCGAGCGTCAACCGGAGCTTCGGAGCGCTCGGAGCAAACATCTACCGCTGTGCCTCGGAGGCCCAGAAAGTTCGCCGTGGTGGCGCGATCGCTTGGGTTTGCCCAGCTCCCGCTTCCATGCTCCCCTCCATCTCTCCTACGCTGTGTTCACATCCTACTAACACCAGCAAGGAGGATTTGCTGTAGGGGAGCGCCATCTGGAACAACACGCCGTTCACCTATCGCGTGTTCTTTTCGCCCGACCACGGCGATCCCCATGCCTGCATTCCGCCGTGGCGCAAGGTCAGGGACCTGTTCAACTACGACTTCAACAGCGGCAGAGGGTCCCACAACCTGGTGATAGGCAACGACATCGCGTCGTTCACCTTCAGTCTGTCGCCCTGCACGACCAAGCCGCTCTAGGCGGTCATTCAGGGCTGCTCTCTGATTGTGATGTGCTCGACTTCGTCGCCACGGCCGACGAGCACATCGGCGACCATCGAGGCGGGAAACAGTCCGTGCTCGACCACCCCGGTTGCGGCCGAGAGCCATGTGGCGAGCTTGGCCGGGTCCTCGAACTCGCCCGTGTAGTCGGCGATCACGCCGCCGTCGGGGCTCAGGGGCCAGTCCCGGAGCTTGACCGATCCCAGGCGCGCGAGCGTTCCGGCCAGGCCGAATTCCGCCAGCTCGAGCGGGATCGGCGGGGACAGACGATCGACGAGTTTGTTGGAGGAGACGATGGCCACGAACCTCTCGGTGGCGGCGGCCACCGCCTTCTCGCGGGTGTGCGCGCCACCGCCCCCCTTGACCAGCCATCCCGACGGCGCCACCTCATCGGCTCCATCGATCGTCATATCGAGGTGCGCGGGCGCATCGAGACCAGTGAACTCGACGACGTTGAGCCCGAGCCGCGCCGCCGCCTGCGCCGTCACCGGGGAGGTGGCCACGCACGTGAGCGACAGCCCCCGCTCGGCCAGGGGCGCAAGCAAGTAGGCGGCCGTCGAACCCGTGCCGAGTCCGATCGTCATGCCGTCCTCTACCAACTGCGCAGCCGCCTCCGCGGCGACGCGCTTCTCGTGGTCGATCTCGTTCGCTTGCTCGGGCGAGCTCGCGGCCCGATCGTGCTCGTTCACCCCGTCACTCCCTGATCGTCATCCTCGAGACACGGTCACCGTCGAGCACGAAGCTGAAGTGACTCGGGCCGTTGAACCCATCGCCGCCGACTTCGGCCGTGACGACCGTTGACTCGCCATCCTGCTCGATGCCGCGGATGTCGAGCTTCACCCGCTTGCCGATGAACTCGCGGTCGCTCCAGGACCGGACCGCCACCGGTCCGACGAATTCGCGGCCCCAGTCGTCGACGACGCCGCCCTCGGTAAAGACAGCCAGGAACCCATCGGTGTCGTTGGCGTTGGCGGCCTCGAGAAGCTTGGCGACGGGGTCAGGGAGCGCTGCCGGCACAGTCGCTGCTGTTTACCGCCCCGGAGCCGCGAGCGCAACCGGTCCGCCGGTGACCTCGCTCAGGGGTCCAGGCTCGAGCGGCCGTTGACACCTAGCAACGCTAGGTATAATCTCCTGCCGATGGAAGCCGAGGAGCTCAAGGGGCATCTGGACGCGCTCATCCTGGCGGTGATCGCCACCAAGCCCATGCACGGGTATGCCGTGATCGAGGAGCTGCGCGCGCGGAGCGGAGGCCGACTGGCGCTCCCGGAGGGGACCGTCTACCCGGCCCTCCACCGGCTCGAGCGCAGCGGGGTGCTGTCGAGCGCGTGGTCGGACGCCGGGCGAAGACGCCGGGTCTATTCGTTGACACGCTCGGGGAGACGGGAGCTGGGCGTCCGCCGCACGCGGTGGCGGGAGTTCTCGACCACGGTTGAGGCGGTGCTAGCGTGAGCGGCGCGGCGGGAGTTCCAGCCGATTATCTCGAGTCGCTGTCGGCCGAGCTGGCGCAGGTGGGCCTCGGGAGGGGTCTGCGGCGTCGAATCGTCACCGAGTTCGCCGATCACCTCGAGTCCGATCCGGATGCCGATCTCGGCGCGCCGGCGACGCTGGCCCGCCAGTTTGCCGACGAACTCGGCACCGCGCGCGCGCGCTCCGCGGCCTTCCGGTCCTTCGGCGCGCTGGCCCTGGCCGGGACGTTGTTCGCGGCCACCATGCTCCTCACCGCCGCGCTCGGCGGCGTCGGCCGGGCCAACCTATCGCAGCCGGTAACTCTGCTCTTACTGTGCTGCATCATCGCCGCGCAGGTCTCGTTCGTCGCCGGCGGTCTGGGCTTCCTCCGCGCCTACCGGCTCCGCGGCCAGTCGGTCATACCGCAGGCCGAGGCCGTGGTGCTGAGAAGGCGAGCTGCAGTCGGTCTGGCCACCGGCGCCCTCACATTGGTGGCCCTGCCGACACTTGCCCTCGCCGCGCCGCACGTCATGAGCGCCAGCTGGCGCGTCGCGGCCTGGGCCACGGCGGGTGTTGGGCTCGTCGCCATCCTGGTCGCCGCGCCGGCGGTCGTGGCCGCAGCACGGGTCAGCCCGGTGGCCGGCGGAGGCGCCGGTGATCTCTTCGGCGACCTCGGGCCGCTCGTGCCCGAGCCGTTGCGGGCCGGGCCGTGGCGGTTCGCGTTCGCCGTCGCGTTGGCGTTGGGAACGGTGATTGCCATCGCCGGCGCGGGCGCCGACGATCCCTATGACGGCGCGCTCCGCGGCCTCGTCGAGGCGATCACCGTCCTGGCCGGCTTTGGCCTCCTTGGTCCGTATCTGGGCCTCACCTCGCGGGCGAGCTAGGCAGCGCGGACCGCTCGCTGCCGCCGCGGGGTCGCCGCGGGTAGCTTGTAGACGAACCGCCGCCGGGCCTCGTGATAGCCGCTACCGGGGCCGAAAAAGCATTTGTAGGAATGCGCCAGCTCCTCGCTGCGGTACGCGTGTAGCGGCTTGATCCGCTCATCCCGCGCCCTCACGAAGCGCTTTCGTTCGAGTAGGCGCTCGAGGCCGTCGCCGTTTGCGAGTCGGTGGGCGACGACCCGGGTCTCTCGATCGAAGCTGTCAAGCGTCGCGCCGAACGACGCATCGACGAGGCCGATCCGGACCGCCTCACGGCTGCCGACAGGCAGGAACGGGGCCGTGACCAGGCGCTCGGTCATCGCGCGGCCCACCCGGCGCGGCAGTAGATACGTCCAGTACTCGGACCCGTACAGACTGCCCATGTGCCGGTAGTACGGGTTAAGCACGGCGTCCTCCTGCGCGAGCACGTGATCGGCCGCGAGAGCCAGCGGAACGCCGCCGGCACCTGCGTCGCCGCCGACGGCGGAGATCACGATGTGGGTGTCGGTCTCGACGATCTCGCGCACGAGGTCATCGATCGCCTGGAGGTTGCGCCACGACTCGGCCGCCGGGTCCTCGGCGGCCTCGATCAGGTTGAGGTGAATGCCGTTGGAGAAGTAGTCGGCACCACCCATGAGAACCATCACCTTGAGGTGAGGGCGTGAGCGGAGGTCAACGTACGCCTCTCGCAGACGGTTGCACTGATCGGTGCTCATGGCGCCGTTGTAGAAGTCAAAGTGCAGGTATCCCACCGCGCCCTGCTCCTCGGACACGATCTCGCGATAGGTATGAGCGGCGGGGATCAGCGCCCGTGGCGGAACCGTGACCTCGGGGACCGACACGGCCGAACCGGCGAGTTGCAAAGACCGGGTCGAGGGCAGCTTGAAATATCGCCGCTCGGCGGTGTCGGCGCGCTTGAGGTGGGTTATCCACACCGCGCCGTCGACGGTGGCCCGACAGATCGCGCCTGTGCGCTGCGCGATGATCTCACCCGGCCGTCCCCGCAAGCACGTTTCGCGGTGAGCACCGAACAGGTGAAATTGCCGACCGTCGATGACGTCGAGCACACCGGGATGACCTTCGGCGCCGTGAATCTTGCGCACCACGCAGTCCGTGCTGTCGGCACTCCAATCGATCGCCCGGACGTCTTGCGTCATCAATGGCCGTGCTGCACCTATGACACCGGCGTGCGCGGTCAGAGGCATGATCGGCCGGGCGGTGCCGTCGGCGATGCGATCGATGGCCTGGACGAGCGCCCGCATGGCCGCGTGGCGAATTTCGTGCCGGTACAGGCTCGTCTTGCCCACCGCGCGCATGGGAAATCGGGACGTGGCCCACGCGGCGCCGGCGTCGAACTCACCGTTCGCCTCGAGCACGGTAACGCCCCACTCCTCGGCGCCGAGCTCGATGGCCCAGTCGAGCGAGGATGGCCCGCGATCGCCGACCGGGCCCGGATGCACGATCAGACAGCGATGCCGGGACCAGATCGACTCGGGGATGAGCGTCTTCAGAAATGGGCACACGATCAGCTCGGGCTCGTGCCGGCGGACCGCAGCCTCCATCTCGGCGGCCGACTCGACGACCGCGACGCTCACGCGGTGGCCACGCTCGGTGAGGGCAAGCCAGGCGCGCTGGCTGAGTCCATTGTGCGCCGAGACCAGGAACAAGATGCGCAGCTTTGGGGGGCGCATAACGTCAGCTCCGATCGGCGAGGAGGCCGAGCTGCTCGAGCATCACCAGGCGGTCAAACATCAGCCTCAGCGACACCTGCTTGCCGTCGCGAACGCGCAGGACCTGGACATAGTCGAGCGCGATCGTCCGGCCGATGGAGGGCGCGGCGTGGTGGGTTCCGGTCAGCGTCCCGTGTTCGACCGCCACTCCGTCGGCGATGTGTCGGTCACGCACCTCGAGATGTGCATCGGGAAACTCGCTCAGCCACCGGCTGTAGAACTCGACACAGGCCTTCTTTCCCGACCCACCGACACCGCCGGGAGCGTGGAAACTCACGTCGTCCGCCAGCACCTCGGCGAACCCATCGAGATCGTGCGCGTTGAATCGCTCGGTCGCGGTTACGACCGCTTCACGACTAGTCATCGTCAATCCCCCTACTTACTGATTTGAGAGTCAGGCGCCAAGCCCTTACGTCTGACCTCACCCAGCCTACGGGCTCCGACGCCCGGTTGATGTGCTATGTGTCATATCGCGCGGCGGCCCAGCCACCGTCACTTCAGACCTGACGCAGGCGCTCGCGAGCCACCGCGCGAACGCGTGCCTCGACGCTCGGAGCTCGGCGGACGAGCTCGCCGAACGCGCCGGGCGTGAGCACGATCAGGCGCGTGGGCGCGGTGGCGACGACGGTGGCCGTCCGCGCGTACCCGAAACCGGCGCCCCAGTCGAGCGCAGCCAGCTCACCAAAGAATTCGCCCGGACCGGCCGCGCCGGTGACACCGTCGTCGGTGTGCACCTCGACGCCGCCCTCGAGGATGGCGTAGAAGTGGCGCGTACCCTGCCACCGCTGGATCACGGTCTCGCCCGCGGCCACCCGGAGCTCGGTGGCCGACCCGAGGACGAGCTCCAGCGCGTCCGCGTCGAGGTCGGTGAAGAGCGGGAGTCGCCGAATCGTGTCGGCGTCGAAGTCGGTGGCATCGGCCCATCCCCCGAGCAGGTCGGCGTGCACGTCCTCGTGCGCGACGCGCAACCCGGCTCCGTCATCGGGCGGTGGCTCGGCGTGGGCGAACCAGTCGAGCACCTCCTCGACATCGCGGGGACCGGTGGTGTGGTTCATCACGCACAGGCGCAGCGCGTAGGTCCCATGGAGGCGTGTGGAGGAGACGAGGCCGCGCCCGCTGCGCTCGAACGCGACCACGAGGCGTGCGTTGTCCTGTTCCAGGCGCTCGTCATCGTCGTCCGCCTCGAATCTGCGGCGGAAGCAGATGATCCCGAGGGACGCCGGTGAGAGGAGCTCGAGCGTCGGGGAATCGCGGACGATCCGCTCGGCCATCAGCGCGAGCTCGATCGAGCGGTCGACCGCGGCCCGGAAGGCATCGATGCCGAAGTACTGAAACGACATCCAAACCTTCAGCGCCCGTGCGGTGCGGGTGAGCTGGAGGCCGAGATCCGAGAAGTTGACCTCCTCGCTCTTGTAGTCGGCGAGGTAGTCAGGATTGATCGTGAACGCGTCTCGGAGCAGGTGACCCTCGCGGACAAGGAGACAGCCGCACTCGATTGGCTGGTAGAGCCACTTGTGCGGATCCAGCGTCACCGAGTCGGCCAGCTCGATTCCCGCGAGCTTGGCGCGGCCGTGTTCACTCAGGGCCGCGAAGCCGCCGTAGGCGGCGTCGACGTGGAGCCAGAGGCCGCGATCCCGACACAGCGACGCGAGATCGGACAGGGGATCGACGGCGCCGGTATTGGTCGCGCCTGCGTTGGCGACGACGATCAGCGGCTGCCGTCCGGACTGGCCGTCGTGGTCGATCGCTCCGCTCAGCGCGTCGAGCCGGAGGCGGTGATCCCGGTCGGTGGGGAGGATCCGCACCTGATCGGGCCGGAAGCCGAGAAGCCGCGCCGCCCGCGCCACCGACGAGTGCGTCTGGTCGGCGCAGTACGCGACGATCCGATCCGACATCGGGCCTGCCAACGCCTCCCGCGCGCACGCCAGGGCGGTCATATTGGCGGCCGAGCCGCCGCTTACGAGTATTCCAGCGGCCGAGCCTGGATACCCGATCCAGTCCTTGAACCAGTCGAGTACGGTCAGCTCGAGCTGGCTAGGGCCGGCGGCGGACATCCATGACCCGACATCGATATCGAGCGCGCTCGCAATCAGATCGCCGAGGGCCCCGGGGAACGTGCTCGACGCGGGGATGAAGGCGAAGTAGCCGGGGTGCGCGAGGCGGCTCATCGGAGCCAGCACGCTTTCCTCGACGTCGCGCAGGACGGCCTCCCAATCGCGTCCATCGGCCGGCGGCGGATGGCTCAGTCGCTCCCTCAGCTCAGCGGGGACGCCGCGGCGCATGGCGGGGATCGATGGGTCGCTCAGCTGCGCGACCAGGAGATCGACCGTCCGGTAGCCAATCTCGCGCATCCGGTCCGGCGTCAGTCCGAGGGGATCGCGTTCCTGGCTCAAGGTGGCGCAACGCTAACAGCAGCGCGCCGGCCTCAGGACCTAGTTTCCGGCCAGCGTCAGCAGGACCGCGCTCGCCGCCGGAAGCGTCACCGAGTAGGTGCCGTTGCGGGCTCTGATCGAGGTCAGGTCAGACTGCCCGCCCAGCACTCCGGTGGTCGTGGCCGAGCCAAAGCTCTGACCGCCGAGCCGAACGCCGCGGTGGGCGAGCAGGCTCGGGGCCTGCAGGCGCTCGAGCGTCGCACGGCCGGCGGCGCCTGGCACGCGGATGCCGAGCGTTCGCGAGCCGCGCGTGTACTCGTCCAGCAGCACGACGCGGAGGCGGCCGTCCGGAGCGCGCGTCGCCCAGGCCTTGATGTGTCCGGCCGCGCCGGAGACGTGGAGCAGACGTGACCCGGGGGGCGCGGACTGCGCAAACATCATCAGCCCGTAGTAATCGGGTTCGACGCTCGCCGTCCAGCGCCCGTGCGCCTCGCTGAACGTGAACAGCTGGGCGGACGCCCCCGGATTGCTGAAGATGTTCACGCCATCGACGCCGACGCGGGCCATCTGGAACAGCGCGTCGACCGACCACAGGGCGGACACGAAGGCATCGCTGATGCGGTTGTCGTTACCGCAGGAGAGGCTGTTCATCTCATCGATGCGCAGCAGCAGCCCGTGGGCGTGGGCAAGCTTGACGTATGGCTTCACGCCGTCGGCCAGGCCCCGCGTGGCCCGCGGAGCAAGGATGTGGGCAACGGTCGGATACGACGGCGCCGACGGCCGGTTGAAGCACTGGCGCAGCGGATAGCGGTGCAGCGTCACGATCGCCAGGCGGGGCTCGGCGGCCACGAACCGGCCGGTCTTGGGCATCCACTCCTTGCCGCCCACTGCCGGACCGGCGAGCTGAAGTCGAGGCAGCGCGGCACGGATTCTCGCCACGTCGTTCAGATAGTCCGTGTAGCTGTACTCGTGCGGGCGCCCGTAGTACTTGTGGCCATTGATCACGTACCAGGCCAGGCTTCCGTACAGCTCCGGCTCGTTGCCGATCTCGAACGCGGAGATGTGGCTCCGCCCGATCCCCTCGACGAACTGTCGCGCCTCGTAGCCCGACAGCCTAGGGCTGTCGGCCTCGAGGTTGATCCCGAGGATCAGGTGAGCGTCAAGCGCTTTGGCCAGCGAGGCCATCGCGCCCACCCACGCCGGACCCAGGTCGATCCGGACTCCCTTCGGCCGGGTCATACCGGGGACCGGATACCAGCTCCAGTCGGTGGTGTCGCCGCCGATTCGAAGCACCGGGCTCTGGCCCGGGGTCAGGTTGCGGATCAGCTGCTCGAACACTGGGTCGACGGCGTGTGGATCCTTCCCGGCGTAGGCGGTGAAGGCCGAATACTCGATCGACAGACCGAGGAATCCAGCTGAAATAGCTTGCGTTCCGGGCATTTGCGCGCCCACCGTGAGCACCTCCCGGGCCGCGACCGCCGGAGCGCCGGCGTTCGCGGTGGGGGCGGGGGTGTCGTGAAGTCGACCGGAGTCGGCCGAGGTCGCGAGCCCGACGACGACCGCCGCGATGACAATCGCCATCAGTCCGGACAAGATCGATACCACGAGCCGCGCGCGGTGCACGTCCGCCTAAGCTAGCGCCCGCCGGGCAACGCGCGCGGCGGAATTTAGCAGCGGGTTAGCCGAGCTCGACGTTCGCGGCCAGATGCGCCAGCAGCTTGTCGAGCTCGGCTATCTGGTCCCGACTGAGGCCGCGGCGCAAGCGTCGGTCGAAGGCGAGCGCGGTGTCGCGAAGACGCAGGAAGGCGCCCTCGCCCGCCTCGGTCAGCTCGACCACGTGGATGCGCCGGTTGTTCTCGTCGCGCCGGCGGGTGAGCAGGCCCTCGGCCTCCATCGCGTTGAGGTGGTGCGTCAGCGTCGCCTCGCGGATCCCCACGGCCCCGGCCAGCTCGCGCTGATTCCCCGCCCGACCGGTCTTGAGGTTGAGCAGCACGAGCCAGGCCGGAAGCGAGCCACCGGCCTCCGCGAGCACTGCCTCGAAGGCACGCCGAACGACTCGGGCGGTCCGGGCGAGGTGGAGACCGATGGGCGGGTCGGGCGGAGCCATGGGGCTTCAGCATATCCAGACGTCAAAGGATTTGATATCTAAACAATAGATGTCTAACCTTCGTCTATGACAGCAACCGACTGGAGAACCCACATGTCCGACCAACATCGAGACCCGCGTGCCGAGCACGCCCGCTACCCGGACCTCGCCGGCAAGGTGGCGGTGGTGACCGGCGGCTCGCGCGGCATCGGAGCGGCGACGGCCGACGCCCTGGCCGCCAACGGGGCGGCGGTCGCCGTCGTCGGCCGGGATGAGCAGGCCCTTGGCGAGGTCGTCACCGGCCTTCATGGGCGCGGCGTGCGCGCCCTGGCGGTGCGCGCCGACTGCACGGTCGACGCCGAGGTCGAGCGCTTCGCCGCATCCGTGCTCGGCGAGTTGGGAGTCCCGGACATCGTCGCGGCGTTTGCCGGCGGCGACGGCATGCCGATCCCGACGGTGAAGGAGGACGGCGCTCACTGGCGCCACGTGCTCGACTCCGAACTCACGTCGGCGTTCCTGACCATAACGGCGTTTCTTCCCGCCATGTCTGAGCGTGGCAGCGGCGCGATCATCACGATGTCATCGGCCGCCGCCCGTCAGGCGGCTCGGTCGAGCGCCGCCTACGCGGCGGCCAAGGCCGGCGTGGTCGCGTTCACGCGCCACCTGGCCGCGGAGGTGGGGCCCGATGGCGTCCGGGTCAACTGCCTAGCGCCCTCGGCGGTCGAGAACGATCGCATGCGAGCGTGGACCACGGAGGAGCAGCGCCGCGAGCTGGCGAGGTCATTTCCGCTGCGGCGCATCGGACAGCCCAATGATGTCGCCGCCGCGGCCCTGTTCCTCGCCTCGGAGGCATCATCGTGGATCACCGGCGTCACGCTCGACGTGGCCGGCGGCAAGATCATGGTGTAGCTCTGGGCCGGCTGACGGCGCCGTGGAAGAGCAGGTCCAGGTATCCATCGGCGACCTCGGGGGCCGACAGGCGGCCTCGCGGCCGGTACCAGTGCGGGGTGTAGTTGACCATGCCGAGCAGCGCTCCCAGCAGCAGCCGGGTATCCGCGGCGACCAGGCCGTCGGCGTCGCGCATGCGGACGAGGATGTCCTCGAGCAGGCGTTCGAACTGCTTGCGGCTGGTGCGCACGCGACGCCACTGGGCCCCGCGCTCGATCGCCTGGCGCTCCTGCTGGAACACAAGCATGTGGTGACGGTGCTCGATCACGTGCGCGACCCAGAGGCGGACGAGAGCGCGTAGCTGGTCAGCTGGCGCTGCCTCCCGCGCGAGCAACTCGCGGGCCTGTTCGAGCAACGGCTCCATCAACTGGTCGCAGATGCTGACCAGGAGCTCCTCCTTGCTCCCGATGTAGTGATAGAGGCCGCCGGCCGCTAGCCCAACGGCCTTGGTGAGGTCCTGGATCGACGTCTGGTCGTAGCCGCGCTGCGCAAACACCTTGGCCGCCTCGCGGACGACCTGGTCATGCTTGCGCTCGTAGCGATCGCGGAGCGCGGGTCGCGTGGGTATCGGCCCGGGCGGCACGCGCGCATCGTAGCGGCGGCGGCAGCCAACTCGTCCGGAAAACTTAGAACGCACGCTCGAGTTTCGAACACCGCTTCGGTATTCTGTGCTGCCAAGACCATGCAATTCGACCTCAGCGACGAGACGCAGCTGCTGCAGCGGACCGTCCGCGAGTTCGCGCAGGGCGAGGTCGCGCCGGTGGCCGCCTATCACGACCGGACGAAGGAGTTCCCCTACGACATCGTCAGCAAGATGGGCTCGCTCGGGTGGATGGGGATCCCGTTTCCGGACGACGTCGGCGGCGCCGGTGGCTCGACGCTCCAGTACGCAATCGCGGTCGAGGAGCTGACGCGCGTTGACTCCAGTATCGCCATCACGCTGTGCGCACACACCTCCCTGGGCACCCAGCCGATCTACCTCTTCGGGTCAGAGGAGCAGAAGCAGCGCTACCTGCCCGACCTGTGCGCGGGTCGCAAGCTCGGCGCCTTCGGCCTGACCGAGCCCGAGGCGGGTAGTGACGCCGGCAACACGCGCACCCGGGCCGTGCGCGAGGACTCCGAGTGGGTGATCAACGGCGCCAAGCAATTCATCACCAACGCCGGCACCGACATCTCCGGCCACGTCGCCATCACCGCGCGTACCGGGGAAAACGAGATTTCCAACCTGATCGTGGACAACGGGACACCCGGCTACGAGCCCGGCGAGCCCTACCGGAAGATGGGCTGGAATGCCTCGGACACCCGGCCCCTCTCATTTGAGGACTGCCGTGTGCCCGAGGACCATCTGCTCGGCGCCCGCGGCGCAGGCTTCAGACAGTTTCTGCACGTACTCGATATTGGCCGCATCGGGGTCGCCGCGATGGGCGTCGGCCTGGCCCAGGGCGCGCTTGACCAGGCCCTCGCATATGCGCGCGAGCGGCGCGCGTTCGGCCAGCCGATATCGAGGTTCCAGGCCATCCAGATCAAGCTGGCCGACCTGGCCACAGAGATCGAGGCGGCACGGTTGCTCACCTACAAGGCGGCATGGCTGAAGGACGAGGGGCGGCCGTTCTCGCTCACAGCCGCCCAGGCCAAGCTCAAGACGGGCCGCTTGGCGGTGCGTGCCAGCGAAGAGGCGGTCCAGATCCATGGCGGATACGGATACATCGAGGAGTATCCGGTGTGTCGCTTCTACCGGGACGCAAAGATCCTCACGATCGGCGAGGGCACCGATGAGATCCAGCAGCTCGTGATCGCGCGAGCCCTGGCCGCCTGACGGCACTGGGCATAACATCCGCGTCAGCATCCACGATAGGAGCGCTGAGGTCAGCACGATGAAATCGGGTGGGTTGGTCACAAAGCTGAGTCCCCGGTCGGTGCCCGAGACGGTGGCGCGCCTGTCTGAGCTCGTCGAGTCGGAGAGCCTGACCCTGTTCGGGATCCATGCCCTCACGGACGCAACCGTCCAAGGGTGACGAGGCGGCGATGGCCCCGGAGCCCCGCCCCGAGCGCACGCTCGATGGAATTCGGCAGCGGCCGCCGGACGTGGCGCCGGGGGAAGAGATCGAACCCGATCCCAGGCTGTCGTTCGCCAACGAGCGGACGTTCCTGGCCTGGAACCGGACCGCGCTGGCGCTCGTCGCCGGTGGCCTGGCCGCGGCGCAGTACCTGACCGTCGGCTCAGACGCGACCCGGCTGGTCGTCTCGCTCGTGCTCGTCGTGCTCGGCACGGTCGCGTCCTTCGGGAGCTACCGGCTGTGGCGCCTGAATGAGCAGGCGCTCCGGCGCGGAGAGCCAATGCCGCGGTCGGCGCTGCCCCACATTCTGGTCTACGGGATCCTGGTCTTCGCGGTGGCCGCGTCCATCGCTGTGATCATCCATCTGGCCTAGAAACGGCCGCGTCAGTCAGCCGGCGAGTCCAGTACGTCCCGGAGCTGCCTGCGAGAGGACACGCTGAGCTTGCGGAAAGCGTGCCCCAGGTGCGTTTCGACGGTCTTCTCGGTGACGAACAGCGTCTGGGCGATCTCGCGGTTCGTCCCGCCGCTGGCGGCGAGCTCGACGACCCGCCGTTCGCTCGGCGTCAGCGAGCCGGCGCCGGTGTGATCCGTCGTTCGTGGCCGCACTCCGATCGCCGCGAGCTCGTCTCGCGCGCGGGCCTCCAGAGTCAGGCCACCGCACCGGGCGGCCAGTGCGAGGCCATCGAGCAAGGGCTCGCGGGCGACCGCCCGCTGCCCCGCGGCCCGCCGCGCCGCGCCGAGGTCGACCAGGACGCGCGCGTGCTCGAGGCGGGCCGAGGTTGGAGCCAGAACCGCCAGCGCCGCCTCGAGTCCCGGCAACCGTTCCTCCGGCGGGCCGACGATGGCTTGGGCACGCAATGCGATACCGATTGCGCGGGGCGCGCCAAATGTCCGGGCGCGCTGAACCTCGTCGGCGACCAGCTCGCGAGCCTCGTCCTGGCGCCCAAGTTCGGCGAGCGATAGCGCTGCCGCCGACCGCCATGGCATGAGCGCCGGGTTCTCTCCGCCGAAGGTCGGATGCTCAAAGGCGCATCCCGGAACTCCTCGATGGCTGCCTCATGGTTGCCCGCGGCAGCGCGAAGCGCGCCCGATACGTAGCGCATCTGGGAGCTGGGCAGAAACTCGCTGTCGACGCGGACGCCGGCACGGTCGATGAGGCGGCGAAGGGCCTCGGGACGCACGCCGCGATCGAGGCCGACCAGCACCGCCGCCTCGACCGCCAAAACGAGAAACTGGGCGCCGAGCAGATCCGGTGCCAGGTCGATCGCCGCCTGTGCGTCCGCGTCGGCGGCAATCAGATCACCGCGGCGGCGGCCGATCCCGGCCCGCAGCGCCGAGATCGTCACCACCGTCAAAGCTGCTCCGCGACGCCGGGCGCGGGCCAGGATCTCGTCGGTGGCCTGCAGCGCAGTGTCAAACTCGTCGGCCGCGATGAGCGCGGCCAGAGCCAGGATCACCCAGTTCTCGCCCCGGTGGGGCTGGAGCGGGAGGTCGGCGGCCAGCGCGCGGTTGGCCAGATCGGCCGCCCTGGCCGCAGAACGCAAGTACATCACCTCGTCCATCGCCAGCGTGGCGAGCGTCGTCGCCTCTAGCGCACTGGTGGCCGGTCCTCCCGGATCTCGGAGGTTGGCAATGGTTGCCCCGGCAGCGCGCCGGGCTGACGCCGACGTGTAGCTGGCGCCCAGAAACGCGACCTCCAGCTGCTCGTGTTCCGCTGACCCGGCGGGGAGGCGATCCTGCGCGCGGCGAAGGATCGTGGTTCCCTCAGCCGCGCGGCCCGCGAATGCCAGCATGCCGCTGAGCTCTATTGCCGCCGCTCCGATCGCCGCTGGATCTTCGCCCCGCTCGACGATTTCGGACAGCGGCGCGACCGCCTCGGGGGCGCCGGCTCGCGCCAGCGCCTGGCCCAGCTCGAGGAGGACCGCGGCACGATCCTCGTCGGCGGGTGGCTCCTGGAGGGCCCGCGAAAGCAGGGAGGCCGCGCCCGCGGCGTCGCCCAGACCGAGTGCGTCGTGGGCTGCGTCGCGCAGGAGGGTCACGGTTTCCGGGTCCGTGGCCGGGTCGGTGTGCATCACCTGAGCCGCGAGCTGACCGGCGCTCGCTCCGCGCTCGCGCAGAATCGTCACGGCGGCGTGGTGGAGTCGCTCGCGCTCGGGCGGGGAGAGGTCACCGTAGATCGCCGTGCGCAGAATCGGGTGCGTGAAGCGAACGGTGCTTCCGGATTCGACGATCCCAGCTGCTACGAGCTCTACGATCGCCGCCTCGACGTCGACGCCGGAGAGTCCGGCCAGCGACGCAGCGTCGCGCACGCGAACGCCGTCACCGAGCGCGCTGAGTGGACGGGCGAGGCCCGCAGCATCCGGCGTCAGCCGTGCCAAACGCAGCAGCACCGCGTTGGCGACGCCCCGCGGCACGACGGCGCCGACCTCGCCTGCGGCCGCCGTGGTGGGGCTCAGCCCCCGGGCCGCGGCCTCGCTCAGCAGCTCGCCGATCAGAAATGGATTGCCGCCCGTCACCTCCAGGCACGCGCCCACGAAGCGCTCATCGGGTTGATCGCCCATTCGCGCTGCGATCAGGGTGGCGAGGGCCGACCGTGACAGCGGCGATGGCCGCAGCAGCTGTGTGGTTGGATCGGCCAGAAGCTCCGCCGCCTCCGGTGTCAAGCTGGGATCGAGCGGCCGGGTCGCGATGAACAAGGCGAGCGGCTGCCCCTCCAGGCGCCGGGCGATGAACGCCAGCGCCCTCACCGACAGGGCATCGCACCACTGCAGGTCGTCGACGACGAGAGCGAGCGGCGCGTCGGTGGACAGGTTCGAGGCCAGCCAGTAGAGCCCGTGTTGCCAAGCGTAGCCAGGATCGTTCGCCGAAACGCCAGATGCCGGGCTGTCGCCGTGCAGGGCGGGCGCCGTCGTGAGCACCTCGTCGGCCAGCGCCGCCGCGCCCGCCAGCCAGCGATCTCGTTCTCCCGCGTCGGCCTCCAGCAGCGAGCGCTCGAAGAGCTGACGCATGACGCCGAATGGGAACGCCTGCTCGAGTTCGGTGCCGCGCGCGCTGAGCACGCGGACACCGAGGGCGGATGCCCGCTCCCGGGCCTCATCGAGCAGTCGCGACTTTCCCAGTCCCGCGGCGCCCTCGATGATCACGGCCCCGCCGGCTCGCTTCGCCACGGCCCGTACCGCCGCGTGGATGCGATCGATCTCGTGGTTGCGCTCGAGGAGCTCGCCCGACCGGGCGGACACGGACTGGTCCATACGCCGATCGTATGCGCGACGGGCAATGTTCGGGGACGGATGTCAGGGGTTGTGCCCGATGTGCCCGGGGCCGGCCGGGTGGACGATGGGCGCCACGAACAATCATCCCGACAAGGAGGACAGCATGGTGCTCATCGAGGTCAAGGTCATCGAGGGTGTGTTCACGGCGCTCCAGAAGCAGGAGATCATCGAGCGTCTCACGGCTGCGATGCTCGAAATCCAGGGCGAGAGCCTCCGCGGGGTGACGTGGTGCGTGGTGGAAGAGATTCACAGCGGGGATTCGGGAATCGGTGGCCGGAGCCTCACCGTCGATGACGTCAGAGCACTGGCGCGCGGGGAGGTGGCGACGAGCTATGACACCCACGCTTGAACGTGCCCCAGTCGCGCACCAGTCGAGACCCCGAGCTCTCAGCGGCTCGCACTCGGCCGGCGTGCCCCGGAGGCTCGATCCGGATCGTCTCTGGGAGCACGTCGACGTGCTGTTCCGGGCTGCTTGGGCGCTGTGCGGGTCGCGCCACGATGCCGAGGACCTCGTGCAGGAGACGTTCGTCAAGGTCCTGAAGCGCCCGCGGTTCCTGCGCGACGGCAACGAGCTGAGCTACCTGCTGCGGGCGCTGCGCAACACGCACGCGAGTCGTTACCGCACGGCGCTGCGTCGGCCGATGACCCGACCCCTGGTCGAGGACGAGCTGCCTGCCCCCACTGAGAACGGCGTGGCCGCACGCGAGATCATCGCGACGGTCGCCGGCATCCGGGAGCCGTATCGCGACGCCGTGATCGCCGTGGATCTTGTCGGGTTGTCCTACCGCGAGGCGGCCATGTCGCTACGGGTTCCCCTGGCCACGCTCACGACCCGGCTTCACCGCGGTCGCATGCTCGCCGCTCGTGAGCTGCTCGGCCAGCCCGTCGCCGCGGGCTGAGTCTTGGGGTCGCGCGACGACCGCGAGCTTCCGCTCCAGCAGCCGCCGCTCGCTGGGGTCGTGCACCAGCGACAGCGCTCGCATGTACGCGTCGTGCGCCTCCTCGACCCGCCCCAAGCGATGCAGCAGCTCGCCGCGGGTCGCGTGCAAGTAATGAAACTCATGCAGCGGCAGACCGTCGACGATCTCGAGCCCGACCTCGGGGCCCTCGACCTCGGCCAGCGCGATCGCTCGATTGAGCTCCACCACCGGCGAGTCGGTGAGCCGGGCCAGCTCTCCGTACAGAGCGGCGATCTCCGCCCAGTCTGGCGGGTCGTTGGCATGGAGCGAGGCGATCGCCGCCTGGACGACGTAGGGGCCGCGGCCGCGCAGCGCCAGGCCACGGTCGAGCGCCGCGCGGCCGGCAGCGATCTGGGCGGCGTTCCACAGCGCACGGTCCTGGTCAGCGAGCAGCACCAGCTCGCCGTCGCGGAACCGCGCGTCACGCCGCGAGTCGTGCAGGAGCATCAGCGCCAACAGGCCGTGCGCCTCGGGCTCGTCGGGCATCAGCTCGACCATGGCGTGGCCGAGCCGGAGCGCCTCGCCGGCGAGATCGCCGCGCCCGCCGTAACCTTCATTGAAGATGAGATAGATGACCGCCAGCACGGCGGCCAGGCGATCTGGGAGTAGGTGCTCCGCCGGGACCCGGAAGGGGATCGCGGCGGACTTGATCTTGCGTTTGGCTCTTACGAGCCGCTGGGCCATGGTCGCCTCGCTGACCAGGAACGCTCGCGCGATCTCGTCGGTGCTCAGACCACCGAGCGTGCGCAACGTGAGCACGACCTGCGCGTCGGTTGACAGCGCCGGGTGGCAGCAGGTGAAGATCAGCTCGAGCCGCTCGTCGGGATAGGTCATCTCATCCACCTCATCGTCCTCGGCGGCCTCGCGTACGTCGAGCAGCTGGAGCTTTGCGGCCAGCGTGCGATTGCGGCGCACCCTGTTGATTGCACGGTTGCGCGCCGTGGTGATCAGCCAGGCGGTGGGGTTGGCCGGAGTGCCATCGTGGGGCCAGCGCTCGGCGGCGATTGCGAACGCCTCCTGCGCGGCTTCCTCGGCGAGCTCGAAGTCGCCGAGGAAGCCGATCAGAGCCGCGAGGACGCGTCCCCACTGCTCGCGGAAGACGTCCTCTAGGACGGCGACCACCCCCCGATGGGGCGGACCTCGATGGCGCCGCCCATGCGTGCGGCCGGGATGCGTGCAGCCAGCTCGATGGCCGCGTCCAGATCGTCGGCCTCGTAGAACAGGTAGCCGCCGAGCGCTTCCTTCATCTCGACGAACGGGCCGTCGGTCGTCAGCGTCCTGCCGTCCTGCACGCGCACCGTCGTCGCGGTCTCCGGCGGCTCCATCTGCTCGCCGGAGGTGACGCCGGGCGTCTGGTTCACGGCCTGGTAGTCGCGATACACCGCCTGTTGCTCATCCTCGGAGAGGCGGCCCCATGCCTCCTGGTCATACGGGGTCGGCGTGTCGCCCTGATGTATCAACAGCATGTACTTCATTTGCGTCCTCCTGGTCGGATGGTCGCGTCTAAGACAAACGGGCGTCGCGAAAATCGACAGGTCAATCCTTCTTTTCCGTCTGGGTCACTGCCGTGCGCGCCTCGAGTTCGTACGGGTTCTCCCAGTAACCCGAGTGGTCGCCCAAGAATGTCGAGGGCTTGACGTAGGAGAACCACAGGCGGACCCAGTCATGCTGGCCCTGCCAGACGTGGACGAGCTCGTGCGCGATCAGGTCGTCATCGACCTGCTCCAGCGGTCGGCGAAGGAGGATCGTGCTCCAGATCGTGTAGCCGTCGAAGCGCCGGAACCACGGAACGCGGAACAACCACGGAGTCCACAGAAGACGCACACGGCGGGTGTTGATGGGCTTTGGGTACAGGGCCAGCGGTTGGAGGCGTCGCCACGCACGGTCGATCGCGTCGCGCTCCATGGCGCCGCGGCCCATGAACTTCAACCCACCACCACCTCGGCGCCGCGGCCGGGTACCACCACCAGCATGCTGCGCCGGGCGCGTTCACCCTCGGCACGCGCGGGGCGGATCGGCAATTCGCAGGCCACCCGCAGCACCTCGCGCATCTCCATCTCCGCAAAGGGCGCGCCAGCGCATCGACGCACGCCGCCCCCGAACGGAATCCAGGTCATCGCGTCCGGTGCCGGACCTTCGAGCCAGCGCTCGGGGCGGAAGGCGTTGGCTTGTGGCCATAGGTCCTCGCGCCGCATGGCCAGCCACAGACAGGCGGCGACCTGGACGCCGGCGGGGAGAGTCCAGCCGGCGACGCGAGCCGGCTCCACGAGGAGCCGCGGGGCGATCGTCAGCGCCGGCCGCGCCCGCAGGACCTCCTTGACGACCGCATCGAGGTACGCCGGTTCGCCTTCGCGAAGACGGGCGAGGACCGCCGGATGGCGGGCCAGTCGCTCGAACGCCCAGGCCAGCGACGCGGCCGAGCTGTCGTGGCCGCCCACGAGAAGCGCGACGAGTTCGTCGCGCAGGTGTTGGTCGGACGGCGGGTTACCGTGCTCGTCGCGCTGCGCGAGCAGTACGTCCAGCACCGAGTCGCCCATGGGCTCGGCCCGGCGCCGTGCGAGTAGGTCGAACAGGAAGGCGTCGAACCGCTCGACCGCAACACGGAAGCGACCCCAAGGGCTGTGCGGCCCGAGGTCATGGCGGACCACGGCCATGGCCAGCATCTGAGGCAGCGAGCGCACGACCCGCAACCCGTCGTCGACGGCCGCTCTGCACCGAGTCGCCTCCTGCTCGTCGCGAGCCCCGAAGACGACGCCGAGGATGACCTCCAGCGTGAGCTGCCGCATCCGCTCGAGCGCGCGGACCCGGCCGTGCCACGTGCTCAGTTCGCGCCGCGCGAGCTCGGCGATCATCGGCGCGAACGCGCGCATCCGCTCGCCGTGGAACGGCCCCTGGAGCAGGCGCCGCTCGCGTAGATGCTCGTCCCCGTCGAGGAGCAGAATCGAATGCGGGCCCGCGAACGGGCGCAGGAACTCCCAGCTCTGCCCCGCGGGGGCGATCGCTGGGTCGAGGCGAAAGATCTCCCGCACCGCATCGGGGTCGGAGAACAGAACCATCGGTTCCTCCGTCCAGTAGGTGCGAATCGTGACGGGGTCGCCGAAGCCGTGGTGGGCACCCTGCATGAACGCTCCGGGCCGCGCCATCCAGCCCAGCGTCTGCCACAGAGCGGGAGCCCGCGGTCC
This sequence comes from uncultured Solirubrobacterales bacterium, assembly GCA_963734775.1. Lineage (GTDB taxonomy): Bacteria > Actinomycetota > Thermoleophilia > Solirubrobacterales > Solirubrobacteraceae > Palsa-465. The sequence goes on from CAVTJE010000033.1 coordinate 29,789, forward strand.
GGGAGGGAGTTCCGGGCCGAATTTCGCAGACCGCGGCACGGGCTCACGATAGAACAGGTGTTGTGAGCAAGAGCCCCGACGTCGATCTCGAGGTGGACGGCAAGACGGTCCGGATCTCAAATCCCGACCGCGTGTACTTCTCCGCGCGCGGCGAGTCCAAACTCGACCTGGCCCACTACTACATGAGCGTCGGGGGCGGGATCGTCCGTGCCCTGCGCGAGCGGCCGTGCATGCTGCACCGCTTTCCCCGCGGGGTCGACGACAAGAAGGTGCATCAAAAGCGGATACCCAGCGGTGCGCCCGACTGGGTGGAAACGGTCCGCGTCGACTTCCCCTCGGGCCGCCATGCCGACGAGCTGTGCGTGACCCATCTGGCCGACGTCGTCTGGGCCGTTCAGATGTCCACGGTTGAGTTTCATCCCTGGAACTCGCGCCGCGCCGACGTCGAGCGGCCCGATGAGTGGCGGATCGACCTCGACCCGATGCCGCAGTGCGACCTCGAGCGCGTGCGCCGCGTGGCCGAGGTCGCCCACGAGGTGTTGATTGAGCTGGGCGCTACCGGCTGGCCCAAGACCTCGGGTGGATCGGGTCTCCACATATACGTGCGGATCGAGCCGCGGTGGGGATTCGGCGACGTGCGCCGCGCCGCGCTGGCCTTCGCCCGCGAGGTCGAGCGGCGCATCCCGCAGTACGCGACCACGACCTGGTGGCGCAAGGACCGCGAGCCCGACAAGGTGTTCGTCGACTACAACCAGAACGCCCGAGACCACACGATCGCCAGCGCCTACTCGGTCCGCGGGGTCACCGAGGCAACGGTGTCGACGCCGGTGGCGTGGGATGAGATAGAGGCGGTTGTGCCTCAGGACTTCACGATCGCCACCGTGCCCGCGCGCTTTGCCCAGCTGGGGGATCTGCACGCCGGGATCGATGACGCCATCTACTCCCTCGACGACCTGCTCGATTGGGCCGATCGCGACGAGCGCGACGGCGCGGCTGATCCCGCGGCCGAAGACCCGCGCGGCTAACCTCGCCGCATGGAGATCGAGTCTCAGCTCGCACGCGGTCAGCTCCCGCCGCTCGATCGGGCCACCGTGCACCCTTACGAGAACGCCGTCCCCGGGCCCGCCAACTACCAGCGCATAGCCCATCCGGTCGGACTGGAAGCCGAACAGCTGCTCGGCGACCTCGAGGGCGGCACGTCGCTTCTGTTCTCATCGGGCGCCGGCGCCACCACGGCCCTGGTCCTGGCCCTGCTCGGCCCGGGCGCGACGGTGGCGGTGGCTCAGGGCGGCTACTGGGGGACGGTCGGGCTGCTGCGGGGTGAGCTCGGCCGCTGGGGGCTGGGCGTGATCACCTTCGACCAGACGGCCCCTCCACCGCGGGCCGATCTGGTGTGGCTTGAGCCGTGCGCCAACCCCCTGATGAGCTTCCCCGACCTCGAGGCGTCGATCGGCCACGCCCACGCGGCCGGTGCCCGCGTGATCGTCGACAACACCGTGCTCAGCCCCGTCTTCCTGCGCCCCCTCGACCACGGGGCTGACTTCGTGCTGCAGAGCGCGACGAAGATCCTTGCCGGTCACCACGATGCCATGCTGGGCGTGGTCACCTGCGCTCGTGCCGAGGACGCGGAACGGCTGACCGCGTTTCGCACGGCCTCGGGAATCGTCGCCGGGCCCGACGCAGCATGGCTCCTGCTCCGCGGGCTGAAGACGCTGCCCCTGCGCGCGGAGCGACAGTCCGCGACGGCGCTCGAGCTCGCCCGCCGGCTGGCCGAGCATCCGGCCGTCGCGCACGTGCGCTACCCGGGGCTGGGCGATCCGGTTGCCGCGCGCTACGTGACGGCCTTCGGCCCGCTGCTCTCGTTCGATGTCGACGGCGCCGAGCGCGCGGCGCGAGTCGAGTCCTCGCTCAGGCTGATCGAGAACGCCACCAGCCTCGGGGGCGTCGCCTCCACGCTCGAGGCCCGCGCCCGCTGGGAGGGCGACCGCGTGCCCCCCGGGCTGTTGCGGCTGAGCGTCGGCCTCGAGCACGTCGAGGACCTCTGGGCCGATCTGGTCCAGGCCCTGGCCTAATCCAATCTAGTGCCCCTAGTCCTTGCCGCGCAGAGCAGCGCTGCGGCGCATCAGGTCGGTCAGCCCGCTCAGCGGCACAGCGCGCTCGACCAGCCTCGGCGCGAGCTGACCCAGCGCCAGCATCGGCCGGATCGGAACGCCCGATTCGATCACCTCCGGTCGATCTTCGCGGATCGCTGCCACCACCCTTTCGGCGATCCGCGCGGTGGTGGTGGTCCCCATCAGCCGGTTGGACACGAGGCCCTGCTCGATCCCGCGTTGGTACATCCCGTCGCCGGCCACGAACCCGGGACAGACGACGGAGAACCCAACCGGGCTGCGCCGATACTCGCCGCGGAGCGACTGCGTGAGTCCGATCAACCCGGCCTTGGTCGCCGCATACGGCGCCTGATAGGGAGGACCGAACTTCCCCCCGACCGAGGAGATGAACACCACATGGCCGCGACCGCGGCTGAGCATGCCGCCGAGGGCTCCGTGGGTGAGCAGCATCGCGGCGGTCAGGTTCAGGTTGACCATCGAGGTGAGCTCGGCGACCGTGTACTTCGAATAGGACGACGCGACCTCGACTCCGGCGTTGTTGACCAGCACGTCGATCGGTCCCAGCGCCTGCTCGGATCGCTCGACGAGCGACTCGGCCTGGCCAAGATCGGACAGGTCGGCCGGCACCGAGGCGGCCCGAACGCCTCGAGTCTGGATCTGCTCGACCAGCGTCGCCAGCGCTTCCTCTCGCCGGCCCGAGACGACGACGTGCATGCCCTCATCGGCCAGCGCCCGGGCCAGGTGCCCGCCAATTCCTCCCGACGCGCCGGTGACGAGCGCTATGCCTCCACGTAGGTGCTTCATCGCTTTGATGCTCGGTGAGAGCGGTGGCTGGAGGGTAGCTACTGCACCGTGGCGGACAACGCTGAAACCCGGACGGCGCTAGCCGCGAGGGAGTTCCCGGTGGAACTGGAGCAGCCGCCCGACGGGCTCGAACCCGAGCCGGGAATAGAGCTCCTTGGGCCAGTCGTCGTCGTCGGCCATGATGAAGATCAGGTCGGGTGAGTCGGCCCCGGCCACCGTCACCGCGTGCGTGACCAGCGCCCGCGCAAAGCCCCGCCCGCGCGCTTCCGGCACCGTGTAGACGTCCTCGATCTGGGCCACGTTCTCGGCCGCCCGCAACTTGGTCATCGCCGCCGCCGACCCGCCCTCGCCCACGATCGTGAACCCCCGATCCCCGCGGGCGCGCGTCTCGCGGGTGTAGAAGTCGAGCAGCTGACGCATCGTCTCGGACGTCGTCTCCGGGTGATCCTCGAGCGTCCAGCGAGTCATCAGTGCCTGCAGCGGCACGTCGTCGACGTCAACCACCGCGCTGGTGTCGACGGCCCGGTCGGGCTCACGCTCGAGCGCCATCAGAACCTCGCGGTCGGGCTTCCAGCCGGCGGTCGTGAAGGCCGGCTCGAGCTCGCGCTGCGCCTCGGCATCCTCGACCACAACGTGCCGGTAGGGCAGGTAGCCGAGCTCCTCCTCGGACAGCGCGAGCACCTCGCCGAACGACATCGGCTGGCTCAGGCGGAGATGGTTGAGTCCCCACGCGGGGGCCAGCGAAGGGGTCTTGACCACCCATCCGCCCGGGACCGGCCGCAGCTCGTCGGCCGAGAGCTCGATCGTCCTCCGCATGAAGCGGAGGATCAAGTCCATGGACTGATCGTTGTTTGGCACGCCGTCCATAGTCTGCCGCGTGAGGGGCGCCGTCGTCCGGCCCAGGCATCGCCGCGCCCCGGAGGGCCTAGGCTTTAAGTAACTCGTAGGGTCCACCTGATTACTTATCGTTGCGGCTGCGACCGGAACCGCTTCTGGCGGGGGCGCGGCCCGTTTAACGTTACGGCCGCAACCTGCGGCAAGCTTGAGTCCCGTGCCAGAACAAACGCTCCCAGCTCCACCGCTCCAGCGGCGCGCCACACGCCGGCGGGCCGGCGAGTCCCGAAGCGGTGCCCTCCTCGAGCTGCTCCGTCGCTACCCGTGGCCGATCGGCGCCGCGGCGCTCCTGGGGCTGTCGCTGCTCGTGATCCTCTGGGCCCGCACCCGCCCCGGCTACGACCCGTACGGCTGGCTCATTTGGGGTCACCAGACGTGGCATCTGAGCCTCACCACCAACGGGGCTCCCTCGTGGAAGCCGCTGCCCTTCCTGTTCACGGTGCCCTACTCGCTGGCCGGCCACTACGCGCTGTGGCTGTGGATGGTGACCTGCGTGGCCATTTCGCTCAGCGGCGCGGTGTTCGCGGCCCGGATCGCCTACACGCTCGTGGGAGCGAAGACCGGCCGGGCGCGCTACGCCGGCTATGTCGCGGGCGTGCTGGCTGGTCTGTTCCTGCTCGGGATCACCGGCTACACCCACTTTTATCTGAGCGCGCAGTCCGACCCGATGATCGTCTCGCTGGTCCTGGCCTCGATCGACTGCCATCTGCATCGTCGCTACCGCTGGGCCTTTGCACTCGCCGTCCTCGCCGGGTTGGGCCGCCCCGAGGCGTGGCCGTTCATCGGCGTCTACGGAATCTGGGGCTGGCGGGCCCAGCCCGAGATGCGCCGCTGGATCGTGTGCGGCTTCATCGCGCTCCCTCTCCTGTGGTTCGGCATCCCGGCCCTGACCTCGAAGAGCTGGTTCAGCGCCGGCAACCTGGCCCTCAAATCGCCGCGGGCTCTGCACGAGAACAAGATCACCGGGACCATCGACCGCTTCTTCCATCTGCACTCGGCGCCGGTCTGGATCGCCGCCGTCCTCGCCATCGTGTTCGCGATCTTCCAGCGCCAGAAGACAATCCTGGTGCTGGCCGCCGGCGCCATCGTCTGGGTGCTGATCGAGATCGCCTTCGTCCTCCACGGCTGGCCGGGCGTGCCGCGCTACCTGTTTGAGCCCGTCGGCATCATGTGCGTGCTGGCCGGGGTCGCCGCCGGCCGCGTTCTGATCGACCTCCCGCGCTTTGTGGCCAAACACATACCTCGGCTGCCCTCGCCGACCGGGAGCGTGCTCGCGGTGGGGCTTGTCGCCGTCCTGATCGGCACGATGGTGGCGCCGGCCCATCAGCGGCTGACCAGCGAGCGCAGCGATCTCGTCCACGAGCGTGCCCGCACGAAGTGGATCAACCACCTACCCGGGCTGATCGCCCGGCTCGGCGGGCCCAAGGCACTGTGGGCGTGTGGCAAGCCGACCGGACCGGTCGCCTACCAGAGCATCCTCGCCTGGGACATAGGCTCCAACACGGGCCCGATCTACTGGACCGAGCGGTGGGGGAGGCTCCACCCCGGTCCGGTCGTCTACTTCGAGCCGACGCCGCACGCGTGGAAGACCGAGCTTCTGATGGTGCCGGCATCGAAGATGAGTCAGTGCGGCTATCTCAACCACGTTTCCTGGGTGACCTGACCGTCTAGGGTTCCGCCGCGCGAGGCTAGCCCGCGGGATTCGCTCTCTGGCTAGCACCGCGCCCCCCAGTCCCCGACGATCACCTCGGCGAGCTCGGCCGGACGCCGCATGGGCAACAGATGCCCCGCGCCCGGAAGCATGACGAGCTCGGCGCCGGGGATCTCGCCCGAGAGCTGACGTAGCGAGGCCCCCGGCACGATTCGATCCTCGGTCCCGCCCACGATCACCGTGGCGGCGCGCACGGTGCCCAGCGCGGCCTCGAGCGCCGGCAGCTCGGCGACGAGCGCCCGCTGCTCGACCGCGGAGGCTCGCCACGACGCCGGGCGCACGAGCCGACGCGCCGTCGAGGCGAGGTAGCGCTCGTCGAGCCCGAGTCGGCGTGCCAGCCGCCGCCGCAGCGGCGCCAGCCCCAGCGCGAGACCACCGAGTGCGAGGACCACGGTGCTGGCCAGCTCGCCCGCCACCGGGGCGGCGAGCCAGCGATCGAGTGGTGTCAGGGACGCGACGTTGGCCGACGGCGCCGCCAGCACGAGTCGACTCACACGCTCCGGATATGTGACCGCGAACCAGGCCGCCACCGCACCACCGAAGCTGTGCCCGACCACCACGGCCCGGTCGACGCCGGCCTGGTCGAGCACCGCCACCGCCGCCCGCGCATTGCCGGCCACACCGGTCGCCGCCGTGGCGTCCCAACCCGGCCGGTCAAAGGTGATCGTCCGTGCCCGGGATCCGAGCGCCGTCACGACGGCGCGCCAATCGCGCGCGCTCCCCGGCTGGCCGTGCAGCAGCAGGACCGCCGGCGCCGGTCGATCCGTCAATGAGCCAGGCCGGCATTGGGTGGTTCGCGCAACACCGGATTCAGAGTGTGACCAGCGGCCATCTGGCGGCATACTACGGTTGTGACGTCAGCGCTCGTCTCCGAGGCGCTCGCGCCTGTGCGCGCTAAACCGTCGCGCGCCGCGACCCTGTTCGACATCGACGGGACGCTGGCGCCGATCGTCGACCACGCCGCCGACGCGCACGTGCCCGAGGGAACGCGCCAGCTCCTCATCCGGGTCGCCAATCGCTACGCCGTGGTCGCCTGCGTCAGCGGGCGCCGCGCCTCCGAGGCCCGCGCGATGGTCTCCATCGGCTCGATCTCCTACCTCGGGTCCCACGGTGCCGAGCTGCTCCGCGCGGGGTGGACCGAATCCGTGCTCGATCCCGGCATCGAGGACTGGGTCCGCCGGATCCGCGACTTCGGACGCGAGGCCGATACGGGCGATCTGCGCCGTCTCAGGGTCCGCCTCGAGGATAAGGGCCCGATCGTCGCCTTTCATTGGCGGGGCGCCCCCGACGAGGAGGCCGCCCGCGCGGCCATCGACGCCATCGCCGCTCGTGCGGAGGCCTCGGGTCTGCGAACCCACTGGGGGCGCAAGGTGCTCGAGGTACGCCCGCCGGTCCGGATCGACAAGGGCGCGGGGATCGAGTCCTTCCTCGCCGATCTCGATCTCGACGCCGCCCTCTACGTCGGCGACGACGCCACCGACCTCGACGCCTTCCGGGCGCTTGGCAAGCTCGTCGACGACGGGCGGCTCGAGCGTGTCGTGCGCGTGGGCGTGCGCTCGGACGAGGGACCTTCCGAAATCACCTCCGAGGCGGATATCGTGGTCGACGGGACCAACGGCGTGAGAGACCTTCTCGCGGCGCTGGTATCCGATGACTAGATGCGCTTCCCAGAGTTTCTTCGGACAACCGTATTAATCAGCGCCGCCGCCGCCACCGCGCTGGCCGTGGTCACGCTGGCCGGGGCCAACGGCAGCGATGATGACCTCGTGCTCGAGCTCGCCGTCGGCTGGTGGGTGATCGCCGGGTTGATCGGATTGTGGCTCGGTCGTCGGGCGAGCACCAACCCGCCGATCGCCTCGCTGCTGGCCAGCGCGCGCACCCAGGCCACGCTGCCCGACCTCAACCCCGCGCGCACGGTGCTCAACCGCCTTTGGCCGCTGCTGTTCTCGACCCTCGGGGCGGGGGCGCTGGCCTTCACGCTGCCCCAGGTCCCCGCCGTGGCCACCGGCTTCGCGCTCATCTGGGCGCTGGCCTGGCGGCGTCAATCCTCGGCCGTGACGGCGATCGAGGAGCGCGATGGGGCTCGCTTCTACATCGAGCGGACGTCGCCGTTTCGCCCCATCCGCCTCGTGCGCACGCCGGGCTTCCGGACGAATCTGTTCGAGCTCAACGGGCATTCCACCCGCGGGCGCGTGCGCCCGCCAGCGTAGTCGGCACACTGGTCCCCCGTGGCGCCCCTCGACATCCTCGTCGTCTCGCACGACCACACGCTCGGCTGGCGCGGCGCGGCCAACGCGCTCGCCCAGGCCTTCAGCCGCAGCGGTGCCAGCGTCCAGCGGGCCAGCAACGGACCGGTAGCGCCCGTGCGGACCTTCGTCATGACCGACTACGTCGAAGCGCGAGCTGCTCGCGAGGCGGCCCAGAAGGCGATCGCCGCCCACCATCCTCGCGCCGTCGTGTACTGCTCGATCACCGCTGCCCTCCTGTGGCCCGAGCCCGGCGTGATCTGGCTCGACTGTCTGGCGGCCGAGAATCGCCCCGGCCGCCACGGCGTTTGGCAGCGGATCGTCGAGCGCCGCCGGCTCGCGGAGGCGCGGATGGTGCTGACGATGAGCGAGCGCTCGCTCGAGCCGCTGAGGAGGCGCCGGCCCGCCAGCATCGTGATCCCAGTGCCGGTCGAGCCGTCTGGTCCACCCGCGGGGCAGCGCGACATCCTCGCGCTGACCTACGCGGGGAATCCCGACAAGCGGCGTCTCGACTTCGTGCTCGAGACCTGGCAGCGGGCGCGCCGGCCGGGTGAAACGCTGCTCGTGGCTGGGCTCGATTCGCTGCCCGTCCGCGCCGAGGGCGTGCAGGCCGCCGGCCGGCTGCCGGCGGACGAGTACCGAGCCCTGCTACGTCGCACGCGGGTGTTCATCGCGGCTCCCAAGCGCGAGGATTTCGGGATCGCCCCGCTCGAGGCGCTGGCCGACGGCTGCGAGCTCGTGACCACGCCGGCGCCCGGACCGTACCCCGCCCGCGACATCGCCCGCCGGCTCGACCCGCGCCTCGTGGCCGAAGATCTCGCCGGCGCGATCCGCGCCGCCATCGACGAACCGCGGCCCGACTACAGCTCAGCGGCGGTGGCCGCGCTCGCGCCCTTCACCCGTGAGGCGGTCGATCGTACGATCGCGCGCGACGTCCTGCCTAGACTGCTGGGCCGGTGATCACGAGCGGCTTCATCCCCAGCCCGTCCTCCAACGGGCTGTCCGTCGGGCCCTTCTTCTTCCACGCCTACGGGATCGCATACGTGTTCGCCGTCGCCGCGGCGATTCTCGTCACCCGTCGGCGCTGGCCCGACCGCGAGCTCGTCAACGAGGTGGCCCTGTGGGGCTTCCCCGCCGGTCTCATCGGCGGTCGCATCTACTTCCTCATCACCACCCCGAGCCAGATCCCCCCGCACTGGTGGGGGGCGTTCGCGATCTGGAAGGGCGGACTCGGAATCTGGGGCGGGATCGCCGCGGGCACGGCGGCAGGGCTGTGGGTGCTCCATCGCCGCCGGGCCAACATCCCGGCCTTCATGGATGCCGCCGCTCCGGGCCTCCTCGTTGCACAGGCGATCGGGCGGATCGGCAACTACTTCAACCAGGAGCTGTTCGGCAAGCCGACCACGCTGCCCTGGGGGCTCAAGATCGACCTCGCGCACCGCCCGCCGGGCTACGAGCAGTACGCCACCTTCCAGCCCACCTTCCTGTACGAGATCATCTGGAACCTGTCCCTGGCCGGTTTCCTCGTCTGGCTCGGCCACCATCGCAAGATCAGGCCGCCCGGCCTGTTTGCCCTCTACGTCGCGGGCTACAGCGCGTTCCGTATGTTCGAGGAGACACTCCGCATCGACTACTCGAACCACATCCTCGGCTTTCGCCTCAACTTCTTCGTCGCCGGTGCGCTGTGCATCGGTGGCCTGGTGTGGTTCGTGGCCATCCAGCGCCGTTGGCGGGTGCGCCGCGGCGCCGCGGCGGCGGTGCTGATCCCGATCGCCATGTGGGCGGCGGGGTGCGGATCAGGGGGTCGGGCTGCGCAGCCTACGGCCGCGCAACGTCCGTGGGGTCATCAGTCCGAGCTTCAGGTGGCCGCGGTTCCCTCGCGCCCTCAGTGGCGCTCATAGGTGCCCACCAGCGTCGCGATCCCCACGGCTGACGTGCGCAGCTGATTGGGGTCGAAGCCGGGCTTGAGTCCCGAGGCCCCCGACAGGGCGGTCAAGGTGATGACGTAGTGATGGGCACGTGAGCCATGTGGCGGGCACGGCGGCGTGTACCCGTTGCCGCCGGCGCTGTTGCGACCGGCGATCGCGTTGGCCGGCACGCCGTGCGTTTGGGGGCTGATCCCGGCCAGCGCCCAATGCGTGAACGGGCTCCCCGGGGCGTCCGGGTCGCGTATTACGAGGACCAGCTCGTGGGCGCTCTTCGGTACCCCCGACCACGTCAGCGGGATCGGCTGGCCGGCACCGCTGCACGTGTAGCGGGGCGGGATCGCGCGGTTGTTGTGAAATGCCGGGCTCGAGAGGTGAAAGCCGCGCGCCAGCGTGACCGGTTGCACGCTCGACCTGCTCGTCGTCGATGTCGTCGTCGAGCTCGTGACGACGGCGCTCGTCGTGCTCGCTGTCGACGTGGTGCCAGTCGGGGTTGTCGTGGTGCTGCCGGCGCCCCCGCAGCCACCCAGCACCAGAAGGCCGAGCAGCGCCAGCCCTTTCACGCAGCCAGCCTGCCCCGTGCGCGCATTGCCGCCACCTCGTTCCACGGGCGGGTGTTGGCCACATCGGCCGCGGTCAGCCACGCCCTGCGTGCGGTGGCGATTCCGTAGCGGGCGGCCTCGAATCCCCCCACCCGGTGGGCGTCGCAGTTGATCACGATCGACACTCCCGCCGCCACCGCAGCGCGCGCGTTGACCTCGTTCAGGTCGCGCCGGTTCGGGCTGGCGTTGATCTCGAGCATCGTTCCCGACCTTGCCGCGGCGGCGATCACGGCCTCGACGTCGAACGAGTAGGGCGAGCGCTGTTCGATCTTCCGCCCCGAGGGATGTCCGAGGACATCGACCAGTGGGTGCTCGATGGCCCGGATCATGCGCTCGGTCATTGCGTCGGCGGGCATCCGGAACGAGGAGTGGACACTGGCCACGACCCAATCGAGCTCGGCCAGGACGTCGTCCGCGTAGTCAAGGGTTCCGTCGGGCAGCACGTTGACCTCGGAGCCGGCGAGCAGTCGCAGCCCATCGACCGACGTGGCCCTGATCCGCTCGACGTGTTCGCGCAGCCGATCGGGGGACAGGTCGTCGCCAAACCCGAAGCTGGCCGAGTGGTCGGTGATGGCCAGATACTCGTAACCCGCCGCCCTGGCCGCCAGGGCCATCTCCTCGATCGTGGCCGTGCCGTCGGACGCGGTGGTGTGGCAGTGCAGGTCACCGCGGAGATCGGCGCGCTCGATCAGCTTGGGCAGCGAGCCTTTGGCCGCCGCCTCGAGCTCACCCCGGTTCTCGCGCAGCTCCGGCTCGATGTACCGCAACCCCAGCAGCGCGTAGACCTCGGCTTCAGTCTCGCACCGGTGTGTGCGGCCGGTGGCGTCGTCGAGCACCCCGTACTCGGACACGTGGAGCCCCTTTCGCACGGCCGCATCGCGGAGCGCCATGTTGTGCTGCTTGGAGCCGGTGAAGTGCTGGAGCAGGTTGCCGAACTGGTCGGGAGCGACGATCTTCAGATCCACGGCCAGGCCGGTGTGGGTTCCCATCCGGACGCCGGCCTCGGTCGGCGTTCCGGCCGACTCGATCAACTCCAGCGCGGCGGCCGCGTGGGCCAGCTCGGCCGGGTTACTCGCCGTGGCGATGATGTCGAGGTCCTTCACGCTGTCGGTCATCCGCCGCGCCGAGCCGGCCAGCTCGACGCGTTCGGCCGCGGGATGCTTGCGCAGCTCGGCCACCAGTGGATCGGCTACGGCCAGCGCGCGGTCAAGCACGACTCGCGGGCGCGGAGAGCCGGCGCCGGCCTCGCTCAGCGCGGTCAGGATGCTTTCCTCGGCCTTGGGGCCGAAGCCCTTGAGCTTGCGGATGCGCTCCTCCTGCGCCGCGGCCCGCAGCGCGTCGAGCGAGTCGATCCCGAGCTCCTCGTACAGGCGTCGTGCTCGCTTGGGCCCAAGCCCGGGCAGGTGCGTCATCTCGATCAGCCCGGGAGGGAATTTGGACCGCAACTTGACCAGGGCGGGGATCGCGCCGTCGTCGGCCAGCGCCAATACCTTCTCCTGGATGATCGAGCCGACTCCGGCGAGCTCGGTCGCCTTGCCCTGTCGCGCCAGGGCCGAGACCGACACTGGAGCATCTCGGACTGCCTTGGCCGCGTTGCGGTAGGCCACGATGCGGTGGATGACCGCTCCGTCGAGCTCGTACAGATCGCCGAGCTCGTCGAGCGCGGTGGCGATCTCTGTGTTCGTGGGGTCTGCCATCGGCTACCTCTAGGCTAGTAAGATCCCGCGCTATACTTTCTGAAGTAACCGACTTGAAGAACCAAGGAGAGCTCGATCAATGGCTGGCAATGTCACCGAGGTAACCGACAACAACTTCCAGGCAGAGGTCATCGAATCCGAGGTCCCCGTGCTCGTCGACTTCTGGGCACCTTGGTGCGGACCGTGCCGGATGGTCGCTCCGGTCGTCGAGCAGATCGCTCAGGAGCGCGCCGGCGAGCTCAAGGTGGTCAAGATGAACACCGACGAGAACCAGCAGACCGCACTGACCTTCAACATCATGTCGATCCCCACGCTGATCCTGTTCCGCAACGGACAGCCGGCCAAGACGGTGATCGGCGCCTACCCCAAGAAGCGTCTCGAGGCCGAGCTCGAGCCCGCACTCGCCTAGGCGACAGCCACTCCGATCCGGAGTTCGCGCCCGTCGATCGTGACGGGCGCGAGCTCGTTAAGGGACTCGTAGCCGACCTGGACAGCCAGGGTCTCGCCGGCGATGTAGTCCTCGTGGCGCCGAGCCGCCGCGAGCAGCTCCTCGTCGCCGTCGAGCGTGAGGACGATCCGATCGCTGATCTTGAGCCCCGCCTCCTGGCGGGCGAGCTGCACCGCTCGGACGATCTCACGCGAGTAGCCCTCGATGCGGAGCTCGTCATCGATCTCGAGTTCGAGTGCCACGGCGTGCGAGCCCTCGCGCTCGACCTGGTAGCCCTCGAGTGGCCTCATCGAAACCAGGAGGTCGTCGACGCTCAGCTCGTGGTCCTGGCCGGCCACGGAGATGGCGATTTTCATCTCGTCGCGCAGAGCCGCGGCAACCCCAGCGGTGTCGAGTCCGGCGACGGCGGCGGCGACCAAAGGCATCTGCTTGCCGAATCTCGGCCCTAGCCTGCGATAGTTGGGCTTGACCTCGATCTCCCCGAGCTCATCGGCTTCGGAGACGAAACGGAGCTCGTGAACGTTGAGCTCGTCGCGGACGACGCTCGCGAGCTGTTCGATGGCCTCGCGCTCGAAGCCTGTGGCGACGACAACAGCCGCGCGCAGGGGCTGACGGATCTTGATCTTGGCCTGGCCTCGCGCCGCCAGTCCGAGACGCACCGTCTCGCGGACCACCGTCATCCGCTGCTCGAGCTCCCGGTCGCGAGCGCCGGGCTCGGGGAAGTCGGTCAGATGCACACTGGCATCGGCGCCGTCGAGGTTGTCGTAGATCTCGTCGGCCAGGAAGGGGCAGAACGGAGCCAGCAGCTTGGCTACCGTGACCAGCACCGTGTGCAGCGTGGCCAGCGCCGCCGGATCGCCATCCCAGAACCGGCGCCGCGAGCGCCGCACATACCAGTTTGAGACGTCGTCGACGAACTCGGCAAGGGCTCGGCCGGCGACCGTGGCGTCGAACTGATCGAGGCGTTCGATCACGATTGCGGTCGTGGCGTGCAGGCGTGAAAGGACCCAGCGGTCGAGGTCGGTCAGCTCGGATTCGCCCGGCCGTGTCGTGCTGGCGTTGGCGTAGAGGACGTAGAAGCCGTATGTGTTCCACAGCTGCAGCAGGAACTGCCGCACCGACTCGCCGATCGTCTCCAGCGAGAAGCGATAGCCGTCCCACGGATGCTTGGAGGTGAAGAAGTACCAACGGAAGGCGTCGGCACCGTAGCGGTCGATCACCTCCCAGGGCGCGACCACGTTGCCCAGCGACTTGGACATCTTGCGGCCTTCCTCGTCGAGGATCAGCCCCAGGCACAGAACGTTGCGGTAGCTAGAGCGGTCGAACAGCAGCGTGGACACGGCGAGCAGCGAGTAGAACCACCCGCGCGTCTGATCGAGCGCTTCGCAGATGAAGTCGGCCGGGAAGCGCTCCTCGAAATGGGCCTTGTTCTCATGCGGCGCGTGGTACTGGGCGAAGGGCATCGAGCCCGAGTCGAACCACACGTCGATCACCTCGGGCACGCGCGTCGCCGTCTCGCCGCAGGTGGGGCACGGGAAGGTCTGCTCGTCCACGTAGGGACGATGGGGATCGGGCAGCGGCGTATTGGTGAGTTCCTCCAGCGCGGCGAATGAGCCGATCACGGTCGCGTGCTCGTTCTTGCATCGCCACACCGGGAGCGGGGTTCCCCAGTAGCGCTCGCGCGACAGCGCCCAGTCGACGTTGTTCTCCAGCCACTTGCCGAAGCGGCCGTGCTTGACGTGCTCGGGATACCAGTTGACGGACTCGTTCGAGGCCAGCAGGCGGTCCTTGAGCTCGCTCGTGGCGATGTACCACGAGGGCTTGGCGTAATAGAGCAGCGGCGTCCCGCACCGCCAGCAGTGCGGATAGGAGTGTTCGTAGGTCTCGGCCCGCAGCAGCCGACCCCGCGCCCTCAGGTCCTCGATCAGGTCGGCGTCGGCGTCCTTGACCCAGCGGCCGGCGTAGGGGCCGATCCGCTCGTCGTACGTGCCGTCGAGCCGGACCGGGTTGACGACGTTCAGCCCGTACTGCTCGCCCAGGCGGAAGTCGGGTTCCCCGAAGGCGATCGCCGTGTGCACGAGTCCGGTGCCATCGTCGGCGGTCACGAAGTCGGCCAGGAGCACGCTGTGGCCGAGCGGACCGTAGGCGCTCGATGGGATGTACGGGAACGGCGGTTCGTAACGGACGCCCTCGAGCTGGCGGCCGGGGAACCGCTCGAGGATCTCGGCGCCTTCGCCCAGCACTCGCGCGAGGAGTGCCTCGGCGAGGATGAACACGGTGTCCTCGCCGGCGCCACGCGCTCGCACGTAGGTCAGCTCGGCGTCGGCCGCGACGGCGGCGTTCGAGACCAGGGTCCACGGCGTTGTCGTCCACACGAGCAGCTGATCGGCGACGAGCGCGGCTCCGTGGTCGGCGGTCACGGGAAGGCGGACGTACACCGAGGGGTCGAGCACCGTCCGGTAGACGTCGGGTTGACCGAGCTCGTGGCTGGACAGCGTGGTCCCGTCGCGCGTGCAGTACGGGACCACCTTCAGCTTCTCGTACAGCAGCCCCTTGTCGTGGATCGTCTTCAGCGCCCACCAGACCGACTCGATGTAGTCGGCGTCGAGCGTCCGGTATGCGTTTTTCAGGTCGATCCAGAAGCCGATCCGCTCAGTCAGCCGGTTCCAGTCCGCGACGTGGCTGAGCACAGCCTCGCGGCACCGCGCGTTGAACTCGGCGATCCCGTAGCGCTCGATGTCGTCCTTGGACGTGAAGCCCAGCTGGGCCTCGACGGCCAGCTCGACCGGCAGGCCATGGCAGTCCCAGCCGCCCTTGCGCTCGACGTAGAAGCCGCGCATCGTCTTGTAGCGGGGAAAGATGTCCTTGAACACCCGTGCCAGCACGTGGTGTGACCCGGGTGGTCCGTTCGCGGTCGGGGGTCCCTCGTAGAAGCCCCACTGCGGTGCATCGGCACGCCGACGCACCGATTCCGCGAATACGTCGCGGTCGCGCCACCGCGCCAGCACCTGCTCTTCGAGCTGCGGGAATGAGGCGCGCGGATCGACCTGGCGATACGGGCGCGTGCGGTGGTTTTCAGCGGCCGGCATGGGCGGGTGATTCTAGGAGGCCGCTGACGCGGTCCGCCCGCGCCGGTACGCCGCCACGAGCGAAGTTCCTTCCCACGAACGCGGCAAGCCACGGTGCATCGCGTGTTGCGACAGTTGAAAAGACACGCCTTGATGCCGATAACTCATCCAAATGCACGGAATCCGAACAAACGCTGCCGCCGTCATGCTCGGCGTCAGCCCCAACACACTGCGCAGCTGGGAGCGCCGCTACAACTTCCCTCGCCCGCTTCGCTCCCCAGGCGGCCACCGTCAATACTCGCTGGCTGAGATCGAGTCTCTGCGCCTGGCCCTGGCCGAGACGCACAACGTGTCCTCAGCCATCTCGCTGGCCCGCGAGCGCGGCGAGGGCCCGTCGTCGAGCACCCGTCTGGCCAGCGCCTTCGCCGCCTTCGACGAGGACAAGGCCAGCCGTCTGCTCGAAGAGAGCCTCATGTTGCGCTCGGTCGAGCGAACGGTCGAGGAGGTCCTCCTCGAGGCCGTCGCGGCGCACTCCGAGGCGGATGGGCCCAGCGCCGAGTACGAGTTTGGCTGGCGCTTCGGAACGGGTTGGCTGTCGGCGCTGAAACGGCTCTCGCCGCCCGCCCACCGGCCCGAGGGAATCCTGATCTTCGATGCCTCGGCCCGTCTCGATCTCGATGCTCTGCACGCGCAGGCGTTTGAGCTGAGCCTGCGCCGGGCTGGCCTTCGGACGCTGACCATCTCCCCGGCCATCGAGCCGGCTCGCCTCGGCCGCGCCCTGCGCGCGCTGAGTCCCCAGGCCGTGGTCCTCACCGGCCGCCGCGTCACGCTCGACTCGATCGGACGGCTGGTCTATGCCGTGCGCGGAGTCGTCCAGGAGGTCGCGGTGTTCGATTATCGCGGCGCGGTGCCCGACACGGGGGCCAGCACGGTCTGGCGGCTCGGCGATGCGCCGGTCCAGGCGCGCGATCGCCTGCTCGAGCGACTGGGCAAGCGCGAAGGGCAGGCGCCGAGCGCACGCCCCTCAGCCGTCGCCACCCGCTCGGCCTAGTCGAAAACCACGAGCGCTCCGCGGGCCGCTTTGCAGGCGCTTTACAGGGTCATCGACCGAGCATCGCCGCGCAGCTCAACGCTCGGATCAGCGGCCGGCAGATCGGGGATGCTCCGTCCGCCACGCTCCGCGTCGATCAGCTCGAGCAGGCGCCGCTGCGCCTCGCCGGCAGTGGGCGGCAGCACACTCGTACCCGTCGTGCGCATCCGTACGCGCTGAGCCCCGCGCCGGTACACCGCTACGGGCATCGCTCCCGCCGCGAGCCGGACCGCGTAGGCCCACCTCGCCACGGCGTCGTCGCCCAGATGACCTCCCGCCAGGACGACCAAGTTCGGCCGATGTACGGCCAGGGCATCGGCGATTCCCGCCACCCCTCGAGCGGACAGGCTGAGCACGTTGATGCCCGCACGGACGCAGAACAGCTCCAGCGCTCGGATATGCGGCGCGTCGGAATCGAGCTCGTCGCGCGACGCGTCGCCGACGACGATCGAGATCGGTCTGACTGGTGGAGGTGCCAAACGTTGCGCTCGACGCAGCCAATCCGCTCCCCAATGTGCCGCGAAGGCCCAGGCTGCGGATTCCATCGTGTAGCGTCGAGCGATCTCGTCCAGCGTGGGAAGCAGGACCTCTTCAACTGATCGCTCGACCGAGCGCAGCGCGAGCGCGGCCTCGATCGCGGCGTCAGCGCGCTCGCCCTCATACGAAACGAGCGCGCCGATCAGCGAGTTGCTATCGGCCGACAGACCCTCCCGTGCGCGAGATACGGCCGACGAGATCGAGAGCCCTTCCTGCAAGGCGTCTCTCAGAGCGGCCACCTCGCCATGCGTAAACAAGCGGTGCTTGCCGGGCGAGCGCTGGGGCTTGGGGAAGCCAAAACGCCGCTCCCACGCGCGCAGCGTGTTCGGGCTGACGTTCAGCAGGGCGGCAGCTTCACTGGTCTTTAGATAACGCATGCACGGGAAAGGTCGGGGCAAATATTGCGAAATTCGCGAGTCCTGCATACAATTGCACAGCTTTTCAAGCAAAACTTGTGCACGGGCTTCAGCGTTTCGCGCAACTCGGCCGTCAGAAGAGGTGCCCTATGGGTGATCTGGCGGGGGAAAGGAACTCGAGTCGTGGGGGCCTGCACCGTCCCATTGTCGCCGTTTTGGCGGATGGGACGCCTGACTACGTGGAAGGAGAGAGCATGCATTGGCACGGCGGATAGTCCGCATTGCGGCGACGCCGCAACACGAGTTGTAGGAAAGGCTCGCAAAACACCCCTTTTCCCGGTACCTTGACCTCATGACCGAGGCCGGTATGGTCGCGGCAAGAAGTCCACGGGCGCGCGTTGCGATTGTAACCGCGTCGGTCGGTCTTGGCGCCTGTGTCGTTTGGGCCATCATCCTCGCGCCTAACGACCACTTCGGACCGCTCACGGCGGTCTTCGCTTTGGCGATCCTGTGGATCGGTTTTAGCTACGCGCCGACGCGCGGGCGGGCATCACTGTCTGCCTCTTTCCTGGTCTGTCTGCTCGCGGCTGCGTTCCTCGGGCCGACCTCGGCTTTCTGCGCCACGGCGCTGGCCGACGTCATGAGCTCGTATCGCCGCCGGCCACGTTCTGAGGCGTTCGTAATCAACCTGTTCGGCGCGGGATTCTGCGCCCTGCTCGGCGGGGTCATCCTCCAGCACTACGCGACCGATCACCACAGCTGGACGTTCTACGCGTGGCTGGCCGGTGTCTCGCTCGGCGAGCTGGTCCTGAGCTTCGCGATCCTCGCTGTTCTGTTTATTGCGTTGGATCACGATCCGCAGGAATGGGGCATCAAGGTCTGGAAGCTCTACCTCCCGAGCATCGGGATCAACATCGTCCTTGTCGTCGCGGGCGCTGCCATCTACATCCAGCTCGGGCTCGCCGGCATCACGTTCGCCCTCGCCGGAGTGCTGGCCTTCAACTACATGGCCCAGCTGGTCGAGCAGTCGCGCGAACGCGCGCAGCAGTACGTCTCCCTGTCCTGGGGCGTGCTGGCCGGATTGATGCGCTCGCTCGACATCCGCGACCAGCGCGCCGCGCGGCACGCCGCCGCCGTCGCGCGATTCGCGCGCGACATGGCCCAAGCGGTGGGAATGAACGCTCAGGAGTCCGAACTCGCCCATACGGCGGGGCTGCTCCACGACATCGGCCACTTCGCCCTCTCCGACCGCGTCGCCGAGCGGGGGCGGACGCTGAACGACGAGGACTGGATGGCAATCCAGCGCCATCCCGAGCTCGGCGCCGACATGCTCAAGGACCTGGGCATGTACGGCCCCGTCGCCGAAATCGTGCTGTCACACCACGAGCGGATCGACGGGCGCGGCTATCCGCGCAACCTCCCCGCCGACCAGATCCCCGAGATCGCCAAGATCATCTCGGTCGCCGAGGTCTACGACACGCTCACCGCCAGCGACACCTACCGCACGCGGATGAGTTCGTTCGAAGCGCTGCGCGAGCTGCGTCGCGTCGCCGGCAGCCAGCTCGACCAGCACTACGTCGAGGTTCTCGCCCAGCTGCTGAGCGGTGAGGGCGTCGGCTACCGGCACGCCGACGCAGCCGACTTCGACTCCGAGCTCGACATGGAGCGCCGGATCAAGGAAGCTGGGACGGGTTAGACGTTGGTAAAGCGCAGCTTGGGCCCCGTAGCGGCGGCGGCATCGAGGCCCAAACTGTCTTAGCTCTTACATGGCAATGCGCTGGGGCTCGCGCTCGCTCGCCCGCGTATCGCGCTGGAGGGACTCGATGAACTGCTCAATCTGCTCATGACTGAACCGACGCTGGCCGCCGGGGGTTCGGTAGGACTGGAGATAGCCCATGTCCGACCAGCGGCGAATCGTGCCGAGTGACACACCGAGCGCGCGGGCAGCCTGAGAGGTCGAGAGGCCCAGCGGACTTCTGGTGAGTGGTTCCATGGGACCCATTTCGCCCCTTTTTGGGAGGGTTTGCGAGCCTCGTGGAGCTATTGCACAACCTCTGAGCACTAAGATCACCAACGCAAACGCCATCTTTGGCAAAAATGGCCGGTGGCGGTGCAGCCGGGGCGGGACCCAGACTCGCCGCAGATCGCGCCGTTAGGGCGTCCTGCGCCCGTGGCTGCGAGGATCTCAGCATGAAGTTGCGGCTCTATCACCACCGTGACGGTGCTCGAGTCGCGTATCGGGAGGCGGGCACGGGACCACCACTCGTGCTGCTGCATTCGCTCGGGCTCTCGCACCGCGAGTGGGAGCCGGTCGTGGCGCCGCTGTCGGGCCGCTTCCGCGTCCTGCTGCCCGACCTTCCTCTGCATGGTGACTCCGAGGATCGCCCGCGCCACCCGTACACCGCCGACTGGATGGCCGACGTGATGGCAGGCTTCTGCCGCGAGGTGGCCGGCCCGCGGCCGCGGATCGCCGGCCACGACATCGGCGCCGAGCTCGCCCTGCAGGCCGCGACCAGCGGACGCCTCGAGCCGGAACGGATGGTGCTGATGTCCAACCGCCTTCACCGCGGTGATCCAGATCGGGGCAAGCGCGCGGCGTGGCGGCTGGCCTGCAGCGCCGCCTCGGTCCCAGGGCTCGACCGTCTCCTGTCCCACGGGGCCAAGCTCGTCTTTCGGCCCTCGATGGGGGAGCGGCTGACGATCCAGCAGAATCCGGCCGCGCGCGATCTCGTCCGCCACGCCTTTGCTGACGTGGGCGGAAACGGGAATCTGGCCCGATCGTGGGCCAAGTTCGCTCGCCGGTGGCCGACGGATGCCCAGCGCCAGCTGCTCGACGCCTATCCGGATATGGATGTTCCAATCCTGCTCCTGTGGGCCGAGGCCGACGCACGCTTCCCGATCACGGGCGCCCAGGAAGCGCTCGATCTTCTGCCCGACGCTCAGCTGCGAACGCTCCCCGAGACGGGGTTCCTGATGGCCTACGACGATCCGGTCGGGGTGGCCCGCGAGCTGATCGCATTCTGCGGCTGACCCTGAGCGCTAGCGTTAGCGGCAGACAACGAATCGAGACACCGAAAGGACAGGCAATGGGCGTGCAGGAAAAGGAGCAGCTCTGGGGCGGGGAGACGACGAAGGCCGTGGCCAACTTCCCGATCTCAGGCGACACCGTTCCGGCGCCCGTCCTTCACTGGCTCGCGCGGATCAAGGGAGCCGCCGCGCGTGTCAACGCCGAGCTTGGCCTGCTCGACGTCGATGTCGCCGAGCGTATTGGCAGCGCGGCCGACCGCGTCGCGAGCGGAGATTTCGACGACCAGTTCCCGATCGACGTGTTCCAGACCGGCTCGGGCACCTCGACCAACATGAACGCCAACGAGGTGATCGCCACCCTGGCCGGGGACACAGTCCATCGCAACGACCACGTGAACATGGGGCAGTCCTCCAACGACGTCTTCCCCTCGGCCGTTCATCTCGCCGCGCTCGACACGGTCACGAACGATCTGCTGCCCGCCCTCGAAGTCCTCGAAAGGTCGCTCGCTGCCAAGGCGACCGAATTTCGCGACATCGTCAAGTCCGGCCGCACGCACCTCATGGACGCCGTGCCGGTCACGCTCGGACAGGAGTTCGGAGGCTACTCGGCGCAGGTCAGGCTCGGCGCGCGCCGGATCCGCAACACGCTGCCCCAGGTGGCGCAGATCCCGCTCGGTGGAACCGCCACGGGTACGGGCCTGAACACCCATAAGGAGTTTGCAGGCCGGGTGCGCGCGCGGCTGACGGAGGCCAGCGGACTCGAGATCCGCGAGCCCGAGGATCCGTTCGAGGCCCAGGCGAATCGCGACGCGCTCGTCGAGCTGTCCGGGGCGTTGAAGGTGGTCGCCGTCTCGCTGACGAAGATCGCCAACGACCTGGCCTGGCTCGGCTCGGGGCCGCGCGCGGGGCTCGGCGAGATCTACCTGCCCGAGCTCCAGAAGGGCTCCTCGATCATGCCCGGCAAGGTCAATCCCGTGATCCCCGAGGTCGTCATCCAGGTGAGCGCCCAGGTCATCGGCAACGACACCGCGATCACGATCGCCGGCACCCAGGGCCAGTTCGAGCTCAACGTCCGCGTCCCCCTGATCGCGCGCAACCTGCTCGAATCGATCCGTCTGCTCTCGAGCGCCAGCCGTGTCTTCGCCGAGAAGTGTGTCGACGGCATCACCGCCAATGAGGAGGGCGCCCACCGCTCGGCCGAGTCGACGTTGGCCGCTGCGACCGCGCTTAACCCCTACATCGGCTACGACAAGGGCGCCGAGATCGTCAAGGAGGCAGCCGACTCGGGCCGCCTGTTGCGCGAGGTCGCGCTCGAGATGGGCGTCGACGAGGACACCTACAACAAGGCCATGGACCTGCGCAAGATGGCGCAGGGCAATACATAGGCCGCGCCGCTACGTCGCGACGGTTTCGGTCCCGAGCTCCTCGGAGATGGCGACGTCGAGCGAGTAGTCGATCGGCACGACGATCAGCGACGGCACGTCGAGCGCCAACGCGGCCACGAGTCGCTGTGAGAACTCAGCCGCCGACGCGCAGCGCCACGCGGGCATCCCGAACGACTCGGCCAGCATGACGAAGTCGGGATTGCCGAAGTCGATCCCGAAGTGACGGCCGAACTTCTTCTCCTGCTTCCACAGGATCGAGCCGAACTGGCGGTTCTCCCACACGACGTTGACGACCGCGGTGCCCAGCCGCATCGCCGTCTCGAGCTCCTGGCAGTTCATCAGGAAGCCGCCGTCGCCACTGACCGTGACGACGTTGCGCGACGGGTCGACGAGCTTGGCCCCGATCGCCGTCGGGAGGGCGAAGCCCATGCCGGCCAGGCCATTGGCGATCAGCACGGTGCCCGGCTCGTGAGCGGGGAACATCCGTCCGATCCACAGCTTGTGCAGTCCGACGTCGGAGATCAGCAGATCGTCGCGGCCGAGCGCCTCGCGGATGTCCCACAGCACGCGCGGCGGGCGCATCGGGAACGTGTCGTCGGTCCGTGCGTCGGCGAGCGCGCCCAACACCACGTCGCGCAGCCGCGTGGACCCGGTCGGGTCAGGGCCCCGTCGGCAGCTCGCGGCCAGGCGCGAGAGCACGTGGGCGATGTCGCCGATCAGCTCGACCTCGGGCACGAAGAACTCGTCGATCTCGGCCGCCACGCTGTCGATGACCACGATCCGCTTGTCGGCCCGCGGGTTCCAGTGCTCGGGTGCGTGCTCGACGAGGTCGTAGCCGATCGCGATGACCACGTCGGCATCCTCAAACCCGGCCATGGCGTAGTCACGCGACTGCAGGCCCACCGTGCCGAGGGCGTGAGGATCCTCGTAATCGAGCAGGCCCTTGGCCATGAACGTCTCGGCTGCCGAGATGCCGGTGGCGCCGACGAAGTAGCGCAGAGCGCGGCCGGCGTGGGCCCGGATCGCCCCGTTGCCGACCAGCGCCACCGGGTTCTCGGCGCTGGCGATGATCTCGGCGGCACGCTGCAGTTCGCGACCCCCCGGCTCGGGCTGCACCGGGTCGCGGCGGCGTAGCGGCCTGGCCTCGAGCGGCTCGGCCATCACATCCTCTGGCAGCTCGAGATGAGTGGCGCCGGGCTTCTCGGACTCGGCCACCTTGAAAGCCTTGCGAACCACCTCGGGCACTATCTCTGGACTGGAGACGCGAGCGTTCCATTTGACGATCGGGCGCAGGATCCCGATCAGGTCGATGTATTGGTGCGACTCCTTGTGCATCCGCTCCAGGTCCGACTGACCGGTCAGGGCTACGAGCGGGGCGCGATCAAGAAAGGCATCGGCAACCGCGGTGACGAGGTTGGTTGCGCCGGGACCGAGGGTTCCGAGGCAGACACCCGCCCGGCCGGTGAGGCGCCCGATCGCGTCGGCCATATAGGCGCCGCCCTGCTCGTGCCGCACAGGAATGAACCGAATCGAAGAATCGGCCAGGGACTCGCTCAGGTCGAGCGTTTCCTCGCCGGGAATCCCAAACACATACTGGACACCCTCCGCCTCCAGGCACTCGACAAACACATCTGACGCTTTGCGCTCGGCCATGTCAGCACCCTATCTACCCAGACCCGGGCCTGGGGTCAGTGGGAATCGCGGGTCACCACTGATCCGCTCGCGCCGACGAGGAAATCGAGGTCTGCGCCGGCGTTGGCCTGCGTCACGTGGTCGATGTAGAGGCGCTCCCAGCCGCGCGTGGGCCGTGCGAATCCAGCCTCGGCCGATGGGCTGGGTGTCCGGCGGGCCAGCTCCGCGGGGTCGACCTCGACATCGATCCGGCGCGCCTTCACGTCAAGCGTGATGAGGTCGCCGTCCGCCACCTGCGCGAGCGGCCCGCCAGCGGCCGCCTCCGGAGCGACATGGAGGATGACGGTGCCGTAGGCCGTGCCGCTCATCCGTCCGTCGCAGATGCGCACCATGTCGCGTACGCCCTGGGCCAGGAGCTTCTTCGGCAGCGGCATATTGGCGACCTCGGGCATGCCGGGGTATCCCTTGGGCCCACATCCGCGCAGCACCATCACGGAGTCGGCGTCGATGACGAGGTCGGGATCGTCGATGCGGGCGTGAAATGCCTCGATGCTGTCGAACACGACTGCGCGGCCTTGGTGGCGCAACAGCTCCGGCGTGGCGGCGGAGGGCTTGATCACCGCCCCGTCGGGCGCGAGGCTCCCGCGCAGCACGGCGATTCCCGCCTCGGCGATCAGCGGGTCGCTCCGCGTCCGGATCACCTCGCCGTCCCAGATCTGGGCCTCGCCGAGATGCTCCACAAGCGGCTTGCCGGTGACGGTCAGGGCAGTTGGATCGAGGAGATCCTCGATCTCGCGGAGTACGGCGAGCAGGCCGCCGGCCCGGTGGAAGTCCTCCATGAGGAAGCGGCCGGCCGGTTGAAGATCGACCAGCAACGGGACCCGCGAGCCGAGCCGGTCGAAGTCGTCGAGACTGAGCTCGATGCCGGCCCTCCCGGCGAGGGCGAGGAGATGGATGACCGCGTTGGTCGACCCTCCGACCGCGGCCAGCGCGACGATCGCATTGTGAAAGGCAGCCTCCGTGAGGATGCTGCTCGGCCGGCGCTCTGCGCGCACGAGCTCGACGGCAAGACGGCCCGAGCGGTGAGCGGTCTCCAGGAGCTGGCTGTCGGGAGCCGGCGTGCCCGCAAGACCGGGTATCACGGTCCCCAGGGCCTCGGCGACGATGGCCATCGTCGAGGCAGTACCCATCGTGTTGCAGTGCCCGCGACTGCGGATCATGGCCGATTCCGAGCGCATGAATTGCTCGCGTGACAGGGTCCCGGCGCGGACCTCCTCGCTCAGTCGCCACACGTCGGTCCCGCACCCGAGAGGCGCGCCACGGAACGTGCCGGTCAGCATCGGTCCACCCGGGACGACCACCGCGGGTAGGTCGACCGATGCCGCGGCCATGAGCAGCGATGGGATCGTCTTGTCGCAGCCACCAAGAAGGACCACGCCGTCAATCGGATTGGCGCGGAACATCTCCTCCGCGGCCATCGCGGCCATGTTGCGCCACAGCATCGCCGTGGGGCGCACCTGACTCTCGCCCAGCGAGACGACGGGCATCTCGAGCGGGATCCCACCCGCCTCGTAGACGCCGTCGCGGACGGAGGCGGCGACCTCGGTCAGATGGGCGTTGCAGGGAGTCAGCTGGGAGGCGGTGTTGGCGATGGCGATCTGGGGCCGCCCGCTGAAAGCATCTCCCGGGACGCCCCGACGCATCCACGCGCGGTGGATATAGGCGTTGCGGTCATCGCCTTCGTACCACTGAGAGCTTCGGAGCTGTGAGGACAAGCTTCTCCTGTTCGTTGGGATACTGGCTATATATTGCGCAATCAGCGCGCTGGAGCGCCACGAGGTCGCCTCCTCCGATGAGCACGGACAGCATGCGGGCGTTCGTGCTCACGGCGCCGCGCGAGTACTCGGTTCTGGAAGTTCCCGTTCCCGTCCCGGCCCCCGGCGAGGCCGTTGTCGATGTGGAGCGAGTCGGCGTCTGTGGTACCGACGTCGAGTTCTTCACCGGTGAGATGACCTACCTGCACGACGGACAGTCGCGCTATCCGATGCGCCTGGGCCACGAATGGGCGGGGACGGTCTCGGGGGTCGGAGCCGGCGTCGAGGAGACCTGGCTGGGGCGGAGGGTCATGGGTGACACGATGCTCGGCGACGGCGTCTGCCGGCGGTGCCGCAGGGGCCAGCCGCATGTCTGCGAGAACCGCCAGGAGGTGGGGATCCGGGGTGATCGACCAGGAGCGCTGGCCGAACGGCTGGCCGTGCCGGTGTCCTCGCTGCACGTCCTCCCGGACTCCGTCGATTCGGTGCTGGGAGCGCTCGTCGAGCCGGGTGGGAGCTCGTTGCGCGCCGCACAGGCGGCGGAGCTGAGGCCCGGGGACCGCGCGCTCGTGCTCGGGCCGGGAACGATCGGGTTGCTCGCGGCGATGTTCGCCCGCGCGGCCGGCGCGGAGGTGCACCTCATGGGCCACACGGCCTCGTCACTGGCCTTCGCCGCCGCACTGCGCTTTGAGCACTGCTGGACGGAGGCCACGCTGCCGGACGTGCCGTTCGACGCCGTCATCGATGCCTCGGGCGCCCCGCACCTGCCGGCGCTCGCCGTGGATGTGGTCGAGCCGGCCGGACGCGTTGTCTACGTGGGCCTTGCCGGCCGCCCGAGCCACCTCGACACCCGAAAGCTGGTGCTGCGCGACGTCACCGCCGTTGGCATCCTGTCCGCTTCGCACGGGCTCGATGACACGATTGCTGCCTATGCCCGGGGCACGGTCGATCCGCGGCCGCTGGTCGCCGCCACCGTCGGGCTCGACGACGTGGGCGGGGTGCTCGCCGGCGGGCGGCCCCCTGGCGCCGGCTCGGGTCCGAAGATCCACGTCGACCCATGCGTGCAACCGACGAGGAGTGGGCGCGGGTGCTCGACAGGGTCGACGGCGCCATGAGCGCTCTGCGCGTCTAGCCCTCACCGCCCGCACGCTGCGGTTCGCACGCGAGCTCGAACCACACCGAGAACCGATCGTTTCGGCTGATGCCCCAGCGCGCGGCTCCCCGATCGACGATGACAAGTCCCCGACCGCCGGCGGCTTTGTCGTCGCGCGTCAGCGAGCCCGGTTCGAAGCCGCGACCGGAGTCAGCGACCTCGATCCGGACCCGTCCGTCGTCGGTGCCGATCCACAGCCCAATCGACGCACCGGCTCGGTGTACCGGATGCACGACGGCGTTGGTCACGAGCTCCGATGTGATCAGGATGGCGAGCTCCGAGTCGGACTCCGGTACCCGTCCGGCGGTCGCCTCGCGAACCTCCGTGCGCGCCAGGCGAGGAGCCTGATCGCTCACCGCGAGCTCGAGCGCAACCTGCTCCGAGTAGTCGAGGTCGCCTGCCTGTTCACCCGGGTATTCGGTGCTGTCCCGGGGCGGCTCGATGCCGGATAGGCGAAACACGGCGCGCACGTGCTCGGGCGGTGGAATGGTCCGAAGCGCGTTCGCGTGTTCGCGTGCGCGGCGGTCGATCTCGATCAGAGCCGACAGGCCCGCCGAATCGACGAACGTGACTTCGGACAGGTCGAGTACGAGCTGCACCGGCGCGCCGCGCCGCGATTCGTCGAATGCTTCGGCCAGGCGCTCGGCGGCCGCGTGATCAAGCTCTCCAGCCAGCTTGATCACAGCTGTGTCCTCGCTGAGAACGGTGTCGAGTGCAAAGCGCGGAGCGTCCGTGGCGAGTCGCGAGCCGGGTTGGGGCGCCGCGAACCGCGACCGCGTCCGTCCCGCGGCCGGCGAGGGTTCAGGGCGCAGGGCAAGCGCGGCGGTGTCATCGCTCTGCGGCCCGAGCTGAAAACGGTCGAGGGCGGACTCGAGCTCGTGCAGCAGCGCGTCGGGGGCCAACTCGGCGTGCTCGATCAACAGCGCCCTGAGCCGCCGCAGGCCGAGGCGCTCGGTCCTCCCGCGCGTGTCCGTCACCCCATCGGTGTACAGCAGGACCGTTTCGTCCGGGCCAACTCGGACCGTCCGCTCGGACCAGCCGCCACCGGGCTCGAGGCCCAGCAGCTGTCCCGCGCCCCCGATCTCGCGAATCCGACCATCGTCGCGGACGACGAGGGGGCCGGGGTGACCTGCCGAGCTCACCAGTAGGTGGTCCGGATGGACGCGCAGGCACAGGGCACTGCACAGCGACATCGTGGGCTGCTGGCGCAACGCATCATCGAGCCGGGCGAGGATTGCCGCCGGGCCGCTCTCGGCCTGGCTGACGAAGCGAGCTCCGTGTCGCACCAGTCCGGCCATCGCGGCCGCTCGTACCCCCTTTCCGGCCACATCTCCGATGATCACGATCCAACCACCCGGCGTGGCGAAGAAGTCATAGAAGTCACCGCCGACCTCGACCTCAGCAGCTCCCGCCGGTCTGTACAGCGTCGCGATATCCCAACCGGTGATCGACGGTGCGGCGTCCGGCAGCAGGCTTCGCTGGAGCGTCTCGGCGATCTCACGCTCTGACTCCTCGGCTCTGCGACGCTCGCTGGTCACCGCGGCCAGAATGAGCGCGGTCACCCCCGCGACGGCCACAAACGTCTGTGCCAGCAGCAGACGATCGTTCGGGCCGCTCATCGCGAACGGTCCCTTCCCGTGGGCGGTGAACGCGACCGCAATCGCACCGGTCAGCAGGCTTGCCGCGGCGGCACCGGGCTGCCAGAAGCGAAGCGCGGCCCAGATCAGCAGGGGAAACAGCGCGTACACGACCTCCGTCGATTGCAAGAACACCAGCACGCTGACGCCAACCAGCACAACGGTCAGGGTCACCGCCTCGATCGGCCCGCCCGGGAGCTGTCTGTAGCGGCGATATGTCGCCGCGATCAGCAGCGCCGGCGCGACGATCAGGTCTCCGCCCATGTCCCCAAGCCACCACGTACGCCACAGCGACGGAGCCCGCGCCCACGTGGTGGCCCCTCCGATCAGCAGGCTCGTGACGCCGATGATCGCGCTGACGAGCGTGCTGATCACGGCGCCGAAGACGACGAGCGCGATGACGTCGCTGACTCGCTCCAGGCGCGGGGAAAACCCTGCCACGCGCCGCAGCAGATACGCCCCCGTCAGCGCCTCGAGCGTATTGCCGACCACGATGCCGATCACCGTCACTGGCGGCACACCCGTGTTCAGGTTGGTCAGCAGCGCGCCGAGCGCCACCGCCGGCCACAACCGATAGCCGCCCAGGACCAACGCCGCCAGCGCGATTCCGGTCGGCGGCCAGATCGCGGTGACGCTACGGGTCGCGAAGGCGAGGTCCAGGCCGAGCTTGCCGGACACCGCATAGGCGGTTGCCACGGCGATGAGCTGAAGCGCGTACCACGCTCGGTCGTCAAGCCGGCGCGAACGATCGTCACGTCCAACGGGTACCACGGTCCTTGCGTGCATATCTCGAACCTGCGCGACGAATTATGGGCGAGCTCAGCGAATTCGGATCGTCGAGCTCAGCGGCAGATCGCGCGACGAGGTCCCGACAGATAGTCCGTAGCGCCCCGGAGCGACAGTCCACCTGCCGCGGGCGGCGCTCCAGTACTCGAAGGACGAGCGGGGCAGGCTCAGACGGGACGGTGGTCGCCACTTCGGGCTTCAGGAACACCTTGGCGTACGCCTTGAGCTGGCGCGGCGGCTCGCCGGCCGCGGCCGGGAAGCGGAGGTAGGCCTGCACGACCTCGGCACCGGCCACGCGGCCGGCGTTGCGCAGCCTGACCGTGGCGCGGTAGCCGGTGCCGTGCCTCGTGACCTTGAGGCCCTTCAGGGTGAACGTCGTGTAGGACAGCCCGTACCCGAACGGGAACAGCGGCCTTTGGCGATGGCGGTCGTAATAGCGATAGCCGACGAAGATCCCCTCGGAGTAGTGCGCGACGTTGTCCACGCCGGGATAGCGCTCGGGGTGGTTCGCCGTCGGGCCCTGCGATGCGGTCCGGGGGAACGTGACCGGCAGGTGGCCGGACGGGTCCGATTTGCCGAACAGAGTGGCGGCGATTGCCGCGCCGCTCCGCTGACCGGGATACCACGCCTCGAGCACCCCGGCGACTCTGGACAACCACGGCATCAGCACCGGGCCCGCCGTGTGCAGGACGACGACCGTGCGAGGGTTGGCGGCCGCCACCGCCTCGATGAGTCGGTTCTGGTCGCCGGGCAGCTCCAGCGATGGGCGGTCCATCCCTTCGCTCGACACGTCGTTGGCGAACACGATCGCCACCGTTGCGTGGCGGGCCGCCCGCACCGCGCGGGCGAGCATCGACGGGTCGGGTGGCTGCCAGCCGACCTGAAGCGCGGCCCCGGCGATTGAGGCTCCGGTCGCGTAGGTGACGCGGATCGAGACCCGGTGACCCTTGGTCAACCGGGCCAGTCCCTGGAAGGTGATCGTCGGGAGCGCCCGGCGAGCTGACGATCCCGCCGGGCAGGCCGCCGGTGTAGAACTCGGCATTCGCGTCGACGATGCGCCGCCCGCCCAGGTAGAGCTGGGCTACGCCCGAGACCCTGAGCGAGAACCGGTAGATCCCGGTCTTCGGCGGGGTGAGCGTGCCCGTCCACACGCCCGCAGTGGCGCTCGGCGTGCCGGGAATCGTGGCCAGCGGCACCGGTCTGCTGGCAAAGTCCACGGTTCGATCGACGCGGGTTGCCACCGGCGTTCCGCTCGGCGTCTGACCGGTGTAGTACCTGGCGCTCAGGCCGTGCCCCGAGCCGGCGGCGGGGGTGAGGGCGCCGGCGGGAATGACCGCCAGCGGGACGACGCCCAACGTCCCCGGCGCGTAGACGATCCGTGACCGCGAGCCCACCAGCCGCCGGAT
The DNA here is from genome assembly GCA_963734775.1 of uncultured Solirubrobacterales bacterium. Lineage (GTDB taxonomy): Bacteria > Actinomycetota > Thermoleophilia > Solirubrobacterales > Solirubrobacteraceae > Palsa-465. The sequence continues at coordinate 60,118 of CAVTJE010000033.1, forward strand.
CCCGGTCAGCGGCGAGATCACCGGCCCGTGCCGTACCGCCGGCGAGCCGTTCTCCTCGATCTGCGTCCCGGGCCCGGCGTCGTGCCCGATCACCGCGATCGACCCCAGGCGCGGACTGAGCGGCAGCACGTGGCCGCGGTTGCGCAGCAGCACGGTCGCCTGCTCGGCGACCCGCGTGGCCAGGGCCAGGTGGGCGGGCGTGCTCACGTTTCGGTTGGTCCCGTCGCTCGGAGGGTGGTTGAACAGGCCGACCTCGAACATCGCGGTCAGGATCCGACGCGTCGCGTCGTCCAGCCGTGAGCGGGTGATCTTCCCCGCGCCGTAGGCATTGGAGAGGATCGTCAGCTCGTTGCCGCCCGTCGCCGTGGCGATGCTGCCCAACTGCATGTTGTCCACGCCCGCGTTGACCGCGGCGACGTCGTCACGCACGGCCAGCGAGGCATCGGGGCCGACGAAACCCTTGAGACCGAACCCCTTGAGCACGCCCAGCGTCTGGGGGTTCTGGCACGAGTAGACGGCATTGATCCGGTTGTATGAGCACATCACCGACCCGACGTGCCCCTGCTGCACGGCGGCCTTGAACCCGGGGAGGTAGATCTCCCGCAGCGTCGCGTGCCGACACCTGATCGCTCACCGCGGCAGACCCAGCGGCGCTCCGAAGCGGTCGATCTCCTGATTGTTGCCCGCGTAGTGCTTGACCTGCGCGATCACGTGCCGGCTCTGGATGCCGCGGATCTCCGGCGCCACCAGCGACCCGGTCAGGAAGGGATCCTCGCCCAGCGTCTCCGCCTCGCGCCCCCACAACGGCGTCCGGACGATGTTGATCGTCGGCGCCGCCAGCAGTGTGTCGCCCTTGCCCGCCGCCTCGGCTCCGAGCGCCTGCCCGTACGCGCTCGCCACCGTCCTGTCCCACGAGGCGGCGATCGTCTCCGCATCCGGGAACGCGGTCACGCCGCTGCTCGCTTCGCCGATTCCGTTCGGCCCATCGATGAACTTCAGCGGCGGGATGCCGAGCCTGGCGACGCCGGAGCTGCCGCTGGCCACCAGGGCGAGCTTCTCCGCCGTCGTCATCGCGCCCAGCACCATGGACGCCCGCCGAGCCGGGCTGAGCCTGGCGTTGCACCAGGGATGGGAGCCGCACGATCCCGCCGCGTGGGCAGCGGAGGGCAAGAGGGCAAGCGACGCGACAGCCATAACGACAGCGCGCGGATTCATCCAGATCCATCGCGGCATGAGGACGCATAACTTACCGGCGACCCGGCCGAGGCACGCGTTCGAAAACAACCATCTACGCTCCAGCGGGTGTCCGGACCGCTGCTGGCCATCGACGCCCCCTACGTCCTCTACCGCTCGTTCTTCGCCTTGCCGGATTCGATCAAGGGCAGCGCGGGCCGTCCCGTCAACGCCCTGCTCGGGGCGGCCAACATAACCCTGCGGGTGGCCGCCGATCGTCGGCCGCGGGCGATCGTGTTCTGCTTCGGCGCCGAGGCGGCGGCTTACCGCGTCGAGTCCTATCCCGACTACCACGCGGCCCGGCCCCCGGTGCCCGACGACCTCGACTGGCAGTTCGCCCAGGCGCCGGGTTTCCTCGAGCAGTTTGGCTGGCAGTGCATGGGCAGCGACGCCCTCGAGGCCGACGACCTGCTGGGGTCGTTGGCCGAGGTTGAGGCCGCGGCGGGCGGGGAGACGCTGATCGTCACCGGCGATCGCGACATGTACCAGTGCGTCGGCGATCAGGTCAAGGTCCTGTTCCTCAAGGCCGGCACGACCGGCTTCGAGGAGGTCGACGCCGACGAGGTCCAGAAGCGCTACGGCATCCCCCCGAGCCTCGTGCCCGACTTCATCGCGCTCCGCGGCGACCCGTCCGACGGCCTGCCCGGCGCCCCTGGCATCGGACCCAAGACAGCGGCGGACCTTCTCAGCCGCTACGGCTCACTCGAGGCCAGCCTGCAGCCGGCGGTCACCGAGCGGCCGAAGATCCGCGCCGCGCTGACCGACGCCCCCGACCAGCTGCGCGCCTTCAAGGACATCGCCACGCTGCGGATCGTCGAGCTCGACCGACCGCCCGACCGCACCACCGACCTCGACAGCGGGGCCCAGGCGGCACGGAGTTACGGGCTCAACCGCCTCGCCGAGCGCCTCGCCGGCGCGGCCGACCTCAGCGACCTTTAGATGATTGGTGCCGGGGGATCCGGCGATCAAGCCGCGGCGGAGCATCCAACGAGCAGTTCGTCACTCAGCGGCTTTCCGAACCCGCGCGCCACCGTCCGGTTTTGGGAATGGCTTGCTGGAGATGGGGTGGGGGGAGCCGTGGTGGCGGCACCGGTCAACGTGAAACTCGGCAACGGCTAGAAGGCGAGGTTCACATCGACGGCGTGGGGCGCCGTCAAAGTGAAACTCGAGGTTCTGGGGGCGGCGAGTTTCACGTTGACTGACGCTCAGAGGGGCTGCGACGTTCACACAGACAAACTTCTCTCGCCCGCGACACCTGATCGCGCGCTCAGACGGTTGCGGATGACCGGTGCGGAGATCGCCGAGACGCTCGAGATGGCGCGTCTCGACGGTGTCGGGGATCCTGACCCGGATCGGGCTGGGGAAGCTCGGCCGGCTCGGTCTGGAGCCCGCGCAGCGCTATGAGCGAGCTCGCCCCGGCGAACTGATCCACATCGATGTCAAGAAGCTCGGACGGATCCATGGCGGCGCCGGCAAACGCGTGCGCGATGGACTCAGACGCCCCAACTACACTCCCGTGCTCAAGGACGCCGCAGGCATACCTCGCAGAACCGTCGGCTGGGAATACGTGCACGTCGCGATCGACGACGCCACCCGCCTGGCCTACGTCGAAGTGCTCGCCGACGAGAAGGCGACCACGGCGATCGGGTTCCTGCGCCGCGCCGTCGCGCACTACGCCAGCTACGGCGTCCAGGTCGAGCAGCTGATCACCGACAACGGCAGTGCGTACCGCTCAACGATCCACGCGATCGCCTGCCGCACACTCGGCATCCGCCACCTCCGCACCCGCCCCTACCGACCCCAGACCAACGGCAAAGCCGAACGGTTCATCCGCACCATGCTCGGCGGCTGGGCCTACGGCGCGATCTACCGCGACAGCGACGAACGCAACGCCGCCCTCGCCGGCTGGCTCGACTTCTACAATCGCCGCCGACCACACGGCGCCCTCAGCCACAAGCCACCGCATAGCCCGCCTCAACGAGCTGAACAACCTCCTCGGGTCCTACACCTAGGGCGTGAACTTGACCGTGATCACGTCGCCGTCGGTCACGGCGTAGTCGCGACCCTCAAGCCGCAGCGTCCCGCGGTCTCGAGCGCCCGCGTAACCCCCGGCCTCGACCAGGGCATCCCACGGGATCACCTCGGCGCGCACGAACCCGCGCTGGATGTCGGAGTGGATCATGCCCGCGGCGTGCCACACCGACAGCCCCCGGCGCAGGTGCCACGACTGCGCGGGCTTGTCCTCTCCCGCCGTGAAGAAGGCGATCAGCTCGAGCAGACCGAACGCCCCGCGCACGACGGCGTCGAGTCCCGATTCGCCGATACCCAGGTCGGCGCGCATCGCCGCCGCGTCCTCGTCGTCGAGCTCGGCCAGCTCGGCCTCGAGACGCGCGGAGATCGCCACGGCGCCGGCCCCGTGTGCGCGGGCATACTCGAGGATCGCCGGGGGGACCTCGACCGCTCCCTCGTCGACGTTGGCCACGAACAGAACGGGCTTGGCCGTGAGCGGGGAGAGCAGCGACATCGCGTCGGGGGCGTCGGCTGGTGCCGGCACGCTCCGCGCCGGCCGCCCGGCCTGGAGGGCCTCGATGAGCTGCTTCAGCCACGCTTCCTCGGCCACGGCGTGGCGGTCACCGCTCCGAGCCGTCCGGGTCACCCGCTCGAGGCGGCGCTCGGCCTGCTCGAGATCGGCGTACAGCAGCTCGGTCTCGATCGTCTCGATGTCGGCGAGGGGGTCGACCCGCCCCTCCGGGTGAACGACGTTGGCGGCCTCGTGGGCACGGACGACGTGCACGATCGCGTCCGTCTCGCGGATGTTGGCCAGGAACTGGTTGCCCAGGCCCTCGCCGCGATGGGCTCCCGCCACCAGGCCCGCGATGTCGTGGAAGTCGATCGTGTCGGGCACGATCTTCGACGACTTGACCGTCTCGGCCACGGCATCGAGGCGGGGGTCCGCCACCGGAACGACGGCGACGTTGGGCTCGATCGTCGTGAACGGGTAGTTGGCCGCCTCGGCCGCCACCCCGGTGAGCGCGGTGAACAGCGAGGTCTTGCCCGCGTTGGGCATCCCCACGATGCCGACCTTCATCGCCCGCCCCACCTCGCCGATCGCGACGCCGAGCAGCGCCCCGGCCACGACGTCGCTGGGGTAGTGCACGCCCAGGTAGGGCCGGCTGAGCCCGAAGGCCAGCGCGGCGACGACGAGGCCCCACGCCGGTGCCAGCCCGCGGTAGACGCAAGCGCCGGCGAATGAGGTCGTGGCGTGTGCGCTGGGGAAGGACAGCCGCGAGACGGTCGGCGTCAGCGGCGGCAGCTCGGGCAGCTCGGGACGCCGCCGGCGGACGACGAACTTCAGCGCCTGGTTGGCGCCGTAGGAGGCGGCCACGACCGCCGCGCCGCGCAGCCACGCGCGCTTGCGTCCGGGGTCGTGGTCGAGCGCTGCTCCGCCAACTCCGAGCGCGAGCCAGCACGCCGCGTGCTCGCCCAGCTTCGAGTAGGCGGCGATGGCCCGTTCCCGGCGGGGACCATGCCCCTTGGTCCGGGCGAACACGAGGATCGCTCGGTCGAGCTCGGCTGCGCGGGTCACCCCCGGTTCAGGTCCCGAACCCGACCCGGTGATCTTCGTCGTCGACCAGCACGTAGACGATCTTGTCCAGGTCGAGCGCCACCGTGCCATCCTCGGCCATGAGGTCGTGCCAGCCCGTCGACCCGAGCGCATTTCGCAGGTTGGCCAGGTGGTCGCGCGCCACGCGGGCGCTCAGCACCTGGCCGCCAATGAAGCCGATGCTGATCTTCTGAGGTCTCTCATCCGCCATGTCAGTGATGCTCCGCTGGTTGCACGATCTCGGTCAGCACGCCGCCCGTCGACGCCGGGTGGAGAAAGGCCACGCGCGAGCCGCGGATGCCGGTGCGCGGCTGCTCGTCGATCAGCCGTAACCCGGCCGCCGCGAGGGCTCCGAGCGCCTCCTCCACATCGACCACGCGGTAGGCGACGTGGTGCAGGCCCGGGCCCTTGCGGGTCAGGAACTTCCCCACCGGCGTCTCGGGCCCGAGCGGCTGGAGCAGCTCGACATGTCCGTCGCCGACGTCGAGTAGCGCCGCGTCGACGCCCTGTTCGGCCACCGTCTCGCGGTGGACCATCGGCATCCGCAGCGCACCTCGGTACAGCGCCAGCGCGGCGTCGATGTCCTCGACGGCCACGCCCACGTGGTCGATCATGGTCAGCATGCGGCCGGGAGGATACTGACGGGCGTTGCGCCGACCGCGCGTCCGGCTAGCGCTCGGCCGGCTCCTGGGCCGTCGCGGCCGCGATCCCGAGCTCACCGCCACCCATGCGTCGCGGCGCCTCGGCCGGCACGCCGGCCATGATCCGATCGATGTCCTTGCGCTCGAGTACCTCGTTGCTCAGCAACGTCGAGGCCAGGTCGTCGAGCTGTGGGCGGTGGCGGTCGATGATCGATAGCGCCATCCGGAACGCCTCGTCGGCCAGGTCCCGCACCTCGGCGTCGTGGACTCGTCGCGTCGACTCGGACGCGTCTTCGGCCAGCACCTTCAGGGACCGCACTCCGGTCCCCATCGCGTAATCGTGCACCATCGAGTGGGCGATCTCAGCCACCCGTTTGAGATCGTCCGAGGCGCCGGTGGTGATCGAGCCGAAGACCAGTTGCTCGGCGGCTCGCCCGCCCAGCAGCATGGTCATGAAGTCGATCAGCTCCTCCCGCGTCTTCAGATAGCGGTCCTCCTCGGGGAGGTTCAGCGTGTACCCCAGTGCTTTCCCCCGCGGGACGATCGAGATTCGATGGACCCGGTCCACCGATTGCAAGAGCTCGCCGCACAGTGCATGGCCGGCCTCGTGGTAGGCCACCACGCGCTTCTCGTGATCGGTCAGCGCCCGGCGCGACTGCATCCCGGCCACCACGCGCTCCAGCGCGGTGTCGAAGTCCTGCATCGCGACCTCGGTGGCGCTCCGGCGCGCGGCGAAGATGGCCGCCTCGTTGCAGATGTTGGCCAGATCGGCGCCGGTCAGCCCCGAGGTCTGGCGCGCGAGGAGCTTCAGGTCGACGTCGCCGGATAACGGCTTGTTGCGCGAGTGGACTTGCAGGATCCGCTCGCGCCCCCCGACGTCGGGGGGCGAGACGAAGATCTGGCGATCGAAACGGCCGGGGCGCAGCAGCGCCGGGTCGAGCTTGTCGAGCAGGTTGGAGGCGGCGATCACGACCACGTCCTTGCTCGAGGTGAAGCCGTCCATCTCCACCAGCAGCTGGTTGAGCGTCTGGTCGCGCTCGCCGCTGATGTCCATGCCGCGGTGGCCACCGACCGCGTCGAGCTCGTCGATGAACACGATCGCGGGTGCGTTCTTGCGCGCGATCCGGAACAGACGCCGGATCCGCGCCGCGCCGAGCCCGGCGAACATCTCCACGAACGACGCCGCCGACTGCGAGTAGAAGCGCGCGCCGGATTCGTGCGCCACCGCCTTGGCCAGCAGCGTCTTGCCCGTGCCCGGCGGCCCGTGCAGCAGGATCCCCTTGGGCACCTTGGCCCCCAGCGCCCGGAAGCGCTTGGCATCGCGCAGGTAGTCGACGACCTCGCGCAGCTCCTCCTTGGCCTCCTCCGAGCCGGCGATGTCCGACCAGCCGATCGATGGGGAGGCCTCGGGCTTGATCTCCACCGGCTTGGTGCGCGGCATGTAGCGCAGGAGCGCAAACACCGACACCACCAGGAGACCCATGAACAGGATGGGCAGCCAGTGGAGCATGAACGTCTGGACGTCCGGCTCCCAGAGGAAGTTGGCGGAAATCATCCCTTAGGCGGTCATCGGCACTGCCGAGGATTCACTCAACCGTCTCCAAGCGGGAATTCGGCGAGTACCCCCGACCCACCTTTGCGCACGGACGACCTTCCACCAGCACGATGTCGGCCGTGAAGTCGTTGTCGCCGCGCAGCAGCGATGACCCGACGCCATAGGCATCGACGGGAACGCCGGCCGTCTCGAACTCCCGGATCCGCGCCGCGTTGAAGCCGCCACTGACCACGATTCGGACCTCGTCATAGCCCGCGCCGTCGAGCGCGCCGCGGACCTTCTCGACCAACCGTGGGTTCACTCCGGTGGGACGGAAGGCGCCCATCTCGTCGAACAGCGAGCGGTCGACCAGCGTCTCGGAGGTATCGAGCCGGACGCCCCAGAGCTTCGGGCCGAGCGCCTGGGCCACCGCGAGGGCAGTGTTCACCGAGTCGTTGTCCCAGTCGACCAGCACGGTGACGTTCATCTCCTTGTAAAAGCGCTCGGCGTATACGGTGGCCGCCTTCACCGTGTCTCCGCCGTAGGCGGCGATCAATCCGTGGGGCACCGTGCCCATCCCGCGACCGCCCCACCAGGAGGCCTGGGCCTCGGTGGAGACGCCGATCGCGCCGGCGACGTGGGCGCTCCAGCCGTCGCCGGTCTGCACGAGCCAGTGATCGTGGCGGGCGGGGAAGTAGAAGATCGACTTGCCGCGGGCCGCGTCGACGACCTCGGCGACGTTGCGCATGACCAGCGACCGCCGGGCCAGGACGCCGAGGTAGACCGTCTCCAGGTGAGCGAACAGGCTGTAGTCGCCCTCGATCGTCATCACCGTCTCGCGAGGGGCGACGCGGTCTCCCTCGTGCAGCGCGCGTACCTCGAGCTGATCCCAGCCCGGGATCCAGGTCTCGCCCGCGGCGTGACCCGAGCACAGCCTGAGGACGGCGATCGCCTCGTCGATGCCGCCGAGCACCGACTCGCGCTTCTGGAATACCTGCATGACCACGTGCGGATGATGCCCCTCGGCCTCCAGCAGCTGCTTGGTGTAGACGAAGTAGGCGTCCGAGTAATACCCGGAGCAAATCCGCTTGACGGGCAGGCGGAAGACGTCGGGGTGCAGGCGAGCCGAGGTCTCCGTCGGCATGGGGGGAGTCTATTTAAAGGGGCCGCATTCGCGGCCCCGGTGGTGTCGCCCTCAGGGGGCCGCGTCCCACAGAGCCCGGTAGTAGGCCGTGCGCGCCGGGTCGGGCGCGATCCCGTAGGCGCGGAGCAGCGCGTCCTCCCAGCCGGACCCGTAGTTCCAGTTGGTGGCCCACGTGGCGATGGCGAGGTCGGCCCAGCGATCGGCCACGCCCAGCGACCCCAGGTCGACGTGCCCCGACAGCTCCCCGTCGTCGCGGATGATCGTGTTCGGCGAGCACGCGTCGCCGTGGCATACGACGAGGCGGTCGATCGGCGGGGCGTCGCGCAGCTCCTCGGCGTGCTGCACGTCGGCGATGGTGGCCAGTCGAACCTGCACCGACCACGAGAACGGGCAGCTCACGACGGGAAGCGAATCGTGCATGAGGCGCAGCCCGCGCCCGAGCGTGGCCACCGCAACCTCGGGCGCGCGCTGCCAGCGCGGGCTGACGGCACTCTCGCCCGCCAGCGGCGTGGAGACGAACCAGCGGCCCTCCTGATCCTCGCCCACGCTGAGCACGCGCGGCACCGATATGTGCTGCCCCGCCCATTCGAGCCGCTGCACCTCGGGGGAGAGATCGAGCCCGGTGTCGCGGGGGCGCCATTTGACGAACCGCCGCCGCGGTCCGTCCCCGACCTCGAAGGTCACTCCGTCCTCGTTGCTCCAGACCACCGCAACGTCGTCCCCGGCGGCCACGCGCGTCACCGCGCTCGGAATCTCCATCGCCCCCATGTTGGCAAGCGAGCGGCGCAAGGCCTGCCGATTGTCGTGAGCGGACCTACCGGTTTGGGATGGTGGCGATGAAGTCCCAGATCCAGCGCGCGCGAAGCGGCGTGGAATGCGTGTCGTCGGACAGCTCCGACTCCGATGGTCGCATGGCCGGTATCGTCCGCTGGCCGACGAACGTGGTCAGCGCCTCGAAGGCCAGCGGCACCTTGTGGGTAAAGCCACCTATGCACCTGACAGTGATCTGGTATTCCCCGGCTGGAGTAGCGGATACGAACGCGTCGTAGTGCTTGAGGTTTCGTTCGAGGTGCAGGTAGCTCTCCGCCCACGGGTTTTTCGTGGCGGTCTTCATCGCGTGGTAGGGGCAGGCACCGCTCATGGTTTGATCGTTCGTGACCGGGCCGATCGCCCTGTAGACGAACTCGTCGCGTTCGGGGTCGTATTCGGAGAAGCGAAAGCGAAATCCCGAGCCACTGTCGGTCGTGTCCTTGCTCAGCGGATTGGTGATGATCGTCGTGAACTGCTGGACGGTCCATTGCCGGGCAATAACGGCGAACCGCTCTCCCTCCCGCAGGTTGTTGGCCTCGTCCGACTCGTCGGCGTTGTGGTTGGCGTCGGCCACCGCTTTGATCTGCGCGAAGCCGACCTTGGGCTCGAGGTCGGTGATCTCGAGCGTGCGATCAACGCGACCGCGGGGCTCCAGCCGCTTGATCGCGATTTTCTTCGTGTAGGGCCGGCCCCGGCCGTCGAAGATCGTGAGCACCGTGGTCGAGGCCGGCGCCGTGGCGTCGCCATGGTTCTCCGTCTCGATGTGGATCGAGAACCGCTGCGCGACCCCGTTCGTGCCTACGACGGTGAATGGCGGCTCGCCCAGGCCAGCCGTCTCGAGCTTGCTGATCTTCAGGTCGGGCTTCGGCTTTGACGGCGCGGGCTTGTTGGCCGCGGCGGCACTGGCCGGCGCTACAAACGCGCCAAGCACGAGCAATGCTGCGATGGTCCCCCGGTCCGGGCCCATGGCTGGATCATCGCACGGACGCGTGATACCGTCCAGAGGCGATGTTTGCCAGCTCTCGACCACGCTGACCGCATTCGCCGTGCCTAACGCTCGCTAAGAGCCCGCGCGGCCGTCCGTCGTTCCGCCGTACCAACCTGTCGAGAGTGTTCCGTGAGTAGCTATCTGCGCGTCCTGCGCGAACAAAACTTCAGATACCTGTTCCTGGGCCAGGCCGCGAGCATGGTCGGGGATCGTGTCGTTGTCGTCGCGCTGGCCCTGTTCATCACCCAGCGCACCGGGTCGCCGACCGACCTCGGGTTGGTGCTCGCCGCGCAGACCGTGCCGCTCGTCGGACTGCTGCTGTTCGGTGGCGTGTGGGCCGACCGGCTCCCGCGCCACCGGATCATGATCGTCACCGATCTGTCACGCGCCGCGCTCCACGGCGTGCTCGCGGCGCTGATCTTCGCCGGGACCGTGCAGGTGTGGCAGATCGCCGTGATCGAGGCGCTCTTCGGCGCCGCGCAGGCCTTCTTCCAGCCCGCCTACAGCGGCCTGCTCCCCCAGACCGTCCCCGAGCCCTTGATCCAGGATGCGCGCGCGCTGACCGAATCGGTGGCCAACGTTGCCTTCCTCGTGGGGCCAGCGCTGGCCACGGCACTGGTTCTCGGCGTGGGGGCCGGCGAGGCCTTCGTCTTCGACGCCGCCACGTTCGTGCTCAGCGCGGCGCTGCTGGCGCTGGTCAAACCGCGGCCCCGCGGGACGGCTCAGCCGCCGAAGCCGATGATGCAGGAGCTCCACTCGGGCTGGCGCGAGGTGCGCTCGAGGACCTGGGTGTGGGTGACGATCGCCGTGTTCGCTGGGTCGGTGATGACCGTCTACGCGCCCTGGTACTCGCTGGCCCCGGCAATCTCCCATGATGTCTACGGCAGCACGGGCGTGTTCGGGTTGCTCGAGACCCTCGGTGGCCTGGGCGCTGTGTTCGGCGCCGCCGCCGGCCTGAGCTGGCGCCCGGCGCGGCCATTGCTCGTCGGTTTCGTGCTCGTGCTCGCGTGGCCGGTGCAGGATGGCCTGTTCGCGCTCGGCGCGCCGCTCGAGGTCGTGTCCGTGTGCGCGTTTGGCACCGGATTCGGCTTCTCGCTGCTGATGATCTGGTGGGAGACCGCGCTTGCCCGCCACATACCGCCGCACTCGCTGTCGCGTGTCAGCGCGTGGGATTGGATGGGCTCGCTGGCCCTGCTGCCGCTCGGCTACGCGGTCGCCGGGCCTCTCGCCAGTTCGTTCGGCGCCCGCACGGTGCTCGGCGTGGGCAGCGTCATCGGGCTGGCTCTGTTGATCGGCGGACTGCTCCCGCGGAGCACCCGCGCACTCAGTCTTGGCAGCCGGTCAACCGAGCAGCTCGCGCACGAGGTCCCGGTAGAAGCCGGCAGCAAAGCCTAGGTCGCGGACGTCGATCCGCTCATCGGCGCTGTGGACGAGGGGACCGACCTGCAGCATCGTCATGTGCCGGGTGGGGAAGAAGCCGTAGGCCACGCAGTCGGGGAAGGCGGCGCGGAACCACGTCGAATCGGAGAACCCGGGCAGGATCACCGGCACGGCCTCGGCCCCCGGGTCGTTGCGTCTGACCCAGGCGTCGATCGTCGACATCAACTCGGTCTGCGCCGGCGAGCTGTTGCCGGGTACGGTCTCGGTGAACTCGAAGTCGAGCCGGTCGGCCTGCTCGCCCAGCACCTCGTTGATGCGCGTCCGCGTGACCTCCTCGCCGATGCCTGGGGGCACGCGGCAGTCGACCTTCACGTACGCCCGAGACGGGATCACGTTCATCTTGTCGGAGGCGTGGATCATCGTCGGCGTCAGCGTCACGCCGAGCATCGGCTCGAGCAGGATCAGCAACGCCGGGTCGGTCTGAGCGATTCGCTGGAGGGTTCGTTGCGGGTCGGCGGGATCCTCGCCGATCGCGCGCAGCAGGTCGGCGGGTGCCTCCGTGATGTCGAACTGGGGCTGGTGCGCGGCCAGGCGGTCGATCACCGGCCCGAGCTTGAGCAGCGCGTTGTCGCCGGTCCGCGGCAGCGAGGCATGTCCGCTGGTGCCGCGGGCCGTGAGCTTGAAGCGGTACACGCCCTTCTCGCCGCAGCACACGCCGTACAGGCGGCGGCCGTCGAGCTCGAACACAGATCCCGCCCCTTCGTTGAGCAGCAGGTCGCAGCGCACCAGATCGGGATGGTTCTGGGTCAGCCAGTCTGCGCCGAGCGCGCCACCGGTCTCCTCGTCGGATACGAACACGAGCTTGAGCGCTCCGCGGCGCGGGCGCCAGCCGTCCCGGGTCAGCGCGGTGGCGCCGACCGCCTCGGCGGCGGCCTGCGCCTTCATGTCGAGCGCGCCCCGGCCCCAGAGGAACCCGTCGGCGACGTCCCCCGACCACGGGTCGTGCGTCCACTCCGGCGCGTCCGCCAGCACCGTGTCGACGTGGGCCAGGTAGCACAGCGTGGGTCCCGCCTCGCTCCCCTCGATCGTCGCCACGAGGTTCGGGCGCTCGTCATCGGCGGCGACGATCGTGGTCTCGAACCCGGCTTCGCGCACGTACTCGGCCAGGTAGTCGATCGCCGGTCGCTCGTTGCCGGGCGGGTTGACCGTGTTGAAGCGGACTAGCCGCTGCAGGACCGTGGTGGTCTCGGCCTGGAGATCAGCCGGCATGGGTGCGGGAGCGTAGCTGGCTCTACGATGACGCGCTGTGGCAGACGACCTCGCCCTGGCGCTCCAGCTCGCGGAGCTCGCCGATGAGCTAACCCTGGAGCGGTACCGCGCTGCCGACCTGGCCATCGAGACCAAGCCCGACCTGACCCCGGTCACCGAGGCCGACAAGGCGGTCGAGCGGGTGGTGCGCCAACGCCTGGCCAACGAGCGGCCCGGCGACTCGGTCCTCGGCGAGGAGTACGGCGACTCGCGGGCCCCGGGCAGTTCGCGGCGCTGGATCGTCGATCCGATCGACGGCACGATGAACTACGTGCGCGGCGTACCCGTGTGGGCCACGCTGATCGCCCTGGAGGAGGACGGCGAGCTCACCCTCGGGGTGGCGTCGGCGCCGGCGCTCCACCGCCGCTGGTGGGCGGCTCGCGGGGGCGGGGCGTTTCTCGATGAGCGACTTCCCGGTTCGCCACGCGCGCTCCACGTCTCCGCCGTCCACGACCTCGCCGACGCCCACCTGTGCGTCCCCGGCTTTGAGCACTGGGACGGCGCCGTCTCCCTCGAGCAGGTCCTGGCCCTGGTCGAACGATGCTGGCGCTCGCGGGGGTTCGGCGATTTCTGGGCCTACATGCTGCTGGCCGAGGGCGCCGCCGACATCGTGTGCGAGCCCGCGGCCTCGCTCTGGGACCTCGCCGCCCCGCAGGTCATCGTCGAGGAGGCCGGCGGTCGCTTCACCGACCTCGCCGGCCCGCGCGGGGCTGATGGAGGCGACGCGCTGGCTTCGAACGGGCCGCTCCACGACGCCTCATTGGCCATCGTGGGGCGTTAGTCGGCCCCATGGGGTGGTCGTCTAACCGGCCTTATTTTCCCGCTCGCTGACCGGGTCCACCGACGATCGACGGCTACCGGCGCATACTGTGGCCATGGAGCGCCTGTTCGGCAACGATCAGCCGGTCGCCTCGACAGCGACCGCACCCGCTGCCGATGCCCCGCTGGCCACGCGCATGCGGCCCCGGACGCTCGATGAATTCGTCGGCCAGGATCGGCTGCTGGCGCCGGGGTCGGCCCTGCGCCGCGCCATCGAGGAGGGTCACCCGCACTCGATGATCCTCCACGGCCCGCCCGGCAGCGGCAAGACCACGCTGGCCCGGATCATCGCCGAGGCGTCGGGAGCGGCGTTCGAGGAGGCGAGCGCCGTCGCGGCGGGGCGAGCCGAGGTGCGGGCGGTGATCGAGCGCGCGCGGGAGCGGCTGCGGACATCGGGCACCAAGACGATCTTCTTCCTCGACGAGATCCACCGCTTCAACAAGGCCCAGCAGGACGCGCTGCTGCCCGCGGTCGAGGAGGGCCTCGTCACGCTGATCGGAGCCACGACCGAGAACCCGTACTTCGAGGTCAATTCGGCCCTCATCTCGCGCAGTCACGTGTACGAGCTCGAGCAGCTCGGACCAGTGGAGATCCGCCGGCTGCTCGACCGCGCCCTGCAGCGCGACGAGTGCGGTCCGGGGCGCACGGTGGCGCCCGAGGCACTCGAGTTTCTTTCCGAGCGCGCGGGTGGCGACGCGCGCACTGCGCTGAACGGGCTCGAGCTGGCCTGCGAGACGGCGGGCGACGGCGAACCCGTGACCCTGGCCCATGCCGAGGACGCACTCCAGCGCCGGGCGCTCCTCTACGACCGCCAGGCCGACCGCCACTACGACACGATCTCGGCCTGGATCAAGGCTACCCGTGGCTCCGATCCCGACGCCTCGCTGTACTACCTGGCCGTGATGCTCGAGGGCGGGGAGGATCCCCGGTTCATCGTGCGCCGGATGGTCGTTCTCGCCTCCGAGGACATCGGCAACGCCGATCCCCAGGCCCTCGTCGTGGCCACCGCAGCCGCCGCCGCCGTCGAGCATGTCGGGCTCCCCGAGTGTCAGTTCGCCCTCGCCCAGGCCGCGATCTATCTGTCGCTGGCGCCCAAGTCCGACGCCGCCAAGCACGCCGTGTTCGCCGCCCGCGACTACATTCGCGAGCGCGGTGCCGAGCTGCCGCCACCGCACCTCCGCTCCTCGACCCGCAGCGACGGCGGGTACGACAACCCCCACCGTCGCCCCGGGCACTTCTCGCCCCAGGAGCTCCTGCCCGACCACGCGATCGGCGCCCGCTTCTACGAGCCCGACGACGCCGAGGCGGCGTCGCGCGAGCGTCTCGATCAGATCCGCCAGGCGCGCGGTCGGTCATAAGCCAGCGCGAGACGGTCGTGGGCTTCGGCGCGATCGAGGTAACGTACTCCCAGCCGACGACCTGGCGTCGCGCACCCTCGGCGTCGGTGCGCATCCCTGTGTAGCGCCCGCGTCGTGCGGTGAAGCGATGCCCAGCGCCGTCGTGGATCCGGCCGAGCTTCTTGACGTCGATATGGATCAGCTCGCCGGGGCGAGCTCGCTCGTAGCGCTGAGCGGGCTCCAACCCGAGCCGCCCGAGCTTCCCCAGACCGATCCGGGTCAGCGATGCCGGACACGGTTGTGAGCGCCATCTCGAGCGTCGGCGATCAGCGACGCTCACCGACGGCCTGACGCGGCGATCACCGACGCGGTGGTCCGGAGCGGCTCGCGACGATCGTGGGTGACGAGGAGCGATCGAGCAGCCCCTCCCGCCCTTCGGTGCGGTGGCGGGCGAGCCACTTGCGCGCGGTGCGGTCACTGATCCCGGCCGCCTCGGCGGCCGCGCTCAGCGACCACCCCGCACTCTCCACTCGATCGATCAGCAGCTCGCGGCCCGAGCGGCGTGCAGCGTAACCAGCGGCCGCCTACTTGTAGACCAGCTTCAGTCCGACCTTCGTCCCGTGCGGCTTCGTCTTGCCGGGCGCGATCGACTGGCTGCCCACCACGAGGTGCTTGTGCTTGCGCTTCTTGCTCGGCCGCTTGACCGTGCCCACTCCGCATCCCGCGGAGTTGAGCGCGCGCGTGGCACCCGACAGCGACTTTCCCTTGACGTTGGGCACGTGGCAGAGGCCGGTGATGGCGACCTTGTCCGACACCGACGACGACCGGCCGCGACTGTCCTTGACGCTCAGCGTGACCGTGAACGTGCCGTGCCGGTGGTAGGTGTGATGGAGGACCTTTCCGCTGCCCGACGACCCGTCGCCGAAGCTCCAGTGGTACTGGCTGATCGACAGGCTCGGGTCATGCGTCGAGGCCGACCCGTTGAAGGTCAGCGACGAACCCTGCGTGTGCCGACCCGAGACGCTGAACGCGGCGTGCGGGGCCACGAATCCCTGCGTCCCGTACACCTCGAACTCGCTCATGTCCATGAACTTCTGATACGCGGTGTCCTGCGAGTTGCTGTCGGGACCCTGATTGCTCAGCTCCGTGAGCCTGACGAACCGCGCGCCGGTGCCCGGACCCGGTCAGGGACACCGGGTTCATGATGTGATCGTGTTCGAGCCGAACGCTCCGCTGGCCACCTGGTGATACGACGAGCCGTCGGAGGAGACGGAGATCTGGAACTGGCGCAGTGAGGCCGTGTCGTCGTCTCCGCACGTCGCACCGGGGTCGACCGCGAACTGTCGGATGTCCACGGTGTGCGGCAGCTGGATCACGACCGCGCGCGGCCCCGTCGGCGCGGCGGGCAGCCCCTGAGCCGGGTCGCCTCCGAAGTTGACCGCGTAGCTGCCCCAGCCCGATGCCTGCGAGCCATCGATCGCGTTGGCCGGACCGCAGCCAAAGTTGGTCAGGTTGGGGGCCGTGGCCGCCTTGACCTGCCCACCGCCGGCCAGCGAGGCCCAGTCGCGGCGGATCGAGTGGTTCACCGTGTTGCCTCCGTTCGCGATGTGCACCGACGTCAGCGCGATGCCGTCGAAGCCGCGGGCCAGGACCAGCACGTACGGGTAGGTGCCGGGCGCCACGTTGTGGATCGTGTACTGCCCGTTGCCGTTCGTCGTCGTGCTGAGATCCGCGTGGTTGGCGAACATCACGGTTGCGCCGCTCACCGGCGTGCCGCTGTCGGTGTCGGTGATCCGGCCGGTCAGCGTCGCCGTCCGCGCGGCCGGCGCGGGCGGAGTGTGGAAGTCCGCCACCGGTGCGGTGTCGTTGCTGCCGAGGTCAGCGGCGAAGAAGCCCATTCCCTCGCTGGGCGAAGATCTGCCACAGGGCGGTGAGGTCGGCCCCGCCGAAGTCGGTTTGGTCAGCCTGAAGGATCGCGTCGCGCTCGTTGAGCATGGACGGATCGGGCGGGCCGAGCTCCATCGCGCGGGTGATCAGATCCTCGGCCTTGGTCGAGCAGATGCCGGTGCAGCTGCCGCCCGTCGTCTGGAACTTCTGGCGGATCTGCCACAGCGTCTGCCCCCAGATCTCGCCGTCGGCGTGCACCTCGGGCCCGCTGCCCGAGATCTGGCCGTAGTCGGCCAGCGTGTAACCGCCCTGGTGGCTGGTGAATGAGCTCTGACAATCGCTGTTGGCTGGCGTCCCAACAGGACAGTCCATCGACATCGAACGGATCAGGTGCTGCGCGCCCGAGACGTAGAAGCCGAGGAAGACGTCACCCGTGGTGGAGGTATCCGTGTCCAGATTCTGCGAGACGAGATAGTCCATCGCATACCAGTCGCTCCACCCTTCGCCCATCGCCCCGGCCTCCTCGCCGTCGAGGCGGGGAAAGCCCTGGGCGTCGGTGATCAGCCGGTGGGACAGGCCGTGGGTGTACTCGTGGTAGACGACGTCGGCCTCGTCACCGCCGTTGGAGTCGACGAAGTTGTTGCTGTCGAACAGGTACATCTGCATCCGCGGTGAGACGCCATCCTGCTCGGTGGCCATGTTGGCGTTGTTGGTGTGGTTGTCGTCCGGCCCGCCGCTGCCATCGGTGTTCGCGCCGTCGTCGTTCTCGGCGTTGACGGGGTCTCCGCCCTTGCCGCCCTGGCCGTTGTTGCTGACCTGGAAGTTGCCCGCCGCCGGCGTGAAGCCGATCGGCGACTGCTCCAGGTGGTCGTGGTAGTTGTTGACGAACCAGAACACCTGGGCGGCGTTCTGCTTGCGGTTCGCTTGCCAGGAAGTGTCCCCGGAGTTGAAGCGCTCCCAGCTGCACGGGAAGTTCGTCGAGCAGTTATCGAAGATGTCGCTCGTGTTGGACGCGAAGGGGTAGATGAACTCGGGGTTCCCGTCGACGTCGGTCGTGGTCTGGCCAACGTCCTCGCCCGAGTCGTCCTGGTTGTTGTCGTTTGTGTCGCTGTACACGTGCGCGTTGTTGCCACTCAGCGCGGTGTGCGAGATCGGGCCCCAGCCGTCGGGATAGACGCGCGTCGCCTGGGTGTGACCATCGACGAGCCCGTTGCTCGGACCAAAGATGGGGCTCGGGTTGTAGAGCCACGCCGTGCCCTCTCCGCTTGACTGATCGACGATGTTGTTGCGGAACAGCACCCGCCCCGAGGTGGCGTTGATCACGTACTCGTAGATGTGGGTCGAATCGACGTCCGCGTAGAGGTGCCACGCCAGCTCGTTGCCCGTGGCGATGTGGAAGACGACCAGGCTCGCCTGAGAGCCATCGGCGAAGTTCGTCGCGTGCTGCGGGCTCGAGCTCGCCTTGGTCACGCTCGGCGCCGGACCCGTCGCGCCGCCGTCCTGGCGCGCCCGGCCCAGCGCCTGCTCGGCGTTCAGCCGTGGCGCGGTCGACGGGACCGCCGTGCTGGTCAGCGGCGATCCGAGCACGTTGATGAGCTGGCCGCGGCGATCGATGTTGGCGCGCAGTTCGTTCTCGAACACCGGGACGCCCCTGTACTGCTGCATCCACCGGATGTGCGTGGTTCCGTCGACGGAGCGGTAGGCGGGGGCCTCGTGCAGCGCCGAGAGGTCGCCGTCGCTGAGCCCGAACACAGCCCGATGCGAGCGCACGTAGTCGAGAGCGATCACCGTCGGCTGCGCCGCGGAGCGCGCGGTCAGGAACCCGTTGAGCCGCGCGACCATGCTCGGCGTGCCGGTGAGGGGGTCGAGGGTGACGACACCCTGCTGCCCGAGATCGCGGCCCAAAGCGGCGGCGGCGTTGGCCCGGAGCGCGGGTACCTTGGCCTGGGCGCCCGCGGTCTGGGACCGCGTGCGGACGTCGGCAAACGCCTTGCCGGTCTGCCGTTGCGGGAATCCGACGGCGAGGGCGGCGGGAACGGCGGCGGCGAGGCCGGCGAGGCACGCAATCAGGGCGCCGAGGCGGAGCGGCCACCGACCCTGTAGCCGATGCGGACCGTTTGGACGAGCACTACGAATCACGAAAACCCCCCAGAGTCGACGTACGCTCGCGACCGATCGCCCTCACCCAAGATGCCCGGGCAACCCCAGATCGCGTGACGCCGCACTATACCCCTGGCCCGCGACTGGGGTAGTGAAAATTGTCACCGAGTACCCTCCGCGGCGTGGAGCCCGCGACGCTGCCCGACCAGGTGCAATCGCGAAACCCGGCGACGGGCGAACGGATTGGATCGGTGCCGGTCACCCCGCCGGCGGCCGTGCAGCCCGTCGTTGAGGCCGTCGCCAGCGTCCAGCCGTTCTGGGCGCAGCTGACGCTGGAGGACCGCGCCCGCTACATGGAGCGCGCGGCTCAGGTGCTCATCGATGAGGCCGACGAGATCCGCGACCTCATCGTTCGCGAGCAGGGCAAGCCTCGGGCGGAGGCCTTCACGATGGAGGTCCTGCCCACAATCGACGCGCTGCATTGGATCGCGCGGGCCGGGGTGGAGATCCTCAGGGATGAGCGGATCCGGATGCCCCAGCTGTTCCTGCGCACCAAGAGCTCCGCATTCATCTACGAGCCGCTCGGCGTCATCGGGGTGATCGCACCGTGGAACTACCCCTGGAGCATCCCCTTCGGCGAGGTCGCGCTGGCCCTCATGGCGGGCAACGGCGTCGTCGTCAAGCCGGCGTCGCTGACGCCTCTGATCGGGGAGCGGATCGGTCGGGTGTTCGACCGCGCCGGCGTCCCTGACGGGCTCGTGCGGGTGATCCACGGCCCGGGTACCGGGCAGGCGCTCGTCCAGTCGGACGTGGCCAAGATCTTCTTCACCGGCTCGGTCGACGTTGGGCGCCATGTCGGTGAGCAGTGCGCGAGGCGGCTCAAGGGATCGGTGCTCGAGCTCGGTGGCAAGGATCCGATGATCGTGCTGCCCGACGCCAACGTCGAGCATGCCATCGCCGGCGCGCTGTGGGGCGGCTTCGCCAACGCCGGTCAGACCTGTTCGGGGATCGAGCGGGTGTACGTGCTCCGCGAGGTCGCCGACCGCTTCATCGAGGGAGTGGTCACGGGCGCGCAGGGCCTGCGGGTCGGCGATCCGACCGATTGGGACACCGAGATCGGGCCGATGATCTCGCGCGAGCAGTTCGATCTCGTCGCCGAGCTGGTCGACGACGCAGTGGCGGCGGGTGCGCGGCTCCGCTGCGGCGGCCCGGTCGCCTCGCCAGCGGGCCTCGACGCGGGATCGTTCTACGCGCCGACCGTCCTCACCGACGTGACCCCGCAGATGCGGATCATGCGCGAGGAGATCTTCGGGCCGGTGCTGCCGATCACCATCGTCGACTCCGAGGACGAGGCTGTGGCCATGGCCAACGACTCGGAGTTCGGCCTCGGCGCCTCGGTATGGACCACCGATCGCAGCAAGGGCGAGCGCTTCGCCCGCGAGCTCGAGGCCGGGATGGTGTGGATCAACGACCACATGTTCAGCCACGGCGCCTGCCAGTGCTCGTGGGGTGGGGTCAAGCAGTCGGGTCTGGGCCGAACCCACTCCAAGTTCGGCCTCTACGAGTGCGTCAACATCAAGCTCCGCGTGTGGGAGCCCTCGACCTTGCGCGATCTGTGGTGGCACCCGTACGACGAGACCATGGGACGGGCGATCCAGCAGGCCGCGAGCGTGATTTACGGGCGGCCGTCGATCCGCGCCAACGCGCTCCGCGCCGGCCTCGGCCCACTCGCCAAGCTCAGCGGCCGCCTCGCCCGCGACGCGATCCGCCGCTAGACGACGGTGGTCCCCATCAGCTGACCACCCTCGACGAACGGTGGCCGGGGCTACCCTTAACTCAGTGCCAGCCCAAGCCTATGCAGGGAAAGAGTGCGTCTGCCAGCTCCGCAGGGGGATCTGCGATCAGTCGTGCGTCAAGGACATGCTGGCGACGCCCTTCTATATGGCCTGTCTGCGGCTGAAGGGCCGTCGCTGCGCGGTCGTCGGCGGAGGCGATGTCGGCCTCGAGAAGGTCGAGGGGCTGCTGGCCTGCGAAGCCGACGTCACGCTGATCGCCCCCGTCGCTCATCCGGAGCTGGTTCAGCTGGCCATGGAGGGATCGATCCGCTGGGAGCGCCGCACGTATCGCTCCGGCGACCTCGACGGCTGCCTCATCGCGATCGCCGCCACCGACGACACGGACACCAACATCAGCGTGTTTGAGGACGCCGAGCGGCGCGCGATGCTCGTCAATGTCGTCGACGTGCCGCCGCTGTGCAACTTCATCCTCCCCGCGATCGTCCGCACCGGCCCGTTGGCCGTGGCGATCTCGACCGCCGGCGCCTCGCCCGCCCTGGCCAAGCGCATGAAGCGCGAGATCGCCGAGACCTTCGGCGAGCCCTACGCGCTGCTGGCCATCCTGCTCAACGACGCGCGCGGCTGGGCCAAGGCCACGCTCCCGACCTATCAGGACCGCAAGGAGTTCTTCGAGTCGATCGTCAACGGCGATCCCGACCCGGTCGAGCTTCTGCGGGCCGGCGACGCCCAGGCCGTGCGTGACCTGATCGCGGCGGCGCAGCGTACGCACACTCCCGCGTGAGTCGATGGAACAGGGCGAGCTGACCCATCTCGACGCATCCGGCCGGGCCAGGATGGTCGACATCGGCGACAAGCCCGCCACCGAGCGTCGCGCCGTGGCCCGCGCCGTGGTCAGGGTCTCGACCGACACAGCGAAGGCCGTGCTGGCCGGCGATGCTCCCAAGGGCGACGTCCTCGGGGTCGCGCGGATCGCCGGGATCCAGGCGGCCAAGCGCACCTCCGAGCTGATCCCGCTCTGCCATCCGCTGGCCCTCAGCTTCGTCGGCGTCGAGGGCAAGATCGATCCGGAGTCGGGCGCGATCGAGCTGCG
The DNA here is from genome assembly GCA_963734775.1 of uncultured Solirubrobacterales bacterium. Classification (GTDB taxonomy): domain Bacteria; phylum Actinomycetota; class Thermoleophilia; order Solirubrobacterales; family Solirubrobacteraceae; genus Palsa-465. Next base: position 81,789 of record CAVTJE010000033.1, read on the forward strand.
GGCGGAGGCGCGGACGACCGGCCCCACGGGCGTCGAGATGGAGGCGCTCACAGCGGCCTCCGTCGCTGCTCTGACTGTCTACGACATGGTCAAGGGGATGGAGCGCGGGGCCGAGATCGCCTCGGTGGCGCTGCTCGAGAAGTCGGGTGGTCGGTCGGGCACGTGGCAGCGCGCCGGCGCGTAGACAGAGCGTCAGCGCGCTCAGGAGCCGATGGTTGAGCCGTCCTTCTGATCCCAGTCGCGTAAGCTCGCCCCGAATGCGAGCAGCCATTGTCACGGTCTCAACCTCGGTCGCGGCCGGGACCACCGAGGACACTTCGGGCGAGATCCTGGCCGAGTTGACGGAGCAGGCCGGCGCCGAGGTGGCGGCCCGCGAGGTGGTGACCGACGACAGGGCGGCGATTCAGGACGTACTGCGCCGGCACGTCGATGCCGATGTCCCGCTGATCTTCACCACCGGCGGCACCGGGTTGACGCCCGACGACGTGACGCCCGAGGCGACGCGGGCGCTGATCGACCGCGACGCCCCCGGGTTCGCCGAGGCGATGCGCGCCGAGTCGCTGAGGCACACGCCGCTGGGGATCCTCACCCGCGGCGTGTCCGGAATCGCGGGGCGGACGCTGATCATCAACTTCCCCGGCAATCCCAAGGCGATTCGGGAGCTGTTTCCAGTCCTCGCTCCGACGCTGAGGCATGCTGTGGAGACGCTGCAGCGCGAGGGTGGGCGAAGAGTCAGCCATTGAGCTGCGCGGTCTGTGCCGCCACTTTGGCGAGCGGACCGCGCTGCGGGACATCTCCGTGAGCGTGCCGTCGGGCGCGACGCTGGCCGTGCTGGGACGCAACGGCGCCGGCAAGTCCACCCTGCTGCGGATCCTCGCCACGCTGCTGCGCCCGCATGCCGGCGAGGTGGAGTTGCTCGGCGAACCGCTGCCCAAGCGAGCCTTTGCCGTGCGGGGCCAACTCGGTTTCCTGGCCCACGAACCGCTGCTCTACACCGATCTGACCGGGCGCGAGAACCTCCGCTACCAGGCTCGCCTGCACGGTGTCGAGGAGGGGCGGGTCGAGGACGTGCTCCGCGCCGTGGGCATGGAGCGCAGGGGTGATGACGCGGTGCGCCTGCTCTCGCGCGGCATGGTGCAGAGGCTGGCCGTGTGCCGGGCGGTATTGCACCGGCCCCGATTGCTTCTCCTGGACGAACCGCGAGCCAACCTCGACCCGGCCGCGGGCGAGCTGGTCGAACCGCTGATCGGGCGCTCGAGTGGCTGCACGCGCGTGATCACGAGCCACGACCCCGAGGCCGCCGTCCGCGAGGCAGACGTCGTGCTCGCCCTCAAGGACGGCCGCGCCGCCTACCTCGGCGCCCCCGACAAGGTCGACGTCAAGGCGATCTACACATGAGGACGGCGCTCACCGTCTTGCGCAAGGACCTGCTGCTGGAGCTGCGCACGTTCGAGACGCTCCCAGCGATGGTGCTGTTCTCGCTGACCACGTTTGTCATCTTCCACTTCGCCCTGAACCGCACGACGATTGAGGGCCAGCTCGCCGGCGGCGTGCTCACGGCCACGCTGCTGTTCGCGGCCATGCTCGGGATCAACCGGCTGTTCGTCGCCGAGCGCGAGCAGGGTGGGTTCGACGCCTTCCTGCTCGCCCCGGTGGATCGCAGCGCCCTGCTGGTGGCCAAGGCGACGGCGCTTCTGTGCTTCCTCGTCGTGCTCGAGGTGATCGCCGTCCCCGCCTTCGGTCTGCTCCTGCTTGGACCGAGTCTCGGCCCCGCCCTGCTCGGTCTGATCGTGGTGCTCGCGCTCGCCGATATCGCCTTCGCCGTGATCGGCACGCTGGTCTCGGCGATCGCCGTCCACACTCGCGCACGGGATCTGATCGGGCCGATCCTGGGGCTCCCGCTGCTCATCCCGGCGCTGATCGGCACCGCCCGGGCCGCCGGACCGCTGCTGACCGCGCATTCATCGGGTTCCCCGCCCGGTAAATGGCTGGCCGTGGTCGGCCTCTATGATCTGGTGTTCGCGCTGCTCGCCTACGCGGTGTTCGACTTCCTGCTGGAGGAATGAGTTCGTGACCAGCTACGGCCGCGGTCTTCGCGGCCTCTCTCTCGCAACAATCGCCACGATCACGGTGGCGCTGGCGCTGGTGTTCTTTTACGCCCCGCTGGACGCCAATCAGGGCTTCATCCAGAAGATCTTCTACCTCCACGTTCCGCTGGCCATCGTCTCGCTGTGCGGGTTCATCGCCGGGGGTGTGTTCGCGATCGGACACCTACGGACCGGCGATCGCAAGTGGGACATGCGCTCGTACGTCGCCATCCACATGTCACTGATCTTCGCCGTCGGGGGTCTGCTCACGGGCTCGATCTGGGCCAAGGCCTCGTGGGGCCACTGGTGGGTCTGGCAGGAGCCGACGCTCGTCTCCTACCTGATCGTCGTGCTCATGTTCGCCACCTATCAGCCGATGCGCTTCTCGATCGATGATCCCGAGCGCCAGGCTCGCTACGCCAGCGTGTTCGCCATCGTCGCCGGCGCGTTCGTGCCACTCAACTTCATCGCCGTGCGCCTCGCGCAGGGGTTCGTCCATCCGCGGGTCCTCACGCTGACCGGCGGGAACCTCCCCGGCTCAATGCGCCTAACCTTCCTCGTCTCGCTGGCGGGAATCACGCTGCTTTTTGTCACTCTATGGAAGTACGAGATGGCCGCCAAGAACAGCCGCATGCAACTACGAGCGCTGCGTCGCCGATTGCTCGGGGACGACGCTGTGAGGCCGCTGGGCAGGAGCGCAGCTCCGTCATGACGGGGCTCGTCATCGCCGCGCCCGCGCTTCCGCTGCACAGCGCCGGCAAGTACGTCGCCGGGGCGTACATCGTCTTCCTGGCCCTGGTGCTGATCTACGTTGCGATCATGGCCCGGCGACTCACCCGCACCGAACGCGAGCTCACCGAGCTTCGCGCCGAGCTGAACGAGCAGGAACGAACGGCCGAGGAGCACGATCGCGAGCCCGAGCCGGTGGGATGAGCGAACTGCTGGCCATCGGCATGTCGCACAAGACCGCGCCGGTCGAAGTGCGGGAGCGACTCGCGCTGCCCGAGGCTAGGGCGGCTGAATTTCTGCGTGATCTGCGGGGTGCCTCCGATGTTCATGAGGCGGTGGCCATCTCGACCTGCAACCGCACCGAGCTCTACCTGGTCGTCGGCGACCCGGTCGAGGCCGAGAGCATGGTCCTGTCGATGCTGGCTCGCCAGGCCGAGATCCGTCCCACCGGTCTCGCCTCGGCGATCTACTCCCACCGCAATTGCGACGCCGCCCGTCACCTGTACCGAGTGACGGCGGGGCTCGAGTCGATGATCGTCGGCGAGGCGGAGATCCAGGGCCAGGTCAAGCGCGCTTACGACGGTGCGTTGGCCAAGGAGATGGTCGGCCCGCTGACCAACCGACTGTTCAAAGCGGCATTGGCCACGGGCAAGCGCGTCCGCAGCGAGACCGGAATCGGCGAGCGCCAGCTCAGCATGTCGAGCGTCGCCGTGGCGCTGGCGCGCGAGCTGCTGGGCGCGCTCGAGGGTCGCGAGGTGGTGATCATCGGCACCGGCGAGACCAGTGAGCTGACCGCGCGAGCGCTCGCCGACAGCGGCGGCCGGACCGTGTTCGTGGCCAACCGCCGCCGCGATCGCGCTCTCAGCCTGGCCCGCCGCTACGCGGGCAGCGCGGTCAGTTTCGACGAGCTGCCACAGGCGCTGATGGAGGCTGACATCGTCGTCTCGGCCACCGCCTCCCCTCACCTCCTGCTCGAGGCCAGCGAGATCGCGGAGGTGATGCAGGCTCGCGGCGGGCGTCCGATGCTGCTGATCGACCTGGCCGTTCCACGCGATATCGACGCCTCATGCGCTGACCTCGACGGCGTCTCGCTGTACGACATCGACGACCTTCAGGCGGTGATCGCGCGCAATCGACGGGTCCGTCAGGCCGAGGCGCAGAAAGCCGAGGGGATCATCGAGGAGGAAATCCAGAACTTCGCCGCGTGGCTCGGCTCGCTCGAGGTCCTGCCGACGATCGCCGCGCTCCGGGCCCGGGCCACCGAGATCGCCGAGCAGGCCGTGCGCGACAACAGCGGCAAGTGGGAATCAGCTTCGCCGCGCGACCTCGAGCGCGTGGAGGCGCTGGCTCGCGCTGTGGTCAACCGTCTCCTGCACGAACCGACGTTGCGCATGAAGGAGCTCCGGGACGACCGCGTGCACGCACGCATGGCGCTTGTGCGGGACCTGTTCGATCTCGACGCCGAAGATGTTGAAGCCGGCGCCGAGGAGGCCGCCGAGCCGGCCCAACCGCTGGCCGAGGTTCGCGCCCTCGCGCAGCGCCGCCGCTGATGCGGATCGGAACGCGCGGGAGCGCTCTGGCGCTGGCGCAGGCCCGCTCGGTCGCGACGAAGCTCGACATCGACTCCGAGCTCGTTGCGATCACGACCTCGGGTGACCGCGGCACCGGCCCGGGCGACAAGTCCCGATGGGTATCGGCGCTCGAGGCTGCACTACTGGCCGACACCGTCGACATCGCCGTGCATTCGGCCAAGGACGTCCCCGCCGAGCTGGCGCCGGGACTCGAGCTGGTCGCGATCCCGCCGCGGTGCGATCCCCGCGATGCCATCTGCGGGGCGCCTTCGCTCGCGGAGCTCCCGGCCGGTGCCCGCGTCGGAACCAGCAGCCTGAGGCGAGCGGCCCAGATCCGCGCCGTTCGCGAGGACCTGACGATCGTGGAGTTGCGTGGCAACGTCGACACGCGATTGCGAAAGCTCGCCGACGGCGACTGCGACGCGCTCGTGCTGGCCATGGCCGGCCTGGAACGACTCGGACGCGCCGCCGAGGCCGACGGGATCCTCGACGATCTGGTGCCGGCGGCCGGCCAGGGAGCGCTGGCCGTGCAGGCCCGACCCGGGGCTCTGGGTCCCGATCAGGTCGCGCGGATCACCGACCAGGACGCGTTCACTTGTGTATCGGTCGAGCGCGAACTGACCCGCGCCCTCGGCGCGTCCTGCCGCACGTCGGTCGGCGCCCACGCGCGGGTCGTTGACGGCCAGCTCGAGCTGCGCGCCTGGGTGGGCGCGCCTGACGGCTCGGCCTGGATCGCCGATCGCCTGTGCGGCCCCGCCGCCGGCCTGGGCGACGCCGTGGCGCGGCGGCTGCTCGCCGCCGGTGCCGACGGTCTGCTGCGCCGGGCGGAGCGCGCGGCGTGACCGTCTATCTGGTCGGTGCCGGCCCCGGCGACCCGGGGCTGATGACGGCACGATCGCGCGAGCTGATCGCCGGCGCCGAGGTGATCGTCTACGACCGGCTGATCCCCGACGGCGCCCTGGCCGGCGCCCGGCCCGACGCCCGGCTCATCTACGTCGGCAAGGAGGGCGGTGGCGAGTCGGCGGTCCAGGCCGCGATCGATCGGCTGTTGGTCGAACACGGCCAGGCCGGCCGCTCCGTGGTGCGCCTGAAGGGAGGCGACCCATTCGTGTTCGGGCGCGGCGGTGAGGAGGCGGAGGCCCTCCAGGCGGCGGGAGTCCGATTCGAGATCGTGCCCGGCGTCACGGCCGGGGTGGCGGCAAGCGCCTATGCCGGCATCCCCGTGACCCACCGGGATCTGGCCAGCGCAGTCGCCTTCGTGACCGGTCACGAGGACCCGACCAAGCCCGAGTCGGCGCTCGACTGGGACGCTCTGGCGGCATTTCCGGGAACGCTTGTCATCTACATGGGTGTGCGACGGCTGTCGGCGATCAGCCAGCGGCTGCAGGCCGGCGGGCGACCGGCCGACGAGCCCGCCGCGGTCGTCGAACGGGGCACCTTGCCAGAGCAGCGCACCCTCGCAGCGACCCTGTCGACGGTCGCGACGCGCGCGGCGGAAGAGGGCGTGCGGGCGCCGGCCATCGCTGTGTTCGGCCCGGTTGCCGCCCTCGCGAAGGGGCTGGCTTGGTTCGAGGCGCCGCCGCTCGCCGGCCTCACCGTCGCCGTGACGCGAGCACGGGCGCAGGGCAGCGAGCTGGCCGCGCGGCTGCGGGGGTTGGGCGCCAAGGTGGTCGAGGCGCCGGCCATCCGCATCGTCCCGCTCGACGGGCCGCCGCCCGACCTCGGACCGCTACGACCTCATCTGCCTGACCAGCCCCAACGGCGTGCGGCTGCTCTTCGAGCGCCTCGCCCAGGCCGATCTGGATGCTCGCGCCTTCGCCGGCGCGCGCGTCGCCGCCATCGGACCAGGGACCGCGGCTGCCCTCGAGCGCCGGGGCATCCGCGCCGACATCGTGCCGGGGCGGTTCGTGGCCGAGGGCCTGCTGGAAGCGCTGGCGCAGGAGACCGTGGGCCACGCGCTCGTCGCCCGGGCGGCCGAGGCGCGCGACGTGCTTCCCGACGGCCTTCGCGCCCGGGGCGCTGAGGTCGATGTCATCTCGCTGTACGAGACCCACATCGAATCCCTGAGCGAAGCCCAGCTAGAGGGCATCGCGCGCGCCGACTACGTCACCTTCACGTCCTCCTCGACGGTCCGCAATTTCTTCGCGGCGGCCGGCGATCGCGTCGCCGACGGCACACGACTGGTGAGCATCGGCCCGGTGACGAGCGAGGCGCTCCGCGGGCATGGACGGGAGCCTCACGTCGAGGCGGCGCAGCACGACATCGACGGGTTGGTCGACGCCCTCGTAGACGACGCTCGGCACCTGTCGGGCGCGCGTTAGAACCGCTGAAGCGGCCGGGGCGTTAAGGTCGAGGGCTCAGCGATCGATGCGTGCCCCTGTCATCACCTTCCTCTCCGACTACGGTCTGCAGGACGACTTCGTCGGTGTGTGTCACGGCGTGATCGCCGCGATCTGTCCCGAGGCGCGGGTAATCGACATCACGCATGGGATCGAGCGACACGACGTCCGCCGCGGGGCGTTGATCCTCAGCGGTGCGCTTCCGTACATGCCGGCCGGGGTTCACCTGGCGGTGGTCGATCCCGACGTCGGCGCTCAACGGCGGGCCATCGCGGTGCGATTGGCGGACGACCGCGTTCTCGTCGGACCGGACAACGGCCTGCTGTCGCTGGCCGCCGCCAGTTGCGGCGGCATCGTCGAGGCGGTCGAGATCGCCACCTCGCCGCTGCGCCTTGAGCCCGTGGCCGCCACCTTCCACGGGCGAGACATCTTCGCGCCCGGTGGCCGCCCACATCGCCGCGGGCACACCTCTGGCGGACGCCGGGGACCCGTGCGATCCGGACACGCTGGTCGGGATCGAGCTGCCCAAGCCCAGGCGCCAGAAGCGAGCTTTGGTCGTGCACGTGCTCTACATCGATCACTTCGGCAACGTGGCCCTCGACATCGGCCACGCCCAGCTGCACGGGACCGGCGTCAAGCTCGGTGGTCGCGTCCGCCTCCAGGTCGCCGGCCGCAAGGCCCAGGTTGCCCAGTACGCCCGCACGTTCGCCGACGTCGAGCCGGGCCAGCTCCTGGTCTACGAAGACGCCTACCGTCGGCTGTCGATCGCCATCAGCAAGGGAAACGCGGCCAAGCGGCTCGGGCTGGGGACCGACGACGAGCTGCGAATTCGCCCCGAATGACCCTCGGAGAACCGAGGATCCACTTCCGGCTCACCGACTCGACCAACGCGCGGGCTCGTGAGCTCGCCGGGCGTGGCGCGCCGCATGGCACGCTCGTCACGGCCGGGGAGCAGTCCGCCGGTCGCGGACGACAGGGGCGCACGTGGGTTGCACCCGCGGGGCGGGGGTTGCTGTTTTCACTGGTCGTGCGCGACCCTCCCCGTCTGCTGCCGCTCGCCGCCGGCGTCGCCGTGGCCGAGATCACTGGCCCCGAGGCACGCCTGAAATGGCCCAACGACGTGCTCTTGAACGGGCGCAAGGTGGCCGGGATCCTCGTCGAGGGACGCCCGCAGGAGCGTTGGGCCGTCGTCGGCATCGGCCTGAACGTGGCCGTCGCCGAGAACGACCTTCCGGCCGAGCTCCGCGGCGTCGCCGGGACGTTGGGTCTGGCACCCGAGGCGATCGAACCTACGCTGGCCCGGCTGCTCGCGGCACTCGAGCGCTGGATCGCGGCCGATCGAGCCGACGTTCTGGTCGCCGTGCGGGAACGCGATGCGCTCCTCGGCGGTCACGTCAGGTGGGCCGACGGCGAGGGCGAGGCGGCCGGTATCGACGACGACGGGCGGCTGCTCATCCTCACGCCATCCGGGCGCGTCGCCCTGGAGGCGGGCGAGGTTCACCTCGCCCGATGACTCACTGCTGCCACGCCAAAATAATGAGTATTTCTGCCTTCGAGCGGGTAACGAGATAAGAGGCCTCCCGCCTTTCCCGGTCCCGGCGGGAGGCTTTCTAAATCAGAACTCCTTGTAGCGACCGTCGCCCGTCTTGAAGCGTAAACGGGCGAGAGCCTACGCCGCCGCCTCGGCGTCGTGCTCGGCGCGCGCGACTTCCGCCTCGTCGAGCTCGACATCAGGCTCCTCGGGGCTGTCGGCTTCCGCGTCGTCTGGCCCGTCGTCGTGCACGTCCTCGAGCTCCGTCTTGTCGTCCTCGCCCTCGACCGGCGCACCGTTGACCGACTCTTCCACCACCCGAGGTTGGCCATCGCCACCGCCCGACTTGCGCCGCCGGCGGTTCTTGCCGCGCCGCCCCTTGGGGAAGTTACGCAGCAGCTCACGCGCCAGGGCGGCGGGCTTGCGAGCCATCCGGGTCCGGGCGCCGCGCAGCGCCTCCTCGGCCTCGGGCGTGTGGGCGAGCGCCGCGGCCAGCAGCGCGGCTGACAGCCGCCTGTCCTCCTTGCGCGCGGCGTGAACGAGCCTGCGCGCGTTGCGGGCATGGGCGGCACCGCTCGAGTTGACCAGCAGCCCGAGCAGGCGCTTGGTCTCCGGCCAGCGCTGAACGGCGTACTCCTCGTGGACCTCGCGGGTGTACTCGGCCATCCTCCAGATCCAGGCGTTGGCCTGATCGCGGCGGCCGATCCGGCGCTCGGCGAGAGCCTGAAGCATGATCTTGACGCCCTCGCGTCGCTCGTCGCGGGGCCACCCGGCCATGATGTCGATTGCCGTGTCGAAGGCCTCGGCGTCGCGGCTGGCGGCGATCTCCTGTAGCGCCCGCAGCCGCAGCTGCGAATTGCGGTTGCGCTGCACCGCGGTGAGCAGGAAGCGGCGCTTGAGCTCTCCGCCGCGGTCGAAGTGGAGCATCGCCTTGGCGCGGCGCCAGCCGTTGGCGGCCACGCGCGCACCGGCCAGCGCTGCCCAGACGTGCTGCTCGCCGTAGTCGAGGTGCTCGACGGCGATGCGCCACAGCTCGCGCTCAAACACCTCGGCGCGCCGGTCGGGATCCGGTGTCACCGGGAGCACGCGGCGCTCGACACGCACGCGGCGGCCGCGTCCGCGCCGGACGGGGCCGACAACGATCGCCCCGCCGCGGTACACGTCGCGGTCGAGCAGCGAATGGAGCGTGACGACGGGATCGTCGTGCTTGGTGGCGGGATGGACGAAGTCGACGACGATGCCCGCCTCCTTGCCCTGGTGGCGCCGCGTGACGCGTCCGACGCGCTGCTGGTAGATACGCTTCGAGGCGGTGGGGGCGAGGTGCATGCAGATCGTCGCCCGCGGGCTGTTCCAGCCCTCGGCCAGCAGCTGCGCGTTCACCAGCACGTCGATCTTGCCCGACTCATAGTCGGCCAGGATCCGAGCCAGCTGGCGCTTGGGCGTCTCGCCCGACACCGCCTTGGCCTTCATCCCGAATTCGCGGAACGACTGGGCCACGTTGTACGCGTGGCGGACGCCGGCGGCGTAGACGACGCCGGGGACGCCGTTGAACCGAGTCTTGTACAGGTCGGCGATGGCGAGGTTGAACGGCGTCTGGTCGAGCAGTTCGGCCAGCATCTCCTGGTCGAATTCCGTGTCCACCTCGCCCCGGCGCAGCGGCACCTTGGCGATCGTGCGTACGCCCGGGCCGGGCGGGATGCGGATGCAGCGCAGCGGCGCGATCACGCCGCGGCGAGCAGCCTGGGCGAGGTCGAAACGCGAGGTCTGGGTCGGGAACAGGTCTGTGACGTGCCGGGCGATCAGCGCGCCGGTGGCGGTCATGCCGATGAAGATCGGGCCGGCCCAGCGGCGGATCGAGGCCGAGGTCTTCTCGCCCAGGGCGGTGTGGGCCTCGTCGCAGATGACGATCGCGTACGCGTCGGAGATCTTGCCCGCGTTGCGCACGAACCACTGGTAGGTCTCGACCGTCACGGGGCCGTTGGCGGCGTCGTGGTCGCCGAGCAGGGGGCCCGTGATGCGGTCGCGGTAGCCGCGGTCGCGCAGTTCGCCGTGGAACTGGTCGACGAGGTTGCGCCGGTGGGTCAGGATCAGGATGCCGCCCGTCCGCGAGGCCTCGACGAAGCCGAGTGCAGCCACGGTCTTGCCGGCGCCGGTGGCGTGCTCGAACCAGAAGCGGCGATCGGCATTGGGATCCTCGGGCCGCTCGACCACGAGATCCTCGTCGGCCTCGTCCTGCCAGTCCTGGGGCTCCTCGTCTTCGGGTTCGTCCTCGTCATCGAGGTCGAGGTCGGCGTCCTCTTCGCCGGGGATCGCCACCGAGGCCAGCTCGGTCGCCTCGAGCACCGGGGCGCTGCCATTGCTGGCACCGTGCCGTTGCCGTTGCGCTGCGCCTCGGCCAGGAGGGCGGTCAGGGTGCCCGACAGGGCGTCGACCTGATGGGCCGAGAGGACGGTGCCATCGACCAGATGGGGCTCGTCCTCGGACAGCAGGCGCTCGAGTCCGAGGAGCAGCGAGAACCTACGCCGCCACTCGATGGAGGGCTGCGTGGCCCCCTGCTCGACCTCCACCAGGGCAGCGTCGAGCGCCCGGCGCCTGGCCGATCCTGGGGAAAGAGCATCTTCTAATGTTTCGCCCTCGTAAACGAATCGTTCGCGCGTGAACAACTCAGCGCGCGCGATCGCGGCAGGGCTCGGGGATGGGGTGGGATCACCCATGGATATTGAAAGCTTGCGTCTAGAAGTGCGAGCCGCGGCAGAACGTGTGCGGCTCAGGCGGTCTCAGCGACAAACCGAGGACGGCGAGGTAAGTCCCTCAACGACGCCCCCTCGCCAGTCACCTACAGGATAACGCTTATTTAAGCAGATCCCGTTCCGACTAACCGGAATACGCCGTATGGCAATCTGTCCTCGTGCGCGTTCGACCTTTCATCGCCCCCCTGCTGCTCGCCGTTCTGACCCTGGCGGGCTGCGGCACCCAAGCTCACAACGAAGCTCCCTCCAAGGCGGTTGAGAACGCCGCCTTCAAGGGATCCCCGGCCCCCCTGGCTGCGCTGCACGCCAGGGCCAACCAGCTAATCGGCGGTGGGGTGCCCGCGTTCAACTCGCTGCGGGCAGGACTGCACGGATATCCGATCGTGATCAACAAGTGGGCGTCGTGGTGCGATCCATGCCAGACGGAGTTTCCCTCCTTCCAGCGCGCGTCCGTCAGGTACGGCAAGCAGGTCGCCTTCGTGGGCATCAACGGCAAGGATCACAACCAATCCGCGGCCGCGTTCCTGAAGAAGTTTCCGGTCAGCTATCCCAGCTACACCGATCCGAACGAGAGCATCGCCCGGACGCTCCAGGCGGCGACCTACTTCCCGCAGACGATCTACATCAACCGGCAGGGCAAGGTCGTCTTCGATCACGCCGGTCCGTACCTGAGCGCGAGCTCACTTGAGCGCGACATCCGCCGCTACGCGCTCGGAAATCAATGACCGGGGTCGCCGCGTACGAGATCCGCCGGGTCCGCAGCGACGGTGAGATGCAGGCGGCCCTCCAGCTGCGCCACGAGGTGTTCTGCGTCGAGCAGGGCGTGCCCGAGCGCGAAGAGCTCGACGGTCGCGATCGCGAAGGCATCCATCTGGTCGCCGTCGTCGATGGCGAGCTGGTCGCCACATGTCGGGTTCTGATCGTGGGAACGACGGCCCAGTTCAGTCGTCTGGCCGTGCGTCGCTCGGCGCGCCGGCGCGGCATCGCCACGGCGCTGCTGGCGCTGGCCGACGAGGAGACGCGCGCGCACGGCGGGCGGCGCCTGGTTCTCCATGCGCAGACCTACGCTCAGGAGCTCTACGAACGCGCCGGCTACCGAACCCGCGGCCGGGTGTTCACCGAGGCCGGGATAGAACACATCGCGATGGAGAAGCAGCTGTGAGCCGGCCATGCCCGAAATCCGCATCGATCCCCTAAACGGCCGCCGGGCAATCGTCGCCGGGGGCCGCGCCGGACGTCCGGGGGGTGAATTGAGCGCTCCGCCCCCACCCGAGCTCGACCCCGAAACCGACCCGTTCGCCGAGGGTCACGAGGACCGCACGCCGCCCGAGCTGTACGCGGTCCGGCCCAACGGTGGCAAACCCAACGGTCCCGGTTGGACGGTACGCGTGGTGCCGAATCTGTATCCGGCGCTCAGCGCCGAGCCCGACGGACTGCCCGAGAGACACGCCAATCAGGATCTGTTCTGGGCCGCTCCGGCGCTCGGCGCGCACGAGGTGATCGTGAACTCGCCCAAGTCGGTGATCTCCCTCGCCGAGCTGTCGGTGCCCGAGGTTGCGACCGCGATGGACGTATGGCGCAAACGGATGCGGGTGCACGGCGATGCCGCCTACGTTCACCTGATCGTCAACGAGCGGCCCGAGGCCGGCGCGTCGCTGCCCCACACGCACGCCCAGCTCTACGCGCTCGATTTCGTGCCCGCCGACGTGGCCCGCGAGCGCGAGCGTTTCCGCGCCTACGCGACCCGTACCATGGGCGGCAACCTGCTCGGTGACCTCGTCCAGGATGAGGTGCGCCAGCGCACGCGAATCGTGGCCATCGACGACGACACGGTTCTGATGGCTCCCTACGGGGCCCGCGTCCCGTTTCAGCTCCTCCTTGCGCCCCGGGTCCCGCGGGTGCGTTTCGAGGATGACGGCCCCACCGGCGCCGCGATGCTCCACGAGGCCCTCGGGCGGCTCGGACGCCGGCTCGGTGCGGTGCCTCCGCTCAACCTGTGGGTGCGGACCGCGCCTCAGGGCGCCGAGTTCTTCAGCTGGCGGATCGACATCCTCCCCCGGCTGACGCACCTCGCCGGCCTCGAGCTCGGCGCCGGAGTGCACCTGAACATCGTTCCGCCCGAGCAGGTCGCCGCCGATTTGCGAGACATCTGAATGCGAGCCCTGGTCCAGCGAGTGGGCCGCGCCTCGGTGTCGGTCGACGATCGCGTGATCGCGTCGGTCGGCGCGGGACTGCTCGTGTTGCTCGGCGTGGGGGTGGACGACGGCGAGGGCGAGGCGGACTGGTTGGCGGACAAGGTCCGTCGCCTGCGCGTGTTCCCCGACGCCGAGGGGCGCATGAATGAGCCGCTGGGCGAACGCGAGGTCCTGTGCGTGAGCCAGTTCACCCTCTACGGCGACGCCCGCAAGGGCAACCGGCCCAGCTACGTCGCGGCCGCGCCCCCCGAGCGGGCCGAGCCGCTGTACCGACGGTTTTGCGACCGCCTCGGGGCGCTGCGTGGGGAGTTCGGAGCGCACATGGCCGTCGAGCTTGTCAACGACGGACCGGTGACGCTCTTGCTCGCCACGCCTGAGAACGGCCGATAATCCCCCTGCAGATGCTCCACTACCGGTATCTGTTCACACAGCTGGTCCGCCGCGAGATGCGCCAGAAGTACCAGGGCTCGGCGATCGGCGTGCTCTGGTACCTGATCAACCCGCTGGTGCTGATGGCCGTCTATGGCGTGATGCTCGGACCGCTGCTGAAGGCGGTCCAGTATCCCGACTACCCGATCTTCATCCTCGCCGGGCTGCTGGTTTGGCTGTTCTTCGCCCAGAGCCTGACCGCCGCCGCGACCTCGCTGGTCGACCAGGCCTCGCTGGTCTCGAAGGTCCGCTTCCCTCGCGAGACGATCCCGACCGCAGCGGTGGCGACACAGCTCGTCCCGTTCTTCGCCATGCTGATCGTGCTGATCCCACTCGCGCTGGCCATCCGGAACAGCGCCAGCGCGGCCCTGCTGTGGCTCGCGCCGCTCATCGTGTGCCTGTTTGCCTTCACGCTCGGTCTCGCGCTGATCGCAGCGACCATGCAGGCGTATTTCCGCGATGTCCAACCCATCCTCACCGCGGCGCTGCTGCCGTGGTTCTTCATCTCGGGCGTGCTCTTCAGCCTCCAGAGTTCGAGCCTCCCGGGGCTGAGCTCGCATCACTTCATCGAAGCTCTGTTGCGGTGGGTCAACCCGATTGCCCCGTTTATCGACGCGGTACGCGCAGTGCTGTACTACGGCCACGCGCCCAGCGCGGCGACGATTGTCTACGTGCTCGCGGCCGCGGTCGTGGCTCTCGGCCTGGGAGCGCTCGTGTTCAGACGACGCGAGGGCGAGCTGGCGGTGGTGTTGTGAACCTGGCTCCGGGCGAGATTGTGCTCGACGACGCCTGGCGGTCGTTCTCGCCCCGGGGAGACCGCGGGCGCACGCTCAAGGAACTGGTCACCGGCTTGGGGCGCGGCGGCGCCACCGAGCTGCCGATGACGCAGGCGCTGGCCGGCGTCTCGCTGCGGGTGACTCCCGGAGAGACCGTCGGCATCGTCGGCCGAAATGGCGCCGGGAAGACCTCGACGCTGCGCGTGCTCGCCGGGATCATCCCGTTGCATCGAGGTTTCGCCGGCTGCGGTGGCCGGGTGGCGACGTTGATTGATCTCGCCGCCGGCTTCGGCCGAGAGTTCACCGGGCGCGAGAACATCCACCTCGCCGCCGCTCTGCACGGCATGTCGCGGCCCGAGGTCGAGGCCCGGATCGACGAGATCATCGCTTTCTCCGAGCTCGGCCACTTCATCGACGCTCCGATCAAGACATATTCGTCCGGGATGCTGGTGCGGCTCGGCTTCTCCGTGGCCGCACACCTCGAGGCTGACGTGCTGCTCATCGACGAGGTGCTGGCCGTGGGTGACGAGGCCTTCCAGCGCAAGTGCCTGCGCCATATCCACTCGCGGATCGAGCAGGGAACCACGGTGGTGCTGGTCTCGCACGCGCCGGGCACCATCGAGCGCGCGTGTCGCCGGGTGGTCGTGCTCGACAGCGGGCGCGTCGTGTTCGACGGCCCGACGTCCGACGGCCTGCTCTTCTACCAGCGAATGCTGGGCATCGAGGACCGCGAGCAGGAGGCGGCCCGCCGGGCACGCGACAGCGCGGTCAGGCTGGTCGAGGCGACCCTGAGCGACGGCGAGGGCCATCTGCGGCAGGTGTTCGAGACCGGCGAGACGGTGCGTCTGGCCCTGGACCTCGAGGCCGGCGCCGGTGCTCCCGACGTCACCGTGGTGATCGAGGTGCGCCAGGCCGCCGGCCATCCCGTGTTCCGCTCCCAGGCCCCCGCCGCCACCGCCGCCGGAGGTGGACGTCTCGTGCTGGAGATCCCGCGTCTGACCCTGCTCGGCGGCGACTACGACATCGCCATCGGCGTGCACGAGCCCGGCGACACGGCGCCGGGGATCGATAGGTTGCTCAGCTTCAGCGTGGCCAGCCTCGAGGACGCTCAGGGGATCGCCGATCTCCGCGGCACTTGGTCGTTCAGCGGCGACCCGGTCGAGGTCAGGCGATGAAGGAGCCCGAGCAGGCGCTCGAGGCGGCGCGACGGGCGGCGGGCGATGCCGGCCCGGGCGACGAGAGCGCGTGGCGGCTCGAGGACCCGTCGTTCTCGGCGCGACGGCTCGCCGAGTGGGCCATCATCGAGCCCGAGCAGGCCGAGGTCTACTCGACTCGGCGCTTCGGCAAGCCGATCACGGCCACCAAGCGCCTGCTGATCCGGATGCTGTCGCAGTATCTCGGGCAGATGAGCGCGCAACAGAGCCGCTTCAACGCTCAGATAGCCGCCCACGTGATACGGCTCGAGGAGCGGGTGGCGGCGCTGGAAGACGCGGGGGGCCGGCCGCGTGACCCGGGTGGCCAGCCGCCGGAATGAGAGTCACTCAAGTGCTGTGCGCCGCGGGCCCCGTCGACGCGGTGACCAACCAGGGGCTCGCCTGTCGCGCGCTGTTCGAGCGCTGGGGCTGGGAGGGCGAGGACTATGCCGCGGTGATTGCCCCCGGCATGCCGCGTCACGCAATCAATCATCTCCACGAACTGGACCCGGCTCCGGGCGAGGCGCTCGTGCTCCATTACTCGGGATATGCTCGGGGCCTGGAGCGCCTGTTTGACTCTCGCCGGCGTAGCCTGCTGATCTCCCACAACATCACGCCGGCCCGATACTTCTGGGCTCATGAGCCCGTCGAGGCGGTGCGGTGCGAGCTGGGTCGGGCCCAGCTCGCCGACCTGGCCGCGCAGACGGGCGCGCTGGCCGGCGTGTCGGAATACAACGCCGCCGAGCTGCGGGGGATGAGCGGGCGCGAGGCCAGCGTGATCCCGGTGCTCTTCGACCGTGCCTCGCTCGCCCCGCCCGGCCCGGCACCCAGCGGACCGCCGACGATCCTGTTCGTCGGACGGATCGTGCCCCACAAGCGCCAGGACCTGGTCATCCGCGCCTTCGCGCGCTACCGGCGACTCGTGCCCGAGGCTCGCCTGGTGCTGGTCGGCGTGCCACTGTCCCCGGCCTACGGCGAGGCGCTGCGCCGCCTGGCCGAAGACCTGGCCCCCGGCGGCGTGCGCTTCGAGAGCGGCATATCGGCCGAGCGCCTGGCCGAGCACTATCGCAGCGCCCACGCCTTTCTGTGCCTCTCCGAGCACGAGGGCTTCTGCATCCCGTTGTTGGAGTCGTTCCACTTCCGCGTACCGGTGGTCGCCCGACAGGTGGGGGCGGTCGGCGAGGTGGTCGGCGACGCCGGCGTACTCCTCTCCGAGGACGACAACCCCGACGTGGTGGCGGAGGTTCTGCGCATCGTGGTCGGGGACTCCGAGCTGCGCTCCGAGCTCCAGGCCCGCGGCGAGCGCCGGCTCGCGGCCTACACCTACGAGCGCACTTCCGCGGCCCTGCGCGACGCGGTGATCAGCCTGGCGGCGGCATGAGCGAGGCGGGTCGTGCCAGGACGGCGCTGAGCCGGCTCGGGTTCAACCGCTCGGCTCTCGTGCGCCGCCTGATCCGGCTCGGCAGCCCCCGCCTGCGCGAGCTGCGGGCGCGGGCGATCCACGGCAGTGACCCGCTAGCGCTGGCCATGCGGCCCGGGCTGCGGTGGCTCGAGGGCGGAGTGCTCCGCGTGCCTCAGGGCCACGCCGGCGGCCTCGTCTTCGATATGCGCTACCTGCCCATCTCGCACGCCCACATCGGCTCCATCGCCTTCGGCAACCTGGAGAGTTCGGTCCAGGAGGCAATGGTCCGCCATCTCGGTCGCGGTGGCGCGTTCTACGACATCGGCGCCAATCTCGGGTTCTTCTCGTTGCTGGGCGCGCACCTGTCCGGATTGCACGACGGGCATGTCTACGCCTTCGAGGCGGCACCGGAGAACGCCGAGGCGATCGCCGCCAACGCCAGGCTCAACGGGATCGACAACATCACGATCATCGCCAAGGCCGTGTCCTCGCACGCCGGCCGCGGCCGGCTCCAGGTCGTCGACGATCAGAGCTGGTCAAAGCTCGAGGACTATGGCGAGCATCCCAACACAGAGCAGGTGATCGAGGTCGAGCTGGTGGCCATCGACGACCTGCTGGCACGGGGCGATCTGCGCCCGCCCACCGTGGTCAAGATCGACGTCGAGGGGGCCGAGATCGCCGTCCTAAAGGGCATGCGCGAGGCGATCGAGCGTCACCGGCCGGCGATCATCTGCGAGCTGCACGGCACCCACGCCGAGTTCGTCACGCTGATGGCCGAGCACCGCTACCGGCTGATCAACCTCGAGGGAACGATTCCGGTGGAGGAGGAGGGGGCCAGCGCCCACGCCCTGGCGCTGCCGCCCGGCGACCCTGGGGATTGAGGTGTGGGTCGGAACTTCGGCGGCATGGGGAGGCTTGTCACCTTTTCCGGGGCAAAACTACCGGGGGCTGTATCCCGGCCCCGTGAAGATGCGGTCGTAGCGTCGCTGCGTGCAGAGGCTCGGCCCGGGGACGGCGGGGTTCTCGCGGAACAGGCGATAGCCCTGGTTGGTCCGCACGGGCGGGCCGATCGCGTCTGCAGGGTGGCCATAGGGCAGGGTGGCGACGATGTAGTCGGCCTTGCGTGAGGTGGCCACGTGGGCGTAGTCGGTGTCGAGCAGCGGCAGCTGTGAGCACAGCGGTCGCGCGGCGAGGAAGTACGCCGCCCAAAGCTGCTGGGGTGGCCACATGTCGAGGCGGATCGACGCGTTCTTGGGCAACGAGTCGGCCCACGCGCTGAGCTGGATCGTGGCCTGGGGCAGCTGGTAGCCGGTGTCGCGGATGCCGGCCACGAAGCTGGCCACGCTGGCCGCGACCATCACGGCGATCAACCCCGGCCCGTAGCGCCTGAGCCGCCCCGCGCCGACCGCCGCGCACAGCAGCACGAGCGGCCCGATGAAGGCCAGCAGCTTGAAGTGGAAGTAGTAGCCGAACTGGCGGTGGCGGAAGTAGATGGCGAGCAGAATCCCCACGACGAGCAGACCGCCGAGGCCCCAGGCCAGCGCTCGGGGGGCCGACATCAGCCCCCAGACGGCCAGCACGAGCACACCGGCCAGCAACACGACGCCGAGCAGCGAGTCGGGCAGCGAGAGGAAGAAGTTGAAGGGGACGAAGTGGCCGAGGTCGCCGCCCCACCCCTGCGAGGGACTGGCCGGGCTCGAGCACGGTGATCGCGCTGCCCACCTTCTGGGCTACGCCGACAACGGGCACGGCCAGCAGCAGCGCGACGGGCACGATCCACAGCAGGCTGCGGCGGCCGCGGTACAGATCACGGAGCCGGAAGACGTCCTCGCCCGCCGCGATCCGACGCCGTCGCTCGATCCACACGAAGACCAAGATCGGCACGGCCGGGATCGGCGCCGCGAGCGGATACGCGAAGGCCAGGATGAGGAAGAACATGGCCAGCAGGGCCAGCGTTCCCTGACGCGAGCGGCGGCCGAGACCGGGCTGCACCACCCACCACCCCAGGACCAGCGTGAACGGCATGGCGAAGAACCCCCAGGTCTGGTTGAAGTAGGGGTTGAGCACCGTGTAGAGCGCCATCCGGTCGAGGCCGGCCAGGGCCATCGCGGCCAGCGCGATCGCCGGTCGCGTGCCGAACACGTCGCGGGCGACGAGGAAGAACCCGACGGCGGACATGGCCAGCAGCAGCGCCGCCAGCGGCGCCAGCACCTGCCAGGTGGCGAGGCCGGACAACGACGAGACGCCGGCGAACGCGTAGTAGATGGGGAACTTCGACTTCCACGTCGGCGGGATCTGGTTCAGCGGCTGGGTGATGTCGGTGCCGGTCGGATAGACGTGCTTGAGCAGCTCCGCGCTGCCGGTCGCGACGTGGGCGTCAGAGCCGGTGCCGACCGGGGCGGCGTAATGCTGGACGAACATCATGGGGATCAGGGCCACGGTCAGCACGACGATGGCCAGATACACGGGCCAGCCGATGCGCTGGAGCGAAAACTCGGGCCAGCCGTTGCGGCGAACCGCCCATACCGCCAGCCCGAGGCTGGCGACCAGCACCGCGACTAACGAGACGTGGTAGGGCACGGCGGCGAAGCCGAGCAATGTCATGGCCAGGCCGACGGCGCACGCGCCGGCGGGGAGGATCCACAGCGGTTCGTACCGGCGCAGGGGCCCCGGAAGGAGCAGCCGAACGAGCCCGAAGCCCGCGAGGCCGAACAGGACGACGCTCGCGGCGAGCGCCCGCAGGGTGTCGGGAACGGCCGCGAAGGCATCGTGGCGGGGCCGGGAGTTGAAGTGCCAGCAGATCGCGGCCAGGGCGAGCAGAATCAGGCCGGCCAGCAGCACCTGGGCGACCCGCGCCGGGGCGGCGTCGAGGCGCGCCCTCAGCGTTCCGGGCGGACGTGATTCCTGGCTTCGCTCAGCACCCTCGAGAGGAACACCGGGTTCCCCAGCAGGTACCTTCGCCACATCCGATGAGGCTCGATCGCGAGTCTGAAGATCCATTCGAGTCCGTTGTCCGCCAGCCATCTGGGAGCACGAGGGGTATGGCCGGACACATAGTCGAACAGTGCTCCCACTGTCCATACGACGGAGCCGTCAAGGCGGTCAGCGTAGCGGTCCACCCAGAGCTCCTGCTTCGGTGTCCCCATGCCCACGAGCACGATCCGCGGCCCGTGGGCGTTGATGTCCTCGATCACTCGCTCGTTGTGGGGCGAGTTGAGGTCAAAGAAACCGTGATGGGCCCCGACGACGTCCAGCCGCGGGTACCAGCGCCGCAGCCGGCCCGCGGCTTCGCGCGCAATCGGCGGCTCGGAGCCGAGCAGGTAGATCGGCTGCCCGGCCAGCTCGCACAGGGTGGCCAGGCCCCAGATCCAGTCGGCCCCTGTCATCCGGTGCGGAACCGGCATGTTGAGCACGCGGGCTGCCAGCCGGACGCCGTAGCCGTCGCAGTAGACGAGGTCGGCGCGCCGCAGCGCATCGCCCAACCCAGGGGTCAGGCGCGACTGGTTGACCACGTGGGCGTTGACGTACATCACGCGCCGCGTTTGCTGCTGCGATGCCCACCCCGTGATCGTCCGCAACAGCTCGGCCGGCTGAGCCAGATCGATGGGAATGTCGAATATCGCCGACGATGGCCGCCCACATTGGGGATCTGGCGGGCTGGACCCGTTCCCCGCATCTCGGAGGACATGAGCGGTCACGTGGCCGGATGGTACGCCCGTTCGAACGGCCCGGCGCGGCAGAATCAGGACATGGCGGCAATCGATGTCAGCGTGATCGTCCGGGCTCGAGACGAGGCAGCCAGCATTGGCCGGTGCCTCGAGCTGGTCGAGAACCAGCACGCCGAGGGCGCCGTCGAGACGATCGTCGTGGACAGCGCCTCTCGCGATGGGACCGGCGCGATCGCCGCTGCCGCGGGCGCCCGGGTGGTCTCCATCCCTGCCCGCGCCTTCACCTTCGGTGGATCGCTGAACCTCGGCGCGGCCAACGCCCGCGGCCGGATTCTCGTGGCCCTGTCAGCCCACGCCTTCCTGCCCGATGCGGGCTGGCTGGCCCGCGCACTGGCGCCGTTCGCCGATACCCGGGTCGCGTGCACGTCGGGCGATCGCTGGGGTCCCGATGCCCAGCCACTCCGCGAGCCGGTGGCCCAGGACATCGCCGGCGCGCGACGCCACCCGGACTGGGGGTACTCGAATGCCGCCGGGGCGTTCCGGGCCGAACTGTGGCGGCGGCGGCCATTTCGCGTCGATCTGCCTGGACGCGAGGACCAGGAGTGGGCGCGCTACTGGCTCGAGCAGGGGTTCGTATGTGTGATCGACCCGGCGCTCGCGGTCGACCACGACCACAGCCACGATCCGGTCCCGGCCGTTTACCGCCGAGCCCGGCGTGAAGCCGAGGCGCTGGCGAGCTACGCCGAGCTGCCCCCGTACGGGTCGCGCGACCTGATCCGGGATTGGTGGTCCGATCTGCGCTTCTACAACTCGCCGGTCCGGGCCCGGCTCAGCCACCGCCGCGCCGCCCGGCTGCTGGGGGCGTACGCCGGGCGCCGCCGAGCGGACCGGTAGCGGCGACAATCCCGCGCGTGCCACCAGTCGTCGCCATCGACGTCAGGGATGCCTCCGCGCCCGAGCTTCGCGGGTGGGGGCGGTATGCCCAGTGTCTGCTCGCGGGCCTGCAGTCGGCGACGGACAACGGCTTCGAGCTTGCTCCGATCGGCCACGACGGTCGCGGACCCGAGGTCGTGTTCGAGCAGCTCACGCTGCCGTTCGAGCTGCGCCGCCGCCACGCGGCGCTCGTACACGCGACGAACTGCTTTCTGCCTCTGGTGCGCCGTTGCGCCGGGGTGGTGACGATCCACGACCTGGCCTTTGAAACGTGGCCGGAGGACTTCAGCCCGCGGACGCGCGTCAAGTACCGCGTCTTCGCCCGGCTCGCCGCGCGCTCGGCCCAGCGCGTGGTCTGCCCCTCGCGCTTCACCGCCGAGGATGTGTCCATGCGGTACGGCGTCAGGCCCGACAAGCTCCGCGTGATTCCCAACGCGCCAGCGCTGGCGCTGGGCGCGGATCGTCCGCCACCGGGCCCCTATGTTCTCGCCGTCGGCGACCTGCGCCAGAAGAAGAACCTCGGCGCGCTCGTCCGTGCGATGGCCGCCCTTCGACGCGAGGAGGGGCTGGCGCACCGCCTGGTGCTGGTCGGGATCGACAGTGGCGAGGGGGCGAGGCTGCGCCGGCTGGCCGGTGAGCACCCGATCGAGCTCACGGGGTACGTCAGCGACGCCCGGCTTGATGCGCTGATCCGCGGCGCCGATGCGCTCGTGCATCCGAGCCTGTACGAGGGCTTCGGGCTTGTCGTGCTCGAGGCGATGGTCCGCGGCACGCCGGTCATCGCGGCGCGGGCGACGGCGTTGCCGGAGACGGGGGGTGAGGCGGCGATCTACTTCGAGCCCGGGCGTGATGGCGGCGCGGAGGAGCTGCGCGCCAAGCTCGGGGCGCTGCTCAGTGATCCGGACCTGCGTGAGCGACAGATCCAGCTCGGCCACGATTGCGCGGGGCGGTTCTCCTGGGAGCGCACCGCGCGCGAGACCGCGGCCGTCTACCGAGAGCTGCTGTGACGGCCACCGTTCTGCTGCTCAGCCTCGACGAGGCGGTGATGCTCGAGCACTCTCTGCCCGCCGTTCTCGCGCAGGACCCGGTGCCCGAGGTCGTCGTCGTCGACAACGCCTCTAGCGATGGCACGGCCGACCTTGCCCGCCGGCACGAAGTGCGTCATCTCCACCTCCCGACGCGGCTCAGCTACGCCGCCGCGATCAATCGGGCCATCGGCGCCACCGAAGGGGAGTTCGTGCTCCTGCTCAACGCCGACTGCTTTCTGTGTCCCGGCTTCCTGGCCGCGGCGCTCGCGCGGCTGGCCGATCCGGGCGTCGGCTCGGTGGCGCCCAAACTGCTGCGCGTCACCGCTCCCGGCCAGCCGCTCGAGCAGATCGACGCCGCGGGGATGTTCGTCGACCGTCGGCGCAAGAACGGAATCGCCGGCCACGGCCGGCCGAGCGCCGCGCTGTCGGCCTCGAGCGAGGTGTTCGGAGCCGACGGTGCGGCGGCGCTGTATCGCCGCCGCACGCTCGAGGACTGTGCCCTGCCCGATGGCGAGGTCCTCGACGAGGACATGGAACTCTGGGCCTCCGATGTCGATCTGGCCTGGCGGGCGCGGTTGCTCGGCTGGCGCTCGGTGTACGAGCCGCGAGCCCAGGCCGAGCACGTTCGCACCTACAGCCCGTCGACGCGATCACGCATGAGCGAACGCGCGCGCCGGCTGCAGTTCCGAAACCGGTATCTGATGATGGTCAAGAACGAGACGCGAGCCGGGCTGGTTCGCGACGGCGCGCTGATCGCCGGCTACGAGGTCGTTGCGCTGGGGCACGTGCTGCTGCGCGAGCGCCATCTCCTCCGTGGCTACCGGGAGGCCTACCGGCTGCTTCCGGGAGCCCGCCGTCGCCGGCGCCTTGTCCAGGCACGGCGCCGCATTGACCTCCCACCCTTCGGGCTGCGGCCGTCTGGCTGAAGGCCGGCTCATCGTCGCGCGGCGACGCGCTTGCGCTTGGCGCCGCGCCAGTGTCGTGGCGCCTCGGCGGCCTCGCAGTACACGTCCCACGTGGCCTTGGCCGCGTCGGACCAGCTCCACGAGAGCGGTGGTGGGGCAGGGCGTGTCGCCGTCTCCGCCGCCTCGATCAGAGCCTCCAGGTCGCCCACCTCGCTGAGGGCCACCCGCCCGTCGAGGACCTCGCGGAGCACAGGGACGTCGAACGCGGCCACCGGGGTCCCGCAGGCGAGCGCCTCGACCGGCGGCAGGCCGAAGCCCTCATCGTCGCTCGGGAATACCAGCGCGTGAGCGCCGGTGTAGATCGCGGCCAATTCGTCATCGCTGACCGCGCCGGTCAGCGTCACGTCGGGCAGCTCGCGCGCCCAGCGCGCCGTCGGCCCGACGAGCACGAGCGGCATCGTGCGGTTGGCCCGTGCCAGGGCCCCGACCCGCTTGCGCGGGTCGGGCGTCCGCAACCCTCCGACCCAGAGCAGGTAGTCGTCCGGCAGCGAGTAGCGCTCGCGCACCGACTCCACCTCGTGTGGTGCCCGCTGGCGCAGGGCCGGGGCCGCCGCCTCTCCGATGACCACCAGCCGCTCGCGCGGCAGGTCGAGCTGCTCGACCGCGTCCTCGGCCACCGAGTGCGTGGGGACGATCACCCGGACGGCGCGCTGCACGGCCAGGTAGCGAAGCTTGAACCGCAGCCCGGTCCGCAGGTACTCGCCGCGACGTTTGAGGGGGATGACGTCGTGGAGCGTCACGACCATCGGCACGGGCGAGGAGAGCATCGCCCCGTCGATCCAGGGGGAGTGGAATACGTCGCAACGCTTGGGCTGGTGGGACTCGATGATCTCCCCGCGGCCGAGCTCTCGCAGCGCCTGGAGCAGGCAGCGGGTGTAGCGACCGATGCCGGTCTTGTCCTTCGTCGGCCGGCTGTCGAAGGCGATCTTCATGGAGCGATCAGCTCCTCCACCTTCGTCACGTACCGATCGACGTGAAAGCGACGTGCATGATCTCGCGCCGCCGCCCCCATTTCATCGCGGTGGCGAAGGACGTCATCCACCGCCGCGGCCAGCTCGTCCGGACGGCCTGGTGCAACGAGCCTGCCGGTGACCCCGTCACGCACAACCTCGCGCAGACCACCGACATCGGTGGCCACGACCGGCGTGCCCACGGCCATCGCCTCGGCCAGCACGGTGCCGAACGGCTCCTGGTGGGAGGGAAGGACGAGCACGTCGAGGTGGCGCATCAGACCGGGGGCGTTGTCGCTCCAGCCGTAGTGCTCGAGCTGGCCGGAGTCGAGCACGGCGCGCGTGTAGTCGGGGGCGGTCCCGTAGGGGTCGTCGCCGACCACGACGACGCGGGCGCCCGGGTGAGCGCGTCGGATCGCCGGCGCCGCGCGCGCCAGGTCGAGCGGACCCTTGCGCGGCTCGATCCGCCCGACGAAGCCCACCACCGGACCGTTGCCGGTCGGCCATGGTGGCGCTTGCTCGGGTGGATCTGGGTCGACCGGGGCGAATACCACGCGGGCGTTCAGCCCACGCAGCCGGCTGGCCACGGCCTGGGAGCTGGCCAGAATTACATTCGCGCGCCGCCACATCCGTGGCACACGGCTGACCATGTCGTGAATGTGCAGCACGAGGCGGGGGCCGGTGCGACGCGGGAGCGCGGGGAGCAGCCGGCCGCATACGGCGCCGTTGAGGTAGACGACATCAACCTTGCGAGCCAGAGCACGAGCGCGTGGCCACGACACGATGGCCCGAGCTCCGGTGCCGCGAGCGAGCCCGCCCAGCGGCAAGGCATGCCAGGTGTAGCCCGCGGCCAGAGCCTCGTCACGCAACGGTCCGTGGCCCGGCGTCGTGAGCGAGATCGTCCAGTCCGCGGTCTTGAGGCCGGCGAGAAGGCGGAGCAGGGTGGTCTCGGCCCCTCCGGGATGGTCCACCGGCGAGATCGCGATTAAACGACGGTTCATGTCGGGGCGGCCACTCTAGCCGCGTGAGCGATCACATGTCGTGCGGCGGCGTGAGCGATCACATCGCCGCGGCCCGCCAGGTACCGTCGCGAGCGTGCAGGACTACTACGAGGATCTGTGGCAGCGGCTACCGGAGCCCCGCGAGATCCCCGACTACGAGCTGCGGCGTGGGTTTCTCATGCGCTATGCGACCCCCGGCGAGCGCGCGCTCGACCTCGGTTGCGGCGGCGGTGAGTTCACCGCCGCGCTGGCCGGGGCCGGCATCGATCCGATCGGCGTCGAGGTCGCGGAGGCGGCCGTCGCGCGAGCGCGGACGCAGTATCCCGAGCTTGATTTCCGGCTCGCGCCCGTCGACGGACCGCTGCCGCTCGATGACAACTCGTTCGACCTCGTATGGGCCAGCGAGGTGATCGAGCACGTCGCCGATACGGCGCGGTGGCTCTCCGAGGTTCGCCGCGTGCTGATCCCGCGGGGACGACTGGTGCTGACGACGCCGTCACACGGGCGGCTGCCGATGGCGATTCATGGGGTGGAGAGGTTCTCCGATCCCCTCGGCGATCACCTGCACCTGTACACGCGCCGGTCGTTGTCGGAGCTGCTCGTCGAGTTCGGCTTCGCGTCCGTCGAGGTGCGGGCGGCCGCTGGCTTGCCGCTGCTGCGTCGGCTCTTGCTGGCGAGCGCGGTCAGGTGAGCTCCGGTGCGTGTCCTGATCGACATCACGTACGCTCGCCGGGCGCCGTATTCGGGTACCGGCATCTACATCCAGCGTCTGCGCTCCGAGCTCGCGCGGGGCGGCGACGTCGAGGTGGTCGAGGCGGTGAACCGACGCCGGCGCGCGCCGGCGGGCGGGGGACTCGGTAGCGCTCGCAACCTCGGCGCAGACGCGTGGTGGAGCGCGGTCGAGCTACCCCACCTGGCCAAGCGCGCCGGCGCGCACGTGATCCACCACCCGCTGCCCGCGCTGGCACCGGTGACCCGCACGCCCCAGGTCGTGACCGTCGTCGACCTGGCCTTCGAGCGCCTGCCGGCCGCGTTCGATCGGGGATATCGGACCTACGCGCACCTAACCCACCGCGCTGCCGCCAAGCGCGCCCGCGCGGTGATCGCCATCAGCGAGACGACGGCGACCGACGCCCGGGAGCTGTGGGGCGTCCCGGCCGAGCGGATCGTCGTCGCCCACCTCGGCCCCGGCCAGGAGCTCGAGTCCCGCCCGCGCCCCGCGCGTCCGGGCCACTTTCTCTACGTGGGCGATCAGGAGCCGCGCAAGAACCTGGCTGCGCTGCTCGCGGCCTACGCGTTGTACCGCGAGCTCGTCGGCGAGCCGCTCGAGCTGGTGCTGGCCGGTAGCGCGCGAGCCTCCGGGGCCGGCATCCGTCTCGTACCGCGGCCGGATCCGCACCGCCTGGCCGAGCTCTACGCCGGCGCCGCCGCGCTCGTGCACCCGTCCCTCTACGAGGGGTTCGGCCTGACCGCGCTCGAGGCCATGCGTCTGGGCACTCCGGTGTTGGCCGCGCCGTCCGCAGGCGTGAAGGAGGTGTGCGCAAACGCGGCACGGTATGTCGATCCCGGCGATGCGCAGGCGATGGCCGCCGCGATGGTCGCGGTCGGGCATGAGCGGCAAGTCCAGGAGCAGCTGCGCGCACGTGGATACGAGCGCGCGGCCGAATTCTCGTGGACGAAATGTGCACGCCTACACGTCGGGGCCTACTCTCTAGCTCTCGGCGAATGAAGATCGCGATCCTCGGCACGCGCGGGATCCCCGCCTCCTACAGCGGCTTCGAGACCGCGGTCGAGCAGCTGGCATCGCGCCTGACCGCCCGCGGTCACGAGGTGATCGTGTACTGCCGGCGCCACGTCGTCGATCCCAGCCTGGAGACCTACCGGGGCGCCGAGCTCGTCCACCTGCGCACGGTTCAGAACAAATACCTCGACACGTTCGTCCACACCTTTCGCTCCGCTGTGCACGCCGCCCGCAAGACGCGGCCGGATGTGGCGCTGTTCTTCATCGCGGGCAATTCGCCGCTGTGCCTGATCACGCGGTGGGCCTCGATCCCGGCCGTGATCAACGTCGACGGCCTGGACTCCGACCGGCGCAAGTGGCCGGCCTTCGCCAAGGCCTACCTGCGGTTCGCCGAGAGCACGGCGCCGCGCTGGGCCGACCGCGCGATCACCGACAGCCACGCGGTGGCGGACGTGTTCGAGCGGCGCTACGGGCAGCGGATCGGCGTCGTACCCTACGGCGTCGAGGACCCCGGCTACGACGGCACCGAGACGCTCGAGCGGCTCGGGCTCGAGCCGGGCAAGTACGTCCTGTTCGTCGGTCGCCTCGAGCCCGAGAACAACCCGCACCTGCTCGTCGAGGCGTTCGCGCGCATCGCCGTCGAGCGCGCCCGCGACATGAAGCTGGCGATCGTCGGCGGCGCTCCCTACGCGGACGACTACATCCGCCAGGTGTGGCGCTCGGCCGACCCGCGCGTGGTGTTCCCCGGCTACGTGTTCGGTCGCGGCTACTGGGAGCTCCAGCGTCACGCCTACCTGTTCTGCGCCCCCACCGAGGTCGGCGGCACCCACCCGGTGATCCTCGAGGCGATGGCGGCGGGCAACTGCGTGCTCGTCAACGATCACAGGCCCAACGCCGAGACGGTCGGCGATGCCGGCATCTACTTCTCGGGCCGGATCGGCGTGGACGACCTCACCCAGCAGCTCGGCCGTCTCCTCGACGAGCCCAGGCTGGTCGACGAGTACCGCTCCCGGGCGCTCGAGCGCGCCGACGAGTACTCGTGGGAATCGGTCACCGACAAGTACGAGGCGCTGCTCACCGACGTCCATCGCGCTCGCGGTCACGGCTCCCTGCCCGAGATCCTGATCGACGGCGACCCGGTACCCACCGGGTAGCTCGGTCAACCTCCGCGTCGCGCCGCCGCCAGAGCCTCCGCCGTCTCGGTCGAAGCGAGATTCAGTCGCTTGGCCTGCTCCAGCGCCGAAGCCGCCGCGGCCCATTGGTGCCGATGGAGCCAGAACTCGCCCAGGGCCAGCCACGAGGCCGGATTCTGAGGCTGGCGTTCGGTGGCTTCGACGAGCTCGTCCTGCACGGCCTGAGGTTGATTGGCCGCGCTGTAGATCGCAGCCAGCTCCAGAAGGGGATCGAGCGACACCGGGTCACGATCGGCGGCGGCGCGGGCGTCGGTGATCGCCGCGGCGACGTGGCCGTCGCCGATTGCGTTCAGCGCAGCGGAGTCGGCATTGGCCGAGCGCAGCGGCTGCCACACCGCCCAGGCCAGCACCAGGGCGATGGTCACGATGGCCAGGATGGCCGAGATCACCCCCGGCGAGAACGATCGGCGTGCCCGCCTCCCCACGGGTTCGGTGAGCGGGCCACGGCCCGCCAGCCAGCCGGCGCAAAGGAGGGCGGGAATGGCCGTGCCGGGCACGAACCACGTCCAGTCGATCGCCGAGTGCGCGCCGAAGACGACGACGACGACGAGCATCGTGAGCATCCCTGCGCGCTCATCGCCCAGCGCCGCGACCTGACGTGCATTGGGTGGGCGCGCGAGCGGGCGCCGTGCCGCGATCGCCCACGCGACGAGCATTGCGACCATCACCGCCAGCCCGATCAGGCCGAAGTCGGCGAATGTCTCGACGACGTAGCTGTGGGCGTGGGCAACGACCCGTTCGTTCGTGGTGTAGCGGGTCACCGCGGTGCCGTATCCGGCGGCACCGACTCCGGCCAGGACCGCGTGATCGCCGACCTTGACGCCCAGACGCCAGTAGCGGCCTCGGCTGTTGCCGAGCTGGACGAGTCGGGTGGCGCTGTTGCCGACACCGCTCGTCGGAGCGGTCAGGGTGTCCCACACGTGGGATATCTCGCCCGTGAGCCCTCGCGAGGAGGCGGCGATGGCACCGATCCCGGCCACGGGAGCGAGCGCCACGAGCGTGACCAGGACGACGCCGATCCGCCGGCGGATCGCCGCGGTCGCGCTGATGCGATCGAGAGCAAACGTGGAGGCAAACCCGGCGACGGTCAGCACGGCGAGGACGAGGACGAGCAACACCCCGAACCCGTACCCGGCGTGGCGGCGGGCGTCGAGCGGGACGAGATTGGCGGTGAGGGCGTGGGTGTCGAGCGCGTACACGGTGACGATCGCCGCGCCCGCCGCGCCGACGGCGAGGATCAGCGCCCCGCGGAGCCGGAGGGGGACGACGGCGAACCAGCAGGCCAGCCCGATGACCGCCACGAGCAGCGCACCCCGCGAATACGAAAGCACGATCACGCTGACCAGGACGGTCACCGCGGGCACCGACAGACCACGGAGCGCCCCGCCGCGATCGCGTCGCGCGCCGGCCCACACGCAGGGCGCCAACCCCAAGGCCGCCATCAGCCCGGTCGCGTTCCAGTAGGTGAAGGGGGCGCGCAGACGTCCAAAGGTCTCGCCCGGAGCGAGCGCAGCCGGAAACACCTTGACCAGCAACGCGTAGCCGCTCACCACGGTGGCCGCCACCGCGACGCCCCCGAGGACGGCGGCCCAGCGTCCGGGGAGCAGGCGCGCCAGCACCGCCGCCCCGCCAAACACGGCCAGGTAGGAGAGCGTGCGGTTGGCCTCGATCCACGAGTTGTTGGGTTGCACCGACCACCCGATCGAGAGCGCGGTCAGGACGACGAGCACGCCGAACAGAGCGACGGTGGCCGCCCCCCAGGCCCGTCCCAGCGACGCCCACAACACGAGCGCGATGGCCGCTGCGGCTCCGAGCAGGATGAGGACGATCTCGGTCCAGGTGTTGGAGCCGAGGTTGACCCCGCCGGTGGTCACGAACGCCGCCGCAGCCAGACCGACACCGAGGACGAGCCCGAGCAACACGTCGGGGTGCAACCGGACCCGGCTTAGAAACGTCGCCTGGCCGGAGGATGACGCGCCACGGGAACGCGTCGTGGCAAGTGACGACACGGCGGCGAGACTAGCAACGCCACTAGTGCGTCAGCGCCTCCGCATAGGCGGCGACGGTGTCATGGCCGCACCGCTCCCACGTGAACGCCCGCGCGACGGTCTCGCGCGCCTGTCGCCCCGCCGCCGCGAGCTCCGAGGGGTCGTCGATGAGCCGCTCGATCACGTCGGCCAGTCCGCGCGGATCTCGCGGCGCAACCAGCGTGATGCCGCCGCCGGCCGCGGCGATCTCGGCCGGCCCATCCTCCCCGGCACACCCCACGACCGGCACGCCCGCGGCCATCGCCTCGACGTAGGCCACGCCGAACGCCTCGTCGACGCTCGGCATCACGAACAGCGACGCCGAGCGGGCGACCGCGAGGGCCTGCGAATGCGAAAGCTGGCCGCGGAATTCGACGTTGGCGGCGAGCCCCAGGGCATCCGCCTGGGCCTGGAGCCGGCCGCGCTCGGGACCGTCGCCGACGATCAAGTAGCTAACCCCGCGATCGCGCAGGAGGGCCAGGGCCGAAATGACGTCCTCGTGGCGCTTGCGCGCCACGAGGTGCCCGACGGTAACCAGCTTTGGCACCGGGGACCGGGGCCCGCCCGGTTCGGCCAGATCGGCCCCGAGATGCACGATTCGGGTCCGCTGCGCCCCAGCGGCCTCGCATCGCCTCGCCGTGCCCGCGCTGTTGGCCACGACGAGCCCGGCGTACGCGAGCGTGGCGGGCACGGCCGGCATGTCGAGGGCCTTTCCGTAGACGTCGTGGCCGTGGACCGAGAGGACGAGCGGCACGTCAGGCCCCGCGCGCCGCACGGCGTCGCCGGCGGGCACGGCGTAGTGGGCGTGGACGAGGTCGAAGTCGAACGTGACGCGCAGGCGGCGGAGCCTCCGCGCCAGCAGCGGGGCTGCCCACGCCCCCCACGTCCCGTAGCTCGTCGGACGCGGCGGTGAGAGGTAGCGCAGGTAGTCCACGCGGATGCCATCGAGCTCGGCCCTAGCCGGCTGGCGGAGCTCACGGCCGATCGCCGCCACGTCGCCGCGGCGGAGCGCCGAGAGCGGGGGCACGGGTCGGTGGAGCACGAGCACCCTGACCTCGACGCCGGCCTCTCGTGTGGCCATAGCCTGACGGTGTACCCACACGCCGCGCACCGGATCGCCGGCGCGCGGGTAGTACTCGGCGACGATCAGCGCCCTTATTGCCACGTGCGGTGGGTGGCCAGTGTGCGCTGGGCGTCGATCGCGTTCGTATACGGACGCGTGGCCAGGAACGCGCGCGCTTCTTCGATCGCCGCATCGCGGTCGTAGGAGGCCGCGATCAACCTCAGGTCGTGACGGATCGGCGTGGCGTCAACGATGCCCTGACGCCAGCCATGCTCCCGAGCCAGCGCCGACCAGTGCAGGTCGAGTCCCCACCCGGCGCGCAGATCCGGGAACGGCAGCAGGTGCTCGAACGTCTCAGCCCGAAACGCCGTCAGCGGGCCGATCTCTACGTACATCGTCTCGCGCACGACGCTGCCCGGCCGTCGACGCGTCACCCGCCACGCGGCGTGAGAGCGGGCGCGGTGCGCGGGCTGCGCGAGGCGAAGGTCGAAGCGTTCGGCGAGGAACACGAAATCGTCGAGGAAGCCGCGCGGCAGCGCGACATCGTCGTCGATCACGATCAGCCAGTCGTAATTACGGGCCGCGTTTCGCTCGAGCAGGTGGTTGAGGTTCTCGAACTTGCCCCCCTGGCCGGCCATCGCGCTGACGAACGTGACATCGTGCTTGGAGCGCAGAAGTTCGCGTCTCGCGTCGACAAGCAGGTTGGGCGCCTCCTCGCGCTCGACGGACAGGGCGAGCACGCGTCGTCGCGGCCACGCGGCGGCGGCGCGGCGAAGACGCCGGGGCCGCAGGCGGACGAACGCCATGGCATCGCCCCACGCGTCGACGGCGACGGCCGCCGTCGTGCGCCTGACCCCGAACACTTGACCGCTGGTTCCCGAGAGGAAGTCCGGAGATTCGGCCGTGACACCACGGCGCCGCGGTTCCGAAATGGCTTCCACCAGCCGGCCGGCGCTGTGGGCAGCAAGAACGATCCCGATCGCGCACCGTCGCCGCAGGACGTGGTAGCCACACCCGGCCAGCGTGCGCAGTTCGCCATGCAGCGGTGGCACCGCGTGTTTGCGCACGTCGTTGCGCCGGGCCGTGCGCCCGAGTCGATAATCCGCCCGCGCCAGCGCCACAAGCGTCGCGTCGGCGCGCGTGCGGCGGTGATCGAGACCGGCGGCGGCGATGTAGCGGATGCGACCGCCCGCACTCGTGCACCGCCGCTCCCACTCCTCCTCGTCGCCGCGGCCGGTGATCGCCTCGTCAAAGCCGCCGACCCTGTCGAAGGCGCGGCGCCGGATCGCCATGTTGGCGCCCCAGACCAGCGCTACATCACGGTCGGTGGGGCCGAGGTCGAGCGTGGTGATCGGGGCGGCTTCGCGTCCGCAGCCGTGCGGCCCACCACCCTCGAGCGCCGCGCGGATCGGGCCGCCGAACACGTCGTGGTCAGGCGCCCGAGCGACGCCCTCCAGGAGCGCGGCCAGCCATCCCGCGGGGGCATGGACATCGTCGTCGATGAACACGACCAGCTCGCCGCTTGTCGCGGGAAGCCCGGCGTTGCGCACCGCGTTCAAACCGACTCGCCGGGGGAGCTCCAGGAACGCCGCGCCGCGGCGCTCGGCCGTCGCCCGCGCGGCGGGGTCCACGCCGTCGCTGACGACGAGTACCTCGGCGCCGGCCTCCACCGCCTGCGACACGACGGAGGCGAGCGCGACATCGAGGTAGTCGGTGCGTCCCCGCGTGGGGACCACGATCGAGGCGGCCGGCGCGTCGGCCACGCGCTAGAGGGCTCGTTTGCGGCGCCGCGTCGCGACGAACTGCCGCGCGAACGCGATGACGAACATCGGGTTGTAACGCAGGTAGCGGCGCCACAGCCGGCGCGGTTCGTGGACCAGCCGGTACGCCCACTCCAGACCCGCCTCCTGGAGCCAGTTGGGCGCCTGGGGCACCAGCCCGGCGTGGAAGTCAAACGCGGCCCCGACGCCGATGAGCACCGGTGCGTCGAGGCTGGCGCGGAACGCGGCCATCCATTTCTCCTGCTTGGGCACACCGATGCCCACCCACACGACGTCGGGGCGGGACTTGTTGATCTCCTCGACCACGGAGTCGTGTTCGTCCGTGGTCAGCGACCGGTGAGGCGGCGAGTATCCGCCCACGATCTGCAGTCCCGGGTAGCTCCGGCGGAGGTTGAGCGTGAGCTGGACCAGCGCGCCCTGATTGCGCCCGCCGTAGAGATAGAAACGCTGACCCGTGGCCGCGGCACGGGCACATGCCCGCGACATAAGCTCGGGTCCGTACACGCGGCCGGGCAATGAGTGGCCCAGGGCCTTGATCGCCCACACCAGCGGCTGGCCGTCCGGCAGGTTCATCGACGAGTGGCTCAGTGCCTCGCGCAGCTCCAGATCCTCGGTGGACGCCATCACGGTGTGGACGTTGCACACGCACACGTAGCCGCATTGGCGCTGGTCGATCATCGACCCGAGCCGGTCCAGGGCATGCTCGTAGTCCATCAGGGCAAGCGAGACATCGACCACGCCGATCGACGACGGCGTGGGAAAAGCGGCTGGCTGTTGCTTGATCGAGCCCTCTGAGCGCATCGGTGACCGCAATTCTGACGCAGCGATCGGCGGCCTCACGTTATGCTGTCCGCCGACACGGACGTCGCTCGGGCCCGCGAGCATCGCCCCCTTTCTCGCGGGCCTCGGACGGCCCCCAGCCCTACCAGGGTCGTCCTGCGGTCGGGCCCGTGCCGCGCAGATGCGTGGCACGGGCCCGCCACGCAGGGCCGATGGGTGTTTGGAAGGCTTGCTCGCGAAGGGGTGGGATGAGTATCCGCTGCCGGCTGTCCACCAACGATTTCGTTACCGGGCGGTTCCGGGCGCGGTCGCGACGCAACGAAACCGCTGTCTATTCGACAAAACGTTACCTCGCGCCACCGGCCCGCGACGCTTGGCAACGTTTTCGTGGTCCCCGTCTGGTTCCGGACCGCACGCGCCAGCCGCCCGAATCCACCCGTGCCCAACCCGCGCGCGCCAGCCGCCCGAACCCACCCGTGCCCAACCCGGTGGTGGCTACAGATTCTCGGCCACGCGCGGCGCCTCGCGCGTGAAGACCCACCATCCGAGGGCGAATACGGTGGGAATGATGGCCAGCGCGATGAGCGGGATGAGCGGTCCGCCGGCCACCTCCTTCGCCGACGGGAGCTGGGCGGGGTCGATGAAGGCGTGGCCCATCTGGGTGAGAAGCGTGGCCACAGGGTTGAGCAGCGCGACGTGTTTGAAGCCCTCGCCGAGCCGCTTTCCGGCGCTGGCGGCGGTGTACATGACCGGCGAGAGGTAGAACCAAGCCTGGACCACGACCTCCCAGATCGGCTGGATGTCGCGGTAGCGCACGTAGAGCGCCGAGAGCAGCATCCCGATGCCGGTGGCCAGCATCACGAAGCCGAGGACGATGGGGATGAGCTCGAGCCAGGAGAGCCTCGGCGAGATCCCGTTGGCCAGCGCGAACACGATGACCGCGATGAAGTTCATGAGGAGGTTGAACAGCGAGGTCAACGACACCGAGAGCGGGATGACCATGCGCGGAAAGCGGATCTTGCGCAGCATCGCCTCGCGCTGGACCAAGCACGGCACGCAACCTCCCGTGGCCTCGGCCAGGTAGGTCCACAGGACGATCGATGTGAGGAGGTAGACCCCGTAGTGGGGAATGCCCTTGCCGAACGTGAAGATCTGCGTGAAGACCACGTAGAGCACGCCGAAGAAGAGCAGCGGGCGCATCAGCGACCATACGTAGCCAAGCACCGACCCGAAGTAGCGGAGCTTGAACTCGGTGCGGGCCAGCGTGACGGTCAGCTCGAGGAACCGTCGGGCGTTGCCTCCGAGCGCTGAGGGCCCGTAGGCCCGTACCGCGTGTGTGGCCATCGTGTCGGCAAGCTAGCAGCGAGCCGGCTGCTTTCCGGGCGGCCACGCCCGGCCCAAACGAGCGTCCGCGCAATAATCGCGGCAGTGAACGTCCGCTGGAGCCAGCCTGGGGTGAGCGTCGGCGCGCAACGTGGTGAGGTCGTCGTGTGCATTCCCGTATACGGCGGTCACGAGCATTTCGTCAGCTGCCTGCGCAGCGTGCTCGACCACACCCCGGCGCCGACCCGCATCCTCATCTGTGACGACGCCAGCCCCGACACGCGATCAGAGGAGTTCGTGCGGGCACTCGATGGCGTCGAGACGAGCCAACACGAGCTGATCTACGCACGGCAGGAGAGCAACGTCGGCTTTCCGGCCAACGTCAACGCCGCCTTTGCCGCGACCGCCCCGGCCGATGTCGCCGTCCTGAACTCGGACTGTCTGGTCGCCGATGGCTGGCTTGAGGGAATGCGCGCGGCGGCCTACGTCGACAGCACGGTCGCCACGGCGACGGCGCTCACCAACCACGGAAGCATCGTCTCGGTTCCCGAGCGCCGGCCGCAGGCACGGCTGCCCCAGGAGTGGAATCTGAATGACGCCGCCGCCGCGATCAGGGAGCGCTCGCTCCGCGTTCGCCCGCGCCTGCCCACCGCGATCGGCCACTGCATGCTGGTTCGGCGCAGCGCGCTCGAGTTGGTCGGCGACTTCGACCTCGCGTTCACGCCAGGCTACGGGGAGGAGGTCGATTTCTCCCAGCGCTGTCTGCGCAACGGCCTCTGCCACGTTCTCGCCGACGACGTGCTCGTGTTCCACCACGGTGGCGCCAGCTTCGCCAGCAACGGCAAGCCGGGCGTCGTTCAGGAGGAGAACGAGCGCGTCCTGGCCGCGCGGTATCCCTACTACCACAGCGGAATCGTCGCGCTGCAGAAGGATCGAGCGGGACCGCTGGCGCGCGCTCTCAGCGGGGCGCGACGAGCGTTGAAGGGGCTTTCGGTGGCGATCGACGCGCGTGTTCTCGTCGGCCCGACGACGGGGACGCAACTCCACGTGGTCGAGCTGATCGGTGCCCTGGCCCGGACCGGTCAGGTGCGCATCACCGCGATCGTCCCCGAGGACGTCAACCCGTGGGCGGGTCGGGCACTCGAGTCCATGTCCGAGGTGCGCCTGCTCAGCCGCCGTCGCGCCAAGGCGCTGCGCCGCGACCCGGCCGATGTCGTGCACCGGCCGTTTCAGATCAACAACGACGAGGATCTGTCGTTCCTGGCCCGGCTGGGAGAGAGGCTGATCATCACCAACCAGGATCTGATCGGCTATCGCAACCCCTCGTACTTCCGCAACGCCGATGCCTGGCAGGGCTACCGGCGGATCACGCGCTCCTCGCTCGCCGTGGCCGACCGGGTGGTGTTCTTCTCGGCCCACGCGCGCGACGATGCGCTGGCCGAGGATCTCGTCGAGCCGAGCCGCGCCAGCGTCGTGCACATCGGCGTCGACCACAGGTTCGTCCACGAGAGCGGGCCCGCGGTGGCGCCTCGGGGCGCCGGACGGCTACCCGAGGGAGCCGAGGCGATCCTGTGCATCGGCACCGATTTCCGCCACAAGAACCGCGCCTTCGCGTTGCGCGTGCTCGAGGAGCTGCAGAGGCGCCATCAATGGGACGGCTACCTGCTGCTCGTCGGCCCGGCCGTGGCCGAGGGCTCCTCCACGGCCGACGAGGCGGAGTTCCTGGCCCTGCGCCCTCAGCGTCGCCGGCCGGGTGCTCGATTTCGCCGCCGTATCCGAGGCTGAGAAGGAATGGCTCTACGGTCATTCACGGCTGGTCACCTATCCGACCGTCTACGAGGGCTTCGGCCTGATTCCCTTCGAGGCCGCCGACCACGACGTTCCCTGCCTGTGGGCGCGGGGAACGTCGCTGAGCGAGCTCCTGCCCGATTCGGCCGCGCAAATCGAGCCGTGGGACGCGTCGTGGAGCGCCGACCGTGCCCTGCATCTGCTGCGCGACGATGAGGCTCGGCGCGAGAACGTCCGTTCCATCCGCCAGGCGGCCAGCGGGCTCACCTGGGAGGCCACGGCGGCCAAGCTGATCGCGTGTTACGTCGAGACGTGCGACGCGCCGGCCACCCCGGCCAGCGCGATCGAGCGCCGACACGGCGTAATGAGCGGAGTGCTCAGCGAGGACGCGATGCGTCTCATCGGACCGGGCGGCGCCCTGCCACCCGATGTCCAGCGACCTCTGCTCGCCCTGGCCACGCACCCGCAGATCGGCAAGCCGATGTTCAGCGTCATGAAGCTGGGCTACCGGGCCTCATACCGCCTGCGCCGGCGCAGACGCG
The DNA here is from genome assembly GCA_963734775.1 of uncultured Solirubrobacterales bacterium. GTDB lineage: Bacteria > Actinomycetota > Thermoleophilia > Solirubrobacterales > Solirubrobacteraceae > Palsa-465. The sequence goes on from CAVTJE010000033.1 coordinate 119,574, forward strand.
ACACGAGCTGAGCCGCTCCTCAGCGCCGGTCGATCTCGAACGTGCTCGGCAGGTCGACCGCGCCGCCACCGGACTTGCCGCCGTGGACGATGATCGAGCTGATGTCGTCGCGCATGTCGTAGGCATCGGCGCCAAGTCCGTCCCGGCTGACCGAAGCCGTTAGGCGGTAGCGCCCGGGGGCCAGCCAGTTGTCGAATTGAATGCGGACCGAGGCCTCCTCGCCGGTGCCGAATTCGCCCGTCGGGCCGTGCTTGAGCTGTGTGCTGGTGGCAAAGGCGGTGCGGCCGCTGTCGTCGTGCAGAGCGATGGCGAACATTGGATCCTTCGTCCGCTCGTGGAAGAGAACGTCCATCCGCACCCAGCAGGTCTGGCCCTGGGGCGTTTCCACGAGTCGCTCACCGTCGCCCGACTCGAACCAGGCACCGAGGAGCTCCGCCACCGGGCTGCGGCGCAGGGCCTCGGGGCCGCCGTGATCCCGCGCCTCCTCGCGAACGCGGCGGAAGTTCAGCTCGTTGTACTGACGCGTGATCGACTGAGGGTCTCCCGCGTCGACCACGCGTCCGCGCTCGAGCAGCATGGCGCGATCGCAAAATCGCTCCACCGAGCCCATGTCGTGGGTCACGAAGACAATCGTCCGACCCTCAGCCTTGAGACGCGCGAACTCGCTGAAGCACTTCTGCTGAAACGACGCGTCGCCGACGGCGAGCACCTCGTCGATCAGCACGACATCGGCATCGACCTGGATGGCGACGGAAAACGCGAGGCGCACCTGCATTCCCGACGAGTAGTTCTTGAGCTTTAGGTCCATGAACGACTCGAGCTCGGCAAAGGCGATGATCTCGTCCAGTCGCTCGAGCGCCTGCCGGCGCGACAGGCCCAGCATGATCGCGTTGATGATCGCGTTGTCGCGCGCGGTGAGGTCCGGGTTGAAGCCGACCCCGAGCTCGATGAACGGCGAGAGCCGGCCGTGCACCTCGACTTCGCCGGAGTCGATGGCGTAGATGCCGGCGAGGCACTTGAGCAGCGTGCTCTTGCCGCTGCCGTTGCGACCCACGATTCCGAAGAACTCGCCCGCGGCGATATCGACGCTGACCTCCTGCACCGCGCGGAGCTCGTCATAGCGGTGGGTGCGAAACGGGTGAAGCGCTCGCTCCTTGAGCGTGTGGTACTGCTCGTGGGGCAGGCGAAATGCCTTGCTGACCTGACGCAGCGAGACGGCCGGCCGGCGCCCCGGCGACGGTTGACGGAGCGGTGTCTGGTCCCGCACGGTCGCGCTCACGCCACTGGACGGTAGCCGGTGGCGTCGACGAGCAGTGCCCCACCACTAGTCTGCCCTGCTTGATCGCCTTGGCCCATCTGTGGCTGGCGTCCTACGGGCGCGTTGCGGCGGTGCTGGCCATCGCCATCTGCCTGGGCTATCCGGTCTGCCGGACGACAGCTCGAGGGCCCGGTGGCGCCGGTGATCGCGCTGCTGGTGGGGATGGCGCTGTTCAGCCTGGCCGTGTGCCTGCTCTCGTGGTTGCGGATCTTCACCGGCCTGCGCCGTCACGGTGCTCGGACTGGCCGCCGCGGCGGTCACAGTCGCGTGCCTGTTCCGCGATCTCCCGCGGTGGCGCCGGCACTATCGCGCGATCACGAGACCCAGTCCGGCGACGATCACCTGTTTCGCCGTCCTCGTCCTCATCCTGGTCGGGTTCTCGTACTTCACGCTGTACCCGTCGACGGCGTTCGACGCTCCCTCCTACCACCTTCCGCTGGCCCGCGACCTGGTTCGTCAGCACGGCCTCGTCTACGACCCGTTCGTCCGCTACAGCTTCTTCCCCCAAGCCAACGAGGCGATGTTCGCGGTGATGATGCTGTTCACGCAGGGCGCCGTGGCGGCCGCGGCACTCGAGTACACCGTGTTGGCGATCGCCGTCCTCGCCCTACCGCTGTGGTTCATCGGGTCGGGCCGTCGGGTCGGTGCGGGATTCCTCGCCGGCATCGTGATGCTGGCCAGTCCGGTGGTCATCTACGCGGGGACGGCGGCCTTCGTCGACACCTGGATGTTGGCCTTCGTGCTGGGTGGAACGTTGATCGGCCTCGAGGCAGCGGAGGGGCGTATGCCCGCGGTGGGCTCGCTGCTGCTCGCCGGGGCGCTGTTCGGCGAGGCGGCGGCCACGAAGTACACCGGCCTGCTGTTCTCGGCGGCGGCGATGGTCGCGGTGCTCGTCGCCGCCGGCCGATCGCCCGCGATCTGGAAGGCGCTGCCGGGCGTGCTGGCCGGCGGAGCCGTCATCGCGCTGCCCTGGTACGCATGGACGATTCACACCACGGGCGATCCGGTGTACCCGTTCCTCACCGGGATCTTTGGCAACCGTCACGGTCTGTGGACGGCGCTCGAGGTAAGGCAGCAGAGCCGATCGGAGAGCTCGGCGGGCTACAACCCGGGCATGATCACGGTCCTCAAGCGCGATCTGCAATATCTGCGGGGGGAGATCAACTACGACACCGGGATCCACCGCTCTCCGCTGTCGTGGCTGCTGGGGCTGGGCGTGATCAGACTGGTGCTCCCGTCCGGCTGGCGAGACCGGACGTTTCTCGGCGCCGCACTGGCAGCTCTCGTCAGCGTGTTGATCTCACTCAACGTGTCGGCCAACCCTCGCTATCTGGTTCCGGCGGTCGGCTTCTTTGCGCTCGGGGCGGGGCTGACGGCGGACGCCGCGATAACGGCGGCGAAGGGCTGGGCGGGCGGTCGACTGACGCGGCCGGTCCTCGCCCCGGCCTGGTGTCTGGCCTGCGCGGTCATCGGTCTCTGGACTTCGTTCTCCTACGTGCATTGGGTGCATCGCAACAACGGCGACCCCCCGACCTCGCCCAGCGGCATCGATGCCTATCTGGCGGCACGGATTCCCTGCTACGCGGCCGCCAAGTACCTGGGTCAGGTTGGCGGCAAGACCTACCGGGCCTGGGGTTACAGCTGCGAGCAGGCGCGCTTCTACGCCGATGGACGACTGATCAGCGATGCCTTCTCGGAGGGCAGCCGGCCCCGCATCTTCGACGACGACGGAACGGTGATGCCAAGCGACCGGGTGCTCTGGCAGCGCTTGCAGCCCCTCCATGTCGCCTGGATGATCCTCCCGCAAAAGACGGCTCCTGACCCGTCCGCCCTCGAGGCCCACGGTCTGTTCCGCTACGTGAGAACGGTTGGCCCCGAGGAGGTCTTCCGCGTTGCGCCTCCCGCGTCGTCGGGTGCTCAGGGGTGAGCCACGAAGTTGACGCGCTCGGCAGCGTTGAAGACGTGTTCGAACTCCTCGCGCGTGTAGGGCCCGTTGCCGTCGAGGTCGAACACCCGATAACCGACGTCGTCGCTGAGAAGCGCGAAGACGTCCTGGGGTGACGTTCCGTACGCGTTCGCCGACCCCATGCCATGCTCGAAGATGACCACCGGCCGGTGGCGTCCCAGCGTCTGCACCGCTCCTTGAAGGACCTGGAGCTCGGCTCCCTCGACATCGATCTTGATGACCGCCGGACGGTAAGTCGGGCGCCAGGACCTGATCGAGGACCTCGAGACGGACTTTGATCTGTTCGACCGTGGCCTCCTGGCCCCCCGGCAGCGGCCGGAACTGCAGACCGCTCCACCCGTCGGCCTGGCCGTGGAAGTAGGAGAACTCGGCCTCTCCAGGTTCGTTGTAGAGAGCCGCCTGGTGGACCTCCACATCCGGATATTGCGTGCGGAGCAGCTGGCACAGATGCGGTAGGGGCTCAAACGCGATGTGATGCCCCCGCGGGGCCACCCGACGCATCTCGGCCAGCACCGCGCCGTGGTTGGCGCCGACATCTATGCAGTTCGCCTCGGGGGTGAGAAGGAAGGCAAGGAGGCGCCGCATGTGGCCGGAGTCGCTGACGTCGCGCTCGACCATCCGCTTCATTCGGTCGCTCGCTGCGGCCGGCGCCGAGCTGGCCCGCCGGCCCGAGCGCAGGTGAGCCAGGACTGCGGACACGCGCGGGCGTCTCATCGAAGGCATGTCGCGACACCATGACCGGGCACGATCAGAAGATGCCACGGAGTCCGCGGCGCGCGATCGACGGGAAACTGAACAGCGCTGGTCGAATGCCCCGCCAGTAGTGCGAGTCGGGGCGGCCCGAAGGCCGGCGCGAAGCGACGTAGGTAGATCTTCAGGCTGGAGCTCTGTAGGTCTCGGATCACGAACGTCGTGACCGGGAAATACGTTCACTGCAAGCGCGGATCGGGACAGGAGCGGTGCCGTGAGGCGGCATCCGGGCGACGGCGCCGGGCTCGCACGGAGCGCCTCGCCCCGCTCTAGCACGGCGTCGGTCCGGCGGCGCAGCGAAGCGGGCAGGTGGGGGAGTTCGGCGAGCGGGAACGCGGGGGTGCCGAGATCTCGCGCCGCGGCCAGGTACGGCCCGGCCGTGATGACCGGCGCGCGCACCGGATCTGGCACAAACCCAGCCGAGACCACGGGCGCGGCCACGTCAACTGCCGTCAGCGATGCGCGGACTTCGTCGTCGTGCGTCCGCAGCCCGGCCACCGCGTCGCGCAGCTCACCCACGTTGGCGATCAGAGCACCGGCGACCAGCAGTCCGGCGAAGGCCAGCCACGTGCCGGTCAGCTTGGTTCCCACGCGTGCCTCGGCCACGATCAGCCAGACGAACACGGCGCCGATGTACTGGTAGCGGCTGGTGTTGAGGTTCGCAAATGCCGCCCGCTGGAGCGCGACCAGCCCCCAGAACGTCAGGACTCCCGCGACCGCGGCGAGAAGCATCGGCGTCGGCCGGCGGCCGACGTTTTCGCGCCAGGACACGCGCGATCACCAGCAGGCCCACCAACGCGACGGCCGGTCCCCATGGGTTCAGCACGGTAGGCCCGATCGCCGTGTTGAGCCCGGCCATGGCCGAGGCGACGCCGGCAGCGGCGTCGGCGATCGAAGCCGGCACGCCGAGGACCGCAGTCACGGTTATCGGTTTCGACTGACCCCAGCCGGCGTACCAGGTCAGGAACACGAGCGAGGGTACCGCGACGATCCACAACCGCGACCACGGATCGCGCCGCGCGACGATCGCGACGAGGGCAGCGACCAGAAACGCCAGGCCGACGCCCGAGGACGCGATCGAGAACACCAGCAGCACGGTCGCGAGCATGCCCGAGCGACGATCCTCGATCACGGCCAGGGCGGCGAGGCCGCCGACGATCGAGCCGAGGAATCCGATCTGAAATGGCCACAGGAGATCCTGCGCCGCCGTGCCCATGAACAGCAGGAGCGTCGTGGGCACGAGCGCGAGCCAGGGCCCCACTCGCCTTCGCACCAGGATGTAGAGGAGGACGGCACAGAGAAGCTGCACGCCCACCCCGACGCCCCGGTAGGCGGTGTAGTGGCGGACACCGACGAGGGAGAACAGGAGCTTGTACACGGCCATGGGAAACAGCGAGAAATGGCCGTTGTAGGGCTCGAGGAAGCTGTTCAGCCCCCCACCACGCCGATCGAGGATCCACACCCACTCGTCGGCGAAGAAGCTCAGATGCCGCCCCGCATACATCAGGAGTGCTGCGGCCGCGATCAGGAGGCCGATCAGCACTCCGGTCGCGGGCGACGGTCGCCGCAGCGCAGGCGCAGCAATGGTCGCATTGGCCACGGCGCGCCCTCAGAACCGGCCGCTCAACACAACGGCGCCGAAAGTGTCGCCATCGACTCCACGTCATCCCGCGCGGGGATGATCACCGACAGCTTCATTGGCACACCGCGCGAAGGTTAGCTTCGTGCTCCGGCAAGGCGGTCACAGAACGGCGCGCAACTCCTCCTCGTGGGCGCAGATCCAGCGGTGGATGTCGGACAGGATTCGCTCGGGACCGTGGGTTGCTCGCCACCCGCTCATGCCGTGCAGGCGCGCGCAGTCCGAGATGTACAGCGGGACGTCGCCCGGGCGCGTCGTCTCCACCCCTTCGATCGGCACCGAGTTCCCCGTGATCTCGGCGCACAGCGCTGTCGTCTCACGGAGCGAGAGCGAGCACTGCCGGCCTCCGCCCACGTTGGCCACGACCCCGTCCCACTCGGCGGGCGCGCCCAACTGGTGGTCGAGCAGCTCGATCAGATCGTCAACGTGGAGCAGGTCACGGACCTGCTTGCCCGCCCCGCCGAAGCCGATGTACTGGAGGGGACGACGGAAGTGATGGGCCAGCAACCAGTGAGTGAAGACGCCCTGGTCGACCTTGCCCATCTGCCACGGCCCGGCCACCACGCCGCACCGGTTCACGACCGCGGTCAGCCCGTAGGCCGCGCGGTACTCCTCGATCAGCAGCTCGGCGGCGAGCTTGGTCGCTCCGTAGACAGTCCTGGCTCCGCCGAGCGGGAACTCTTCGCTCACGCCCGGACGGTGAGGCGCCCGGCGATGGTTGTGCCGCGGTCAGCTCGTAGCGGGAGTCGGTCTCATCCAGGCCGAGCCGCCGCAGGCCGTCGACGGGGTAGACGCGACTGGTGGAGAGAAACACGAGATTGGCGTGGTACCGCCGGGCCAGCTCGAGGCAGTGGTAGGCGCCGAGCAGGTTGGACTTGACCACATAGTCGGGACTGCCGTCGACACCGGCCAGCGCCGAAGGCTCGGCCGAACATTCGACCAGCGCGTCGATCGGGCCGATGGCCAGGAGATCGTCGAGCTCGCGGACGTCGGCGTGCTGGAATGCGACCCCAGCCGCCCGCAGGCGGGCCAGATTCAGCTCCGACCCACGACGGCGCAGGTTGTCGACGGTGAGCAGCTGCCAGTCGGGGTGACGGCTGGCCAAGCCCAGGGCCGCGTTGGCTCCGATGAAGCCGGCACCGCCGGTTACGAGGACGCGCACGGTGCGATTTTCTCTAACGTGCCGGCCATGCGCACGCTTCCGACCGATCTCGATGGGGCAATATTGCTCGAACCCAGAGTTCACGGCGACGAGCGGGGCTTCTTCCTCGAGACCTTCCGGCGCAGCACGTTCGACGAACTCGGCCTGGGCATGGAGTTCGTCCAGGACAACCAATCGCGATCACGGCGCGGGATCGTGCGGGGAATGCACTTCCAGCCGGGTATGGCCAAGCTGGTCCGGTGCGCCCGGGGCTCGATCTTCGACGTGGTGGTCGACGTGAGACGGGGTTCGCCCGGCTTTGGGCGGTGGGTCGGCTTCGAGCTCAACGACGTCAACCACCACCAGCTGTTTTGTCCCGACGGCTTCGCCCACGGCTTCTGCGTGCTGTCCGAGCTGGCTGACGTGGTCTACAAGACCTCGAACTATTACGCGCCGGAGCTCGAGGGTGGTTTCGCCTATAACGATCCTGACGTCGCCATCGCCTGGCCCGAGGAGCAGGAGCTGATCGCCTCGCCCCGCGATGCCCAAGCGCCGCGGCTGGCCGAGCTCGAGGCCGCCCTCCCATTCGAGTACGCCACTATGCAGTTGTGATGGTCGTGCGGCATGCTTAGAGAGCGCATGCGCAGACGCCTCGAGGTCAATCCGGCTCAATACCGTCGCGTCACCTACATCACGCTGGCGGCGTTGACACTGATCGTGCTCACCGGCGCCGCGGTGCGGCTGACCGACTCGGGGCTCGGCTGCCCCGACTGGCCCAAATGCGGCGGTAGCGCGCTTCCCCCGCTGAGCAGCCACGCGCTGATCGAGTTCGGCAATCGGGCCATTTCAGCCGTCGTCGGAGTGCTGACGGTGATCGCGGCCGTCCTGGCCTTCACACGACGTCCCTTTCGGCGTGATCTGGCCCTGCTGGCGGTGGTCCTTCCGCTGGGTGTGGTGGCCCAGGCGGTCCTCGGCGGGTTCACCGTGCGCGAGCATCTCGCGCCGGGCTTCGTCATGGCGCATTTCGGCCTGTCGATGATCATTCTGATCGCCGCCGTGGCGCTGGCCTGGCGTGCCACGTATGAACCCGGTTCGCGGCCGCGCTCATCGGACCGGCTGTCCGTGTGGTCGGTCCGGGCTCTGGCGCCACTCGGCGCCCTGACGATCTTCGCCGGCACGGCGGCCACGGCGGCAGGTCCGCACGCTGGCGGCTCGACCGGTCAGCGGATCCATCGCCTGCATTTCGAAGGTGCCGACACGCTGACGTGGGTCGTTCACCGCCATGCCACCATCGCCGCCCTGTTCGGGATAGCTGTGATCGGCGTGTGGTTCCTGCGCCGCCACCGCGGCGTCACGCAGGAGGCGCTCGAGCCGGTCACTGTGCTGGCCATCCTGCTGGCCGCGCAGGGGCTCGTCGGCAGCGTCCAGTACGAGCTTCGGCTGCCCACCGACATGGTCTGGGTCCACGTCACGCTCGCCACGATCACCTGGCTCGTGGTCCTATGGGCTGTGGCGGCGGCAGGTGCTCTCGTCCCCCGCGCGGAGCCGGTTCCGGTTCCCGAATCCGCCGGTCGTTCGGCCTTTTCGGACACGCGAACGGGAACGCTGACGCCCTCCTGAGCGTCGCCCACGGGGCCACAAACGTCATCGTCAGGGACGGCGCTCGCTACGATCGGCACAGGCATGGCTACCGAGCGCTCAGTTTCGCCCCAGCCTCCGCCCCCGCGAGCAGCGGACGCCTCGCTCAGCATTCTTGTCGTTGACGACGAATCGGACCTTCGCGAGATGCTCACTCGCTCTTTTTCGCGCGAGGGCCATCGAGTGATGGCTGTGGCGGACGGTCGCGCCGCCATCGACCGTGCCAGCACCGATCACTTCGACATCGTCCTGCTCGACGTCGCGCTCGGGCCCGGACCCGATGGCTACGAGGTGTGCCGAACGCTCCGTGGACGTCGCAACGTGGTTCCGATCATCATGCTCACCGCGCTCGACTCCGAGGCCGACGCCGTCCTCGGGCTGGAAGCCGGGGCCGATGACTACGTCACCAAGCCATTCGGCTTGGCCGAGCTGCGCAGCCGGATCCGCGCCGTGCTGCGCCGGGCGGGCACCCGCGCCATGGGGGACGAGGTCCTAGTGGTCGGTCCCATCGCACTCGATCGCGCCCAGCGCGAGGTCACCATGGATGGCCAGCCGGTCCGCCTGACGTTCTCCGAATTCGAGCTGCTCGACGCGCTGATGGCCGATCCTGGCCGGCTGCTCAACCGACAGGAACTGCTGCGCGCGATCTGGGGCGACAGCGCCTACCGTGACCCGCGCGCGATCGACGTGCATATCCGCCACCTGCGCGAAAAGCTCGAACCGGAGCCCGAGAGGCCGCGTTACATCCTCACCGTGCGCGGCGCCGGCTACCGGCTGCGAGCGCCCTAGCCCATGTTCCGGAGGCCGCGACGTGGCGCGCTCGGCCTCCGTGGCCGCATCGTCGGCGCGGTGGTCGTGACCACGTGCGCCACGCTCGCCGTCGCGGCGCTGGCGTTGCTGGGTCCGCTGGAGCAATCGCTGCGAAACGCCGCGCTGACGACGCTCCAGCAGAACATGCGCTACAGCAACAAGCAGTTCAAGACGCTCGATCTGAGCTACGTGCTCGACGCGAGCGTGGGCAACAAGAAGGACAGGGGAAAGAGGGCGGGGCAAGCTGAACTCAGCAAGCTGATCGCGAGCGAGCGGAGCCTGGGGAATCGGATCGGCGCAGCGATCACGATGTTCGGCTACTTCGACCAGCAGGGCCGCGCCGTGCCGCTGAACGTCGGCGTCGACACGGAATCGTTTCCCGACGTCCGGCAGGCGTTTCTCACCAGCCGCACGGTGTCGAGCTTCGGTACCGACGGCGGGACGGAGTACGCCCGCATATCGATCCCCATCGTCATTCATGGCCAGCGGTTTGTTGTCGCCGCCCGCCAGCCGATCGGCGAGATCCCCGGTGCCGTTCACGCGGTCCGCACCGCGTTCATCGATGCCGCGCTGGCCGGGTTGGCGCTGACTCTGCTGCTGGCCATCCCGCTGGCCGCCACGCTGGTGCGGCGTCTGCGCCGGCTGCGCGTGGCCGCGCTCCAGCTCGCCCAGGGCGGACCGGTCGATCTCCCCGTCGACCATGGTCGCGACGAGGTGGGCGACCTGGGCCGCGCGTTCTCGACCATGCAGCGGCGTCTGACCCAGCAGGAGGAGGCGCGCCGGGCCTTCGTGGCCACGGCGTCGCACGAGCTGCGCACGCCGCTGACCTCGCTGGAGGGCATGCTCGAGCTCCTCCAGGAAGACCTGTACGCCAGCTCGCCGGATCTGGCCGACGCCCGCATGCTGCTCGGGCGAGCGCGGGCCCAGTCGCGACGGCTCGGACGTCTGGCCGCCGACCTGCTCGATCTGAGCCGGATCGACGCCGAGGTCGAGCTGCGCTCCGAGCCCCTCGAGCTGGGCGAGCTCAGCCGTGCGGTGATCGCCGAGTTCGAGCTCGGGACCGCCGAGCGGGGCCTGATCGCCGTCCTCGACGACACGGCCGGCCCCGTGTGGGCACGGGGTGATCCGGGGAGCGTGGCCCGCATCCTCCGCATCCTGCTCGAGAACGCGGTCCGCGTCAGCCCCCACGGGGGCGAGATCCGTGTCGAGCTCCGCAACGGCGAGTCTGCCGTGGTGAGCGTCGGCGACGAGGGGCCGGGCGTCTCGGCCGAGGAACGCGAGCTCATCTTCGAGCGCTTCCAGCGGGGCCGTCAGACCGGTGGTCAGGCCGGATTCGGTCTCGGTCTGGCCATCGGACGCGAGCTGGCCGAGCGAATGGGCGGCGAGCTGATCCTCGCCGCGCCCGAAGGCGGCGGGGCGAAATTCACCCTTCTTCTGCCCGTCGCGCAGGCCACCGAGGCCGAGCCGCTGCTGGTCACCTGACCTGCGGGCCGGGTAGCTGACAGCATCAGGACGATGGACGAACGCTTGATGAAGGTGATGCTCGAGGTCGACGAGCACCACTGGTGGTACCGCGGCCGGCGGGTGATCATCCGGACCGAGTTGGACCGCCTGCCCCTCCCTGTGCCCGCCGTGGTGCTTGATGCCGGCTGCGGTTCGGGCCGGACGATGGCCGAGCTTGTGCACTTGGGGCAGGTGCGGGGCATCGAGCTCGATCCGGAGGCCGCCGAGCTGGCCCGCGGTCGCTGTCATGGCGAGGTCGAGACAGGGCGCCTGGAGGACCTTCCCTGGGGTCCTGGCACATTCGATCTGATCGTCTGTCTGGACGTGATCGAGCACACGCCCGACGACCTCGTCACGCTGAGTTCGCTACGGAGCGTATGCAAGCCCGGGGGATGGCTGCTGGTGACCGTGCCCGCCTACCAGGCGCTATGGTCGCTGCACGACGAGGCCAACCATCATTACCGCCGCTACTCGCGCCGGACGTTGCGCGCGGCGGCGGTGCAGGCTGGCTGGCGGGTTCAGCGCATGACCTCGTTCAACAGCCTGCTGCTGCCACCGGCTGCCGTGGTCCGGCTGGCCCAGCGCTACCGCGGCAACCGCGCCAACGGGACGTACACGCCCGAGCTGAAGCTGGGGCCGAGCTGGCTCAACGGGGTCCTCGAACAGCCGCTGCGGATCGAGGCCCGCTGGCTGGCTCAGGGCCGTACGCTGCCGGCCGGGCTGTCGCTGATGGCGCTGCTCCAAAACCCGGCCGCGTGATGAGCCGATGCTGGGCCCGGCCGCGATCATCGCCCTCTCCAGCAGTCTCGGCTATCTGCTGCCGGCCATCATCGGCCTCGAGTCGATGGGGGTCCCGTCCCCCGGCGAGACCGCCCTGGTGCTCGCCGCGGTCCTGGCCAGCCAGGGCAAGCTCTCGATCGAGCTGGTCATCCTGATCGGGATCGCCTCGGCGATCATCGGCGACAACCTGGGTTACCTCATCGGCCGCAAGCTCGGCCGCGAGGTGCTCGAGGCGCCCGGGTCCCTTCCAGCGCCGCCGGATCTTGGTGATCCGCGCCGGCGATCAGTTCTTCAAGCGGCACGGAAGCAAGGCGGTCTTCTTCGCGCGTTGGATCGCGCTGGTCCGCTTCGCAGCGGCCTGGCTGGCCGGGATCAACCGGATGCCGTTCAAGCAGTTCTTCTTCTGGAACGCGCTGGGCGGGATCACCTGGGGGATCACTTACGGCCTGGTCGGGATACTTCGGCGGCCACGCGGCGGCCAAGTACCTCAGCGAGGTTGGCGTGATCGGCGCGATCCTGCTCGTCGTCGCGGTGGTCGTCGGCCTGATCTTGCTCACGCGTCGCGAGCGCCGCCAGGAGCAGCGCATCCTCGACGACGTGATCGAGGAAGAGGTCTCGGCCGGCTCGCGGGCCGCCGACGACGATTCAGTCTGAGCTGCCCCCGAGCTCGAGCGCGCACGAGTTCATGCAATACCGCAGCCCGGTCGGCGCGGGCCCGTCGTCGAACACGTGGCCAAGGTGCCCGCCGCACCGGCGGCAAACGACCTCGGTCCGCAGCATTCCGCCGCTGCGATCTTCGCGCGTCTCGACGTTCTCGGCCACTGAGGGCTCATAGAAGCTGGGCCAGCCGGTTCCGGAGTCGTACTTCGTGTCGGCATCGAACAGCTCGGCGCCGCAGCCGGCGCAGTGATAGGTGCCGTCGTCCTTGACATTGACGTACTTGCCGGTGAAGGGCCGCTCCGTGGCCTGACGGCGCAGGACCTCGTACTGCTCAGGCGAGAGGCGCTCGCGCCACTCCTCGTCGGTCAATTCAACTTCGCGTTGTGTCTCGGGCATACCGTGAACGGTAGCGCTCGGTTAGGGTGCGCGGACGATGAAATTCGGAGTGGCGATCTTCCCCACCGCTCCGATCCGTCCCGATCCGACTCAGCTCGCGCGCATGGCCGAGGAACGCGGGTTTGAGTCGCTCTGTTCCCCGAGCACACGCACATCCCGGCGAGCCGCGACACGCCCTACCCGGCCGGCGGCGAGCTTCCGCCCGAGTACAGCAGCACGTACGACCCGTTCGTCGCGCTGATGGCGGCGGCCGCGGCCACCCAGCGGCTGCGGATCGGCACCGGCATCTGCCTGGTGATCGAGCGCGATCCGATCATCACGGCCAAGGAGGTCGCGTCGCTCGACCAGCTCTCCGGAGGTCGGTTCTGTTCGGGGTGGGCGCCGGATGGAACGTCGAGGAGATGCGCAACCACGGCACCGACGCCCGCCGGCGCTTCGAGCTTGATGCGCGAGCGGATCGAGGCCATGAAGACGATCTGGGCGAACGACGAAGCGACCTATCACGGGGCGCACGTCGACTTCGACCGCATCTGGTCCTGGCCCAAGCCCGTCCAGCGCCCGCACCCGCCGATCCTGGTCGGCGGCAACGGGCCCCATGTCATCGACCGCGTGCTGGCCTTCGGCGACGCGTGGATGCCCAACCGCGTTCCCGATGACCAGATCATCCCTCGATTCGAAGAGCTGGGCCGCCGGGCGCGGGAGGCGGGGCGCTCGATCCCCATCACGGTGGCGGGAATGATGCGCGATCCGCAGCGGATCGAGCGCTTCGAGCGCGCGGGCGTGCATCGGAGCGTGTTCTGGCTACCGGCGAGCGGTCCCGCCGACGTCGAGGCCGCGTTTGACCGCTACCAGGCGGCGGCCGAGGGTTACAACCGCGCCGGCGGCTAGTCGACCACGCGGCTGCCGGTGAGATCGAGGTAGCTCGTCGTGGCGCGCGGGTCAGGGTCGACGATCTCGAGGATCAGCGACGACCAGGCAAAGTCGACCGTTCCCATGCCGCGCCCGCTGTAGGGGTCGTAGTACTCGCGCAGACCCTGGGCGCGGACCACTCCGGCCAGGCTCCGCGCCATCTCGTCGGCCGGCTCGTCGTAACCCAGGCGCGTAAGGCCGAGCCAGGCTAGCCACGCGGCATTGACCCACGTCGGCCCGCGCCACAGGCGATGAAGTCCAGGCACCGGCGTGTCGTCACGCGCGAACTTTGGCTCGTTGGCTGCGACGGACGGGACCGGGACGGGCAGCCAAAATCGGGTGGGGTCGAGCAGGTGCTCCTCCACCAGTCGCCGCCCGATCGACGCGGGCAGATCGGGGAGCGCCAGCGGAGCAAGCGCGGTCCACGTCAGCGGCACTCGCCGCGTGGGCGCCGGCTGCGCCAGCGGCCAGAACAGCCCGGTCTCCTCGTCATACAGGCGGTCGATGATCGCCGGCGTCAGCGATGGCAGGCCGAGCGCCTGCCGCGAGAGCGAGTACAGGACGTTGGTGAGCACCTCGCAGCACACCGGTCCACCGGCGGCGGCGATCTGCGCCAGGTCGTAACCGAGCCGGCGGTTGCGATGCACGAGCGAGACGAACCCGGGGAGATCGTGGGCGTGGTGGCCCCAGATCGGATCGAACTGCGGCGAGGCATCAAGTCCGGACTCGTCGGGCTGCACGATCCACAGCAGGCCGTCGTCGGACAGGGTGCGGTTCTCGGCCAGCCAGCGATGGTGGGCGAGGATCCCGGGAACCTCGGCCGGGTCACCGACGGCGATCCGCCATGCCCACGCCAGCACGGGCGGCTGGATGCTCGAGGTGGTGAGGCGGTCGCTCGGCACGACGTTGTAGGTGAACCGCCTCACGCCCGTGAGGGGGCTATTCCAGAAGATCGTGTGCCCGATGAACCCGTCACCTCTCTGCGCCGCCAGCAACGACTCGAGCTCGCGACGCGAGCGCTCGGGATCGAACCGCCGCCACACGATCGCGGCGAAGCTCGAGTCCCAGTACCACTGCCAGGGATAGTGGCTCGGGCTGGGGCAGGTATAGGCGAAGGGCACGCCGTCTGAATCGCGCGCTCCCTCCCGCCAGTTCTGGCGCAACGCCGACTCGCAGATCACGCTGACCGCGCGGGTGGCTTGATCTGCGGGCATGCGACCCGCCATCCTTTCATCCTGAGGAGAACCGATGAGCGCTCGTCGCAAGAGGCCTGGGTTACTGCGCCGCCGCAAGCGGTCGCGCGGGCCCGCTCACCGTGCCTTCGACCCACGCCGTGTTGCGAACCTCGAATGCGATGCCTGGGTCGCCTACTACCGCCGCGAGTGGATCGCGTTCCTCCGCGCGGCCGTTTCGCTGACGCACCACACGTTTGGCCTGCCCTGGCCCCAGACCCTCCAGGGCGCGCGGCTCGTGCTCAGGGCCAATCAGTTGTGGGCTCCCGTCCCCGACAACGATCCCACTGGGGCCAGGCGCGCCATGGAGCGCTTCTACGCGATGGTGGCGCGTCGGTACGGCGATACCTACGACCCGGCGCGAGCGGCCGAGCTCGAGGTGGAGTGGTGGCGAGTGCACAGAGCGCATCAGCGAGGGGACGAGAGCGCCGGCGTGGGCCTGGGGGAGGGCAGCGGCGCGATCCTGCCCGAGGAGCGTCCGCTCGTCGACGCGCTGTCGGCGCTCTACGCCTACGTTTACGGCGCGGGGATCGAGCAGGTCCGAGTTGCCGCCGAGCAGCGCGCGCTGGCCATGCGCTACTCGGACGAGTGGGTGCGCGAGGGCTGCCATCTCGAAAGCCGGCTCATCCCCGAGGAACGGGCGGCGCTGGTGCGGTCCTACGCTGGGTTGCTGGCGGGCGTCTATTCGACCTAGTCACGCTTAGCCGTCGAGCACCTCGCTCAGCGCGGCCAGATCGTCCTCGCTCGGCTCCCACCGGGCCGCCGCTGCGTTCGCCCGCACCTGCTCAGGCTTGGTGGCGCCGGCGATCACCGAGGCGACCGGCCTGCGGGCCAGCAGAGCACCGAGCGCCACGTCGGTCAGCGTCAGGCCACGCTCCTGGGCATAGAGCTCGAGCGACTCGATGAGGTCGAACTGGTCATCGGTGGCGATCTGGTCGCGTCCGAACAGGCGCGATTCGCCTGGGCCCTGCGAATCACGGCGGTATTTCCCAGTCAGGAGTCCCGAGGCCAGCGGAAAGTATGGGACGAATCCCAGGCCGAGGCGCTCGCAGGTCGGCAGCATGTCGTGCTCCGCCTCGCGCTCCAGGAGGTTGTACTCGTTCTGGACGGCTTCGAAGCGAGCCAACCCGCGCTCGCGCGAGACCGCATCGGCCTCCTCGATCTGCTCGACCGAGAAGTTCGAGGCGCCAACGGCCCGCACCGTCCCCGCGCGCACGAGCTCGTCGAGCGTCTCGAGCGTCTCGGCGATCGGCGTCACACCGTCGGGCCGGTGATACCAGTAGAAGTCGATCACATCGGTCTGCAGCCGGCTAAGCGATCCCAGGACCGCCTGGCGGATGTAGTCGCGCGACCCCCGATCGTCTCGGCCGTCGCCGACGTCCCAGCCGAACTTGGTGGCCAGAACGACCTGATCGCGACGACCCTTGAGCGCCTCGCCGAGTAGCTCCTCGCTGCGCCCGCGGCCGTAACTATTGGATGTGTCGATGAAGTTGATGCCCTCGGCCAGCGCGGCGTCAACCACGGCTCGTGTGCCGTCGAGGTCACCAACCCGCCAGCTGAAGTTGTTGCCACCCAGCCCGCAGGTCGAAACCTGAAGTCCGCTCTCTCCCAGCGGGCGGGTGGCGAGATGTGTCGAGATATTTGGCATGCTCTGTTTCTTAGCAGGGCGCCGATGCGCGTCAGGTCCGAATCGCCGTCTCCAGCGCTTCGGCCAGCAGCGCCTGACCCGCATAGCTCGGGTGAATGCCGCACGTGCCCAGCGTGCCGAGCTGGGTCAGAAGACCCGCGGCGCATGTGCTCCCGCCCGAATGGGCCGCCGCGGCCTTGAGCTCATCGAAGCCGTCGGCAAACTTGGTGTGGAAGGGTTTCGCTGCTGCGTCGAGGGTCTTGTCGAGAAGCAGCGACTGGGCGTTGCTCGCCGCCGACCCGTAGTTGAGCGAGTAGTAGTTCACGATCACCAACTGGCCGTGGTAGTCCGCCTTGTTCCGGATGTCGGCTCCGAGCTGTTCGGGAAACCCATGGAAGCTCGCCGCGTTGTGGTAGTTGGGTTTCGGGACCACGCCGGACTCCTCGTACCCGAAGGGCACCGAGTCGCCAAGCGCCAGGTAACGCGAGCCGGGAGTCACCGGCCGGGCGCTGCGGGCTCAGTCGCGGATCACCGTGTACAGCGCCGGGTGAGCCGGGAACGACATCGCCGCGCTCGCGCCGCGGACCTCTGGTTGTTGCAGTGCCCGACTGAACGCGAGCGGGCTCGACCAGCGGGCGACGTTGACGTAGCGGAATTTCGCGGCCCCGACGGCGCGCTGCAGGCGCGTGCCGAGGAATCCGGCCATGCCCGACATCGCCGCGTGAGCCCGCTCCCAACCCGCGAGGAACTGCTCGTCCTCGTCCGCGACGACCTCGAATGGGTTGATGAGCACCGTGCCACCCGCGTCGTCGACGGAGCCTTCCTCGCGGATGACCTCATACAGGCTCGGGTGGGAGTTGAACGGCAGCTCGCGACCTGGAAAGCCGGGGTCGGTGACGGCATCTCGCCACACCTCGGGCGACTCAACGCGCGCGATGTTGACGAAGCGAAACTCGACGTCCTCGCGCAGGGCACGGTGCAGCGCGGTAGCGCTGAAACCGTCACGAGCGGCGAGGAACTCGCGTACACGCTCCCAGCCCGCGATGAAGGCCGCATCGGCCCGCGTTGGCACCTCGAAGACGTTGATGAGCACGACGGGCTGGATGGTGTCTAACTACCCGGCTGGCCTGAGTCGATACGTGGTCAGCACGCGAAAGAAGGCGCGTGCGGGCATCGGATTCGTACAGTATTGAGCTCAAACGCCAACCTGGTCGCGGCACGCGCCGTGTGGAGCCTGGTCTGCAGATGGTTTAGATTTCAAACGCGCATCGGCGCTTGAGCACGAAGCTTCAACTGAGGGGGCACCGAGATGGGAGTCGAGTTCCTCGCGTTACGCCGGCGTCGTTACGTTCGGTTCGAAGTCGTCCTGTTTCTGGGCGGGCTGTTGGCAGTGGCTCTGGTCTTGCCCGCCGGCGCGGTTGCCGCTCGGCGAATCACCTTCGTCGCACCGGCGGGGGCTCGCGCCTACCCCGATAAGGACCCCGAGGGGCCGGTCGGCTTTACCGAAGCTCCGGATGCATTTCGCACGACCCAGGTCCGGCCGGTGATCGGAATCGAAGCGAACGCCGGGACACGGCTGCAGTGCCATCCGGACTCGGTCTTCGTCACGAAGCCATGTGGGCCTCCGCTGCCCGGCTGCAGCGCGGCGGTGTGTGCCAGCTACCGACCGTCCTCGCCATTGGCCCCTGACTCCACGTCCGGGCCCCGCGGGCATTTCCTGGCTGTCGACCTGGTGGACTCCAACGGAAACACGCTCGACTCTGAATGGCTGAATCTGGACGTTGACACGACGGCGCCGGTGACCCGGGTGGGCATGATCGGAATTCCATCGACGCTCTCAAACCCATTTCGTCCAACCTTCACGTTCGAGGTGGGTGATGACAACGGGGTCGGTGGAAGCGCTGTGGATCACGCCGATTGCTCGTGGACACGGACGGGACACCATCCCGTATGGGCGGCCTGTGGGCTCAAGAATGGTGGTGGCTCATTCCGCCCCCCGTCGCTTGCCCATCGCCATCGCCTCTACGTTCTCGGTGTGCGCGGCACGGACGACTTCGGGCGCTCCACGACCGCCTCGGCCAGGTACGACCCCGTCCCCTGCGCGCTCGCTCTCCGTCGGCCCGCCAATCTCTCAGTGCTGCTGTCCTCGGGGATTCAGATGCGGGTCAGCTGCGACACTCTCCATCGCGCGGAGGTCGGCTTGTACGCCTACGCGCTTAACGGCCGGCGCTACGCGTCGCCGCGGGGAGCGGTGAGCGAGCTCCCTCTGCTCGGTCTGGTTTCCATCCGGAGCCGTCCGCCGCGGTTCACGGTCCGGCGACGTCTGAGACTGTACGGGGCCGCGCGCCGGGATTTCCGCCAGGCGCGGTCTCTGTCCGTCGTGTTTGCGGCCGGCGCACCGGACAACATCGAGGCCGGCATCGCCGATGACACCCTCAGCTACGCAACCCTGACGCTCCACCGCTGATTGCCGCAGGCACCATCGACTCTCGCGACCGTCGGCCATCGTGGTGTCTCCTTCATCGGACGGCGCGGCCCACTCAACCTACGGTTTGGATCGATGACCACAGTCACGTCGATAGCCCGGGCAGCAGGCCGGGATGTCGCGCAGGTTCTGACCGACGCGTGCTTGGACGATCCCGGCTGGCTCGACGTCGGTCCGGAGCGCGAGGGCCATCGGCGTTTGGCCATGTGGCGATACCACCGCGGGTTGCATCGCAAAGCGCTGCGGTGGGGCCGCCCGGGCTACGCGGCCTTTCGCCGTGGACGGCTCGTGGGCGTAGCCGTGACATTCGACTCGGCGGCATGGCCACCCCCGGAGCCGATCTCGACACTCCTTGACGTCCCCGCGTTCGCGTTGGCAGGCCCGTTCGCGACGGTGCGCGGCGCGCGTGCCGACGCGACGATGAAGCGCGCCCACTTCCGCGAGCCGCACCTTTATCTGTGGCAGCTCGCGGTCGAGCCGCTCGCACAGCGCTCGGGCGTTGGTCGGGCACTCATGGCACGCGTGATCGCAGACGCAGACGACGCAACCGTCCCGATCTACCTGGAAACCACAAAGCCGGAGAATGTTCCCTACTACCGCAGTCTCGGGTTCGTCGAAAGCGGCCGCGAAAAGCTGCCGCGCGGCGCCCCGATCTGGCTCATGCTCCGGCCCCACGGGTAGAAAGTCATCGGATTGTCCACTCGTGGTCTTTCAGTGTCCATGACCCAGGCGTCCGGGGGCCTCGTTCCCACGCTGGTGCGCCAGCTACGCCCCAACCCAATCAACGAATAACCAGAAGCCCGTCGCGCGGCCAGCCTGTTCATGTTTGCAATCCGCGAGCAAGAGGGATGCTTGGATCGAGGAGCAGCGGCCTGGGGTTGGTGAGCGTCTAGGAATGTTCCGTGGCCAGGCTGCTAACCAGCCGATCAATCTGGTCAGGCGTGCTGTGTAGAGTGAAGCGCGTTATCTGCGGAGCGGCCGGTTGGCGCACAGACCGCGCCCGCACTTTCTCGAGGGACGGGGTTAGTTAGGTGAAGCGGGCGGTTGTATTGGCGGCGGTTTTCGCGTCGGTCTGTTGCGGGTCGGCTGAGGGGAGGGCGTTTCGCTCGCCGGTGCGGCGGGCGACGATTCCACTCAGGCTCATGGAGGGCGTGAACGGCATGTTCTTGGTCGCCCGGATCTCTGTCGGCGGCGGAAAACCGGTCCCCGTGATCGTGGACACTGGCTCCGGCCAGCTCATGATCATGCGGAAGGCGGTTGGTCGGCGGGCGAAGATCTCGCCGAGGCTTCGCGTCTTGGGGGGTTTCGGTGTTTCGGGCAAAGTCACCGGAAGCACAGCTACCGGGTCGTTCACGATCCACGGGGTGCCGAGCGCGACGACGGCGAAGCCGATTTCGTTCGGGGCGGTCAAGTCGTTTGGCGGCACCGCGGTGCTGCTGAGCTCCACGGGAACGCAGGGGATCATGGGCATCGGCCAACTCCCACCGAACACAAAGGCGGGGTTCTCACCGCTGCTGTCGCTACCTTCGCCGCTCTGGAAGGGGTACACGATCGCGTTGCACGGCCCGGGCGCACCTAAGCTGATTCTGGGCATACCAAACAGGACAGCATCGAGCGTGTCTGTGGCCCTGCTCGGTCCGCGGGTCCGGGTGGGTCCGTTCGGCGGCCCGCACACGCCGAAGCGATATCCGAGCGGCACCCCCGCCTACCAGGGCCTGTTCAAGCTCTGCTGGAACATCGCCGGGCAGACGGCTTGTGGGCCGACCGTGGCCGACACCGGCAACACGTTCGGTTTCGTCGGCGCCAACCTGCTCCCCAAGGTTCCGCATGTCAGCGGGTTCGTGGCGCCTGGCCAGCAGGTCTCGATCTCGACGCCGCCGCCGAGCAGCCGGGTCGTGCGCGCCTATCTCACCGATGCCCACGTGGCTGATCAACTCCCGCTCTATCTGACAGCGGCGCCGTTCACCCGGATGTTCTCGACCGGCATCGGCTTGTACTACGCCGACACCGTCGGATACGACCTGGTCAGGGGACAGGCGGTCATCACGCCCGTCCCCGCGGCTGATCCCAACGTCGACGTTCCGACAGCCACGCTCGCGCCGACGGTGCCAGACACCTGCTTTCACCGCGCGTTGCGCCTCGTCGCATGCTAAGACTTCCTGAGGGTGAAGGCAGGGGTCGGGCTGGGCGCCGCACAAGTGTCCCTGCGATCGAAACTGAACACTCTTGACGAGTGGTTGCATTCGCGTAGCCTGCCAACGCGCCCGATAGTCCCAGACGATCCGCAGCTCCTCGCGCGTGAAGGCGAGCCCAAATTTAGGACGGCTCGGACTGCACCAGAGGCTTCGTCATCTGGAAGTTAGTCATCTGAACGCCATCGATCACGGATGCTGCTCGGCCACGACCACGAAGCCGTGCGCCTCGAAGAACGGCCTCGCCGTGAGGCTCACGTCGGCGGACATCTGATCAGCGCCGGCCGCAAGCGCGTGTTTCTCGAGGAAGGTCGTCAGCGCGTGTCCGACGCCCTGGCGACCGTGAGCGGGCGAGACGAACATCATGTCGACGTATCCGGCGGCGCTCACATCGGAGAAACCGGCGACGCGGCCATCAACCACAGCTACGAAGGTATCCACACCAAGGCGGGCCTGGTCCCAATCCTCTAAGCCACGATCATTGGGACGCGCCCACGCCTCGATCTGCTCCGACGTGTAATCGGCAGCAGCCGTGCGCGTGACCGCCTCGATGAAGACATCCAGGCTCTCTTCGGCGTCCGCGCTGGCGTACGGGCGGATCGTGATGGCAACGCGGCTGGGCACCCAGCCATCATCTCAGGGCCGAGCGAGCCGGCCCTCCGAACCGTACAAACAGCGGCCCGAGAGCGTCTCCGAGTTGGCCTGCGTGGAACACCCTGGTGTTCATCGCAGGAAGGCTAGGGCTTGATCCGATGGATACGTCGAGTTTGAGCAAAGGGAGAAGGCCGGCCGAGATCGACGGCCGTTGGGCAGCGCCTGGTCAGCGCGGTGCGCGCTCGCCATCATGTCGCCGTCGAGCAGCTGACCGGCGAACGTCATGCTTCCCGGCTGAGTTGAAGCTGATGCTGATGTATCAGGTCACGACGCGGTTGAAGTTCCCGACCGGGAACCGTTGCAGGTGAACTTGATCGATGCCGTTCTGAAGGCTCAAAAGCGAGCGAGTCAGCGCCAGACGAAGCGTGACGCCTCCGTCCGCGCCCCCCTGGTCCTGGGGTCGCAGGGATCAACAGGCTGGTGCTGTTCTCTGTACCCCGATACGGAAACCGTCGCCGTTGTTGTCACGTCGACTTCGATCCGGGGGTCGAGGAGCTTCGGCCGGTTCTTTCGCCACCCCGCTCAGGCGTCGCCGCCCCAGAAACAGCTCGTCCATCGCCCGGCACCAACGCACTCGGCGAGAGCCCACGCAGCTCGTTCGCGTTCCGCGCCGTTGCCGCCGATCGCCAGGTACTTCTCGCTGGCGCCGCTGGTCGTCAGGAAGTGCTTCGCGGTGGTGTGTGTGAAGTAGTAGAAGATGCTCCTCCTCCTCCAACCGTGAATCGAACCCAAAAGCGCGGCGCCGATTGTCCTGAAGTCCCTTGGACACAGCTCCACCGACTTCCACCAGGGCACCTTCCCTTCCAGCCGCTGCGCGTTGGGCTGCGGGATCGCCGCGGCCGGCATCATCGCCGCCTCGCCGTTCCTGCCGTCGACCGGCGATTCCGGTGAACAGCGCCAGGAGCGCCTCGATGACACCCACTTTGGCCGCATGTCCTTGAACTTGATGGAGTTGGCCAGGCGTCCCCTTCTCGTAACGCTTGTGGCCAGCGTCCTGATCTCTCCGCCCGGGCGGGAAGGCTCAGTTCAGTTCGTTCTGAGGATGAGCACCACCCAGTCGTGCGTATCGGTCCGCTGCGGTACGTATTGTGGGCCTCGTCGGCATCGATAGAGCGCGCGTTCGTGATGGCCTCGAAGCCGCCCATCAGGCTGACCTGGCCGGCTGGTTGCAGCCCGACGAACTCTGCTCGATCTCGATGTTGCTGATGGCGACCTGGCGCCGATGGTGACCGCGGTGAGCATGGATCGCGCTCAACTCAGGGCCGTGTCGGTCGAGCTGCTGGACAGCCGACCAGCCACAGAATCAGTGCTGCCCAGTTTCTCACCAAGGAGAAGGACAGTCGGAGCATTGGGCGCCCTCCGGTTCGGGCTACCAGCGGCGCCAGGAAGCGACCGCCCAATGCCGCACCACCACCGTCGTTGCGCAGGCTCCGCAACACCCAGCAGAGCGCGGCTCAATACCATCGTTCTTCTATCGGTCGCGAACGAGAGGGGCGGCACATGCGGCGATGTCTGTTGCTCGTCGCCGGGCTTACAACATTCGTCTTGGGGCTCGTGGGCTCTGCCAGTGCGACGTTTCCTGGATCGAACGGCCCGATCCTGTTCCGAGACGACCATCCGAGCTCTGGGATCGGCTATCCCCTCTTGCGGGCTCGCCCCAACGGCAGTCACATAGCTGTCCTAGTTAGGCGGCCGGGGCTCTTCTCGGACTGGCGCCCCGATGGTCGCCGCATCGCGTTCGACTTCTTCCAGCGCAATGGGAGCGAGCAGATCGCGACCATGCGGCGCGACGGCAGCGATCTGAACGTCATCACCTCTGGCAAGGGCATCCACGAGGTGCCGTCGTACGCGCCCAGCGGCCAGCGCCTTGTCTTCGACGCCTCCCACCAGGACCCGAGCTCGTCGAGCTTTCAGACGCACCTGTGGACCATGCGCGCGGACGGGTCCCACGCGCACCGCCTGGCCATGGCGAGCAACGGCTTCGACGTCGAGCCGCGGTACGCTCCGAATGGCCGCTGGATCGTGTTCGATCGTCTCAGGCCGACGGCGAACGGGCAACTACAGGCTGCGTTCCTTGTCAGCACGACGGGGACCCACCGTGTTCACCGCCTGACTCCATGGAGCTTCGGGGTCGAGCACCCGACATGGTCACCTGACGGTCGTTGGATCTTGTTCAACAGCCCCACGGGGACGATTCAGAAGATTCGACCTTCGGGCACAGGACGTCAGAGCATCGTCCCGGCGTCCGATGGCTTCGGTGGGCACAAGCCCTGGTACTCACCGGACGGCACGAAGATTCTCTTCATGTGCGAAAACCAGGGGACGCTGCCCGGTCCGCCGGCGGACTTCAATCAGGACGTCTGCGTCATGAACGCGGACGGCTCGCACATTGTCCACGTCATCGACACGCCAAACGTGCTCGAGAACTGGCCCAGCTGGGGGCCTGCGACGCACTGCCACGCACAGCGGCGACGTCTCGATCCCGAGGTGCCGAGATCGCTTTCAACCACTCGAACGGCGCAGCGCGGAGGATCACGGCCCGGGACCGCCATCGGATCAAGGCACGCCCTTCTCCGACCGCTTATCGTGGCGCCGACTTTCGGAAGTTTTCCTGATAGCTCACCGATCAAAGCAGCCGACCTTGATCGCGGGCTGCCTTCTTCGGAGCCGGTCTTCGTCGCCGTTCCGGAGCGCGAGCTGCAACCCGCCGGCGGCGCCGCGACCCTACTGTTCATTTTCCGATCTCTCGGGCCCGCCACTGCCGCATCGATCAGCGCCGGGGTATAGGGGAACGGCGCCGCTGCAAGGACGATGTCGCGCCGCACGGTCACGCTGCGGTCTACGGATAGTGGGAATCGCAGCGCTGGTGCGGTTGATATTATCGCCCCGATGTCGTCGTCGATGTGGGCCCAGATGCGCCCATAGCCTGACCATCAGTGGCGCTTGTGCTTGGGTGGCTGCGGGAACCCCCTGAGGAGCCGGGAGAACAGGCCCTTCAGCGTGGCCTTGCCGTAGGCATGCGACCCGTTGTACATGGTGAGCACGGCGATCGAGACGCGCGCGCAGCCGCGGGTCAGCAGGGCCACCTGGTGGTCCATCAGGCCGGTGCCGTATCCCACTCGCCCTTGAAGTACAGGTTCCACCTTCGCCGGGCCACCTCGCCGATGCCCGACCGCTGCGAGGGCGTGATCGAGGCGAGCAGGTGCATCGCGTAGCGGCGATGACGGCGGGCGGTGAAGCGGTCTATGTGCAGGCAGAATTCGTCTGGTTGCTCACCGGCATGAGGCTCCGCCCCACGGGTCGCGTACGGCACGAAGCTCTTCACGCCGTCGCGATGGGCCAGCGCATCGAGGGCGTCGTTGCCGACGATGTGATCCACCGTCGTCGTGGCAAGGTTGTCCGAATACGCGATGATCGGGTACAGACAGCGAGCTGTCGTAGCTGTTCAGTGCGCGGGGGCCACGATCCTCGGTCGACGTAGGCCACCAGCAGCATCGCCTTGAGCACGCTCGCCGACCATCCTGCGATCGCGTCGTAGGCGCGGAACATGTGGTCGTTGAACGGCATAGGCGACGTTCCCCGTCCGGTGCGCGTGCAGGCCAGCGCTGCAGCCATGTCCGGTCGCCACAGCTGGAACAGCGGCTTTCCGAATCCGGGCACGATGTAGTGGTCGGCGCCTCGGCGACCCGGCGGCAGGTCGCTTGCGCGCGTGGCCGGCGTCGGCGGTGGCCACCGCCCGCCGCTACTCGCCATCAGTCCTAGGCCAATCAGCAACCGGATCGCAGTCGTCGCGCGATCATGTCTACATTCCCCCGCAGCCCCCGTAGCTCAGCTGGACAGAGCGCCGGACTTCTAATCCGATGGTCGCAGGTTCGAGTCCTGCCGGGGGCATGGGCAGGAGGCCTGCAAACTAGGGACTTATTGCGCGGCATCACCGCGGACGATGGGTGTTCCCCAATATGTCCCCAAGTCGCCGTACGATCTGCATTGAGTGCCCTGCGGTCCCCTTCCGGCTATGTGTTCCGCGTCGAGCGTGCTCGCGGTCCGGTTTGGTACGAAGTATCGCCTGCCTGACGGCCGTCAGGTGCAGAAGAAATCGGGCCGGCGTGGAGCGGGCGAGGACGGCCGGCCGCCGGCTATTTCACGTGCGCGCTTGCCGAGGATTGGCTACACGCCGTGCCGGATGAGGCGCGGCGGCACGGAACGCTGCATCGCTTGGCCCGGAGTGGCGCGACATCTGCGGACGCCGCGGCCGAGTGGTTGCGATTTACCGAGCAGGACCCTGAGCGCGAGCCGTCGACGATCCGTGACGATCGGTCGGTGCTCGAGTCACGGCTGCTGCCGGCGTTCGGGCCGATGCCGATCGAGGGCATCACGAGCTCAGGCTCGGGGAGGTGGCGTTCCTCGCTCGCCTGGTCTTTCGAACCAGAGCAAGACCAAGCTGTTGGTCGTGCTAGTGCGAGCCGCAGGATCGGAGCAGGACGGCGTGTTGTTCGTTTCGCCAACCGAATCGCCCGAACCACCCGCGGTCGTTGCGCGCGATGTCCAGCCGCACAGGGACGCACGGCCCCTCATCCGTGCGCGACGCCCGCGCTGGGACCGCCGGGGCGTGTCGACCTTCGTTGCCGGATTTGCCGACTGAATATTCCCTCGGGTGCGGGACACTGGGCCGGGCTCACCGCGACGGCGTCGGTTATCGCGCCAACCTAGCGAACGGCTGGTTCGGTAAGTCGGTGAGGCGTCTCGGTCGCTTCGTCGCGTGTGTAGAGTGTCTCGTGATCGGGGGCCGGAGACCTTTCGCGATGGTCGTGGCGTTGGGCTTTAGGGCCTGTCTTTGTCTGCCCGCGGTTGCCCGGCTTGATGAGATCGACGAGCGGTGACGTTGTGACTGTGTCGGAAACCTGTCTGGTCAACCTGACGATCGCCAACAAGCTCCGTTCGTTATCAAGGGCAGTGGTGGCGCGACGTGGAATCCGGGTGCTGCCAGCACATCGATGATCAGGAGCAGTGGCGACGTCCGCCTTTCACGGTCTCGGGGACGCCCCGCTGACGGTGATCGGCGAGAAGCTGGGCTTGTACGAGGCGCTGGCGCATGCCGGGCCGTTGACCTCGCAGCACGTGGCTGAGCGCTCCCTATCCGAATGGATATGCTAGGTCGTCGCTTGGGGGCGCTGGGAATGGTGGCCGCGGTTGTGGCCTCATCGTGGGCTGCGCCTGCCTCTGCGGCGACGCCGACATTGACACCGGCCTGCACCCCCCCACGGCCGGGCGGGCAGGTCGCGGTGTTCCCGATTCCCGGCACCGGCTACAACCGGCCCGAGACGCAGATCACATTTCGTGGTCTTCGGCCAGACCAGATCGGATCGGTGACTGTGCGTGGCTCGCGAAGTGGGTTGCACAGCGGGCGGGTGTTGCCGGACTCCGATTGCGATGGCGGCAGCTTTATGCCCGACAAGCACTTCGTAAAGGGCGAGACCGTGACCGTGAGCACCGGCCTGAACGTCCTCGGCGGTCGGAACGGTCGGTTCAGCTTCACGGTCGCCGACGCGCTCCCGCTTGCCAAAAGGGTGGCCCTCCCGGCGGCCACCCCGCCGGAGGTGATGGCTTTCCGCTCCCGGCCCGACCTCAGGCCCGCCGCGGTGTCCGTCATCAAGGACTCGCCGCAGGCGTCGCACGAAGACATCTTCGTGGCCCCGCAGAACGGACCCGAGCAGAACGGGCCGATGATCCTCGGCCCCCACGGCCGGCTGGTGTGGTTCTTGCCATACGCGATCTCAGATGGCTTGTTTGTCAATGACTTCCGGGTTCAGAAACTGGATCTGGACGGCAAGGTCGAACCGGTGTTGACTTGGTGGTTGGGGTTCAGGCACAAGGGCCAAGGACAGAGCCGCGGCCACGGAGTCATCTTCGATAGCGCGTATCAGAAGATCACGGACGTACGGGCGGCCAACGGGTTGGATGCCGGCTCACATGAGTTCTTGGTGACACCCAACGACGACGCGTACGTCATGGCCTCCTCACCGGTGCGGCTGCCGGACGGCAAGCAGGTCATCGACTCCGTCGTCCAGGAGATCGACATCAAGACCGGGCTTGTGCTGTTCGAGTGGCACGCGCTTGATCATGTGAGCCGAAAGGCCCGCTACGAGACGGGACAGCCGTCGGACCCGTATCACGTGAACTCGATCTCGCTCGACGCGGACGGCAACCTGATCATCTCGATGCGCCAGACGTCGGCGATCTACAAGATCGACCATCAAACCGGGCATGTGCTGTGGACGCTCGGCGGCAAGCACTCGAGCTTCAAGATGGGGCCAGGGACGATCACGTCGGTACAGCACGATGCCGTCGCGCAACCGGACGGGACGATCACGGTGTTCGATGACGCGTCCGGGCCCCCGATCGTTCGTCCCCAGTCTCGCGGGATCCGGCTACGGCTTGATCTTCACAACATGACGGCGACCCTGGTCCGGGCGTACTATCACTCCCCCCCGGGCCTGTCCGTCCGAGTCGAGGGCGGGATGCAGGTGATGCCCGATGGCCACGTGTCGATCGGGTGGGGCTCTCAGCCGTTCTTCTCGGAGTACGACGCTGCCGGTCGGCAGGTGTTCGATGCCCGGTTCCGCGACGAGATCATCAATTACCGTGCCTACCGTTTCCCGTGGACAGGGCGGCCAACGACGCTGCCGGACCTCGCGGTCTCGCCGAACGCACGTGGCTCGAGCACGCTCTATGCCAGCTGGAACGGCGCGACAGACGTCTCGGCCTGGCGGGTCCTGGCCGGCTCGGGGCCACAATCGCTTCGACCGCTCAGTGTCACTCCCAAGAACGGGTTCGAGACCGCGATCCACGTCGCCAGCGCCGCCCCGTACTTCGCTGTGCAGGCGCTCGACGTCCACGGGCAGACATTGTCCAAGTCGCTACCGGTCCGAACGCCCTCGCACATCGCCATCGTCGGTCGCGTCGCGTTCGTGCACTCCTCGGGGTTCGGAGGTCTTCCCGCCGCCTGTTTCACACCAACACCGTGCCGAGTAGTGACGACGTTCCGGGCAGGGAGGACCGTCATCGCCCGAGCTACGAGCGAGCGGATCGATTCCGACAGCGCAGCAATTGTTCACTTCCATCTCAACGCGTCCGGTCGCGCGCTGCTCGCGCGTGCCGGTGGCGGGCGCCTCGCTGGGCATGTCATCGCCCGCGACGTTCCGGTCGTGATGGGGGAGAAGCGCTCCGGTCCGACCGCCAGTTCTCGCCTCGACTTGATCCCGTTCCAGGCGACCGGGTCCGGCCCACATCGCCGCGTGACGAACGCGGCGACGCTGCGCATGATCGGCATGACCGGCTTCGCGACAAACCGCGGCCTGGGCGTGATCCTCGCCGCGTGCTTGAAGGCAACGCCGTGCCTCATCCGCGCGACGGTCTCCGCGGGTCGGGCGGTGATCGGACGCAGCGACCGTGAGCTGCTCGGCGCGAACCAACTCGGCTACGTGCCGTTCACGCTCACGGGGCGCGGCCGCGGCCGGCTGGCCCACGCCTCGGGCAACGAGCTTGCCGCGCGCGTGAGCCTGAGTGACGACCGCGCAACGGCGGACGGCCACATCGCGCTCGTCGCACTCGACCCCAGCGAGTCAGGAGCGATCGCGGCGCTCGGCAGCGGCGCGAGCCCGTCGAGCGGTCCAAAGGTTGCCCGGCATCACCGCGGCGCAGCGTCGATTCACCTGATCAGGCATGTGGTCGTCCCCGGGCCGGGACCCGCATCGCAGCGGGGAGCTGCGTCAGGCGGAGCGGCCGGCCGGCTCGTTGAGGCAGGCCAGCGACGAGCCCGCGTCATGCCTAATAGACCTGGGTGACAGTCAGGAAAGCATGGCCGACCGTGTGGGTGTGGCAGCGCGCGGTGACCCGGTACTTAAACGGGGCCACGTTGCTGCTGACCGTCACTTTGGTAGACGACTTGTGGTTCCCGCGGACCTTCGCGGAGACCGCCGGGACGCCCTTCCACTTGTGGCTGGTCGACCCCGCGAATGCGCGAGAGAAGATCGTTATCCGCTTGGCCTGACCGCAGCGAGGCCCGGTCGTGCCCGAGACGGTGACCTGGTCGCCCGCCGGAATGTTTTTTGGGCTCACCTTCACGGAGGGCGTTGCCGCCAGCCCGACCGCTGGCACACACATT
Organism: uncultured Solirubrobacterales bacterium; assembly: GCA_963734775.1. Lineage (GTDB taxonomy): Bacteria > Actinomycetota > Thermoleophilia > Solirubrobacterales > Solirubrobacteraceae > Palsa-465. The sequence continues at coordinate 149,438 of CAVTJE010000033.1, forward strand.
GCCGTGACCGCGGCCAGAGCCATCGCGTTCTTCATCCTGCCTCCTTCTGAGTGGTCGAAGGCTGGCTCACAATGCCTCCCGCTGCGGCGGTGCGTCGGGTCCGGCTGATCGTCGTTGCCATGCTCGCGGACGAGATTGTCCTACACGAACATCGGCGCATCGCCGGAACCGCTCCACAACCGCCAGCACCGAAACCCCGTCGAGACCTCCTCGACTTGTTCCTTCAGGAACCATCGTACGAATTGTTCGCTGAAAAAGATACGTGTCAAGTGCGCCGGGTCTCCCGGCGATGGTGGACGCGTTCGGGACTGCCGTCGCGCTAGGGTCGGGTCGTAACGATCTCCAACAGCGGGTCGGTGATGTCCCGGTGGTCTCGTCTGAGGGGGTGTGGGCGCTGGTGCGAGTCGCGGCGTCGGAGCGGGTCGGCGTGTTGTTCCTGACCGCAGCGTTGAACGGGCTTCGGAGGGGAGGGCTGCTGGGGGTGCGCTGGCGTGATGTGGACTTCGCCGCTCGAGGGTCCGGGTTCGGGTGGGCTGCTCGAGTGGTCAGCTGACGACGTCCAAGTCGGGCCACGTGGGGGCGGTGCCGATGGCCTTCGACGTTGCTTTCGCCCTCGCTCGGCTCGGCCGGCGTGAGGGCTGGATTGGTGAGGACGACGTGATCTTCTCGGGGAGGCGGGCGGCTACCTCGCCACACGTTGGGGACGCGAATGATCGCTATAGCCGACATCCGGCGGGTCCAGGAATGGATGGGACACGCGAACGTCCAGGCAACGAGTCGAGGATCGAGCCTGGTCGGCTGTTCGTGACCGTGTACAAAGAAGTGGCTAGTGACGAGTGCATTTGCATCTGATCAACCCGCGCCGGCGGAGCTGGATCAGCTTGTGTACGTCCACGGGGGCGAGCTTGGTCTGCGCCGCGAGCGCCGCCAGGGGGAGTGGGTAATTCTCGACCCGCTTGAGGAGCCTGTGGCGGACACCGAGACGGTGGAGCGGGTTCGTGCACTGCGGATCCCCCCGGCGTGGACGCACGTTTGGATAGCCGCCTCCGCGAACGCGCATCTGCAGGCCACCGGCCTCGATTCCAAAGGGCGTCGACAGTACCTGTATCACCCGCTGTGGCGCGTACGGCGAGACCACGAGAAATACGACGACATGCTCGAGTTCGCGGACAAGCTGCCGCGAATCCGCGCCACCACGAGGAGCCTGCTCGGTGCGCGCCGTGGCGAGCGCGATCGGACGCTCGCTCTGGCGATTCGATTGCTCGACATCGGCTTGTTCAGGGTCGGCTGGGACCGCTACGCTCGCGACAACGGCCACGTTGGCCTGACGACGCTCCGGCGCGAGAACGTGACGCTACGAGGGCGTGAGGTTCACTTCGACTTCGTCGCGAAGTCAGGCAAGCGTCGCCGAATGACGGTGCGTGATCCGCAGTCGGTCACCGCGCTCGCCGAGCTCAAGCACCGTCGCGGCGGACCGGATGAGCTCCTGGTGTATCGATCGGAGCACCGCTGGCGACGGATCCACGCTCCCGACGTGAACAACGCGCTGCGCGCCTGGGGGGAGGGCCCGTACTCGGCCAAGGAGTTCCGCACGTGGTCGGCGACCGTGCTCGCCGCTGTCGCTCTGGCCCGCGAGCACGAAGCGGGCAATCGTGGCCCGAGGGCTGTCAGCCGGGCGGTGCGCGAGGTGAGCTCCGCGCTTGGCAATACACCGGCAGTCGCCCGCGCCAGCTACATCGACCCACGCGTGATAACGCTGTTTGAGAGCGACCGAGTCATTGAGCTTCCCGAGGCGGGGCGGCCGGTCGCGTCCACACTGGAGATAGAACTGGCCGGTAACGACGTCGTCCTGGAGCTTCCGACGGACATCGACGGCGACGCGGTGCGGCTCGAGATCGAGCAGCGCGTTCGCGCGCTCCTTCTAGCAGCGCGTTGAACGCGCCGAGCCTCGATTGCCGCGACCCGGGCGGCGGCTTTTTGGTTAGGCTTCCGCCGGGGTGACTGAGGGGGGCGTTTCGATCGTTGCGGTCGGCCGGGCGCGTTGCGCCGCTCGTCTTCGCCGGCGCCTTGGTGCTCGCGAACTCGGCTGCAGGGGCTGGTACATCGGTCCTGCAGGTTGGGCTGATCCTTTAGCACTTCCGGGCGGGGCCGCGGCCCCGGGTGTAGGGGCTGACGCCGGCGCGCCGGTCGCGGACGTTCTCGCGGACCTCAACCATGACGGTGATGCGTCGCCGGCGGATGAGCGCCTCAAATCCGATCCGAGGGGCCTTCGCGATCGTTCCGCCCAACCTCGACGACGACGCTCGCCGGTGCCCTCGTGTCAACCTCGATCGCTTCACCGACGCCCAGCTCGCGGGCTGCAATGACGCCTCGGACAACCGCGTCAACGGCCCGCGTGACCTTGCCCAGATGGCGCCCGTGAGGGCGCTTTCGTGGCCGGGCGCGCCGGCGGGCACCGGGGTGCGGGTCTGGTGGTCGCGTCGCAGCCGCGACGTGCGCGGCTCTTCGTGTTGCGTGGGGGCGTCTGGAAATCGCTGGGCAGCGGCGGCCCGCTCACTGTGGCCGAGTTGCGCCACGGGACGAAGCTCGCGCTCGAGGGGCTCGGCATTGTCCGCGACCGCGCCGTGTGGGATGGGGGCCTGCGCGTTGTCGTGCGAGTCCAGGCGCGCGGCCGCGTTGCCACCAACTTTGTGCGCTTCCGGATGGCGCCCGTGCTCTTCGAGAACAACACCATGCCGCTCGAGCGGGTCTTCGCCATGTCCGACATCGGTCCGGCCGACAACACCGACGCGGAGTCGACCGGCGACCGGATCCTGAACGTCGACGAAAACGATCGGCCGATCGACCAGCGCACGTCGCGACACTCGACGCGCAGGGTCGAGCCGCCTACCGCCGGAATGGCGTGCTGCACTTGGTGCCGTACGCTCCATGTCCGCCTCGATCCGCTTCCCGCCATCAACGGCGACCGCTGGATGCAGGACTTCTATCAGCCGGCGTACGTCGCGATGCCAGGCCCGCACGGGACCCCGAGAACAATCACCCGGCTGCTCCGTTCGGCCACCAGAATCGCGACACGCTCAACCCGCCGGCCGGCCACTGTCGCGCAACGGCTCCCGCATACTGTTCAGCTAGCTGCGCGGGCCGGGCGTGGGCGTCGTCCAGCCTGACGACCGTGCGCGGATGCGCCGCCTCAACCTTCGCGTTCCAGACAACGTCGACACTATGAGCTCGACGGGGAACTTCGAGGCCATTCCCCCATACAGCCACGGGCGCGCGCGCTTCCCCAACGGGCGCATGATCTGGGGCGCGGGTGGACGCCGCGCGCCTGATCCGGGGTTCATCCGGATGCTGCGCGCGCAGGGGATGCAAAAGCCGCTCGTGGTCGACACGAGCTGGCTGGAGGTGGGTCACGTCGACGAGATCGTGAGCTTTGTGGCGAACAACTCGCGGGGCGGCTGGACGATCGCCGTCGAGGATCCACTTGCGGAAAACAACCACCGCTCAAGCGCCTGCGCGCGACCGGCCACGGCAGCGCTCGTCTGTTCGCCGGGCTCGCGCGGTACAGCAGCACGGGTATCGTGCGGGCGGCCCGGACTGTGGACAGCCTGCTCGCCGACTCCCAGGAGATGGCGGCCACACGCGCGGCTGCCCGTCACATCGATCGCGTGCTCGCGACGCTGGAGCGCGCCACCGGCGTGCGCGATAACCAGGTCATCAGAGCGCCGACCTTGTACGAGAAGTCGGGCGGATTCTAACCTCCGCGCTGCCCGCGACGGTGAACGGCGTGGCGCTCCGCCGCGGCGAGTTCGCGGCACCCAGGCCGCACGGCCCGATCGTCGACGCACGCGACGTGTTTGAGGCCGACATCGAGCGACAGTTCTTGCAGCAAGGCGTGCGCGTGCGCTCGATCGAGGACTGGTACTACGCCCACATCGTGGCAGGCGAAGTGCACTGCACCTCGAACACCCTCCAGGACCCCAGCGCGACGACGCCGTAGTGGCGCGCGAGCTGACGAAACTTGCGATAGCTCGACGGTCGGGCGCACCGTCGCTCCCCAGAGGCTTGCGAGCACGGCTGCGGTCGGATCGGCGCGGACGACGGCGCTTCCGGAATCCGAGAGCACCACTGCTGACGACGGTGACGCTCGCTCCTACCGCAGATGAAGACTGACGCTCTCCGCTGATCGCCCCCCTTACTGTGAGGGTGGCTGGCGGGGCGACGCCCTCAATGCTGTTGAGAGCCGGACCTGCCTTCGTGTCACGACGGGCATCTCGGTGGTCATGGTCACGCACCTCCCTCGCGCGACGCCGTCGCACAAACCGGCGACGTTGTGAGCAACTAACAGCCGGACGAAACCGTCCCCGCCGCAAACTGCGCCGACGACGGAAGCTGGTCAGTTCCAAACGAAATATCGGTGCAGGTGCTCGACCACCCTCCCCGCCGCCCTTCCCCCAGGGCACACCGGCCGCTTGTGAGCTGATCACAACGAACCGCCGTCTCGAGATGCTTGTGCGACGGGTTCAGCGGAAAGCACGTCCGCGCGCTTTGTGTCCCGAGATATGTCCCGAACTCGGCAATCCTGACCTGCTCTAACTGCACTGAGCAGCAGCAAGTGGCCGGTAGCTATAGGCAAACTGCCTGCAAATGCAGGACTTCTAATCCGGCGGTTGCAGGTTCGAGTCCTGCCGGCGAGCGGCAAGCTCGGGCCCTGCAGCGCGCCGGCTGGGGCGCTTGACTCGCAACCACTCGGACCCGAGCATTGCCTACCGCTGAGACGCGATCGAGAGCGAAAAGTCACAGCCATCTCGCTGGGACCCGTGCCGGGCGATGGGAATGTCGCGGCAAGCCTGACTTCGCAACGAAACCTCAGCCGGCAGCCAGCATTCTGCGCAGGCCGTCGATCCCTGCGGTGGTCGTTCCGCTGAAGCCCTCCCGTGCGCGTTCGGCCCATTCCGTTTCCGTGATCGCGGCCGGTTCAGCCGGAAGGTAATGAGTGAGGATGAGTTCGTGGACTCGTGCGCGTTCGGCAACGCCCCCGACCTGGGTGACATCGGTGTGAAGCGCGGCCATCCGCTCCAGAGCGGCGCAAGTGAACCCGTTCCGCTCGAGGTAGCCAAGATCGGCAACGCTGTGAACGAGGATGTCGGCACCCTGGGCGAGAGCGATGAGATCGTCGTTGACGGTCGTGTCGCCGGAGAACACAATGGACCCGTCCGCGGTGTCGAAACGGTACGCGAGAGCCGGCACCGCCCGTCCGTGCGTCACGGCGATCGCGTGGACTCGAACCGCTTCATCTTCGAACACGGCAACCGGAACCTGCCCGATTCCGTCAGTCCTTGGCGGGAGTCGTATGTCGATTGCGCGCACGAGCGCGCCAGCGTCGGGCATGCGGGCATCGAGCGGCATGACATTAAGGTGGTAGGCATACGCGGCGAGGAGCTTCTCGACCAGGTCCCTTGAGCCGGGGTCCGGCAGCTCCGGGTGGATTGTCGTCTCACGATGGAACGTCTCATCGCCCGCCGGCAGCATTCCCGGCCGCGACGGTCCGTAGACGCGGATCGGAGCGAGTGAGCCGTTATCGTCCGCTCGGACGCCCCAAGGGTAGAGCAGCATGCCAGGTAGATCACCGGTGTGGTCGGCATGAAGGTGCGTGATGAACACGGCTTCCAGACGAGTGAAGTCGAGTCCCGCGTCGACGAACGCCGATGGCGAGCCGCGACCGCAGTCGATTACGAAGACTCGGTCCTCGATGATGAGCGCT
>CAVTJE010000034.1:0-8546 GCA_963734775.1 uncultured Solirubrobacterales bacterium
CGCCGCGAGCGGTGCATTTCTTTGCAGAGATTTGGGATGCCGAGCGTCACAGGCCGAGGATCTGCGCTTTCTTCGCGTGAACTCTGCGGCAGTCAGGATGCCCCGGTCACGGAGGTCGGCAAGGTTCGCCAAGTCGTCGGCCTCCGCGTGGGGCAGATCGTCGCAGCCGGATGTTCGGGTGACCCGAGGATCTCGGGGCCTCTTAGGAAACCCCGGCAAATCGGAGTCTCGCTTGGATCATTCCTCGCCTGCGGCTACAACCCCAGTGACCATCCGGTGGGACCGCCGTCGGGACCTTTTTTTGCGGCTACAGACAGTTCCAGGCGACATCTACGCGGCCACGTCGAGATTCCGAACTCTCGGCTTAGGATCTCTAAGAGCCTGCAAAACCACCGATTTCCAGCCACGACGCGGCGAAGGAATCGAACCTTCCAAGCCGGGGGTTGCCCGGCCCTGCCAGTTTTGAAGACTGGATGGGCCACCAGGCCCGTGCCGCGCCGGCGCGGATGCTAGGGCGTGCCGCGCGGCGAGTGGACGAGGGAGCGCCCCCCACGGCGTCACGAGCACCTCATGGCGGCACGCACGGGACGCGTTGCCCTGTAATTCGGGCGGTCGGGTAGTGCGACGCGGGACGGTAGTCGGCGGGCATATGTTGCCGTTCCGGCGCACCAAGGTCGAGTCGCTCGAGAGGGAGGAAAGCTGTGTCACGGATGTTTGGTCCGTTCTCGCTGCCGAGGATGGCGCTGGCGACGATCGTTGCCGCCGCGTTGATGGTCGGTGCGACGTCTGCGTTGGCGTCTGCGCCCAACCCAATGACCAAGGTCCCGCAAGGGGTCAATCCGGCCAAGCTGCCGGGCTCCTCGGTGTTTGGCGATACGCCAGCCAACACCCCCGAGACCGTCTCGTTCGTGCTCAAGGCGCAAAACCTTCCCCAGCTGCAAGGCAGCGTGATGAGTGGCCTCAAGCAGTACCTCACCGTCCACCAGTTCGCCGCCACGTATGGCCAGGGCCCGGGCACGATCAGCGCGCTCGAGAACTACCTGGCGCGGTTCGGGATCGCGACGCAGGCGTACGCCGACAACCTCAACGTGGTCGCCAATGGCACCGCGGGCGAGTTCGACCGTGCGCTCGATGTCACGCAGCAGCAGTTCCAGACCGGGGATGGCCGCGGCGGGCTCCGCGGAGTGCCCGCCCAGACGGTGCACGGGTCGGCGCAGTCGCCGGAACTGCCGGCGTCCCTGGCCCAGGCCGTCCTGGCCATCTTCGGGCTGACCAACTACCAGTCGATGTCCAGTCAGACCGTGCACACAAACTCAACGGTCGTCCGCCCACAGGCCGGCAGCAAGCAGAGCTGTATCGCGCTCACCGGGCTCCCCAAGGCGTGCAACACGCCGGCCGACTTCGCCTCGGACTATGGCCTGAATGGCCTCTACAAGAACGGCGCCGCCGGCCAGGGTCAGACGCTGGGCATCGTCACCTTCGCGGCGCTCAACCCGGGTGCTCCCCAGCACTTCTGGAAGCAGATCGCCGGTCTGACTCCGAGCGGCCGCACGCTCACGGTGCAGGACGTCGACGGCGGACCTGGCGCTCCCAGTGATGACAGCGGGTCGGGCGAGACCGACCTCGACGTCGAACAGTCGGGCGCGCTGGCCCCGGACGCCAACGTGATCGTCTACCAGGCTCCGAACACGGATCCCGGCTCATTCGATGCGCTGTTCACGGCGGCCAGCCAGAACGCCGCGAGCACCATCTCGATGAGCTGGGGCGAGTCGGAGACGGTGATCACTTCAGGCATCGCGTCGGGCACCGAGGATCCGGCGTTCGAGGCCGCCACCGATGAGGCCTTCCTGGAGATGGCCGCCCAGGGTCAGTCTGCGTTCGTGACCAGCGGTGACGAGGCCGCGTACGACGACTACGACGAGCTGGGCACCACGGCGCTGACCGTCGATAACCCTGGCGACAGCCCGTACGTGATCACCTCGGGCGGCACGACGCTGCCGTTCAGCGGCAACCCTCACCGGCCCGCACGGGACGGCGCCCCTTGCCGTCCCCGCCCAGCGGATCTGGGGCTGGGACTACACCTGGGCACCGACCGCCCAGGTACAGGGCGAGCCATTGGCCAAGGTCGCCAAGGATCCCAATAACGGCGTTGTCGGCAGCGGCGGCGGCTTCAGTCAGTTCGAGACCCAGCCGCCCTACCAGCAGGGTGTCGCGGGCACCAGCTCGTTCACGGCGGTGCCGTACTTCACGCCGACCAAGGTCAAGAACGTGGACGGGATCTCCGCTCCGACCGGCTTCAAGTTCGACCCCACGCCGCCGACCATCACTGGCACCGGCTCGGGCCGGGCAGTCCCTGACATGTCGGCCAACGCCGATCCCAACAGTGGCTACCTGCTCTACGAGCCCTCGTTCAAGGGCGTCAACGAGCCGGTCCTTCAGGGCGGCTGGGGTGGCGCCGGCTTCGTGGCCCCGCAGTTCAACGGGTCAGCGGCGGTGATCGACTCCTTCGTCGGCCATCGACTCGGCCTGTGGAACCCGTCGATCTACTCGTTTGCGTCGGGCTCGGGGTCACCGTTCACCCCGCTCGATCAGGCGGGCACGAGCAACGACAACCTGTACTTCAGCGGCACCGCCGGTGCGCTCTACAACGAGGGTGCCGGACTCGGCTATCCGGATCTCACCCGACTGGGTAAGGAGTTCGCCGGGCAGTAGCCACGGCACGCTCAGCGCAGGGCGTCGCCGCCCTCGAGCACGCCCTTGACCCCCGCGTCGAGAGCGTTGATCCGGTACAGGGCGAGCGCTTCGGCCGAGCCGAAGCGTCCGCCCGGCGCTGAGCCCGCGCCGTGATGGCAGAGCAGGCAGTGCGCCAGCGCAAGCCGGCGTTCCTCATCGAGCGGGCCGGAGCGCTCGTCGAGCATGCGCTGACCGATGACGAGATGGCCGAGCAGCCGCCCCTCTTCGGTCAGCCCGATCTCGACCCCGTAGGTGAACTCGCGCGTGCGGCCGATGTCGTGGACGATGGCCGCGCTGAGCAGGAGATCGGAGTTCAGCCGGGGATGCAGCTGGCAGACATCATGTGCGAGCGTGGCCACGGCGACGGTGTGCTCGAGCAACCCGCCCAGGTAGGCGTGGTGAGCGGAGCGGGTGGCCGGCGCGCGGCGCCAGGCCTGCCGCAGGACGCGGTCGGCCATCAGCGCGTCGAGCAGAGCGCGGTAGCGCTGGTCGTAGACCTCGCGCGCCAGGTGCTCGAGGAAGCCGTCAAGCTCGTCGAGGTCACGATAGGCGCGAGGGAGAAATATGCCCGGATCGGTCTCGCGGTCCTCGCGGGCTATGTCGGTGATCTCGAGCACGAGCTCATCGCGGAAGCGCTCGACACGCCCCGACACGCGAACCAGGTCGCCGCGCTCGAAACGGCCGGCCAGGAGATCAGCATTTCGAAACGCCCGGGCTGTGATCGTGCCGCTGGCATCGCGGAGCTCAAGGGCTAGATACGGCGAACCGGTGCGGGTCCGCAGACGATCTTTGCGAGTGCACGCGAACAGTCCGGAAACCTCCTCGCCGGGCCTCAGTGTGCTGACCGACTGACCAGGGCTCACAGGCCCATGATGTACGGTGGTTCGGATGCAGCCGCTGCAATGGGAATACCGTCCCGATGGTTTGCGCGCCCCCGCTGTGGCGTGCGCGTTCAAGGGCTGGAACGACGCGTCGGACGCCGCGTCCTCGGCGGTGACGTTCGTCGGCAGCGCACTCACCGCCCGGCGCTTCGCGACGATCGACCCCGAGGATTTCTACGACTTCCAGGCCACGCGACCGCGGATCAAACTGGTCGAGGGCCAGACGCGCGAGATCGTCTGGCCGGCGGTCGAACTGTTCGAGGCTCGCGTCCCGCGCGCGCCGCGCGACCTCATCCTCGTGGTCGGCAGCGAGCCCTCGTTCCGCTGGCGCACATTCGCCAAGTTGATCGTCGAGCTGGTCGAGGCGCTCGGGGCACAGCTCGTCGTGACCCTCGGGGCGCTCCTTGCCGATGTCCCCCACACGCGTCCCGTGTCGGTCACCGGCCTGGCTTCGGACCCGGCTCTGATCGCGCGCCTGGGACTGAGCTCATCCTCATACGAGGGCCCGACCGGGATCATCGGCGTGCTCCACGCCGCCTGCCAGGAGGCGGGACTGCCGTCGGCGAGCTTCTGGGCCGCAGTCCCGCACTACATCGCCGCCACACCCAACCCCAAGGCCGCGCTCGCGTTGTTGCGCAAGCTCGAGGGGCTGGTCGGCATTGCCGTCGACGCTTCCGAGCTCGAGGTCAGCGCCGCCGACTACGAGCGCCAGGTCAACCTGGCGGTGCAGAGCGATCCCGACGTCCAGGCCTTTGTCGAGCGGCTCGAGCAAGCGGCCAGCTCGGACGATGAAGACGATCCGGGACCGCTGCCCTCCGGCGAGACGATCGCCCGTGACCTGCAGCGCTTTCTGCGCCAGCGCGGCGACGGCGAGAGCCCGCCCCCGACGTAACGTCACGCTCGCGTCGCGGCCCGGCTGAGACCCTAGACCTCGGCCGCCGGGCAGACCAGCCGGTAGTCGCAGACCGAGCAGGCCGACACCGACGGGGTGGGCTCGAAGCCCTGCGAGAGAATGCCCTCGGCCACCTCGATCGCGACGTCGCGAATCCAGTCCGCGCGGTCGCCGTCGTGCGAGCGGCACCGAGATCTTCTCGTCGTCGAGCAGGTAGTAGTAGGCCTGGCGCGAGGCGTCGAGCGACCACGCCTCGCGTGCCCCCACCGCGTACAGCGACAGCTGCACATCTTCGGCCAGCTGGGCGGCGTTCTTGGGGCGGCCGGTCTTGTAGTCGATCAGCTCGTACTCGCCGCCGGGGAGCAGATCGACGCGATCGACCCGGCCGCGTAGGAGGTGCGGCCCGAGCTTGAACGTGAACTGGCGCTCAAACCACACGGGCCGCGCGTCGTCGTCCTGGAAGCGAGCGTGATAGCGGGTCAACGCAGTGGCCGCCTTGCCACGCAGCTGGCGCTCCTCCTCCGAATCGCCGAAGCCGCCCCGCCGCCAGCGCGCGTCGAGGAGCCCGAGCAGCTCGGCCAGCGACCCGGACACCTCGTCGCCGGCGTGGAAACGCTCGAGCACCTGGTGCAGCACGATCCCGAACCGCTGGTGGATCGTCGGTTCCTGCGGGATCCGGAACACGCGAGCGAACTTGTATTTCAAGGGACACGTGCGGTACGTGTCGATGTCCGAGGCCGAGAGGACGACGCCCTCGCCCCGGCGGGGCAGAAACGCCTCCAGCGACGGCTCGTCGCGCGCCGCGACGGCCTGAACCCGGCGCCGCGCGTCGCGCTCGGCATCCATCAGATAGTCGTCGAGGACGGACGAGGTGAAGATCTCGCGCTGCTCGGCGGTGACGGCCTGGAGGATGCGCGAGTTCACATCGCGAAGGGCTTCAGCCACGCTCTGGCCTTCCGGCCGGGCGATCAGCGCCGCGAGCTTGAGCAGCTCCAGATAGCGCACGACCGCGTGGGTGACGTCGAGGTCGGTGTCGAAGCGCAGCTCACCCAGACGGCCTCCGGTGGTCATCGTCGATTCGAGCATCTCGTCGCGGAGCAGGCGGTAGGTCGAGTGGAGGGTCTCGGCCGGTCCGAAGAGCTCCTCCTCGCGGTCGTCCCACGACGCGCCGAGCGTGGCCCGTACCTCCTCGAGAAGCGGCGAGGGCACGAGCCGGGCGCCCCGGTCGTTGGCGCGGGGGTAGCTCATGACCACGCGGGCACGCGCGCGCGTCAGTGCGCCGTAGAGGGCCTGGCGCAGCATCGCCCGTCGCGTCTCGTCGGTGTCGGGCGGAAGCGGCTCGCCGAGCAGGGCGTCGGGGACGTGCTCGGGCGGCGCCGCGGCGACGGCGGCCTGCAACCCGACGACGTATACGTGTTCGGCCTCGAGCCCGCCCGACGCCTGCAGAGTCAGCACCTGGACGGCGCCGGGACGCGACAGGAGCGGCTCCTCCTCCTCGCGCAGTCCGTAGTCGGCCACGGCGGCGATCGAGCGGGCGAACTCGCGGGGCGTGGCCTGCGGCGCGCGGCGGACGTGGGCCGCCGCCAGCTCACCGAAGCGCGCCAGCGCGCGGAGTCGCTCGACGACGTCGGCCTGGGCGGCGAACAGCTGCTGGCGTCGCAGCCCGAGTCGGTCGATGAGCCGGTGGACATAGAGGTCGGGACGGCTGGTGTCGATCGTCGCCGCGCTGGCGCGGTAGAGCTTGAGAAACACCCGGATCCGCTCGCGCGCCTCGGGCGGCACCTGGGGCGACTCGGTCGCCGCCGCCAACGCGGCGACCATGTCGAGCTTGCGCCGACGCGCGATCTGGGTGCAGCGGGCGATATCGACGGAGCGCAGCTCGATCGGGGGGCGGGCGAGCGCGCGGACGACGGCCGCGGCGTCGGAGGGATCGGCCAGGAGTCGCAGCCAGGCCAGCAGGTCGCGGATCTCGGCGCGCTGGAAGAAGGCCGCTTCGCCGATCACGCGATGGGCCACGGCACGCTCCTCGAGGGCGACCGCGACGGCCTGGCCCTCGCGCGAGATGGCCGGCACGACGACGATGATCGCCCCCGGATCGACGCCCTCGCGCGCGATCAGGCGCTCGATGTCACCGGCCACCGACTGGGCCTGGGCGCGATCGTTGACGCAACGCCAGAACTCGACCTCGCCCCCGAGCCCCGCCTCCGGCACGCTCGTCTCCACCAACGCGCACGCTCCGCGGAGCACGCGGTCGGGCGAGCGCTGACTGCGCGCCAGGGCGATGGTGTGCCATCCTGGCAGTTCGAAGCTGCGCAGACGCGCGTGTCCGGCGCCACGGAAGCGGCGCAGGGCCTGGTAGGGATCGGCCGCGACCGTGGGACGCTGCCCCGGAAGCTCGTGAATGATGCTCGCGGCGGCCAGGCTCAGCTCCTGGGCGTCGTCGATCAATAGATGCTCGAAGTGACGGTCGCCACCGGGGTGCTCGCGGGCGAGGTGCAGGGCGGCCTGCAGCACATCGCCGGCGTCGGCGCCCGCCGCTTCGGCGAGCATCCGCTCGTGTGTCCGGTAGACGTCTGCGAATTCCTGCTCGACCGTCCTCGCCGACGGATCGTCGAGGTCGGCGGCCCACTTGTCGTAGGCGTCGACGCTAACCAGCTCGGCCTTGAGACGATCGATCCGCCGAACGAAGCCGCCGAGCAGCGCGTTGGCGCTGCCACCGAAGTCGTGATGCTGGAGCGAGAGCTCGTCGATCCGCTCGAGGAGCATGGCGAGGCGATCGCCCGGTCCGAGGATCGAGCCGAGCAACTCCTCGCTGGCCTCCCCCAGGATCACGCCCGCCAGTTCGAGCGGCGTGAGCACGAACAGCTGCTCGTAGCCACGGTCCAGCGCCTCCTCGAGCCGTTCGCGGGTGGCGTCGGCTCGGGCCGCCGTCGGCGTGAGGACGGCGATCCTCTCGGGCTGGATGCCCTGCGCGACCAGCCACAGGAAGCGGGTCTCGAGGACGTGCGTCTTGCCGGTCCCTGCCGGCCCAGTGACGAGCAACGATCCGCCGATATAGGTGACAGCCTCGCGCTGATCGGGAAGCAGGCCGTCAAGAGTGAACTCCACGTCTGACAGCATAGGTTGGTGATGAGCACCACCCGTTCGGCACTAGACGCAGACTGGCTGGGGGTCTGCCGCCGCTCGGTGGCCGGCGTCGGGCGCCTGCTCGCCGCGACCCCGAACACGAGCGAGCGCGCGATCGAGACCGGTTCGCTCGGCTCCGGCGGGGACCGCACGCTGGTGATCGATCGCTCGGCCGAGGAGCTCGTGCTCGAGCAGCTCTCGGGCCTGCACGCAGACGGATACCGGTTCATGGCCATCTCCGAGGAGCGCGGCGAGGTCGACTTCGGCGACGATTCGGTGCGCGTGATCATCGATCCGATCGACGGATCGCTCAACGCCAAGCGCGGGATCCCCAGCCACGCGGTGTCGGTCGCCGTGGCCTCGGGCGAGACTATGGCGGACGTCGAGTTCGGGTTCGTACACGACTTCGGACCCGCCGAGGAATGGTGGGCGCGGCGCGGCGATGGCGCGTGGCGCAACGACGAACGGCTCGACTCCGAGGCCCCCGAGCGACGCAGCGCCGACGGCCGGATCGAGGTGCTCGGCGTGGAGGCGGCCGACCCGAGGTGGGTGGCGAGGTCGATCGACGCGCTGTACGAGACGTGCTACCGGATACGAGTGCTGGGCACGATCGCCTCCTCGCTGTGCTACGTGGCCGCGGCCCGCTTCGACGGCATGATCTCGTTGCGCCGGGCCCGTGGCGTCGACTCCGCCGCTGCGCAGCTGATCGTTCGCGAGGGCGGCGGCCTGGTCAGCTTCCCCGGCTTCGACGACCCGCTCGGCGCCCCGCTCGATGCCCACCCCAGCGCGCCGGTGATCGCGGCGCGATCGGCCGAGACCCTGCACCAACTCGAGAGGATTCCTACGTGATCGACTGGATCTTGGCCGAGAAGATCGCCGGCTATCTCGCCGGAAGCGGCAACGGCCACCTTAGT
>CAVTJE010000035.1:0-151017 GCA_963734775.1 uncultured Solirubrobacterales bacterium
CAGCGGGCGGCTCGGGCGGGATTGCGTGTAGTCCGGTGCGGGAAGCCCGGGGCGTTCGCGTGGGTGGTATGTGCGGGGTGCCGGTGGGGCTGGATCAACGTCCGGGCGTCGCGGTTGACACTGAGCGCCTCCGCGAGGGTTCACAGTTTGCTGGTTCCCAATGCGTGCGCATTCGGTGTGCAGGTGCTGACCGTGGCGCGCGCGAGGAGGCGGTGGTTGCTGTTGATCTCCGCGGCTCATGCGGTTTCCGGTACTGCCTCGGCCTTAACGGATGCTCGCGCCGGGATCAGCAGCAGCCCCATCGCGACTGCCCCCGTGAGTGCTATCGCGGCGCTCACAATCAGCGCGTGGTGGAGTCCGTCGACGTAAGCCTGAGGGTTCCCGCCGAGGGCCGCGCCTGCTGGCACCAGCGTTCCCAGCGCTGCGATTCCGACTGCCACACCGGTCTGGCGGAAGGTGTCGTTCGCGCCCGCCGCCAGACCACTCTGATGGAAGGGCAGGGCTCGGAGGGCCAGCTCGCTTCCGGTCGGGTTGAAGAGACCGGTGCCGATGCTCGTACCACCAGAAGACCCGGGAGCAGCACCGTCCATGAGGAGCCCACGCCGACGAGCAGCATCGCGGCCAGGCCGGCAGCGACGAGCACCAGGCCCAGGCTCGCGATCTTGGCCGGGGCGAACTTCGTCCCGAACTGGGCCGTCATCCCCGAGGTGACGAACACCAGGAACGTGCCCAGGAAGGTAGACAAGCCCGGTCTCTATCGGCGACAGGCCCAGCACCGTCTGCAGGTAGAGCGTGAGGTACAGGAATACCGCGAAGAACGACGACGCGATCGCGAAGACCCCTATCTGTGGGCCTGCGAAGTGGCGCTGCCTCGCAGTCGAAGCGGGAGCATCGGCTCCCGCGAGCGAGCCTCCGCGACGACAAAGCCAACCAGCAGCAGCGCCGCCCCGGCCAGCGCGGCGATCACCCCGGCGCTGCCCCAACCGTCAACGTTGCCGCGCAGCAACGCCAGCACGAGCAAGAACAACCCGCCGATGAGCGTGATCTGTCCGGGCACATCGACGCGCGGGGCGTCGGGCTGGCGACCCTCAGCCACACCGCGGTAGGTGATCCACAGGACGCCCACCCCGATCGGCACGTTGACGAGGAAGATCGCCCGCCAGCCAAACAGCGCAGTCAGCGATCCTGCAATGAACAGCCCAAGCGCGAACGAAGCACCGATCGCAGCACCATAGGCGGCCAGCGCCTTGGTGCGAGACGTGACATCCGGCGTGACCTGAGAGATGAGAGCCAGCGCCGTCGCAAACATCATCAAAGCCCCAGAGACCCTGAACCGCTCGCGCGGCCACCAGCATCTCGATTCCGCCGGCCGCTCCGCACAGCGCCGAGCTCGCCGTGAAGATGGCCAGACCGAGAGATAGCTCCGGCGGCCAAATCGGTCGGCAATCGCTCCGGCGGTCAGAACCGTCGCCGCCAGCGGGATCGTATAGGCGTCCACGATCCGGCTCGACCCCGGCTGCGACCCGTGTCGAGGCCGTGCGCGATCTTGGACAGCGCAGTGGATGGTGATGTCCAGCATCAGCATCGTCAACGAGGCAGGCGACAGCGATTGTCACGACGAGAATGATCCGGTCACGTTCGTCATTGGACTCCTCGTCAGTGTGCGCGTTCGGTCGGCGGCTCAACTCAGACGCGATCCCCAAAGCCGAACGCGTGCCCTTGACCTCGTAGGAGAGGTCGCTGAACACGCCGCGCAGCCAGCGCAGCAGCGCGTTTGCTCCGTGCAGGAGCAGCCCGGGCGTACCCCGGCGGCGCTTCGTGATCGATGTAGTCGGCGGTCACGAACCGCTCCGCGAGGTCGTACATGCCGCCGCTGTAGTAGTCGAGCTGCGTCCGCACAGCCGCGTCGACGTTGGCGCTTGTTGTGGCGGTGGTCATCCCGGTCCCTTTCATGGAGTAGAGTCCGACTACATTGAACAGAAAGCGATTGTTGCTCCGCCAGGAGCGCTAACTATGTCGAGCATCTGCTGGAACGCGGGTTGACCGCCGCGAGCAGATGGCCCACCAAACCCGCCGCGACATCCTGGCCGCCGCCCGGCGCCTGTTTGCCGAACGCGGCTACGCGGCCGACTGGATCAACAACATCGCCGCCGAGGCCGGGGTCGCTGTCCAGACGATCTGGCCGTTCGGGGTCGAACGCGGCATGCTGCTCGCGCTGATCGACCTCATTGACGAGGGCCTGCTGGTAAAGCGGCCGCGTCTCCGCCGGCGTCAGGGACACCAGCGCTCCCCACGAAGCACTACGGGCCGGGATCGTCTGTTCAGGAGGCGGATCACGAGCGCTGCGGGGACCTCATCGAAGCGCTGTTCACCGCCGCCGGCGCCGAGCCGGAACTCGCCGACGCCGTCGCCGAAGGCCAGCGTCGCCACCGAGAAGGAGCGCGCTTCACCATCGGCCGAATCCAAGAGCTCGGCGGGCTCAGGAGGAGCCTACCGCGAAGCACGCCCAGGCCATTTTCGCGCTCAGCACCAACCACGAAGCCTGGCGCGAGCTGACCGAGGGACATCACCTCGGATGGGACACAGCCGAGGCCCGGCTCACCGACGCCCTAACCCGATCGCTGCTCGCCTAACCGAGCAAGACACCCACAAAGCCAGTTGACTGCTTCCCCTTCCCCGGCGGGCGGGCCAGCGCGCCCGCGAGCGCAGCGAGGCCAGACCCCCACTCATGCCGCGAAGCCGTTTCTCGGATCTCGCCGGCGCACTTGCCTTGCGCGGGAACCGCGCCTGCGGCTGACGATCGCTTCGTTGCTCGCCACGCCACGGATCCGACGATCGCATCGGCGACGCTCCGGCTGGCCCGGGCGGTGAGCGCTAAAGGGCACCGCGACGGCTCTATTGCCCACCTCTCCCAATCGGAGTCCGTAGTCTCGCGTTGTGATCAAGCTGGTGTTCAGCCTGCGCCGGCGACGGAGATGAACCGCGAACAATTTCAGGCCTACTGGCGTGATCAACATGCATCGCTTGTCTCCCGGCACGCCGAGGCGCTCCGGATCAGGCGCTATGTCCAGACACACGCCCGCTCATCGGAAATCGCCGGCGCCGAGAGCAGCGCGCGCGGCAGCGAACCTGACCTCTACGACGGAGTAGCTGAGCTGTGGGGTGGGACAGCGTCGAGGATGTCCTCGCCGCCGTCTCACGGCGGCGGGGCAGCTGGCCGCGACCGAACTGCTGGAGGATGAGCGACGCTTCATCGACCTCGAGCGCTCGCCGCTGTGGATCGGTGAGGAGTTCGAAGTGATCGCCTCGACCTGAGGCGGACGATCGCTTCTACCTCCTGACGCCCGATCCTTCGCGATCGCGTTGGCGACATCTGGATGGCCCGGATTGCCTCCGCCCGGTGATCGCTTGGCCACCCTTGCGATCGCGCGCACAACCGGACCTGTTTCCCTGTCGAGACGCGCCTCCTGGACGACTGGTCGCCGGCCCCGCTTTGTGCGCTGGAGGTAGACGCTCGCCCCGGGGTAGAGTCACGCTTCCATGAGAACGAGCAGGGCTCTGCCGCCGCGGGCATGGAGCGTCCGCTTCGTCCCTGCCGCGCATTGCGGGTGAGCTGGACCCCACGGCCAGAGACCCGTGGGACCCGCGATGCAGGTCTCGGACCGGTCGTCAGCCTCGGTAGCCGTGACGATCGGGCGGCTGTCGTGTACGGCTCCTGTTGCGCGACGCTACGCGTCGCTTGAGCAAACCGGCTACTCGACCGACCCGAGGCAGCTCACTAGGACCTCGAGGAGGCGTTCGGTGATGCTCCCGTCCCGAGCTCCGTGTTGGGGGTTGAACTCGGTCACGGTGAGCGCAAGCACACGTGCGTCGGTGAGTAGCTCACTGAGTATCTCTCCGCACGCCGTCAGCGACGGGGCGATGCCACGATCGGTGTTCTCGGCGAGCGGCGCGTCAAGAAAGTCAACGAGGTCGACGTCGAAGTGCACGGCCAAACCGTCGCAGGCCGAAAGCCGGGAGAGCGCGGTTCGCGCGCTGCGCAGCGGATCAGACGCGGCCATCTGCACGTCGACCACGGCCAGCCTACGAGCGGAGATCACCTCGGCCTCAAAGTCTGTATGCGGCCCGAGCCCCAGAAAGCTGATCTGTCCGGAGCTCAGCATCGGCCGGTGACCGGCGAGCGCCGCGAGCCCGTCAACGGTGCCATCGATGTCGAGCATGTGCGCCACGCCCATCCAGTCCAAGGCGCCATCGACCGTGCTGTCGGGCACGTTGAGATCAGCGTGCCGATCGACGTAGACAACACCCAGCCGCGCAACACGATCCTGAAGGCCGGCCACGGTGCCGACACCGACCGTGCAGTCGCCTCCGAGGACCACAATCGTGTCCTCGGCTCGAGCGGATCGGACCAGCGCAGCGACCCGGCCGGCACGGTCGATGACCGCACCGGCGTTCGCTGCCCTGGGGTTATCGGGGTCTGGCCGCCAGCGAAAGGTGGGCACCTGCCCGGCGCGCTGCACCGCCACACCTGCCGCTTCCAGCCGCTCGACTAGGCCGGCCTCGAGCAGGGCGCGAGGACCATTCTCTTGACCGGGCGCGTAGCCACCGGCGCTCGTCGGGGCCTCTACGAGCGTGACTGTCCGCATCGGCATATCGTCCCACGACGGCCTCTCGCTGGAGGCCTTCGACTCGGGCAAGGCGTGCTTCACGATGGTGGCGGTGTTGGTTTGACGAAGAACACGCGATCGAATCCGTCGTCCGTTCGCCGCCCGGTCTCCTGGTACCCAAGGCGGGGATAGAGGCCGAGGTTCTCGATCATGGCGGCGTTGGTGTACAGCCTTAGTTCGGCGAGACCGTGGACGGCGGCGGTTCGGTCGGCGTGCGCCAGGAGGGCTCGGCCGACACCGCGGCCTTGGTAGGCGGGCGCGACAGCCACGTTTTCGACCAGCAAGTGATCGTCGCAAGGAATGGCGACGATCAAGCCGATCGGGTCATCGCCCTGGACCGCCACGCTTACGAGTCCGTCCTTGATCTTGGCCGCATAGTCGTCACCCATTGGAGCGGGCCGTCGTCCGATGCGTTCGATGTACACCTCATACGCGCGCTCAACGATGTCGCGCAGAGCGTTGGCTTCACTGAGTCGGGCGGCGCGGATCAGCATGCGGCTATGACGCCTCAAACTTGATCGGGCTCGTCGACCGTTTAGAGCACGCCAGCCTCCTAGGTCGTCGCCGTGACGACGCCGACCGGGGCACCACCCGGCCCTCGCTCACCGCCCCAGGGAACGGCATTCGAGACGACTTCTGGGCGCGCTGAATTCCAGCGGACACTCGGACCACCTCAGCACCGTCCAACTCGAGGCGATGATCGACGCATTGAACATTGCGCTCGCGGACCATATCGGCACACCAGAGCACCAGCGAAGCAGGTCTCACGACCCAGTAGATACGCCACGACCTGCATCTCGCCACCGGCGGGGAAGACGGAGCCGAGGGTTGCGTCTCGCCTTGCGCGCGAACGAGGACGCGGGCGCCTCGCGGCGCCGAGTACGGGAGTCTTGCCCGGGGAACGCTTTTCCTATCGGAGTATCCGCGGCAGCCCGAAGTGCGGGAAGGCGCTGTTGCCGCCAAACCAGGTGATCGCGGAGATCTGCTGGCCCTCGAGGGTCAGGACGAGCATTCCGTACAGTCGGGCGATCTCGGTCTGGGGGGGTGGGAAGTAGACGCCGAATGCTGGTTGGGTGTTGGCGCGGGTCGGTACCAGTAGCGGCGCGCCTCGCGTGATCGTGCGGTCGCGTAGGAACGAGCCGATCCTGGCGGGACCCTGGTATTCGTAGGGCTCGGGCGGCATCGTCAGCCACGCCTCGTCGGTCAGTAGGGCGACGACGCCATCGATGTCGCCTGTTTGGATCGCGTCGGCGAAGCGGCCGACGGTGTCGCGCTCGCGTTTGGAGTCGGGGAGCGGCGCCCGTTCGCGTTCGGCGGCCGGCAGCCGCGATTCGAATGCCGCGCGGGCGCGGCGCAGCAGGCTGTTGACCGATTGTGCGGTGGTGTCGAGCATTTCGGCGACCTCCTCCGCGCGGTAGCCGAGCACGTCGCGGAGCACCAGCACCGCGCGCTGGGGCGGGGACAGATGCTGAAGGCCGACGATGAACCCCAGCTCGATCGCCTCTTTGGTCTCGTAGCGCGCCTCCGGCCCGGGAGCCTGGTCCGGGATCCCCTCCAGCAGGACGTCGGGGAAGGGCTCCAGCCAGATCGCCTCGCCGTAGCGGGTGGGCTCGGGCATCTCGGTCATCCGCTGCAGGTCCTCAGGGCGGCGTCGGGTCGCCCGGAGCGCATCGAGGGCGCGGTTGGTCGCGATCTGGTACAGCCAGGCACGGACCGACGCGCGGCCTTCGAAGCCCTCAAGGCCACGCCAAGCGGCGAGGAGGGTCTCTTGGAGCAGGTCCTCCGCGTCGTGGACCGACCCGACGATCCGGTAGATGTGGATCTGGAGCTCACGCCGGTACGGGTCGGTCAGCTCGCGGAACGCATCCTCATCGCCAGCGCGTGCACGCGCGAGCACCTGGTTGGTCACGCTCGCATCCTCGCACCGACTGTTCCTTTCACCCGCATCACTGTAATGACGTCGGCGCGCCCCGAAATTCGCCGCTCAATTTCCCTCGCCGCGAACGCCTCAACACACGCAACACCCACAAGTCCAAGCAAGGAGATTCAAGATGGGAAAGATTGTGGTCAGCGAGAACGTCTCGCTCGACGGCGTCGTCGAGGACCCGAGCGGCGAGCAAGGGTTCAGGCACGGCGGCTGGTTTGTACAGTTCATCGGTCAGGACTGGGAGGCGTGGGCTGAGGTCGAGCTCGCCGAGGCACAAGGCGCCGAGGCGCTGCTGTTGGGTCGCCGGAGCGACGAGTACTTCGGCACACGGTCGCCATCCCAGAGCGGCGAGTGGGTGGACAGGTTGAACAGCCTGCCGAAGTACGTCGTGTCCTCGACCCTCGAAGAGCCCAAATGGACCAATGCGACCGTCCTGAGGGGCGAGGTAGTCAGCGAGGTGTCGAAGCTGAAGCAGCAGACAGAGGGGGAGATCGTCGTGTACGCCAGCCGCCCGCTCGTGCGCACGCTGATGGAGCACGACCTGGTCGACGAGCTGCGGCTGACCGTCTTCCCGGTTGCGCTCGGCGCGGGTGAGCGTCTGTTCGGCGAGACCAGCGACAAGCGACCCCTGCGCCTGATTGACACGAAGACCATCGGGAGCGGACTCGCCCACCTAACCTACGAGCGCGCCCGGGAGGCCTAGACGAAGCTGTCGGGACGCACTCGCCTCGCCTACACGCCCGCAGCTCGGTCGTCCGAGACAGCGTCCCCCGGATGCTGGCCGGCCCGCACCCGTGCCTCGCGCGGCCTCTCGGCCGCCGAGCGAGGCATGGGACGCGGCCAGGGGCCTAGTTCGCCTGCGTTGTCGGTAGACCCCGTCCTTTGAACCGCTCGATCGCTTCCTCGCTCACCGGCGTGTAGAGGTTCACGAGGTTGCCGTCGGGATCGCGAAACAGGATGGAGCGGTTGCCCCATGGCATGGCGGTCGGTTCCTGTACCCAGTCGTCGACGAGTGGCATGAGCCGCTGGTACTCGGCGTCGACGTCGTCGACCTGGAACTCGATGATGACCGTGTGATTGTCGGCGGCGCGCGCTGAGCCGGCGCCGAACAGTTGCACCGTCTGGGAGTCGCCGATCGCTAGGGTGGCCGACGGCAGGACAAGTTCGGCGAAGACGGGCGCTGGACGCTCCGCCGAGACGCCCGTCACCTGCTCATAGAAATCGACCAGTCGATCCAGATCGTCGGTGATGATGCGTATCGAGGCGAAGTCCACGAGACATCATCCTTTCGGTAGTTGGAGAATCTAACGCTACGATACCGTAGCGTAGCGCGTATTCGTGAAAGAGGCAACCCCCATGGCACCCCAGACATCCGGCGGACGGCAAAAGACGCGAAGGTCACCACCGCCGCCGACGCGAGTGGACAGCCGCATCGAGCGGTCACGACACACCGTCCTGACCGCCGCCCTCGAGCTGCTCAGCGAGGGCGGCGTGGGAGGCTTCAGCGTCGATGAGGTAGCGCGTCGCTCCGGGGTCGCAAAGACAACCATCTACCGCCACTGGCCGACCCGCGAAGCGCTCGTGGTCGAAACCTGTTCGCAGCTCAGTGCGAAACAGGAAATCCCCGACACCGGATCGCTCGAAGGCGACCTGACCGCGATCCTGACCAACATCGCCCACTTGCTCGAGACCGCGAACTGGTCCACCGTCCTGCCCTCGATCATCGACAGCGCCGAGCGCGATCCCGAGTTCGCCGAGATCGTCAGCCAGATCCAGCGCGGACACGCCGCACCCCTGCGCGAAGCCCTACAGCGGGCGACAAGCAAAGGCGAGCTCCCGGCGCGCACTGACCTCTCAACAACCGTCGCAGCCCTGCTCGGACCGCTCTTCTACCGCCGCTGGTTCTCACGCGAGCCGATCGACGACAAGTTCGTGCACGCAACCATCAAACGCGCCACCGCCTCGGCTTAGGACTACCAGCAGAAGCCCCTGCGAGAGCGACACGCGATGCACGGGACTGGATACCGATCGTCCCGAGACCACGCGGCGTCAGTTTGGGTTGACAAACGTCCTGTTGTCAATCTAGACTGACGGCCATGAACGCCGAAGACATCGCCTCCGCGATCGCGTCCAACGACCCGTCGCTGGGGCTCCGCGCCGCTCTAGCTCTGCACCGGCTCGCGGAACGGGTCGAGGCGGACCACGTCGCGACCGCCCGCCAGCAGGGGTGGTCTTGGCAGCAGATCGGTGACGCGCTCGGCGTTACCCGCCAATCAGTCCACGCCAAATACGGAAAGCGACTCCCATGACCAAGCATTCGAAACCAGCCGACGCGTATCACCCCTGGAGCACGTACATCGACGCTCGCGAGGAAGCACGGCGCCGCGGTGACCGCAAGGTCGGCACCGAGCACCTGATACTCGGGCTGCTCAGGGAACCAGTCCTGGCGCAGGCCCTCGGATGCGACCTACAGACAGCCCGCGACGCGCTCGACGCGATGGATCACGATGCGCTCGCCGCAGTCGGCATCGGCGCTGCGTTCAACGCACCACCGATACCGATCGACGAGCCGATCAAACGTCCGTCGAGGCCGACGCTCAAAGCCGTCTTGCGGGACCGTTTGCCAATGACACCCGCAGCCAAGACAGCGCTGGAGGAATCGTACAAAGAGATACGCCGTGGTCACCACATCGGCCCGCAACAGGTGCTCCTAACCGTCCTCGAGCTCGAGCCGCCAGATCCCGCCGCCGAGCTGATCGCCGCGCTAGGCGTCGATCGCGCGGCCGCGCGGCAACGTCTCGGCGTGGGACGCGCCGCAGCGTAGGCAGACCAGCACCGAGCAGCGAAGGGTGGAAGCGAGTCGCTGAGGCAGCCATCTCGTACGGGCACACGACTGCTGCTTCGTCAGCCGGCTGGGCCGGAGCAGGAGTCATCGATCGTCGCGGATCGGGATGCGACATACCCCAGCCTTCGAGGATTCAGCAGCCTCGTGGAGCGGGCTCCGGGCTGTTGCGACGAGTGCAAACGAGCGGTCCCGCAAGAGCGTGTCGACCCCATGGAGACGACCCCGGCCGCCGCTCTGGACAAGCTTCCAGGCGGCCATGGACCCCGGCTCGCGGAGCTAGCCGCACCGCCGAACTGCTCGAGACGCAGCTCGCAGGACACGCGGCGGCGGCGGTTAGCTGTGGGTTGCTGGGTTGCGTAGTGCCACGTCCGCGGTGGCCAGAAACTCGACTACCTGAGGGCGGTCGTCGCCGGTTCGCCGGGCGATCCAGAAGTCGAGAGGCTCTAACCCGGGCACTCGGCGGAACACGACACCGGCGGCTGAGCCGAGCTCCTGGACCGCCGACGCGGTCGTGCCTGCGACGCCAAGATCGGCGCCGATCGCCTCGAACATTCCGTCGAGCGTATGCACGGTTGCAGCGATCCGCGGCGGCCGACCCGCGCGATGCCTGGTTGCGGTCCAGAAGTCGCGCCAGACTGGGTCGCGCACCAGGACTTCCACGAGCGGCTCGGCGAGGAAATCGGGGAGGGAGACCTCTGGCTGCGCGGCTAGCGGATGCTCGGCCGCCAACGCGACGCTGCGCGGCTCGCTGAACAGCGGCCAAAGCTCGATCCCATCGTGCTCAAACTCGCCGAGGAGGATGGCTACGTCGGCCCGTCCTTCGCGCAGCCCGCCGAGCGGATCGACCAAGCTGGCGAAGTGGGTGATCAGCTCCACTTCGGGGTACGCGTCCGAGAAGTCCCGCACCGCCGGGGCGACCATCCGTAGCGTGAGTGGCGCGATGTAGCCGATCGTCAGCCGTGTCCGTTGAGCGCCGGCGGCTCGCGCGGCGGCGACCGCCTCCTCGACCCTGGACAGCAGCGGTCGGGCCTGCTCACACAGCGTCACGCCAGCTGCCGTCAGCGCCACGCGCCGAGTGTCGCGTTCAACCAAGCGCGTGCCTACTCGATCCTCGAGCTGGCGGATCTGTCCGCTGAGCGCCTGCTGGGTGAGGTGCAGCCGCTGCGCCGCGCGCGTGAAATTGAGCTCCTCGGCCACCGTCAGGAGCGCCCGGAGATGACGCATCTCCACGTCCACCAGCAGGAAGTATGCAGTCGCCACAAGCTGCCGTTGTCGCTGCCACAAGGAATCTCCGTTTCCGATCCTCCACCGCCGCGAGCATCATCGTCCACCGGTCACCCGCGACAACAGGACGCCATGACTTCCACCCGCTACTTCGCAAGCGATCCTCGGGCGGCCGGCCGCTGCTGGTCGAGGGCCGCCGAGTTGCGGGGGTACTCGGTGGCCGCGCCGACCTTGATTTGCGAAGTCCTGCAGCGCGTACGCGGTGCCGTCACGACAGCAGGCAGACACAAAGGAGACACGGCATGACCGATCGAGCCACGCGAGCGCTCGCCGCGATCTGCGGCATCACCGGCGTCCTCATGCTGACCGCGCACTTCCTGATCCCTGGCAACGTGCCGCGCGATAGCGCGAGCCTGGCACCGATCGCGAGCTTCGCACGCGAGCACCGCGACGTGCTTCTGATCTCGGCGTGGCTTCAGGTCGCCGGCGCGATTCTGTATGTCACCTTCATCCTCGCGGTCGTTCACCTCGCGGGCGCGGGACAGTGGTTCTCTGGACGGATCGTCGCGCTCGCGGCGGCGATCCTCGTCGGTCTGACGCTGCTCGACTCGGCGATGATCATCTCCGCCGTCCAGTCGGCCGCGCACGGCCACAACGAGACTCTGCGGGTCAGCTTCGATCTGATGGTCGGCCCTGGCAACGACGCGATCGGGCGGTCGTTCCTGATCGCTCCCGCGATCCTGCTGCCGCTTGGGTTCGTGATCCTCCAGACCCGACTGCTGCCCCGCAGCTACGGGTGGATCGCGATCGCCTTCGGAGCCGCCAGCCAGGCACTGGGGCTGCTCGGGCTGTTCAGCAAGGTGGCATTCGCGGACGTCAACCCCGCCGTGCTCGCACTCGAAAACCTCTGGCTGATCGCGGTCGCGGTAACGCTCCTGGTCAGGCCGGCACCCCGTCAGTCGAGTGCGCAAGTCCAGAGCGGGCTGCTCGAGCCGACGATCTGACCGGATCAGGCTACTTTCCCGTCGCTCCACGTCGGCACGACCGTTATCCGCGCTAGGCGAGACGGCACGACCCTCAACAGCGAGGTGACCAGCGGGCCAGCGAAGCACGGTCTCTCGGAGTCCGACGCCGCACCTCGCTCGAGAAAGCGTGAGACCACCGAGCAGCGGTAACCCCAGGCAACGAGCTGGACCCAAGCAATCGCGTGAAACCAAGCGCCCGGCGCAGACCCAGGCCGTCGCGCGTGCCGACCGAATACTGCATTGTCGCGAGGCCGTCGCACAAACCAGGCGACGTTGTGAGCAACCAGCAGCCGACTGAGGCGAGCGGGCCCCTGGTCGGTCGCCCATCCCGGAGAATCGTGACAACGTCGCCGGCGCGGTCTGTCGCGGGGCGCATTCCTCGGCCTGAGCCCGAGTTTCGGTCGTTTGGTTTCCGCGGTCGCGGTGGTTTGTCACTTTCCTCGGCACCCCGGGCGTGTCTGACCGCCTGTAAAACGTGGCAAACCTCCCGAAACGCCCGTACCTTGGCCACATAAGCAGGTGGGGCATGCTTATGTGGACGAGGTCGGCGCGCGGCGCGGACCTTGTCACTCTTTCCATCGGGTCCGTGCCGGCGCGCTCGACCCCCGGCTGGTCGTGCTGCCACGGTGGGGATGCGGGGTCGCGCGGCGGGGCTGTTGTGCGCCGATCACAGCAAACCGCCATCTCGGGATGCTTGTGCGACAACCTCTCGCCCACGCGGCTACCAGCGCGAAGTTGCTGCGTTGCGGCTTGCCGACCTCGAGCGGTAGTCCGCGGGCCATCTCGATCGGCACGATACGTCGCCGCCGGACCGTGACCTTTGCCTTGGTCAGCCGGGCGAGCATCGCCGCGAGGTCCTCGACGTAGACGAACATCTCAAAGCGAGGCTCGCTGCCTGGGGACAGCGCGTAGCGATCGGCGGCCCACTGCTCGTGTGTGACCGCAAGCCTACGCGCGCCGAGGCCGCGGGTCGAACTTTTCCGCTCGGCGCTTGAAACGGGAACCAGCATTCGGCGTCACATAGAGCCGCAAGGTTGCGGCTGCGCCACCGTGGCGTCAACCTGATGGCCTCGATGAGGAAGGAAAAGGATGTCGATGCTTGACCACGTTGGATTTGCGGTACGCGATTACCAGCGCAGCAAGGCGTTTTACGAGAGGGTCCTAGAACCACTTGGGATGCGTCTCGTGCGTGAACCGGCGGGACAGGCCGCCGGCTTCGGGGTGGGCGACAAACCGACGTTTTGGATCGAGTCGCAAGGGCAACCGGTCAGCGGCCGTCTCCACATCGCGATCGGGGCCGAGCGACGCGCGCAGGTCGACGAGTTCCACGCCGTCGCGCTCAAGGCCGGTGGACAGGACAACGGGCGACCCGGCGTACGCGCGATCTATCACCTCGACTACTACGGCGCTTACGTGCTTGACCCCGACGGCAACAACATCGAGGCCGTCTGTCACGCCCCAGCGCACTAGCGAGTCGCCGGTGCGGTCACTGCCGCTCCGTCGCGGTCTCGGTCTTGACCTGCTCGCAGAATCCGGGGTCAACGGCGGATGAGCGACGCTTAAACGTAGGTAGCCTCGAGCCGAACGCAGGTTGACAGGAAGGAAGGAAGACATGGCTCGATCCGCGGTTGCCCGGCTTGATGAGATCGACGAGATCGATGACGGACGGTGCCCATTTCGGCCGGTGCGTCACCACTTCGGGATCACGACGTTCGGGGTCACTGCGATGAGCGCACGCGCTGACGGCGACCGGCTCATCAACGAGCACGAAGAAGCCGAGCCTGACTCCAGCGAGGAGTTGTACTTCGTCGCCTCCGGACACGCCAGATTCGAGTTGGACGGAGAGACTCACGACGCTCCGGTAGGGACCTTCGTCCATGTACCCGCGGGCATCAAGCGGACAGCGTTCGCAAATGAGGCAGGCACGACAGTGCTTGCCATCGGCGGAGCGCCCGCGGGCAAGCCGTACGAGCCCAGCGGCTGGGAGCTATTTGCGCCGCTACTTCCTCTGTTTGAATCCGGTGACTACGAGGAGGGCGCTGATCGTGCCCAGGCGCTCATTGCCGACGATCCGCCTTACGGCGCGGTGTACTACAACACGGCGTGCTTTGAAGCGCGAGCGGGGCGGATCGACGCGGCACTCGCACATCTGCGGCGTGCGGTCGAACTCTCGCCGTCGTTGGCTGAGCTCGCCCGCGGTGACGACGATCTGGCGGCGCTTCGCGAACAGGCCGGGTTTGCCGAGATCGTCGGCGGCTGACCCGCCCGGAGCCCCGAGACAAGACCCCCAGCATCAACGACTTCATCCGAGAAATCGTGCGCTCCGCGTCTCGCGGCGCGCTCGCGCCAGCGAGTCGAATGGTCTCGGCGGTCACCGTTTGCACGCGTTGCAGGTCTTCGACGGATTAGCGCCGGAGCAACTGAGCGCGGTCAAGGGACCCGGGCGTGGGTGGATGTGACGGTCCCGCTGGCGAGAAACGTCGCGGTACTCCGGATCGCAGTTCGGCACACGCGCACCTCGCCCGTGCGCCGGTCATAGCTGGCCGCGGCGGAGAAGATCTCTCGAGGAACACGGTCGACACTAGATCCGCGACATCCATCCGACTGCGGCAGCGGCGGACCGCGTCAGCATCGGGTACGCTTGCGGTCGCCGAAATCCTTCGGCGGGACGCACTATCGGGGAAACCAGATTGGGGGAAGCAATGTCGCAGCGCAAGCTGCTTGCCGGTTTCGTGACCGTCGGACTGGTGGCGGGAGGGAGCGCCGCCGCGATGGCCGCGGGCAGCGCACCGAAGCACGCCACGATCAACGCCGTGACCTCGGTCAAGGTAAAGATCAATCGGTATGTCCAGGATGGGACTCGCTGGCAGAATGACGTCTACAAGGTCAGATCGGGCGGGACGATCAGCATCGTCAACCTGGCTGCATCAGACGGCCCGCACACGTTCAGCGTCATAAAGGCGAGCCAGGAGCCGCGGACGACCAGGGCGATCCTGAACTGCAAGATCTGCGCGACGATCGCCAAGGAGTTCGGGGCCAACCCGAATTCGCCGAAGCCGCCGAAGTTCCTGTTCGTCAAGAACGGCAAGGGCACGAACACCGCTCCGAACATCGCTGGGCCCGGCGACATGGCCTTCATCGCGCCGAAGCAAAAGGCGAAGGTGACGCTGAAGGTCACGGCGAAGCCAGGGACCACGCTGTACTTCATCTGCGCCGTTCATCCGTGGATGCAGGCGAAGCTCCTTGTTCAGAAGTAGAACGTCTCGGCCTCGCTCATAGGCATGCTGAGGGCCCCGGCACGGCTGGGGGCCCTCGCTGTCTGCCTGTGATTACCGCGGCTTGGGCGCGGTGCCGAAGACGTGGTCCCAGAACGGCGCGCTGACGCCGTAGCCGCGCTCGTGATTCTGGAAGTGATGGCGCATGTGCAGCTCGCGCAGGCGCTTGCCGAGCGCGGTCTTGGGCCTGTGGTGGTGCACGTGGTAGTGCAGCATGTCGTAGAACAGGTAGCCGCCCAGGAAGCCGGCCGCAAAGGGCATGAAAGCCGGGCTGCCGAGCACGGCATAGAAACCCCAGATGAAGAGCGCCGACAGGGGGACGCTGACCGACGGCGGCATGACGAGGCGCATCGGATCGTTGGGATGGTCGTGGTGGACGCCGTGGATGATCCAGTGCAGGCGGGCACCGATACCCTTCTCGGGCTCGAAGTGGAAGACGATCCGGTGCAGCCAGTACTCGGTGAGCGTCCAGAACAGGTAGCCGCCAAGTATCCACACCGGCGTCATCCAGCCCGTGCCCTTGATGACTCCGTAGACGACAAGGAACGCGATCACCGGCCCGAACAGGATCGGCGGAACCGCCGGATGCACGCGCGAGAGCTTGTCGAGCAGATCCGACTCGAACATGCGGGGCGAGGCCTTGAGCGCGTCGCTGCGGCTCAGCCTTTGAAGCTCGTCTGCCTGGCGGGTGGCCATGCCTAAAGGATACCCGTGGTAGCCCGGTCGGTTTCGCCCGGGGCCGCTAGTCGCCCGAGCGGTTGGCGTCGGCCGGCATGGCGATCACGATCTGGCTCAGCGACAGAGCCACGAAGGCGCGTCGCTCGACCCCGTTGTTGCCGTCGAGCGGTTTGATCTCGACCTCCGTGAGGGGAAGGAAGGTCCGCTCGGCCGCGTTCAGATAGTCGGTCAGTCGGCTCCGATAGCCATCCTTGGGCAGACGCAGCAACCCCGTGATCCGGTAGCGCGCCGTCTCGACGATGATCCTTTCGTCCCGGTGCTCCATGGGGGCGACGATAGCGGGGTTTGCGGCCACGGGACGCGGTGCGATCCTTGGATCGATGACGGAGACCAAGCACGCCCGCTGGTGGGCTATCCGGCCGGCCCAGAATCGCAAGCCGGCGACCTACCGCTGTCCGCTCTGCGGCCGACATCTGCCCTCGCTGAGCGCGCACATGTTGATCGTTCCCGAGGGCGACTCGAGCCGGCGCCGGCACGCCCACACGGAGTGCGTGCTCCGCGCCCGGCGGGCCGGGAAGCTGCCAACCAGAGACGAGTGGCGGCAAACGCAGCCGAGCGAGCCGAGTCGGTTCCGCCGCGCGCTGGAGCGAGTAGGGTTTCGCCGCGATGACGCGTGAATTGAAACTCGGTCTGTCGATGGGCTACTGGGCGGGTGGACCGCCTCCCGGCATGGCCGAAACGGTGCTCGAGGCCGAGCGCCTTGGCTACGACTCGCTGTGGACCGCGGAGGCCTACGGCTCCGACGCGCTGATCCCGCTGGCCTGGTACGGCGCGGCGACGGAGCGGATCAAGCTCGGATCGGCCATCGTGCAAATCTCCGCGCGGACACCGGCGGCGACCGCAATGGCGGCCATGACGCTCGATCACCTTTCCGGCGGGCGCGTGATCCTCGGCCTCGGCGTCTCCGGTCCGCAAGTCGTCGAAGGTTGGTACGGACAGCCGTTCGGCAAGCCCCTGGCGCGGATGCGCGAGTACATCGGCATCCTGCGCGACATCTGGGCCCGTCAGGGCCCGGTGATCAACGCCGGCCCCCACTATCCGCTGCCACTCCCGGACGGCACGGGCCTGGGCAAGCCGCTGAAGTCGAGCATTCATCCGCTGCGCGAGGACATCCCGATCTACCTCGCCGCCGAGGGTCCCAAGAACATCGCGCTGGCCGGCGAACTGTGCGACGGATGGCTGGCCCTGTTCTACTCGCCGCACTTCGACGACTTCTACCGCGAGGCTCTCGACGAGGGCCTCGCCCGGCCGGGAGCGCGGCGGACCAGGGACGACTTCGAGGTCGCTGCGAGCGTCCCCCTCATCATCACCGACGACGTCGAGTCGGCGGCCGACGCAGTGAAGCCGATGTACGCGCTGTACTTCGGCGGCATGGGAGCGAGGGGGGCGAACTTCCATGCCAACGTCCCGATCCGCATGGGCTACGAGCAAGAGGTGGCCAAGATTCAGGACCTCTATCTGTCCGGCCACAAGCAGGAAGCCGCAGCCGCGGTCCCGACCAAGCTAATCGAGGAACTGACGCTCATCGGGTCCAGGGAGAAGATCCGCGACCAGCTGCAGGCTTGGCGCGAATCGATCGTGACGACGTTGCTCGTCGGTGGCGACGCACCGACGTTGCGCGCGGCGGCCGAGCTGGTACTGGGCTAGCGCAAAAAAAGGGGTGGCCCCCGCAGGGCCACCCCCCTTTACAGCGACTACGCGGCGGTCGGTGCCGGTTGGCCGGTGCTCGCACCCGGTGCGAGCCCGGGTATCCCTCCGGGATAGCCGAGCGACGGCACGTCCGAGGGATAGACCTCGTGGCCGTGCTCGGCGGTATCGCCGATCTCCATGTTCTTCTCCGACATCCTCAGCGGCACGAACAGTCCAACCAGCTTGAGCAGGATGAACGTACCGACGGCGGAGAACACGATCACCCAGGCCGCGGCGAGGAACTGCCATTTGAGCAGGGTCCAGTTGCCGTGGAGCAGTCCCTTGGCTGAGACCGCCGACAGCGTCTTGCCACTCCGCGTGTAGTACACGGCCATCTGCGGGTCGGCGAAGATGCCGGTCAGCAGACCACCGGCCAGGCCCGCGAACCCGTGCGTGTACACCACGCCCAGCGTGTCGTCCACGTTGCGGAATGGCCGCAGTCGGCTCAGGTAGTTGAGCGCGAAATACACGACCGTCGCCGCGATCACGCCCAAGGCGATCGCGCCCCAGCCATTGACGTAACCGGCGGCCGGGGTAATCGCGACGAGCCCGGTGATCATGCCGTTGACGCCGCCGAGCAGGCTCGGCTTGCGGCCGGTGAGGTAATCCAACCCCACCCACATCAGGAACGCCACCGCTGTGCACAGGTTGGTGTTGAGGATCGCCGCGGCCGCCGACATGTTGGCCGTGTACGGATCGCCGCCGTTGAAGCCGTTCCAGCCCAGCCAGAGCAGACCGGCGCCGACGGCGACCATGGCCACGTTGTTCGGTGCGTCGACCTCGCGGTCGCGCTGGAGGCGCGGCCCGATCACCGCCGCGGCCACGAAGCCCGAGACGCCGGCCGACAGGTGGATCACGTAACCACCCGAGTAGTCGACCGCCCCGTGGTGGCCGAAGAAGCCGCCACCCCAGATCAGGAACGCATTGACCGTGTAGATGAACGTGCACCACAGGGCCACGAAGGGGATCCACGCCTTGAAGTTGACTCGCCCGAGGACCGAGCCGAGCATCAGGATGGGCGTGATCGCCGCGAACACGAACTGGAAGTAGACGAGCGCCGATTGTGGGAACGCGGTCATGCCGACGAGCGGAATGTTCCCCTGGTGCTGCTCGGCCGTGTGACCAAGGACAGGTCCTGGCTTACCGATGAAGTTCCCGAAGAACCCCGAGTGGGACAGGCCATGGAAGGGAGAACCGAAGCCCATCTTGAAGGCCCATAGGACCCATACGACGAGTACCACGGCGAAGGCGGCGAAGGTCAACATCATGCTGTTGATCGACCAGCGCTTTTGCATCACGCCGCCGTACAGGACGACGAGCCCGGGAACGCTCATCAACCCGACGAGCGTGGCCGCGGTCAGCTGCCACGAAGTGTCTCCACTACTCAGCCAGGAGGGTGCATTTACCAGCATGTATCTCCTTGTTCCTTGGGTACAGACGCCGCCGCTGGCGCGCCGGCCGGGCCCGGATCAGCCCAATCTGGCGGTATGTTCCGCGGCGGGCCCGGCCGCAGCCATGGCCGCTAGTCCAGGTTTTGGTGGGGGCGCCTGGACATTGGGATAAACCGCTCCCGCACGTAGCGGGAAACGTGCGCTTAGAGCGACAGCGATATGCCGCGAGGCAGCACGAGCACCGCGCTGCGGACCGCGTCGAGCTGGTTGCGGGCGGCGCCGCTCAGCGCGATCCGGCCCTCCGGGGCTCCAGGCTGCGAGCCGACGACGATCAGATCGGCACTAGCGCCCGGGACGGGCGTCGCCCCCAGCTTCTCGGCCAGCCCGTCCGCCGTCGCCTGGACGACCCCGTCCTCTTCGGCTCCCGCGACCCCGATCGACTTGATGCTGGCTCCGGCCCGGGTGCGCAGCCCCGCCGGGGCCACGGCGATGGCGACGTCCCCGCCCTCGAGCAGGCTCTGGGCCGAGGTTCCCGGCTCCACGTGGCCAGGAGGAGTGCGGTAATCAGAGCCGAACACGATCACCGATGCGCCCTGGTCCTGGGCGAGCTTGGCCAACCCCTCGCCGGTCGCGGCGCTGAACACCACGTGGCGGGGGATGTCGGGCTGGCCGAGCAGCGCGGCGCCCTGGTCGAGTCGCCGTTGCGCATCGTGCTGGGCGATCTCCTCGCGCCGCGGGTCGAACTCGTGCGAGTGCCGAACGTAGGCCAGCGCCAGGCGACTTCCCGATGCCGCCAGCATCCGCGCGAGGGTCAGGGCGTCGTCGTCGTTGGACGTCCCGTCGTAGGAAACGATGATCTCGGTGCTCATGGAGCACGTCAATGCTGCGAGATCGGGTAACCGGTTGACATGGCCCGCCGGACAATAATCCCGCCGCCTGGCTGTACACCTGGCCCTGACTCACCCGTGTGCCACGATCGGGTCGTGGAGTGCGCCGTGTGCGCCTAGCGCTGAGAGCGATGCTCGTGTTGGGGGTCGCCTACCACCACCACCGCTTTCACGGTCCCCCGATCGACTATTTCGGCCTGGCCGCCGCCGCGGCGGCGAGCTTTCTCGGGGTGCCTGGACCTGGCGAGCCGATCCTGATCGCCGCAGCCGTGTTGGCCGCCAAGGGTCGGCTTGACATCACCGAGGTCGTCCTGGTCGCGTGGGCCGCCGCGACGGCGGGTGGCATCGCCGGCTGGCTCATCGGGATGAAGGCCGGCCGCACGGTGCTGACCACGCGGGGGCCGCTCCACCGAGGGCGGCTGAAGGCTCTGGAGCGCGGTGACGAGGTGTTCGGACGGTGGCCGATCATCGCGATCATCATGACGCCATCGTGGATTGCTGGCATCCACCGTGTTCGCCCGCGCCTGTACCTGATCACGAACGTCGTCTCGGCTCTGCTGTGGTCGGCCGGGATTGGACTCGCTGCCTACTTCATCGGACCGAGTGTGCTCGAGTTCGTCAACGACCTCGGCTGGGTCACGATCGTCGGCTTGGTGGCGCTGGTCGTGCTCGGGATCGCCCTCGAGGTGCGCCGGCGCCGGCGCAAGGCCAGACGCCGGGCGGCGGAGGAGACTAAAGCTGAGTCCCCGCCCAGGACATCGACCGGTACGGCGCCGCCGGCGAGCCGACGCTGAGCTGGATCACCGCGTGGGGGTCCAGCGGTATCGAGCGGGGGTCGTTCGTCCATCGCTTGCCGTTGACGATCGCCGTGACCTTGCCCTTGGCGCCGGCTACCTCGTTGGAAGTCAGCGGTTGATGCCATTCGTCGAAGAAGTTGCCCAGCGTGTAGATCCGCTTCGTCGGCGACTCGATGTGGATCACACCGTCGGGTGCGTGCGTGTGCAACCAGTAGATGCACTGGCCGCCGGCCGCCACCGGTCCCTGGGGGCTGGAGACGACCTGGGAACCCGGGATCCCGATTCCGCCCGGGAGAGCTCGCGCCTGCCCGTTCACGTAGACGAGCAGGTGCGCGTGGATGTGGTACGCGAGCTGCTCGGTCGGTCCACAGGTGATCCCGTCGACCGTGCCGGTTCCCGTGGTGCCCGGCGAGGCCAGCAGCGCCCCCTGCTCGATCGGCACGCCCTCGAACCCGATCTTGACCTTGCCCGAAGCCTGGCTGGTGGTGCTCGCGGGCGTGGCGCTCGAGGTCGTGGAGCTCGAGGTCGTGGAGCTCGACGAGCTGCTACTCCCGCACCCAGCAAGTAACAGCGCGCCGACCACGGCCATCATGGCGGGTAGGCGGATGTGCATCGCGCCCTGAACGGTACCGGGTGGTAGGTTGAAACCGATGTCGAGCCCCGAATTGGCGATGACCACGGCGCGGGCCACGGCGAGTCTGACGCTGCCGCGCCGGCGGTAAAGCGTTAACGCCCCCGCACGACCGGGTCGCGCAGGTGCAACGCTAGGGCACCGAGAAACGCCTTGTCCTCGGAGTCGGGCAGGTTGACCAGCGCGGCCTCGCACTCGGCCAGCGCAGCGCCGGCGAGGCCGTCGGCGAATGCGCACGTGTACTCGATCGAGCCGTGCCGCTCCATCAGCTCAATTACCCGCTCGATGCGCTCGCGCGGCTCGAGTCCGGAGCGCTCGCCGGGCGGGCCGGCCACCGACCGGACAAGCTCGGCCGTGGCCGGTGGTGCCGTCGCAAGCAGGTGCATGAGCAGGAGCGTCGGCTTGCCCTCGATGATGTCGCCACCGAAGTCCTTGCCGAACGCCTCGTCACGGTCGGTGACGTTCTCTACGTCGTCGCGAATCTGGAGTACCGCGCCGATGAAGAACCCGAAGCGCGCTATCGGGTCGAGGTCGGCGGCCCCACGCGTCCCGATGAGCGCACCCACCCGGCAGGGATGAATGGCCGTGTACCAGCACGTCTTGTCGAGAACGAGTCGGAGGTAAGCGTCCGCGGTCAGGTCGGGCCGGGGATGCTCGCGCCACGCGAGTTCGGAGGCCTGGCCCTCGATCGTGCGGCGGGTCAGGTGATGGAACTCGTTCAGGACATCGAGGGCCAGATCGGCCCCGAGCGTCTGCACGTGGTCGAGGAGGGGTTCGAACGCCACCCAGGCCAGGGCATTGCCGGCCGTCAGGGCGAGGGGAATTCCATGCTCGACGTGCAGAGCTGGCTCGCCGCGGCGCTGGAGCGCGCCGTCGCAGATGTCGTCGTGGATGAGAAATGCGTTGTGCAGTAACTCGATTGCCGCCGCGGCGCCGATTGCGTCCTCGGTCCGCCCGCCATAGGCCCGGCACGTGGCCAGGCACAGAGCCGGGCGGATCCCCTTGCTCGGTCGCAGGGGGTACTCGGCGGCGATGGTGTAGAGCGGTCCGTCGGGGATGTAGCCGACGAGCGCCTCGCGCGTGAGCTCGCGCGTGCGGGCGAGCGTGTCCTCGACGAGCGCGCCGGCGGTGGCGCTCACCGAGACCGGCTTCTTCGCGCCGCCGGTCGCGGCGGGGGCTCGGCGACGGTAAGGGCGATCACCGCACAGGTGTCGCCCGGCTCGGCCTGGATCAGGCCCCGGTAGGTCCCGGGCGGGAGTTTGGCCGGGACTTTGATCGAGACCTCGACCGCCTCGGACTTGCTCGGGCCGAGCTGGGAGATCATGGCCGGCTTGAAGGTGATCGCATCGACGGGCGTGCGCTCGCTGGCGCCGACGAGATCGGTCGCGTTCATCCTGATCTGGCGCAGCACGCTCACGCCGGTGTTCCAGAC
This sequence comes from uncultured Solirubrobacterales bacterium, assembly GCA_963734775.1. Lineage (GTDB taxonomy): Bacteria > Actinomycetota > Thermoleophilia > Solirubrobacterales > Solirubrobacteraceae > Palsa-465. Next base: position 22,529 of record CAVTJE010000035.1, read on the forward strand.
CGCGAACTCGAGCGTCGTCGTCTTCCCGGCCACGCCGTTGATCTGGAGCTCAGGCACCGATGCCGGTCCGCCGCGCGCCTGCCCGGTCTGATTGCTCAACGTCTGGGCGACCTCGCCCGCCGCGCTGCCGGCGCGGCCCAGCAGGTCGGCGATGATCGAAGCGACGTCGCCCACTACGTTGGTCGGCGCCGGCTGCGACTGGTCGCGTACGGGCACGGTCGGCGCTCCCGTCGCCGGTGGCGGTGGCTGGCCCGAGGCCCGGGCGGACTGCAGGCGCACGCTCTCGCGCATCCCCACGAATACGAGCTCAACGGCCTGGTAGCCAAGTCTGGCGGCGTCGGTGGCCACACCCACCATCGGCCCGCGTGGTTGGCCCCCTTGCTCAGTCGCCATCACGTCCTCCTGTCCTAAGGGCCACTGCCCCCGATGATTGGTGTTTGCTTGGTGTTCGCCCCGATCGACCGGTAGATGCCGTTGGCCGCCACCATCCCGGAGATCACCGCTGCCTCCACGCACCCGGCGTTGATCGTGCACGCAGTCCAGTCGCCCACGGCGTATAGGTTCTCGAAATCAGTGTCGTCGGGGGCGATGCGATGCGCGCTCGAGCCCGGCACGGATAGGACGTAGCGCTCCGACGGCTCGACGTTGACGCGCAGGAACTGGGCATCGAGGCGGGCCTCGTCGCGGCCACCCGACGGGTCGACGAGCAGCTCCCAGTAAAGCTCGCGCGTCAGCGGGTTGGTGCCCTTCGGCCACAGCGAGGCGATGTCGCGCGAGAGGAAGCGCAAGGCCTGCTGGCGGACGTGCTCCTGCTGGGCCGCTAGCCAATCATCGGCCCGCCCGCGCGGCGGCGCGGGGGAGTCGGCCAACACGTTGCAGAAGTACGCGACGGTGACCGACCCGTCCACGCGCTCCTGGCTGACCAGATGGTGCATGTCGGCCCACGTGTCGAACGGTTCGACGAACCCACCGGCGACGATGCCGGGGTCGGTGTCGCAAAGCTCCGTCGCCGGCTTGCTCAGCCACAGCTGGACCGCCTGTGTGGGTACCGTCTCGAGCGCCGCGGTCGCCGCCCTCCACCGCTCGGACCTGGCCGGCAGGTCGGGGGCGATCTTCTCGATGCAGCTGATCGGCAGCCCGAACACGACGAGCTCGAAACCGTCACTGCGAGCGCCCAGCTTGAGCACCTTCGTCTCGACGCACGTCTCCTCGGGGTCGGCGTACCACGATTCATAAACGCCGGGCGCCAGCCGTTTCGCGCCGCGGGTGCGCAGCAGATGGTTCGGGTCGCTCGGCCACAGCGCTGGGTCGGGCGCATGCGGCTCGCCGGGGCGCAGGTAGTCACGCGGGGTCGTCCCCTTCGGCACGTCGGCCTGCACGTCGATCTCGATCTCCTGCACCTTGCCGCGCGTGGCGCGCACCGCCTCTACCCGGTTGAAGAACTCGATCTTCACCCCCCGTTTGATCAGCAGCTCATAGAGCGGGGCGAAGATCGTGTCGCCCATGCCCGAGTTCATCTTCCACATCAGTGCGCCGCGGTAGGTGAAGAAGGTGCGAAGCAGTCCGCGCAATGCGGTGCCGGCCTCGCAGGCGGGCTGCTGCGGATCGCCGTCGCGATAGGCGAAGGCCAGGTCGTAGATGACCGTGCGCACGAGGGCGCAGTCGGCGGACTCGTCGCGCGCGCCGTGACTGAGCAGCCACTCGCGGAAGTCGATCCGGTTGACGACGTCGAACGTGCCGGCCGTGATCACGTCATCCTCGATCAGCCCGCGCACGATCGCCACCATGACGTCGACGACGTACCAGGCCCTCCGCACGTCGTCCTGCGCCCGCACGAGTTGGTCGAACCGGCTGCGGAGGAAGTCGAGCACGATCTGCAGCCCCTGGAAGGTGAGGTCGAGCATCTGCAACACGACCGGCTCGTCGACGACGTCGACCGACAGTCGATCGAACACGCCACCGGCGGCGCGGAGGATGCCCTGAATGGGGCCGCCCATGGCGGCCCCGAGGGCGCCGGCGGCGTCATGCAGGCTCTCCCATTCGCGCGTGATGCCGGGGGGCGCAGCGGCGCCGATTCGCAACCCCTCCTCGGAGCTGAGCAGCGACCAGGCCAGATCCGCGGCGAGATGAAGGCAGCGGCCGGCGTAGTACTCCACCGACAGCTCGCCCGGCTGGGCCCCCGGCGGACGCGGATCGGGCTCGACCCACGGCCGGTCGTCGGTGAACTCGAAGAAGTCCGCCGTCCACAGCTTCCAGTTGCACCCGTCGTGATCGGTGAGCGAGATCTCGCTGAAGGGCTGAAAGCTGTCCTCGACGTTCTTGAACGCCAGCGGCCAGCGCGGCTTGCCCGCCCGCTCCAACCCGTCGAGCTCCTCATGGCAGGCGTCCATCATGCGAAACGCGTTCTCGTAGAAGCCGAACCAGATGTGGAGCCCGTGTTCCTCGATCCGCAGCCCGGGCCCGCGGCCGCTGGCTCCCTTGCCCCCCAGGCGCCATCCCTGCTGGTACAGCGTGATCGACCGGAAGCGCCTCTCCCAGCCCCGGCTCGAGAGCTGAAAAGCCGCGGTGACCGAGCCCACGCCGCCACCGATGATCGCGATTCGGGGCCGGGGCGCCACGTCAGCCGTCCGGGCTCACGTCGGCGCCCGCCACACCTCGAGGCCAAGCTGGATCTCAAAGCTGAAATTGGCGTGAAAGGCCCGCTGCGGCACGATCGGCGTGCCGGGGGGCGATTCCGAGCTCGTCGGCGATCGGGTCGCTGGCCCAGCTGTGAACGGTGAGCTCGAACAGCGCGGGGTCGAGGGACTCGTAGCTCGCGTTGTCGGGGTAGAAGCTGAGCGGTGCCTCGATCACAGCCTGGTAGCAGGCCTTGGTGGCGCACGAGATGTCGCGAAACTGCTTGAGGAACACGAGTGTCGGGTTGTCGACCATGTCGGTGATGAGATCGCCGGGAGCGCCGGTCAGGGCCCGGCCGTCCATGGCGTCGAAGACACCCCTGATCCAGCGGGCCGGCGCCTGGGCGAGCTGGGGCGGCGATGCGCCGGCGTGGCGAATTGCCGCCGAGGCCCGTGGCGGGCGGCCAGAGAACCGGGTCGGGTTGACCGAGAGACGGTCGGGGAAGAACAGGGCGAGCTCATCGGCGATGCTCGCCTCGCGGCTGGAGGTCTCGCCGCCGGCCTGGCGCGTGACCGAGATCATGTCGCGGCGGGTCGCTTTCGAGCTCGGGCTGAACGGGTCGATCGAGAGCGCGCCCACCGAGGTCTTCCCGCCCGAGGCGCCCAGGGCATCTGGATAGTTCTCGTCGAAGTAGCCAAGCTGCTTGGGGTAGCCGAAAATCTCGCGTCCCGTCGCGATCGTCTGCTCCGAGTCGGTGAAGATGTAGGGCAGGTACCACACGAGCCGGCCCGGGGAGTTCATGTCGGCGACGAGGCACCAGATCGACACCTCGTTTTCGGCCAGGAACCCTCGTAGAGAGTCGACCGGGTCGAGCGAGGCCTCCTCCTCGACGCGGCCGAACGTGACCACGATGTTGGCGTGCGCGCATCGATAGTCGACGGCTCCGCCGGAGGGGTGGATCAGGTCGCGGACCAGGAGGGCGTCGATCGCCCCCTGGTCGGCTTCGAGCACGAAGCCGTAAAGATCGGTCTGTCGCGCGGAGTACGGCGGTCTCCACACCTGCTGGCCGCCACGCTCCACGTATTCGGGCAGGTGACTCAGCGGGACCACGTCGCCTCCTGGTCACGTTCGAGGCGGGCCAGCAGCCCCTCAACCCGCTGCTCGCCGCCGAGGTGGCGGGCCGCGGCGAGGTCGATCTGGGCCTCGCGCGAGTCAGGCTGGCGCAACTGGGTGGCGGCGGCGCGCAGCCGCAGCAGCTCGACATCCCAGAAGCGCTCGCCGTTGGCCGCCGTATCGGTGAGGATGCGATCGAGCGCTCGGGTCGCCTGCTCGGTCTCGCCGATGGCGAGCTGTGCCTCGGCCAGCCGGCCGGCGAAGTACGGCGTCATGAGGACCGGGTGGAGCTGGCGTCCGGTCGCGTCCTGCCCGGCCGACCGCCACGCTGCCACGAGCTGGGCCAGGACCGGAACGGCTTCGTCGTAGCGCCTGAGGCTGCACAGACCAATGCAGCGATGCATGGTGGCGGCAGCGAGCCACACCGGGTAGCCGCGCTCGGTAGCGATGGCCGCGGCACGCTCGGCCAGGGCGATGGCCCGATCGGGCTCACCGTCGAGCTCGGCGTGCCACGCCAGCACGCAACCGACGAACGACTGGGTGAGCGGCGTGCGGCGGTGCGAGGAGGGCAGCGCCTCCATGCGCGCCTGCGTCTGACGGGCAAGCTCGCGGCTCAGCTCGGTCTCGCCGAGGAACCAGCGCGCCACCGCGCCGGTGGCCACGCCGACGAGGGCCGGGTCGTGGGGGAACGCTTCGGGCGGCTCGAGATCTGACAGCAGCCGCGTCTGTTCGAGTTCGGCCACGGCGCGCCCGAACTGCCCGATGTAGAGCAGCTGGTAGCCGTTGATGGCCGCCGCGGCCAGCATGGCACCCTCGTTCGATTGCTCGGCCGCGATCCGTGCACAGCGATCGGCCAGTCCGGCGGCCACCGAATGCTCGCCGAGCACCAGCCAGTAGGCCCACGCGCCCCACAAGGCGGGCATGATCGCGACGGTGTCCTCGAGCCCTTCGGCCAAGGTCACGGCGCGCTCGAAGGCCGCCCGGGCGTCGGGCGATGTGTAGCCCTCGAGCCCCGACAGCACGCCGCCCAGGCCGAGCTGGGTCTCGAGCTCCAGGCGGGACCGCTCGGGGCCGGAGACGAGCTGATCGAGCGCAGCCAGGCTGCGCCGGTACAGCTTGGCAGCCTCCGCACCGGCCCCGGACGCGGCCGCGCGCCGAGCCGCCTCGAGCCAGCGCGGCGCGGCGCTGGCCTGATCGCCGGCCAGCGAATGATGGTTGGCGATGTCCTCGGGCTCGGCCAGCCCGGCTGGGAGCTGGGCGAGCATCTGGGCGATCTGGCCGTGCAGCTCGGCGCGGCGGCGCTCGAGCAGGCTGCCGTAGGCCACGGTCCGGACCAGTCCATGGCGAAACCGCAGTGTGTCGCCCGTTGGGCCGACGACCCGCACGAGCACCCGGCGGGCGAGCAGTTCCGAGACGAGCGGCTCGAGGTTCTCGCGCGGGATCCCGACGAACGACTCGAGCACGTCGACGCGGATCTCCACGCCTGCGATGGCGATGTGGCCGGTCAGCTGCTTGAGCTGGGGCCCGAGCTCATCGAGCCTCGCCGACAGGAATGCGGTCAGCTCGAAGGTCTCGGCCAGCGCACCACGCTCCGCCTCGCCAGCCGAGCGCGCCAGCTCCTCGGCGAAGAACGGGACGCCGTCAGAGCGGCCGGCCAGGCGATTGACGACCGCGTCGTCGAGGTCGGGACCGACGGAGCGAACGAGATCGGCGGCGTCGCGGGGCTGGAGCGTGCCCAGCTCGAGCAACTGATCGGTGTGCGCCAGCCAGGACACGGGGCGGCGGCTGGTCAGCATGGCCAGTATCGGGGTGGACGGGCGGCCGAAGAGAAGGCTGAGCAGTTCGGCGGTGGAGGGGTCGGCCCAGTCGGCGTCCTCCACCGAGAGCACGAGGATCGAGCTCGCGGCCATCGCCTCGAGCAGGTCGATGATCGCCTCGAACGATCGCCGGCGCAGCTGCTCGGGCTCCATGTCGACGGCGGAGCGGATTCCGAGCAACCAGCCGTAGATCGGGACCACCTGCCCGACCGATTCCGACAGGTTGGGCAACTGCTGCAGGCGGGTGCGGATCGCGTCGAGCCACAGCTCGTCGCTGCCGCCCTCGTGGGGAAAGACGCGGAAGAAGCGCGTGAGTGCCCGCACGACGGGCCGCAGCGGGCTCTCGCGATGCAGCTGCGAGCAGGCGAAGGTCATGTGGACCGCCCCCGTGGCCACCGCCGTCCCCAGCATGTGCTCCACCAGGCGTGACTTGCCGATCCCGGCTTCGCCCGTGATGGTCACGACCTGACGACCCCCACCGCCGGCCACCGTGTTCCAGGCCGAGCGCAGAGCGGCCAGCTCCTGCACCCGGTTGACGAGCGACGGGCGGCCGCGAACATCGGCCTCGAGCCGGGTCTCGGCCTCGGTCGGGCCCAGCACCTGGTGGAGCGTCACCGGACGGGGATAGTTGCGCAGCTCGACGGCGCCGACGGGCCGTGTCTCGAACCATCCCTCGATCAACTTGTGGGTGTTGTCGGTCACTCGTACCGTCATCGGCTCAGCCGTGTGCTGCACTCGGGAGGCCACGTTGGGCGGGTCGCCGGCGATCTCCTCGGGCGAGAATGGACTCGTGTCCATGGGGCCCACCGCGGCCATTCCCGAGTCGATACCGGCCCGGACCTCGAGGGTTTCGCCGATCTCGGCCCGCCACGGCCCTGCCCGCTGCCCGACCTCGTCGATCAACGCAATCGCGGCCAGCACCGCACGGCGGGCATCATCGTCGTGGGCCACTGGGTGTCCGAACTGGGCCAGGACGCCGTCTCCGCTGTACTTGATCACGCGTCCCTCGTAGCGCGCCACGGCTTCGGCGCAGGCCTCGTAGAGGTCGAGCATCAACCGTCGCATGGCCTCCGGACCCACCCGCGCGGCGACCCGAGTCGACCCCACCATGTCGATCGCCAGCACGCTGACTTGGCGCAGCTCGGCTGAGGCGGCCGAGACGCTTCCGAGGTGCTGGCGAGCCGTGCCAACCAGCACCGCCGCCTCGGTCAGACTGGGGTCCGCGGCCAGCGCCTGTGAGGCCAGGTCGAGCGCCTCGAGCCACCGGGCGCCTGCGACCGCCGCTTTCGCCTTGAAAACGAGGTCACCAGCGTGCTCTTCTGTTTGCCTCACTGGCCCCACCGGCCTGGATGGTATTGACATTCGGGGCGCCGGTGGGAGCGGCGCGAAGACGACTCTGGGCGGAGGTTCCTCCGCCCAGAGTCGCACCCCCTTCACGCCTCCTAGCCGCTCAGTCGCGCGGCCAGTCGGTGGCCTTGGATCGAGCCGGTCCCAATCTCCTCGATCGCTTGCCCCCCTTGGTACCCCCAGGCCCAAGCTTCGGTGCAAGACGGCCAAGAGCCTGGCGGGCTCGGGATTGGCCCAGGATCCGAATCCCGCCGGTGCTCGTTGTGCCTCGTCACGCGCCCCACGGTATGTCCGTCGGTGGGCGTCGGGTTGCGACATTTCTCACATCGCGCCTGCGGTTGCGAGAATCGGTGCCGTGAGCTCCGGGCATATCCCGTTTCTGCGTCAGCTCGGGCAGGAGGATGCGGACGCCCTGGTTCGGAGCATGCGCCGGCGCGCGGTCCCTCGTTCGGGGACGATCATGCACGCCGGCGCGGCCGGCGATGACGTGGCGGTCGTTCTCTCGGGCCGGGTCCGGCTGGTCGCCTACGGTGCCGATCAGCGGGAGGTGATGCTGGCCATCCGCGGGCCCGGCGAGCTGATCGGGGACATGGCAGCATTCGGCGCCCAGCGGCGCACGGCGTCGGCGATCGCGGTCGACGACGTCGAGGCTGGGTTCATGCGCGCGGAGGAGTTTCGTCAGTTCCTCCTCGACCATCCCAACGCTGGGCTGGTCCTGATCAGGATGCTCGTGCGCCGGCTGGCCGAGGCCGACCGCGACCGCGTCGCGCTGGCCACCCAGGACAGCGTCGGACGCGTGGCCAAGCGCCTGCTCGAGCTGTCGGCCGAGCACGGTGCCCCGGCCTCGAGCGGGACGCGAATCGAGCTATCGCTGACTCAGGATGAGCTGGCGCGCTGGACCGGCGCTACGCGCGAGACCGTCTCCCGCGCCCTGCGGCTGATGCGTCAGCTCGGCTGGGTCTCGACGAGCAACCGCGCCATCACCGTGCTTGACCCGAAGGCCCTGCGCGAGCGATCCGGCGGCGCCGGGCCCTGACGGGTTCTCGTCGGTCCCGTTCGCGCTCGCCAGGCCGGCGAGAATCCGCTCTCTCGTCCCGGGGATCGCCGCGCACAGCCGACCGATGCCCAGCGAGCTGAAGGCCAGCAGTCGCATCTCCGACGTGGCCACGATCGTGTGAGGCTGAACGGCGTCCGAGCTCGGGTCCGACTCGCCGAAGCAGTCGCCGGGGCCCACCGCGCGAATGAGCCGCTGACCCTGGGTTGCCTCGGCGCGGCCGGATCGGACGACGAAGAACGTTCCGATCATCTCGCCTTCCCGCACGAGCTCGGTACCCGCCGGCGCTTCGATCTCGAACACCGGGCCGGCCAGAGACCGGACGTCGAGCGCCCTGAGGTCGCCGAATATCCGCATCGGATCCCGGCCCTCGGTCATCGCTGGCCGCCGGTGGACGGTTCCAGGCGGCGGCGCGGTGCCGCCGGCCGCCGGGCGCCCCGGCGCCCCCGGCGGCCGAACACGCCCCCTACGACCGCGACTCCCACGGTCGCGTACCGCGCCCCTGTACCCCCTTGAATCGCAACGCCCTCGGTTGCGCACCGCGCCCCAGTGCCCCCGTTGGGCTGCAACACCGTGGTGTGTTGCTTACTGCGCCCCTCCGTCCCAATGAATGTCGTGCCGCTCATGCGGCAGGCACGCTACTTCGCCAAGGCGGGCCAACAATGCGACATTCGTCACAGTCGCGACCGGCGGTTCCGCGAGGAGGCTCAGTCGCGGCCGCCGCCGAACAGCTGGAGCATGAACAGGAAGATGTTGAAGATGTCGAGGAAGATGCCGGCGGCGATCGGCACGGCACTGTCCATGTTGGCGCGGCGCAGCCGGTTGAAGTCGAAGATCGTGAAACCGCCGAAGATGACCAGGCCGGCCACGGCGTAGATGATGTTGGCGTGGGGGATGGCGACGAAGATGCCGATGATCCCGAACACGATCAGAGCCAGCAGGGCCCAGAACAACGTGCGCGCCCACGAGGACAGGTCGCGTCGCGTCGCATAGCCGTACGCGCCCAGGGCGGCGACGAAGCCCGCTGTGGCGCCCGCCGCCTGCCACAGCACCGCTGGGTCGGAGTTGGCGTAGACCGCCAGCAGCGGGCCGACGGCCATCCCGAGGAGCAACCCGAGTCCGAACAGGAACGCGATGGCCAGCTGCTCGCGCCCGCGGCGGTTGGCGATGTTCAGGCCGAAGACGCACGCGAAGGCGGCGATGAACAGGAATATCCCCGCACCGCCGCTGAGGTTGCGGCCGATGTAGGCGCCGAGCGCCGTGCAGCCCACCGTGATGGCCACGAGGCCCATCACCTGACCGAACACGGCCTGCGAGCGATCGCGTGCTACCGACGCGGTGCCGGGCGCGACTTCCTCATAAGTTGGCATCTGTCGTCCTCGATTCAGTGTCGAATTGCCCCCGCAAACGGTAGCTGACGGCCGAGCCGCGGGCCAGGGGGGTCCAGCCCCCATTTTCGGGGGCGCGGGACAGGAATCATCCCGGCGTTGTAGATCCGACGATCGAGCGGTATGTTGCCGTGGTCGCCGCCCATCAGAGGCGGGACGCCCACGGATGGGGATAGCAGTATTCATGGGTTGGCGTGGGTCGCTCAGCGGTATCTACGCCGAGACAGATGAGATTGACGGAGGATCTGGCGGTCGGACGATTTCTTTTGAGTCGGGTTGGTGGCGCGCCGATATCTGAGGCGCATGCCGAATGACAGGTTGACGCCCGCGATGCGGGCCATATAAGGAGACGGGCTCATCGAATTTCGAAGTTGGGGGGTAGCGGGGCAATGACCGGCGTGCTGTACGGATTGGGGAAATTCTGCGTTCGCCGTCGCTGGATCGTGGTCGCCGTGTGGGTCGTACTCGCGGTCGTTCTCGTCGGCGTCTCCCACCAGATGGGCGACAACACCAGTGACGACCTCTCGCTTCCGGGGACCAACAGCCAGTCGGCCACCGACGTCCTCAACAAGTCCTTCCCCAACCAGGCCAACGGCTCGAACCCGATCGTCTTCAAGGCCCCGAGTGGCAAGCAGCTGACCGACTCGACGTACTCGAATGCGATCAGCGAGGCGACCTCGGACGTGTCCAAGCAGCACTACGTTGCCTCCGCGGTCAGCCCGCTCACCCAGCAGGGCTCTGGGCAGATCAACAAGGGCAAGACGATCGCGTACATCTCGGTGCTGCTCAACGTGAGTCCGGGGTCGCTGTCCCAGGAGCAGATTCAGCACATCGTCAACGTCGCCTACAAACCGCTGCAGGACGCGGGGCTGCATCCGGCCACCGGCGGGCAGATGGGGCAGGCGATCTCTTCGGCATCGACCGAATCGAGCGAGTTGGTCGGGATCATCGCGGCGATGGTGATCCTGACGTTCACATTCGGAACGGTCACGGCGATGCTGCTCCCGATCATCACGGCGATCTTCGCCCTGGCCACGGCGCTGGCCATCGTCCGCATGCTCGGCCACGTCGTGACCGTGCCCACGGTGGCGCCAACGCTGGCCACGATGATCGGGCTCGGCGTCGGCATCGACTACGCGCTGTTCATCGTCACCCGCCATTTCCGTGGGTTACGCGACGGCTTACCGATGAACGAGTCGATCGCCCGTTCGGCGGCGACCTCGGGCGGGGCGGTGTTCTTCGCCGGGTCGACGGTGACAATCGCGCTCATCTCGCTCGCCGTGGCCGGGATTCCTCTGGTCACCACTATGGGCTTCATGGCCGCGGTGGCGGTGGTCATCTCGGTGTCTGCGGCATTGACGCTGCTCCCGGCCGTGCTGGCAATCCTTGGGCCGCACATCAACTCGCTGCGGGTCCGCCATCAGCCGAGCGAGGAACAGATCAGAAAGGGACTCTGGGCGAAGTGGGCTCATGAGATCGCCAAGTACCCGATCGTCGCCGGGATGGCGGCGCTATTGATTCTGATCCCGCTGGCCATTCCGCTCTTCTCCCTGAACCTGGGCCAGCAGGACAACGCGGCGATGTCGAAGTCGACGAGCATCCGCCAGTCCTACGATCTGCTCTCGGAAGGGTTCGGCGCCGGAGTCAACGGACCGTTGATCGTCGCTGTCAACCTCAACAACAAGCCGGCCAGCTCGACGAGTGATTCCCGGCTGACCTCGCTGCAGAAGGACGTCGCCGCCACCACCAACGTGGCCGCGGTAACCCCGATCCAGCTGGCCAAGAACGGCGAGACCGCCTTTTTCAATGCCGTCTCCAAGTACGGCCCGGCCACCAACCAGACGACGGCAGTGGTCAACGACCTGCGGGACACGGTAATCCCCAAGGCCGAGAAATCGGACAACCTGAAGGCCTACGTCGGCGGCACCACGGCCGCCTACGACGACCTGGCCTCGCGCATCTCCGGCAAGCTGCCGTTGCAGATCCTCGTCGTCATCGCGCTCAGCTTCCTCCTACTCATCCTGGCCTTCCGCACCCTGATCGTGCCACCACAGGCCGCGGTCATGAACCTGCTGTCGATCTGCGCCTCCTACGGGGTGCTGACGGCGATCTTCCAGTACGGCTGGCTCCACAGCCTGATCGGCCTCCAGGGCAAGGTCCCGATCGTTTCCTACGTGCCGTTATTCATGTTCGCCATTCTGTTCGGCCTCTCGATGGACTATGAGGTGTTCCTGGTCAGCCAGATCGAGGAGCACGTCCACGAGGGCCAGGACAACAAGACCTCGGTGCAGTCCGGACTGGTGACCAGCGCACGGGTGATCACGGCGGCGGCGGCGATCATGGTGTTCGTGTTCGGGAGCTTCCTGCTCAACGGAAATCCGACCGTCAAGCAGTTCGGCATCGGTCTCGCCGTGGCCGTCGTCCTCGATGCCACCGTGGTCCGCTGCCTGCTCGTTCCGGCGGTCATGATCCTGGTCGGCAAGTGGAACTGGTACATGCCGCGTTGGATGGACAAGGTCGTGCCTCACCTCAGCATTGAGGGCGCCGAATTCTTCGAGCGCCGCGACGCGGCTGCCGGACAAAAGCCCGAACCGGTTCCCGTCGGCTCGGCCGAGGGATAGCGCAGCGGGTCCTATCGCTGGAGCCGGCGGCTCGCCCGGCCGACGAGGTTCGGACGCAGCCGCGCCGAATCGTTGAGCGCCGCGGCGGCTGCGTTGGCGCCCGGCCCGCCATGCACGCCGCCGCCGGGATGGATCGACGCCGAGCCGAGGTACAGCCGAGCTACCGCCGTCTCCGGACGGCCAAGGTTGGGCACGGGGCGAAACAGCAGCTGCTGGTAGAGCTGCGCCGTGCCGCCGTTGACCGCGCCGCCGACCAGGTTGCGGTTGGCCCCCTCGAGCGTTCTCGGCGTGAACACGTGACGTCCGCGGATCAGCGCTCGGAATCCGGGCGCGTGCGCCTCGACCTGCTCCTCGACCCGGTCGGCGAACAGCCCGCTCTCCCGGTCGTCCCAGCTTCCCGACAGCTCGCCGGCGGCGTCGCCGTCGACGCGCTGAGGGACGTGCGTGTACGCCCAGGCGGTCTCCTTGCCGGCCGGCGCGCGCGTGGGGTCGAGTCCGGCGTACTGGCCCATGACGAGGTAGGGGCGCCCCGGCAGCTGGTGGCAGGCCAGCTCGACGGAATGGCGACTGAGCGCGTCGAGGCCGTCGGTCACGTGGATGGTCCCCGCCGCGCGTGCTCCCGCGGCGCTCCACGGAATCGGCCCGTCGAGTGTCCAATCGACCTTTACCGTGGCACTGTCGTAGGCGAAGCGCTCGACGTCACGACGAAGGCGCGCGGGCAGCTCCACGTCGCCAAGCAGCTGGCCGTAGAGCTGGGGTGGACCGACGTCGGCGATCACCGCCCGCCGGGCAGGAAAGCGCCCATGGTCGGTGAGAACGGCCGTGGCCGTGTCCCCGCGACACTCGATCCGCACCGCTCGGTGCCCGCACAGCACGCTGCCTCCCAGTGACTCCAGGCGCCCCGCCAGCGCTCGCGCCAGGTTCCCCGCCCCGCCCTCCACGATCGGAAAGCCATGCTGCTGGGCCAGCGCGCACAGCACCCAGCCGAACATGCCGCTGAGCGTCTCCTCGGGGCTGACGTCGGCGTGGAGCGCGTTGCCGGCCAGCAGGCGGGCGCCGCCGTCGCCGGCGAACGTCTCCCGCGCCATGCGCCGGACCGGAAGCAGCGAGAACCGCGCGAAGCCGGCCAACTCGGCCGGAGGGAGCTCGCGGAGCAGCCCGAGCACCGCGCGGACGGGCGGAAACGGACTGAAGAACGCTCCCAGCGCCCCCTCGCTCACCCGCTGCCACAGGCCATAGAGCGACTTCCATGCCGCGCCGTCACCGGGAGCGAAAGCCTCCAGCGAGGCGGCCGTCTCGTCGATGTCGAGCGACACGAGGGCGCAGCGGCCGTCGGCGCTGGGGTCGGCGACGGGGATCCGTCCCGTGAGCCAGCGCAGACCCCACCGCTCGAGCTCGAGTCGCTGGATGTGGGGCGACGCGGCGGCGAAGGGATAGAACGCGCTGAAGGCATCGTGGACAAAGCCGGGCTCGATCAGCTCGGCCGAACGGACCGCTCCGCCGGGCTCGCCCGCCTCCTCGAGCACGACCACCTCCCAGCCGCGCTCGGCGAGCAGGTTGGCGGCCACCAGCCCGTTTGGCCCCGCGCCTATGACAACCGCATCGGCCATCAGCCGACGGTGGACAGCGCGTGTAAGAGCTCCGACATGTCGGCGGGGAGTGTCTCAGCCGGGGGGTCGAGATGTGTAGTCTGCCCGTCCGGTGAGCGATTCGCTGGGCGGGCAGACGCTGAGCATGAGAGAGATGTCCGCGCGGAGCGGCGTGGGCGAAGGGACGTTGCGCGTCTGGGAGTCACGACACGACTTCCCCCTCCCGGCCCGTCTTCCCAGTGGCCACCGGCGCTACTCCGAGCTCGATCTTTTGCGCGTGCGGGCTGTCGTCGATGGGCGGCGGCAGGGGCTGCCGTTGCGCATGGCCATCGATCGCGCCCGGCGCGTCGGCACCGAGCCCCGCCGCTCGGTCTACGCCGCGCTGCGCGAGTCCTTTCCACACCTGCAGCCCCAGGTGCTGGGCAAGCGGGCGCTCACGTGTCTGAGCCGCGCCATCGAGGACGAGGCGTGTATCCGGTCAGAGCGGCCGCTGTGGTTCGGCTGCTTTCAGCGCGAGCGCTACTACCGCCACGAGCAGCCGCGCTGGGAACAGCTCGCGCGAACGGCCGAGCGGGCGATCGTGATGGCTGACTTCAAGCGCCGCCGCCAGCACCCGGGGCCCGGCCGAGGTCTGCAGCGAGCTCGCCGCCCGGGCCGCGCCCGAGCTCGTCAACGGTCTGCGCGAATCGCTGCGCGAACCGCCGCCGGTGCTCCGCGATGAGTTGCGCATCGCGCTGTCGCTGAGTTCGCGGATGGTTCTCTACGCCGCGGGCTAACCGAGGCGACGACGGGGCGACCGAGCCGCCCGCTGGCTCCGTCAGCCGGGGCCGCCAGCCCACCATCCGGATGTTCCACATGCGCATGTCGTAAACAGATGGCGCAACATGCACATGTCGAACAACTCCGATCGACACGAGGCACATTCCTCGCCCTGAGCCGAGATTCGGTCGTTCGATCCAGCGGTCGCGGCAGTTTGTCACGTTCCTCGAGCACCCGGGCGTGTCTGACCGGCCTGTAAAGACGTGGCGAAACCTGCGAAGCGTCGCAGCTTGGCATCGTAAGCAGGTGGGGCGTGCTTATGTACACGAGTTGGCGCGCGGCGGGGACCTAGTCACATTTTCCAGCAAGTCCGAGCTCGGCGGCGCGCTCGACCCATGCTCGTTCCCGGTCGAGCAATCTCCTATCAGACGGCTCCTACTAGGAGTGGTCTACGCCATCGGTGTTGTCGATCGTCACGCGCGCCAGCAGACCACCGAGTGCCGACTGCGCCAGAGTGAGCTGGCCAGCGCGCCGCCGGCCGGGAGAGTCGAGGATCGCCTCGTCGTCGTCGACGAGAAGGATGCAGGCCGTCGACGAGGCGGTCAGTCGCCGAACGGCAGCGTCGCGCTCGAAGCGACCTGCTGACCGGCGTTGGCTCCAGCGCTCGTCGCGAGTCGAGGTTGATCCGGGAGCCAAGCAGTGCTACAAGCTGGGCGGGCTCCGATGAGGGCCTTTCGTAGATATGGCGGACGGTCGGCGCAAGGGGAACGACGACGACACCGGGCGGACGTCACGAGGATGGCCCGCCCATGATGCCGGCAATTTCACAACTGCGTGTGGTGCCCGCCCCGAGCAAGGGATGGCGAATCGAGGGCCCGACCGGCGTGCGCGGCGTGTGCGCCACGGCGAGCGATGCCGAGGCGTTGGCCGAGCGGCTCGTGCGCGGCAACGGCGGTGGCGAGATCCTGATCTACGACGAAAAGCGGCGGCTGCGGGCGGTCAAGCGCCTCCCCGGAGCCTAGTCTCAAGCCGTGCGGATGCCGGCTGCCGCCTGGAGGCCGAGCTCCTCGATCGCCCGCTCGCGGAGCTTGTACTTCTGGATCTTTCCGGTCACGGTCATGGGGAACTCATCGCACAGGGCGATGTGACTAGGGACCTTGTAGTGGGCGATCCTGCCCCGACAGAACTCGCGTAGCTCGGCCTCGTCCAGGGCGGCGTCGCCGCGCGAGATGACGAACGCCATCACCTCTTCGCCGTAGCGCTCGCTGGGGATCCCGATCACCTGGACGTCGGCCACGCCCGGGTGCGTGTAGAGGAATTCCTCGACCTCGCGCGGGTAGATGTTCTCGCCGCCGCGAATGATCATGTCCTTGATCCGCCCGACGATGCGTACATGGCCGTCATCGTCCATCGTGGCCAGGTCTCCGGTGTGCATCCACCGGGCCTCGTCAATCGCCTCGTCGGTGCGCTCTGGGTCGTTCCAGTAGCCAAGCATCACGCTGTAGCCCCGGGTTTGAAACTCGCCCGGGGTGCCGCGAGGCAGCGTCTTGCCGGTGTCGGGATCGGCGATGCGGATCTCCACGTGAGGCATCACGCTGCCGACAGTCGATGTGCGGTGCTCGAGGTTGTCCTGCGCGCCGGTCATTGTCGACACCGGTGAGGTTTCCGTCATCCCGTAACAGATCGTCACCTCGGCCATGTGCATGCGATCGATGACCTGGCGCATGACCTCGACCGGGCACGGCGCGCCGGCCATGATCCCGGTCCGCAGCGAGGTGAGGTCGTAGGTGTCGAAGTCGGGGTGTCCGAGTTCGGCGATGAACATCGTCGGCACCCCGTACAGCGAGGTGCACCGTTCGGCCTGCACGCTCTCGAGCACCGCGCCGGGCTCGAATGACTCACTCGGCAACACCACGCACGCCCCTCGCGAGGTGGCGGCGAGGTTGCCCATCACCATGCCGAAGCAGTGGTAGTAGGGGACGGGGACGCAGATCCGGTCCTGCTCGGTGATCGCGCACCCCTCGCCGACGAAGTAGCCGTTGTTGAGGATGTTGTGATGGCTGAGCGTGGCGCCCTTGGGAAAGCCGGTCGTACCGCTCGTGTATTGGATGTTGATCGGGTCGTTGAAATCCAGGCCGCCCGAGCGGGCTTTGAGCGCCTCAGGGCTCGTGTGCTGCGCCCCCTCGAGAAGCTCCTCCCAGGACGGAGTGTCGAAGAAGATCGCCTGCTCGAGGTCGGGCAGCTCGGGCCGCGCCTCCTCGGTCATCGACACGTAGTCGCTCGTCCGGGTCTCCGCGGCGGCGATCAGCATCCTGCACCCCGACTGGGCGAGGGCGTACTCGAGCTCGTGGACGCGGTAGGCCGGATTGATGTTCACGAGCACGATTCCGGCCTTGGCCGTCGCGTACTGAACCAGGCCCCACTCGACGCGGTTCGGGCTCCAGATCCCGACGCGGTCGCCGATCGTCCAGGCCGGCCGACATGAGCGCCCGCGCGAGGTGATCGACCTGCGCGTCGAGCTCGGCGTAGGTCAGGCGGATCGACTGGTGGTGGCTGACGATGACGTCGCGATCTGGATACAGCGCCACCGTCCGCTCGAGGTTCTCCCCGATCGTCTGGCCGATCAAGGCCTTGGTGCCTACGCCGTGGGTGTACGAGGTGAGCGCTGTCTCGCCCGTCACTCGACCTCCTCAGGCTCCTCGTACCAGCGCTTGCGTTCGCCCAGTCGGCTGCGCCGCCGCCACTTCCCGCTCTTCGGCGTGGCGTCGATGTACTGCCACAGCTGCTCGAGCCGCGTGCTGACCAGCCCCTGGTCGGCGGCCGACAGCTGGTAGTGGCCGAGGTCGGCCTGGGAGCGCTCGATCGAGCCCTTGCAAGTCCGCCACAGTCCCCAGTCCTTGGCGCACAGCTCGCCAATCACGCCGGCTTCGATGCCCTCGCCGCGGCCCTCGTTGATCTCGTGGTGGTAGCAGAGCGAGTAGATGTCGCGTTCGTCGCGCTCGTTGAGCTCGACGATCTGAAGCTTGGTCATGAGGAGCTCGGCGAGCGGGACCGTGAAGGGATCCTGGTCCAGGCGCTCGGCGATCGGAATCTCGTGGCACATCGAGAACCGGCCCACGAACACGTCGACCTGGCGCTGGTTGACGACGTCGTGGAAGAGCTGGCGGTGCGCGCCATGCAGCGCGTTGAACATCTGATCGCCTACGTAGCTGTGCTCCTCGAGCAACCGGGCCGTGGGACGGCCCTCGTTGCGGGTGGTGACCAGGTCGATGTCCTTGAGCTGGCGAGCGAGCAGCGGCTTGTCGTCCGGTGCCTGCATGCACACGGCCGCGCCGCCGAGCACCCGAAGCGTGATCCCTCGCTCGCGCGCGGCGTCGATCAACCGTCGTGCCTCATCGACCGGCTCGGCCAGCGGTGTGCCGTCGCTGGCCGCGCTCGCCGGGACCTGACCGTCGGCCCCTACGGGGCTGGAGCTCGCGCCATGCGAGGAAATGTCTGGTTACCCGATCATCCGGCGGTGAACAGGAGGTCAAGATAGCTTCCGCCCGCGGCGATGTCCACCGCCGCGCCACGGGTGGCTCGTGTGCTCGGCAGCGGCGCTGGGACCCGCCCCGTCGCGCGGCCCCGTGAGGACCGCCGGCGGGCCGGTTGATCGCCCGACCGTCGCGGGGTAGGGTCGTGGCTGGAGGCGACAAGCGACCGGGGAGGTCGGCATGGCTGGGATACAGGCGCTGGATTTCGATTCACCGGATGAGACCCGTGCTCCGGACAAGACGCGGGTGGATGTCGTGCGAACGGGCAGCATGTCGGCGGCCCGCCTCACGCTCGAGCCGGGCTGGAAGTGGTCCGACTGCGTAAAGCCTGTGGTTGGCACCGACAGCTGCCAGGTCCGGCATGTGGGCGTGGTGCAGTCCGGCGCGATGATGGTGGCCCACGACGACGGCACCAAGCTCGAGCTCGGCGCCGGTCAGGCCTACGTGATCGAGCCGGGCCACGACGCCTGGGTCGTCGGCGATCAGGCCTGTGTGGCCTTCGAGTTCGAGCCGCGGGCAGCGGAGGAATACGCGCGCGAGGCCAAGCCTCAGCGTCAATCGCGCACGATCATGGTCCGCTAGTAGCGGACCGATCACACACACATACCGAACCGCCGTTCAAGCCAACCGCAGCGAGCCGGTTCAGACGCCCAGATCGCGCGCCAGCGTCGTCCACACTGCCTCGCGCACGCGCTCTACGGGCACACTCGAGTCGCCGATCAGTGACCGGATCCCGTAGCCGTCGATGAGCGCGAGCGCGCGGTCGGCGACCTCGTCGGCATCGCAGGCGGCGAACTCGTGGCTCTGCACGCCGGCGGCGATCTCGGCCGCGAACCACTCGTGCAGGCGGGCGTACAGATCCTCGGCCACCGGCCGGAGCTCGGGGTGGCGCACGGCCCGCAGCCACAGCTCGACCCACAGCACCCAGTCCTCCTCGAGCTCGGGCGAGGTCGGGAGGCACTGGTCGACCATCGCCCGCAGGCGCTCGGTCGCCGAGGCTCCGGGGACCGCCTCGGAGATCCGCGCCTCGCCGGCGTGGTTGAACGAGTAGTCGAGCGCCTCGGCGAGCAGGGCCTCGCGGGTGGCGAAGTGATAGTGGATGAGCGCCGGCGATACGCCGGCGTCCATGGCGATCCGGGCGATCCGAACCTCGTCGATCCCCTCGCGAGCGATCCGCCTCGCGGCGGCGGCGAGGATGCGCTCGCGCGCCCGCGGTCGAGTCCTCGCCCGCGGCCCGGCCGCTGCGCTCACTGGGTCCGAACCGCGCTCGCCAGGTCGGCGCGGATCCGGTCGGCAAACCACGCCACCGCGGCCTCGCGACGCGACAGGGGACCGCATTCGTAGCCGCGGGTCTGCATCCCCCTCTGGACGTTGGCGACCAGATCGACGTCCTCGTCCATGATCAGGCTGTTCAAACGGTGGTTGAGCCACTGCGCGGCCCGGGTTCGCGGGCGTGTCTCCACCGCCCGATAGGCCGCCCACACGTCGGAGGTCCGCTCGATGCCGTTGGGCAGGATCTGCCACGTGGCGATCTGATCCGGATACAGGTCGATCGTGGTGTTGGGGTAGATGAACACGTAGCGCCACACGGCCCGGTCCTCCTCGGTGAGCCCGGGCATGGGGGCGGCGAGCTGGCCGTACAGCCGCTCCATCCGGTTGCTGCTCGCCTTGCTGCGAAACGGCGCTTCGAACCACACGTAGTTCTCGTTGACCTCGGCGTCGTAGTGCTTGTAGTCGAGCATCCGCATCAGGCCGGGATGGGCGATGGGGATGTGGTAGCCCTCGATGTAGTTCTCGACGACGATCTTCCAGTTCGCCGGCTGGCCGTCGCCGCTCGGCTCATCGCCCCACCGGCCGAAGCGCTCGAGCGCCGGAATCTGGAACCGGGCCAGTCGCTGCGGCAGGTCGCCGACCAGGTCGGCCAGGGGCGTGGCGTCGGGGTCGAGGTTGATGAAGATCAGACCGCACATCTCCTCGACGCGGACGGGATGCAGCGGGAGCCTCGACTTGTCGAGCCGCTCGCCGAAGGTCAGCGCCTCGGGCACGCCGATCAGCGACCCGTCGAAGCGGTAGGTCCAGCCGTGGTAGCGACAGCGGATCGCACCCTTGCACTGCCCGGAGCCGCTCAGCAACCGCGAGGCGCGGTGGCGACATACGTTGCGGTAGGCGCGCAGGTTGAGGTCCTTGTCGCGCACCACCAACACGGGCTGGCTCCCAGCCTGAGCGGTGATGTAGCTGCCGGAGTTGGGCAGCCGGCTGACGTGTCCGGCGAGCTGCCACGTGCGCTCGAAGATCAGCTCCTGCTCGGCCTCGAGCACATCCGGAGCGACGTAGTAGTTGGGGGTGAGGGCGGCGGGGACGTCGGTCGTGTCGGTCGTTGCGGTCGCTAGCTCCATGAATCCAGTTCCTGACTTTGTGATCAGTTTTCTATAAGCTACAGGCGTGGTCAAGCGGGCAACCTGGCTGTCCATCACCCCCGAGCCCGAACGCGAGCTCCCGCGCGCAGTCGCGACCCTGGCCGCCGGTCGCCTCGCGCCACCGGGCGACGTCGAGGCCGAGCGGGCCCGGATCGAGCGACTGATCCTGCACGGAAGCCAGAATCAGTGGCTGGCCTACCTGAGCCGGGTCGTGTCGCTGATCGAGAGCCACCTCGATGACCCCGACCCCGATGTGGTCGATGCCCGCGAGCGCGCGCTCGCGGTGGTTTCAAACCATCACAACCTGCTGCTCGCCGTGCCCGGGTCGGGAGGCCGGCGGGCGGCGGCGGATCGCGAGCGACTGGCTCGCCTGCCCTAATCGGGCGGTGCGGGTGCACATGAGTCCAACGTTGTGCCCATTATCGGGAACAACGTTGGAGTCGTCGCGAGGCCAACTCGGCTAGGTGACGCCGCAGAACCGGACAGCCGCCACCGCCAGCGCCTGCGAGCACTTGACGAGGCCGTCGACGGGAACGAATTCGTCGATCGTGTGTGCGACGGTGGCGCCCTCCGCGTCGAATCCAGGGGGCCCGAAGCCGATCGCGGGGATGCCGGCGAGCTGGGTGAGGGTGGCGCCGTCGTACCACGAGTCGAGCCCGCCGAGCCCGCCGGGGGCGCCGATGTCCTCGGTGGTGCGGGTCATCGTGGTCACGATCGGCTCCGAGGTTGAGATCTCGAACGGCATCACCCCGTTGGGCCACCACCTGATCTTTGGGGGGTTCTCGGCCAGCCAGTCGTCGCGCGCGGTCTCGCGCGCGATCCACTCCTCGACCTCGGCCCGCACCCTGCTGCCCCAGCCTCGCTCGTCGGCCTGAGCCGGCACGTACATCACGGCGACCGTGACCTTGTAGCTGGCCGGATAGGTGACCGCCCATTCGCCACTGGTCACCATCGTCGGGACGAGCGACGGCGGCGAGACGTAGGGGTGCTCGAGACCGTCGCGCCGGCCCCACTCGTCGCGCAACGACGCGATCGCCTCGAGCAGGACGGTGGCCTTCTCGATCGCGTTGACGGCGCCACCGTGGCGCCAATCGGGCTGGCGCACCTCGGCGTGTCCGGGGCGGCCGGCGACCTCGATCTGGCAATACTCCGAGCCGCGGCAGGCGACCCAGGTCTCGAAGCCGGTGGGTTCGGTGACGATGCCGGCGTCGGCGCGCAGCCCGTGGGCGACGAGCGCACTACCGCCGGCGCCCGAGGATTCCTCGTCGGTGTTGGTGGCGACGATCAGCTCGCCGTCGAGCTTGATGCCCAGCGACGAGAGCGTCTCGGCGGCCAGCGACATGGCCGCGACGCCACCCTTCATATCGCATGACCCGCGGCCATAGATGCGGCCGTTGCGGACCTCGGCCGTGAAGGGATCGGTGGTCCACGCCTTGCGCGGCTCGCCCGATACCACGTCGATGTGGCCGTTGAAGACCAGCGAGCGTCCGCCACCGCGGCCCGGCCACGAGGCGATCATCTGGGGGCGGCCGACGAAGTCGAGGCCGGGCGGCACCAGTGGCTTTCCCTGCATCGCGTCCCCGTCCGGCTCCCACACATCGACCTCGGCTCCGGCCGAGCGCAGCCGCGAGGACAGGTACTCCTGCAGTGCGGACTCGTCGCGCGGTGGTTCGCCCACCTCGCGGGCCGTGGTGTCGAACTCGATCAGACGGGAGGTCAGCTCGACGAGTTCGTCGCCCCGCTCCTCGATGGCGTCGCACACCCTTTGCTCGTCACCGTTCAGCGACATTGACGCAACGTTAACAATGCGCGGCATGGCCGTGCTGGCTGGCATTCGAGCTTGCGGCGGCGTCTCTCCTTGCTATAGACTGAACATTCATTCAATTGAGGAGAGAATGAGCGGTGTATTCGCCGGCAGCAGTTGACCAGCTCGATGCCCTCATCGAGGAACAGGAGAGGATCTTCGTCGCCCGCCAGCCGAGGTCCCGCGAGCTGACCGAGCGCGCGATGCGCTCGTTGGCCGGCGGGGTGACGTCGAGCTGGCAGATCACCGAGCCCCAGGCGGTATGGATCAGCCACGGCGCGGGATCGAAGATGTATGACGTCGACGGCAACGAGTACGTCGACCTCCACGGTGGCTACGGCGCCTCGTTCGCTGGTCATGCCCACCCGGCGATCGTGGCTGCGGTTCAGCGCCAGGTCGCCCGCGGCACCCACTTCGCCCAGCCCACCGAGGACGCGATCGCCGTGGGCGAGGAGCTCGCGCGGCGCTTCGGGCTCCCGCTGTGGCGCTTCTGCAACTCGGGCACCGAGGCGACGATGGACGCCGTCCACCTCATGCGGGCGATCAAGGGCCGCGATCTGATCATCAAGCTCGAGGGGTGCTACCACGGCCACCATGACTCGGTGCAGGTCTCCGTGACCCCGGAGGCCGAGGAGATCGGGCCGGCCAACCGGCCGGTCGGCGCGGCGGCCAGCTCCGGCATCCCCCAGGCGATCCTCGATCTGACGCTGATTGCCCCGTTCAACGACATCCCCTACGTCCAGCGTCTGCTCGAGGAGCACGAGGGCCAGGTCGCCGGGATGATCCTCGAGCCGATCCTGATGAACGCGGGCATCATCGAGCCCGAGGAGGGATATCTGGCCGAG
Source organism: uncultured Solirubrobacterales bacterium (assembly GCA_963734775.1). Taxonomy (GTDB): domain Bacteria; phylum Actinomycetota; class Thermoleophilia; order Solirubrobacterales; family Solirubrobacteraceae; genus Palsa-465. The sequence continues at coordinate 45,432 of CAVTJE010000035.1, forward strand.
CTCAAGGAGCTGCTTCGCGCGCACGATGTGCTCCTCACCTTCGACGAGGTGAAGACCGGGCTCACGGTGGGACCCGGCGGCGCGACGCGCGCGTTCGGCGTTACCCCGGACATCGTCACCACGGCCAAGTCGGTCGGTGGCGGGCTGTGCAACGGCGCGGTGGGCGGGACCGATGAGGTCATGGAGCACGTGGTCAACGGCACGTACGACATGGTCGGTACCTTCAACGGCAACCCGCTGACGATGGTCGCCGTCCGCGCCATGCTGGAGGAGGTCGCGACCGACGAGGCCTATGCGCGGATCGACGCGCTCCGGGTGCAGGCCGTGGCTGAGCTCGAGGCGACGATCGCCGAGTTCGACCTTCCGGCCCACGTGGTGGCGACGGGGGCCAAGGGTTGCGTGACATTCTCGCGCGAACCCGTGCGTAACTACCGGGACTTCCTCGAAGTGGACGACCGCTTCAACCACCTACACTGGCTTGTCCAACACAACGGTGGCGTGTTCTTGCCACCGTGGGGAAAGACCGAACAGTGGCTCATGTCCGTACAGCACGACAGCTCGGACGTCGAGCGCTTCGTCGCGAATTTCCGTTCGTTTGCGGGAGCCGTGGCGGGTTGAGCGGAACTCATACCCGGCAGGGATCAACCCGGTTGACTCAACATCTGAAGGGGTGACGCAATGCATCCACGTGAAGGTTGGCTTGGAGGAGGGGTCCGGCGGCGACCGGACCCGCAAGAGGGGTGGATGTCGCGACGCGAGCTTCTCGGCGCGGGCGCCGGACTCGCGCTGGGCGGAGTGCTGGCCGGCTGTGGAAGCAGCTCGAGCAGCGGTCCGAGCGGCGCCAACGGGATACCGCTGGCTCGGCAGGACCATCCGGTCAAATGGCCGGTCGTCAACAAGCCGATCGCTTCCGGCCTCCAACCGGAAAAGAACGCGACGCTCCAGATCTACAACTGGGTCGCGTACATCAACGAGGCCGTGGTCAAGAACTTCTGCAAGAAGTACAACTGCAAGTACTCGATCACGACCTTCAACACGATGGAGGAGGCGATTGCCAAGCTCGGAAGCGGGCAGTTGAACTTCGACATCTTCGTTCCCACGATCGACCGGATCGGACAGCTGGTCGAAGCGAAGCTCCTGCGGCCGCTCAATCACAGCTACATCCCCAACATCGCCAACGCATGGTCCGACTACCGGAACCCGTTCTACGATCAGGGCTGGCAGTACACGACCCCCTACACGATCTACACGAGCGGGATGGCGTGGCGTAAGGACCACGTCAACCTGGCGCCGTCATGGAACATGCCGTGGGAGGGCGCCAAGTACAAGGGCAAGGTCGCGATCCTCGATGACTATCGCGAGGGCATCAGCCTAGCCCTCATGCGCGCCGGCAATTACGACGTCAACACCACGAGCCCCTCGGCGATCAAGGCGGCCGGCAACGCCCTGACCCAGCTGTCGAACCTGACCAACGTCCGGATCGACAACAACGACTACACCGATGTTCCGAACGGGAAGACGTGGATCCATCACGCTTGGTCCGGCGACATGGCTGCGGCCCCCGCGTACCTGCCCAAGGGCACCTCGGTGGATGTGCTCGGCTACTGGTTCCCGCCCAACAAGAAGGGCCCGGTCAATAACGACACGCTCGTCAACCTGGCCAACGGCCCCAATCCCGTCCTCTCGCACCTGTTCATGGACTACATGCTCGATGTCCACAATGTCTTCGAGAACTACAGCTACGTCGGGTACATGCAGCCCCTGAACGCGATGACGCCGCAGCGCCTGGTCTCCGAGAAGCTGCTCGCCCCGCAGCTGGCCTCAACTGTGGTGTTGCCCTCGTACTTCCGCCAGGGCGTGCTCGAGCTGGCGCTTCCTCCGACCGCCAATTCGCTGTGGGAGAGCACCTGGAACTCGTTCTCGAAGGGCCTATAGGAAGGGACGGTGAGTAGCGGCAGTCAGTCCTACAGCCGGCGATCGCGCTGGCTGTGGGTGGGCCTGACGGCGCCGGGCGCGATCTGGCTGCTCCTGCTCTTTGTCCTGCCGTTCTACGTCATGCTCGCCGTGGCGGGCGGGCAGGTCAACTCGTTCTTCCAGACGGCGGTCCCGGTCTGGAATCCGCTCCAGTGGTCGAGCAACAACCTCACCGTCGTCTGGAACGAAATCTTCGGGAGCGGTTCGTTCATCGGCCCGGCCGCGCTGCGGACCCTCCTCTACACGGTGATCGCCGCCGTCATCGCGCTAGCCATCGCGTACCCGGTGGCCTATTTCGTCTCGCGCTACGCCGGCAAGCGCAAGACGCTGTTCCTGGTCCTGCTGATCGCGCCGTTCTGGGTCAGCTACATGATGCGGATGCTGGCCTGGATCGATCTGCTCCAGCAGAACGGTTTCTTCAACAGCGCGCTGTCGTTCTTCGGGCTCCCGGGCTCGACAAACTGGCTCGGCGGCAAGTCGGTGACGGTGATCATGGGTCTCGTCTACGGCTACATCCCGTACCTGATTTTGGTCCTGTACGCCGGCCTGGACCGGATCGACACCAGCCTGCTCGAGGCCTCGCGCGATCTCGGGCTGGGGAAGTGGCGCACGTTCTGGCACGTCACGGTGCCGCTGAGCAAACCGACGATCATCGCCGGTGCGTTCATCACCGCACTGCCGATGCTGGGCGACTACTTCACCAACCAGCTGATGTCCGGGGCGCCAGGCACGACGATGATCGGGAACGTGATCGAAGGACAGCTCAACGCAGCCGGTGAAACGGGACAGGGCGCGGTGCTGTCGCTGATGCTCCTGATCGTGCTGCTGATCCCGATGGCCTGGTACGTGTTCAGCACCGCGCGAGAGTCGAGGCGGTACGCCTGATGGCGAGCGTCACCGGCGAATCGACTGTCACTGCTCCGGCCGCCCCCGCCGTGGCCCAGCGCCGGCGAGGTCCGCGGGGCAACCCCTGGCGCCGGCCGCTGGTACTCGAGGGCGTCACCTGGATCTACATCGCCTGGTCGATCCTGCCCATCGGCATCGCCGTCCTCTTCTCCTTCAACAAGGGCGCCTCGCAGGCGACCTGGCAGGGGTTCTCGACGCGCTGGTACACGGGCAACACCACGCAGTCGGTGCTGCACAACCCGAGCCTCCACCACGCGGTGATCCAGACGCTCAAGCTCGGCGCGATCACGACGCTGCTCACCGTGCCGATCGGCGTGGCCTTCGCCATCGGGATCGATCGCTGGCGCGCCAGAACTGCCTCGGGGCTGAACTTCGTGATGATCTTCTCGTTCGTGATCCCCGAGCTCCTGCTGGCGGTGGCGCTGTTCTTCGTGGTCACGCAGCTGCTGACGTTCCTGCGCCTCGGGACGACGGCCGAGGTGGCCGGCCTCGTGGTGTGGAACATCTCCTGGCCGGCGATCATCGTGCGCGCTCGATTAATCACGATCGGGAAGGACTACGAGGAGGCCGCGGCCGATCTGGGCGCATCACGTATGGGCGCGATCCGCCGGGTCCTGCTTCCCATGCTGATGCCGGCCATCTTCGCGAGCGCGGTGCTCGTGTTCGCCAGCACCGTCGATGATTTCGTGATCGTCGAGCAGCTGTCCTCGACGGCCAACACTCAGCCGATGTCGGTGCTGATCTATTCCAACGTCCACGGAGGGCTCGCGGGGCCTGCGCTCAACGCGCTGGCCACGATCATGCTCGTCTTTTCCTTGGTCGTGGCAGTCATCGGCTATGTTGCCTACCGCTGGGTGACCAGGGGCGAGCGATCCACAGGCAGCACGGACGCGCTAACCAGCATCGCCGGGATGTGAGAGGGGACTGAGGGATGGCTGGAGGACATGTAACGCTCGACACGCTGACCAAGAAGTTCGACGAGGTCACGGCCGTAGACGGCATCTCGCTCGAGATCGAGGCGGGCGAGTTCTTCTCCCTGCTCGGCCCGAGCGGGTGCGGCAAGACGACGACGCTGCGGATGGTGGCCGGGTTCGAGGCGCCGACCAACGGCAAGATCCTGCTCGACGGCGTGGACGTCGGCAAGTGGCCGCCCAACAAGCGACAGGTCAACACCGTGTTTCAGAGCTACGCCCTGTTCCCGTTCCTGACAGTGGCCGAGAACGTCGCCTTCGGGCTCAAGTACAAGTCCGTCGCCAGGGGGGACATGAGCAAGCGGGTCGGCGAGGCGCTCGAGCTCGTCCAGCTCGGCGGCTACGAGAAGCGCCGGCCCAATCAGCTCTCGGGCGGCCAGCAGCAGCGCGTCGCGCTGGCCCGTGCGCTCGTCCTGCGCCCGTCTGTGCTGCTGCTCGACGAGCCACTGGGCGCGCTCGACGCCAAGCTCCGCCGCACCCTCCAGGTCGAGCTCAACGCCCTGCAGAAGCAGGTCGGGATCACCTTCCTGTACGTGACCCACGACCAGGAAGAGGCGCTGACGATGTCAGACCGCCTGGCGGTCATGACGAATGGCCGCATCGCCCAGCTGGGCTCGCCCGAACAGGTCTACAACGAGCCCAACGACGCCTACGTGGCCGACTTTCTCGGCGTGTCCAACCTGATGGATGCCTACGCGGAGCGTTCGGCCGACAGCGGCTCCTGCCGGCTCAAGCTCGGCGAGTTCGAGCTCGACGCCACGGCCGGCGAGACCAGCGCGATCGGCGCGGTCAAGGTGGCCATCCGACCCGAGCGCGTGCAGTTGCACGGGTACGACTCGAGCGGAGCCAATCGCGTGCCGGGGATGGTTGAGCGCGTGGTGTTCCTGGGCTCGACGACGCAGATCTTCGTCAGGCTGGCCAGCGGGGCGAGCCTCCAGACGCTCGTGCGCAACGACGGCGACGCGCTCCCCTTCAGCCAGGGCACGGCCGTCAACGTTGGCCTACCCGCAGACGCGCTGCGGGTCCTGCCCGACCCGGGTGTCAGCGTGGCCGAGATTCACGACGAGACGCTGGGCGATCAGCTGCTCGACCTGACCAGCGGGCCCGCGGGCGAGCCGGCCACCTCAGCGAGCGCCGCGGCGCCGACCTCGCCGCCTAGTGAAACCTAGCTGCGCGGCGGCGTAGTCCATCGACAACTCGACGGCGCGCTCGGGCGGAACGGCGGAATCGTCCAGCGCCACCTGGATGGCCAGCCCGTCGAGAAGAGCCGAGAAGCCGACCGCGAAGTCGTCGGCGTCGAGGTCGTTGAACTCGCCCGAGGCCTGACCCTCGCGGACGATCGTCCGGATCGTCTCGCGCCAGTGCTCGTCGAACTCTTCGCGGACGCGCCGGACCTCGGGCTGGCGCACGGCGGCGGCCCACAGGTCGAGCCACATCGACCAGGACTCGCCGGAGTCGCTGTCCTCGTCGGGCACGAAGGTCATCGCGATGACCTGCTCGAGTCGCTTGACGGCGGAGGAGAGCTTGCCGGTGCGCCGCGCACCCTCGGCGTACCAGCGGTTCTCGGCTGAGCGCATCGCCTCGGCGAGAAGGTGATCCTTCGTCTTGAAGTAGTAGATGATCAGCCCGGCACTGACGTCCGCGCGCTCGGCGACGTCGGCCACGCGAGTCTCCGGGAAGCCCCGCTCGTTGATTACCTCGAGCGCGGCCGCAAGAATCTGGTCTCGGCGCGGCGCGTCCGCTTCGGTCAGCTGCCGTCGGGTCTGCGCGCTGGCCACTGCGCTAGCCTAGCAGGCGCATAGACTGAACGCTCAGTCAAATCGCCCCGGAGCCCCTGCGATGAGTTCGAACCTTGACCCGTTGGTGATCGAAGACGACACGATTGGCCGCTCGGCGCTGCGAGCCATGCTCGAAGCGCGAAGCGTGGCCGTGGTCGGCGCCAGCCCGCGGGCCGGAAGCTTCGGCGAGCGCGTGCGCATCGAGCTCGAGCGTAGTCCCTCGCGGCCGCGGATCCATCTGATCAATCCGCGCTATTCGCGAAATCGCCGGCCACGATTGCGTGCCGTCGCTGGAGGATCTAGGCGAGCCGGTCGACCTCGTCCTGTTTGCCGTCGGCGACCACGCCCTCGAGGAGCAGTTCGAGATCGCCGCCCGGCGGGGTGATCGGAGCGCGGTGATCTTCGGCAGCGTGGTCGACCAGGACGATCCCTTCGCCACCGGCCCGACGTCGCTGCGCGGGCGCATCGCGGCGAGGGCCCACGCGCATGGTATGGCGGTGTGCGGTGGCGGCTGCATGGGCTTCGTCAACATCAGCCGCGGTCTGCGGGCGATCGGATATCTCGAGCGCGATCCGCTCCCCGCTGGCCCGGTGGCGTGCATCACCCACTCGGGCTCGGTGTTCTCAGCGATGCTCCGCGCCGACCGTCGGCTGGGCTGGACGGCCGTGGTGTCCTCCGGCCAGGAGCTGGCCACGACCACCGCCGAGTACCTCGAGTACGTGCTCGACCTCGATGAGACGCGCGTCGTGGCGCTGCTGCTCGAGACGGCCCGCGACCCGTCGCGACTGATCGCTGCTCTGCGCAGGGCCGCGGCGCAGGACGTCCCGGTGGTGATGCTGGCCGTCGGTGGCTCGCCCGCCGGCCGCGCCATGGTCGCCGCGCATTCGGGTGCGCTGGCCGGCGACGCGGCCGCGTGGGAGGCCCTCTGCGAGGCCACCGGCGTGATTCGCGTCGACGATCTGGCCGGGCTGCTCGACACGCTCGAGCTGTTCGCTGCCGGCCGCCGCGTTCCCAGCCCGACGGACCGGGGAGTCGATGCGCCGCTGGGGCTGGCCACCGTGCACGACTCGGGCGCCGAGCGGACGCTCGTCGCCGACGTGGCCCACGAGCTCGGCGTGGACTTTGCCCCGCTGGGCCCGGCGACACAACAGAAGCTCGTCGAGCTGCTCGACCCGGGCCTCGAGGTGACCAACCCGCTGGACGTCTGGGGTCGGGGCGCCGACACCGCCGAGTTGTTCGGCTCGTCGCTCCTGGCCCTGGCGGGCGAGCCTGCTGCCGGTGCCGTCGCGCTGTGCGTCGACCTCGTGCCCGAATACGACGGCGACGAGGACTATCGGACGGCGCTGCGACGCGCCTGGTCGGGGACTGACCTTCCGGTGTGTCTGATCAGCAACATGCCGAGCGCGCTCGACCGTGTCTCGGCGGCCGAGCTGCGTGCGGACGGGATTCCGATCCTCGAGGGCACCCACTCGGGCCTGGCCGCCGTCGGCCATCTGCTCGGGTGGGAGGCGCGGCGCGCCGGCGTGCTGGCGGCGGACGCCGTGTCACCCGAGATCGACGAGTCGCGGCGCGAGGTGTGGCGCGCGCGGCTGCGCGCCGGCCGGGCGCTCGACGCGGTCGAGTCGATCGAGCTGCTGTCGGACTACGGTCTGCGCTACCCGCTCACGGCCGCCGCCACAACGCGCGAGGAGACGCTCGCCGCGGCCGAGCGGATCGGCTATCCGCTCGTGCTGAAGACCGACAATCCAGACATCGCCCACAAGTCCGATGTCGGCGGCGTGGTTGTGGGCCTGGGCTCGGCCGACGCGGTGGCGGACGCCTACGACCGCATGGCCGCGGCGCTCGGACCTCGGGTGACGGTGGCCGAGATGGCCCAGGGCGGCGTCGAGCTCGCACTGGGCATCGTCGACGATCCGATGCTCGGCTCGGTCGTCGTGGTCGGTGCCGGCGGACTGCTGGTCGAGGTGATCGCCGATCGTTTCGTCGCGCTGCCGCCGATCGACGAGGCGCGCGCCACCCGACTTCTCGCGCAGCTCAAGGTGGCGCCGCTGCTGGCCGGCACCCGTGGACGGCCGGGGGTCGACATGCGGGCGCTCGTAGCCGCCGTCGTGGCCATGTCACAGCTTGCCGTCGAGCTCGGCCCCGAGCTCGCCGCCGTCGACGTCAATCCGTTGCGCTGCAGCGAGCGCGGGGTGATCGCCCTCGATGCTCTGGTCGAGGTCGCTGCTCTCAGCCCTCTCTAACGACGGTGACCGCCACCGGGTCGGCGGCCAGGCGGCTTGCGCCCTGCGAGTCGAATCGCGCCATGCTCAGTTCCTCGAGCATCTCGGGCGTGATCACGCCGCTGTCGGTGCCCAACGCGACATCCGCGGCCACCCGTGCCACCGCCGGCCCCCACATCATCCCGTGGCCTCCGGCCACGGCGACCGTGACCCCCTCGACGGCGCCGAGCGCCGGCGAGACGATGGGGCGGTGGTCGACGGTGAAGTCGATGGTCGCTGCCCACACCTTGCGCAGCGCGAGCCCGGCGCTGAGGGGCACGAGCTCGGCCAGGCGGCGCTGGATCCGCTCCAGGTAGGGCCAGTCGACCCCGTGAGCCTCGCCGGGCACATCGTCGGAGTTGGACATGCCGAAGAGAAGGCCACCGTCCTCGGGGCGCCAGTACATACCCTCGCCGACGTCGAAGACCATCGGCCCGAAGGCATCGGCTGCGAAGGCGGGATGGCGGTCGGTCACGGCCACCTGGTGGGGCGCACGCTGCGAATGAATCTCGATGCCACACAGCCGGCCGAGCTCGCGCAGATACGGGCCGCCAGTGAGCACGACGCGCTCGGTGGCGATCGTCCCGCGCTCGGTGTGGACTCCGGTCACGGCCCCGCCCGACTCGGCCAGCCCCGTGCAGGCCACGCCCTCGAGCACCTCGACGCCGAACAGGGCCAGCGCGGCCACGTAGGCGGTGACGTTGCGCGGAGGGTCGAGGTAGCCGTCGCCGGGAGCGTAGGTTCCTCCGAGGCACGATCCTGCGGCGAACGTCGGACCCAGCTGCTGGACCCCGGCGGGGTCGATCCACTGCACCTCGGTCAGCCCGGCACGGCGCTGGAGCTCGAGCCGCTTGTGGGCCGCGCGCACCCCCTCCTCGTCGAAGGCGGGCATGAAGTAGCCCTGCGCGACGAAGCCGGAGTCGACGCCGATCTCCTCGCGCTGGCGCAGGTAGAAATCTCGTGACCACATGCCCAGGCGGACGGACACCTCGGTTCCACCCTGGGCACGGACCATGCCGGCGGCTCGGCTCGAGGCGCCCGACCCGAGCTGCGACCGGTCGACGACGACAACGCGGGGCAGCCCGGCCTGCTTGAGGAAATAGGCGCACCAGCCGCCCACCGTGCCCCCTCCGACCACGACGGCATCGGCCGTCGCGCCTGCCGGGTTGACAGCGGGGCCACTCACAGGCGAACATTCCCATAGACTGAACGTTCAGTCAAGCATCGTGGTGAGGCCGCCGCGGATGTGCGCCCCGTGGCGGCCCCGGCCCGATCCGCGCTTACGATCGGTCGGACACGACCGATCCGACCCGACTACCGAAGCGAAAGACCCGCGATGACAGGAGCCAATGCCCGTGTACCAACTGAATGAGCGTGACGTGGAGGTATCCGAGCGGGCCAGGGCGTTTGTCGATCAGCTCATCCCCTACGAGGCCGAGGCCGAGCGGCGCGGTGGCGAGCTGCCCGCCTGAGGTGGCGCGCCAATTGACAGAGCAGGCACGCGAGCAGGGACTGCTGGCCACCAACATGCCGACCGAGTTGGGCGGAGGCGGCTACACCATGCTCCAGCAGGTCTTGGTCCAGGAGCAGGTGGGGCGGATCACCAACGGCCTGGCCTGGATGCTCTCGACCCCTCCCCAATGGTGGCCGTCCGTGGCCACCGATTATCAGCTCGAGCGCTACCTGCGCCCGACGGTTTCGGGCGCGGCGGGAGAGTGCTACGCGATCACGGAGGAGGGAGCCGGTTCGGACGTCGACGCGATCGAGGCGACGGTCCGCCGCGACGGCGACGAGTACGTGCTCGACGGCGTGAAATGGCACGTGACCTCCTTCAACGAGGCGACCTATACGTTCTTTCAGGGCAAGCTGACCAACGGGCCCCACGCCGGCGAGCACGCGATGCTGGTCGTCGATCTGCCCTCGGACGGCGTCAGCGTGGTTCGCACCCCCGAGTACACGCACACCCTGTCGCACCATCATCCGATCGTGGCCTTTGACGGAGTGCGAGTGCCCGCCGCCAACCTGGTCGGCGAGGAGGGCCACGGGATGAGCTTCGCCTACGAGTGGTTCCGCTTCGAGCGGATCATGATCGGGGCCCGGTGCGTGGGCGCGGCGGAACGCCTGATCGACGAGGCGACGCGCTTTGCCAAAGAGCGAATCGTCTACGGCCAACCGGTGATGGACTTCCAGCTCATCCAGGCCATGCTGGCCGACAGTCTGACCGAGCTGTTCGTCGCGCGTGCCGGCCTGTATGAGCTGGCGCGCGGCGTCGACGAGGGCCGCGACCCCAAGGTCCAGCATGGTCAGGCGTCGATGGTCAAGCTGTACGCGTCGGAGATGGCCGGCCGCGTGGCCGACCGCGCGGTGCAGATCTTCGGCGGCCGCGGCTACATGCGCGAGAACGTGGCCGAGCGCTTCTTCCGCGAGCTCCGCGTCGAGCGGATCTGGGAGGGCACGAGCGAGGTTCAGCGGGTGATCGTCGCGGGCCAGCTGGCCAAGCGAGGCGTGCGCGCCCTCGCCTGAGCCGCGCGGCCGGGCGCGGCGCCGCTCAGCTCTCGGCCAGCCTGCGCAGCAGCTCGATGGCCTCCGCCAGCGTCCTCTGCTCCTCCTCGGAGAGCTCGTTCTCGATCACGCCCGCCAGCCAGCCCTCGCGGCGCTCCCGGTCGAGCTGAAGCGCCCGCAGCCCGGCCTCGGTCAGTTCGACGGGAGCACGCCGGCGGTCGACGGGGTCTGGCCGGCGCTCCACGAGCCCGTCGCCCTCGAGGTCGGAGACCGTCTGGGCCATCGACTGGGGCCTGACGCGCTCGGCGGCGGCTAGCTCGCTGACGCTGCGTGGCCCCTCCCGATCGAGGCGCGCCAGGACCACGGCCTGCGAGAGGGGGAAGGTGTTCTCCGCGCGCAGCCGGCGAATGAGGCGACCGATGACGACGCGGAGCTCGGTCGCGGTGAGCGGGGCGGCGGTTTGTCTGGGCACGGAGGGCTCCAAGAAAAGAACAGGCAGACTGCGCAGGTTACCTGTCTATTATTCTAAGGGCAACCGGTATGGCAACCGCCCTCAGCGAACCCACGCACGACGATCGCTACAAGTGGATCGCCTTGTCGAATACGACGCTGGCGATCCTGCTCGCGACGCTCGATGTCTCGATCACGCTGATTGCCATGCCGAGCATCTTCCGCGGCATCCATCTCGATCCGCTGGTGCCGGCCAACAGCCTCTACCTGCTGTGGATGATCCTCGGCTACATCATCGTCGGCAGCGTGCTGATCGTCAGCCTGGGCCGGCTGGGGGACATGTTCGGACGCGTCCGGATCTACAACCTCGGCTTCGTCATCTACACGGTGGCGTCGCTGCTGCTGACGATCGACTGGTTGCAGGGCCGCGCCGGGGCCGACTACCTGATCGGCTTCCGGATCGTGCAGGGCATCGGCGGCGCATGTCTGATGGCCAACGCCGCCGCCATCATCGCCGACGCGTTCCCGGAGAACCAGCGCGGCATGGCGCTGGGCATCAACAACATCGTTGGCGTCAGCGGCATGTTTGTCGGGCTTGTACTGGGCGGACTGCTGGCCCCGGTGAGCTGGCGGATGGTGTTCCTCATCTCGGTGCCCGTGGGGCTGTTCGGCACGGTGTGGGCCTACCTCAAGCTGCGCGAGATCGGCGAGCACAAGCGTGCCTCGGTCGACTGGTGGGGCAATGTCACCTTCGCCCTCGGCTTGATCCTGCTGATGGTCGCGGTGACGTACGGGATCCGGCCCTATGGCGGCAGCCCGACCGGCTGGACGAGCCCGCGGGTGATCGCGCTGCTGTCGGCCGGAGTGCTCCTGCTGATCGCCTTCGGGGTCATCGAGCGGCGCGTGGCCGACCCGATGTTCCGCCTGCCGCTGTTCAAGATCCGAGCCTTCACGTTCGGCACGCTCTCGACCTTCCTCGCGGCGGTGGCCCGTGGTGGCCTGATGTTCATGCTGATCATCTGGTTGCAGGGCATCTGGCTCCCCCTCCACGGTTACGCCTTCACCGACACGCCGCTGTGGGCCGGCATCTACATGCTCCCGCTGACCGTCGGGATGCTGGTCAGCGGACCGCTGTCGGGTTATCTGTCCGACCACTTCGGCGCTCGCCTGTTCGCCAGTGGGGGCATGATCGGGGCGGCGATCAGCTTCCTCCTGCTGATGCTGCTGCCCACGGATTTCTCCTATCCGGTCTTCGCGGCGGTCCTCGCCCTCAACGGGATCTCGATGGGCATGTTTGCCTCGCCCAACCGCGCCGCGGTGATGAACAGCCTCCCGCGGGGAGACCGCGGGGCCGGCGGGGGCATGAACCAGACGTTCCAGAACTCGGCTCAGGTCATCTCGATCGGGGTGTTCTTCACGCTGATGATCGCCGGACTGTCGGCCTCCCTGCCGCACGCGGTCAGCAGTGGTCTCACCGCCCACGGCGTGTCGGTCGGCGCCGCCTACCACGCCGCCCATCTGCCGCCCATCTCGGTCCTGTTCTCCGCCTTCCTCGGCTACAACCCGATCCAGCACATGCTGGGCGCCCACGCGCTGGCCGGCCTCACCGCGAGCACACAGCACCTGCTCACCGGGCGCGCGTTCTTCCCCCACCTCATCGAAGCGCCGTTCCGGGATGGTCTGCATGAGGCCTTTGTGTTCGCGATCATCGCCTGTCTGGTCGCCGCCGCGGCGTCGCTCCTGCGCGGCTCGCACAAGCGCGCGGTCGCCTCGCCGGCGCTGGTCATCCCGTCCGCGGCTTCGCAACGCGCCGAGCGCGGGTAGCCGCGAGAGGGAACATGTCACCACCTGAACCTTCGAACGCCAAGGCGGCACTGCTGGTCATGGACGTCCAGCCCGAGATCGTCTCGCGCTTCGGCGACGAGACGAGTCTCGAGCCGCTGCAGCGCGCGATCGCGGCCGCGCGAGCCCACTCCGTCCCGGTGATCTACGTCAAGGTCGGGTTTCGACGGGGGTATCCGGAGGTCAGCCCGGCCAACAAGAGCTTCGCGGGACTGGCCGGCAGCGGAGCCTTCGTCGGCGACACGAGCCGGGTTCACCCTGCCGTCGCCCCGCAGGACGGCGACGTCGAGGTGACCAAGAAGCGCGTCAGCGCGTTCGCCGGAAGCGATCTCGAGATGGTCCTGCGCGCGGGCAGGACCGACACTCTGGTCCTGAGCGGAATCGCCACCAGTGGTGTCATCCTGTCGACATTGCGCGCGGCCGCCGATCTCGACTTCACGCTCGTGGTTCTGTCGGACTGCTGCCTCGACGGCGATCCCGAGGTGCACCGCGTGCTGCTGGAGAAGGTCTTTCCGCGTCAGGCGGAGGTGATCGATGCCGGTAGCTGGCAGAGGCGCCTCGAAGCATCCTGAGCCGGACCTAGACGAGCGCCAGAGTTCCGAGCTCGGTCCGGAGCAGGACGCCGTCGACGTCGGCCGTCGCCTCCGCCACGGGCTCATCACGGTCGCCGTGCTGGTGGTCATCGTCATCGGGCTCCTGCTCGCCATTCCGGGACTGCACAGCATCGGGCATGCCGTCGTCCACATGGACGGCGGTTGGATCGCCGGCGGGGTGGCCCTGGAGGTGTTGTCGTGCCTCGGCTACGTGCTCGCCTTCCTCCAGGTCTTCCGCCGCGCGCCGATTCGCTTCGGCGCCCGCGTGGCCCTGTCCGAGCTCGCCTTTGGCGCCGCCGTCCCCATCGGCGGTGTGGGCAGCGTCGCGCTCGGCGGCTGGCTGCTGGTCGAGCGGGGCGCTCCGCTCAATCGCGTCGCCCAGCGATCGGCGGTGCTGTTCCTCCTCACCAGCGCGGTCAACGTGATCACGCTCATGGTGGCGGGGTTGGGCTTATGGCTCGGGCTCTTCCCCGGGCCGCGCGACCCCCTCCTCAGCATCCTGCCCGCCGCGGTCGGCACCGTGGTCCTCGTGTTTTTCCTCCTGCTCCCGGGCGCGATCGAACGGGGGCTGACCGGACGCCTGCCGCCCAAGCTCGACGGCGTCCTGCGCGGCACGGCCTCGAGCATCCGCGACACGGCCGACTTTCTCCGCCGCCCCGACTGGCGGCTCATCGGAGCGATCGGCTACCTGTGGTTCGACATTGGGGTCCTGATCGTGTGCTTCGCTGCCCTCGATGCCGCGCCGCCGATCGCGTGCGTGGTCCTGGCCTATCAGATCGCCTATCTCTCGAACATCGTGCCGATCCCCGGCGGCATCGGCGTGCTCGATGGCAGCCTCGTGGGCATGCTCACGCTGTATGGAATTCCCACCACCACATCGGCGGCGGCGACCGTGGTCTACCACGCGATCGCCCTCCTGATCCCCGTCGTCTGGGGCACGGTGGCGTTCCTGATCCTCCGGCGCACGCGCCACCAGCCGCTCAAGCTGCGCCCGGGCTAACCGGCTCCCGACCGCCTCCGGTCCGGCTCCGGTGCGGGCTAAACCGCTCCGCCGACCCGGACGTAACACTGCATGGATGAGCCAGCTGCCGCATGGCGTGGCGGCCGCGCAGGGCCTTGACGACCTCAAGCGCGACGCGGCCGCCCACCTACGCCATCCGCTGACCAGCGCGCTGCTCGCCCTGACCTTCAGTACCGGTGTGGTCGACGCGGTCAGCTACCTGGGCCTGGGTCGTGTGTTCACGGGCAACATGACCGGCAACGTCGTGCTCCTCGGTTTCGGGGTCGCCGGCGGGAGTGGCCTGCCCGTCATCGCGCCCGTGATCTCGCTCGCGTCCTTCCTGGTCGGAGCGGGCGTTGGCGGTGCTATCAGTCACCGCCTTGGCGACCGTTTCCCGCGCCACCTCTCGTCTGCGCTGGTCATCGAGGTCGGATTGCTCGCGCTGGCCGCGATTCTCGCCGCCCTCATCGACGTTCGCCCCAACAAACCGTCGGGAGATGTGATCATCGCGTTGCTCGCCTTCGCCATGGGCGTCCGCAACTCGGCGGTCCGCCACACGGGCGTACCCGATCTGACGACGACTGTCCTGACGATGACGCTCACGGCGTTCGCGTCGGACTCGCGCCCCGCAGGCGGCTCGGGAGCAGGGTCGGCGCGACGGGTGGCCGCGGTGATTGCGATGTTTGGCGGCGCGCTGGTTGGAGCCGCGCTCGAGAAGTCGGGGTTGGTGGCGCCGCTGTGCCTGGCCTTGACGCTCGCCCTCGTCACGTGGGGTGTATTCATCCCGGCGGCGCGGCGTCACTACTACGCTGCCGGCTCGGGGCCCTGAACGTCACGCCGCCACAGGCGCCGGACCGCGCTGGGACTCGGTCGATCCCGGCTCGGGGGCGGCTGACGGAACCTCGGGCTGAGCCGCCGCGGCCGCAGTGGCCAGCGCGTGGGCGCCGAGCGCCCCTCCGACGCCGGTGAGCAGCGCCGCGAGCGCCCAGCCGGAACCGCTCCGCTCGACCCCGAGAGCGTGGTCGACGGACAGCCGGCCCGGGCCCACCTCGGTCAGTGCGATGACCGCCGCGATCAGGACCACGTTGTACTCGTAGCCACCCTCGGTGATCCAGGGGCCGTTCTTGAAGTGCACGCGATTGATCGCCGTGAGCATCGTCGCCGTGAGCACCGCCGCGCTCGCCGGGGTGGCCAGGCCCAGGGCCAGCGCCGCGCCGCCTCCGGCTTCAGCCGCGCCGGCGGCGAGCGCGTTCGGGCGCGCAGGCGCCAGCCCCAACTTCTCGAACGTGCCGGCCGTGGCGTCGAGACCCCGGCCTCCGAACCAGCCAAACAGCTTCTGGGTCCCGTGACCGAAAAAGAAGCCACCCACCGCGAGCCTCAACAGCAACCGTCCGATCTTCATGGGCCAACCCTCCTGTTTGCATGCCTGGTCAGCTCTTAGGGATACCCGGCTCATAATCCAATGATGCGCGATCGCGAGCCAGACGAACGCACGGGGGAGCAAGGCGCCTACGAGCAGCTTCGCGAGGCCGGCCTGGATCCCGGCGACGTGTTCACGGCGCTGTCTCGGCGCAGGCTGCTCTCGCGCGCGCTCCTGTTGGCTCTCGTGGTCGTCGTCGTTGTCCTGGCCATCGTCGAGATGCCTGGCCTGGGCTCGTTGCGCGCCCGCTTCGCCCACGCCGATCCCTGGTGGATCGTGATCTCTGCCCTGCTCGAGGCGAGCTCGGTCGCCTGCTTCGTGATCGCCCTGCGCAGCGCGTTTGCCGGCCGGATCGGATGGCGCAGCTCGGGCTCGATCGGGACCACGGCGCAGGGCGTCAATGCGATCGTGCCCGCGGGCGGAACGGCCGGCCTGGTCGTGGCTGCCGTCATCCTGACTCACGCCGGAATCCCCAGCGCGTTGGCCGTGAGCCGGATCATCGCGCTGTTTCTGATCACCAGCGTCGTCACCAACGTCCTGGCCATCATCATCGGCGGCTTCGGGGCGGCCAGCGGCTTGCTCGACGCCCACGTGACGCTGGCCGCGGCCCTGATCCCCGCCGGGCTGGCCCTGCTTCTGCTGCTTGCCCTCATCTACGCGGGGCGACGGCTGGCCCGTGGCCAGCGGCCGGAGGCCATGCCCAAGAACCCGGCTCGACGCGCGCTGGGATGGGTGGCCGAGGGCGTGATGTGGAGCGGCGAGCTGTTGCGAGCCGGCGATCCGCTCCTGCTCCTGGGGGCCTTCGGCTACGTGCTGTTCGACCTCGGGGCTCTGGCCGCGGCGTTTCCGGCCGTTGGCGCCACGGGCCTATCGGTCGGCGCGATGCTGCTGGCCTACTCGCTCGGTCAGGTGGGCTCGGTCGTCGCGCTGCCCGGCGCGACCGAGGGTGGGTTGGTCGGCGCGCTCGTCCTCTACGGGGCACCGCTGTCGGCGGCGGTTCCGGCCGTGCTGGTGTACCGGGCCATCGCCATCCTCGTGCCATTGCTGCTTTCGCTCGTCGGCGCTGCCCAGCTGGGCAGGACGCTCGGGGAGCTCAGATGGGGCGGTGATGGGCCCTGGCCGGTTCGGGCACCGGAGACATTCCCCCACTGAGGGGGCCCGACGACGCCGGCCGCGCCGCGGCCACCTCGCGCAGGCGGGCCCGCAAACCTCGGACCGTGACCACGGACAGCAGAGCGCCCAGGGCCGGCAGCCAGAAGCTGAACAGACGAAAGACGATCGCCGCCAGGAGCGCCGTCCCGAGCGGCGCTCCGGCGAGCAGGAAACCACCGGTCATGGCGGCATCGACGCTCCCGGCACCTCCGAGCGGGAGCGGCAGGCCGACCGAGATGTAGCCGGTGATGTAGCCGAGCAGCAGGGGCGCCGGGCCCACCGAGGTGCCGAACGCCCGCAACGCCGCCCACGCACAGAGGAGCTCGCCGGCCCAGAACAGTGCCCCGCCCCCGATCGCCCGGACCTGCACTCCGATCGACTCGCGCAGGAGAGTGCGGATGTAGACGAGGGCCCGCACGGCGACTCCCAGTGCCGTCCTCAGGGCCGATCCTCGTATCGGCGATGAAACGCTCGCGCCGCCCCGTGGCACTGATCCAGATTCCCCCGGCAAAGCACAGCGGCACCACGACCAGCCACGCCACGGGTACGACCCAGCCGACGTCGTGCCCCACTCCGAGGAGCACGACCGCCGCGGCGGCGCAGGTGGCCAAGGACACGACGGCCCACCGCATCGTCTCGAGCGCGATGACTCGCGCGCTGGCCAGGTGTGCGGGCTCCCCGGCCTCGCGCAGGGCCCAGAAGTCGACCGACAGGCCGCCGATCGCGGTGGCGACGCTGAAGGCGCCGAAGGCCAACCCGACGATCCGCAGGACCGTGGGCAAACTGAGTCGTGGTCCACCGTCGAGGGACGCCATCGCCTGGTAGGAGCAGATATACCCCGCGTAGGCGAGCACCTCGCCCGCCAGGCATAGCACCAGCCACGCCGGGTCACTGGCCTGCAAGCGCCTGAGCAGGGTGGCGAAGTGGGCGGCCTGCCCCAGCAGCAGCACGACGAGGACCGTGCCGACGATCGCCAGCACGACCGAGAGCAGGAGGCGTTTGCGGTCGCGGCTCACGGCGAGTGGATGTTCTCGAGCTCGGTGGCTAGCCGTGTGATCACTGTATCTGTGGCTCCCCGTCGAAGGGCCCGCGCATGCGCGATCCTCAGGACCGACGTCCGGCCCGGCCCCAGGAGCGCGGGCTCGATCGGACGATGGTCGGCGAGGGCCCGAGCGATCCACGCCTCGGCGCCGCGGGCGAGGGCGCGCGGCGAGCCGTCGCCTTCGAGAAGGTTCCAGGCCGCGATCTGGCCGGCGCTCAGCGTGGTGGCTCGCCGCAGCGCGGAGGTCAGCACCTCGGTCAAGCGCGGCGGCACCGGCTCGAGCGGTGCAGCGACGGAGACGTACGCGTGCGTCCGGCCGTAGGTCAGGGGGTCATACGAGATCGCCACCGGCTGGACGAAGCGGGCGCGGCCGCGCCGGGCCAGCGAGGCCAACCCCGACTTGAGCGGACCGATGGCACCGTCCTCGGAGAGCTCGCCCTCGGGGAACAGCACGACCGAGCCGCCCGAGCGGAGCGCCGTGGTGAGGCGGCGGAAGTCCCCCACCGCCGCGCGCAGGTGTGTCCGCCAAACCTCGGCATCGCCGCCCGAGGTGTCGCGCTCGATCTCAGTCCACAGCAGATCGGCGTAACCGCCGTCGAGGACGTCGGCCGCGAGCTTGGGCGAGGGACGACGGAGGGTAATGGCCCGGTCGATCAGCGCGGCGCGCAGCTCGGTCGGTACCTGCCCGTCGAGGGGCTGGTCGGGGGCGGCGCGCAGGAGTTCGACCGCAAGCATCTGCGACGGCTGGCGGACGGGCACGCATTGAAGGTGGCGCTCCAACACCCCGCCGACGCGGATTGGCCACAGCAGCCTCCGCATCCACAGCGGCAGGCCCGGCGTATAGCCGGCCAGGAACCCCCGCATGAAGGCCTGGTCATCGGTGGCGAAGGTCGGCCAAGGATTCCCCTCGGCGAACGCCCGGGCCCAGTACGGAAAGAACAGGGAGGCGAGCACGGGCACGTCATGGTCGGTGCGATGACTGGGAGCGAGGATCGAATGCGGCCCGAGCCTGATGTTCTCCGCGCCGAACATGCGACGGTTGAAGAACACCGCCGAGTGCCCGCTCATGCCGATCGCGACCATGCGCTGTGCGGTGACCACCCTCCAAGGATGACTAGAGTTCGACCGCGGGGTAGTACCGCTCGGGTCCGCGCTTTCTCACCTCGGTCAGCCAATCGGAGTCATACGCATCCGTGGGTCCCTGGAGCGGATCGGCCAGCGACCACGCCTGGCGCATGTAGGTCCAGTTGTCAGGTTGCTGGCGATGGGCCTCGCCGAACCAGCGAACCGCGCTCGTGCTGTGTCCCGTGCGCTGGAGGTGCTGACCGAGCTCGAATGCCGCCGCGGCGCGCGAGGACCCCTCGCCGCGAACCTCGGAACGCGCCGTCACCTGCTCGGGTGAAAGAGCGAAGCGCGAGCGCTCGCCCTTGGCCACCCAGTCGCGCAGCGCAGCCACGTACGCCTCGGGCTCGATCTTGATCCGCGCGGCCTCGCGCAGCTGCTCGACGGCCAGGGGCGGAAGCTGGGCCAGCAGCTCGGCGCTGGGCTGGCGCGGCCGCCACGGAAAGGCCGGCTCGGGAGGGCGCACGATCATTCCACGCTCGTCGATCCAAACGCCGCTCGGGACGTTCACGATCCCGAGCAGTTCGTCAAGCACGTGGGCCGGGTCGACCAGCGCCGGGTGGGTGGTCTTGGCTCGTTCAATCCAAACGCCGGCCGCCTCCAACCCACCCGTGTCGAGCGCCACGCTGACCACCTCGAGCCCCTGCGGATGGAGCTCGTCTCGTAGTTTCCGCCACCCGGGCAGATCGAACCGACAGCCTCACCACGACGCCCAGGCAATCATGAACACCTTGGTGCCGCGCAGCGAGCGCAGCGAGAAGTCATGTCCGTGCTGGTCCTCGAGGACGATGTCCGGGAGCTGGGCGCTGGTCAGGACGTGGCCATCGGACTCGGGTCCCAGCGACCACAGCGCGTGCTCCTCGTCGTGCAGGAGCGCCATCCCGAGTCGTCGCGCCAGGTCGCGCACGTCGAACGGCGTGGCGAGCGGAACGCACACGTCGCCGCGGCACGCGCCCTCGGGCTTGATGGTCCAGCCTGCCCGTCGCTCGAACTCGAGTGGCGGCTGATCGAGACGCTCGAGGATCATCGCGGTGCTGACGGTAACACGTCTGGCGGGGAAGGTTTTGGGGTTGGTCGGGGTCCTGGGTGGTGTTCGGTTTGGTCGAAAGTTTGGAGTTTGGTGATGAAAATTTTGCGTGTCATTGGTGGTGTGGTGGGGTTGTTCGGGGTGTGTTTGATTGTGGCGGCGTGCGGGTCGTCTCGTCGTCGTCTTCGTCGTCGGCAGCGCCGGCCGCTTCGGGGTACTCGTCGGGTTCGTCGGGTTCGTCGGGGTCGTCTTCGGGTGGGGGGGCGATTTCGACGACGAAGGGGTCGGACGGGACGTATTTGATTGGCCCCTCTGGTCGGGCGGTGTATTTGTGGGTGGCGGATACCGGTGACAAGTCGGTGTGTTCGGGGGCGTGCGCGAAGGCGTGGCCGCCGGTGTTGGCGGCGTCGAAGCCGTCGGCGGGGTCGGGTGTGGTCGCGTCCGACTTGGGGTTGACGACGCGCTCGGATGGCATGAAGCAGGTGACGTACAAGGGCCATCCGTTGTATTACTTTGAGGGGGATGCCTCGAAGGGGCAGACGACGGGGCAGGGCAGTGATGGGTTTGGTGCCAAGTGGTGGTTGGTGGCACCCTCAGGTAGCGCGATTACTTGATCCGGCAGCAGCTGGGGCCAAAGGCTCAAGGAGCCCCAGCAAGTCCGTCCGGGCCGAGCGGCTTGATCTCAGCGCTCGGCCCGGCGGATCTGCCACACCCGCCACACGCCGACGGCGGCCAGACCGAGCACGATCACCGCGATCTTCAACGGTCGCTGGGTGGCGTGTGACAGCGACGTCTGGTGAATTCCCCACACGAAGGCGCCGAGCACGGCGCACGCCGCGAGGCAGATGACATCGCGGCTACGTGCACTCATGGCCTCAGATGTCGGCCAGTGCGCCGTCGCCGACGAGGTTGTGCGGACGGATGTGTGAGATTGGCACGCCGGGTTGACGAGGCGGATCGCCCGGGGATATGCTCATTCCGGGGAGCTGGGAACTCCTCAGAGCTTCGGAGGAATTGCGCATATGAGGATCGGGTTTCGCACGGCGCTAGCCGCCGCATTCGTCTGCTTCGCGCTGCCGGCAGCGCAGGCCGGCGCTGCCTCGCCAGTTGTCTCGATCGAGGACAACAACGCCGATCTGAACACCTTCCAGGCTCTGAGTCAGACGGTGACGGCGAGCAAGGACAAGGACGGGAGCAACTTCGTCCGCTTCCCGGAGAACCTTCTGCCGCCCACGCTGAAGGGCGGCGAGGGGAAGGCGGCCACGTTTGCTCAGCAGGCCTCCACCGTGGTCACGCCATCGACGCACGCGTTCCCCACCGAGCCGATCTTCGGCATCGGCCTATCCGGCCGGGTTACCGCGAGCGCGACGAAGGCGAACAACGCCCTGCCCGGAGTTCCGGTGGCAGACGCGGTCGGCTCGATGAGCGCAGACTTCAGCACCAACGCGCCAACGCCGTTTCAGTTCTCGGGCGCAATGCTGGCCACCAACAATGACTCCGATGACTGCACGCAGATCAGCGTCGAGCTGACCGGTCCGGTCCGTAAATCGTTCTCCATGCAGCGCGGCGGCGGCTGCACGCCGACGGCGCCCAACACCCAGGCCTTCGTCGTCACAAGCGTGATGCCCGCGGGCGGCTACTCGATCCAGGTTGACTACGAAGCCGAGGTCGCAGCCGAGGATCCAGGTAGCGTCTCCGCACTCGGTGAAGTGGACATCAATCTTCAGTTCCTGCCACCGGACACCGACATGACGAGGGTAAAGATCAACTCGAAGCGACATCGGGCCACCTTCCGTTTCAAGACCGTCGGCACCACCAAGCGCATCCAGTGCGCGCTCGTCCGCGGCAAGGCTGCGCCGAAATTCACGTCCTGCAAATCGCCAAAGACCTACAAGAATCTGAAGCGCGGCAACTACACGTTTGAGGTTAGGGCCGTTGGTCGGGCCGGCCCCGACGCGACGCCCGCGATCCGCAAATTCAGGATCAAGTAGGCCCAGCCGGCGCCTCGCCCTAGCATCTACTCGCTCAGGTGGGCGAGACCAAACGACAACCCAGCAAGCCAGGCGCGGTCAGTACGGAGCTCGAGGATTGGCTCGAGCGCGGCGAGGACACGACCCTCGGCGGTCTGATCGGGGTGTTCGGCCCCCGCAGCTTCGCCATCGTGTTCGTGCTGCTGCTCGGCGTACCGGCGCTACCGCTGCCGACCGGCGGCGCCACGCACGTGTTCGAGGTGATCGCCGTGCTGCTGGCCCTCCAGCTGATCGTCGGACGCGATGAGATCTGGCTGCCCGAGCGCTGGCGCAAGATCGAGCTGGCGGGTCCCCGACAGCAGCGCTTCCTCCACGGGCTGATGCGCGTCATCCGGTGGTTCGAGCGCTTCTCGCGGCCCCGGTTGCGGTTCCTGTTCGATCGTCGGCCGACCAACATCGTGTTCGGCCTGCTCGTGGTCGGCGGCTCGGCGGCGGCGTTCGTGGCGCCACCCTTCACGGGGCTGGACACGCTGCCCGCGCTCGGCGTCGTGGTCCTCTCGCTCGGCGTGCTGCTCCAGGACATCGCGATCGTGCTCGCGGGCGTGATCGTGGCGATGATCGGCGTGGTCCTGGAGATCGTCCTCGGGGCGGCGGCGATCAAAGGTCTCTCGAGTCTTCTCTAGGAGCGTGCCTGGGCGAGCGCGATCGCTCCCAGCACGCCGGCGCGGTCGCCGAGCTCCGGCGCGACGACGAAAGCATCGATGCGCTCGGCCAGCAGCGGCGTCTCGAGATAGCCGCCGACGTACTCGCGCAACCGCGCCGAGACCCGCCTGCGAAGGTCCGCGTGCTCCATCACGCCCCCACCGACGATCAGGCGCTGGGGCGAGAACACGCAGACGATGCTGAGCAGTCCCAGGGCCACATACTCGGCCTCGAGCGCCCATGCCGGGTGGTCGCCGGGGAGGTCCTCGGGGGCCATCTGCCAGCGCTTCGCCATCGCAGGGCCCGAGGCCAGCCCCTCCCAGCAATCACCGTGAACCGGACACGAGCCGGGGAACGGATCGCGTTCGCGGTCGTGGGGGATACGCACGTGGCCGACCTCCGGGTGGATCAGCCCGTGCCAGGGCCGGCCGTCGATCAGCAACCCCGCCCCGATCCCCGTGCCCACGGTGACGTAGGCCAGGGCGGCGACGTCACGTCCCGCGCCCCAGCGAGACTCGCCCAGCGCCGCGGCGGTCACATCGTTATCGAACACCACGGGTACCTGCAGCCGATCGCGGATCACGGGACCGAGCGACACGTGCCGCCACCCCGGCTTGGGCGTCGTGGTCACCGAGCCCCACGTTGGTGAACCCGGAGCGAGGTCGACCGGGCCGAACGAGCCGATGCCGATCGCCTCGGGCGTGCGGCGGGTGGCGAAGAACTCGACGATCCGGGCCACCGTATCCTCGGGGTCGCCGGTGCGGAATTGCACCTCGTCGTCGATCTCCCCGGGCCCGCGTCCGAGCGCGCATACGCACCATGTGCCGCCGGTCTCGACCCCGCCGTAGACCTTCGTCGCCGCCCCAGTCACGGACCGGATTCGGGTTTGTCGGTGTGCACTTCGGGAACCTTCGCATGCCAGAGGCGTCGAGGGAGGAGAGGACGTTGCACGCAGTTGCACTGAAAGCGAAAACGCGGACCGAGGGCGCGCTAGCGCATGGCGCGGCAGCCCGACGGCGCCGGCGTCGCGATCCGACGCTGGCGCGCATGTTCGCGCGCTTCGCCATCAGCGGTCTGATCGCGATGATCATCATCGGCGCGCTGGCCTTCGTGATCGTGCGCCGGTCAGCGACGTCGGGAGCGATCCGCCAGGCCACCGAGCTGAGCCAGCTGGCGGCGCGCGGCATCGCCGCGCCCCTCATCACCCGCGGTGTGCTGCGCGGCGATCCAGCCGCCCTGGCCCGCCTCGATCACGCCGTGCGCACACGCATTCTCCGCGGGACGCCGATCGTCCGGGTCAAGATCTGGGACGTCACCGGACGGATCGTCTATTCCGACGCGCCTGGACTCATCGGCACGAGGTTCGGGCTGGGGCCGGACGAGCTGCGAACGCTCGCCGGCGGCGGCACCGAGGCCGATGCCAGCGATCTCGCCCGGCCCGAGAACCGCTCCGAGCGCGCCTTCAAGCGACTGGTCGAGGTGTATGTGGGGATTCGCGGGCCGGCGGGCCGCCGCCTGCTGTACGAGGACTACGAGCGGTCGAGCACGATTTCGGCCAGCAGCCGGCGCCAGTGGGAGGGGCTGCTGCCGGCGCTGTTGGGTGCGCTCATCGTCCTGTACCTGATCCAGGTGCCGCTGGCCTACTCGCTCGCCCGTCGCCTCCAGGCTCGCCAGCGCGAGCGTGAGGAGCTGATGCGGCGCGCGATCGATGCCTCGGATCTGGAGCGCCGGCGGATCGCCGCCGATCTTCATGACACCGCCGTCCAGCGGCTTGCCGGCGTTTCGCTGTCGCTCTCCGCGTTGGCCAACGCGATGCAGGACGACAGCGATAAGGCCACGCGCGACGCCGTCGCCGCCGCCGCGCTGCAGACGCGCGAGACGATCCGCGAGCTGCGCACCCTGCTCGTCGACATCTACCCGCCCACACTCCAGCGGTCCGGCCTGCTCGCCGCCCTCGGCGATCTGGTGGCGCCGCTGCGCTCGGCGGGCATCACCGTGTCGCTGCGCGCCGCCGACAAGCTCGCCCTCCCCGACGATGTCGAGGCCCTGTTCTACCGGGTGGCCCAGGAAGCGATTCGCAACGTCCGCATCCACGGAGCGGCCTCGCGCGTCGAGATCTGCGTGGAATCGTTCGCTCGCGGCGCCTTCCTCAGCGTGGTTGACAACGGGCGCGGCTTTAGCCCCGATGCCGGCGCCGCACGTGAGCAGACGAGCCATTTTGGCCTCCGCCTGATGCGCGACCTCGCCGACCACGCCGGCGGGAGACTCGAGGTCGACTCGTCGCCCGGCCACGGAACCTCGGTCAACCTCGAGGTGCCGCTGCCGTGATCAGGTTGCTCATCGCCGACGACCATCCGCTGGTGCGCACGGCGCTAGCTCAGCTCCTGAGCGCCGCCGAGGATATCTCCGTGGTGGCCGTCACCGGCGACGGCCGCGAGGCCGTGCAGGAGGCGCTCCGGACCTCACCCGACGTCGTGCTGATGGATCTCGAGATGCCTGAGCTCAACGGGATAGAGGCCACGCGTGCCCTGAGGCAAGCGGGGTCCCCGCGCGCGTGGTCGTGCTGACCACGTTCTCGGACCGCGACCGCATCTTCGGGGCCCTCGATGCCGGGGCGCTCGGCTACCTGCTGAAGGACGCCGAGCCCGAGGAGATCATCCGCGGGGTCCGCGCGGCGGCGCAGGGTGAGTCGCCGCTGGCTCCGCGAGCCGCCCACGAGCTCGTGGTCGAGCGAACCGAGGGACCGACCGACGGCGTGGAGTTGAGCGCGCGAGAGCGCGAGGTGCTTGGACTGGTCGCCGAAGGTCTACCCAACAAGCTCATCGCGCGACGTCTCGAGATCAGTGAGAAGACCGTCAAGGCTCACCTGACCAGCGTGTTCGCGCAGATCGGGGTCACCGACCGAACCCAGGCGGCGCTGTGGGCGCAGCGCCACCGGATCGCCGCGCCCGGCGCCTGAACGCCGGACGCGACCCCGCAAGTCCGGCGCCCGATGGGCTGTGGTCAACCGTCGCGGCCGTCGTCGCCGCGGTCGTGGTCGTGACGATCGCGGTCGTGACGGTCGCGATGGCGATGGCGCTCGCCGTCGTTGTCATGGCGGTGGTGGCGCTCGACGCGCTGATGCTCACGCCGGACGTGGTTGGACGGATCGTCGCTGCCGTGACGAGCCTGCGCCACGCCAGGCGCGGCCAGCGCGGCGACGGTGGCGAGTGAGAGCAGGCCTTTGGCGAGTCGGGTGTGCATGGCGGTGCCTTTCTGAGGATTGCTTGGGTGTTGCTCCGCCATGCTGGGCGTTGTGGGGTCCTAGTTTCAATTGGACCTTCGTCTAACCGGGCGAGGGTGCAGGCTGTCCATCGCCGCGTTCAGCTCTCGGCGCGAGATCACCCCGGGCAGCACCGGCGGCGCGCGATAGGACGTGAAGTGGGGGAAGTCGAGGGTGAGGACCGGCGTGTCGTCGGGCGTGAGCTCGGTGACCACGTGCGTGCCGCCCCACGAGACGACCCAATCTCCGCCCGGCAGCCAACGCGCGCTTCCGCAGCACGGCGAGTCGGGCGTCTGGTGATCGACCAGCTCCTGGACGAGCGTCGCGGTGCGAGCTCGCGTGTCGATCCGGAAGCGCAGAACGCGGGCCGGGCGGTTGCGCCCGGTGCCGTTGTCGAACACCGAGACAGTGCCGTCGGGAAGCACGCGAACGTCGTGCTGGCCGCCGAAGTCGGGAACGTCGTCACCGATGATCTTGAGACTCTTGACCGTGCGGGTGCCGCCGAGCTTCCACATGATGTCCCCGGTCCGCTTGTCGATCGCGTAGACGGCGTCGGTGTGGCGCATCGAGACCAGGAAGCCCTGCGGGTAGCGCGCGATGGCATTGATGTGGACGATGTCGTAGGCCTTGCCGCCGTGGGCTAGGTGAGCGGGATGGGCCAGCACGAGCCCCTTGAACCACCGTCCCGTCTCGGCCAGCCGGATGTGGCCCTTCGAGTCTCCACGACCACACCAGCTTGCCCTGCGGCGAGACCTCGGCGATCAGGGCGTCGAGGACGGTCGCGTGCGCCGGCCCGCCATAACGGCGGAGGTTGACGCCGGGTCGCGCCACATGCGCGGCGACGACGTAGTCGCCGCTCGGCATGATCTGCAACTCGTGGCGGTCGGTCGGGATCCCACCGGGGATCGTGAAGGTCCGCACGTAGCGCCCATCGAGGCGGTACTCGTTGAACTTGGCCAGGCTCAGCCCCTCGCCGAACTGGCCGCCGCTCTCGGTGCCCACGGCAACGTCGCCGTCGGGGAGCAGCGAGGCGTCGAGGATGTAGTGGCGTGTGTGCAGCCACCACACGGGCACGCCGTGGTTGTCGAAGATCGTGGCGTAGCGGCCGTGGCAGCACGGCGCGAGCACATAGAAGGCGGCCTGTGGCTGGCCCGTGCGTGTCGCCGTCCAGCCGGGAAAGTCGCGCGGTAGACACCGGATCGTGTCGGTGAGCTGGCGGCCGCCTGTGTCGATGATGAGCGGGAAGGCCTGGCCGCTCGACAGCGGGACGTTGGTGGCAAACGAGCCTCCGCGGGCCCGGTGGCCGTCGACGGCGACCGTGTCGCCGGCCGGCGCTGAGACCGAGATCCGGACCGGTTGTGCCGCGCGGCAGCGGATCACGTAGTCGGGAACCTGGGGGCTGAAGGCCGGGACCATGGCCGGCGAGCCGGCGACCTGGAGCGTGGCGCGCTGTCCCGACGCCTGGCCTGCGCCCAGCGCGGCCAGCACCCCCAGGAGGAGGCCGCAGCACATGAGGACGAATCCCTTTCGCATAGGGTCTCTTATCAAGCTCTTCGCCAGGCAGGATGCCGGAGTGACCGGGATCGGCCATCATGCTAAGCCAATGGCCAGCGAGCACGGTGACGGTTTGGCCGCAATTCAGGCGTGGAAGCGACTGCGGTCGAACTGGCAGGCGGTGTTCACGGTCGCCATTGGCGGCGCGTGCATCGGCCTGCTTCTGTGGGTGGCGCCGCCCGCGGACCTGATCCGCGAGATCGGGGACATGAACCCGAGCTGGGTCATCGCGGCTGTGGCGTTCGAGGTGCTCTCGTGCCTCAGCTACGTGGTCGTGTTCCGGCGCTTCTTCCCCGAGCCCTCGCGCGCGGTGACCCGTCAGGTGGCGTGGATCGCCATGGGCGCAGGGGCCCTCCTCCCGGGCGGCAACATCTCATCGGCGGCGGCGACGGGCTGGCTGCTGCGCCGCGAGGGCGTGGGAACCCGTCGTCTCATCGAGCGCTGCGCCGCGCTGCTGTGCCTGCTGACCGCGTTCGGCTTCTTCGTCAACGGCGCCGCCGCCGCGCTGCTGCTCGTGGGTGTGCCGGGCGGCCCACACGACCTGCGCCACACCGTCCTGCCGATCCTCGTCTCGATCGGCGTCCTGTCCACCGCGGCCCTCATCGTCCTCGTCGCGCGTCGCGTCGGCCAGCGCGCGCCGCGCCCCGTCCGCGGCATCGCGGCCGGCCTGGAGGGCGCGTGGAGCGAGCTCGGGGCCCCGAACTGGCGACTGCTCGGGATGCTCGGCTTCCTCGGTTTCGACATGGCCGCGTTGTGGGCCGCGTGTGCCGCGACCGGCCACATGCTCGGCTTTCCCGCCGTGATCATCGCCTACTGCATCGGCTACCTGGCCACGGCGATTCCGATGCCGGCGGGGCTCGGCGTGCTCGATTCTGGGCTGGCTGGAGCGCTTGTCCTCTACGGCATGTCGCCGACGGCATCGATCAGCGCCGTGCTCGTCTACCACGCGATCGCCATCTGGGTTCCCGGGCTCGGCGGTCTGCTCGCCTGGCTGCCGACGCGCCACCAGCGAGAGCGCGCGCGTCGGCCGGTCCGCCTGCCCGACGGCCCGGCTCCCATGCCCATCCCCGAGAGCCTCAGATGATCACGCAGGTCGGCGCCGCCGGACTGTGGGCCGGGAAGGCATCGGCGAGCGCGCGGGCGAACACGTGCGAGCGGGCCACGTATCCGGGCGAGTAGTAGTGGATGCCGTCGGGGATGAAATATCTCCGCTCGACGTGATGCGGCCAGTCGAACACGCGCAGGTTGGGATAGCGCTTGCACGCCGCGATGAGGTCGCGGTTCCAGTTCTGCATTCCAGACTCGGCGTACGTGCCCGAGCCGAGGATGGTCACGGCCTCTATCCACAGCACCGGCTGGTTGCCGATGATCTTCATCATCCGGTCGATGCGCTGACTGAACCCGACCGATGACCCGGTGTTGACGTCGCCGACCTCGTTGGTACCGAGCGCGAGGATCCAGCAACCCTTGAAGCCGCTCGACCTGTGGTTCTCGGCCACGGAGGCAGCGTTGGGGAAGTTCTTGTACGTCTCGACGATCGATCGCGCGCCCGAGATCTCTGGGTAGAAGGTCTTTACGCCGACCTTGGCCAGTTGGGCATCGAGCCGAAGCTTGGGGTTGGGGATGTAATTGGTCGACGTCTCACCCTCGGAGGTCGAGTCGCCGATGTAGACCACGGACCGACACGAGGACCTCGTGGGGTAGGAGAAGTGCGTCAACCGATGCGCCGTCCGCGTCACGGCGGCGAGGTGCAGCGCCGGCGGGAAGGGCCCGAGCTGCGCGGGCGCCGGGGGTATGAGGTTGGCGTTGCTCGTCTTATGACTGGTGGAGGCCGAGGGCAGCAGACCGGCGAGGCCCGAGATCGGGAGCAGCACCGCGAACACGGCCACGCTCGACACCGTCAGCGCCACCCGCCGAGTATTGACGCGCTGGGCCCCGGACCGCAGCCGGCTCGAGAGTGCCACCAGCGCGCCGTGGCGGATCGGATCCTCGATGAAGCGCCACGACGCCGCCGCGACCACGAGCGTGGCCACCACGTCGAGCGCTGCGGTGCTCAGCGGGATGGCGCCGTGCGATGGTGCGGTGAGCACGATAATCGGCCACTGCCACAGGTAGATCCCGTAGGAGCGCACGCCGATCCAGCGCAGCGGTCGGCTCCCCATCACGGCGCCGAACAGCGTCGAGGGCACGGCCACCGCAGCGATCATCGCCACGCTGCACACGGAGAGGAGGAAGAAGCCCCACGGGTATAGGAAGTGTGAGAACACTCCCGTCTGCCACACGAGCAGGAACGCTCCGATCAGGCCGATCAGGCCGATCACCTCCAGCGCGTTCCTCACCGGCAGGCGCACTCCCTTCGCCGCCGTCGTGCTCGGCCACTGAATGGCCATCGCGGCGCCGATCAGGAGCGCGAAGGCGCGCGTATCCGTTCCCTCGTAGACGCGCGTCGGGTCGTAGCCGGGGTGATAGAGGTGCCCCATCAGCCACAGCGAGATGGCCGCCCCTCCGAGGGTCATCAGCGTGAGCCGGGTGCGGCTCCGCGCGACCCAGATTCCGATTCCGAGCAGCCACGGCCACAACAGGTAGAACTGCTCCTCGATGGCCAGCGACCACAGGTGGTCGAGCGGCAGCGGGTTGGCGAAGCGGGCGAAGTACGAGCCGTGCTGGGCGATTGTGTACCAGTTGCTGACGTAGAACGCCGCGGCGATCACCTGTCCGCGGACCTTCGACAGCTCGGCCGCGTCGAACAGCGCCACCCAGATGCTGACCACGGCGAGCATCACGAAGAGCGCCGGCAGGAGGCGGCGGGCCCGGCGACGCCAGAACGTCTTGAGTCCGAGGTTCCCGTGGCGGCGCCACTGCGCCATGAGGATGT
Organism: uncultured Solirubrobacterales bacterium; assembly: GCA_963734775.1. Lineage (GTDB taxonomy): Bacteria > Actinomycetota > Thermoleophilia > Solirubrobacterales > Solirubrobacteraceae > Palsa-465. The sequence continues at coordinate 75,835 of CAVTJE010000035.1, forward strand.
CGGTGATCAGATAACCCGACAGGGTGAAGAAGATCCCCACGCCGAGCATCCCTCCGGGGGCCCAGCGCGCGCCGAGGTGGTAGGCGATGACGCACGCCACCGCCACAGCCCGGATGCCGTCGAGACCGGCTACATACCGGCGCCCGCGCTCACTCGGACGGGGCATCGGCCACCTCTGTCCGGTCGCCGCAGCCGGTGACGGCGATCCTGGTCACATCAACCAGCGTGCCACGCACGGACGCAGTCAATCGCACATCCCGGCGGCCGTGCGCAATGACCGGCCCCGGGGGGCGTACCGGACGCTCAGCGCACGGGCAACGGCTCGGCCGTCTCGCCCTCCGAGCGAGCGCCGAAAATGCGTCTCTCGCTCTCCTCGATGCGGACGTCGTTGATGCTCGCCTCGCGGCGCATCATCAGACCGTGCTCGTCGAACTCCCAGAGTTCGTTGCCGTAGCTGCGCCACCATTGGCCATCGCTGTCGTGACTCTCGTACTGAAAGCGGACTGCGATCCGGTTGTCCTCGAAGCACCAGAGGTTCTTGCGCAGCGCGTAATCGAGCTCGCGCTCCCACTTGGAGGTGAGGAGGGCGACGATCTCGGCCCGTCCGCGCACGAAGCTGTCACGGTTGCGCCACTCCGAGTCCTCGGTGTAGGCGAGCGCCACCCGTTCCGGATCGCGCGTGTTCCAGGCGTTCTCGGCCGCCTGCACCTTCTGCGTCGCCGTTTCTGCAGTGAACGGCGGCAGGGGCGGGCGATCGGTCATCGAGAGTCCTCGGTCGGTTTGTGCGGCGGCAGCGGCGGCGGGCGCCATGGCTCGCCGAACTGCCTCGCGTTCTCTGGCCAGCCCTGCGCCGTCATCCTCAGCCTTCTCATCGCGTTCTGCTTGAACGACCACGGCACACGGTGGTACAGCGGGACGAACACGCGGCGCCAGAACGCGTTCTCTGGTGGTAGGGCGGATCGGGTCACCTTGTCGGGATAGCGCCGGGCCACCTCGTCCATCGCCGCGAGTCGGAGCACGTACTCGGAGTGTTCCCGCAGGCGCTGCTTGCGCTCGGAGAGGCTCATGCCGTCACCTGTTCGCGCCCCGGCTGGTGCACGGTCTGGTCGGCCAACCCGGCCTGAGCGGCGATCTGGATCGGCTCGAACAGCGCCCCGATCGGCGGCGAGTAGATGTTCTCCATCCAGGCCAGGTCCTCCAGCGTCGCGCCCCGTTTGCCGGCGAAGGCCAGGAAGTCACACCGCTCCTTGATGCCCTCGCCGCCATGCAGCTGTCCGCCGATTATCCGGAGCGTGCCCGGCTCGGCGAGCAGCTTCACGTGAGTCCGGGCTGCCCCGGGGAAGTAACGCGCGCGGGAGACGCCGACGCCCTTGGCCAGAACGTATGGAATACCCATCGCTTCGGCGAGGGTCTCGCCGATCGAAAATCCGCCGATCGTGTAGTCGCCGGACATGAACCCCCATGGGATCCAAACCGGGTCGTACGAACGGTTCTCGCCGGCGGCGTTCGCCCCCGCAACGCGGCCCTGCGAGTACGCGTGCGAGCCGGTGAGGCCGCGGATCGGGAGCATCGAGAGGCCGTGAGGCACCTCGACCACGTCACCGGCGGCCCACACCCCGGCGGCTGACGTGCACATGTGATCGTCGACGACGATGCCGCCGGTTGTGCCGAGCTCGAGCCCGATCGACGATGCCAGCGCTGTGTTCGGCAGCTTGTGCAAGCAGACGATGGCGACGTCACACTGCAGCTCGCCGGCGCTCGTCGAGACCGCGCGGACGCGACCGTCCTCGCCGCCCTCGAAGCCGAGCAGCGCGGTTCCGGTTCGGACGTTGACCCCCAGCTTTTCCAACGCCTGCTGGGCGGGCTCGGCGACATCGGGATCGGCGAGCTCGGACAGCAGCCACGGCCCGTCGTCGATGAACTCGACCTCGAGACCTCTGCGGGCCAGGGCCCCCGCCATCTCGACCCCGAGCCACATCCCACCGATCACCACGGCTCGCTTCATCGAGTCGAGCTCCTTGTCGAACTCCATCGCGCGGCGGATGTCCTTCACGTAGTGAAGGCCCTCGAGGTTGGCGCCGGGTACATCGGGCTGTTCCCAGATGAAGCCGGTGCCGAGGATCAGCTTGTCGAAGCCCTCGTGCGTGTTGCGCGCCGTGATCGTGCGCCGGTCGAGGTCGATCTCGGTCACGCAGGTTTCCATGCGCATGTCGAGGCCGTCGTCGATGTAGCGCTGGACGGTCGAAAGGAACAGGTCCTTGAACTCGGGAATCTCGCGGCCGTGGGCGTAGGGGATACCGCAGGGCGAGTAGGCGATATCCGGGTACTCGCTGAACACGGTGACGTGGAGGTCCGCGTTCGCACGCTTGGCGATCGTGGATGCCGCCGTCCCAGCTCCCCCACCTCCGATCACGATCAGACGTTCACTCATCAGGGCTCCTCTCTCACGCTGCTCGACGTTCGACTTCGATTTGCTGCACGCGGCCGGGTGCTGACCGTCATCCTGCCCCCCGAATCTGGGCGGCCAGCGCCAGGGCACGTTCCGTGCCCTTGCCCTCGAGCAGGGAAATAACCTCCGCACGCCAGCGTCCGGACGCGGCTTCCTCGATGGCGTCTGGAAGGACCTCGCGGAAATGCTCCATGGCCCAGGCGTCGGGACGGGACAGGTTGAGCCGGATCGTCGTCGCGGCGATGGTCTCGCCGAGCCCGTCACCCGGATAGACCGCCACCTGCCGTGCGAACAGCGCCACCATCAGCTCCTGTGCGCTGGCGCCGGTACCCGATACGTCCACGGCACAGGCCAGGCCTCGCTGCGGGCGCACCGGCAGCTCCACCCCCGGGACGCGTTCGAGCGTCTGCTCCAGGTGTGCCAGGTTGGCGGCGATTGTCCCCTCCGCCGTCCGTAGATAGTCGCTGTCGCGCAGGGCCGCGAGCGCGCCGTACTGCGAGATCAGATTCGTGTTCAGGCGGGTGAGCGCCGCCTTCAGGCGCAGGCAGCCTCGGACGAAGCCGGGCGGCCCGGCGAGAAAACCGATCCGCGCACCCGCCATCCCGTAGCAGTGTGAGACCGACATGACAGCGACCGATCGCTCGGTCAGCTCGAGCGCGGGGAGCGAGAGAAACGGTGCCCCCGGCTCGAGCGCCAGGGGCGCGTGGGTCACGTCATGCAGGAGGAGCAGCCCGTGCCGATCGGCCAGCCCGGCCAGCGCCGTGAGCTCGTCACGCGTCTGCACCGTGCCGTACGGGTTCACGGGGTCGATTACGCAGATCGCTTTGGTGCGCCGAGTGATTGCCGCAGCCACGGCGTCGGGATCCAGGCGGAACGCGGTTTCCGGACCGATCCGAACGGGGACGGGGACACCGCCGGCGGCGATCACGGCGGACGGGACGTGGAAGTAGCCGGGGTCGCTGACGATCACCTCGTCCCCGGGATCGACCGAGGCCATCAGGGCGAGGGCCAAGCCAGCCTGCGCGCCCTCGGTACCGACGACCTCGAAGTCATCTCCGCGTCCTCGGCCGAACGCAGCGGCGGCCTCGTCGCGCAGCGGCTCGATCAGATCCGGCGTGTACTGATTCAGCGACGCCGCCGTGACGGCCTCTCGCATCGCCTCGACGGCCGACGCCGGTGGTCCGCAGAAACAGGTCAGCCACCCGAGGTCGGCCCACTTCGTCGGATCGAGTCGAGTCGTGCCCTGGGGGTAGATCGTGGCCGGGTCGAGCCCGAGCAGCGCGATCGCGTCGCGGTAGGTCACGTAGTTCCACATGCCATGGTGGCTCTCGCCCATGCGCCGCAACCGCTGAGAGATCGCGATCCCCGCATCGCGCGCCTCGGTCCACACCAGGACGCTCATCGGCTCGCCCCCGGCGCGCGACGGAGTCGCCCGACACGGTAGATCCGGTTGTGATCCGCGCGCATCGTGGCCGGTTCATAGCCCGCCTGCGCGGCCCATTCGAGGATTACCTCAACCGGTCGCAGCCGCCAGACGCATCGCTCGCCGCGATGATCGCGCCAAACCCTGGCGATGTGTTCGATCTCGGGATTCTGCGTCTGGACGTTGAACACGATCTGGTCCGGGGCCACGGTCTCGGAGAGATCGCGGAAGTGACGGGCGATCAGGCCGTCGTCGTGATAGATGCCATAGAGACCCAGCTCGACGACGATCGACGGTCGTGGAGCGATGCTCTCCAGCGCCTGGCGATCGAACGCGCTCGCCCTGACCCACTGGACGCGGTTCGGCGACGCCCAGCCTCTCGGCTGCGGCGCGTGCCTGCGCGAGGGCGGTCGGGTCGATATCTCCGACGACCGCCGATGCGATCGGATGGGCGGCCAGGCTCTCGAACAGGTACGGGGCGGGGCCAGCGGCGAGATCGGCTATGACCGGCGCCGTCGACTCGTCGGCCGCGATCGCCTCGTCGATCGTCTGGCGGGCCAACTCGCGGATCTCGCGGAAGGCCTGACAGGTCCGTCGAGCCAGCAGGCGGCGGTCGATCGCCCGCCCGACCGGCGTTCGCCCGCGCGGGGCGTTGTTGTAGACGTGGGCCATGAACGGCCCGGAGTCGAAACCGTGGCGATGGCCGATGCTGAGCCCTTCACTGAGCAGGGCCCCGGCCTTCGAGGCGCCCGCCATGACGCCGAAGCGCCACGCTCGGGGCGAGTAGGACGGAAGCTCGCGCTGGAGCTCCAGGAAGGTTGGGCGGGCACCTGTCTCAGCGCCCGTTGGCATAGAGCGGGGCCTCGGCGATCTCACGCAAGCGGTAGAGCTCGTGCGCGTCGGCCAAGGGCGCCGTCGGATCCCGCACCACCTCCCGCAAGCGCGCGATTGACTGATCGTTGTCGGCCCTGACCTCGGCGAGGACCTCCGCGTCGGGCCAATCATCGGCGGCTTCGGCGTACACCGCGAGGAGGTCGGCGAAATGCTCGAGCGAGCCAAGCGCGTAGGACAGCGTCTCGGCCTGGCCCAGCGGCGCCATCCGTGCGTAGATGATCTCTCCCTCGGGCGGGCACTCGTAGGCGTCGGGGTCGACACCGTGTGCCCATGCGCGATCGCGGAACAGGACCGTATGTTTGGCGTTGAGGCTGACGATGCGCGCGACGAGCTCGGTTATCTCCGCATCCTCGATGTCTGGGATGCGGACGGCGAACAGGTCGACCCAGCGGCGCATCCCGTATGCATGCCGTGCAAAAACGGCTCCGAGACTGCCAGGCTCCCGGAGCACCTGCTCAAGCTCGGCCCGATTCTGAAGCACGTCGGGATCCCTTTCTACCTTCGTGTATGGCCGTCTACCGAAGTGTAATGGTAATCGAGCTCCACGCCCGCCGCGAGAGTGTTGGACACCCAGCACACTCGGCGCGCCGGCTCGATCAGGCGGGCGAGCACGTCTTCGGGCACCTCGGCCCGGGTCTCGATCTCGAAATGCTCGTAGCGCAGCTCCGTGCCGGGGCGGCGGGCGCGCACGATCACCTGGAGTCCCGGAAGCTCGAGATCGCGCTTTCCCGCCACGTGGCCCATGGCCAGGCAGAAGCAAGATGCGATCGCGGCGCAGAATGCCTCTGTCGGCATCATCCCGCCGTCAGCCCCGGCGGGCTCAGGCTCATCGATCGTGATCTCGTGGCCGCGCGCCTGCACCCTTGACGCGTAGCCGCCGAGCCAGGTGGCGCGCACCTCGAGGCCGGCCATTCACGCGCTCCGTGCCATCGAGGTGGCGCCGCCCGCCTCCCCAACGTCGCGAACGGCGGGGAGGATCTCGGCGTAGGCACGCTCGTGGCTGGTCGCGGCCAGCTCCCAGCCGAAGCGCGATGCCAGCTCCAGCCCGCCGGCCCGCAGCCGCGCGCGCTCGTGGCCGTCGCGGGCGAGCCGCGCCAGCTCACGGGCGAACGTCTGGCCGTCGCCGACCGGGGCCAGCAGCGCGGTGCGCCGGTGTTCGAGGAACGTCTGCAGCGCGTCGAGGTCGGACGCCACGACCGGCAGCCCCGACGCCGCCGCCTCGAGCGCGGCGAGCCCGAACCCCTCGGCAGTGGAGGGGAACGCGAACGCGTCAGCCGCCCGGTAGAGGCGCTCCAGCTCATGGCAGGGCAGGTTTCCGAGCACCCGCACGTGTGGCGTGAGGCCACCTTCGAGCACCCGCGCGTGAAACCGCTCGATCTCCTGGCGGTAGTCGAACAGCGTCGCGCCGCCGGCGATGACCAGGAGCGGATCGACCTCGGGGGCGAGGGCCCGCAGCTGGGCGAAGGCACTGAGCAGTGTCATCGATCCCTTGCGGGGCTCGATGCCGCCGATGGACAGGACGACGAACCGGCGACCGAAGCCCGCGGCGGCGCGGTCGCGGTCGCGCTCGGCTGCGTCGGCGGGAGGGCGGAAGCGCCGGGTATCGACTCCGTTTCGCACCAGCAGCGCGCTGCGGCCGAACTCGTCGGCCAGGCGCGCCACCCAGGGCGAGGACACGCAGAGCAGCGCGTCGGGTTCGAGGATCGAGCGGTTCTGACACTCGATCAAGGAGGGCGAGGTGAACGCGTCGATGTGGTGAACGGTCCGGATCACGTGAGGGATCAGCCCCATGTCTCGGACGGCGAGCGCGGCGTTGGCCGACAGGCAATCCTGTGAGTGGATGACGTCGAATCCTCGGAGCAGCGAGGTGAGTCCGTCGCGATAGGCCTCGAGCATGGCCTCGATGCGAATGTCGAACGGTGCATCGATCGGTTCGTAGCGCACGATGTGGGCCGTGACCGAGGGCCGGCGAAAGAACCGCTCCTCGGGCCGTCCGAGGGCGATCAACTCAACCTCATGCCCGCGCCGCGACAGGGCCTCGGCAACCTCGAGCGCGTGCACGACGCCGCCCCGCGGGCGCAGCGAGTAGGTGAGCATGGCGACGCGCGACTGCCTCATCGCACGGCTCGCAGGGCCAGCCTCGCGGCGGCGGCGTTCGAGGGAGCCACCAACGCCCCCGCCTCGCGGAGCTTGCGTTCCTGCTCCGGCGCGTCCTGTGGATCGGCGGCCGTCCCGCACACGTGCGCGATCACGAGTCCCGAGACGGATGCCCGGCCCACGGCGTCAGCCAGCCCACCGGCGGGATCGGGATGGCCGCCGTAGCCGAGTACGACGTCGAGCAGCAAACAGCCGACGTCGTCATCGGCGGCGGCGCGCTCGAGCATCTCGCTACGCAGACCGAGATCGACCATTGGATGCGGTCGGCCCTGTGTGTATTCGCCATCGCCGAGGTCGAGCAGGCCGTGGCCGCCGTGCTCTCGGTCCGAGCCACCGTGTCCGACGTTGCCGGCGACCGGTCCCAGCTCCGGTTCGAGGATCGTCGTCGCCTCATACGCGAGCGAGCCGCCGGAGTACAGACCGAGCAAGGCGCGGCCCGCCGTGGCATCGCGGCGCTCGTCGACCGCGCGCTCAAGCGCTGAGACCTCGGGGCGCGACGTTCCCGCCGCGGCGAGGGCGCCCGCTTCGAGCGTGGGATACACCGGGAATGGCGCATCGTCGCGATCCCATCCGACGAAGGCGGCGATGACACGCACCCCGGTCGGGACGTCATCGGCCAGCGCACGCACCGCGGCAGGGGACGGTGGCTTGGACACGAGTAGGAGCGTCTCGGTCGCGTCGTCGTTCGCGAGCATCCGCATACCCTCCCGAAACATGATCCCCCCGACCGCCTCGGACAGGTCACGGCCACCGACTCCGACGATCTGGGAGACGCCGACTCCGGCGCCGTCGAGCAGGCACGCCGTCTCTTGAGCACCGGTCCCGGCGGCGGCGACGATCCCCACTGGACCGGGAGCGACGACGTTGGCAAACCCGAGGCCGATGCCCCCGAGCATCGCGGTCCCGCACTCCGGGCCCATGACGAGCAGCCCGAGCGCCGCTCCCCGGCGTTTGAGCTCCAGCTCGGCCTCAACGGGAACATGATCGGAGAACAGAAACACGTGCATACCCGCCGAGAGGGCCTGATGTGCCTCGAGCGCCGCGTACTCGCCGGGCACAGAGATCAGAGCGACGTTGGCCCCGTCGACGAGGTCCGCGGCGCCCTGGAGCGAGCGAGCGGCCACCGCCTCGCCGGCCGGGTGGGGTTCCGTCGACTGCATCTGGTCGAGCTGCTCCTCGGCGAGTGCGAGCGCCCGCCCGGCGACGTCGCCGTCCGCCTCCACCGCGATGACCACATCGCCCGGCGTTGCCTGCGCCACGGCTCCGAGGTCGGCCATGAACTCCAGGTTCGCGGGAGTTCCCATCCCGAGTTCGCACCGGCGAACGTCGGGCCGGTCGCGGACGGCTCGGGCGATCCCCATGAGGCGGACGCTATCCGCGTACCGGTTGGCGATAACTCGGACGTGCCAGCTCATGCGGCCACGGTGGCAGGGCCCGGCCACGCGGTTGCCGAGGGTCCTTCGGCATCGGGGACGATGCGCGTGCCCGCGGTCCCCCGGACCCCGTCGCGAAGTCGATCGGCGCAGGTCACGAGCGCAGCGCCACCGCTGCCCTCGGCGAACGCGACCCCGGACTCCACCTTGGGTCCCATGCTGCCGGCCGGGAACTCGCCGGCGGCAAGCAGCCCCCGCGCATCGGAGATCGTGAGCCGCGCCATGTCGCGCTGCCAGCGGGTACCGAAATCGAGGGCCACGCGCTCGACACCGGTCAACATGACCAGCAGGTCCGCGTCGAGCGCCCGGGCGAGAACGGCCGAGGCTCGGTCCTTGTCGATCACCGCCTGGACTCCAGCAAAGGCCCGGTCGTTACGGAGGACCGGGATCCCGCCGCCGCCGGCCGCGATCACGAGCACACCCTCATCGAGCAGCAGCTTGATCTGAGCGACCTCGACGATCTGGCGCGGCTGCGGGCTGGGCACGACGGCTCGCCAACCTCGTCCAGCGTCGGGAGCGATTGCGAGATCGTCGCCGTTGACCCGTCTGGCCGATGCCTCGTCGGGGTAGAACCGGCCGATCGGTTTGGTCGGATGCTGAAAGGATGGGTCGTCGCGCTCCACACACACGCGGGTGAGGATCGTCGCCGTCGATACGCCGGTGTCGGCGTGCTCGATCGCGGTCTGCAGCAGGTAGCCAAGCTGCCCCTGCGTCATTGCCACCAGCGCGTCGAACGGCAGCGGAGGCACATCGTCGGCCGCATGGGCGTGCTGCGTATACAGCGCGCCGACCTGGGGCCCGTTTCCATGCGTCAACACCAGCTCGTGGCCGTCGCGCCGCAGCGCCGCCAGTTCGCCGGCTACCGTGGCGGCGTTGGCCTGCTGCTCGGCCCAGGTTCCACCCTGGTCCTCGGCGACGATCGCGTTACCACCGATGGCGATGACGATCCGCATGGGTCCCCGGGGTTCACGAGCCGCGGATCGACAGCCACACGGCGCGGGCGCGCCGATCGTCAGGGTTCGCCCACGAGTGGGGGCGCACGGTGCGGAAGTGGATCGAATCGCCGGCTTGGAGTTCGTAGGGCTCTCCGTCGATCGTGAACGTCATGCTGCCGTCGAGCAGCAACACGAGCTCCTCGCCGGGATGGCTCATCGGGTCGGGCCCGCTGTCGGCCCGGGGCTCCACGATCGCCTCGGCGCCCGCGACCCAGAAGGGCCCGTAGCGGCCGGAAATGTTCTGCAGCTCGAGGCCCTCCTTGGAGGTGTACAGGCGCGAGCGCTCGTCGGCTCGGATGACGGTCACCGGACGGGTGGCCTCGACCTCCTCGACGAAGTAGCCGACGCTCTTGCCCAGAGCCGCTGCCACCTTCATGAGGCTCGCGATCGTCGGCGTCATGCCGCTCTTCTCGATCTTGTGGATGGCGGCCGTCGATAGCCCAGCCCGATCCGCCAATGTCGCTAACGACCAGCCGCGCTCGGCCCGCGCCTTGGCGACCTTGGCACCGATCTCGGACACAGTTCGCTCGATCTCGGGCAGGGGCTTAGGCGCCGGAACCGTGACAAGGGTGGGTTGTGCAGTGGCCGCTCTCTGGCTCATCCAGCTCTCTCCCGGTCGTGAACGTCCACCATAGTACACGGGCCGATGCGCAATATCACCCTCCCAGATACCTGCAAATCGGGAACTTTCCCGTTCGCTTGACCTCAGACAGCGGTAGCGCTATGAATAGTCCGTCTACGATCCGATACGCGGTTGGCGGGTGTGTCTCGTCTGTACGCGACTCCGGCCACCGCATCACGTCTTCCCAAGGAGGAAGAGGGTGACTGTCAACAGCAATCTTGCCGACGCAAGGTCGAAGGGAACAGAGCTCTTCGACGTGTCCGAGAAGGTGTTTGAGGACATCAAGGCCAACCCGGGAGAGAAGGCCTTCACCTTTATGCACACGGTCCCCTACGAGGGTTCCGTGGGGCTCGTCAACCTGCTGACCACGACCAGAGTGCAACGCAAGGGGTTTGACACCACTCTTGTGCTGTACGGGCCAGGCGTACTCATGGCCTCGGGGACGCGCGGGTTTCCCAAAGTCGGGGACGAGGCGTTCCCGGGACATATGGCGATCAACAACCAGATCGGCACGTTCCTCGAGGAGGGCGGGACCGTGTATGCGTGCCGGTTCGCCTCCGGAGCCCTGTACGGTTTTCCCGAGGACATGCTGATGGAGGGCGTCAAACCCTTCCATCCGCTCGACGTGCTGGACGCTGCCCTTACTGCGTGGCGGGCGGGGGCGTTCCAACTCAATACCTGGACCGTGTGATCGAGGAGGCGACGCCTGGGCGCGATGCGGCGATCGCCGCCTGGAGACGCGCGGAGTCGATCGTGTACCCGTCCGTGATGGTCAATCCGGACCTGTATCGCCAATACATACAGGTCGTCCGCGCGATCTCCGAGGAGCTCCGCGACATACGCAACGAGGATGACCTCGTGCGCACCTGGCACGAGCAGCGAGGGCTGGGGACGGAGGTCGTCAACCGGCTCTCGCCCTCGCTGGCGATGCTCATGGACGTGAACGCCGTGCGTGACGCGGCGTTCTGCACGCGGCATCGCGAGGTGACGCGCGAGCACGGCAAGGAGATCGCGCGGCAGCGGCTGATCGAGGCGCGCCGGTCCGGCGCGCCCTGGGTCGTGTTGTTCGAGGACGTGACTCCGTTTGGTTCCCACCGGCTCGAGATGCATGTCCGCTCCGGCCGCGCGATCCACGCCTCTGCCAAGACCGAGCCGGCCGGGCCCGCGACCTACGAGCTCGAGGTTGTGCAGCTCGACCCGAGCGATGGCGCGTGGATGCTCGACAAACCGCCCCTGGTGCCGGCGAGGAACTTCGATCGCCACGACGAGTGGGAGGCTCGTATCGCCCAGGCCCGCGAGCACTTCGGAAAGGACGGACTGTGACGACTCACCCCAAAAAGATCATCGATGCGCACTGCCACATCGGCGAGATTCCACCGTGGAAGTTCTATGACCTCGAGCATCCCGTCAAGCCGACGGTCTACGACTACCGCACGCCCAGCGAGTTCATCAAGAACCACATGGACGAGTTCAAGATTGAGCGGGCGTTGACGATGTCCAACTACGGCGTCCCGGTCCACGAGATCTCGTTTGACCTCAACGACGTGGTGATGGAGGCAGCCACCGGCAACGACCGGGTGCTGGCCGGCATCTGGGTGTCGTTCCTGCCCCGGAATGCCGACATGACTCGCAAGGCGCTCAAGCTCGCCGGGGAGTCTCGGGTTGTCGCGTTGAAGACGACGTTCCTCCTCGGCGGCAATCCGGACCCGGGGACGTGGGACGAGGAAACGCTGGCACTGGCGGACGAGTGCTTCGATGCCTGCGAGAAGCACGATCTGATCTTCCATTTCCACACCAGCCCGGGCGGAAACTCCGACATCAACAACTTCATTCCCCTCGTCGAGCGCTACGGCAAGCGCTGCAAGATCTACCTGGTCCACTTCGGCGGTGGCGTGTCGGGACACATCAAGCTCGTGCCGAAGTTCCTGAGCTGGGTCCAGGACGGCTACAGGGTGTACACCGATACCTCATGGGCCGTGGGCTTCGGTGCCCGCTGGCTGCTGACCGAGATCGAGCGCACGGGGGTCGGCGGCGACCGCGTGTTCTTCGGCTCGGATGAGCCGTGGTCGGACTTCGACAGCGAATACTGGAAGATCAACGGCGTTCGCGGTATCTCCCAGGAGTTGAAGGACAGGGTGTTCTGGCGCAACTACGAGGAGCTGTTCGCCGGTCGTGGCTAGGGGACTCCAGGTTCCGGACCTAGACGATCGGCGGCTCCTCGTCGAGCTGCAGTCGCTCGGCGTCAACGTCCAGGACGACCGCGACGATCAGCCCGGCGGCGCCTGGTCGGGTCGCCGCGGTGGCGCCGGACCATCCGACGCGCTGTTTCTGTGGGTCCGGGGGCTGCCGTTGACGGTCCCCTGGAAGGCATCGTTCGTCGCGCGCTCGCCCTACACGATCCACCTGACCGACGATGGCGCGACGCTGTATTGGGGCGAGGACGCCGTCGGTCCGGTGAAGCTGCCGCGCCGACCTCACATCTACGACATGCACACGGCGGACGGGATCCCGTATTGGAAGATCGCCCTTCTGCACCTCGATTCCATCGCCTCGACGGTGGTGCAGAAGTGCATCTACTGGGGCACGGAGGAGCAGTGCGGGTTCTGTGGCATCGAGTTGACCCGGGGCGAGCAGACGCTGTCGGTCAAGACGCCCGAGCAGCTGGCCGAGGTGTGCACGGCGGCGCGCGATCTCGACGGCGCGGTGGACGTCACCCTGACAACCGGGTCGATCAATCGGCGCGATCGCGGTGCGCTTTACATCAGTCGATGCGCGGCGACGATCAAGGACGCCTCCGGCCTGCCCATCCAGGTGCAGTTCGAGCCCCCGGACGACCTCGCCGTTCTCGATCAGGTCGCCGAGGCGGGCGTCGATGCCGTCGGCATCCACATCGAGACGTTCGACCCTGAAGTCCTCGAGCGAGTGGCCGCCGGCAAGGCGAAGTGCGGGGTCGAGGGTTACTTCGCCTGCTGGGAGCGCGCCGTCGAGGTCTTCGGTCCAGGACGCGTTACGACGTACGTGATCCTGGGCATGGGGGAGCGGCGCGAGCTGATCGAGGAGGGGTGCCGCAGGGCCATCGAGCTGGGTGTCTATCCGTTCGTGGTCCCGTTGCGCCCCGTCCCGGGAACCCTGATGGCGGACACTCCACCGCCGTCGGCCGAGTACGTGGCCTCGGTGTATCGGTCGGTCTCGACGATGCTCGCGGAGTCCGGGCTCGATCACGTCGAGGCCACCGCCGGCTGCGCCCGTTGTCAGGCGTGCTCGGGACTGTCGGCGTGGGAGCGGTTGTTCAAGCGAGAGGAGGCGCGTGAGCGGGGTGATCTCCCGATCTACGGTCGTGGCTGATGTCGCCGTCCCGCGCAGTCGGGCTCGCGTCATCTGCCGGACCGCCACCAGCGCTGACGACCTCAGGGCCCACTACCGGTTGAGGGCCGCGGTCTTCGTCGACGAGCAGGCCCTGTTCGAGGCCGACGACCTCGATCGCTACGACGAGGAGCCCGGCACGCTGCACGTGGTCGGCCTGGTCGGAGATGAACCGTGCGGTGCCGTTCGTCTCTATCCGATTGACGGGGCGGGGATGGAGTGGAAGGGAGACCGCCTGGCTGTTGCGCCCGGTTATCGCGCCCATCACCTCGGTGCTGAGCTCGTGGCTTTTGCCGTCCGTACGGCGGGTGTGCTCGGCGGCTCGCGGATGATCGCGCACGTGCAGCTCCCCAACGTTCGCTTCTTCGAGCGACTCGGCTGGCGTGCGCAGGGCCCAGTGGCGCCGTTTCACGACGTCATGCACCAGCTCATGTCGATCGGTCTCTCGGTGCCTGAAGCTGAGTGAACGGTTCGGCAGCCAGATCCCAGACCACGGCCGTCTCGCCTGAAGCCGAGAGGCGCAGCGCATGCGAATCATCGAAGCGCCCGCAGGGCGCGCAGGCGAGGCCGCGCCGGTGAAACGGTTCCACGGCCTGCGTCACGCGGTCCGGCGCTGCGGCGATCAGAAAGCCGAAGCTCGGAAACGTGCGCAACCAGAGCTCGAGCGACACGCCCGGCGGACGTGGCATCCGCTCGACATCCAACGTCGCGCCGCACCCCGCGGTCTCGATCAGTTGCAGCAGGGAGCCGGCCGCGCCCGGCATGGACACGTCTCGCGCCGAGCGCGCCGCACCCGACTCGGCCAACTCGACGAGGGCCTCGCCGTCATCGCGCAGGAGCTCGGGGGCACGATCGCGCAGGGAGCTGAAGAACGGCGTGTCCCGGGTGTAGCGCCCCTCGAGAGCGAAGGCGACGAGCAGCTCGTCACCGGGGCGGGCAGCGTGGGCGAACAGCGGTTTTGTCGCGATCCCCGTACACGTCGCCGACAGTGCCGGGTCGGCGCCGAGCGTCAGGTGGCCGCCAACGATGTCGACGCCGAGCAGCTCGGCCGCCCACGCCAGCCCGTCGAGCACCGCCTCGGCGTGGGCGCGGTCCGGGCTTACGAGCATGTCGAGAACGCCGAGGGGTCGGCCGCCCATGGCGCGAACGTCGGCGACGTTCGTGACCACGGCCGCGGCACCGGCCGCATGAGGATCCGAGCGGACGAAGGCGGGCGCAATCGCCTCGCCGCACAGGATCAGGTACTCGTCCCCGTGCGGGATGGCCGCTCCGTCATCTCCGTCGAGCTGGGCTCCGAGTCGGCGGACGAGCCCAACCTCTCGCTTTGCCGCCATGGCCGGACTGCCGCGAATCGTGTCTGCGAGTTTCTGCAGGGCCGGCATCGGCCGCGTGGGATAGCAGACCGGGGGCGCCGTGCGCAGTGAGGTACTCGGCCGTGTGGCCGCGGTCAACGTTGGGCTGCAGACCTTCTCGGAGGCGCTGCGCGCTCAGGGAGCCGAGGTCGCCGACGTCGATTGGCGACCGCCGGCGGGCGGGGACGCGCCGACGGTCCGCGCGCTCGAGCGAGTGTGGGGCGTCCATGGCGATCTCGTCGCCGCCGCCAACGATGAGGTTGTCGACCGCATCGAGGCGGCGGCACCGCGGGTGGTGTCCGTGGCCCGCGCCGTCGATGTGCTCCCGGTGCTTGCCGGTCGCACCCTGATTCACTCGGGCACCGAGATCGAATGGGCGCGGGTCTGCGACCCGCAGCGGCGCGCCCTGATGGCGGCGTGCGTGTTCGAGGGCTGGGCGCGGGATGCCGAGGATGCCGCGGCTCTGCTGGCCTCCGGTGCCGTCGAGCTGACCCCCGGCAACGAGCACAACCATGTCGGACCAATGACAGGAGTCTGCTCGGGTTCGATGCCGGTCTGGGTGGTGGAGGATGAGGGTTCGGGCGCCCGCGCGTACGCCACGCTGAACGAGGGCCCCGGCCGAACGCTTTGGTTCGGAGTTGGCGACGGCGAGGCCGTGGCTCGGCTGCGGTTCTTCCGCGACGATCTGGGTCCGCTGCTGGAACGTCTCCTGGCACGACACGGCCCGATCGACGTGTTCTCCCTGGCCGCTCAGGGTCTCCAGATGGGGGACGAGCTCCACATGCGCAGCCAGGCGACCGGCAACCTGCTGATCCGCGAGTTGCTCCCGGGGTTCGCTGCCCTCGGTGGCGAGCGGGGCGCCGAGTTCATGGCCGGCAACCACCACTTCTTCCTCAATCTGACCATGGCCGCGGCCAAGTGCGCGTTGACGGCGGGCTCGGGAGTCCCGGGGTCGAGCATCGTCGTGCTGATGACGCGGAACGGCACCGATATGGGAGTCCAGATCTCCGGTCTGGCGGGCCGCTGGTTCGCCGCGCCGGCGGCGCCGGTACAGGATGCGCTGCTGCGCGAGGGTTACACGGATGACGACGCGGCACTCGACATCGGCGACTCGGCGGTGATCGAGTGCGTCGGTCTCGGTGGTATGGCGCTGGCCGCTGCCCCGGCCGTCGCAGCGTTCTTCGGCGCGGGAGCCACCGGCGCGCTGCGCCGAACCCAGCTCATGAGCCAGATCACCGCGCGGCGTTCCCGGCGCTTCACGATCCCGGCCTTCGACTTCGGCGGCACCCCGGTGGGGATCGACGCCCGTCTCGTCGCCGCCCTGGAGATCACACCGCAGATCACAACCGGAGTGCTCCATGCGTCCGACGGGTCGGGCCAGATCGGCGCCGGCGTGGCCCACCAGCCCGCCGCTCCCTTCCGTGAGGCCGTGAGGGCGCTGGCCGCCGAGCTCGACTCGCGCGGGCCGACGTGCAGCGGGGTCCTTCAGGCGTTGTTCGCCAGCCCGGCGGCGAGTAGGGCCCTGGTCGACGGGCGCTCGGGCGCGGTCGAGATCGTCGTGTCTGGCGGCGCCTACGTGACGCTCGACGACGACTGGTTGCTCGTCGCGGGACCCGGGCCGCCGCAAGGGCCGCTCACCGTGAGCATCAGGACGCCGGGGCAGTTCGTGCCGCTTGCCGGCGCCACGGTGCGCGTCGTCGGCAGGTGCCTGCTGGTCGGAGATATCCGCGTGGCCTTGGAGCGGATGCGCGAGCGACGAACGGGTGTCGTCGACGGTGGCGGGGCGCTCTGCGCTGACGCCGAGACGATTCGCGCCATGGCGGCAACGATCGGGGCCGGACTACCGGGCCCGCCGCCCAATCTGCGCGAAGGAATCGATGTGCTCGGCGCAGGCTCACTCACCGCGGCCGCCTTCCTGCTGGCTGGCGTCGGCGAGGGGCTGACGCCGGCGGGCGACGACGTTCTGGCCGGGTATGCCGGATGGCACGCCGCGATCGACGACCGACGCGCCTTCGCTACCCCGCTGGCGTGGCTGTCTCAGCTCGTGACCGAGCGATCCTCACCGCTCGGTCTCGCCTACCTTCGCTGTGCGGAGCGGGGGGAGCTTCCTGACGCCGGCGCCGATCTGGTCAGGGCGCTTCGTGCCGGCTCGGTCCCGGATGCCCGGGCCGCGGCGACGAGGCTGCGTGCCTGGGGCGCCTCGTCGGGAGTCGCGCTGGCCTGGGGGGTGCTCGCCGGGACGGCGTCGATGCCGCGTAAGAACAAGCCGCTCGTGGCAGCTAAGCGAGTAGAGAGACCATGCGTACGGACAGCAACCGATCCCCCGAGCGAACGCGCTGGATTCAGTGGCGTGCGAATCGGTTGGGCACGGCCGGGTTCCCCGCTGCGCTGGCCGATTGTCTGGCGCGCGAAGATCGGATTGACCTGCACGAACTGCTCGAACTCGTGGATCGCGGGTGCCCGCCGCCCCTGGCCGCCCGGATCCTGGCGCCGTGCGACGACCGAGGCGAGCGGTCGTGAACCGCTCCGCTGGTAGCGTCCGAGCCGTGCAGCGCCTCGCCACGGCACCGGTCGATCGTGATGCGGAGGCGGAGGCATGGCTGGCCGCCCTGCGCAGCCGCGGCCCGGAGCGAGAGGCCGCGGCGCGGAGACTTCACGCACTCCTGCTGCGCGGCGCTCGCTTCGAACTCGCCCGGCGAAGGGGGATGCTGAACGGCGCGTCGCCCGACGCGATCGACGATCTCGCCGTGCAGAGTGCCGACGATGCCCTGAGCGCGGTTCTGCTCAAGCTCGACGACTACCGGTTCGAGAGCCGGTTTACGACCTGGGCATACAAGTTCGCGATCCTGGAAGCCGCCGTGCGGACACGGCGACGCGCGTGGCAGGAACGCGAGCTCCCCATCGATCCCGATGCCTGGATGGCATTCCCGTCGCCGACGCTGGGGCCGCCCGAAGCGCTCCAGGCTTCAGAGCGGCTCGCCACGATCGTGTCCGCCATCCGCACCAAGCTCTCGCCTCACCAGCGCGAGGTGCTCACCGCGCTCGTGCTCGCCGATGTTCCGATCGACGTGCTCGCCGAGCGACTGGGCACGACGCGCGGTGCGCTGTACAAGACTCTCCACGACGCGCGGCGCAAGTTGCGCTCCGCAATTGGAGCCGACTGATGAGAAACCAAGACAACGATTCCGAACGCCTGGTGGCTGACCTGCTCGGCCCCGACGGACCCGAGCTCACGTGCGAGCAATGTTTCGAGATGCTCGACGTCTACGTTGAGCACGAGCTCGCGGGCGAGGACGCCGACCAACGAGTTCCAGGAATGCGCGAGCACTTGCAAGGGTGTCCGGCGTGCGCTGAAGAGCGCGGCAGCCTGCGAGATCTGCTCCAAACCGGAGGTGCAACCAGATGAGCAAGCAAACGTTCGTGATCGTGGGCGCCAGCCTGGCCGGCGCCAAGGCGGCCGAGGAGCTGCGCGAGCGGGGGTTCGACGGGACCCTCACGCTCGTCGGCGCCGAGACCGAGCGGCCGTACGAGCGCCCGCCGTTGACCAAGGACTACCTGCGCGGCGAGTCCGAGCGCGAGAAGGCCTTCGTCCATCCAAGCGGTTTCTACGCCGAGCACGAAATCGAGCTGCTCAGCGGGACCACGGTCACCGCGATTGATCCGGGCGCCCGCACGATCACATCGAGCGACGGTCGCACGCTGGGCTACGACAAGCTCCTGCTCACCACCGGCGCCGAGCCGCGCCGGCTCCCCGTGCCCGGCGCGGACCTCGAGGGCGTCCACTACCTCCGGACCATGGCCAACTGCGACGCGCTGCGTGAGCGCCTCGCCGCCGGCGGTCACGTGGCGGTTATCGGCGCCGGGTGGATCGGGAGCGAGTTCGCCGCCTCGGCGCGTCAGCGGGGACTCGAGGTGACCTTGATCGATCCGCTCGCCCTGCCCAACGAGAGGATCTTCGGGGCCGAGATCGGTGCCTTCTATCGCGACGTGCACGCCCAGCACGGTGTCGAATTGATGCTGGGCGAGGGCGTCGAGGCGTTCGAGGGCGACGGCGCCGTGACCAGCGTGCGGACGGCAAGCGGCAAGCAGGTCAATTGCGACTTCGCGGTCGTGGGCATCGGTGTGTCGCCCCGGGCGTCCCTCGCCGGCGCCGCGGGTCTCGAGCTCGACAACGGCATCGTCGTCGACGAGCATCTGCAGAGCACCGCGCCCGGCGTGTTCGCGGCCGGCGACGGCGCGCACGCCTGGAATCCGTTCTATGGCCAGCGGATTCGGGTCGAGCACTGGGCTAACGCGCTCAACCAGGGGCCGGCGGCCGCGCGATCGATGCTCGGCGAGGACATGAGCTATGACCGCATCCCGTACTTCTTCTCCGACCAGTACGACGTCGGCATGGAGTACTCGGGCTACGCGACGAGCTGGGACGAGGTCGTATTTCGCGGCGATCGCGATGCCGGCGAGTTCGTGGCCTTCTGGCTGTCGGACGGCCGCGTGGCCGCGGGCATGAACGTAAACGTCTGGGACGTCAACGAGCACGTTCAGGCTCTGATCCGCTCGCGTGCGCAGGTCGACGTCGGGGCGCTGCGGGACGTTGATATCCCGCTCGAGTCCCTGGTCGGCGATCCGGCGACGTAGTTCGCCGGGGTTCGCCGGCTGTCAACCCGAGGCTCTCGGGTCAGGTGAGGATCACGACGATGAGGTGGCGCGGCCCGTGGACGCCTTCGACGCGTGAGAGCTCGATGTCGGAGCTTGCTGACGGTCCGGAGATGAGGGTGATGGGCGCGTGGTGTTGCTGGACGGCGTCGGTCAGGGCGGCGATCGCCTCGGGCACGAGGGCGACGATCTGGTCGGCCGCTACGACGCAGATGTGGTGGTCAGGGACGAGGGTGATGGCGCGGCGTCCCGAGTGCTGTTGACCGTCGAGGGCGAGGGTGCCGGTCTCGGCGATGGCCACGGCGCACCCGGTGAGCGCTGCGTTGATCGCGTCGAGCTCGGCGACGGTGAGTCCGTGGTCCTCGATGATCTGCACACCGGGTGGTCGCCACTGCGCCGGTAGGTCGGGGGGGACGACGAGGCGGTCCAGGCCCAGCTCGGCGCAGGCGGCCGCGACGGCGGCCGCGGCGTCGGAGCTCGCCGTGGCCCGGACGGTGGCGCGGTAGTCGAGCAGGCGCTCTTGCAGGCGCTGGACGAGTTCCTCGGCGGTCGCGGCGCTCGTCTGCCGGTACTCGCGCGGGACGGGCACGTCGTCGACGTGCTCGTACTCGCCGACGTCGGCAAGCGCGCCGTCGATGCGCCCGAGGATCTCTTCGCGGGCGGTGCTCATCTGTCTTGGCGCCACCAGTCGCGGAAGGTTTGCCGGGGTATCGGTGCCAGGTCGCGGGCGGCCGTCCACGCCTTCAGGGGTCCGGGGAGGTGTTCGATCTTCCCCCGGCGCACGAGCGGCCATTGCCCGAGGCGGCCCGCGCGCTGCGCGGCCTCGTACAGCCGGCGGTCGGCGAATACGCGGGCCATGGCCCGCATTGCCGCGCGCTCACCCGAGGGGCGCCTGGCCTGGGTCTGCTCGACCTCCCGCTGGCGTAGGTGCACGAGTACCTCGGGGATGTTGATCTTGACCGGGCACACCTCGTAGCACGCGCCGCACAGACTCGACGCGTAGGGCAGTGAGCGGGCCTCGTGCATGTCGCTGAGCATGGGGGTGAGGATCGCGCCGATCGGGCCGGGGTAGGTCGAGCCGTAGGCGTGCCCGCCCGTGCGTTCATAGACGGGACAGACGTTCAGGCACGCCGAGCAGCGGATGCAGGCCAGCGCCTGGCGGCCGATCTGGTCGGCCAAAACGTTGGTGCGGCCGTTGTCCAGCAGAACGAGGTGGAACTCCCGCGGGCCGTCCCCATCGCTGACCCCGGTCCAGAGCGACGTGTACGGGTTCATCCGCTCCGCGGTGGAGGAACGCGGGAGAAGCTGCATATAGATCTCGAGGTCCCGCCAGGTCGGGATGACCTTCTCGATCCCCATCACGCTGATCAGCACCTCGGGCAGCGTCGTGCACATCCGCCCGTTGCCCTCTGACTCGACCACGGACACGGTGCCGGTCTCGGCGATGGCGAAGTTGACCCCGCTGACGCCCACCCTCGCGCCGAGGAACTTGTTGCGCAGATGTCGACGCGCGACCTCGGCCAGCTCGCGCGGGTCGTCCGACAGATCCGGCGGCGCCTCGGGAAGCTTCTCAAGGAACAGCTCGCGGATCTCCTCGCGGTTCTTGTGGATCGCCGGCACGAGGATATGCGAGGGCGCATCGTTGCCGAGTTGGACGATCAACTGGGCCAGGTCGGTCTCGACCGCCCCGATACCACGCTCGGCCAACGCCTCGTTGAGCCCGATCTCCTCCGTGGTCAGCGACTTGGACTTCACCACCTCCGTGGCACCGTGAGTGGCCACCAGATCACCGACGATCCGGTTGCACTCCGGCCCGTCGCGCGCCCAATGCACGGTGCCGCCGGCCCGAGTCACGGCCGTCTCGAGCGCCACCAGGTACTCGTCCAGATGGCGAAGCACGCGCTCCTTGATTGCCCTCCCGGCCTCGCGCAGCTCTTGCCAATCAGGGACCTCCGCCACCGCGGTGGCACGCTTGGCCCGGATGGTCCGTGTCGCGTGACCAAGGTTGTGACGCAGCTGCGTATCGGCGAGCGCCACGCGCGCCGCGTCGGGAAACGACGGCGGGCCGCCCGGAAAGCTCATCGCGCCCCGCCCGTCGGGTCGGTCTGCACCAGGATCTCGGCCAGATGCATCGTCCGCACTCCCGCCCGCTGACGCGACAGCGCACCGCCGATCTGCATCAGGCACGAATTGTCAGCGGCGACACACACCTCGGCGCCCGTGTCGAGGATCGCACGCACCTTGTCGGTGAGCATGGCGATCGACGTGTCGGCGTTCTTGACCGCAAACGTCCCGCCGAAACCACAACACTCCTCCGCCGACCCCAGCTCGGCCACGTCGATCCCCCTCACCGCCCGCAACAACCGCAACGGACGATCACCGACACGAAGCAAACGCAGGCTATGGCACGTCGGGTGATACGTCACCCGATGCGGAAAGAACGCCCCCACATCCTCGACCCCCAGACGATCAACCAGCAATTCGCTCAGCTCGAGCACCCGCGGCACGAGCGCCCCCACCTCCCGCTCCAACGACGCATCCCGCGCCAGCTCCGCCACCCGCGGATAGAAATCGCGGACCATCCCCACACACGACGCCGACGGAGAAACCACCACCTCGCTATCGGCAAACGCGCGCACGAACCGACGCACCAGCGGCACCGTCTCGCGCGCATAACCGGTGTTGAAATGCATCTGACCACAACACGTCTGCTCCAACGGAAAATCAACCCCAACGCCCAACCGCTCCAACACACCCACCATCGCCTTCCCCGTCCCAGGAAACAACGTGTCGTTCAAGCAGGTGATGAACAGCGAAGCTCGGGGCGCGACGGTGCTCATGCGACCCCGGATCCTACGGCCAGGCGTCTGAGGCTGGTGTCAGGACACTAGGCGGTCGACACCTCCAGACCGAGGACGTCGTCGAGCTCGGACGACAGCTGCGTCCAACTGTCGCCGGCGTCGTCGCTGAGCAACAGCGTGCCTCCGCGCAGTCCGACGAGCAGTCTGCCTGGTTGCTCGGGCAGAGTGCTCAGCGCGTAGGGCATGCGGCGAAGCTCGGGCGAGTCGCCCCAGCCGTCGACCGCCACCCACCCGTTGCCGTACGAGCGCCACAGGTGGGACTGGCCGTCGCCGCCGCCGTGTGCGGCGGCGGGGGAGCGGCTGACCGCGACGTACCAAAGATCCGGGTCCGCGGGATCGATCGCCTCGGCCCATGCATAACGACGGTCGAGCTCGCGCTCGAACGTCGTCCACGTCTCGCCGCGGTCCTCGGAGCGAGCGATGCCCTGTCCCGCCGCCTCGTAGAGACGCTCCGGCGCGAGCGGATGCGTGCTCAGCTGATGCGCGTCGCTGTGGGCCTCGGGGTTGTGGTCGAGCCATGTGACGCCGCCGTCACGCGAGCGCATCACGCCGCCCAGCTCGATACCGACGCCGATCCAGTCCGGGTCGCTGGGATGGAGCGCGATCGTGCGCACGTGGTGGGTCCACGGCCGCGGCGGGAACGACCACCGCGGCTCGCTAGGCAACTCGCGCAGGGCCGGCAGCGCCTCCCAGGTGCGCCCGGCGTCCTCGGAGCGGTACAGGTTGCTGGGCTCGGTGCCCGCGTAGACGACCGAGACGCCGCCCACCTGATGCGAAGGTGACACCGCCACGGACAGGACGCGATCGTCGGCCATCCCGCCACCATCGCTCCGCCACGAACGGCCGCCGTCCTCGCTCGCGAACAGGCCGCGGTCGAACGTACCGACGTACAGGCGTTCGGGATCGTGGGGGTCGATGGCCAGGCACCGCGCCTCGACCCCGCTGAGCAATGATTCGGGCTCGCTCGCCGTCGCGCCGTCGAGCGTGAGGCGCACGACATCATCGCCGCTCAGGGCATACAGGCAAAAGCGATCAGGCATCGGAACGGCTCCCTGCGGCGGTCCTCTGCTGTGCGCTGAGCGCCCGATCGTAGGAGATTCGGAGCAGCTCGAGCACGTTCTCGACGCCTTCCTCATCCCCAATCGAGGCCGTCACCCAGCCGGAGTCGGGCAGCACGTGGTGGGGCCTGGCGCGGCCCTCGGCGATCAGGTCATCGCGGACTCGCCGTGGCAGCGGCAGGTCGGCGATCCGATCTCCGTGCAGGTGGCCGAGCTCACGCCGTCCGACGCGGAACTCGACGCCGCCGAAGCGATGGTCACCCACCTCCACTCCGGGCCACGACGACACGGTGGCGGTGATGCGCTCGGCCCGGTTTGTGTGTTCGTTGGTCATGAGCCTTCTCCCAAAGTCGGAATCTCGACTTCAGGGTAGGCTCGATCGCGCCCGGTCTCTACGGGTAATTGGACCTAGGACCGCTGGGGTGGTCAGCAAACCGCACCTATATTTCGCTTTTCTGACCAGCTCCCGCACCGGGGGTGCGAGACCGCGACAACGTTGATCAGAGAATCCGAGGCTGGGCGGTCATCTCGCCGCCGGCGTCTCCCGTGTTGACGGTGCCGTCGGGCTCGATGAGCAGGACCTCGGTCTCCTCGGTCGCGTCGGGACAGTGCTCGACGCCGCGCGGCACGACGAAGATCTCGCCCGGCTCGAGAACCACGTCGCGGTCACGCAGGTGGATGATCAGCCTGCCGCTGATGACGAGAAAGAAGTCGTCCGTCTCGTCGTGTTTGTGCCAGACGAACGGCCCCTTGATCTTGACCACCTGGAGCTTGTAGTCATTGATGTGGCCGACGATCCCCGGCTCGTACGGCCGGTCGAGCAGCGCGAGCTTGGCGGCCAGGTTGATCTTGTCCGTCGTCTCCTCAGACATTGAAGAACACAGTCTCGCGGTCGCCCTGGAGGCGGATGTCGAAGCGGTACCCGTCGTCAACCGCCTCGGCGATCAGGCTCCCCACCCGGGCGCGATCCACCGCCGCCAGCACGGGATCGGTCGCGTTGGCCTGTGCCTCGTCGGCAAAGTAGATCCGCGTCACGACGCGCGCCAGCAGTCCGCGGGCGAAGACAGACACGTCGATGTGCGGCGCCTGCATTTCCCCGTCCGGTCCGGGCACGGGTCCCGGCTTGAGTGTGGAGATCGCCCACGCGCCGCGCTCGTCGGTACCCGACCGAGCCAAAGCCGCGAAAACCCGGCCACGTCTCGGGACCGCGCGGATCGTCCGGGTGGGCGAAGCGGCCGTCGGGGTCGGCCTGCCAGAACTCGATCACGGCATCGGGCACCGGCTGGCCGGCGCCGTCGTATACCTGACCCGCGATGCGGATCGCGCCCGGCGTGCCCTCGGCGACGGCGAGCGGACCGTCCTCCCACACCAGGCCGATGGAAAAGAACGGTCCGACCGTCTGGGAGGGCGTGACGAGCAGGCTCACGCGTGCGGCTGCTCCATCGGCGTCGCCTCGCGGCCGCGAAGGACGATGTCGAACCTGAACCCCAGGGCCCAGCTCTCCTCGGTCGTGTCCCAATCGAACGTGGAGATCATGCGTTGGCGAGCGGCCGGATCGGGAACCGAATTGAAGATCGGATCGGCGTCGAACAGGGGATCGTCGGGGAAGTACATCTGCGTGACGAGCCGCTGGGCGAAGGCCCGGCCAAAGATGGAGAAGTGGATGTGGGCCGGCCGCCAGGCGTTGGGGTGGTTGCCCCATGGATAGGCGCCGGGTTTGATGGTGACGAACCGGTAGCGGCCGTCCGAGTCGCTCAGACACCGGCCCACGCCGGTGAAATTCGGATCGAGAGGGGCCGGGGTCCGGTCGACGCGGTGGAAGTAGCGGCCCGCCGAATTGGCCTGCCAGATCTCGATCAGCGTGTCGGGGACAGGACGACCGTCCGAGTCGAGCACCCGGCCCGAGACGTTGATCCGCTGGCCCGTCGGTCGGTGTTCGTGCTGACGCGTGAGGTCGTGATCGAGCGGCCCGATCCGGCCCTCGCCCAGAAGCGGTCCGGTTATCTCGGTCAACGTGGCCGGGAGGACGACCAGCGGCTGCTTGGGCGCGCGCAGCTCCGTGCTCCGGTAGCCGGGCCAGTCCAGCGGCGGATCCACCGCCTCCTGTTCGCGGCGATAACCGGGAAGGATCAGGCCACCGATGGCCGCTTTTCCGACGTCGTGCGACACCAGATCAGATCGGGTACTGGCGGGCTTCTTCCTGCACGGTGATCCACCGCAGCTCGGTGAACTCTTCCAGGGCGTGTCGGCCGCCGAAGCGTCCGAAGCCGCTGGCCTTGACGCCGCCGAACGGCATCTGCGGCTCGTCCTGGACGGTCGTGTCATTGATGTGGCAGATCCCGCTCTCGATCCGCTGCGCCAGCTCGAGCGCGGCAGGCACGTTCTGGCTGAAGACGGCGGCGGCCAGCCCATACTCGGTGTCGTTGGCGACCTCCACGGCCTCGTCGGGGCCGTCGACGCTGACCACGGCGACCACCGGTCCGAACGACTCCTCCCCATAGAGCCGCATCTCCGGCGTGACCCCGCGCAGCACCGTGGGTGGGAAGCACGGCCCGTCGGCCTCGCCGCCGCTCAGCGCCTCGGCGCCGCGCGATACGGCGTCGCTGACCAGGCCGCTGACTCGCTCGACCGCGGCCGAGTTGATGAGCGGCCCGATCGCGGTCGTCGGCTCACGCGGGTCGCCCACCGGAAGAGCGCGGGCGCGCGCGGCGAGCTTCTCGGATAGCGCGTCGACGATCCGGCGGTCGGCCACGATGCGCTCGGTCGACATGCAGATCTGACCCTGGTGGAAGAACGCCCCAAAGCTGGCCGCCGCGGCCGCGCGATCGAGGTCGGCATCGTCGAGGACGAGCATGGGCGCCTTGCCGCCGAGCTCCAGCAGCACACGTTTCAGGTGGCGGCCGGCCTTCTCGGCGACAACCCGTCCCACCCGCGAGGAGCCGGTGAAGTTGATCCGCCGGGTGGCCGGATGGGCGATCAGCTCATCGACGACGTCGGCCGCGTCGGCCGGATCATTGGTGATCAGGTTGATCGCGCCCGGCGGCAGGCCGGCGTCGACCAGGGCACGCACGACGGCGGCGTGTGTCCGCGGGCAGATCTCCGAGGCCTTCAGCACGACCGTGTTGGCGTAGGCGAGCGGGGTGGCCACCGACCGCGTGGACAGGATCACGGGTGCGTTCCAGGGCGCGATCGCCACCACGACGCCGGCGGGTGCCCGCACGCCCATGGCGAGCTTTCCCGGGACGTCGGAGGGAATCACCTCACCGAGCAGGCCATACGCCTGCGCGGCGGCTTCGCGCAGCATTCCCGCGGCCAGCATCACGTTGAACATGCCCCAGCCGAACACGCCGCCGGTCTCCTCGGTGACGATGCCGGCGATCTCCTCCTGGCGCTCCATCAACAGATCGGCTGCCTTGGAGAGGACCTCACGGCGCCGCGCCGGCGGGCTCGTCGACCATTCACCGAACGCCGCCTGCGCCGCCTCCACGGCGGCCCGCGCATCCTCGCGCCCCGCCGCCGCGGCCGCGCCCACCGTCTCGCCGTTGAATGGGAACGCCTGCTCGTACTCGCGCCCCGAGCTCGCTCCGCGCCACTCCCCGCCGATCAGAAGCTGCTGGTGGGCCGTCGCAGTTGTAGCCATGTTCCCTCTCCTATCAAGTCGCTGGCGGGCGACGATACGACGCGCCCACTGTGAAAGTCAAAAAGTCTCATTTCGCTGCGCGCCTGTCCTGCATCCCGTGCGCCCGGCCAAGCCTCGATCGCCCCGGCTTACGCGAGGCCCACCGCGAGGCCCTGACCGACGCATTCAGCCCTGACTAACGCATTCATGTAAGACGTCGGTCGATCACGCGGACCGCCTTGCCGTCGCTGCGCGGCAGCGCACCGGGCTCGAGCACCGACACGCCGATCCGCAGCCCGGTGTGCTCGCGGAGCGACTCGGCGATCCGCGCTCCCAGCGCCTCCCGGTCGCCGTCGCCGGCGGCCTCGCACTCGAGGGTCAGTTCATCCAACGGGCCCTCGCGCTCGAGCACGAGCCGGTAGTGCGGCGCCGTTCCCGGCACGCCCAGGAGTACGTGCTCGACCTGCGATGGGTGGAGGTTGACGCCGCGGACGATCAGCATGTCGTCGAGCCGGCCGCGCAGGCCATCGAGCCGGACTGTGGTGCGCCCACACGCGCAGGGATCCTCGACCACGAAGCCGATGTCGCCCGTGCGGTAGCGGATCAGCGGCAGCGCCTCCTTCGTCAGCGTCGTGAAGACGAGCTCGCCCTCCTGGCCCGCGGGCAGCCGGCGGCCGGTCTCGGGGTCGATGACCTCGACGATGAAGTGGTCCTCCTGGACATGGAGGCCGGACTGCGCGACCACACATTCGGCGGCCACGCCCGGCCCGCACAGCTCCGAGAGACCGTAGAAGCTGATCGCCTTCAGGCGCAGAGCGCGTTCGATCTCGACGCGCATGGCCGCCGACCACGGCTCGCCACCCAACAGCCCGAGCTCGAGGCGCAGCGACGCCACATCGACGCCCTCACCGTCGAGCGCCTGCGCGATGGCCAGCGCGTAGGACGGCGTCGCGACGAGCACGTGCGCACCCAGGTCGTGCAGGAGCAGAGCCTGGCGGGCCATGAACCCACCCGATACCGGGACGACGGTGGCCCCGATCCGCTCGCCCCCCTGGTGGAAGCCGAGACCTCCGGTGAACAGCCCGTAGCCGTTGGCGTTGTGGATCACCATCCCCGGCCGCACCCCGGCCATCGACATGGACCGGGCCATCAGCTCGGTCCACGTGGCGAGGTCGCCGCGGGTGTAGCCGACCACGGTCGGTTTGCCGTGGGTCCCGCTCGACGCGTGCACGCGTATGAGCTCCTCGCGCGGGACAGCAAACAGGCCGAAGGGGTAGTGGTCGCGGAGATCGGCCTTGGTGGTGAACGGGAGCCGGGCGAGCTCCTCGAGCGCGGCGAGTTCGCGGGCGTCCCGTACGCCGGCCGCCACCAACCGGGCCGCGATCGGCGGCTGGGCTTCGAGTACTCGCTTTACGCTGCTCCGCAGGCGATCCAGCTGGAGAGCGGCGAGCTGGTCGCGCGCGAGCGCCTCGGCCTCGTCCCAAATCTCAGGCCTGGCGCTCACGGGCCGTCCAATGCTCCTCCAGGTTGCGCACGAGCGCCGGGCTGAGGTGACAGTCGGCCTGTTCGCGTGCGTAGGTCGACATGTACTCGCGGAACAGGTCGAGCGGCTCCTGCCCGACTCGGAGGGCCCGCCGGTTGGCGGCAGCGTTGATCAACCCCGAGCTGGTCAGAGCCTCGATCCTCGCCTCGATCGCTGCGTCGACGGCCGCAGGCTCGACGACCTCGTCGCACAGCAGGTCAGCGTCGGGTTCGCCCGCCACCCACTCGCGGCCCGAGATGATGGCCTGGCGGGCGGCGCGGTCGCCGACGAATCGGGGCAGGCGAAGGTTCGAGGCTCCGGGGATTATCCCCTCGCGCCGAGCCGGGAGGTAGAGGCGCGAGCCGCGGGCGGCGATCACATGGTCGACGACGTGGAGCAGCTGGCACGCGCCGCCGATGGCGTAGTTCTCCACGGCGGCGATCCACAGTTTCTCGACCCCGGTGCTCAGCCCGCGATACAGCTTGCTCACGTAGCCGAGATCGCGGACGAGGTAGAAGAGAAAGTCGATCCGCCCCTGGTAGAGAAAGGTGAGGTTGATGCCGGCCCCGAACACGCGCTGACCGGCGTAGCGAGCGTGCTCGACGACGCTGCCCCGGAACACCCCGACCTCGATGTCGGGATCGAGGAGGATGAGATCGACGGCGCACTCGGCGGGGCCGAGCGTGTCGCCGTCCTCGGCGTTGAGGTGCGCCGGGTTGGCAAGCTCGAGCACCCCGGCCCGCCCGTGGCGCGTGACCCGCGCGGCTCCAAGATCGACGGACCCGCTGGTCCGGAACTCGTCGAGCCGCTCGAGCGCCTCGGCCACCGGCTCGAGCATGGCCTCGACGAGGTGGCGCCCGGTGCGGGGGTCGGCGAGGACCTCGGCCACGAACACGCCCTGAGCCCGCTCGAGTCCCTGCTTGTCGGCCAGCGGTAGAGCTCGCTCGGCCTCCATCGCGGCGCGCGTGGGGAGCTCATCCGGGTGGCGTTCGGCCGCCGCGTAGACGAGCCGCTCGAGGCCCACCGGCCTGCGGCAGTTGTCGGTCAGCTCGTCGTAGATCTCGATGGCCCGCATTCAAGCTCGCAGGATAAGGTTGCCCCGATGTCCGGGTCGATGCACGGCAAGTCTGGATTGCTGACGGGCGCAGCGAGCGGGATCGGCCGGGTGTGCGCGATCCGCTTCGCGGCCGAGGGGGCAGCGGTCGTCGTGGCCGACCTCGAGGCTGGCGCTGGTGTTCGTCAACTGCCCTTCGACGACCCCAACGGAGCCCGGTCCGAGATAAACGTCAAGGCACCAAACATCGAAGCGAGGTAGAGATGGCGCAGGCCCAGACCGAGAATCCGATCACCACCGGCCGTCGGAGCACGCCGCCCTTCCGCGCCGATCACGTTGGCAGCCTGCTGCGCCCGCAGAAGCTGCTCCGCGCGCGCGAGGAGTTCGCGGCCGGAACCCTCACCGCCGACGCGCTGCGCGCGGCCGAGGACGAGGCGATTCGCGACGTGGTCAGGATGCAGCACGACGTCGGGCTGCAGTCGGCCACCGACGGCGAATTCCGCCGGGCCTCCTGGCACATGGACTTCATCTACCAGATCGGAGGAATAGAACAGCGGCCTCCCGGTGACATCAAGGTCCAGTTCCGCAACGAGCAGGGAGAGATCGAGTTCGCCCCCGCCTCGATCCATGTCGGCGAGCGCGTGCACCTCGATCACCCCATCTTCGCCGAGGATTTCAAGTTCCTCCAGAGCCTGACCGCCGCCGACGTGACACCCAAGCTGACGATTCCCTCGCCGAGCATGGTCCACTACCGCGGCGGGCGCGCCGCGATCGACCCCAGCGTCTACGGCGATGTGGAGGACTTCTGGCGCGATCTCACCGGCGCGTACGCCGACCAGGTCCGCGCCGTGGCCGAGCTCGGCTGCCGGTACCTGCAGTTCGACGACACCAGCCTGGCCTACCTCAACGATCCCAAGCAGCGCGAGGAGATGGCCGGCAAGGGCGAGGACTCCGAGCATCTGCACGAGACCTATATCCGTCACATCAACGAGGCGCTGGCCAACCGCTCGGAGGGGTTGACCGTCACGACCCACATGTGCCGCGGCAACTTCCGTTCCTCGTGGGTCGCCGAGGGCGGTTACGACTTCGTCGCCGAGGCGTTGTTCGGCAACCTCGCCGTCGACGGGTTCTTCCTCGAGTACGACGACGCCCGATCGGGCGGGTTCGAGCCGCTGCGCTTCGTGCCCAAGGACAAGCTCGTGGTGCTCGGCCTGGTCACCACCAAGCGCGGCCAGCTCGAGAGCAAGGAAGAGCTCAAGCGACGTATCGAGGAGGCCAGTCGGTACATCGGCGTCGAGCAGCTCTGCCTTTCTCCCCAATGCGGGTTCTCGTCCACCGTCGAGGGCAACACCCTGACCTACGACGAGGAAGTGGCCAAGCTCGAGTTGATCGTCGAGACGGCGGCCGAGGTCTGGGGCTGACGACAGGCTCGGCGTGACCTCACGTCCGGGGCGTGGTCAGCCAAGCGAAACGATCGTCGATCGCGTCGCTCATGGGCCCATCCGTTCGCGCAGCCCGTCGAGGTAGAACGACAGCGCCCCGCCCTCGAGCTTGGCGCGCTTGACCCGCTCGCGCTCGGCGCGCTCGCGGGCTGCGGTCAGGACGCTCGCTCGCGCTCGCGCTCGACTACGGCGACGCCGTCGGCGTCGAGGACGAGCGCGTCGCCCTCGCGGATCTCGGCACCGCCCACTGTGACCGGTTCGCCGATCGTGCCGGCGACGTCCTTGCTTGCTCCTCGCACGCGCACCCAACGCGCCCAGATCGGCAGCCCGAGCTCGACAAGCTCCTCGATGTCGCGCACCGCGGCGTCGACGAGGATCGCCGCGGCGTCGTGCGCCTTGGCCTGCGTGGCCAGCAACTCGCCGACCAGCGCCACCGGCCGCGGCTCGGGCATCGTCAACACGAGCACCTCGCCGGGCTGCACCCCGGCCATCGCGGCGTGGACCATCAGGTTGTCGTCCTGGCCGCAGGTGACCGTCCGCGCGGGCCCGGCCACGCGTGAGCCCGGGATGACCTGGATCAGGTTGGCCTCGACGTAGCCTCCGCGGCCGCCGGCCTCATAGACGGTGGCCGAGCCGAGCCGGGCCAGCTCCGCGAAGGCGCTCACAGCGCGCTCACCACGTGCGGGGTGACGCGCTGAAATGCCTCGGCCTGGCGAATCTCGGCCTTGGCGCTCGAGCGCCGAGCATGGTTGCCGCGATGATCCGCTCGCTCGGCGTAGTAGCTCAGGAGATACTGCTGCGCCTTCATCTCCGCCATCGCCGCGAGCTTGCGCTCCATCACCGCGGTGATGTCGAGGAACGTGTTGGGGGTGAAATTGCACAGTTCGGGCTGGTGGGGCTCGAACAGAAACAGCTCGGGGGGCCTGATCGTCCCGAACGCGCTCGGCACCCCCGCCCCTGCGGCCAGCCCCCGGGCTCGGCTCACGGCCGCCGAGGCCACCGGGTGGTCGGGGTTGAAGGGGTCGGTGTCGGTATGCGTGATGAGCACGTCGGGGCCGAACTCCCGGATCCGGTCGGAGATGCGCATCAACGCGTCGTAGTCGATCTCGAGCGGATAGTCACCGAGGTCGAGGCATTCGAACTCGGCCCCCAGCGCCGCCGCCGCACGCTCGGCCTCGCCATTGCGGATTTCCTTGACGGCCTCGACCGTCTGTCCGTCCTCTTTCCACAGCTCACCCGACTCACCGCGTTCGCCATACGACAGGGCGACGACGCTGCAGGTCCCGCCGTTGTCGGCGTTCACGGCCACGGCCCCGCCGGCCCGCCACACGAAATCGGCCGAATGCGCGCCGATCACCATCAGCCGGCGTCCATCTGCGCTCATAGCGGGTCCGCCCCCGCCACCCGGCGCGTGTTGAGCACCGCCATCGTGTGCACCTCCTGCTCGTCGAAGCCGGCATCGAGGAATCGGTCCACCATCACCGCCATCCCGTCCGCCACCGGTGGATTGAAGACCTGCCCGAGATCGGTCGAGAGCAGCGAATGCTCTGGCCCCACCGCCCTCGTGTTCTCGATCCACTGCTCCCAGCTGATCTTGCCCGTGTGGGGCGTCGTGAAGCAGCGCTCGAGCAGGGCGCCGCGCGCGGCGAGCGCCCGCTGATCCTCGACCGACAGGTTCTGCGAGGGGAACTCGGGATGGGTGACGACGATGTCCTCAACGCCGGCTTCTCTGCCGGCGTCGACGACGGCGAAGATCTCGTCGCGGCCGAGATGACCGGTGGCCATCACCATCCCGTGGCGGGCGATCATGGCCAGCACCTTGCGGGTCTCGGGAAGCACCGCGCCCTGATCGTCGACGACCGGCACGGGCTCGATCTCGATGCCCTGCGCGCGCAGATCGAGCTGGAGCTTGACCCACACCGGCACCTTCGAGCCCGGCGCTGCCTCGCGCTCGCCCGCCTCGTTGACCGAGTCGACGGTGGGAAACCAGACCGTGCGCGCGCCCTCGCGGGCGGCGATCTCGACGGCCAGCGGGTTGACGCCGCCCACGCCGCGGTTCAGCGCGATCGCCCCCAGGACGTCGATCCCGGGGACGGCGGTGCGCACGACGTGCGCGCGCTCGGCGGTCGAGCCGTAGTGCGACTTGAGCACGAAGCCCGCCATGTCGAGTTGCTCGAAGCGCCGGGCCAGCGAGATGTCATCGATGCTGCGCTCCACGACATCGGGAGCGATGTGCATGTGGGTGTCGTACGCGCCGTGGAGGAGCTCGCGTGCTCGCTTCGAGGGCATTTCGCTCATCGAGGCAAAGCCGACGCCACGTGGGACAGGTGCGTGCGCATCGCCCGCTCGGCGGCGTCGCCGTCTCCGGCGGCGATGGCGTCGACGATCGCCGTGTGCTCGGCATACGAGCGCTCGCTGCGTCCGGGCACGAGGATCGTGCGGTACTGGAAGCGCACCATCTGCGACTTGAGCGTCGAGATCAGACCGGCCGCGGTGCTGTGGTCGGCGATCTCGATCAGCCGGCGGTGGAGGATCGCGTTCTCATCCGAGGCGCCGAGCAGGTCTCCGGCGTCGAGCAGCTGTCGCATCTCGGTCAGTATCTGACGCAGCTCGGCCACGTCCTCGGCCCTCGCGCGCACGGCGGCCTTACGCGCAATCAGGCCCTCGAGCACGGCTCGCGCCTCGAGGATCTCGACCGCCTCGCGTTCGTCGACCAGCCGAACACGCGCGCCGCGGTTGCGGACGTGCTGAACAAGGCCCTCCTGCTCGAGCCGGGCCAGCGCCGTGCGCACCGCCGTGCGTCCGACGCCCAGGGCTCGCGCCAGATCAGCCTCGACCAGACGCTCGTTGGGCTGCAGACGTCCGGTGACGATGGCCTCGCGAATCTCGTCCTCCGGGCGCACGGGTCCGGCGTCGCCTTCCTTGTCGGAGCGGCGCCGAGCGTGCGATCTTCCTGCCCGATGATTGTTGACAATCTTGTCGGCCGTGGTCGGAAATGATATGACCCGGGTCAAGGACGTCCCGCTCAACGAGCAGGAGGACCTGTGGCATTGAAGGGACTGGACGACAAGGTCGTGATCGTCACCGGCGCCGGCTCGGGAATCGGTCGCGCGGCCGCGCAGCGACTGGGCAGCGAGGGCGCCCGGATCGCGCTCGTCGACATCGATCGTGACGCCGCGCAGGCCGTGGCCTCCGAGCTCGGCTCGGCCCACGCCGTGGCCCTCGGCGGCGACGCGTCCTCGGAGGAAGATGTGGCCCGTTACTTCGACGAGACCGTGTCACATTTCGGCCGCGTCGATTCGCTCCACAACAACGCCGGCATCGAGGGCCCCGTCACGCCGCTGGTCGACTTCGACCTCAGCGAGTTCCAGCGCCTGCTCCGGGTCAACTACCAGGGCGTGTTCCTCAACCTGCGCGAGATGCTCCGCCGGGTCCGCGAGCAGGGGGCACGGGCACGATCGTCAACATGTCATCGGGCACCGGTCAACGTGAAACTCGGCAATCGCTAGAGGGCGAGATTCACATCGACGGCGTGGGGCGCCGTCAAAGTGAAACTCGAGGTTCAGGGGGTGGCGAGTTTCACGTTGACCGACGCTGAGAGGGGGCTCTGACGTTGACGACGGTGCCGCACGTGCGACCGCGCTAGGGCCCGAGCGCCACCTCGACGAGCAACGGCTCCGAGCGCCCGACCAACCCCGGGATGACCTCGTCGAGCGTCTGTAGCAACTCGGAGTGCGTCTCGACCCGCCGCGCCGGGCAGCCGAGGCACCGCGAGATCCCGGCGATATCGCTCGATTCAAACGAACCCCAGGCCCCCTCGCCGCCGTGGTCGCGCGCCAGCGCGTCCATCACTCGGTAGCCGCCGTTGGCCATGACGATCAGCGGCACGCCGACGTCGTAGCGCGCCGCGCTCCACAGCGCCTGGATCGCGTACATGGAGGAGCCGTCGCCGATCACGCCGACGACGGGGCGGTCGGGGAGGCCCATGCGCAGGCCGATCGAACCCGACAATCCGAAGCCGAGGCCGCCGTTGGCGCCGCTGACGAAGCCCATGGGCGCCCGGGCGGCGATCCGCTCGTGCAGCTCGGGCCGGCTCGAGGGCGTCTCCTCGAGCAGCACCACGTCACGCGGCAGCCGCTCGGCCAGCGCTGCGAGCACATGGCCTGCGCGCAGCGGCTCTCCCGGCGCCGGCGGCGGCGGGGCGGGAGGGCGTTTGAGTGCCGGCGGCAGTTCGTCCTCGCGCGGAGCAACCTCCTCGGCCAGGGCCCGGCAGGCGGCGGGGAGTGGCGCCACGAGCGCCACCTCACACGGGCTCCGGTGCGCCTCGGCGCCGTCCTCGGTGATCACGCCGACGCGTGTCCCCGGCGCCACCACCGCCACCGGGTCGTCGTACAGGTAGCCCCGGAACGCGTTCGTGCCGATGGCCAGCACGACGTCGTGGCCGGCCAGTCGCTCCTGCATCCGCCGGCGCATCCACGGCAGGTGTCCGGCGAACTGGCGGTGGTCCTGGGGGAATCCGGCCCGGCCGCCGAACGGCTCCTGCCAGACGGGGCAGCGCAGGCGTTCGGCCAGCGCCACCACGGCCTCCCAGCCGGCCGGGCTGTCGGCGCCGGCGCCGACGACCAGCGCCGGCGCGCGCGCGTCGGCCAGCAGCTCGGTCAGTTCGGCAAGCGCGTCGACCTCGACCGAGCGCGGGCGTACGACCGTCACCGGTGCACCCGCCGCCAGGGGGTCGGCCGCCTCGAGCCAGTCGCCCATCGGCACCACGACCAGTGCCGGCCCACCGGCCGCCTGCGCCTCGTGGAAGGCGCGGGCGATGGCCCCGGGCACATCCTGGGCGCGCATCGGGAGGTTGGCCCACACCGGGTATTCGCCAGCCAGGCGCTCGAGGCTGCGGCCCGTGAGGAACGGCTCGAAGGCCACCTGCCGGCGGTCCTGCTGTCCGACCACGATGACCAGCGGGGCACGGCAGTCGCGGGCGTTGGCGATCGCGTTGACCGCGTTGCCGAGCCCGGGGGCCGTGTGGAGGTTGACGAAGGCCGGCCGACCGCGAGCGATGGCGTAGCCGCTGGCGATCCCGACCACCGAGCCCTCGTGCAGGCCGAGCACGAAGCGGATGTCGGACGGGAGGTCGGTGAGGAACGGGACCTCGGTCGAGCCGGGGTTGCCGAAGATCGTCGTCATGCCGTGCTGGCGCATGACGTCAAACGTCGCGTCGCGGACGGTACGCGACCCTGCCACCGCGGGTTCCGTGGCCGCGCCGCCCTGGCTCGGATGAGCTATCTCGACCACTGTGCAAACGGGGTAGCCGCGATGCGCAGAGACTACCGGTTGCCCGAGCGCCTAACTGCGCGCGATAACGGCCTTGGCCTCGATCTCGATGAGCGCGCCAGGGACGGCGAGCCCGGTGATCTCGACCGCGGTCGAGGTCGGTGGCGGGTCCTTCAGGAACCGCCCCCGGATCGCCGCCACCTTGGACAGCTCGTCGATGTCGAGGAGGTAGGTCCGCGTCTCGACCAGGTCGGCCATCGTGCCGCCGACGGCGGCCACGAGCTCGCCGATGCGCTCGTAGCAACGGGCCGCCTGCTCTGCCACGTCGCCTGGGGCGACCAGCCGATCGCCGTCGAGCGCGACCTGTCCGGCGACGTGGACGATCACGCACTCCTCGAGCTCGACTACGATCGCCTGCGAGAAGCCGGGCAGGGGCGCAGCCCAGCCCTCGGGTGTGACGACGCTCCTTTGCACCGGCAGGCCTCCTTCAGAGTTACTCGTGGGGAATGGGAGTCGGGAGTGTCCAGTCGACGCCGAAGCGCCGGGCCAGTGCGGCCAGGTCGGCGACCGTGTGCTCCGACAGGGGGATGCCGTTCCGCGATCGCTCGTGCTCGGCCAGGGCCTCCTTCTCGCCGGGCAACCACACGCGTTCGGCCCGGCCGTCGGTCGGCAGCTCTGTGAGCGAGTGGCCGATCGCCTCGACCTCGCGCGCGAATCCCCCCACCTCCCGGAAGGCGCCGACGTCCAGGGCGATCATCACCGCCGAGTTACGGCCGGGTTCGGCGACCTCGCGGTATGGGTGGGGCAGGTCGGCGTCGAACGGAGCCGAGCCGAGCACTCCGGTCAGCAACCCCAGGCACAGGGCCAGGCCGTAGCCCTTGTAGCCGGCGATCGGCACCAGGGACCCACCCGCCAGCACCGTATCCGGATC
This sequence comes from uncultured Solirubrobacterales bacterium, assembly GCA_963734775.1. Taxonomy (GTDB): domain Bacteria; phylum Actinomycetota; class Thermoleophilia; order Solirubrobacterales; family Solirubrobacteraceae; genus Palsa-465. The sequence goes on from CAVTJE010000035.1 coordinate 112,934, forward strand.
GCGTGTCGGTGCTCCGTCGGGGGCCAGGAAAGCCCCTTCCGGGAGCTCGTTGCCGTTCTGGGCAGCGATCACCAACGCGCCCCAGGACGACCTGCTCATCGCCGCGTCCCAGACGATCTGTGGGCGCTCGTGGGAGGGAAAGGCAATCGCCAGCGGGTTGTTGCCGATCATCGCCTCGCGGCCGCCCGTCGGCGCCATCAGGGCCGGCACGTTGCCGGTCGCAATGCCGATCATGTCCTTCTCGGCGGCGAGCAGGGCGTAGTAGCCGGCGGCGCCAAAGTGGTTGAGGTTGCGCGCCACCACGACGCCAACGCCGGCACTGTCTGCCTGTTCGATCGCGATCTCCATCGCGTGTGCGGCCACCACGGCGCCAAAGCCGTTATCGCCGTCGAGCAGCGCGGTCGCGGCCGAGCGGCTCACCACACGCATGTCGGGCCGGGCATTGATCCCGCCGGCATCGAGCCGATCGATGTAGTGGGCGAGACGGAGAACCCCGTGGGTCGTTGTCGCGCGAAGGTCAGCGAACACGAGGCACTCGGCGACGCGATCGGCATCGGCCGGCGGCACGCCGGCACGGACGAGAATCGTCGCCGTGCAATCGCGCAGCTCCGAGCTGGCGACCGGAATCGTCATCTCGAGCCCGCGGCGGAGGACTCGAGCAGGCGATCGCCGTCGCTGAGCGCGCCGTCGACCGCCTCCAAGACCTGGGCCAACTGGCTGGCGGTGATGATGAGGGGCGGGATCAGCCAGATGTTCTGGCCGCTCTGAGCGCCCACGAACGCTCCGCGTTTGAGGGCCGAGTGGTGCACAACCTCGGGCAGCGTCTCGTTCGCCCCGCCACCGTTCCAGCTCGCCTCGGCGTGTTCGGCCCCGGTATCCAGGGCCAGGAACCACAGCAATCCGTCGCCGACGACGCGGCTCACACAGCGGTGCTCGCGCGCCAGGGCCCGCAGGTCTGCGCCGAGGTCAGCGCCCAGCGTCGCCGCGCGCGCGATCAGGTCCTCGTCTTCCATGACCCGCATCGTGGCCGAGATCGCGGCCGCCGCCACCGGGCTTCCGCGAAATGTGCTCGAGGTCGTCCACCGGCTGGCGCCGATCTCCTCGACGACCTCGCGCGAGAGGACGAGTGCCCCCGCGGCCGTAGAGCCGCCGGTCAGCCCCTTGCCCAGGCTGACCATGTCGGGCCGGCTCGACCCTCGCGTGAACGCGAACGGATGGCCGAGGCGCCCGAAGCCCGTCACCGTCTCGTCGGCGATCCACAGCGCGCCGGCCGCTCGGGCGCGCTCGGCCAGGACGTCCTGGTACTGCGCCGACGGATAGACGCACCCCTGGCTGTTGTCCATGATCACCGCCGCGGCGCCATCGAGGATCGTGTCGGCGTCGCGCAGGCACGCCTCGCGGCACGAATGCTCGGCGGGAACATCCTGAATGCCGCAGATCGGGGCCGGGAGCCGCCTGACCTCGGGACCGCTCGGTGGCGCGCCGCGAACCGCGTCGTCGTCCTCGAGCGAGGCGAGCCTCGCGCTCCACAGCGGGTGGACGCTGACCGCGCGGGACAGCCCGACACCACCGTGATACGCGAGTTCGCGGGCGACGAGCGGGGCCCGGCCGGTCAGCGTCTGGGCCAGCAGCAGGCCGAGGTCTCCGGCTTCGCTGGAGGAGACGGTGAGCGTGACGGCATCCGCCCAGTCCTCGCCGGCGAAGCCGATGGCCAGCAGATCCTCCGCCGCCTGCTCGCGCGGGCCGTAGCCGATGCAGTCGCCGACGTACACCGTACGTGCCGCGCGCTCGATGGCCTCCACGATTGCGGGATGGCAGTGGCCGACCAGGCATGAACTCATCGACCCGCAGTCGATCACGACCGTTCCATCTTCGAGCGTCAGCTCGGCCCCGCGACCCTTGACGACGCGCGTGGTGTAGCGCTCGCCCGGTGCGAGCATCGAGGCGAGCAGTCCGTGATGCGATGCCGCGCTCATGACGCCGAGCCCGACGACGCGATGAGGGCGGCGCGCGTCTGCGCGGTGGCGGTGAGCTCGAGCTCGAGATCCTCGTCGATGATCACGCCGTACACGGCCGCGGCGCGCTCGCGCGAGATCAGGCCCTCCGTTACGTCGGCGAGGACGCGCTCGGGCTCGCGCGTGCGTGGGTCGCCGTACCCGCCACCACCGCAGCACCGCGACAGCAGCGTCTCTCCGGGCCGGATCGTCAGGTGGTCGTAGATCCCCACCTCCGCCGTGGTCCCGTCGAGACCGCGCAGCGCCTGCCATGCCCGTGCGCCGGCGTGACCCCCGCGTGCGCCGAGGGGCGGGGTGATCGTGCCATCGCTGAGGTAGATCGCATCGACCTCGGCGTCGATCGCGGTGATCTCGGCTTCGGCCGCCGGCGCTCCCCGCCGGTGGCCCGCGCCCTCGGTGTCGGGAACCAGCCGCTGCTTCTCGATCCGGATGGGGAAGCGCAGCTCGTCGAGCTCGACCGAGTCGCGCTGGAGCACTCCGGCGTCACCGATGCCGCCCATCGTGAGCCAACCGTCGGCCGTCGGCGCCCCTGGGCCACCCGTCCAGGCGAGGACGATCTGGTCGATGTAGGGCTCGTCGCCGTGGCGCGGGTCGTGACCCGAGAGCACGCTGACCGAAGCGGGGACGCTGAGCCCGACCTCGGCCATCCCGTGACCCGCGGCGAGCTCGGCGATCCCGCGCTGGACGCAATTGCCGATGCGGTCGGGCATGTTGCACGTGGCCACACCACAGCTCGCGGGGTGGCGCGGAATGCCGACCACGCAGTTCTCGCGCACCTTCACGTTGACGCGCCGGAAGCTGCCCGCCGTCGGCGGCGCCGCACCGTTGATCGAGTTGAACACCCCGAGGAGCGCGGCGGCGCGGGCTGTCGCCTCTGTCGTGTTGAGGCCACACGGCTGGCAGTCCGGATTGTTGGTCATATCGATCTCGATGTCCTCATCGCCGATCGTGATCCCGATCTCAATGGGGATGCCATCGACGATCCGGCCGAATGGATCGTGGCGTCCGTGGACGGTGATCTTGCCGTTGGGCAGCCGCGCGATGGCGGCCGCCATGAGGGTCTCGCTGTAGTCGAACCAGGCGTCGACGAAGCTGTCGAGGCGGTCCCAGCCGATCTCGGAGGCCAGCTGGCGCACCTCGCGTTCGCCCACGCGGGCCGATCCGAGCAGGGCCAGGTAGTCGCCCCACCACATGTCGGGAGCGCGGATGCGCACACGGCACATGCGGATCACGTCGGCGATGTCCTCGTAGTTGCGCTGCACTTGCACGCACGGGAAGATCACCGCGCCCTCCTCGTAGACATCCCGCGCCATGGCCGGGTACGCCGTCGGGGCCGAGTTGCCGATGTCGGCAACATGGGCCTTGCTCAGCACCGTGAAGCGCTGGCGTCCCTCGTCGTCGAACACCGGCACGAGGATCGAGAGGTCGGCCGGGTGCGAGCTGCCGTGGTAGGGCGAGTTGTGCAGGAAGGCGTCCCCCGGCTTCAGGTCGGAGTGCAGGTCGCGCATGCTCCGGGCCATCAGGTCGGGGCCGCAGAGCACGTGCACGGGGATGCTCTCCGCCATGGCCAGCATCTCGTCCCCGCCGCTCAGCACGCAGCAAGAGAAATCGCGCCCCGTGTTGAGGATGACCGACCGGCCGGCGCGGATCAGCGTGTTCGACATCTTGCGCACGATCGAGGTGAATCGGCTCGAGATCACGGCCAGATCGACCGCGTCGAAATCTTCGATGGTGTTTGTGTTCTCAGCTGGCACCGATCAGCTCCTGGGTAGTCCAACGGTCGACCTGGGGTGGAACCACGACCATGCTCCCGTTGCTCGTGCGCCGCGCCGTGGCCGTGGCATCGAGCACGACGGTCGTCCCCGGGAGTTCGACGATGGCCGGGCCGGTTGTCTCGGTCAACGAGGCGAGCTCGATCACGGGCAGTTCCTGGGAGCCGGCGGTGCCGAGATGGACGGTCCGCCGCGAGCCTGCCGGCGCGGTACTCGCCGGGGCCGAGACGAGCGATCCCGAGGAACCTGCCGAGCCACGTACGCGCGCCCGCCAGCCGACGATCTCGATGGGTGAGTTCTGATCGCGAACCGCGAACACCTCCTCGTGCAGACGGTGAAAGTCCTCGCACAGCTCGGCCAGCTCATCCGGAGTGCGCAAGCGCGCGCGCCGCAGCGGTAGCTCGAGCTCCCACACCTGTCCGGGATAGCGCGCTTCTGCCAGCAGCTCGACCACCGGCTCATCGCTGCCCTCGGGCGCGTCGGCGAGCAGCGTGCGGCAGCGCCGCAAGAGCTCGTCGAGCGCGCCGTTGACGGCATCGAAATCGAACGTGGCCGTGGTGGTGAATAGCGCGATGGCATGTTCGGCCGAGATCTCGGACAGCAAGCCTCCGGTGGCGCTGAGCGCAGAGCAACTGCTGGGGATGACCAATCGTGGACAGCCGAGTCGCGCTGCGATGGCGACGATGTTGAACCCCGCCGCACCCCCGCCCGAGACGAGCACGGCATTGCGCGGATCGATCCCCTGATCGATCGTGACCTCCTCCACGGCGTGCACCATCTGCTCGGTGAGGACGCGGATGATCGCCGCCGCAGCGTCATCGCGGCTGAGGCGGAGCGGGCGCCCGATCTGCTCGTCGATCGCCTGGCCCGCGCGCTCGACGTCGACGTCGATCCCCAGCGAGGCCAAGCGGGCGGCATCGAGGTAGCCGAGCACGATGGCCGCATCGGTCACCGTCGGGCGCGTGCCGCCGCGCCCGTAACACACCGGACCCGGGACCGAGCCGGCGCTGATCGGACCCACCGACAGCAGGCCGCCCGAGTCCACGCCGGCGATGCTGCCGCCGCCCGCACCAGTCGCACGTACGTCGACCGAGGGAAAGCCGGTGATGTGCCCGACGAACCGGTCGCCGAGCCACGTCTCGCGTGTGCGGGGGATCCGCCCGCCGCGCACCACGCTCACGTCGAAGCTCGTGCCGCCAGCGTCGACGATCACCGCGCTGTCCATGCCCGTCTCAGACCGCGCATGATGGCGCCCGGCCACGGGGGCGAGCGCCGGTCCCGAGTTGATCGAATGGATCGGCGCGGCGGCCAGCCACTCGGGCTCGAGCAGGCCGCCTCCGGCACTGGCCACCAGCAGCCGTCCGGTGAAGCCCGCGTCGCGCAGTCGCCGCCGCAGCTCGCCCATGAAGCGCGACATCAGCGGTTTGAGCGAAGCATCGATGCACGCGGCTGAGGCGCGGTGGTACTCGCGAATCACCGGGTTGATCTGGTGCGACAGCGTGACCTCGATGTGCGGCGCCGCGGAGGCGATGATGTCGCGCACCGCGATCTCGTGCGCCGGGTTCACCACCGACCAGAGCAGGCAGACCCCGACGGCCTCGACATCGAGCTCGATCAGTCGCTGCGCCGCGGTCGATGCCGCCTCGGGGTCAAGGGGCCGCACGACCTGGCCGCGGTAGTCCATCCGCTCGGGCACCTCGAAGGTCAGCGCGCGTGGGATATAGGGGGGCGGAAACTCGCGATCGTGGCGGAACGGGTCCTCGCGCCCGCCCATCCGGAACAGAAGCACGTCCGGATGTCCCTCGGTGGTGATGAAAGCGGTGCGGGCGGTGGCGCCGGTGATGATTGCGTTGGTCGCGACCGTCGTCGCGTGGACAATCGTGCTCACGGAGGCGAGGAGATCGCTCGGCCCGGCGAGCTCCAACTCGGCGGCCAGTTCGTCGATGCCGCGGAGGATCCCCTCGATCGGGTCGTGGGGTGTCGTCGGCGTTTTGTGGATCGAGATCTGCTGGCGGTCGTCCTCGACGACGAAGTCGGTGAACGTCCCGCCGGTGTCGATCGACAACCTCACGCCAGCACCTCCTCGAGCGCGGGGCGCGCATTGGTAGGGCCACAAACCCTCATTGGTAGTGCCAGTCACAATATCTACAGGAGTCGAACATCGTCAAGCCTGAGTCCCGAAATAGCCCGTATTTAGGGCTTGACAGCGATGTGTGAAGGCGGCTACGTTATGACTGGCACTACCGATGTGGCATATCGGCACTACCAATTTGAGGGCCGGATGATGGCACGAGCGCCTCGTCAAACAAGCGGCGGCACGATCTCTCGGCCCAGCCGCGCCGAGTCGGTTAAGCGGGACCTGATGTATCGCATCGCCTCACAGCAATTGCGGCCCGGGGACCGGCTGCCCTCGGAGCGCACGCTGGCGGTCGAGCTTGGTGTCAGCCGCAACGTCCTGCGAGAGGCGGTCGGCAGTCTGGCGGCGATGAATGTCCTCCAGATCCAGCCCGGAGCCGGCATCTTCGTGGCCGAGCTCGACGCCGCTTCCCTGATCGAGCCGATCGTGCTCGCGCTGTCGCTTGGCCCCTCGAACCTCCACAGCGTGATCCAGGCCCGGCTGGTGATCGAGCCGGGGATCGCCGCCCTCGCCGCCCAGCTCGGCGATCCCGAGGACATCGACGAGCTCTATCGCATCGTGCAGCGATCGCGCGAGGTCATCGACGACGCCCCGGCGTTCCTCGATGTTGATGTCGAGATCCACGACGCCATCGTGCGGATGGGGCGCAACCCAATCCTCGCGCGCATCTCAGACTCGACCCGCCGGCTGGCCCGCGCCTCGCGCGAGCTCACGAACGCCGACCCGGCCCTTCGCCGCGTGGCCGACGAGGGGCACGAGGCCATCTTCCGCGCCATCGCGGCGCGCGACACGGCCGCGGCCGAGACCGCCATGCGCGAGCACCTCACGACCGTCGATTCGCATCTGTTCGACTACGAGCGCAGGCTCGCACCCCGACCGATCCGAGACTCCGGTGCCGGTTTCTGAAGTGACCGCGAACAGTTCGGACACAGCGGGCGGTTCCCAGACGCCGGGCGTCGAGGTGCGCGACATCGTTCGCCGCTTCGGGTCGACGGTGGCCGTCGCCGGGGTGTCGCTCGACATCAGCGACGGCAGCTTCGTATCGATCCTCGGCCCTTCCGGATGCGGCAAGACGACGCTGCTGCGCATCATCGCGGGCCTCGACCGGCAGGACGAGGGGACGATCGCGATCGCCGGGGCGGATATGACGCGGGTGGCCGCCCACCGGCGGCCGGTGAATCTCGTGTTCCAGCGCTACGCCCTCTTCCCCCACAAGACCGTGGCCGAGAACGTCGCCTTCGCCCTGCAGATCAAGCGGGCGCCGGCGGACGTCGTCAGGCGCCGCGTCGAGGAGATGCTCGCGCTTGTGCGTCTGCCCGACCATGGCGATCGCACGATCGACCAGCTGTCCGGTGGCCAGGCGCAGCGCGTCGCTCTCGCCCGAGCGCTCGTCACCGATCCGTCCGTGCTGCTGCTTGACGAGCCGCTGACCGCGCTCGACCTGAAGCTCAGGCAGGCGATGCAGATCGAGCTGCGAGAGATCCAGCGCCGTGTGGGGTCGACATTCATCTATGTGACCCACGACCAGACCGAGGCGATGGTCATGTCCGACACGGTCGTACTGATGAACGAGGGGCGCGTCATACAGCAGGGGGCGCCACGCGAGGTCTATGACAATCCGACGGCGCTGTTCAGCGCCACGTTCCTGGGTGAGGCCAACGTGCTCGCGGGCACCGTCGGGCAGCCGCGCGCGGTCGTGCGGTGCGCGGACATCGTCTTCGAACTCGACCAGCCGGTTGCGCCCGGCGTCACCGAGGGCTGGATCTGCCTGCGCCCCGAGCACGTCGAGATCGCCCCACATGACGCCGACGCCGCTCCCGGAACCGGCGTGCAGGGAGAGGTGACGGCGGCGACCTTCATCGGCCCCACCGTGCGCTACACCGTCGCGGCGGGTGAGAACGTCCTCCACGTCGAGGCCCCCGCCCAGCGCGAGGTCGGCGCGCTGTTCCCCGGCGACAAGGTCGCCCTGACCTGGGCCCGGAGCGCGCCCGTGTTTGTCCCCGATCGTGGGAGCGCGGCTCAAACGACGTGAGGCGGGTCAGTCGAGAGCTGCCAGTGGTACCGGCGATCGTGTGGATCGGACTGTTCTTCTGCGTCCCGCTCGCCGTCCTCTTCCTCTACTCATTGGGCCGCTCGACGATCGTCTCCTCGACGTTCGGCCATAGCCTGACCAACTACGGCCACGTACTGAGCGACCCCAACCTCCGCGAGCTCATCTGGAGGTCGATGTGGATCGGGACGGTGGCCGGCCTCGCCTGCGTCGCCATCGCCTACCCGCTCGTCTATGCGATCACGCTCGGACCGCTCAAGCGCCACGGCCATCTGATCCTCTTCCTGGTCCTGCTCTCGCTGTTTGCGGCCTACATCGTTCGCATCTACGCGTGGCGGACACTGCTGGGGAGCGACGGGATCGTGAACCGCGCGCTGGAGGGGCTCGGCCTCATCGACCATCCGCTCTCGTTTCTGCTCTACACGCGCTTCGCGGTCATCCTGACCCTGATCAACGTGTCGCTGCCGTTCGCGGTCGTACCGCTGTACGCGTCGCTGACCGGCATCGATCCCGAGTTGGTGTCGGTCGCGCAGAGCCTGGGGGCCACGCCCGCACAGGCGTTCAGGCGCGTGACGCTGCCGCTCTCGAGCCGAGGGATCCGTGTCGGCTTCGCGCTCTGCTGCATCGGCGCCGCCGGCGACTACGTCACCCCGCAGCTCGTCGGCAGCCCCAGCTCCCAGCTCGCGGGCACGGCGATCTCCAACTACTTCGGCGTGGATTTCAACTGGGCGGCCGGGTCGGCGCTCGCCTTCTCGCTCGTGATTGCCGTTGCCCTGTGCGTCGTCGCTGTATTCGCGGTCCTGCGCCTCCTCGGCATCAGGGAGAAGCCGGCATGAGCTCGCGGCGCCAGTGGTGGCTGACGGCCTACACGGTGATCGTCCTGCTGTTCCTGCTCAGCCCGATCGCGATGGTCGTGCTGTTCTCGTTCAACTCGAGCGCCGACTCGAGCCTGCCCATCCACAGCCTGAACACGCACTGGTATCACGTGCTCTTCGCCGATCACCAGCTGCTCACCGCGGCCAAGTACTCGGCCATCGTGGGCGCTGCGGTGGCCGGGCTGTGCGCGGTCATCGGCACGCTGGCGGCGATCGGTGTCGTGCGAAGGGGCGGTTGGACCGGGAAGGTGACGATCGGGCTCGTATTTCTCCCGCTGCTCGTCCCGCCGCTGCTCGTCGGCGTCAGCCTGCTCTCGTTCTTCTCGCATTTCGGCTTCCAGCTCTCGCTCGGGACGGTGATCGTCGGGCAGGTGGTGATCACGCTCCCGCTCGTCGTCCTGATCGTGGCCACGAGGATGGCCGGCATCGATGTGGCCCTGGAGGAGGCCGCGTCCGTGCTCGGAGCCAACCGCTGGCAGGTGTTCCGCCACGTCACCTTCCCGCTGCTGCGCCCGGCCATCCTCAGCAGTGCCCTGCTGGTCATCGCGCTGTCGCTCGACGAGTTTCTCGTCACCTTCTTCACCGCCGGCACCCAGCAGACTTTGCCGCTGGTCATCTGGGGCGAGCTGCGCACCGGGGTGACCCCGGAGATCAACGCAGCGTCGACGCTCCTGCTGGTGGCGACGTCGCTGCTCGTCGTCGGCGCTCGGCGCCTCGAGAGCTTCCGCACCGCCTCGCTTCTCTCGCGGGCCCGGCGACGGACCCCTGGGTCGGTCGCCACGGGGACGCCGGCGCCGACAGAGGCAGGCTGAGCCACCGCTCATGGACATCGCGTTTTCAGACACCAGTCGCCACACCAACGTAGAAGGGAATTCACATGCGTAGCCCTGCCGTCACACGACGCAATTTCCTAGCCCGGTCGGGAGCAAGCGTGGCTGGTCTGGTCGCCGGAGCCGGTCTGTTGGAGGCGTGTGGCAGCTCGAGCTCGAGCTCGAGTGCGACCTCGACCGCGAGCTTTGCCGCCAACGCTCCACTCGGCTCCGTCACCGGGATTGTTTGGAAGGGATATGACAACCCCGCGGCGTTCAAACCGCTCGTCAAGCGAGGTCTCAAGACCCAGTGGGAGTACATCTCGGCCTCCAACAACGAGATCATCACCAAACTGCGCGGCGGCGCCCAGGGTTCGATCGACGTCGTGACGCCCGGAGCGGTGTTCATCCCCGCCATGGTCGAGGCCGGGCTGCTCCAGCCGCTCGATCTGACCAAGATCCCCAACTCACAGCAGCTGTATCCGGCCTTCCGCAACCCATCGTGGGCGCAGGTCGATGGCAAGGCCTATGGAGTTCCGATCACCTTCTACAACTTCCCCATCAATTCGCGGCCCGACATCGTCCCGGGCCAGATCGCGACCTACAGCGAGCTCGAAAACTCGAAATACAAGGGCAAGCTCGTGACCGCGAACGATCCCCAGAACCTCTATCTGATGCTCAAGGAGGTTCTTGGAACGAGCGACTTCTCAAAGCTGACCAAGGACCAGCTCCAGTCGGGCGTGTCGCTGTTCAAGAAGATCCAGCCCAACCTGCGGACGATCGCGGCGTCCTTCGGCGACGTCATCGACCTCATGGCGCGGGGGGATGCCGGGCTGTGCATCCTCGGCTACGGGCTGGTCCAGAGCACGCTCCAGAGTCGTGGTATCAAGTGCACGAACTACGCGCCCACGAAGACCGGCGGCCTCACCGGGGCCGATCTCTACTGTGTCGCCGCCAAGGCGCCGAACCTCCCGGGCTCGTACGCGGTGTGCAACGCGGTGCTCTCGCCACTCGGAAACTCGCTCATGGCCTCCTTCCAGTACACGGCCGTGGTCAATCCGGCGTCGGTGAACTTCCTGCCCAAGAAGCAGCAGCACCTCTTCCCCTACAACGACGTCAACGGCTATCTGACCACCAACCCGCTGTGGAAGTCACCGCCGCCGACCGTGTCGAGCAGCAACCTCGCCTCGCAGAGCGACGTGACGAACGCCTGGACGGCGCTGTCGGGCGGTTAGCGGACAGCTTCGACGGGTGCACCAACGCGGGTGCTCTCAGAGCCCCTGTTCCTGGGTACACCAACGCCGACCTCGCCGAGGGGCGGGCGCGGCCCCCGTCTGACCGTCTACCTGTGGGGCTGCCGGCGCGCCGCGAGGTCGAGTTCGTCGACGTTGACGGTGTGTCCGGCGGCGCACCGCAACTCGGTGGCGACCGGCTCGCCGCAGTCGCGGTGGCGTAGCTCTACCGGGCCGCCCCGGTCATCGAGCCACCGGTCGCCCCACTCCATCAGCCCCACCAGGGCCGGGAACAGGTCCGCCCCCTTGTCGGTGAGGCGGTAGCGCTGGCGAGTGCGCTGTCCCGGCTCACGGTAGTCCTCGCGCTCGAGCAGGCCGTTGTCGACCAGTTCGCGCAGGCGGGCCGCCGTGACGGGCTCGCTGATGCCCACCCGCTCGGCGAAGTCGTCAAACCGCGTTGTCCCATAGAAGGCCTCGCGGAGAATCAGGAAGGCGGAGCGCGTCGGAATCACGTCGAGCGCCTTGGCGATCATGCAGTTGTCGGCCGTCCAACCGCTGCGCGGCTCAAGTGATCCGGTCATGCGAACGGCGTGCTCCATGGAACCCATCATAGCTGGCTTGTAAAGGACTAAGTCAGTGTGCTAGGTTGCTGGCTATGTCCTCCCTAAGCCAGCCTCCAACTTCGCGCACGACACGCCGGGACGCGTCCCCCCACCTCGTCCTCGCCATCGTGTGCGCGGGTGTCGTGCTCGCGAGCCTCGACCTGTTCATCGTCAACGTCGCGCTACCCCAGATCGGCCGGGACTTCGATCTCCACGGCGGCGATCTCGCCGATCTCTCGTGGGTTCTCAACGCCTACGCCATCGTCTACGCGGCGTTTCTGGTCCTCTTCGGGAGGCTGTCCGAGCGCTACCGCCGTGATCGCGCCTTCCTGCTCGGCGTCGCCGTGTTCGTCGCGGCCTCGGCGGCGTGTGGCGCCGCCACCAGCCTGACGATGCTGATCGCCTTCCGGGTGCTCCAGGCCGCCGGCGCAGCGCTGCTCACCCCAACCTCGCTGGGACTGATCCTGGCCACGTTCCCGCCCCAGGGCCGGTCGGGCGCCGTCCGCACATGGACCGCCGTCGGCGGGCTCGCGGCGACGCTGGGTCCCGTGGTCGGAGGGTTGCTGGTGGCGGCGAGCTGGCGCTGGGTGTTTCTCGTCAATGTCCCGATCGGGGTGGTCGCGCTCATCGTCGGATGGCGGCGTCTCCCGCGCGTTCCCGGTCACCCGGTCCCCGCTCCCGATCTCATCGGCGCGGTGCTGGTCACCGGCGGCGTAGGTGCGCTCGTGCTGGGCCTGGTCAACGGCAGCGACTGGGGCTGGGGCGACGGGCGAACCGTGACGGCCGTGGCCGCTGGCGTTGTCCTCCTCGTCCTGTTCGCCGTCCGTTGCCTTCGCCAGCGCAACCCACTCATCGACCGTTCGCTCTTCCGCCTGCGCCCCTTCACCGGCGCCTCGATCGTGGCGTTGTTCTTCTCCGCCGCCTTTGGCGCCATGCTCCTCTCCCGGGTGTTGTGGGCCCAGGACGTGTGGCACTGGTCTCCGCTCGTGACTGGACTGACGATCGCGCCGGGCCCGATCATGGTGCCGTTGTTCTCATTTCTGGTCGCCGGCCGCCTCACCGTTCGTTTCGGCGCCGGTCCCGTGATCGCCGCCGGCTCGACGATCTTCGCCCTAGGCGCCGTGTGGTGGACGCTCGCGGTCGGGCTCAACCCCGATTACGTCGGCCAGATGCTGGGCGGGATCCTGCTCACCGGGATCGGTGTCGGCCTGACGTTGCCGACGATGATGGCCACGGGCACCTCGTCGCTGCCGGCGCACTCGTTTGCCACGGGCTCCGCGGTCGTGAACATGTTCCGCCAGATCGGCATCGCGGTCGGCGTCGCGGTGCTGATCGCCATCCTCGGCACTCCCCACTCGCCCTTGGCTACGCTCGACGTCTACCGCCGCGCCTGGATCGTGATCGCCTTGATCTCATTCGCCGGCGGGGTCATCGGGGCATGGCTGCTCGCCGCGCGGCGCCAGCGGTCGCGAGCCGGTGATTTCAATCGAGCGGATCAGGCACATGGAGATTCGCCGGTAGCCACGTACCTGCGGTAGTAGAGCATCCCCTCGTAGTCGGGCTCGGACGTGCGGAGGCGAAACCCGGCGGCCTCGAGGCAGCGCCGGGACGCGAGGTTGTCCGGTTCCGCGCCGGCCTCGAACAGCTGTACGCGAGCCGGCTCCGGCCGCCGGATCAGGGCGCCGGATCAGGCGCCGATCATGCGCGCCCGAGGCCGCGCAGCCGGAGCTGGGGATCGATGACGAAGGCGATCGACCCGGTGGCCAGATCGAGCACCTCGGCGACGATCGGACCCGCCGGACCTTCGCCTCCGTACACGGTGGCGCGATCGAAGGTACCACGGATCGACGGTCGGAAGGTCGCCCAGCGCCAGCGCGCGGAGCGTCACGGCTTCCGGCCGCCGATCCCCGATCATGCCGCCTCGGAAAAGGCCGGCTCGCGGTCGAACTCTCCCTGCACCTCGGTCTTAGCGACCGCCGGCGCGGGTCGCAGGATCGCCAGGGCTGCCGCCAATGCCGCGATGAGCAGCGCGGTCCCGATCGCCCACGCGAAGTGGTACCCGCTCGTCAGCGCCGACGTCGTGCCATGGCCGCCGTGAAGCAGAGCACTGGTATGCGTGCTCGAAAGCGTGGCCAGAACCGCCAATCCGAGCGCTCCGCCGACCTGCTGGGTTGTGTTCACGAGGCCGGAGGCAAGACCCGCGTCGCTCGGATCGGCGCCCGACATCGCGAGGGTCATCAGGGCCGGGAACGAGAGCCCGGCGCCGATGCCCACCAGGACCATCGAGGGCAGCACGTCGCTCACGTAGCTTGCCCCCACGGGCGCCCGCGTGAATAGCGCCAGCCCCGCCGCGCCCATTGCCAGCCCGGGGATCAGCGTGGCCCGAGGCCCGAAGCGGATGTTCAGGCGGGCGGACACGCCGAGCGAGAAGGCGGCGATGAGCACGGCGACGGGAAGGAAGGCGAGTCCGATCTCAAGCGCTGTGTACCCCAGCACGCGCTGCATGTACAGACTGCCGAGGAAGAACATGCTGAACATCCCGGCGACGAACAGCATCTGGACGAGGTTCGCACCGGACACGTTGCGCGAGCGGAAGATGTGCAGCGGCATGAGCGGACTCCGGGCCTTTCGCTCCCAGGCGATGAAACCGGCCAGCAGCGCCAGGGCCACTGCGCCGAGGCCCAGCGTGTGGATCGAGGCCCAGCCGTAGTCCTGAGCCTTGACGATCGTGTAGACGCCGAGCATCAGCGCGCCGGTAACGAGCGCGGCGCCGAGGACGTCGGCGCCGTTTCTGACGCCGATCCCGCGGTCGCGCTCCACCAGCCTGATGGCCAAAAGCCCGGTGGCAAGGCCGATGGGGAGGTTGACGAAGAAGATCCAGTGCCAGTTGATCGCCTGGGTGATCACGCCGCCGGCGAGCAGTCCAATCGACGCCCCCGCGGCGGCCACGAAGCTGAAGATTCCGATCGCCCGTGCTTGCTCGTCCGGCTTGGGGAACATCGTCACGATCATGCCCAGGATCACGGCCGAGGCCATGGCTCCGCCGACACCTTGGACGAATCGGGCCGCGATCAGCACCGTTTGGCTCTGAGCCGCGCCGCACAGCGCCGACGCAGCCACGAACACGACGAGCCCGAACAGGAACACGTTTCGCCGCCCCACCAGGTCGCCGAGCCGCCCGGCCAGCAGCAGCAGGCCGCCGAAGGTGATCAGGTAGCCATTCACCACCCAGGCCAGATTGGACTGCGTGAACCCCAGGTCGCGCTGGATCGAGGGCAGCGCGACATTCACGATCGTCAGGTCGAGGATGATCATCAACATGCCGACGCACAGGACCATGAGGGCGGTCCAGCGCGAGCGGTCGGCTCGCGCTGACTGTGAGCGGCGGTCGTCAAGTGAATGTGCGATCTCAGTCATCGGTCTCCCTGGGTCCGGATCATCTTGCTGGAGAACACACCGTAGCAAATCGTCTTGTTGTAGATGATCTTGGAGCAGAGCTTATGCGGCGGCGCCGTTGACGCGGCCAAGCTCGAGCGCGTCGAAAGCCCGCCCCCACGGGTCCTGGAGGAACAGCTTGGCGGCGTCGACTACGAGCGGGGCGTGCGCCGGCGCAGCGGTGGCGTGCAGTCGGCCTTGTCGGCCAGACGCCCCTCGACGAGCTTGGCCAGCCCCTCGACCAGCGCGACCTGATCGTCCGGGGACAGCTCGGAGAGCACGTCGGCCTGCACCCGCAGCCTGATCTCGTCGGCCTCGGCGACCTTGCGCTGGCCCGCCGTGGTGACGACGACGATCCGGGCCCGGCGATCGTGTGGCGCGGGGTGGCGTTCGGCCAAACCCTCGCGCTCGAGTTCGTCAAGCGTCACGACCATCGTCGTCTTGTCGAGGCCGACCATCTCCGCCAGCTCCGTCTGCGTGTGCTCCCCGCTCAGGGCCCCGCGCAACACGTGATACCCACGCGCGGAGACGCCGAGTGGGGCGAGGGCGAGAGTGAGTTCGGACGCGAGTGCCCAGTGCGCCTTGTAAAGCAGCCAGGCGAGGTTGTCAGCGAAGCAGCCATGCGGCTGAGGCTCGACGGCCAACTCTGTCGCCTGCAGTTCCATTGTGTCGATTGTAGCCCGAACTAGTTCCGTAGCGGACTATTTTGCTACGGACCTAACTTCGACTACTTCTGCGTCGCAAGCTGACTCGTGATCCTCGTGCTCGCCGCCTTCGCCGTCACGATGTCGTCGACCAGACTCCTTGCCGCCTGCTCGGCCTCGCTCTTGCTGTGCGCGCCGGCCGCGGAGACGATCGCCTTCAGATCCGACTCGACCCTCGCGGCCGCGGATTCGAGCTGATTGAAATCCGAGGAATACTTCGCCGGGGGCGTCAGCGACTTCAGCTTGTTCACAGCTGTATTCCATCGCGCCGCCAGCTGCTGAAACGCCGTGGCGAGCTGGGCGTCCGTCTTGGCGGACGCGGCCTGGATCGTCGTCCCGATTCCCTGCGAGACGTCCTTGAACTGGTTGACCACCGGCGTGAAGCTCGACTTGAAGCTCGCCGCGTCGTTTGTCGACGAGCTCGAGCTCGAACTCCCGCAGCCGGCCAGAAGCAGAACGACCGTAGCGGTCAGGCCCGCAGCCCGTGTTAAACCCAGTAGCACCGATCCTCCTTTGAGCCGACTGTACCCCGTCGCCCGGCGGCGCGGATAGGCCTGGCGCTTAGGCTTGGCGCTGGTAGGCGCAGGCGAGGAGAGTCGCGAACAGCCACGGCGTCGGCAGCGGGTTGTCGTGAACCTCGACGTCGCTGCCGGTAGCCGAGATCTCCTCGCGAACCACCACGGTCTCGGACTGATCGAGCAGCACGTACGCATTGCCACCCGTGCTGGCGTAGCTGAGCGGGCTGCCGGCGCGGATCCGGGTCACATCCTGATCGTCGAGGCTCCGCGCGATCAGTCGCTCGTTGATCGCTCCGCCCGGCAGCAGGACAACCTGCGAGCCCGTCGGCACTCGGACCACGACCGCGAAGGTCACCTGCGACCGAGTGTCCTTCACTGCGAACCGCGGTTCGGGTGCCGGTGTCGAGCGACCGCCGCTCGGGGGCGGGGCGCCGCCCAGCGTGGCTCCCTCGAGCGCCGCGCTCGCGATGTCGAAGCCCGACAGCTTCGCCACTGGGCGGATCTGGGCCAGCAGGCCGCCATCCGGGTCACGCACGGCCGACGACGGCTTGGCCTTGGTCCACGCGATCAGTTCGCCGAACGCCCCGCGCAGCTCGACCCGCTCACCCCGCTCCAGGTGCCACCTCACATGCTGCGCGGCGGCGGGCAGCGCTCTGCCGCGCGCTCGCTCGTCCGCCTCGTCCGCGCGACGCCCGAACGGAAGCTTGAAGGGCATGGCGGGAGCTTATTGCGCCGGGCGTTAGCAGATCGTGACCCGTGCGGAGCTCCTCTATGGCCGGACGGTCACGCGGTTCGTGCGTCCAGCTCGCGCCGGCCGGTGAGCTGCAGCCCCGGCCGCTATATGGAGTAGCGTCGGAGCCTCGTGACTGCGGCGGTGGCCACATTGACGGGGCTGAGCGAGGCCGAGGCCGCGCGCCGGAAAGAGGCCCGCGGGCCGCTACCGCGCCGGCATACGAGCCGCTCCTACGCGAGCATCCTTCGCGCCAACACGGTCACGATTCCGAACGGGATCCTGCTCCTGTTCGGCGTGCTGACGATCGTGTTCGGGTCGTGGCGGGATGCGCTGTTCCTGGGGATCCTGGTCTCGAACATCGCCATCGGTTCGTTTCAGGAGATCCGCTCCAAGCGAGCGCTCGACCGGCTTGCTGCGCTCGTCGCTCCGGTGGCGGTCGTCGTGCGCGACGGAGTCGACCGTCGGGTCCCGGTCGAGGAGGTGGTGGTCGGCGACCTGGTTCGCCTGACGGCGGGAGACCAGGTGGTCGCCGACGGGACCGTCGTGTCGACGGACGGGCTCGCCCTGGATGAGTCCAACCTCACCGGCGAGTCCGAGTCCGCCGTGCGCGCTCTGGAGGAGCCGGTGTGGTCGGGTTCGTTCGTGGTCGAAGGCGCCGCGCTCTTTGAAGTCACGGCTGTGGGTCCCGACAGCCGAGCGGAGAAACTGACCGCGACCGCGCGCACGTTTCGTCACGCGCGTTCTCCGCTCGAGCGGGCCAACGACCGGCTTCTGCTGTGGCTGGTCGCGCTCTCGCTCCCGCTGGCGGCCGGACTCACGATCTCGGCCTTTGCCCGGTCCGGCTCCGCCGCCACCCGCGTGCAATTCCTCACCGCCGGCGTGGTCAACCTCGTCCCCGAGGGTCTGATCCTGCTGATCAGCCTCACAGCGGCGGTGTCGGCACTGAAAATGGCCCAGCGCGGGGTCCTGGCCCAACAGCTCAACGCCGTCGAGTCGCTCGCCTCGGTCGACCTCGTCTGCACCGACAAGACGGGCACGCTGACCGAGCCCAAGCTACGAGTCGTCGGCCTCGTGCCTGCCGTCGACGAGGACGAGACATCGCTCGCCCGCGAGCTGACCGCGTATGCCCTCAGCGCACCGTCGCGCAACCTGACGCTCGAGGCGATCGCCGAGGCGGGTCTCGCTGATGTCGATGAGCGCAGCGTCGTCGCCCAGGTGCCGTTCTCCTCGCGTCGTCGTTGGAGCGCGCTCGATCTCGGCGATGACCGCCTCGTGTTCGGAGCGCCGGAGCGCTTCGCTCCCAGTGACCCGGCGCTTGGAGAGCGAGCGCGCACGGAGGCGGCCGCGGGGCGACGAGTGCTCGCGCTCGGCCGAACAGCATCGCCGCTGCCCCCGACCGATTCGGAGCCGCAATTCCCAGACGACGTGCAGCCTCTCGGCCTCGTGCTGCTGGCCGAACGCCTGCGGGCCAACGCCGCCCAGACGGTCACCTTCTTCGCCGATCAGGGCGTCGAGCTCAAGATGCTCACCGGTGACGCGCCCGCGACCGCGGGGGCGATCGCCCGCGACGCCGGCGTTCCCGGCTCGGCGCCGGCGCTCGACGGCGAGGCGCTGCCAGCCGACCCCGCCGAGCTGCGCGAGGCGGTGCTGTCCGCTCCCGCCGTCGGCCGGATCTCCCCCGAGGGAAAGCGCGCGGTGGTGGCCGCGCTGGCCGGCGCCGGTCGCTACACGGCGATGGTTGGTGACGGCGTCAACGACGTGCCCGCGCTCAAAGAGGCGCGTCTCGCCATCGCCCAGGGCTCGGGGACGCAGATGTCGCGTTCGGTCGCCGACCTCGTGCTCGTACGCGATGATTTCGGGGTCGTGCCCGGGATGGTCGCCGAGGGGCGCCAGATCCTGCGCAACATCCAGCGCGTCGCGCGGTTGTTCGTCACCAAGACCGTGTTCACCGCCGTGGTGGGTCTGGCTGTCGCGATCCCGACCGGGACGTTCCCGCTCCTCCCGCGTCAGTTCTCGCTCGCCTCTACGGTCACGATCGGTGTGCCCGCGTTCTTGCTCGCGCTCGCACCGAGCTCGGGGCCATGGCGGCCCGAGCGGTACCTACAGACCGTCGCCCGCTTCGCGATCCCCGCCGGGCTGGCGATCGGGATCGGTATCACCGCGGGCTATCTGCTCGCGCGCTACGGATTCGACCTCAGCCTGATCCACTCCCGCACCGTGGCCACCGGGACGGTCGTCGTCTGCGGGCTCGCGGTGGTGATCCGACTCGACACGGAACCGGGATGGCGACGACTCGCGATCGCGGGGCTGTGTGCGTTCATGGCTCTGCTGTTCGCGGTCGCGCTGATCGTCCCGTTCCTGCGCAGCTTCTACGAGCTCGCGGCCCCAACCGGCGACACGGTCGTCGCCTGGGCCGTGGGAACCGCCCTCGGAGTCGGGGGAATGCTCGCGGCGCTGCGCATGGCAAACGTCTAGCCGAGCCGGTTTCACGGCCCGGGCCGATCATGAGCGACAGTAGGGGCGGCTTACCGTCGTGGATTCGGGGGTCGTCAGGTACTGGCCCTGGCTCAGGTAGGTGAACTGCTCGGGCGTGAACTTGACGCTCACGAGCTTCGAGAGCACGTCGATGAACCGAGGCATGGCCGGTGGATGCCCCAGCGGGATGAGCAGCTCGTCGGGACACACCACCTCTGTGGGCGCGAGCACCGGCAACCGGGCCAGCCCGGAGCCGCACGGTCCCGCCCGCGGGTGGCTGTGGCGAAGCGCGCCGAGCGCCTCGTGCCGCCAGGCGCGCTCGGTCGCGGCAACGGCGTTCTGGGAGACCGAAGTCTGGACGTGGTTGCGCAGCATGGCCAGGTCGATGGCGTGCTGCTCCGCCGAGCTGCCGCTGGCCACAACGGCGGCGAGCCCGGGTTCGGCGTAGAGGCTCAGCGACACCGGTCCGACGGCTCCGACCGGGGTGGAGGTGTCGCCGCGGCCCGACACCGGGCCGACGCAGTGCCGCAGTCCAGCTGCGTGCAGACCTCCGCCAATCCCTTGGCCCGACGTCGCCGAGGAGTGCGTGGTGCTCGAGCTCGCCGAACCGCACCCCGCGCCGGCCACGACCAAAGCCAATGCTCCGAGCACCCTGAGCCCCTTCATCCCGCCGACCCTACCGGCTGCTCACCCCAAATGAGTGATGGCAGACACGGCTCTCTGATGATTAGAGCCAGCGAGACGCTGACCGTGCAAGGCGGCCGTCGAACCTCACCCCGTACGGAAATGCCCGTACGCTGAGGCCTGTGTCGACTGATTCGGATGAGCCTCGGCCGCCTGCCTCCCGCGTCCTGACCGCCGGCGCGAAGGGTGCCGAGCGGGTCGCGCGCGTAACCGGCGTGGATCGCGTGGTGAATGAGGCGGTCGAGGAAGCGATCGTGCGGGCGCTCCGAAGTCCGGCCGTGACTCGAGCCATCGAGCGAGCCCTGGAGAGCCACGCCGCCGACGCCGAGCGCGACAGCCAGGAGGTTGCTCTCATCGTCAAGCGAGTTCTGGAGTCGGACGCTGCCGAGGGTGTCTGGACGGAGTTTCTGCAGAGCGATCAGTTGCAGATGCTCGTGGAGCGGATCGCCGGTGCTCCTGAGATCCGCGCCGCGATCGCGTCGCAGGGCGCGGGTCTGATCACCGACATCGGGGTCCGACTCACGGTCATCAGTGAGGAGTTCGATGACGCCCTGGAGCGGATGGTCCGTCGCCGCGACCCCGACTCGGAGACCAACCAGGCCGGGCTGGCAACGCGGACGATCGCCGCCGCCATTGACCTGGGACTTCTGTTCGCCGGCTATTCGGTGATCTCCGGGGTGCTCGCGTCGGTGTTCCAGAACGTATTCGGAAACTCGCCCTCGCCGGTCCTCGTGGTTTTGTTCTCCGCACTCGGGTTCGTCGTCGGGGGCGCGATCTTCATGGCCTTCTGGGCGCTGGCGGGACAAACGCCGGGGATGCGGTTCCTGGCTATCCGACTCACCTATCACGGTTCGCGTCGCATTCCGTTCGGGTGTGCGTTCCGGCGGGTGTTCGCCGTGATCCTCAGCCTGATCCCGTTCGGGCTCGGATACTTCGCCATTCTCCGAGATCCACGCCGGCGCGCCTGGGCGGACCGCATGACCGGAACCGAGGTCATCTACGACAACGTGTTGCGCTCAGCACCTCATGCCGGCGCCAAGGCTGATCCCGCGGCCGCCGCGCGCCGTCGCGCGCGCGAACAGCGACCGACGGAGACCGACGTCGAGCCGACCGGCGACAAGCGCCGCGACTAGTCCGGTCCAGCGCCTATGGTTCGTGGCGATCGCTGCATTGGAAGGTGAGCGCTGCAGCGCTAACAGCGGGCCGGACAGGAACCGCCACTGCGGCGCTCACTGCAGCGTCCTACAGCTCGACGGGGGGCGTCCAGGAAGCATCCATCTGCTCACCACACCGACGCCGACCGGGAAGATGATCGCGGCTCCGGCTCCTTGGAGCACGCGGAACCCCACCAGTCCATTGAACGTCGCGCAGACCCACTCCGAATGACCGTGCCATGTCGGGCCCAGGTTCAACGCGAAGAAATCCACCTGGATACAGAACAGCGCCAGCGAAACCGCCACCACCGCACCTCGAGACCGGTCCGTCTGACTGGTCCCAGAACTCACCCCTGCCCCTCCCAACCTCACGCTGCGAGCGCGCCTCAGCCAACAGTCGACCGGCGCACCCGGCCCGGTATTCACCGGGCGGCGCCCTGGGGGAGCGCTATGCCGGGGTTATTCCTGACCGTCGGTCGAGGGGTCGTCGGGCTGGCCTGGGGGATCGAGAGCGGCGTTCTTTCTCGCGCGCTTTTTGGCCTGCTTCTCCAGTCGACGCTCGCGGAGTCTGCTTTCGCGCGTGAGCTTTGCCCTCGTGGTCTTTTTCTTGCCGGTTGAGGCCATGCGTGTCCGTTCTCTTGTGGGTCTCGAGCGCGTCGGCGACGCGCAAGCTAATGAGGCGAAACGCCGGGAGCCGATCCCCTGTGCCGGACTCGGGAATGCCTGCAGGTGGGTCGCGGCGGTGTGGGTGCCGTGGCCGGGCGCAGGCTCGTATCGCGCGCGGGTGAGCGCGACGGGAGGACGCGCGTGCGCCCTCCCGTGCTGCTTGGTCCGTCGACTCTAGAGCGCCTGGACGTTGGCCGCCGCCGGGCCCTTGGGGCCCTGCTCGGCGTCGTAGCTGACCTTCGCGCCCTCGGACAGCGACTTGAAGCCGTTGCCTTGGATCGCGCTGTGGTGCACGAACAGATCCTTGCCGGAGTCATCAGGTGTGATGAATCCAAAGCCCTTCTCGTCGCTGAACCACTTCACGGTTCCTGTTGCCATCTTGCCCTCCACGGGTATGTGCGCTGCGAAACGCGGAGGGTGCAACAAGGCAACAACTGCGAAAACGCGAGCACTGCTTTTGGTCGAACACACGCTCGACCCCTGCGATAAGTCTAGCGATCCAGCAGGGAAGCCATGCCCTTGAGGGGATCGTTCTAGCGCAGGTCCTCCCGGCGACGCCTCCGAACCTGCTCCTTCTCGCGCGCGGTGCGAAGCTTGCGCGCCTCCCTGTGCGTGTGCTCGTTGCGCTGCGCGATCTCCTTCGTGAGCGCGGTAAACGCCGCGTCGGACGTCGACCGTCCGGGTCCGGGCTCCTGGAGTCTGATTCGTCACCTGAGACGCACTCCTTCGTCGCTCCCTGCGAAGACTGGGCCACAGGACGAATGCGAGAGCGATACACCGAGCGGTGGAGACGGCCTCTTCACTGTAGCGGTGAAGCCGGGCGGAGTAGAATGAAGGGACAGGCCATTTCACCGCTTCTGCGAAGCGATTTCGCGCAGAGCACCGCCGGGCAAAGCGCAGCGGCGACCCTCACGGACAGTTTCGTCCCTAGCGACGGAAGAGCCGCCTTATATAGGCGTCGGACGCCCAACTTGGCGACCGACCGCTGAACGTGAAAGGACGCGCATGCCTCTCTTCTTTTTCACTGTGGAGCAGCAGGAACGGGCCATCGTCGAGCGGTTTGGGAAATTCGTTCGCGTTGCTGGCCCTGGCCTGCAGCGCAAGTCACCGTTCGTCGAGAAGGTCAAGGGACGCATGAGTCTGCAGGTCGAGCAGCTGAACGCGGACATCGAAACCAAGACCCGGGACAACGTGTTCGTCGTGGTCAAGCTCGCGATCCAGTACATGGTCGGCGCCGACCAGGACAAGGTCAAGGACGCGTTCTACAAACTCGACGATCCGGAAGTACAGATGAAGTCCTATGCCTTCGACGTCGTCCGCTCACACATCCCGACGATGGATCTCGACGAGGCATACGCGGACGCGGACACGATCGCCAAGCACATCCAGGACACCCTCCAGACGCAGATGGCTGACTACGGCTACGAGATCATCAAGGCGTTGATCACGAACATCGAACCCGATCAGCGGGTCAAGGACGCGATGAACAACATCAACGCGGCGCGTCGCAACCAGGAGGCGGCGACAGCCCAGGGCGAAGGCGACAAGACGCTTCGGATCAAGAAGGCCGAGGCGGAGTCGGAGTCGATGCGTCTCCACGGCGAAGGCGTGGCAGCCGAGCGCGAGGCGATCGCCCGAGGACTCAAGGACTCGCTGGCCATTCTCGCTGACGAGCAAGGCATCGACCCGAAGGAAGCGATGGGGCTGGTCGCGCTGACGCAGTACATGGACACGATCCGATCGGTCGGCGAACACGGCAACATGACGACGCTTCTGCTGCCCCACTCGCCGGCGTCGGTCGGTTCGTTGATGGACCAAGTCCAACAGGGCATGCTCACCGGCAACCTCGCCGCCGACGCAGCGAGGGGCGCGGGAAATGGCGGGGGCCGCGCTCGTCCTGCCGGCCCAGCAGACAACCCGTTCCGCCACTGACGGGTGACCCAGAGTCCGCGCAGGGCAGGGATCCATCACTCAGACCCTGTGATTGAAGACAGTCAGGACATGATTGCGTTCCTCGGGGTCGCCCCTGACCGGCGGCTCTTGGACGAGGACCTCTTCAATCTGCCGGATGCCGAACGGCATACCGCGCCGACTGCCGTCTCAACTCACACGCATGACCGGCTCGTGGCGGCGGGCTCGCTCCTCACCGGCGTCACCCTGGTCGTCGGTGTGCTGTTGCTGATCTTCGGCGGATGGCAGCTGTTATTCGAGAGTGGCGGCGCAGCCGACGCCGTCCTCGCCGCCTTCGGAATCCTCCTCGCAGGCACGCACTGGGGCTGGGTGCACGTCGCCGAGTACGTCGGTCTGACTATCGACGAGCGCGAGCGACGCTCATCGGATCAGACCAGTCAAGTGTGGCTCGCCTCGATCCAGCCGTATCCTCGGTTCAGCGTCTCGACGAGCGTGCTAGCCGATGCCTCGACACGCGTCGAACGGGTGCGGCACCAGCCAGTCCTCACACCGCAACACACGTTCACATTCGTCCGCGACACCGACACCGAGCAGACCTGCGCACCAGACGCCTCAGCCGAGGTGATCGCTACGACGGTCGAGACGATGCGCCACGAAGCGCAGCTCGCGACCGATCGCCTCCGCAGGAACTGGGAAGCCGCGTCTGGAGCCTACGAGTCAGAGCTGCTCAGAGCGGGCGACGATCAACAGCAACTGGCGGCGCAACGGGCAGCGGCCACGGCCCTCTCCGAACACATCAACGCCTCGTTGCTCGAACCCCCGCTGGTCGAATAGGCAACCGCCGAGTGCTCGTGCCGACGCGGGGGCTATCGCGACAGGTCGGCCAAGCCTGTACCGGATGAGTGGGGGAGGCCGGCGACGTTGGGCGGCTCGGCGAGATGCGCCTGGGCAAACGTGACGAGCTTTCCGCGCTCCTCATCCCAGAGCTTGAGCTTGACCGTTCGCAGGGCGTCGGCGAGCGTGAGGGTCGGCACCTGCTCGAACACCGGATTCTCGTCGTGCGCGCGCTGCAGGTTGTAATTGGGGATTCGTGCGTTCAGATGGTGGACATGATGGAGCCCAATGTTGCCGGTGAAGAACTGCATGACCTTCGGCAACTTCAGGTAGGAGCTGCCGCGCAGCGCCGCCTCTGTGTAGTCCCACTCATCGGCGCTCTGCCAGTAAGCGTCTTCGAACTGGTGTTGCACGTAGAAGAGCCAAATGCCGATCGACCCGGCGAGCAGCGCCGGCGGCGCCCACACGAGCAGGAACGCCTGCCAACCAATCAACCAGCAGAGCCCCCCGATGACGGCAACCAGTGCGACATCCAGGCCGAGCACGCTGTGGCGGAGTCGTGGACGTTGCGAGCGGGTCGCGATGCGTGGGCCAACCATCATCGCGATCACCGGACCGAGCCCGAACATCACGACCGGATTGCGCACGGCGCGGTAGGCGAGACGACCTCGCCATCCGCGCGCTCTGTACTCGGCGACCGTCAACGTAATGACGTCTCCCACGCCGCGCCGCTCGAGATCTCCCGACGTGGCGTGATGAATCGCGTGATCATGGCGCCAGCGTTGAAACGGCGACAGGACGAACAGTCCGAGAACGCGCCCCACGTCGCGGTTGGCGCGTTTGGACGGCAAGAAAGACCCATGCGCGCAGTCGTGAAACGCGCAGAACGTGCGCACGAGGAACCCGGCAGCGGGCACAGCGAGCGCGAGCACGATGAGATACGAGACGTCAAGCGCCAGATACATCAGCACTGACAGAGCCAGATATGGCACGACGGACGTCATCAGCTCAAGCAGGCTTCGCGGCACGCGGGGGTGTGCGTACTCGGCCAGAGCTGGAGGTCCCACCAGGCCATTCGACGGATTCGGCATCGGCTACTCCAGTGCAGGGATCAACGTTGCAGAGCGCAACGCCCCCGCCTGCCGCCCTCAGACCGCCACGAGCACGAGCTTCTCATTGGTCGAAGCGACCCGTCCGAACCAAACGGTCCCGTCGGCGCGCCTCGAGAAGATCAAGCTTAGTCGATACTGCGGCTCGCAGCCACAGGGTCGCTTACGACAGCGCACCGGGCGGCAATACGTAGCGCCGGGGCTCAGATGCGTTCGGTCTGGCCGCTCCACCCAGGCGGCCGCCGTGTAGGCCCCCCTTGCCACTCTCAGTTGCCGGAGCCTCGGGTTGCCCGTCGTGCGCGACGATCCACGCCAAGATCGATTGGGAGGCGTCACCCTCGGCGAGGATCGCGGCACGCTCGATCACCGCCCCACCGCCCCGGTCTTGACGCGACAGTCGCGTGACCACGTCTCGAATCCCCTGGTCGTCAATCATCCGACGTCCCCGGGAGCTCGCAGGCATCCAGCCGCCGGCGCGCCTCGATGGCCGATCGCGCTCGCCGGGCACCACCTTCACGCGCCACCTTTCCTCGGTGTCGCGTCGTGTCGCCGCCTAGGATTTTCTTCATCGTCAGTGCCGCTCCGTCCCTCGATCGAGATTCGCTCGAGGGAAGAGGGCAGTCCCCGGCCGAGCGATACCGCCTCACAAGCAGCGCCCGCAACCAGCGACGCAGAGTCGGTGCCACCCCCGCAGCTGCACCGTAACCCAGGTTCCCCGCCTCGTGGCGCTACAGCGCCATCGGTGGCACTCGGACTTGAGCCCAACGTGCTGGCCGCAGGGCCAGCTCCAAAAGCACGTTACTCCCTTTCCGAGGCGAGATCGATCTCAAGCCCGATGTCATGCCAGGCAGGACAGACGAGCGGGGGTCACGATGGGCCCTCACACGCCGACACGGCGAACGCTATGGGCCCAGGCGGCTGGGCCCAGAAGACGGTGGATCGACAAGCTCGATCGCGCCGAACCCCGGCACCGGTCCGTCCATCAGGAACATCTCGATCGTGAGGTCAGGCTCGACATGCGCTTGGCTGAGAAAGGCGAGCACTCTGCGTCCCGTGAGCTGTTCGATCATGGCGCTGTAGCGCTCTTTCATCATGCGTTGAAAATCGCGACGCATTTCGAGCACACGGTCTGGCTCGCCACCCTCCATCATCGTGCGCTCGATCGCGGTGAACCCGTCGCTGAGCACGCACACGATCAGATTGTCGAGCACGTACGTCTTGGCTTTGATCGGCCCGCGGCCGTAGTGCTCGCGCATGAACGCCACGATCCGGTTCGTGATCTCAGCCAACAGCTTGCCGCCGACAAGCGGCTGGGCTCCCTCCTCGCGTTTGCCGCCGGAGCTCACGCTGCGCCTCTGAATGTTTGACCCTGTGGCGTGTTCACAGATGCTGAGTTGCTTCGACCTTCGCACTCACGCCCCGATGCCGGCCTGAGCGCTTCCTGAGAGGACTGATCGTACTAATGGACGGCGGTCCTTGCTGTTGCGGCCAGCGCAGATGGCTCGCGTCCGCTCGTCGCCCCGATCGTGATCACGGCCGATTCTTCCCCGGCAGGCCGCGTCCGCACTCCGGGCATGCACGGTTCATCACCGGATCATCCTGCCGCGTGTTACTCGAGATCCAGGCTCGCGGCGGCCATCAGGCCACCGCCTCGCCACTGAGGCTGTCGCCCTCATCCAAGGAACGCTTGGCGCCCGGTGCTCGGCGTTCGAGCCGAACACCAGGACGTGCGACCTTCGTCCACCATCCTACGCCGACGTGGGCGTAACAGCGAGAGGTGTGACGACAGCTTCTTGTTTGGCCTTGACGCGGCCCGCGACCATCTGGTCGGTGATCGCCCACGCCGCATAGCACAGAGACCCAGCGACGCCTGTGACTGTCAGCAGCACCCCGGCTGCGGCAGTCGCGGCAATGCCGTGTGCGCCCAAGATCAATATCGCCGCGGCGGGCCCGATGCTGGGGCCGACCGGAAGCTGACCGAGCGTGAACATCGCGATCAGCAGCGCCATCGCGTCAAATATGGAAACGTTCACGCCGATCGCGTGCAGCATCAGCCAGTTGCGCGCGATCTGCGCGCATACGGCCAGCAGCGTGAACGCGATCATGCGCCTGCAACCGTGTTTACGCAGCACCGCCAGACCCGCCCACAGTCCGGTCTGCTTGCGCTCCGAAACGCGCCGCAGACCGGCTACGGCACCGGCCATGACCGCGACGGCAATCACGGGCACCCACCAGGGGACGCCGAGCGGTGCGATCAGCGTGAACGAAAAGATCGCCGCCAGCGCGACCTCGACGATGATGATCGGAACCTCAGCAGCCACCAACGCGGGCACACGGGGAACGCGCTGCGGGAGCGATCCGGCGCAGCGAGGCGATACGCACGGCCATCCCGACCGACCCGTTCACCAGGCTCGCGAGATAGCCAACGCCGGCAGCGCGGAACAGCACCCGACGGGTGACGGTTCCGCCCGCGGATCGGACGCACACGTTCCAGGCCTCGCTGCGCGATAGCAGCGCGAGGATCTGAAGCAGCGCCGCCAGCGCCAGCAACGAGATCGGGGCGGTGTCGAGCGCGGCGGTGAACTGACCGCGTCGTCGAGCGAGCACGAAAGCGAGCACGGCAGCAACTGCGAGAGCCCCGAGCACGCTGAGCAAGATCCGACGACGAAACGACGTCGCGACGACGCCGGGTTCATCAGCTTCGGTGCAGCTGACGGTCAGTGGATGAAGTTCGAGCGACAGACAGAACTCCGCGTGTTCAGCGGTTTAGAGGATCAGATTGGCGCTGTCACTCGCAGGCGCCCGCGTCAGGCTGGTGCTCCCGTCCAATCAGCCTACCAGCAGGTGGAAATCCGTCCGCCAGCCTCCTTACGCCGTCCACGCCATGGTCCAACGGTGATCCGATCGCACGCGCGGTCCGTATCAGTCAGCAATTGCACTCAATCGTCGGGCCGGAGGTCGTTATATGTCAGCAGCAACGCAGGACCCGCACGCCAACCGTCGCCAGTTCCTGACTCGGAGCGCCGCCACCGGCGCCGGCATCGTCGGGGGCGCTTCGGCGCTTGGGGGCTTGGTACCGGCGTTCGCCGCCGCCAAGGGCGGTGGCCCGACCAAGGGCGATGTCGCGATCGTCGGCGCCGCCCAGATCGCGGAGGCGCTGGCCGTCACGACCTACACCAACATCATCGACCATGCCCCGTTCTTCAAGCGGCTTCCAGACGACGACCAGGGATACCTGCGCGCCGCGCGGGAGGAGGAGATGTCGCACTACGCGCTCGAGAAGAGCGTGACCGGCAAGCCCTCCCCGTTCACGACCTTCTACTACCCCTCTGGGATGTTCCGGGATGCTCAGGTCACCCTCAACGTGCTCGTCTCGCTCGAGGATGCGTTCATCGCCGCATACCTTGTCGGCGTGCGTAACTTCAGCACCGCAGCGCTGCGCGTCACGGCCGCGCGGATCATGGGCATCGAGAGCGATCACCGGACCCTCGCACGAGTCCTCGGCGCCGATGTGTCGCGCAAGGACGGAGGCCCGATCCGCAAGATCACGGGCGTACAGGGCAAGGCCGAAAAGGCCGACCCGCCCAACAACAACGGCTATGAACGGACACTCAAGTGGACGCACATCAGTCAGGCCGTCACCGCCCTGACCCCGTTCGCCGACAAGACAGCCGCGGGCAAGGCCGGGTTCAACACCCACAAGGGATACCGCTTCAAGCCATTCACTCCGAAGCTCCCCGAATCGCTCGGCGAATTCCACTCCTTCAACGGCTGACGACACCACCCCGCGGCCCTCGCCGCGAACCCCGAGTGCAACGTGGAACGGAGGCCATCGGCTCCCGTTCCACGTCGGCTCGGTCGAGCTTGTTACGCCGTCACGCCCGCTCCGATCGCCTGGGCGCGTTGGAGGTAGCGGGCCGCGCGCGGCCCGCCGGGTCCAGCTATCTCGTCGATGGTCGGGCATCGCGCCGTTTACGCGAGGGAGTAGAAGCCTCTCGGCCTGCCCATCACGTTCGAGGTCGGCGAAGCGACTGCGCTTGCGTTTCCCGACGGCACATTCGACGTCTGCCGAGCAGCGCGCTTGCTTGAGCACCTCTCGGATCCCCCGCGGGGCGCTCTCGGAGATGGTTCGCGTAACGCCGCCCGGGTCCCCCGCTCCTGCCTCCCATGCGATTCAAGAACGAGCGTGATCCGCTTCTGGTTTTAAGCCCGACGCAGCCGTCTCATGGACTGCGGCTGAGAGTGGCCCAGCCCGCAATCGACCGAAAATGTGTGCAATTTGGGAATGTCGTGGTGACAGGTCTGTCACGATTTAGTTTCCTTGTGAGAGTCCTGGATGGTCTGGGCGCGCGCATTCGTTCTCAGGGTGGTGCTCAGCGAGACAGGGCTCAGACACGGTCCTAGATCGCGAGGGGATGTCGTCAGTCGGCGGGGTTTCTACGAGGTACTGGACAGTCGCCTCTGCACATGTCAAGGAGCGTCTGTTCGGAACCGACTCCGGGGTCGCGCAGAAGCTCAAAGGACTGGTCTAGATGCAGACACTCAAGGAGTTCCTCGCGGCTAGCGAAGTTGGGATGCGCTGCCGTGAGGTCGACCGGAATGGCAGCCAGGAGCTGCTGATGACGGCACCGTGGGCCTCTCGTCAGTATCGCTGTGAGCTGCATGGCACCAACGGGGACCGGCCGGTCACGACAATTGTGGGCTCAGATGAAGGGCCGCCCGAGCTGCCTGATGTGCTGGACGAGGTCGCGGCCGAGGCAGCCGTCGTCGAGGCTGCTCGCTGCTTCGAAGAATGGGCGGTTCAGATGGGTTTTGACTCTGATAGCCGCCGCGCCGAACGTGTCTACCGTGCGTGGTGCCGGCGAAGGAGCAATCTGCAGAAGCTGCTCGGTGAGGAGCGCTTCAGGCAGCTCCTTTGGCGAACGGAGCGGCTATAGGACGGCAGCAATGAGCCTGGTGACACCAAAGGCCTAGCGATTACGCCTAGGCAACGGGCGATCAGATGGATCTGGACTGCGCGGATGGATGCGGATAGCGGCACAAGAAGCGACGCTGTGCCTCTCGCCCCGCCGCTCCTACCGCTCCTACGGTCCGCTTCCAGCGGGCCGATGGCTGGTGCGGCCGAGGCGAAGAGCCGCTCGTGTCGTCAGTGGACAATGGCGAGCGGATTGGCGATCTCCACGCGCTGCTGCGGATGACCCCGTCGGCATTTCGTCCGATACCAGGACCGTCCATCGGCGCGCGCTGTTCGCGGCAGCGCCGTGACCGGTCGCGTGGCAGCGACACCGCACACGCGGGCGTCCAGCCTGGAACACCTGCAAGAAGACGGAAGCTCAACTGAGCAGCACTGACGCTCACGGCCTTTCCACGAGGGTCGTTTGCGCGTGCTATAAAGCGCCCGTGGCGCCTTTCTGGGGGCTGAGGGTCAGGGGGTTAGTGGCCATTGCGGTTGCGTTTGCGGCGCTGGTGTCCGTGTTCGGTCCGCCAACGGCCTGGGCCGGCGGCCGGGATGCTTTCGCGCCGAGCGGTCACCCGGGGCCGTACGTCGCGCCTGCTATCGGCCAGACGAGCACGACGACCGCAATTCCGGTTGCCGGCACGGCGCCTGGGCGTACGTTTGACGGGGTGGGGGCAATTAGCGGCGGCGGCGGCAACTCGCGCTTGCTGATCGACTACCCCGAGCCGCAGCGAAGTGCGATTCTCGACTACCTGTTCAAGCCCGGCTATGGCGCCTCGCTCCAGATCCTCAAGGTCGAGATCGGCGGTGATGCCAACTCCACCGACGGGTCGGAGGCGAGCATCGAGCACTCCCAGGGCACGGTCAACTGCAATGCCGGGTACGAGTGGTGGCTGATGGAGCAGGCGAAGGCTCGCAATCCGAACATCAAGCTGTATGCGCTGGCCTGGGCAGCCCCGGGGTGGCTGGGCTCGTTCTTCTCGCCAGCCACGATCGGGTACATCGTCCAGTGGCTCACCTGTGCTCAGCAGCACGGGCTGAGCATCGACTATCTGGCCGGCAATCAGAATGAGCACTCGTACCAGAAGACGTGGACCGAAAGCCTGCGAGCGGCGCTCGACCAGGCCGGATTCTCGAGCACGCAGATCGTGATGTCGGACGACGACGACACGGCGAACGCTTGGCCGATTGCCGCGGACTTGGCCGCCGATCCGGCGTTCAATGCCGCCACAGCAGTCGTGGGTGAGCACGATCAGTGCGGCGGCCCAACGAACGGCAACGAATGCTTCAGCACCGCCACCGCCGAAGGTCTCGGTAAGCCGCTGTGGACCAACGAGCTGGGAAACCTCGACGGCGCCACCGGCGCGGCGAACATGACCCGATCCGAGATCCGTGGCTATCCCAACGCGGACCTGACCGGCTTCATCACTTGGCCGATGATGGACGCAATCCCGCCCGGGGTGCCGTACCAGAACCGGGGGTTGATCTACGCCGACCAGCCGTGGTCAGGCTACTACCAGGTGAACGCGATGACCTACGCGATCGCGATGATGAGCTGGTTCACCGCTCCCGGATGGCAGTACATCGACGGCGCCGACGGAGGGTTTGGCGGGCTGACCGGCGCCAGCGTCTACTCCAATGGCAGCTACGCGACGCTGAAGTCCCCCAACGGCACCGACTGGAGCACCCTGGCCGAGACGACCACGACCACCGCCGAGCAGTACGCCAACTTCACCATCAGTGGTGGGCTCTCCTCGGGGACCATTCACGTTTGGCGCACGAAGCCGACCTCGACCAGTCCGGCGGACTGGATGGTCAAGCGGGCGGACATTCATCCCGTCGGCGGCAAGTTCTCCTTCGGCCTGTTGCCCGGATATCAGTACACCTTCACCACGCTCACACGCAGTAACAAGGGCTCCGCAACGCCGCCGGCCCAGGGCACGCTCGGCTCGTACAGCGACAATCCCACCGCCAACCCTCTGGACGCCACACCGGTTTACCTGGCTCCAATGGACGGCGCCTTCGAATACACGCCCTGTGCGACCGACGCCACCCAAACGTGTACCCAGCAGATGGCCCTCCAGCCGCCGATCTACTGGCTTGGCCACAAGGGCTTTCCTTTCGCCGTCATCGGCGATAAGAGCTGGAAGGACTACACGGTCAGCACCGACGTACTGTTCACGCAGTCGGGGTCCTCGGCCGGTGTCCTCGACCGCTTCAGCGACCAAAACGGCGCCGTCAGCAAGTTCCGCGGCTACATCTTCAACCTCGCTGACGACGGCTCCTGGCAGCTGTTCAAGAACAGCCAGAGCAACGGCGTGAAGATCCTCGCCTCGGGCAGTTTGGCCAGCCCGGCAGGGCTGAGACAGTGGCACAACCTATCCCTCGCCGTTAGCGGCGCCACGCTGACTGCGTCGATCGACGGCCAGCAGGTTGCCACCGTGACCAACAACGATTCCAACTACACCACAGGCATCGCCGGCATCGAAGCCGGCGCGGTCGAGAATAACGGCGCCTGGACTGGCACCTCCTGGCCGGTCGTGCAATACCGGCACCTCACCGTCTCCTGATACCGCGGCGACTCGCGGTCCTCGTTGGTCGGCCGGATACTGAATCGACGAAACGGCGAGAGCACGGATCGCGCCTCGCCACCGAAAACCTCGCATTGCTGGCTGGCCTCTGGTTATGGGCGCGGCGGGTCTGGGCCCCTCCGGGCTCTCCAAGGGCCGCGGTCAGATAGGGGCGCATTGGGGGCGATTCAGGGCGATTCGGGCAGCCAACGGGCAGGATCGCCGCCAACTTGCACGTGACCTTGAATCAGCGCTTGCCCTCGCTTCCCCTTCTAGACGAGGTTGTCGCACAAGCATCCTCAGACGACGGTTTGTTGTGATCGGCGCAGAGGCCCGCTGCGCGACCCCGAATGCCGACCGTGGCAGCACGACTAGCCGGGGGTCGAGCGCGCCGGCACGGACCGGCTGGAAAAGGTGACTAGGTCCGCGCCGCGCGCCGACCTCGTGCACAAAAGCATGTCCCGCCTGCTTAGGTGGCCAAGGTGCGGGCGTCTCGGGAGGTTTGCCACGTTTTACACGCGGTCAGACACGCCCCGAGTCCCGAGGAAAGTGACAAATCACCGCGACCGCTGAAACCGAACGACCGAAACTCGGGCTCGGGCCGAGGAATGTGCCCCGCGACAGACGGCGCCGGCGACGTTGTCACGATTCTCGGCGGATGTGCGACCGACCCAGGGGCCCGGTCGCCCCAATCGGGCTGTTGGTTGCTCACACCGTCGCTGGTTGGTGCGACGGCCTCAGACCGATGCGGAAGCGTGTTTCGTTCGTCATACGAGCGGCTCTCCCGTCCGATGACCACGGCGTCCGGGCCCCGAGGAGGGGCCCGGACGAGCGCCCGAGCAGAACTTCAGCCTCGTCGCACTGAGTGCCTAGGTTCGCGACCGGGGTGATCAACCGTTCTCCAATCGCTCGGCCTTGGGCATGACGCGCAACTGGCGCAGGAGCTCAGCGACGTCGTTAACGACGCGCGACCGGCTGACCTTCAAATCCCACCCATCCGTCACCAGACTGTGACCAACCTTCCCGGGGCTAACAACTAGGGCACGAGCACGGTGAAGCCTCCGTCGACTAACACGCTCTGGAGCGGCGAGCCCGGCGTGTTCGTGTCGCCCTGGACCAGGACGAACGTGTCGACTTCCACCTCACCGGCGGCACAGTTAGTGCTGTTCGGCACAGTGAACACGCCGTTAGCGGCACCCGGGGCGGTGAGCGATACGATCGCGTCGGCGGGGGCGATTCCGTGAGCCAAGCCGATGCAGTAGATCCCGCGCTTGGTGGCGTGGGTGACACCGGTCACGCCCTTCGGGAAGTCGACTCCTCGGAGGAGTGTGCCGTTGGCGTTCACGACAGCGACCGCACGAGCGCTCCCGGCTGCCCCCTGTGCTCCTGGTGCTCCTGGGATGCCCTTGGGGCCCTGCGGCCCCTGCGCGCCGGTGAAACCTCGGGGCCCTCGGTTGCTACGCAACTGGGCGCGGACGGACGGTTTGATCTGGCCGATGTTGGTGATAACGAAGCGGGTCGCGGCTCCTGCCCCAGCCGTGAGGACGGCTAGGGCGATCAACGCCGCGGCAAGGGTCGTGGTGCGTTTCATGGTGAGAATTCCCTCAGGTCGGACACTCGGTAAATGTCGTTTCCGGTCGCTAGACGCACATGCCATTCGAGGCATCACGCGTCTGATGCGACGCATTACCTGGCAAGACGGCAATGGCGCAGCGATCGTTCCACGCCGACGACTTTTCTGGGCGTCCCACCGTGATCAGGCAGTCCTATGGCAAGCTCGTCCGGAACGGTTCAGCCGTACGGACGTCAACTTCCTCGCCGATGCTGCGCGGCATGGATGCCGTATAGCGTGAGACGCACGCCTCACGCGTCTCGCCGTAGGGCGACTTCGAGCCGATGAACCCGTTCCGGCAGGCAGAACATGAGCGGCAGGCAGAGTCCTCGTCGCAGTGCTTTGGTGCCCTCCGGAAGCCTTCAAGGAGCGCCTAGGCGGTGGCAGGCGTTGGAGGAGCCAGGATGTCCGCGGACCCGAAGGATCGGCCTACGGAAACTCCGTATCGGACGGGTCCGAGCCGCCTGGGCCAAACGCCGCGTGAACGCCGCGCGCCCCGACGGCTGCTCGATCGTGGTAGCCGTAGGTACCTTGCTCTCGGAACTCACGCGCGGCGTCGATCAGCGCGCCGAGTGCGTTGAACAGGAACGCGGGGCCGACGGAGATCCGGCTCACGCCGAGCGAGGCGAGATCAGCAACCGACGCCGAGCCCGGCCGTGCGATCACGCTCACGGGCAGATCCACCGAAGAGATCAGCCGGCGGATGTGATCGCGGTCCGTTAGCCCGGCGGCGAACAACACATCTGCTCCCGCCTCCTGGTAGGCCTGAAGGCGCGCGATGGTATCGCCGATATCGTCCCGCCCACGTAGATGATTTTCGGCCCGAGCGGTAAGCACGAGGCGGACCGGACCGCCATGGGCAGCCTCGGCGGCTGCGACGATCCTCTCCCTTGCCTCGGCGAGCTCGTAGAACGGGTCCTCATCTCGGCCCGTGTAGTCCTCAACCGAGCAACCCGCAAGTCCCGCTTGGATTCCTAGCCTGACGGTTTCGGCGACGCCGCCCGGGTCATCGGCGAACGCATTCTCAAAGTCGGCCGAAACCGGCAGCTCGGTAGCTTCCACGATCGCCGCGGCGTGCGCAACCGCCGCGTCGCGGTCGACCGCGCCGTCGCGGCGACCAACCGTGACCGCAAACCCACCGCTAGTCGTCGCGAGCGCCTCGAACCCCAGCCAGGCCAACACCTTCGCCGAACCGGCGTCCCACGGATTGGGCATCAGCAACGGGGCTCCAGGACGATGGAGCCCTAGAAACGCCTCAGCCTTCGCAGACTGGCTGGACACAAGGCCGGCATCGTATTCCGGCCAGACCCAGCACGCCTCGAGACCCCGATCCGACGTCCGGCGGATCGTCCCTCGCAAGAGTGGCGGTTTGTACATGTGCGAGTTGCGCGAATCACCAGGATCAGGCGATGCGTGGTCGCCTGATCGTTCGGCAGGCTGGACCGGTACTTGTAGACGAAGAAGCCGTCCGGATTGGAAGCCAAGTGGTTGCCACTCGCGGATGGTCTGGTCGCTCCGCAGGGACAACCCAAGGTCCGCCCTACTACGCAAGGGAACACGTATGACGACGACAACGTCGGATTCCACCGTAACCGAGCTCGAGGACCGCGTCGCGATCATCGAGCTGATCGGACGCCTCTCGCTCACGATCGACGCGAAGGATTGGGATGCGATGGGGCGGCTGTTCACGGACACCGTCTACCACGACCGCACGTCATTGACCGGCGGCGAGCCATACACCGCTCCCGTGGCCCAGTTTGTCGACGGATGGCGCCAAACGCTGCAGAACATGGACGCAGTCCACCACCAGATCACCAATCACGTGATCAGCCTCGACGGTGACCAGGCGACCTGCGCGGCGAACATGCAGGGCACACACGTGCTCGCCAACGCGTCGGGCGGTCCCATGTGGACGGTCGGCGGCCGCCACGACTACCAGCTCACACGGACCCCAGGAGGCTGGCGGATCGCTGGACTGACCTTCACTCTCCAATGGGCGACTGGCAACATGAACGTCCTGACCCTCGCGATGGCTGGAGGACAATCCTGACTGCGCACACGCCCTGACGGTTGCGCGATCCCGAGCCGGGGGTGGGCGGCTGGCCCATGCGCCTACCTAGGGGCCCGGCGGCGCACCGCCATGGGACCGTCGAACCGTCTGCTCGGCTGGGAGCGGCGATCGAGTCGATGGAGCAAGCGGTCGGCGCGCTCGACCCTGCCGATGGCGAGCCGACGTCGGATGCGCTACTCGCCGCCGTAGGCGGCGAGCCGCCCTTCACAAGCCGTGGATTGAGCCCCGGGTGGAGTCAGTTGTCCGGCGCTCGGCCCGGCTGCGGCGATTGCTGGCGCACCCCCGCCCTCGCTGCTGCTGACAGCCCACATTGGCGGCCGGGCCATCGTTCAACCGCTGCCTTCGGCGGCTGACTTGAGGTAGTCGAGCCAGGCCACCAGCGATGCGTCGAGCTGACCCTGCATCCCGGGGACATCGGCGCTGACGGGCTCGCCCGCAAAGGACTCGTTCGTGGTCACTCGAACGCCGCCGTCACTCTCCGCGAAAAGCCACTCATGGATGCCCGTGATGCCTCCGGCGGTCCCGCCCCACAGCGTTCGGCTCAGATCGCTCATTTCGTAAATCTGTGACGTGACAGCGAAATCCGTAGCTGGACCAGACAAACGAGTCTCCTGGCTCGAATGGTCCATTGATGTGCGCCTCAGTTATGGCCTCTTGCCAACTCGGCCAGTTGTCAACATCGGTGTGGAGCTGCCACAGGGTGTCCAGGGGTGCCCGGGCCTCAACCTCGTGGTGGGCGAGGACAGGTGCCCGCTTGTCGACATCGGTCGGGGTGGCCATTCGTCTTCTCGTCTGTCGCGATCGATTGACCCTAAACCTTGTACCCATCAGCCGCGAGCCGCTGACCCGAGTGGGCTGAACGCTCTCGCCGTTTGCGACTAGCGGCACTCTCGAGCGCCAACGGACAGTGCCGCTTAAATGGTGGGAGCAGCCGGCCTGGTCGAGAGCAAAACGGTTAGGCCCAGGAAGCGGCGGATCTCTTCTGCGAGCTGTTTGGGCGCATCGAGGTGCACGTCGTGACCGGCGTTGGGCATCGTCAGAGACTGGCCGTGCGGAAGTGCGTGCGCGAGCTCGGCAAGATGGCGCTCGTCGAGGTAGCCCCGCTCGGCGCGCACGACAAGGGTGGGGCAGCTGGATTCTGCGCCACTCTGTCCAGTAG